>NZ_LT906477.1:1217709-2435419 GCF_900187165.1 Clostridium cochlearium | reverse complement strand
TTCATCACTAGTTGTGATATTATTTCTTTCATTATTATGTATTTTTAAATTAGTATTTTCTTTAATAGTAGTAAATGCAGATTCTTCAGAGGTTATAAAAAATTCTATATTATATTTTTTTGAAGTAATTAATTTTAAAGCATTTATTATTAAATTTTTATATCTACTATCTAGAATACCTCGAGTAAAGTCATTTGGAACAGATAAAAATACAGTATCATGCTCAATCTTTATAGGTTCAATGCTTTTAATCCATGTATTAAAGCTAACTTCTGTGAGTTCACCTTTTATAATATTTAAGGTTTTGTCCCATATTTCTTTTATATTGGTACTCATTTTATATCCTCCAGTTCAAAAAATAATTAACATTAAATCTACAATAATATAAACAGATTATTAAATTACTTGACAATTGTTGAAAAAAATATTCACATGTTTATAAAATACTGGATAAATATTCGAAAGTCTATTGATTATATGAAAGTATAAAAAAATAATTAACATTATTAAATAGGCTATATGTAAGATAAAACAGTAATGTTACTTTTTAATAAGTAATAGCTTAACATGTTATCCACATACTTATCAACACATGTGGATAAGTATGTGTTTTTTTAAATTATCAACAGTTCTTCATTAATAATACCAAAATGTATAGGTTCATTCAAGGAGTTATCCACAAAAAACATTTAAAAATATTAACAACAGTGTTTTTCTTGACATTAAACATAGAGGAATATATAATTTAATAGTAAAACTACAATATTATATAATGATAGTGATAGTAAGATAATTGCTATAGACTAAAACAGTAAGAAGGGGGTGTAGTCAGTATGTTTATGACATATCAGCCAAAGAAGAAACAAAGAAAGAGAGAGCATGGTTTTAGAAAGAGAATGCAATCTGCATCAGGAAGAAAAGTTCTTAGAAGAAGAAGACAAAAAGGAAGAAAAAGATTGACAGCATAAGGCCGCGATTCTGTGGCCTTTTTCTGCAATTGCAGAAAAAAAGGAGCAGTAAGCAATGAAAAAATTTAAATTAACTCAAAATAAAGAGTTTAGAGTAGTTTACAGAAAAGGGAAATCATATTCGAATGAACTGTTAGTATTGTATGTATATAAAACTAAGAATGATTATACTAGATTTGGAATTTCAGTTAGTAAAAAAGTTGGTAAAAGTGTAGTTAGAAATAGAGTAAAAAGATTAATAAAAGAAAGCTATAGATTAAATTGTCATAAAATAAAAAAAGGATACGATCTAATTTTTATAGCTAGAACTTTATCTAGTAATAAAAATTATACATCTATAGAAAATTCCTTAATAAATTTAGTAAAAAAGGCAGGATTATATATAAATTGAAAGTAATATTTATTAAATTAATTAAGTTGTATAGAAAATATTTATCACCTCTTAAAAAACCATGCTGCAAATATTATCCGACGTGTTCACAATATGCTATAGATGCTATTTCAAAGTATGGTGCTTTAAAAGGGGGATTTATGTCTTTTAAAAGGATTTTAAGATGCAATCCTTTTAGTAAAGGTGGTTATGACCCTGTTAAATAATATTTTGGAGGTTAGGAATGAGTCATTTAAATAATATATTAGTTGAATTTTTTGTTATTATTCATAATTTTGTTTCTAGTATAATAACAAATCCTAATTATTCATATGGGGTAGCTATCATATTTGTTACTTTGATAATAAAATTGATACTTTTACCTCTAAATATAAAATCTATGAGATCAAGTATAAGAATAAATGAAATTCAACCAGAAATTCAAAAAATTCAAAAAAAATATAAAAATGATCCTCAAAGATTACAACAAGAACAAATGAAGCTTTATAAAGAATATAATATAAATCCTTTTGGAAGCTGTTTACCACTTTTATTACAATGGCCTATATTAATAGCTCTTTATTATGTTTTCAATAATATTCAGGGAATAAGTGGTATTACTTTTTTATGGATTAAAGACTTAGCTTCACCTGATATATTTTTAGCAGTTCTTGCAGGAGCTACACAGTATTATGCGGGTCTTTTAATGAATCCTAAGGGAGATAGTGCACAATCTAAAACTGCAAGTAATATGAATCTTTCAATGTCAATAATGATGATTTTTATAAGTTCTAGATTAAAAGCTGCATTAGTTATATATTGGGTAACAAGTAACTTAATACAAATGGGTCAAACAATTCTTACTAAAAAGTTAGAACAAAAACATTCTATTAATAAGAATGCTTAGGGGGTGCTTACGGTTGAAGACAATTGATATGACAGGAAGAACAGTGGATGATGCCGTTAAAAATGCATTAAATGAATTAAATTTAACTGAGGACAAAGTAGATATAGAAGTTTTAGATGAAGGCAGTAAAGGATTATTTAATTTAATTGGTGCAAGACCAGCTAAAGTTAGAATAACTGTTAAAAGGGACTGTGCATATGAAGCTAAATCTTTTTTGAAAAGTATTTTAGATAATATGGGGATAAAAGCAGAAATAAGAATAAAAGAAGAAGAAAATACATTAAAAATACATATGAATGGTCCTGATATGGGTATACTTATTGGGTATAGAGGTGAAACTTTAGACGCTCTTCAATATTTAATTAGTTTAACTATAAATAAAGATCGTAATGATGATTATAAAAGAGTCATATTAGATACAGAAAACTATAGAAAAAAAAGAGAAGAGACTATTAAAAGATTAGCTATTAAAATAGCAAATAAAGCTATAAGAACGGGTAAAGTTGTTAAATTAGAACCAATGAATCCCTATGAAAGAAGAATAATTCACTCTGTTTTGCAAAACAATCCAGATGTGCAAACCTATAGTGAAGGAGAAGAGCCTTATAGAAGAGTTGTTGTAGATTTGAAGAAAGCCTAAGTAATAAGGCTTTCTTTTTAACTTTGAAAAATTAATTAAGAGGTGTAGAAAATGAAATATTTTGATACAATAGCAGCTATTTCTACAGTTTTAGGAGAAGGTGGAATTTCTATAATTAGAGTTTCTGGAGATAAAAGTTTATCCATAGTAAATAAAATATTTAAAGCTAAAAGTGGTAGAAATATACTGGACATGAAACCATATACTATGCGATATGGGCACATTATTGAAGAAAATACAAATGACATTTTAGATGAGGTATTAGTAACTTATATGAAAGCTCCTAGAAGTTTTACCGCAGAAGATACTGTAGAAATAAATTGTCATGGAGGAGTAACTCCAACTAAAAGAGTTTTTCAAGAAGTTATAAAAGCCGGTGCAAGAGTTGCTGAACCTGGTGAATTTACTAAAAGAGCATTTTTAAATGGAAGAATAGATTTAACACAAGCAGAAGCAGTAATAGACATAATAAGATCTAAAACTGAATTGTCCATGAAATCAGCTGTATCTCAATCCATTGGAAAAATCTCTGATGAAATAAATGCATTAAGAGAAGAGCTTATAGAAACTATAGCACATATAGAAGCAACTGTAGACTATCCAGAAGATGATTTAGAAGAAATAACGTCATTACAAGTTCAAGAAAAAGTTCACAAAGTAATAAAAGAATTAGATAGACTTTTGGATACATCAGAAGAGGGAAAAATAATAAGAGAAGGATTAGATGTTGTTATAGTTGGAAAGCCTAATGTAGGAAAATCTTCATTATTAAATGCACTTTTATCAGAACAGAGAGCAATAGTAACAGAAGTACCTGGAACTACAAGAGATGTTATTGAAGAATATATAAATTTAGAAGGAATCCCTATAAAAGTAATAGATACTGCAGGTATAAGAGAAACAGAGGATTTAGTAGAAAAAATAGGTGTAGAAAGGTCAAAAGAAAAGATAAATGAAGCGGATTTAATTATATTGGTTTTAGATTCCAGTAATAAATTAAATGATGAAGATTATGAAATAATAGATTACATAAAAGATAAAAAATATATTACACTTTTAAATAAAAGTGATTTAGAATCTAAAATAAATAAAAGTGATTTAGAATCTTTAAAGTTATATAATATAATTGAAATATCAGCAAAAATGGGATTCGGCCTTAAAGATTTAAAGGAATACATAAAAGATTTGTTCTTTAAAGGCGATATACAAAAAGATAGTATAGTAATAACTAATACAAGACATAAGGAAGCTCTAATTAGAGCAAAAGAAAGTTGCAATGCAGCATTAGATGTACTGAAAAATACACTAGCTATAGACTTAGCGTCCATAGATATAAAAAATGCTTGGATTAGTCTTGGAGAAATAACTGGTGATACTCTAGAAGAGGACATTATAGATAAAATTTTTTCAGAATTCTGTTTAGGAAAGTAGGGATAAATATGAAGTATTGTGCAGGAGATTATGATGTAGTTGTTGTAGGAGCAGGTCATGCTGGATGTGAAGCAGCATTAGCTGCTGCTAGAATAGGATGTAAAGTTTTAATGTGTACTATAAGTTTGGATAGTGTTGGTTTAATGCCATGTAATCCTAATATAGGAGGTACAGCTAAAGGGCACCTAGTAAGAGAAATTGATGCATTAGGCGGAGAAATGGGTGTAAATATAGATAATACATTTATTCAATCTAGAATGCTTAATACCTCTAAAGGACCTGCTGTGCATTCACTAAGAGCTCAAGCAGATAAAAAAAGATATTCTAATAGGATGAAATACGTTTTAGAAACTGAAGAAAATCTTACTTTAAAACAAATAGAAGTAGTTTCCATTGATGTGGAAAACGGCAAAGTAAAAGGAGTTCTCACTAAAAATGGAGCATATTATAATACCAAAACAGTGATTTTAGCAACAGGAACTTATTTAGATGCAAGAATCATAATTGGGGAAGTTTCTTATAGTGGTGGTCCTAATGGATTATTCCCAGCTAAGGAGTTAACTAAAAATTTAATGGATTTAGGACTTAAAATAAGAAGGTTTAAGACAGGTACTCCAGCTAGAGTAAATAAGAAAACCATAGATTTTTCTAAAATGATAGAACAACCAGGGGATGAAAAGATAGTTCCATTTTCCTTTTTAACAGACAAATTAGAAAGAGATCAAATTTCTTGTTATCTAACTTATACCAACGAGAAGACTCATGAAGTTATTAGAAAAAATTTCCATAGATCCCCAATGTTTAATGGTTCTATTGAGGGAGTTGGTGTTAGATATTGTCCATCTATAGAAGATAAAATAAATAGATTTCCAGATAAAGATAAACATCAGGTATTTTTAGAGCCTGAAGGAGAAGAAACAAATGAAATGTATGTTTCAGGCTTATCTACTTCTTTACCAGAAGAAATACAAATAGCTATGTATAGAACAGTACCAGGACTTGAAAATGTTGAGTTTTTAAGGACAGCATATGCTATAGAATATGATTGTATAGATCCACAGCAATTAGATTTATCTCTTGAACTTAAGGATATAGAAGGTTTTTTTAGTGCGGGACAAATAAATGGAAGTTCAGGTTATGAAGAAGCAGCTGCACAAGGAATAATTGCTGGAATTAATGCAGCTATGAAAGTAAAAGAAAAAGAACCTTTAATTTTAACAAGATCTGATGGATATATAGGAGTTTTAATAGACGATTTAGTTACTAAAGGAACTAATGAACCATATAGAATGATGACATCGCGTTCTGAGTATAGGCTTTTACTAAGACAAGGAAATGCTGATTTAAGATTAACACAAAAGGGATATGAAGTAGGCCTTGTGTCAGAAGAAAGATATAAAAAATACATAAAAAGAAAAGAAGCCATAGAAAAAGAAATAAATAGAATAAAAAATATACAAATAACTAATAAAAAAGAAGTAAATGAATTTTTAACATCATTAAATTCATCACAACTTAAAAAGCCTATAAGTTTATATGAACTTATAAAAAGACCGGAATTGGATTATTATAAGGTAAGAGATTTAGATAAAGAAAGAGTAGAGTTATCAGAAGATGTACAAGAAGAGGTTAATACTTTTGCAAAGTATGAAGGATATATAGATAAACAATTAGAACAAGTTAATCAATTTAAAAAATTTGAAACTAAATTATTACCTAATGATATCGATTATAATAAAGTATATGGTCTTAGAAAGGAAGCTATGCAAAAATTAAGCGAAATAAGACCAATGAATATAGGGCAAGCATCTAGAATATCTGGTGTATCTCCTGCAGATATATCTGTATTGCTTATATATTTAGAACATAAATATAAATAGTTATGTAATTAGGAGGATATAACATGCAATATTATGACATATTAGATTCTGCATGCAATGATGTTGGCATAGGGTTTAATGAAAATAAATATAATGCTTTTATGGAATATAAATCTATGATTCAAGAATGGAATAAAAAGATAAACTTAACGGCTATAACAGAAGATGAAGATATAATAAAGAAACATTTTATAGATTGTATTAAAATATACAAATTTAATAAATTTAAAGAATTAAATAAAATAATAGATATTGGAACAGGTGCAGGATTCCCAGGAATTCCAATAAAAATATTAGAAGAAGAAAAAGAAGTAGTTTTATTAGATTCTTTAAATAAGAGAGTAAAATTTTTAGATGAAGTTTCTAAAGAATTGAAGTTAAAAAGTATAAGAAGTTTACATGGAAGAGCTGAAGATTATGCACAAAAAGAAGAGTTTAGGGAGCAATTTGATGGTGTAGTATCTAGAGCAGTTGCTAATTTAAGTGTTTTAAGTGAGTTCTGCTTACCTTATATAAAGGTTGGAGGATATTTTGTTGCAATGAAAGGTCCAAATGTAAATGGGGAAATAGAGGAAAGTAGAAGAGCTATAGAAATATTAGGAGGTAAGTTACAAGAAATAATACAGGTTGAAGTAGAAGAAAGTGATTTAAAACATAACTTAGTTATTATAGAGAAAATAGGGAATACTCCTAAGAAATATCCAAGAAAAGCTGGAATGGTGACAAAAAAGCCACTAAAATAAAAATTTAGTATTAAAATGTAATAAAAAAGTTAAGTAATATAAGAAGGAAATAAAAGAAATATAAAGAAATGTTAATTAAAGGTAAATTAAGAGGGATGGTTGTTATGAAAGATAATATAAACTATGTAAGCACAGAGCTTATATGTCCTAACTTATATCAACCTAGGAAGGTTTTTGATGAAGAGAGCATAGATGAACTAGCTAAATCTATTAATAGTTACGGAATAATTCAACCTTTATCTGTTAGGAAATTAAGTGACAACAATTATGAGCTTATTGCAGGGGAAAGAAGATTAAGAGCAGCTAAAAAAATAGGATTAGATAAAGTACCAGTTATAATAATAGATGTGACAGATAGAGAATCGGCGGCTATAGCATTATTAGAAAATATTCAAAGAGAGGATTTGAATTTTTTAGAAGAAGCTGAAGCATACCAAAATTTAATTATAGATCATAATTATACTCAAGAACAATTAGCGAATGTTATAGGGAAAAAGCAATCTACTATAGCAAATAAGATAAGGTTATTAAAATTACCTGAAAATATAAGAATGAAATTAATAGCAAATAATTTAACAGAACGACATGCGCGAGCAATTTTGAGACTTCCTTCAGAAGAATTACAAAATAAAATAATTGATTTGATTGTAGAGAAAGGACTAAATGTAAAAAATACAGAAGCAGCTATAGATAAAGAATTATTGAAATTAGATAATAAAGATATAGGTAAAGATGGAAAGAAAAGAATTAAAGGCATATTTGGATCTAAAATATATATAAATACTGTAAAACAGGTTTTTGATAAATATGGTGTTAATGCTAAGTATAAGTCCAAAAATTATGATGATAAAATAGAAATAACTATAACAATTCCTAAAAAGTGATGTGTTTCACGTGAAACACATCACTTTTTATTAAATAACACTTTTAATATTCACATTGTGAATATATAATAAGTAATAGAAGAGAATATTGGTGGTGAATATTATGAAAGTTATATCTGTATTTAATCAAAAAGGAGGAGTTGGAAAAACTACTACAAATATTAATTTATGCGCTTATTTGTGTATGGAGGGATATAAAGTACTTACTATAGATATTGATCCTCAAGGAAATACCACTAGTGGATTAGGAGTTGATAAAAATAGTTTGACAAAATCCATATATGATTTATTAACTTCTGATATAGATATTACAGAAACTATTATTAAATGTGAATTATTAAATAATTTATATTTAATACCGTCTAACTTAGATTTAGCAGGAGCAGAAGTAGAAATAATAAATTTAAAAAATAGAGAAAGTATATTGAAAAATAAAATAGACAAGATAAAAGATGAATTTGATTTTATTTTTATAGATTGCCCACCGTCGTTAGGTTTTTTAACTCTTAATGCTTTAGTAGCATCTCATAGCGTCCTTGTACCAATGCAGTGTGAATATTATGCTTTAGAAGGAGTAGGACAACTTATAAATACAGTACAACTTGTTAAGAAATCTTTAAATAAACATTTAGAATTAGAAGGAGTTATTGTGAGTATGTTTGATGGAAGAACAAAACTTTCATCTGAAGTGTTATCAGAAATAAAAAAATATTTTAATGATAAAGTTTTTGAAACAACTATACCTAGAAATGTTAAATTAGCAGAAGCTCCAAGTTTTGGACTTCCTATTCTTTTGTATGATGGTAAATGTAAGGGAGCGGAAGCATATAAAAATTTAACTAAAGAGTTTTTAAGGAGGAAAAAGGATAGAAAAAATGAGTAAAAAATCTGTTTTAGGAAAAGGATTAGGGGCTTTAATACCTGATGAAATCCATGAAAAAGAAATAGAAGAAGAAAACACATTGCCTATAGAATCCATAAAATCAAATAATAATCAACCAAGAAAAAGCTTTGATGAGGAAAGGATAAAAGAATTAGCTCAATCAATTAAAGAATTTGGAATAATACAGCCTATAATAGTAAAAAAGATATATAATGAAAATAAATATGAAATAGTTGCGGGAGAAAGAAGATGGAGGGCTGCAAAATTAGCAGGATTAGAAGAAGTTCCTGTTATTATAAAAGAGATTTCAAATAGAGAAGTGTTAGAAATATCTTTAATAGAGAATATACAAAGAGAAGATTTAAATCCTATTGAAGAGTCAAAGGCTTATCAAGAATTATTAAAGAATTTTAATTTAACACAGGAAGATTTAAGTAAAAAATTAGGCAAGTCTAGGGTTGCAATTACAAATTCTTTAAGACTTTTAAATTTAGATGATAGAGTACAAGAAATGTTAATCCATGAAATTATAACAGAAGGACATGGAAGGGCATTATTAGCTATAAAAGATACAGATATTCAATTCCAAATAGCTCAAAAAATTGTTATAAATAAACTAAGCGTAAGAGAAACAGAAAAGCTAGTAAAATCATTAAATAAAAAAGAAGAAGTTAAAGAAAATACTAAAGTTAATAATAATCCATATTATGATGATATAAAAAATAGATTAGAAGATTTTTTTCAAACTAAAGTAAAGATAGAAAACAAAAATAATAAAGGTAAAATAGAAATAGAATATTATTCTGAAGAAGATCTACAAAGAATAATAGATATATTAAATTTAGAATAGAATTGTTTCACGTGAAACGGTAGGGAAGGGAGTAATAGAATGGAAGCAATTATACAAAATTTTAATGATTATAGTATTTTTATAATTCTAGGTTTAATGATAACTACAATTATATTATTTTTTATAGTTATTGTACAATCAAAAGCTATAAACAGATTAGAAAAAAGATATAGAAAGTTTATGAGGGGAGTAGACAATAAAAATTTAGAAGAATTAATAAGTACATATTTAGATAAGGTTGATAAAGCTTCAGAGGAATGTCAATATGTAAAGGAATTATATAAATCTTTAGAAGATAGATTAAATTTATGTATCCAAAAGGTAGCCATTATAAGATATAGAGCTTTTGAAGATGTTGGTAGTGATTTAAGTTTTTCAGTGGCTTTACTAGATCATAAAGATAGCGGAATTATAATAACAGGAATATATGGTAGAAATGAAAGTACTACTTATGCAAAGCCTATAGACAAAGGAATATCTAGATATGAGCTTTCAGAAGAAGAAAATCATGTATTAAAAGAAGCAATGAACAAATAGAGAGACAAGAAGTTGTCTCTCTATTTTAAGTTTTTACTAGTTTTTTTACCACCAATTGATTTTAATACAGAATGATATATTCCATTAGATATTAACTCTGCTAATTGCATAACGGTAAATAATCTTGTGTTTTGCAAAACCATAAATTCTAAAGCACCTGAAATATTTACTATACCTGTTATGCTTAAATTACCTATAGAAGGAAGATCTTTATTAACAGCAGATCCAGGTTTTAAAGGTTTATTTTCTACGAAAACTTTGCCTATATTTTGAATGTGGCCTAAACAGGCATCTACAGCAATTATGTAGGGGTCATCAAATTTTTTATTTATATATTTTAAGACTTGATTTAAATTTTTAGCATGTACAGGCGATTCTAAATTTCCAAATATGTGGAAATTTGATCTGGATAAAAACTTTAAATTATGTCCTACTAAAGGACCTAAACTATCACCAGTAGATCTGTCAGAACCAATACATAATAAAATTATATGTTTACCGGAAGATAATGCAGGGTTTATATATTCACATAGTGTATCTCTTAAAGTAGATATTGCATTTTTAGAATTAGAATCAATAACAATTTTATCAGACATATAAAAAACCTCCTCCTTACAATTATTTACAAGGAAGAGGTTTTTTATACAAATATTAGAAAATAAAAATTTAATTATAAAATTTTTACGTTATGAAGTACCTTATAAAAAACCACAAGAAATATACAGAAAAACATTCCTGAAATTCCTGCAGCTTTTAATCCTATAAAAATAGCAGCTAATATGGAAACTGGATGCATACCTAAAGATGAGGATACAATTTTAGGTTCTAATATTTGTCTTATAATAGTAACTATTAGATACCATATAATTAAACCTAAAGCAGTGAAATAGTCTTTTTTAATAAATAAATTAACTAAAGCTAATGGAATATAAATTGATCCTATTCCAAGAATAGGAAGTATATCGAATATTGCTGCAATGATACTTAATATGAGTGCATAATTAATTCTTAAAATTAAAAATCCTATTAATGTTTCTATAAAAGTTATTAATATTATAATTAAATAAGAAAATGCATAATTAACTAATAATTTCTTAGATTCATTCAAAATGGTAGATATTTTATCAGATTTATCAATAGGTATTATACTAAAAAATTTATTTTTAGCTGATGTTAAATCTTTTGTAAAAAAATAAGTTGAAATCAATGTAAAGATAATTAGCATAAATATATATGGAATATAAGATAAAAATGATATTGTTATTTGAACCAATTTAGTGGTAATTACTACTGTATAGTCTGAAACTTTAGATAACATTGTTAATAAATTATTAGATATAGTTTTTAAAATAGCTGGATCAAGGTTATAATAGTATTTTTCTAAGTTTCTCAAAAATACACTTATATTTTTAGAATTATTAGAAATATATATTTGAGTATTTTTACCAAGGTCAATACCTTCTTTAATAAGAGATGTTGTAGAAAAATAGAGTGAAAATATTATTATAGTAAAAAAAATTAATGTTGTTATAAATGAAGAAATAGAGTTTTTTAGATTGAATTTTTTAATTAAAAATTCAGTAGGTTTTTTTAATATTATAGAAAAAATAAAAGCTAGTACAAAAGGTAACGAATATTTTAAAGTCTTAAAAAAAACTAAAAAAGAAATAGTATATATTATAAAAAATACAATCATTTTATCAATTTTTTTTAATAAATATTCCATAATATCACATCCTTTTAATTATTTTACCATTTAATTTAGAATAGTTAAAATATATTTATTTAAAGTATTATCATAAGTAATGGCCATATGTCAATTACTTTTATTTTGCTACTGATTTTATTATAAATCTGATATAATTTTATAATATAGAATAAATATATTTGATTTGTTATGTGTAAGGAAGGTGTATCTAATTGTATGGAAGATAATATAACATTGGATTTTAATAATTTTTTAAATGGATTTTTAAAATTATAAAAAAAGAAAATTTACAGGATTTTGTTTTTATGATTATAAAGATAGTTATAGTATTATTTATTATGTTTATAATTATAAAAATAGGAAATAAATTAATTGATAAATCCGTTGCAAGACAGAGAAAAATAAAGTTTTCTATAAATGATAAAAAATCTAAAACCATAGGTGCAGTATTAAAAAGCATTTTAAAATATAGTGTCTATTTTTTAGGGATATTTACAATAGCAGAGATGACTTTTGGAATTAAAGGCATAACATTAGCTGGTATGGGAGGAGTAGCATTAGGATTTGGAGCTCAAAATTTAGTGAAAGATGTTATTAATGGCTTTTTTATATTATTTGAGGATCAATATGTGGTAGGTGACCTTATTACTGTAAATGGTAAACAAGGTATAGTAGAAAGTATAGAATTAAGGGTTACTCGAATAAGAGATTTTAATGGAGATTTATATATAATTCCTAATGGATCTATTGGAGAAGTTACAAATCATTCAACAGGTTTTTCTAGAGCACTAGTTGAAATAAATATATCAAACGATGAAAATATAGACAGAGTAAATGAACTATTAAAAAAAGTGTGCAATGAATATAAATGCAAAAATGAAAGTATGATAGAAGGTCCAGATATAGTTGGTATAACTAAGTTAGATGAAAAAAGTGTAACTATAAGAATAGTAGGAAAAGCTAAGCCTTTAACACATTGGAATGTGGAAATGGAGCTTAGAAAAACTATAAATGATTTATTAGATAAAGAAAAAATAAAAAGACCATACTCTAAAATCAAGATATTAAAGGAAGATGAGGTGAATTTACATAATGAATAAAATTTTTGATTTAGGGGATATAGTAGAAATGAAGAAAGGACATCCTTGTGGTAGTAAAAATTGGAAGATAATAAGAATGGGAGCAGATATAAAGATAAAATGTTGTGGATGTGAAAGAATTATAATGCTTCCGAGAAGTAAATTTGAAAAATCAATGAAAAAAGTTATAAAAAATGAAGAAGATAAATAATAAAGGTATTGATTTTTATATCATATAGTGATAAAATCTATGGGTAATCCCTGCTGTGTAGAACACAGCCGTTAGTCCAGGGGGAGGAGGTGAATTAAGGATGAGAAAATATGAAACAATATTCATATTACATCCATCATTAGATGAAGAAGCTGTTAAAGAAAATGTTGAAAAATTTAAAGGTATCATCGAAAATGGTGGAGGAACTATAGAAAACGTTGATTTATGGGGTAAAAGAAAACTTGCTTATGAAATAGAAAAAGTTACTGAAGGATATTACACACTAGTAAATTTCACAGCAGATACAGATTTACCTAAAGAATTAGATAGAATATTTAGAATAAACGATTCAGTAATAAGACATATAATAGTAAAGGAAAACTAATAGGTGGTGTATTAAATGAATCGTGTAGTCTTAATTGGAAGGCTTACTAAAGATCCTGAGTTGAAGTTTACTCCAGGAACAGGAACTGCTGTAACCACTTTTATTTTAGCTGTAGACAGAAGATTTTCTAAAGATGGAAAAAACGAGGCTGACTTTATTCCTATAGTAGTATGGGGAAAGCAAGCAGAATCAACAGCTAATTATATGAGTAAAGGTAAACTTATTGGAGTTGCTGGAAGAATTCAAACTAGAAGCTATGAGGCTAAAGATGGTACTAGAAGATATGTTACAGAAGTTGTAGCAGATGAAGTTCAATTCCTAGAATGGGGAAATAAGCAGTCATCATCTTCTCAAGGCTTTAATGATTTTGAACCAGATCCGTTAAATTATAATAATGAAGATAATTACAATGATGATATAACTCCTGTGGACGAAGGAGAAGTTCCATTTTAAAAGTAAGGAGGGTAAAGAATGAGTAAAGAAGGAGCAAGAGATAATAACTCTAGAAGAAATTCTGGTAGAGTTAGAAGATCTAAGAAAAAAGTTTGTGTTTTCTGTGCAGATAAAGTTGATACAATCGACTATAAAGATATAAATAAATTAAGAAAATATGTAACTGAAAGAGGAAAAATTCTTCCAAGAAGAATTTCTGGTAACTGTGCAAAACATCAAAGAAAGCTTACTATAGCTATTAAAAAAGCTAGAAATATAGCTTTATTACCATATACAACAGAATAATAAGGTTACATAAAAAAGGAAAAGTTTTCAGGAAACTTTTCCTTTTTTATTTTAATAGAAATTTAATATTTATAATTATTATTGTAAAAAAGATTCACTACCCATATAATTAAAGTATATGTTATTATGATATCCTTATTATAATAATTAATTTTCTTAATAAGGGATTTTAAAAGGGGATGTTGTAATGAAAAAAGAAGGATTAAATATAATGAGAAATATTCAAATTATAGAAAATTTAAAAGCTGAACTAATTTGTATAATAGGTGATTTTTATAAGTTATTAACAAAAGGCAGCAATGTTGCACAGGAGGCTTTATTGGATTGTATATCTGGAGCAATAACTATACTCTATATATTAGCAGATAGATTAGGATATTCTCATACTGCAGTAGATGAAAATATTAAGAAAAAATTAAAAATGGGAATAATAGAAAATGATGAAGTAGAAATTGAAGGTAAAGATTTAAGTAGATTATACACTCATTTAAAAGAAAGACAATAGATGGAGGTATAGAATGAGCAACAAATACAATACTAAGTCAATAGTAGAAGCTGGATTATTAACCGCTATAATATTAATCTTGGTTTTGCTAAATATTTATGTACCAATATTTTTTACGGTGGGGAGATTTATTCTTCCTATACCAGTTGTAATTTTATATATAAGACATGATTTAAAGACAACGATTATATCTTTATTTATAAGTGGCATAATTACGGGAGCTGTATATAATCCTGTATATGGGTTAACTACTATTGTTATGTTTGGTTTAACAGGAATAGCTTTAGGATATTCAATAAAAAATAAAAAAAGTTTTCTATTTACAATAGCTGTTTTATCTTTAGCATTTATACTAGGTACCATATTAGATTTTACTGTATATATAAAGATTATAACCAATACTAGTTTAGCTGAATTTGTAAATCAGTCAATTAATGAAATAGAGGTAGCTTTTAATGAAGTAATAACTATATATAAAAATTTAGGAATATCTGAACAACAATTAAAGCCTATTTTAGATTCTTTAGAAGTATTTAAGTCAGGATTATTTTTAAAGATGATACCAGCTATTACAATAATTTCAGCAGTTATATTTTCATATTTGACTTTCATTATATCAAAACCAATACTAAAAAAATTAGGATACAACAATATTGTAGAAGTTACACCAATTAGTAAAATACAGATAAGTATAAAAATAGCTACTGTAGTTGCTATTTTTTTATTAATAGGAGTAATTTTAGCTAGGCAAAATATAAAATACAGTGAATATATTTTAGTTTCAACTCAACTAATACTACAGTATATATTTTTAATAGAGGGAATATCAGTAGCTATATTTTATCTTAAAAATAGATTTAATATGTCAAAAGGATTAATAATAGTTATAATGATATTTACTATATTTTCAAGTTTGGGAATAATATATTTTGCAATAGGATTTATGGATTTAATAATAGATTTTAGGAAACTAGATCCTAATAGAAAGATGAGAATTAAATAAATGGGAGGTTTTTATGGATAGTAAATATAAAAGGTTAATAACTCCCACCAAAGGATATATGATTATAATTGCTGTGCTAGTAATGGTAGTAATGTATCAAAATATATTACTAGGAGGTTTTTTTCTCATAATCTATATATTACTTTTATTTTATAATATTAAAAGTAGTAAAATAAGAAAAGACCAGTGGAAAGAATTTATAGAGAATTTTTCATATAATTTGGATAGTGCAACTAGGAATACATTACTAAATCTTCCTTTACCTATGCTAATATTAAATAATAATGGAAATATAATTTGGTATAATTATAGCTTTTCTAAAATATTAGATGGTAAAGATGTATTGGAAATGAATATAAAAAATATAATAAAAGAATTTGACATTAATAAAATAAATAATAATGAAAAATATAATTTAGAAAATTTAAAAATATTTAATGGATATTATAATATTTTTATTAATACTCTTGATACAAATTCTACATTAGCGGATGAAAGTCAGAAACTTATCCTTCTTTATTTATCAGATGTAACAGAAATTAATACACAATTAGAATATATAAATAAAACTAAGGAAGTTATAATGCTTATAGAAGTGGATAATTTAGACGATGTTATAAAAAGCACTGAAGAAGATAAAAAACCATTACTCATTGCAGAGATAGAAAGAGCCATAAACAGTTATGCTCAAAATTTAAGTGCAATGTTGAAGAAATATGATTACAATAAATATATATTATGTATTGAAAATCAGTATATAGAAAAAGAAATGGAAAAAAAATTTGAGATATTAGATGTAGTAAAGGACATAAATATAGGTAATAAATTAATGGTAACACTAAGTGTTGGAGTGGGTAGGAATGGAGAAAGTCCACTTGAAAATGGTAAATTTGCTACATCAGCAAAAGAATTAGCACTTGGACGTGGTGGAGATCAAGTAGTTGTAAAAAGTGGGAAAAATTTAGATTTTTATGGAGGAAAGACTAAAGAAATAGAAAAAAGAACAAAAGTAAAGGCAAGAGTAGTTTCTTATGTACTCCTAGATTTAATAAAAGAAAGTAATAAAGTATTTATAATGGGACATATAAATCCGGATATAGACTGTATAGGATCAGCGTTAGGATTATATAGTATAATTAATACTTTAAATAAAGAATGCTATATAATATTAGAAGATATAAATACTAGTATAAAAACTTTAATGGATAAAATAAAAGAAGAACAAATATATAATAACGTTTTTATTAATAGTAATAAATCAATAGAAAAAATAGATGAAAATAGTTTACTTATAATAGTAGATGTTCACAATAAAGGGCATGTTCAAAACATTAAAGTCGTTGAAAAGTCTAAAAAATTAGTTATTATAGATCATCATAGAAAATCTACGGATTATATTGAGGAAACATTATTAAGTTATATAGAGCCCTATGCATCATCTACTTCTGAATTAGTTACAGAGCTTATTCAATATATGGTTGAAAAACCTGTATTAAAGACAATTGAGGCAGAAGCATTGTTAGCAGGTATTTGTGTTGATACTAAGAACTTTTATTTTAAAACAGGTGTTAGAACTTTTGAAGCAGCTTCTTTTTTAAAAGGATTAGGAGCAGATACTATTCATGTTAAAAAATTATTTTCAGATGATTTAAATACTCATTTAAAAAAATATGAAATTATTAAAACAGCAAAAGTAAAAGATAATATAGCCATAGCAGTTTGTCCTGAAGATATACGAGATACATTGCTAGCAGCTCAGGCAGCTGATGAATTAATAAACATAATTGGAATTTATACTTCTTTTGTACTTGTAAAAATAGAAAATGATATTTATATAAGTGCTAGATCCTTAGGAGAGGTTAATGTTCAATTAATACTTGAGTCCTTGGGAGGCGGAGGACATATGACTATGGCTGGAGCAAAATTAAAAGATATGACTATGAAAGAAGCTTTAATAGAGCTTCAAAATTCAATAGATAAATACTTAAGTGAAGGTGATGAAGGATGAAGGTTATATTATTAAAAGATGTAAAAAAATTAGGAAAGAAAGATGATGTAGTTAACGTATCTGATGGATATGCTAGAAATTTTTTATTTCCTAGGAAATTAGCTTCAGAAGCTAATGAATCAAGTTTAAATTTATTAAACAATAAAAAGGAAGCAGAAAGAAAACAAAAGTTAGCAGAAATGGAGGAGGCTCAAAAATTAGCAGATGAACTAAAAAATCAAGAACTTATTTTAAAAGTTAAATCAGGAGATAATGGAAAACTGTTTGGATCTATAACTGGAAAAGATATATCTGATGAACTTAAAAATAAATTTAATTTAGATATTGATAGAAGAAAAATAAATGTAGATACTATAAGACAGTTAGGAATATATGATGTAGAAATTAAATTATACCCAGAAATTTCAACAAAAATTAAAGTTAGGATTGAAGGTATATAAGGAGGAACGATTTTAAAATTGAGACAGAATCAACAGTATGATTTAGAACAAAATGCTATATCTTTAGAAGTACAAATTGATGTTCTATTTGATATGGTAAAAAAAATATTAAATGAAAAAGTAATTAGAAAAAGAACTATAAAATATAAATTAGAAGATTATATTAATAGCAATGATATATATAAAAGGCTATATGCTTTAAATAAAATAGTTACAGATGGAAAAGGAGTAGAAATAGTTCCTAATTATAAAAATGTATTTGATGTATTAGAAGATACGAATAAACATATTTCAGAAATACTTGCAAAAAGATATATACAAAATAATATAGAAAAGCAAGTAGAAAAGAATTTAATAGAAAAACAAAATAAATATATAGATGAAATACGTCTTAATATAATAAAAAAACAAAAGGGAACAGAAAATAGTAGCACGTTAAAAAAGTATAGTAGATTAGAGATGTTAGACAAAAAGAAACTTACTAAAAGTATTCAATCATTATTAAGACCAGAATCATTTTCAGAAATTGTAGGACAGGAAACAGCTATTAAATCATTATTATCAAAGATAGCTTCTCCATATCCACAACATATTATTTTATATGGACCACCAGGAGTAGGAAAAACAACTGCTGCTAGGTTAGCTTTAGAAGAAGGAAAAAGACTTAGTAATACACCTTTTGAAGAAGATGCAAAATTTATAGAAGTTGATGGAACTACTTTAAGGTGGGATCCTAGAGAAATAACAAATCCACTGCTTGGATCTGTTCATGATCCTATATATCAAGGAAGTAAAAGGGATTTAGCGGAGATTGGAATACCTGAACCTAAACCAGGACTTGTTACAGAAGCACATGGTGGGGTCTTATTTATAGATGAAATAGGAGAGTTAGATAATATACTTCAAAATAAACTATTAAAGGTATTAGAAGACAAAAGGGTTGAATTCTCATCATCTTATTATGATCCAGATGATGAGAACACACCTAAATATATTAAATACTTATTTGATAAAGGAGCACCAGCAGATTTTATATTAATAGGTGCAACTACTAGAGAACCATCAGAAATAAACCCTGCTTTAAGATCTAGATGTACAGAAGTATATTTTCAACCATTAACACCAACTGATATAGAAAAAATAATTTTAAATGCTGCAGAAAAAATAAATGTAGAATTGGATGAAAAAGTTCCAGAAACTATAAGTAGATACACAATAGAAGGAAGAAAAGCTATTAATATTTTAGCAGATGCATATGGATATGTGCTTTATAATAAAAGTAGTTCAGCAACAGAAAATAATATAAAAATAGGAATTGATGATTTAAAAGAAGTAATATCTATCAATAGATTAATACCTTATGAGGAATTAGAAAAAGAAAATAAATCTGAAGTTGGACATGTATATGGTTTAGGTGTAAGTGGATATATAGGTTCTACTATAGAAATTGAAGCTGTAGTATTTGAAGCCAAAGAAAAAGGTAAAGGACAAGTAAGATTTAATGATACAGCTGGAAGCATGGCAAAAGATTCAGTGTTTAATGCGGCATCTGTTATTAGAAAAATTACCAAAAAAGATTTAAGAGATTATGATATACATGTCAATGTTATAGGGGGAGGAAGGATAGATGGCCCTTCAGCAGGAGCAGCTATAACAGTTTGTATAATCAGTGCACTATTAGATAAGCCTATACAGCAAAATATAGCTATAACAGGCGAAATATCACTAAGAGGTAAAGTAAAGCCTGTAGGTGGTATTTTTGAAAAAATATATGGTGCAAGAAGAAAAAGAATAAAAACCGTTGTTATACCAAAGGAAAATTTAAAAGAAGCTCCACAAGGATTAGATGACATTGAAATAAAAGCTGTAGATGATATAGAAGAATTATTAAATATAGTATTTTAAGTTGTTTAAATAAAATATATTTGTTTAAACTTAATGCTATAAGGAGAGATGAATAATGGATGCACCATTAAGAAGTATGCCTCAAAATATTGATGCAGAACGATCTGTTTTAGGAGCTATGATAATAGACAAGACTTCCATAGCACAAGCTTTAGAAGTTTTAAATAGAGAAGATTTTTATAAAGAAGCTCATCAAATAATATATGAGGCAATTTTGGATTTATATAGAAAAGATATTGCAGTAGATATGGTCACTATAACTGAAAATCTTCAATCGAAAGAAAAATTAGAATTAGCTGGTGGAGTAACTTATATAAGTGAGGTTGGAACTTCTATTATATCTACTGCTAATCTTCAATCTTATATCAATATAGTTAAAGACAAATCTACATTAAGAAAACTTATAAGAGCATCAACAGAAATAATTAATGATAGCTATAATAGACAAGATGATGTAGTTAGTGTAGTAGATTCAGCAGAAAAGAAAATATTTAATATAGGTATTAATAGAAATGCTAGTGATTTTGAGGCTATGAGTACTGTACTGGAAAGAGGATTTTTAGAGATAGAGAAAATATTTAATAATAAGGGTGGAGTAACAGGTGTACCATCAGGTTTTCCAGAATTAGATAGTAAAACATCAGGTTTTCAAAAAGGAGATATGATATTAATAGCAGCAAGACCTTCTATGGGAAAGACAACTTTTGCATTAAATTTAGCACAATATGCAGCATTAAGAGAAGGTAAAAGTATAGCTATATTTTCTTTAGAGATGTCTAAAGAACAGCTAGCTTATAAACTTTTATGCTCGGAAGCAAATGTCGATATGCTAAAGTTGAGAACAGGTAATTTAGAGGATAAAGATTGGGAAAACATAGCTAAGGCATCAGGTCCTTTATCTTTAGCTAAAATTTACATAGATGATACTCCTGGTATAACTGTAATGGAAATGAGATCAAAATGTAGAAGGTTGAAGATGGAAAAAGGGATAGATATGATAGTAATAGATTATCTTCAACTTATGGCTGGAAGTAAGTCAAGTGAAAGTAGACAACAGGAAGTTTCTGAAATATCAAGATCTATTAAAGCCTTAGCAAAAGAAATGGAGTGTCCTGTTATTGCATTATCACAGTTATCTCGTGCACCAGAACAGAGAACAGATCATAGACCTATGTTATCTGATTTAAGAGAATCAGGTTCTATTGAGCAAGATGCAGACTTAGTTATGTTTTTGTACAGGGATGAGTATTATAATAAAGAAACTGAAGAGAAAAATGTAGCTGAATGTATAATATCTAAGCAAAGAAATGGTCCAACTGGAACAGTTAAATTGGCTTGGTTAGGACAATTTAGTAAATTTGCAAGATTAGATATTATACACCAAGAATAACATAAAGTCAGTGGATTAATCCGCTGACTTTATGTTATAATGTTTTTACAATATAATGGTAAAAACATTATAAATATCATGTACTAAATAAAAATAAGAGGTGGATGGATGATTAAATCAATTAATATTAAAAAAGTACTATGTGTTTCTTTAATGTTATTTATTTTTTTATTTGCTGGCAATTATAAAGCAAGTGCAGAAACTACTGAAGATTTGAGTAACATAAATGGAATAAATAATACAGAAAATGCTTCTGATAAAAAGGAAGAAAAACTTCCATTAGATCAAAATACTTTATTAAATAGCGTTAAAATAGAATCTAATTATAGTTCAATATATAGCAATAGAATTATAAAGTTTCAAGTTAATTCAAATTATAATGGTAGATTAAATTATAGGGCATTACTATACACAAAGGACACAAACTCATGGAAGGATGTAACATCAGGATATACTTTAGATAGAAAAGGAAATGAAGTATTTCAAGTAAACTTATTTAATGTTGATTCAGGTAATTACGAATTGTTTATATTTGCTAAAACTCCTGAATCAGAGGGGAAATATAATGCTAAAATAGGTGAATATGAAGTATCTTATGATGACTATAAGTCAAAGGAATTTATATGTTTACAAAATGGTGAACCTAATTTAGATATATCTTTTGATAATAAAACTAAAATGTATGAGGGAGCTTCTAAAGATATTTCAATTAAAACAAACTCATATCATGGATTAGTACAGTATAAGGTATTAATGTATTCTTCAAACAATGGCAGGTGGACAGATTTAAGTAAAGGATATACAGATGAACTAAAATCAGAAAATATTTATAAAATAAATACTGGAAGTTTAAAAGCAGGAAATTATAAAATAAATGTTAGAGTAAAAAAAGCATGGGATACAGGAAGTAAATCTGATGGCTTAGGAGATTATGATAGTTCAAAAATAATAGAATTTAATGTATTAAAAAAACCTGCACCTCCTACTTCTAAATATCCTCAAGCACCAAAGATAGAGCCTTTATATGTAGGTAATGACAGTGAAATTACTAAAATTAGAGTAAGAAAAGGTCCAAGCCTTAATACTGGAATAGCAGGTCATATATATGGAAGTACTCAAGAAATTAAGGTATTAGGTAAAAGTGGAGATTTCTATAAAGTACAAGCTACTGATTATGATAGCTTAAATACCATTAATGGCTATATAAAATCAGATTATGTTAAGAAGGTTATTCCTAATAATAGATATAGTATATTAGTAAGTATAGCTAATCAAAAAGTATATATATATGAAAATAATAAGCTTATAAAATCTTTTATTTGTTCTACAGGAATGAGTGGTACACCTACTATTAAAGGTAGATTTTTAATAGGTGGAAGGGGACCAAGTTTTGGACAAGAACATGGATACATTTGTTATAATTTTATAAGATTTAATTATAATTATTTATTTCATAGTGTGCTCCATAATTTAGATGGAAGTATTATACAAAGTGAGTATAATAAATTAGGAACACAGGCTTCTCATGGATGTATACGTCTCAAAGATGAAGATATAAAATGGATGTATAATAATATCCCGAGAAATACTTTAGTAGTAATTCAATAAGGTTATAAATGAGGCTCTTAGAATTTTATAGAGCCTCTTTTTTATTTATTTGAAAATATAAAAAACAATTTTAAAAAATATATTTAAAAAATCAAATATATATATTATAATCATATATTAGTATAGCATATAAAAACACATGTACTACAATAATGTACATAGGGAGTGATTTTATGAAAGACAAGTATTTAATGATAAATACTAGTGTATTACCAGATGTGTTTGAAAAAGTTATAGAAGCTAAAGAACTTATGAAATCTGGTAAAATAAAAGAAATTACCGAAGCAGTAAAAGTAGTAGGAATTAGTAGAAGTACATACTATAAATACAAGGATTATGTTTTTAATATATCTGAGCTTTCAACTAATCAAAAGGTTATTATTTCAGTAACTTTAAGTCATAGACCAGGAACTTTATCTAAAATCTTAGATAAGATAGCCTTATATAAAGGAAATATATTAACTATCAATCAGGAAATACCAATACATAATACAGCTAATGTAAATATAACTTTTGATATTTCACAGCTAAATATAGAGTTTAATAGGTTATTAAAGGAGATTTCTGAAATGGATAATGTTATAAAACTTGATTTAATAGCGATGGATTAAAGCTTATAATAAAGGGAGGCGTGTCATGTTAAATGGTGTAATAGACAGGTTTGAAGAGGAATATGTAGTGGTAGAATTAGAAGATGGAGTTATGTTAAATTTACCTAAAGTTGAAGTTCCTAAAGATGCTAAAGAAGGAGATGCACTTATTATAAAATTAGATGTATTTATAGATTATAATAAAACTGAAAAATTAAAGAAAGAAATAGAGGAACTTACAAAGGATTTATGGGAAGAGTAATAAAAGAAGAGCATAGTATTATTATATACTGTGCTCTTTAATATTCTTTTTCTTTTTTATGTATATTAATAAATAATTTAAAAAAGTAACTATGGCTATAGCTACAGATAAATTTAGTAAATATCTACTTAAATCTTTATTAAAAATAAGAAAAAATATAGATATATAAAACATAAAGGTGGATAATTTCCCAAATTTATTAGATGGAATTATGAAATCTTTATTGTATAAAATTCCACCTACTATAATCATAACAAATTCTTTTAAAGATACAATTATTAATATCCAAGTGGGAATTATATTAGAGCTACTTAAGCAGAATAAAACAGTTAATAACATAAGTTTATCAGCTAAAGGATCTAGTACAATTCCCCATTTAGTAATTAGATTATACTTTCGGGCTATATATCCATCTAATATATCAGTAATACCAGCTAATAAAAATATACATATAGAATAGAATAGGTTATTTTTGATATTTGAAAAAAATATAATAACAAATATGGGGATTAAAAACATTCTAAATAAGGTTAATATATTAGGTATGTTCATAAATATCTCTCCTATAAAAAATATATATAATTTAATTATAAAGTATTAAATTAAACAAATTTATAATTAATAATATCATAAGTTATATGTAAAGTAAAAGATTTAACACAAATAAAAGTATATATTTTCCAAAGATATTGACTTAGATGTAATCAATAAATAACATATTAATTGGAGGGGATTAAATGAAAAATAAATATGATATAGTCATAATTGGGGCAGGTCCTGCAGGTATTTTTACAGCATTAGAAATTAGTAAATTAAGACCTAGAAGTAGCATTTTAATAGTAGATAAAGGAAGAAATATAGAGAATAGAAATTGTCCTGCAAGAATTACTGGGAAGTGCGTAAATTGTGATCCATGCGGAATAACTTTTGGGTGGTCTGGAGCAGGAGCTTTTTCAGATGGAAAATTATCTTTAAGTCCAGAAGTTGGAGGTAGAATATTAGAATATTATTCAGAAGAAATCTGTAAAGAATTTATTGATTACTGCGACAATATTTATTTGAAATTTGGAGCTAATAAAACTGTTTATGGGTTAAATAATGAAAAAGTTGATAAAATTAAATATGAATCAAGTAAACATAATATAAGATTAATTGAATGTCCAGTAAGGCATTTAGGTACTGAATCAGCATATAGAGTTTTAAAGGATATGTACCATTATTTAATAGATAAGACTAATACAGAATTTAGTGAATTAACAGAAGTAAAAAATATATTAGTTGAAAAAGGAAAAGTAAAAGGTATTAAAATTAAGAAAAATGATGAAGAAGAAAAAATTATAGAGGCGAATTACGTAATAGCAGCACCAGGTAGAGGAGGAGCGGAATGGCTCTCAGAAGAAGCTAAAAATTTAGGATTAAAAACAACAAACAATGCTGTAGATATAGGAGTAAGGGTGGAAGTACCAAATTCTATAATGGATGATTTAACAAAAGATTTATATGAAGCAAAACTAGTTTATTACTCAGATACTTTTGAAAATAAAGTGAGAACATTTTGTATGAATCCAGGAGGAGTTGTGTCAGAAGAACACTATGATGGAGATATAGCAGTTGTAAATGGACATAGTTACTCAGATAAAAATTTAAGAACAGATAATACTAATTTTGCTGTTTTAGTATCTACTACCTTTACAGAACCATTTAATCAACCTATAGAGTATGGAAAATATATAGCGAAATTAGGTAATATGTTAACTGGTGGAGGAATAATGGTACAAAGGCTAGGAGATCTTTTAAATGGTAGAAGAACTGATTATTCAAGATTAAAAAAATCTACTACTATACCTACATTAAAGGCAGCAGTACCAGGGGACTTAAGTTTTGTATTACCAGATAGACATTTAGTTTCTATTATAGAAGCTTTAGAGGCATTTGATAAAATAGCTCCAGGATTATATAGTAAAAATACATTATTATATGGAGTAGAGGTTAAATTTTATTCTAGTAAATTTCATACAAATAATAAATTTGAAACTTCTATAAAAAATCTTTATACAATAGGCGATGGTGCCGGAATTACTAGAGGATTAATGCAAGCATCAGTGACAGGTATAATTGTTGCAAGAGATATAGATAGAAAATTGTAAAGAATATTTATATTTAATATGCATATATTAAATATAAATATATACTTGAAATATAAATATTTATTAATTATAATTAAATTAATAAATTAGACCAAATTAATAAACATTAAAAACTAATAAGAAAGGTAGGATTATATATGATTACTAAAGATATGACTATTGGTGAAATAATAAAGGCTAAACCAGAAGCAGCAGAAATACTTGCAACATTTGGAATGGGATGTGTATTTTGTCCATCAGCTCAGTCAGAAACAGTAGAACAAGCAGCTATGGTTCATGGATTAGATTTGAATAAACTTATGGAAGCTTTAAATAAATAATTTTAAAACCTGTGAAATTTTAATTTCACAGGTTTTTTAAAATTTGTCTATTTATGAAACTGAATTTTAAACGCTTACCTAATAAAAGTTTTTTTTACAGCCATAACTACTGGAACAGATATTACAATAGCAACACTTGCAGATACAAAACCATTTAACATATATGCAAGTATAGTAGTTTTAGCAGCATTTAGTGATATATGAAGTGCATTAGCAAATTTGTCTATATACAAAATATATATCAAACCCATTACACCTATGGTGTTTGTAAAAGAACCTATGGTACAAGCTAAGGATAGATTAAATATATTAGATTTTGTTTTTACAAATTTATATATTAAATAGGGAGTAACACCTATAAGTATTCTTGGAATTAAAGCTATTATTGGATTCATAAATAGAAAAGAAACAGGACTAGGCAAATTCATTGCTCTAAACATGCTAAATATCCCAAATAAAAGACCAGTTAATCCACCAACTACAGGACCTGCAATTAGAGAACCTATTATTACAGGAATATGCATAATAGTAGTATTTATTGGGGGGATGGGTATAAAACCTAATCCAGTAGATCCAAGTACAATTGTTACAGCAAATAAAATCCCAACTGTGGTTATTTGTTGGGTTTTTAACTTAGATTTGTTTAAAGAATTTTCACTCATATTAATACCTCCGATCTTATTCCTTAAAGGATATAAGTCATTTAATTTAATATTGATTTAGTTTTAAATAAAAAATTCAGTTTCATAAAGAATACCGATTGTTAAAATTTTATCATAAATTACCATAAAAGTAAACATATTTTACATAATAAATAATTAATAGTAAACATTGTATTTACTATATAATCTCTATACCTTAATTAAATTTAATTTATTAAAATTATGATAAATAATTTTAAATATATTTGTAGAATTATATATATGTAGGTTACAATGTAAATAAATTATAAGATAGGGAAGGGGTTTGGAATTTAAATGGAAACTGAGAAAGATTATGAGATACATTATTATGAAGTAGATTATAAAAAGAGAGCATTAATAACTAGTATAATAAATTATTTTGGTGATATTGCAACCAAACAATCAGAGGATATGAGTATAGGTTTTAAATATATGGAAGAAAATAAAATAGCTTGGGTAATACATAAGTGGGATATAAATATAAACAGTTTTCCTAAATATGGTGACATTATAAAAGTAAAAACCAGACCAAAATATTTTCAAAAATTTTATGCATATAGAGATTTTGAAATAAGAGATAGAAATGGGGAAAAAATAATTGAGGCTTTATCCCAATGGTTACTTATAGATACAGATAAAAGAAAATTAAAAAAAATACCTGAAGAACTTTGTAAAGCTTATAAAGTAGAAGAAACAGAATGTAAGGCTGTAAAAATGTCTAAAATAAAGAAACTTAAAAATATAAACAATGAAAAAACATTTAATGTAAGATATAGTGATATAGATACAAATGGACATGTAAATAATTCAAAATATGTATCTTGGATAATAGAGACAGTTCCTTTAGAAATAGTATTAAATTATACTTTAAAGAATTTAAAGATGGATTATAAAAAAGAAACAGTTTATGGTGATAAAGTTAAAGCTTTATGTGAAATAGAAAATAAGGATGATATCATAACATGTAAACATAGTATAATAGATAAAGATGGTAATGAACTAAATTTAGCTGAAACTACTTGGCAAAAAAATAAAGAAGCTGACTAATTTTCAGCTTCTTTATTTTATATGTTTTTACCAACAATATATCCACTACTCCAAGCCCATTGTAAGTTAAAGCCACCACAATCGGCATGTACATCTAAAAGTTCTCCAGTAAAATATAGATTAGGAATTAATTTTGATTCTAATGTGGCATCATTAACATTTAATGTATCAATACCACCACAAGTTACTTGAGAATTACAAAAACCATTAGTATCAGAAACCACAAACTCCCAATGCTTTAAAATGTTTAATAAAGCATTTTTTTCATTCCATTGTAATTCAAAAGCAGGTTTATGTATATCTTCTATACCGCATTCTTTTAAAATTATTGGTATTAGCTTTTTATTTAATATACCTATTAGACAATCATGTATACTTCTATAACTAAACATTCCAATATGATTTTCTAAAAATTCTTCAAAAGATTTTTTTTCTATATGGGGGAACATATCTATAACTATAGACACATGTTCCTTATTATATAAACATCTAGAAGCTAAGCTACTTATTTGTAGTATAGGTGGACCAGATATACCATAGTTAGTAAATAAAATTTCACCAAATTCTTTTCTTAGTAATGAATTATTTGAGTATAATTTACAAGTTCCATTAAATTTAATTCCTGATAAAGCTTTAAGACGATGATGCTTTAATTTTAATTGAACTAATCCAGGAGTAGGAGGAATTATATTATGTCCTAAAGATTTAGCTAAGGAAAATCCAGAACCATCAGAGCCAGTGTTAGGAGCAGATTTACCTCCGCAACTTAAGACTAATTTATTACATTTAAAAATATTGTTATTAATATCTTTTAATATAAATTTATTTTTTTTATAAGATATGTTATTTATTTTTTATCTAAATATATGGGTATATTTCTTTCAGATAAAGCTAATCTAAATACATCTAATACAGAAGAAGCCTGCAAAGACATAGGGTATAGTTTTCCATCATCTAACTCTATAAGTGGGATACCTAAGGAGTATATAAATTCTGTAAAATTGTCATAAGAAAATTCATTTAAAATTTTTGAATAAAAATTTTGGTTAGAACTAAAATATCGAGTATTTTTTATATTTTTATTAGTTATATTACATCTACCATTTCCTGTAGATAATATCTTTTTACCTATTCTATTATTTCCTTCTATTATAGCAACATCTAATCCTCTATCTTTAGCGATTATAGAAGTTATAATACCAGAGGCGCCTCCACCAACGATTAATATATCGTGATACAATATAATCTCTCCTTTTTATTTTATATAAAATAAACTATAACTATTATACATTAAAAGTATACAATATATAATATAAAACAAATTAATCAATAATATAACTAAATAAATTTATACGAGGAGGATTTAATTATGGATGCACAAAAATTATTGGAATATAAAAATTGGTTAGTAGCAGGAGATGTGGAAAATAAGTCGAAATATGCATATAGGATAAAAGAAACATTAAAAAAAGAAGGGTTTAATGTTTTTATGTTAAACCCTTATAGTAAGAGTGAAAACATTTATAAATATATATTTGAAATTAAAGAAAGAATAGATGTTATAGATTTATGTATTAATCCAAAGATAGGTATAGAAATAGTTAAAGAAGCATATAAAAATGGGATTAATAAAATTTTAATACAACCTGGAGCTGAAAGTGAGGAAATATTAGAATTTTGTAATGAAAATGATATTTTAGCAATAAGAGCATGTGTCTTAACAGAAATTGCATATATCAAGAGAAAGAGGTAGATAATATGTTAACTATATATGCTGTATCTGATTCAATAGGTGAAACAGCAGAACAAGTTTCTAAAGCAACAGCTAGACAATTTAAAGAAAGAGTAGATGTAAAAAGAGTAACTTATATTAGGAGCTTTGAAGAAGTAGATGATTTTATAAACAGTATAAAAGACCCAGAAAATAGCATGCTTATAAGTACTGTAGTATTAGTTGATATAAGAGAATTTTTAGTAGAAAGATGTATAGAAAGGGGAATAAGAATAGTAAATGTTTTAGGACCTTGTATAAGTACAGCTTCTAGAGTTTTAAAAACCACACCTACTTATGAACCAGGAGCAGTATGGAATATGGATGCTAGGTATTATAAAAAGATAGAAGCCATGGAGTTTGCTATGAGATATGATGATAGTAAAGATCATAATGGTATAAAACATGCAGATGTTATACTTGTAGGGTTATCAAGAACTTCTAAGACACCTTTGTGTATGTACTTAGCAAATAAAGGTATTAAGGCATTAAATGTTCCTATTATGCCAGAAGTCCCTATACCAGAACAACTATTTGAAATAGATAAAACAAAAATAATAGGACTTACTATAGATCCTATAAGACTAATGGAAATAAGAAAGCATAGAATGAATAAATTTAACCAACTTTCTTCTGAAATACAATATGCTAATGGGGAAAGAGTTTTAGAAGAATTAGAATATGCAGATAAAGTAATGAAAAGATTAAGATGTAAAATTATAGATGTAACCAATAGAGCTATTGAAGATACGGCGTTATTAATAATGGAATCTATAGGTTATAATGGATTTAAAGAAAACTAAAATATTTAAAACTGCAAAAACCTTGATTTTACTAGCTTTTTTGCAGTTTTAAATAAAAAATAAAAAAAAGTTTAAAAAAACTGTTGACACTTTATTAAATATCTTGTATTATAGTCTATGTCAGGTTGATACGCCGACAAAAACAACAAGAAAAAAACATGGCCCCTTGGTCAAGTGGTTAAGACACCACCCTTTCACGGTGGTAACATGGGTTCGAATCCCGTAGGGGTCACCACAATAAATATTATGGGCGCATAGCTCAGCTGGGAGAGCACCTGCCTTACAAGCAGGGGGTCACAGGTTCGAGCCCTGTTGTGCCCACCATAATATTATGGCCCAGTGGCTCAGTTGGTTTAGAGTGCCGGCCTGTCACGCCGGAGGTCGAGGGTTCGAGTCCCTTCTGGGTCGCCAATTAAAATTAAAAAAACATGGCCCCTTGGTCAAGTGGTTAAGACACCACCCTTTCACGGTGGTAACATGGGTTCGAATCCCGTAGGGGTCACCACAATAAATATTATGGGCGCATAGCTCAGCTGGGAGAGCACCTGCCTTACAAGCAGGGGGTCACAGGTTCGAGCCCTGTTGTGCCCACCATAATATTGGCCCAGTGGCTCAGTTGGTTTAGAGTGCCGGCCTGTCACGCCGGAGGTCGAGGGTTCGAGTCCCTTCTGGGTCGCCATATGCTGGCATGGCTCAATTGGCAGAGCAGCTGACTTGTAATCAGCAGGTTGTAGGTTCAAGTCCTATTGCCAGCTCCATTAATAAAAACCATACATATATATGTATGGTTTTTACTATGTTTAAAATATAATGTTAATATAAAAAATTCATAGACTGATTTTATTAGTCTATGAATTTTTTATATTAAATTGTTCCTTTTTTTCTAAATTTATTTTAACTCTTATGTCTTCACCAAAAAACTTACATAAAGTAAAGTTCCCTAACAATCTAGAAGAAATTCTTTCTGAATAAGTTTTTAATAATCTTTCTATGGAGAAATTTGTTGAAACAATCATTTTTTTCTGTTTTAATAATTTTCTATTTAACAGATTAAAAAATTCTACTTTAGAGAATTCAGTCAATGGTTCTGCCCCTAGATCATCTATTATAAGAAGATCAGAATTTATAAGTATATCTTCTAGACTTTTATTTTCATTAGGATTAAATCTGATTTCCCTAAGTTCATTTGTTAGATCCACAGCAGTTCTATATACAACCATGTGACCATTATCTATAAGTTCTTTTGCTATACAATGTGCTAAAAAGCTTTTTCCTGTACCAGAATTACCATAGAACAATAAGTTTTCATTTGAGGAATCAAATTTTTCAATAAAGTTCCAAGATATACTCATTATATTTTTAATATTTTCTCTAGGACTTTCTGGTTCATTAGGGCTTTTGCTAGGAGAAAAATATTCAAAGTTAAAGTTACCAAAATTATTTTGTTTTAGTATATGTTTTAGTTCAGAGTTTTCATATAGAACTTTGGTTAAAACTAATTTATAACAAGAACATCTATTAATTCCAATGAAACCCGTATCTTGACATTTAGTACAATTATAATGTAAATCTAAATAATCAATAGTATATCCATTGGCTACTAAAAGTTCAGATTTTTTAATTTTTAAATCTGTAATTTTATTTTTCATATTAGATATATAATTATTTAAATTAATTTGTTTATTTTTTAATATATTTAGTGATAGTTCTAAAGAAAGTTTTGATATTTGATTATCTATTTCTATTATACGAGGAACTTTTTTAGAAATTTCATTTTTCCTTTTAGCTAGGGATTTGACTTCCGCATCTCGCATTTTTTCATAAGTATTCATAACTTGTTCTTGATAGCTTTTTATCATTTATTATCCCATCCTAATAGTTTTTTCTCTAGTGCGTCAAAATCGTAGTCTCTTTGTTCGTAGTTATTAAAATTATCTATTTTAGTTTTAAAATTATTATTCTTTTTCATAGGTTTCTTTTTGTCCTTTATTAGTACATCATTTAGGGTCTTTATGCCATCCTTATGCCAGCTATTTAAAATACCATCGATATATTTAAAGTCTGCTTTATTTATTCTGTGAAAGCATATATCGCAAGCTTTAAAGATAACCTCTAAGGGAAAGTTATATATATTTAACCATTTAGTTAACATTTCTTCTTGAGGTTTCATTACTTCACCATCTTTTATACCGATGTATTTTAAAATTTTTCTTATGTTAATCCATTTATCCTCATGTTGTCTTATAAAATTTTGTGCTTCTTCTATAGTTCTTATATTAGAATCATGCCAAGATATAGCTATGGCCTCTATATATCTATAATCTGTTTTACCTTTAGATATACAATACTGAATGAGAAGCAAAATTATTTCAGGTTCAAAATTAAAATCTTTTATCCAGCTTATGTACATAGTAACTTCTTTAGTAGATAGAGGGCGACCAATAAGTTTTTCTATATCTAGTAGCATATCTTTTGTAGAACTATTATCTAATTCTTTAAGTAAATCAATACCGTCTTCGTTAGAAGATGGTGAATTTGATAAATCTAAAAATTCTATAGAGAAATTTCCCATATTATCTACAGGATTCATTTTTATTATACCTTCATTATTCCAATAGCTCCATGCATTTAAAACATCAGTTTCTAGTAGATGAAGAGCACTAGCCATAATAGACGAACTTACTCCAAGTTCTCCTGAAACACAGTATTTTAATCCCAAAAGGTAAACTTTAACGAATTCTCCACGGGCTTTAGGCATATATTTATCTATGAAAATATTGCTAACGGGAGTATAGTTAGCAGACTTGTTTTTAAATAAAAAAGTACCCAAAAGGTAAACCTCCCTTATGTATTAAAATATATTCGGAAACCCTTAGGCCTCCATTTATCTTAATCCCGAAGGGTGTCAATTTTAACTTCCCCCCAGAATTTTAAACAAAATATCAAAAAAACTTATATTTTTTCCAAAATCACTTGACAAAGTTTGTAAAATTTGTAGCCTCGCACTATAGAAACTATTTACAAAATATTGCGAGGTGATTTTTTATGTTAGGTTATTGGCGTAGCCATTGTGATTACCAAAGTCTTCTTTTGTCAAGCATTAGTGAACTTTATAAAACTGATCCCACTATCGTGGAATACTACTCATCAAGTATTGAAAAACTATATAATTTAAATCTTGATGATATAAAACCATTAATTAGAGAAACATATTCTCTAACTGGTAAACCTTCAAACCAGCAACCGGAACTCTTCAGATCATTTATATTAATGTCTGACTTAGGTTTTCATAGTCTACAAAAATGGATTAAGCACTTACGTGCACATGATATACTTTGCACCATCATTGGTGTTGAAAAATCTAATGTACCAGGATTAGGTACTCATTATGATTTCATATCGAGATTTTGGGGTATGAGCCCTAAGGCTGAAAAATCAGCCAAGGACTCACTTCATTCTTTTACTTCCAAGCCCCACAAAAAACTTGGCAAGAATGAAAAACTACCACCAAAACATCCTGGTGTTATTAAAAATTTAGTTGAACAGGCTCTTAAAGGACGAACTGTCGAAACTCGCCCTGAAAAGCTATTTCAACAAATTTTTGCTAAGTTAGCTATTGAGCCTTCCGCTAAACTCGGTCTCCTTGGTAATACTCAAAAACTTGATATATCAGGAGATGGTACCTGTCTTGAAACTGGCGGTAGCTCATTAGGCATTAAGACCTGTGATTGCATTAAAAAAGGTATTTTTAACTGCAAATGTAATAGAAGATTCTCTGACCCTGACGCTAGACGCGGTTGGGACAGTTACCACGAAAAATGGTATTATGGTCATTGCCTATATTTTCTTAGTGTCTATAATCCTAAACTTAAAAAGGATCTTCCTATATATTTTAGGATGGTACAAGCGCAGCGTTATGATGGTGTTACTGCAATTTTTGCACTTTCAGAAGTTAGAAAGATGTATCCTCAATTTAACTTTGATAAGTTCATCGCAGATGCTGCTCATGATAACTATCCTACGTATAAGCTTCTTAATGAATGGAATATAAAAGCTGTTATATCCCTTAATCCAAAGGGTGAAGGTAAAAATAAATATGAACCACCAATTGGATATACTAAGGACGGTATTCCCATCTGCAAATGCAACCAACCAATGGTATATGATTGGTACGATAAAGGCAGAAGTAGAATTAAATATAGATGTCCTTTAGTAAAAGGTAAAATTAAAGAATGTCCTCATAAGGAAGAATGTTCTCCTAGTGCCTACGGCCGTGTAATATACGTAAAGCCAAGTGATGACTTACGTTTATTTACTGCTATACCTAGAAACTCTGACCTTTGGAAACAAATAATGAAAAAGAGAACTTCTTCAGAGCGAGTAAATAAAAGAATACTTGAAGACTACAACATGGAACAAACCCACTGCCGTGGTAAAAAACGTTGGTCTTGGTGGACATTAATCCATAGCATCAATATTCATTTGGATGCTCAACTATCTGTTTCTAAAACTAACCTATTAGACATTATAAAATTAACTGCAAACAAAGCATGCTAGTCTAGATAATTGTTAAATTTTAAGAAAATTCACCTATCGGTGAGTTAGCTTTGCTATACTCTTTTTTAAAATAAAGTTAAATAAAAACAGTAATATAACAAATGCTCCGCACTAAAATAATATTAAAGCCATTTTGGAGCCAATTGGAAATTAGTTTCCGAATTCACTCTATTATAAATTTTATCATCGTACATATTATATTATAGCATATATGTATAGTTAATAAGCAACAATGGATGACCAGTGATAATGGAGAAAAATTATCCATAGTTGCTTTTAATTTAAAAGTTTATTGACAAAAAAAATTTTTAAGGATATACTTTGATTATCAAAATATTTGATTATCAAAAAATATAGGGAGGAATAATATGGATATATCTCCTTTACAAATAGGAAACTTAAAGTGTAAGATCCCAATTATTCAAGGGGGAATGGGCGTAGGTATATCTTTATCGGGGTTAGCTTCAGCTGTAACAAGAGAAGGTGGCATAGGAGTTATATCTGGCGTTCAAATAGGATTTAAAGAAAGTGATTTTGAATTCAACACAAAAGAAGCTAATTTAAGAGCATTAAAAAAAGAAATAAAAAAAGCAAAAGAAATGAGCAATGGTGGTATTTTAGGAGTTAATTTAATGGTGGCTATGAATGATTATGATGAAATGGTAAAAGTAGCAGTAGAGGAAGGAATAGATTTAATTATTTCTGGAGCTGGATTACCAACTAATTTACCTGAACTTATAAAAGATAAAGCGACTAAAGCAGTACCTATAGTATCTTCAGGTAAAGCAGCCAACGTTATATGTAAGTTATGGGATAAGAGATATTCTTATGTCCCAGATTTAGTAGTAGTAGAAGGACCAGAAGCAGGAGGTCATTTAGGATTTCATATGGATGACTTACAAGAAAATAAAAAAAAATCTTTAGAAGAATTATATGAGGAAGTAAAGAGAGTGTTAAAACAATTTGAAAAAAAGTACAATAAAAAAATATCTTTAGCTGTAGCAGGTGGAATATATTCTGGCTTAGATATTGCAAAATATTTTAAATTAGGTGCAGATGCAGTTCAAATGGGAACAAGATTCATAGCTACTGAAGAATGTGATGCTGACATGAACTACAAGAAAGCTTTTTTAAACTGTAGCAAAGAAGATATTGATATTATTAAAAGCCCTGTAGGATTGCCAGGAAGAGTAATTAAAAATAAGTTTTCTAATAGGGTATCTAAGGTAAAGGAAGAAGTATATAAATGTTTTAATTGCTTAAAAAGATGTAATCCTAAAGATACTCAATATTGTATATCAAAAGCTTTAATAAATTCAGCAAAGGGAAATATAGATGAAGGAATAATATTTTCAGGTAGCAATGGATATAAAATAAATGAAATAAAATCAGTAAAAGAATTGATTAAGGAGTTGATAATGGAGGTGAGAGAATGTGAGTAAATCAATGAATGTTTTAAATGAATTATTAGTAGACCTTTTTAATGACATACTTACAATTGAACAAAATGCTATTCAGTCTGGAGAGTTTAAAGACTTATCTGTTACGGAAATGCATACAATAGAAGCTATTGGGATGTATACACAAAAAACTATGTCAGAGGTGGCAAATGAACTTAATATAACTGTTGGCACATTAACTATAGCTATAAATAATCTTGTGAAAAAAGGATATGTGCAGAGAAGTAAGTCGGAAAAAGATAGAAGAATAGTCCAGATAAGTCTTACTAAAAGAGGTAAGCTTGCATATAGAATTCATAGTAAATTTCATTCAGATATGATAAAAGAAACAATATCTGGATTAACAGATGAAGAAGAGGAAGTACTTATAACTTCTTTAGAAAAGCTAAATAAGTTCTTTAAAGAAAAATATCATCTTAAAAAAGATTAAAAGGAGTACTAATAATGGCAAATAAAGAGGTGAAAATTTTATCTACTGGAAAATACTTACCACCAAAAGTAATATCTAATGATGACCTATCTAAAATAATAGATACAAATGATAATTGGATAAGAACTAGAACGGGCATAGGAGAAAGAAGAATTACGGTAGGAGAAAATACATCAGACTTAGGAACTAAAGCAGCCTTAGATGCCCTAAAAAAGGGAGGAGTATCACCTGAAGAATTGGATTTAATTATAGTAGCTACTATAACACCAGATTATTTTACACCTTCTACTGCTTGTATAATACAAAGAAATATTAAAGCTTATAATGCTTTTGCATTTGATATATCAGCAGCTTGTTCAGGTTTTACTTATGGAATTAGTATAGCATCTCAATTTATAAGAAATGGGGTAGCTAAAAAAGTTTTAGTTATAGGCGTAGAAACATTATCTAAATTAGTAGATTGGAATGATAGAAACACCTGTATATTATTTGGTGATGGAGCTGGGGCAGCTATAATTGCAGAGAGTAGTGAAAAGGGAATATCAAGTGTATACCTAGGTTCTGACGGAAGAGGAGCTAAGCTTTTAAAATGTAAATCTTCTAAATTAGATGTTAATAGTGATAAATTAAGCAAATTATTAAATTCAAAAGAAGAAGATTCAGAAATGGGATTTATAGATATGGATGGTAAGGAAATTTTTAAATTTGCAGTAAAAATAATGGTAAAAGGAATACAGGAAGTTTTAAAAGATAGTAATTTAGAATTAAAAGATATAAAGTATATAATTCCTCATCAAGCTAATTTGAGGATAATTGATCATGTAGCTAAAAAGTTCAACATAGACAAAGATAAATTTTATATAAATATTAATCATTATGGAAATACATCAGCTGCAAGTATTCCCATTGCATTAGCGGAAGTAGATGAACAAGGTCTCTTAAAAAAAGGAGATAATATTATATTAGTTGGCTTTGGCGGAGGATTAACTTGGGCAGCTTCATTAATTAAATGGATATAAATTTTAGGAGGTAATAAAAATGATTATTGATAAAGTGTTAGAAATTATAGGGGAACAATTAGGAATAGATGTACAGGAATTAAACACAGAAACATCTTTTGAAGAATTAGGAGTAGATTCTTTAGATTTATTTCAAATAGTTATAGAAATAGAAGAAGAATTTGATATTCAAATTGAAGATGCTGAATCTATTAAAACAATTGGAGATGCAGTTAAATTTGTAAAAGAAAGAGTTGAAAAATAGGAGGAATAGAATGAAAAAAAATGCATTTTGCAACATGATAGGAGTAAATTATCCTATTATACAAGGAGCTATGGCGTGGATTGCAGATAGTTCCTTAGCTTCAGCTGTTTCTAATGCAGGAGGATTGGGCATAATTGCTTCTGGTAATCAGCCAATAGATATAGTTAAAGAAGAAATAAGAAAAACTAAAGAATTAACTAAGAAACCTTTTGGTTTAAATATAATGCTTTTAAGTGATAATGCAGAAGAATTAGCTAAATTGGTTTGCGAAGAAAATATAAAAGTAGTTACCACTGGTGCAGGAAATCCAGGTAAGTATATAGATATGTGGAAAAAAAACAATGTAAAAGTTATTCCAGTTGTGGCATCTGTGGCTTTAGCAAAAAGAATGGAACGAGCTGGAGCAGATGCTGTAATAGTTGAAGGTTGTGAAGCAGGAGGGCATATAGGTGAACTTACCACTATGGCTCTTCTTCCACAAGTTGTAGATGCTGTAAATATACCTGTAATTGCAGCTGGAGGAATTGGAGATAAAAGAGGAGTCTTAGCAGCATTTATGTTAGGTGCTGTTGGAGTACAAGTAGGAACTAGGTTTTTAGTAGCTAAAGAATGTAATGTACATAAAAATTATAAAGAAAAAGTACTTGGTGCTAAAGACATTGATACTGTTGTTACTGGTAGAAATACAGGTCATCCTGTAAGAGTATTAAGAAATAGATTAACTAGACAATACCAAGTTTTAGAAAAGGAAAATGCTCCTATGGATGAGTTTGAAAAAATAACAAAGGGAGCATTAATAAAGGCGGTAAAAGAAGGAGATATACAAACGGGATCACTAATGGCAGGACAAATAGCTGGGTTAATATGTAAAGAGCAAAGTTGTAAAGAAATAATTGAAGAGATGTTTGATTTTAAAGAAGTGATAAAAGGATTGGAGAATTTGTATGAGTAATAAAATTGCTTTTTTATTTCCCGGGCAAGGATCTCAATATGTAGGTATGGGAAAGGAATTATACAATAATTTTAAAGAATGTAGAGATATTTTTAATAGAGCAGATAAAGTTTTAGATTTAAATGTAACAGATTTGTGTTTTAATGGTTCAGATGAAAAGTTAAACAAAACAGAATTTACTCAACCTGCAATATTAACTGTAAGTATGGCTATACTTGAAATAATCAAAAAAACAGGAATAGAAGCGCAAGTATCAGCTGGTTTAAGCCTTGGAGAGTATTCGGCTCTTATATATAGTGGTATGTTAAGTTTTGAAGATGGAGTTGAATTAGTGAGAAAAAGAGGCAAATTTATGGAGGAAGCTGTTCCAAAAGGTATAGGAGGAATGGCAGCTATAATAGGCTTAGATGAAGATGAAATATATAAAGTATGTAATGAAGTTTCAAATATAGGTGTGGTAGAGCCAGCAAATTTTAATTGTCCAGGTCAAATTGTTATTTCGGGTGAAATAAAGGCTTTAGAAATTGCTTGTAAAATGTGTGAAGAAAAAGGAGCTCTAAAAGCTGTAATGTTAAAAGTAAGTGGTCCTTTTCACAGTTCACTATTAAATAGGGCAGCGGATAATTTAGAAAAAGAGTTAAATAACATTAGTTTTGAAAAAGGATATATACCAGTAATAACTAATGTTACAGCAGATTTTATAGAATTAGATAAAGTAAAAAGTACTTTAAAGCAACAAGTTATGTGTAGTGTAAAATGGGAACAATCTATGAGAAAAATGATAAAAGATGGAGTAGATACTTTTATTGAAATAGGTCCAGGAAAAACATTAACTGCTTTCTTAAAAAAAACAGATAGAAGAATTAATGCATATAACATAGAAGATGTAAAATCACTTGAAAAAACCTTGAAAAAATTAGATATGGAGTGAAGAAAATGATGTCTTATAGACCTTTAGAAAACAAAACAGCTATTGTTACAGGAGGAAGTAGAGGTATTGGGAAAGCTATAGCAATGAAACTAGGTAATTTAGGTGCTTCTATAGTTTTAAATTATAGAAGTGATACTGATACTTTAAGAAATACTGTAAAGGAATTAGAAGAATTAAACATTAACGTAGTTGCAGTGAAAGCAGATATAAGTGATTACAAAGAATGTGAAAAGATGATAAAAGTAGCGTTAGATAAGTTTAGTAAAATAGATATTTTAGTTAATAATGCTGGAATAACAGCGGATAATCTTATGTTAAGAATGAAGGAAGAAGAATTTGATAGGGTAATAAAAACAAATTTAAAAGGAACCTTTAATTGTGTAAAACACTGTACTCCAATAATGATAAAAAAGAGATATGGAAAAATAATAAATATATCATCTGTAGTTGGTATATCAGGAAATATAGGTCAGTGTAATTATGCAGCAGCTAAAGCAGGGGTAATTGGACTTACTAAATCTTTAGCAAGAGAATTAGCATCAAGATCTATAAATGTAAATGCTATAGCACCAGGTTTTATAGAGACAGATATGACCAATGCACTGTCAGATAAAGCAAAGGAAAACATTATAAATAGTATTCCTCTTAAAAGAGTTGGTAAAGCTGAAGATGTGGCAGAATTAGTAGCATTCTTAGCTTCAGATAATTCATCTTATATTACAGGTCAAGTTATAAACGTAGACGGGGGAATGGTTATTTAAATTATTTTAGGAAGGTTGGTATGTTAAAAATGAGAAGAGTAGTAGTTACAGGAATGGGTGCAGTAACACCTATAGGTAATGATGTAAATACTTTTTGGAATAATGTAAAGCTTGGTACTTGCGGTATAGATTTTATAAAAAATTTTAATACAGAAGATTTTAAAGTTAAATTAGCTGCAGAAGTAAAGGATTTTGAACCTTCAAAGGTAATAGAAAAAAGGGAATTAAAAAGAATGGATAAATATTGTCAATTTGCTGTAGTGGCGGCAGAAGAAGCAATAAAAGATTCCAATTTAAATTTAGATAGTATAGATAAAGAAAAGTTTGGGGTAGTAGTAGGTTCAGGTATAGGTGGTATAGAAACCATAGAGAAACAGCATAAGACTTTAATGGAGAAGGGACCTAATAGAGTTCATCCATTATTTATACCTATGATAATAAGTAATATGGCGGCGGGAAATATTGCTATAAGATATGGAGCAAAGGGCATATGTACAACAGTAGTAACAGCTTGTGCTACAGGTACAAATTCCATTGGAGAAGCTTATAGAATGATACAAAACGGAACTTCTGAAGTAATGATTGCAGGGGGAACAGAAGCATCTATAACACCTTTAGCTATGGCTGGTTTTACATCTCTTACTGCATTAAGCAAAAGTGAAGATCCTATGAGAGCATCTATACCTTTTGATAAAGAGAGAAATGGATTTGTAATGGGAGAAGGAGCAGGAATATTAATTTTAGAATCTCTAGAACATGCTCAGAAAAGAGGAGCAAAAATATATGCTGAAATGGTTGGATATGGAGCAACTTGCGATGCTTATCATATAACATCACCAGCACCAGGAGGAGAAGGAGCCTCTAGAGCAATTAGATTGACAATAGATGAAGCTAATATATCTCCTAGTGAAGTATCTTATATAAATGCTCATGGTACAGGGACAGAATATAACGACAAATTTGAAACAGAAGCTATTAAAAATGTATTTAGAGAAGATGCTAAGAATATACCAGTAAGTTCTATAAAATCTATGACAGGACATTTACTAGGAGCAGCAGGGGGAGTTGAAGCTATTGCTTCTGTAAAATCTATATATGAAGATTTTATACCACCAACTATAGGATATAAAGTAAAAGATGAAGAATGTGATTTAGACTATGTACCTAATAAAGGTAGATACCAAGAAGTAAAATATGCTATGTCTAACTCCTTAGGATTTGGAGGACATAATGCAGTTATCCTATTTAAAAAGTGGAGTGATTAATTATGGATTTAAAGAATATTGGTGAATTAATAAAAATAATGAGTGGGTCAACAATAAAACTTTTAGAAATAAAAGAAAAAGATGTATATATAAAATTAGAAAAAGAGGATTGTAAAGTAACAATAAATGATGGGGAATTAGCTAGTAACGCCATAAAAGATGAAAAAATACATGTGCAGAGTACAGATTTAGATGAAGAAAGTTTTGAGGATAAAAACTTTACAAGTGTAGTATCTCCAATTGTAGGAACTTTCTATGAAGCAGCGTCTCCAGATAAAGAACCTTTTGTAAAAGTTGGAGATAAGGTAAAAAAAGGTGATGTTTTATGCATAATAGAAGCTATGAAACTTATGAATGAAATAAAAAGTGATATAGATGGTACTGTAGAAAAAGTATTAGTTAAAGATGGTCAGTTGGTAGAATATGGAATGGACTTATTTAAAATATCTCCAAATTAAGGAAGGTGTTGCTATATGAAAAATTTATATATAAAAGACATATTAGAAATATTGCCTCATAGATATCCTATGCTTTTAGTTGATAAAGTTGAAAGAATTGAACCTGGAAAAAACATTGTAGCTTATAAAAATGTAACATTCAATGAAGAGTTTTTTAGAGGTCATTTCCCAGATGAACCAGTAATGCCTGGAGTATTAATTATAGAGGCATTAGCACAAGCAGGAGCTATAGCAGTATTAACTTTAGATGAATTTAAAGGAAAAATACCGTATTTTGCTGGGATAAATAAAGCTAAATTTAGAAAGAAAGTTATTCCAGGAGATACTCTAAAATTAGAAGTAGAAATGATTAAATTGAGGGGTTCTGCAGGTATAGGAAAAGGAATAGCTATGGTAGATGAAAAAGTAGTAGCTGAAGCGGAAATCATGTTTATGATAGGGTGATGAGTATATGTTTAAAAAGATATTAATAGCTAATAGAGGGGAAATAGCGGTACGAATTATAAGAGCGTGTAGAGAAATGGGAATAGAGACAGTAGCAGTATATTCTGAAATAGATAAGGAAAGTCTTCATGTTGAAATGGCTGATGAAGCTATATGTATAGGACCTCCTTCTCCAAAAGATAGCTATCTTAATATAAAAAATATATTAAGTGCTACAGTTTTAACTGGTGCAGAAGCTATACATCCAGGTTTTGGATTTTTATCTGAAAACAGTAAATTTGCTAGCATGTGTAAAGAATGCAATATAGTTTTTATAGGACCTGATTCTGAATTAATAGATAAAATGGGTAATAAGTCTAATGCTAGGAGGATTATGGAAGAGGCAGGAGTAGCTGTTGTACCAGGGTCTAAAAAGCCAATAGAGAATAGCCAAGAGGCTTTAGATCTAGCAGAAAAAATAGGATATCCCGTTATGATAAAAGCTTCAGCCGGTGGAGGAGGAAGAGGTATAAGAGTAGTTAAACATGAAAAAGAGCTAATAGAGGCTATAAATACTGCAAAAAAAGAAGCACTTTCAGCTTTTGGAGATGATAGTATGTATATGGAAAAATACATTGAATGTCCAAAGCACGTGGAGATACAAATATTAGGAGATAATTATGGAAATATAGTGTACTTAGGAGAAAGGGATTGTTCTATACAAAGAAGAAATCAAAAAATTTTAGAGGAAGCTCCATGTAGTGTAATAACACAGGAACTAAGAAATAAAATGGGAGAAGCTGCGGTGAGAGCAGCTAAGTATGTAGGATATAAAAATGCTGGAACTATTGAATTTTTATTAGATAAGCATAATAATTTTTATTTTATGGAAATGAATACAAGAATTCAAGTAGAACATCCTATAACAGAATTTATTACGGGAGTAGATTTAATAAAAGAGCAAATAAAAATTGCAGCTGGAATGAAACTAAGTTTTTCTCAAGAAGATATAAAAATACAAGGACATTCTATCGAATGTAGAATTAATGCGGAAGATACTTTAAATAATTTCATGCCTTGTCCTGGAAGAATAAGTGGATTGTTTATACCAGGGGGATTAGGAATCAGAGTAGATAGTAATATATATGATGGATATACTATTCCACCTACCTATGATTCTATGATAGCAAAGTTAATAGTTCATGGTAGGGATAGACATGAAGCTATAAACAAAATGAAAAGAGCTCTAGGAGAGTTTTTAATAGATGGTATAAAGACCAATATAGATTATCATATGAGTATATTAAATAATGAGAAATTTATTTCTGGTAATTATGATACAGGTTTTATAGGTAGAGACCATAAGTAGGAGATGATTAAGTGTTTAAAAGATTATTTAAGAAAACTAAATATATAACTGTTAGTTCTCATAATCTTAATGAAAAAGACTCAACACAGGAAAAACCCCTAATACCCGATTATATGTGGAGCAAATGCGAAAAATGTGGTCAAATTATATATAGTAAAGATTTAAAGAAAAATTATAGCATTTGTGGTTTTTGTAAAAATCATTTTAGGATATCTGCCTATGATAGAATACAACAAATAATAGATGAAGATACATGGGAAGAAATAGATAAGTATTTATCCTCTGTTAATCCACTGAACTTTAAAGGGTATGATGAAAAAGTAGAAAAAACACAAGAAAAAACACAGCTAAATGAAGCGGTAGTTACGGGAATAGGCAATATAAATGGACAAAAAGCTGTAGTATGTATTATGGACAGTAGATTTTTTATGGGAAGTATGGGTTCTGTTGTGGGGGAGAAAATTACTAGGGCCATAGAGAAAGCCATAGAAAATAGACTCCCATTAATAATATTTACGGCATCAGGAGGAGCACGTATGCAGGAGGGGATGTTTTCCTTAATGCAAATGGCCAAAGTTAGTGCTGCACTTTCTAAATTATCTCAAGCAGGACTTTTATATGTCACAGTTCTTACAGATCCAACTACAGGTGGAGTAACAGCTAGTTTTGCCATGTTAGGGGATATAATTTTATCGGAGCCTGGAGCATTAATAGGATTTGCAGGAAAAAGAGTAATAGAGCAAACAATAAATAAAAAGCTTCCTCATGGATTTCAAACAGCTGAGTTTTTAATGAAACATGGTTTTATAGATAAAATTGTGAATAGAAAAGATTTAAAAGACACATTATCAATGATTTTAAAATTTCATAAAGAAAATTATGAAATTAAATCTTGTGATGATATTATAATAGATAACTTAAATATATCTAAAAATAAATTAGATGCATGGCAAAAGCTAAAATTGGTTAGAAATGAGAAAAGACCTACGGCTTTAGATTATATAAATAATGTATTTGAAAATTTTATAGAATTTCATGGAGACAGATACTATGGAGATGATCCTTGTATAGTTGGCGGAATAGGATTTTTAAATGGTATGCCAGTAACAGTAATTGCCCAACAAAAGGGAAGAGATTTAAATGAAAATATAGAAAGAAATTTTGGTATGCCTAATCCTGAAGGATACAGAAAAGCCTTGCGTCTTATGAAGCAAGCAGAAAAATTTAATAGACCTATAGTTTGTTTTATAGATACCCCAGGAGCATACTGTGGTGTAGAGGCAGAAGAAAGAGGTCAAGGAGAGGCAATAGCTAAGAATCTAATAAATATGATTTCCTTAGAAGTGCCTATAATTTCTATTGTTATAGGAGAAGGGGGAAGTGGTGGAGCATTAGCCCTTTCTGTAAGTGATAAAATATGGATGTTAGAAAATGCAGTATATTCTCTTTTATCTCCAGAAGGTTTTGCTAGTATACTATGGAAAGATGCTACTAAAGCAGAAGAAGCTGCAAATATTATGAAAATAACATCTGAGGATTTAAAAAATTATAGTCTAATAGATAAAATATTATATGAACCCTATGGTGACGCAAGTAAAGATGTAAAATTTATGTCTGATATAATAAAAAATAATTTAATTAAAGAGATTAATAATTTAGAACAATTAGATACAATAGAACTTCTAAATAAAAGATATAATAAATTTAGAGTAATAGGTGAATATAAAAATAAAACCTAAGCTTTTAATATTAGCTTAGGTTTTTTTAGTTATTCAGTAACAGGAGGAGTGAACACTCTCTGTTGTAATTCTTTATCTAACATATATATAGCTGTTTCATTATCTTTTATTCTATCTAGTTTGGATACTAAAGTAGAAAAAGTATCCTCCTCTTCTACTTGTTCATCTATAAACCATTGTAAAAAGCTTATAGTAGCATGATCTCTTTCTTCCATAGCTAAATCCATAAGACTATATATTTTTTTGGTAACAATTTGCTCATGTGCATAAGCTGTTTTGAACACATCAAGTATGGAATTAAAATTATTATTAGGTCCTTTTATAGCACCAATTTCAACTCTTCCACCTACTTGATTAACATAGTCAAAGAATTTCATAGCATGAAATCTTTCTTCTTTAACTTGAGCATCGAAAAAGTTAGCAAAACCATCTAAATCTATAGAATTACAATAAGCTTGCATAGCTAAATATATATTTTCTGATTCCATTTCAAAATTTATTTGATCGTTTATAGCCTTATTTAATTTTTCACTAATCATAATTAATATACCTCCTCTTTTGTTTTACACTATATCTTCATTTTACCATAAACAATTGCTATTTCAAATAATTAGGCAACAATTTCGATAAATTTAGTATACCATGCCCTTGTATATCTTTAGGAATATCTTGAAGCTCGGAAGACACTTTCAGTAGAGCTTTTATATCTTTTAAGTTTAAACTAGAATTATTTTCATATAACAGGGCACATAATCCAGCAACATAAGCAGCAGCATAGGAGGTGCCTGTAAAATTTGAATAAGGTTCTTCAAGAATTTTAGGATATAATTTTCTTCCATTTCTTTCTGAAATATAATTGACATTTGTATTTGTAGAAACTATATCAACACATCCAGCAGAAACATCTGGTTTATTTAACTTAAAATTTGGACCAGCAGAAGAATTGATATAGGGTTTAATTTCTTTATCTATATTCAAACCTCCTACAGTGATACATGTATCCAAAAGAGCAATACCTTTCATAGAATTAAAGTTATTTCCATTGTGTCCTGAAGGAACAATTATTGTAATATTTTTTGAAACAGCTATTGAAAATAAATTATTAAATAAGGAAATGAGTTTTTTATTGTTATTTAAAACTTCAAATGGCAGACAAATAACTTTTATGTTGAATTTATCACTATCCTCTATTAATATGCTTAGAGCATAAAGTATATCAGATATAAAACCTCTGCCTATATTGTTAAATGCCTTTATACAATATAAGTAACTATCTTGGGCTATACCCTTATAAATTCCCTTTGAAGAGTAGCCATTACTACAAATTATTCCCGACACTGAAGTGCCATGCCCATTATCATCGTATGGATATTTATAATGATTTACTAAATCTACAAATTTAGATATTCTATTTTTAGGCGTTATAAAATCCATATGTGGATAAGTTCCACTATCAATTATTCCTATTCCTATATTTTTTCCAGTGAGTTTATAATTTTTTTCTAAAGGAATTTTATTTGCGCTAAATACACTTTTTCCACATAAAAAAGCGTAAGAATCAAGAAAAATATAATCGATATTTGGATATTCTAAAAGTTTGTTTATTGAGGAAGCTGGAACTATGGCACATATACATTTTATAGAATCGATAGAAAATAAAATTTTGCCTTTATAAAATTTTATTTTATTTTCTATTTTTTGTTGGAGAGTTTTGCAACATATAATTATTCTGATGTTTTTATAAATGTTTTTATCTAAAGTATCTGATAAGTCTGGACATAATTTACTTTTAAAATTGAACAAATTGAAATTCTCCTTTAAACTTATTTCTATATACAATATAGTATATGTGACAGTATATGTGATTAAACTTTTTAAATTATTTAAATTCCCACTTAAAAACAACTATCCCAACTATCATAATTACAATTCCTAGTACTTTACTTATACCAAATTTTATTTGCTCAGAACCAAATAGAGCAAAAGCATCTATTAAAGCTGCAGATAGTAATTGAGCTACTAATATTGTAGAGATTGCATAAGTAGGTCCTAAAGATTTTATACCTTTCATTACAGTAAATATAATTATTACCCCTAATAAACCTCCAGATAAATACAATTTATTTACTTCTTTAATTTTTTTAATATTTCCATCACCTAATAATAGGAGCATTATTAAAGTTAAGACCATGCCTATGCTTTGTACTATGAAATTAGCCTCCCAAAGACCAACTTTATCGCTTAGACGAGTGTTAAAAACACCCTGAAAACTCATTGAAATTCCTGCTATAATTGAAAATATTATACCTAACATAAATACACCACCTTTTGTAGGTATTTTATCCAAGTGGCGTAATAATTATTTAAATAAAATAAAAAATGTAGAGTTTAAACCCTACATTTTAAATATTAGTAACCTATAACTTGTCTTTGATGATTTATATTATTTTTTACGTAATAGGCATTTTCTATTTCTTCTTCTGTAAACCCTAGGCTAAATCCTAGATATAAAAAATCTTCAAACAAAGTTTGATAATGATCCTTTGATGAACAGACTATAAAGTCATTAATATCAATATAAAGATTCAAAAATTGATTAGTTATATTGCTGCTTATTCCTTCATTAGGAGTATTAAAATTTAAATAATTAAAACCTTTATCCAATCCAATTGTTAGTAGAAAGTGAAGACAATCTGCATATTCTTCTAATATTGTATTTTTAGCAGAAGGTCCTTTATTACTCCAGAATTTGAAACATCTAGTTTCATTTGCTAACTCGGCAATTTCCACCTGTAATGCTAAAAGTTTTTCAGAAAGAAGAGATTTCCCACTTAAATTATGTTTTTAGAGATATGGTTATCTAACTTTTCCTGTGTAAGGAAAAGGTTCGTAAAATCCATAAAGTAAGCCGCCTTTCTATATATAATAAAATTTTTAGTACATATCTATTTTATACAAATAATAATAAAATTTAAAGGTACAGCAATCGGTTACAGTAAAAAAACATAAAAAATAATCGAAATATTTAGCAAAAGTTAGATGAAATCGATTAATGATATTAATAAATTACTTACATTAAAAAATATTATAAAATAATAGTTTTTAATGTAAGTAATTTTATTGAAGAATTATTTTGTATATAGGAATTATAAATAGACTTAATATAGTAGTTATAGTAACCATAATAGCTGCATATTTATAATCTGCATCATAAGCTCTAGATATAATAGCAGTATTAGTCATAACTGGCATAGCTGATTGAATAATAAAAACATTTTTCATAAGATGGGGTAAAGGGAAAAATGCACATAATAATACTACTAATAAAGGAGAAATTATAAATCTTCCTAAAAGTACCCCCCAAATGTCTTTGTTAAATTCTATTCCTTTTAAGTCTATATAGTATATTGTATTACCTATAAATAGCATAGATAAAGGTGTAGTTAAATTTCCTAGATATCTACAAGTATCATTTATAAAACTAGGTAAAGGAATGGATAAAATTATTAATAACAAGGCAACTATAAATCCCATTAGTGGAGGTGAGAATATCCTTTTTATAGTAGCTTTAGATAAAAGTTTTTGAGATTCAACTTTTCCATCTTGACCTATTTCAAAAACACCAATGGTCCAAAAAAATGTAGTATTTGCTATATAATACAATAAAACATAAGGAACACTTTCATTACCAAATAGAGCTAAGTTTACAGGTAGTCCAATGAATATGGTATTAGATACAAAAAACATAGATTGAAAAGTTCCGCGTCTATTAGGTGAAATTTTAAGAAGTTTTATAGTTAATTTGCCTATAAAATAAGCAAGAGCAATAGAGATGAAGGGAACTATAAGCCCCTTTCCTAAACTTAAAAGCTTTTCTCTATCAAAGTTATTCATTAAATTATTAATCATGAGAGCAGGAAGGGATACATTTACAACAAGTTTAGAAAATAATTGAGCCCCTTTTTTATCTATCCAACTTATTTTTGTTAAAAGGTACCCTATAGCTATCATTATAATAATACTAAAGATACTTCCAAAAGCATTTAAAAGTTCCATAAAAAGCCCCCTTTAATACAACAATTAAAATTTCAGATGGAACTTAAGTTCCATCTGAATAAGAGTCATCCTTTACTTATATTTAATTAAAATTCAGCTGAACCTGGAGTTCTAGGGAATGGTATTACATCTCTTATATTAGATATTCCTGTCATATACATTAATATTCTTTCAAATCCTAATCCGAAACCAGAGTGTTTAGCAGAACCATATTTTCTTAATTCTAAATACCACCAATAATCTTTTTCATTAAGTTTAAATTCTTTCATACGTTCTTCTAAAACATCTAAACGTTCTTCTCTTTGGCTACCACCTATAATTTCACCAACTCCTGGTACTAATAGGTCAGCTGCTGCAACAGTTTTGTTATCGTCATTTAATCTCATGTAGAATGCTTTTATATCTTTTGGATAATCAGTTACAAAAACAGGTTTTTCAAATATTTTTTCTGTTATATATCTTTCATGCTCTGTTTGAAGGTCTATTCCCCATTCAACAGGATATTGGAACTTTTCTCTTGATTTTTGTAGTAAATCTATAGCTTCTGTATATGTTATTCTCTTAAATTCAGAGTTAACAACATTATCTAATCTTTTAAATAGATTTTTATCAATGAAACTGTTAAAGAAATTCATTTCTTCTGGAGCATTTTCTAATACATAATTTATTATGTATTTTACCATTTCTTCAGCTACATCCATATAATCATTTAAGTCTGCAAAAGCCATTTCAGGTTCTATCATCCAAAATTCAGATGCGTGTCTTGCAGTATTTGAGTTTTCTGCTCTAAAGGTAGGACCAAAAGTATACACATTACCAAAAGCTAATGCATAGGATTCAGCAGATAATTGGCCACTTACTGTAAGTTTTGCATCTTTATCAAAAAAGTCTTGAGAAAAATCTACTTTGCCTTCATCATTTTTGGGTATATTATTTAGATTTAGAGTAGTAACTCTAAACATTTCTCCAGCACCTTCGCAGTCACTAGCAGTTATAATAGGTGTATGAACATATACAAAATTTCTTTCTTGGAAGAACTTATGTACAGCATAAGCTGCAAGGGAACGTATTCTAAAAACTGCTGAGAAAGTATTGCTTCTAGGTCTTAAGTGTGCAATAGTTCTTAAAAATTCAAAAGAATGTCTTTTCTTTTGCAGTGGATAATCTTGAAGAGAAGTTCCTTCTATTGTTATTTTTGATGCTTGAATTTCAAAAGGTTGTTTGGCTGAAGGAGTTTCTACTAATTTCCCTTCTACTATAATAGATGAACTAATAGGTAATTTTGATACCTTATCAAAATTATCTAGACTAGTATCTATAACAATTTGAAGATTCTTGAAAAAGCTTCCGTCATTCAATTCTATAAATCCAAAGTTTTTGGATGTTCTTTCAGTTCTTATCCAACCTGCAACAGTAATTTCTTTGTTTATAAATTTTTCTTTTTCTCTATAAAGTTGCTTTATTAAGATTTTTTTCATGTTAATCCTCCTTATATTAAATTAAAATAAAAAGCCTCTCATCCTTGTAAAGGGACGAAAGACTGACTTCGCGGTACCACCCAATTTGTCTAAATGACCACTCAAATAGGCATGAATTATAAATTCATGCATCAGTTATAAGGTACTGAATACCTCTAAGCCTACTTTCTTATAGATTTCAGTTAGAAACTCAAGGATGTTCTTCAATAAAGATATAACACCAGTCTTACACCATCACTGATTCGCTTTAGTTAATTACTTTACCTACTCTTCCTGTCATAGTTTTTAAAAACATATGATATATTAAAAATAAATATCTATGTTTATTAATTATAATGGTTAAAAAATTTAATGTCAATGACTAGTATCAAAGGCTGTAAAAGTCATTTATAACTGTGTGGAAGAAAAGTTTTTTCTATTCATTAATACTTTTTTTATTTCTTCATAGTATCTTCACATTGATATAATATAATTAAAATTATATAAATAGTTATAGGAGGGTTTCTTTGGAAAATATATCATTGTTTTTAGCTTTTTCGTCAGGAATATTATCTTTTTTATCTCCTTGTGTACTTCCGCTAGTTCCAATATATTTAACTTATCTAACTGGAAGTTCCATTGAAGAAATAAATAATAAAAATAAATTAACAGTAATATATAAAGCAGTAGGCTTTACTTTAGGTTTTACTTTGATCTTTATAATAATGGGAATATCTGTAACGTCTTTGGGACAATTATTTGATAGAAATAAAGATATATTTAGAAAAATAGGTGGAATAATAATCATAGTATTTGGTTTGCATATTATGGGAGTAGTAAAAATAAAAACTTTTTACTATCAAAAGACTATGTTACAACCACAGAAATTTAAGTCAGGACTAAGCTCATTTTTTATAGGAATGGCTTTTGCTATAGGTTGGACTCCTTGTGTGGGGCCTATGTTAGCATCAATTTTAATTTATGCGGGAAATACTAAGACTTTAGCGTCAGGCATTAAACTTTTAATAGCTTATTCTGTAGGTTTAGGAATACCTTTTATAATATCAGGATTCTTAGTAGATTTTATATCAGGGTATATAAAAAGATTTTCTAAGTATTTTAATGTAGTTTCTATAGTTAGTGGAGTAATACTTATATTTATGGGTATTATGACTTTTACTAATAAAATGTATATAATAAATAATATTTTTAGTTAGAGAAAGGTGATAAATTTGAAAAAGAAATTAATAGTATTTTTAGTTTTACTTTTTATAATTTTATCTTCTGCATTTTATAAAAATTATGTAGATAAAGGAAACATTTCAAATAAAGAAGATACAACTATGGAAATAGACGATAGAAAAGGTGAGCCTAGAAAAATACCAGCATTAGATTTTAAACTTAAAGATTTAAATGATAAAGAAATAGCTTTAAGTAAATTTAAAGGAAAAAAAGTTATGCTCAATTTTTGGGCAACCTGGTGTGGATATTGTGTACAAGAAATGCCTTATATGCAAAATATCCACAATGAAACTAGGGATAAAGATGTAATAATATTGGCTGTAAATGTAGGAGAAAGTAAAGATAAAGTAAAAAAGTTTATAGAAAAAAATAATTACAGCTTTCCTGTAGTTTTAGATGAAAATCAAGAAATAGCACAAAATTATGGTATTCAAGGTTTTCCTACAACTTTATTTATAGATGAGGATGGGTTTGTATACAGTGGAATACAGGGACCTATGACTGACGATATAATGAGAAAACAATTAAAGATAAACTAATAAAATGTCCTAATTTAGTATATTACAGTTTTTATAAATGATTATACTAAATTAGGACATTTTTAATTTTAAATATATTCTATATTAATATTTAAACCAATTACATACATCGTTTATAATTTTAAAATTAGTAAGATCATAGTGTAGGGGAGTTATTGTGGCATATCCATTTCTAAGATAATATATATCTGTATTGGATTTATGACCGTTAGTTAATTCTCCTCTTAGAATGTAAGAGATTTCATTTTCTTTTTCTATTTCTTCAAAACAAGAAGTAAACGTTCTTCCACCCATTTGACAAACTTTTATTCCTTTTAAAGACTCTTTATCTAAACAAGGCACGTTAACATTTAATACTAGATTATTTTTTGTAAAGTTTTCTTTTGAAATTTTAATTATATTCTTTGCTACATTTGCTGCGGTGTTAAAATTTATATCTCCTTTTTTAACTTCAGAAGATATAGCTATAGAAGGTACATTATGAATAGCAGCTTCAATTGCAGCAGATACAGTACCGGAATATAATATATCTATACCTAGATTTGTTCCATAATTTATTCCGGAAATAACCATATCTACTGGTTTAGTTAAAATTTTATCCATAGCTACCTTAACACAATCAGCAGGAGTTCCACTGATACTATATGCTGAAGAATGTATCTCATCTAATTCTACTTCTTTTATAAATAATGGGTCAGATATAGTTATAGAATGACTTTTTGCACTCATTTCTATAGATGGAGCAGCAATTATTATTTCATGTTCTTTTTGAAGCTCTTTTGCTAATGTATATATACCTTCTGAATTTACACCATCGTCGTTGGTTAAAAGTAATCGCATTTTATATAATCCTCCTAAAAATTATTATCGAATTTATTCTTATTGAGTTTTATAGTTTTATTAATATCATGTAGAAAGTTCCATTTTGTTTCTGCAGTTATTATTGCTAAAAATATAAGAATACATCCTATAAACATTTTATAAGTAAACTTGTCATCAAGGAGTATACAGGATAATATACTTCCAAATACTGATTCTAAACATAAAATAATAGCAGTATGTGATGGAGAAGTATATTTTTGAGCAACTGTTTGTATTAAAAATGCTATACAAGTACTAAATACTCCTAGGTAAAATACAGGAAAAATTCCTTCTTTGGGAATACTTTTGGGAATTCCATCTACAACTATCATACATAAGAATGATAATATAGCAGTAATCAAAAATTGAGTGAAAGTTAATATTATAGGGTCACATTTTTTTGAAAAATAACCAATGGATACTATGTGGCAAGCGAAAAATACTGCACAGGTTAATGTGAGTAAGTCTCCTATATTTATATATATAGATCCATCTAGTGTAAGGAAAGATATCCCTATTAAACATAGGAAAGTTGCAATTATATTATATGAATTAGGCTTTTCTTTTGAAACAAACCAATATATAAAAGGAACCATTACTACATTTGTTCCAGTTAAAAATGCTTGTTTACTAGCTGTAGTATATATAAGGCCTATTGTCTGTGTTGAGAATGCAAGGAAGAGGAAAGTGCCTACAATAAGTCCAGTTTTTAAATGATTTATATCAATATTTTTTATTTTTTTAAAAAATATTATACCCATAAGCAAAGTACTTATGGAAAAACGTAATGTTGAAATGAAAAAAGGTGATATAGATTCTAATGCATTCTTAGTTGCTACAAAACCGCTACCCCAAATTATTGCAACTATAAGTAAAGAAATATCTGCTAATAAGCTTTTCTTATTCAATTTTTTTGCCCCCTTATAAATGAAATAAAAAACAGTACAAAATATATTATAACATAGTTAATACAAACTTAGTTATAGTATAATTTATATATTAAATCTACAAGTTTTGAGGTGTTTAATAATGGATAAAAAGGTAATTATAACTAACAAAATTGATATTATAAAAAATGAACTTATAGAATTGGGTAATAAAATTCATGAAAATCCAGAACTATCGTTTAATGAATATAATGCAGTAGAAAACATAACTACCATGTTGGAAAAACACGGGTTTAATATAAAAAAGGGAATAGGAGGATTAGAAACTTCATTTAGAGCAGAATATAATACAAAGAGAAATGGTCCAACAATAGCTTTTTTAGCAGAGTACGATGCTTTACCTAAAATAGGTCATGGTTGTGGGCATAATTTAATAGCCACTATGGCGGTGGGAGCTGCCATAGGACTAAAAGAAGTATCCAATTATATAGATGGCAAGATAGTTGTATTAGGAACTCCTGCAGAAGAATGTGGAGGAGGTAAAATTATAATGTTAGAACAAGGAGGCTTTGATGATGTAGATTATGCTCTAATGATGCATCCTTGTACAAGAAATCTAATTTGTAGGGGAGGATTGGCAACTAGGATAGTAGATATAGAATATTATGGGAAATCAGTACATTCTTCTTTTCCTGAAGGTGGTATTAATGCATTACAAGCAGTAATACAAACTTTTAATATGATAGATCAATTTAGAGCATTATTTCCAATAAAATCTAATGTAAATGGTATTATAACAAATGGAGGAAATGTATCTAATATTATTCCAGATTATGCTTCTTGTGAGTTTAGTATAAGGGCAGAAACAGTAAAAGATTTGAAAGTAGTTGTAGATTATATAGAACATATAGTAAATACAATAGAAAAGCTTATAGGCGTTAAAGCAAAAATAGAAAAATCTTTTATGTATGCAGAAAGATATCCTAATAAATGTATAGATGAAAAACTTAAAGAGAATATTTCTAAACTTGGTGTTGAAATGAAGTATCCAGATCCTAATATGAAATATGGATCCTCGGATATAGGAAATGTTAGTCTTAAAGTTCCATCTATTCATTCATACATTAAAATAGCAGATAAATCAGTAAATTCTCATTCAATTAATTTTACAAAAGCAGCTAATAAACCTATAGCATATAAACAAATTATAAAAGCAGCTAAAGCTATGGCATTAACAGCATTTGATATATTTACAGATGAAACTTTAAGAAAAAATATAAATGATGAGTTTAATAAAGTAGTACCTAAATATAATGAAGATGATTTAAAATAATCACTTTTTTAGTATATCAACAAATTTTGTAGAAGAAGGTGAAAGAGAAACACTTTTTAAAGAACAAACACCTATATTTCTCTTAGGTATTACCTCCTTAGTTTGTATCTCATAAAGTTTATTACCTTTTAAATAATCCTGTGAAAATTCTTTAATAACACAAGATATACCTAGGTTTATTTTTGCAAATTCTAATAGTAGATCATGGGATCCAAGTTCAATTTCAGGAGTTATTGTGATACCTTTTGATAACATATATTTTTCCACATATTGTCTTGAATTCGATTTAGATTCAAGTAGTATTAGTGGAAAGTTTGCTAGTTCTTTAAGACTTATTGGATAAGTAATTTTATTCTTATATTTTTTACCACAAACGAAAATATCATGAATATCTATTAATTCCGTTACTTCTAGTGAATAATCATCAATTGGTAAATTACAAATTGCAATATCAATTTCACCAGATTTCAGCATAGTGCAAAGCTCTAAAGTTGTTCGATTGATGATTTTTAATTTAATATTTGGATAGTTACTATGAAATTTTTCTAAATAAGGTAACAAAAAATATCGAGAGATAGTATCTCCAACACCTAATTTTAAATCACCCATTAATAAATTTTTAGATTCTGTAAGTTTTTTTTCAGCTACATTAATTAAATTAATGGCTGAACTTGTATATTCAAATAAAAGTTCACCTTCATTTGTAAGAATTACACCTCTAGGAGTTCGTGTAAAAAGGCGTATTTCTAGTTCATTTTCAAGTTGCATAATTGCTTGACTTACAGCAGGTTGAGTCATGTAAAGAGCTTTTGCAGCTTTAGAAAAACTTTTATGTTTAGCTACTTCAGAGAAAACTTTATATAAATCTAGTTTTATGGACATATAACTCCTCCTTATATCTAGTATTATATCTATTTATTTTACTTATATCATAAAATAGTGTATATTACAAATGTAGGATATGAATTTCATTCAAAATAAAAATAATTAAGGAGAATTTGATATGGAAAGAATAGTAGGAACTGTTGTTAGAGGGCTTCGTGCTCCAATTGTTAAACAAGGTGATAATATATCAGAGATTGTTGTAGACAGTGTATTAAAAGCTTCACAAATAGAGGGATTTTCTATTAAAGATAAAGATGTAGTTGCTATGACTGAATCAGTTGTTGCTCGTGCTCAAGGAAATTACGCAAGTATTGATGCTATTGCAAAAGATATAAATTCAAAATTTGGAGAAGATACTATTGGTGTTATATTTCCAATATTAAGCCGTAACCGTTTTGCTATCTGCCTTCGTGGTATTGCAAAAGGAGCTAAAAAAATCGTTTTAATGCTTGGATATCCATCTGATGAAGTAGGAAACCATTTAGTAGATATAGATGCTTTAGATGAAAAAGGTGTGAATCCTTGGACAGATGTGTTAACAGAAAAACAATTCCGTGATTACTTTGGATATATTAAACATACTTTTACTGGTGTTGATTATATAGATTATTATAAATCCTTAATTAAAGAATATGGTGTTGAATGTGAAATTATTTTTTCAAACAATCCAAAAACTATTCTAGAATATACAAAGAGTGTTATTACTTGTGATACTCATACTAGATTTAGAAATAAGAGAATTTTAAAAGAAAATGGTGCACAAAAAGTTTATGGACTTGATGATATTTTAACTAAATCTATTGATGGCAGTGGATATAACGAAGATTACGGTCTTTTAGGTTCAAATAAAGCTACTGAAAAAAGTGTAAAACTTTTCCCAAGAGATTGTAAAAGTATAGTTAATAACATTCAAGAAATTTTAAAAGAAAAGACTGGAAAAACCGTTGAAGTTATGGTTTACGGAGATGGTGCATTTAAAGATCCAGTTGGTAAGATATGGGAACTTGCAGATCCAGTAGTATCTCCTGGATATACATCAGGACTTGAAGGTACTCCTAATGAAGTTAAGTTAAAATATCTTGCGGATAATAATTTTGCTGACTTAAAAGGAGAAGAGCTTAAAAAGGCTATATCTGAGTATATTAAAAATAAGGAAGCAAATCTTGTAGGCAACATGGAGTCACAAGGTACTACACCAAGAAGACTTACTGATCTTATAGGTTCTCTTTGTGATTTAACTTCAGGAAGTGGAGATAAGGGTACACCTATTATATATATACAAGGCTACTTCGATAATTATACAAAATAATAAACCTTTAAAAAAACTTTCCATGTAAAATGTTTTCCATGGAAAGTTTCTTATATTTTTAGCTATTTTTTGGATCTAAGAATTCTAACTTCTTCATCTGTTAGATATCTCCATTTTCCTACAGGTAAACCTTTTAGAGTAATATTGCTAACTCGAACACGTTTAAGCTTTATAACATTGTATCCAAAACGTGAACACATTCTTCTTATTTGACGATTTAATCCTTGAGATAGGGTTATTTTAAAGGTTGTAGGATTTATTTTAATTACTTTACATTTATTTGTTACTGTGTACTGTTTTTTAACAGGATTATAAATTTTAACTCCTTTAGACATACCATTTATAAAAGAGGGAGTAATAGGTTTATTTACAGTTACAATATAATCTTTTTCATGATTGTTTTCCTCTCTTAAAATCTCATTAACAATGCTTCCGTCATTTGTAAGAAGTATTAGGCCTTCAGAAGGTTTATCTAATCTACCTATTGGAAAGATTCTTTCAGGATAATTTATAAAATCAATTATGTTTCCTTTTATATGTCTTTCTGTTGTACAAGTAATACCTACAGGCTTATTTAAAGCAATATATACATCATTCTTTTTCCTTTCCAATAGTTTACCATTTACTTCAACTTTATCTTTTGGATCTACTATGTATCCTAAAGGTGCAATTTCTCCATTAACTTTTACCTTATTTTGTTTGATTAATTCATCAGCTTCTCTTCTAGAACAAATTCCAGTTGAACTAATAAAATTATTAAGTCTCATAAAAATTTATCCCGTCCTTATAAAAATATTTTTAAGTATTTATTTAGTTTGAAGTTCTTTAACAAACATATTTTTAAATCTATAAATTAACTTCATTAGATAGATGCGTAAAATAATTAATATTATAGGCACTATAATATTTAAAAATGTTATATAAAATACAAGTGTAAAATTTAAAAATATAATATTAATAACTGAAACTATTATATAAAATTTTAGCTTTTTTATAGTTTCATAAGCTAAATCCCATTGATTATTATTATTGAAATATTCAATAGAAGCATCAAATAAATTATAAAACATAAGAAGCTCCATAACACTAGAAAAAACTATGCATATTTCATTAAATAAAAAAAGATTATTTGATTTAATTGATAGAAATTCTATGAATTCTCCTAGAATAGTTATAATACTTATTATAATTGCAAAAGTTTTAGATTTATTAAATGACTCTATATGAGTTATTTTATACAAAGAACTTATTCCACTTAAGATAATTATATAACCTATAAATGCTGGTAATATTTTTACTGGTCCTAATTTTATATTAAATGAGCAAATAAAAATTCCCCAAAATATCTTATTATATTCATTATACATGTTAAATCACACTCCTTGCTTTTAAGTACTTAAAGATTCCTTTTAAATCAAAATTGTAGGGAGTATGATTAATATTATATATGCGAATATAAGACTTATTTCTCTCGCTATCTTCATAATATAGTTTTGGTTGTATGTCATAAAAGCTATATTCTTCAAGTATAGACTTTGGAGTTTTAGATTTAGAATGTATACTTAATATTTTATCTTTTTCATATTTAGTTCCATGAATATCTTTATAATCAATATTTCCTATAGAAAGATCAAAATAATCCTTTAAATCATCTAATAATGGAGATTCAACATTTAATAACTTTATATCTTTTTTAAGTTTTTCATCAGAGGATGAGGTACCATCAGAAGAACCACTAGAACTAATATACTCTGCTATATCTTCATGATTATTTGTATCCCTATATAGTATTATACGACCTATATTTGTATCTAATGTACTTCCATTATCAAAGATTACCTTAGCATTATTAAGTTCAATTTCATTAAGCTTTTTATCTAGGTTGTTAATATTAATATATATGGTATTAACAACATATCTGCCACATATATCTCCAGTTTGTTTATTAGAGTTATTATTATCAAAAAATGAGAAATTTTCATAACCCATAGGATTATGTGAAACAATAATTTCAATATCAGGTTGTTCTTTAAAGTTAATCCCCACAACTTTTCTATTATCTGATATATTAGTTATGTATTTGAGTTCAAGTCCATTTAAGTAAGCTGAATCTTCATTAACATATACATCTTTTTCAACAAACATTTTTAAAAATACAGGGTTTTTTAATTTATAAACTGATGCAAATATTACAGTGAAAATTAATGATATTACAATTAGAATTAATCCAAATTTTAATATTTTTTTATTTAATTCCACTACATCACCACCTATAGTGTATTTTAAGGAGTTTGTTTTAAATTCCATTTTATTATTATACTAAGCTTATCTTTTGATAATTCTGCAAAGATTTCATAACCCATTTGTTCAACTAATTCTTTAGTTATAGCAAGACCAAGACCAGTACTTTTTCCACTTCTGGTTCGATCTGCTGTAAAGAAACGTTGAAATAAATGGCTTACATCGTCTTCGCTTAAATTAAGTGCATCATTTGTAAAGGTCATTACTATGTGATTTTTATTATTTTTTAGAGATATAAAAATGAATTTGTTACTGTATTTAATCATATTCTGTATTAAATTTGAGAGTATACGTCTTACTGCATTTTCGTCAGCGATAATTAGAGAAATTTGTTCATCTATATCAATATTGGGCTCTATTTTTTTACTAAGAAAATCATTATAAGATAAAGCTATTAGGTCACACATTATATCATGCAGATTTACTGATTGAAGTTCAAATTTATACTCTTTTTCTTCAAGTCTTGATAGGTCATAAAAGCTAGATATTAAAACTTGTAAGGATTTTGCTCTCTTTTTTATTATATTTATATACTGATTTTTTTCATTTTCAGATAAACTATTATCCTCCATTAGTTGAATGTACCCTATTATTGATGTTAGTGGTGTTCTTAAGTCATGAGATATATTTGCAATAGCCTGCCTAATTTCTAAATCCATTTTTTTATGTTTAGCATCAGTTTTTAGTTTTTCTTCTAAGGTTTTATTTATTTCTAGAGTTAGATTTTTTATTTGTTTGTTAGAAGAAGATATTAATACTTTTGAATTAGTTTTACTTTTATTAATTGTATTCAATTGATTATTAATATTTCTTATTTCTTTATGTAGTAAAGCATAAAGGGTGACAAATATACTAGCTATAATTATAAGAAAAATAATAATTAATTGTTGCATAAATGTCACCCTTCCTTTCTATTTGATTTCTTTATTTTTAACATATAGCATAGTTAAAACTGTGAATACTATAGTATATACAATACCTATTAAAGCTGCAGAAATTAATGTAGGGTTTGTTAATTCAGGTGCGCTTAATTTATTTATCTGAGTTGAAATAAGTATATCATAAATATACTGAAATTTATCAGATACAAATGATGAAAGTAGTTTAATAATCTTTGAAAATGTAACAAAGATTATTGCATAGATAAAAGCAAAGGTAGTAGTATTTTTGATAATAAGGGCTAAAAAAGTACATATTGCAATGGAACTTATCCACAATAATGTGGATATTAATAGTCTTTTAACAAAGTTAATCACAAGACTTGTAGAAAAACTTTTGCCAATTCCAAATAGTAGTGTACCACTTCCGAAAAATAAAGTTAATATAACAACTGCGGCTATTGTAGAAAGAATTATTGATACAATTATTTTTGATAATACAAATTTATTTCTTGAAAGTCCAAAGGATATTATATTTTTACTAGTAAGATTTTTATTTTCCTCAGCTGTTACCATTTCCACTATAGCTGGTATTAGAAATACTGGTAATGTAAGCATATGAGTTGATATTTCAATTAATTCAGCTAGGCTTATAACAGTCTCCGAAACATTACTAATTTTAAGTAGTATATTAATTAATAAGGTAAAAGCTGCAATGCTAAATGTATATCCCCAAAAATATACTCTATTAAAATTTCTATAAAGTTCAGCTTTTATATAATTAAGCATTATGAACACCTCCAATCAAATTGATAAAATAATTTTCTAAATTTGCACCAATTTGATTCATTGAACATAACATAACTCCATTGCATACAAGTGCTTGTGCAACTATTTCAGGAGTATCTACGTATTCATATAACCTAATTTCATTGTCATTTAAAACCATATAATTTTTACAATTTAGTTCTTTTTCTATTATTACTGTAGCTTTTTCAACATTTTTTATTTTAATTGATAAGCATCGTTTACATTTTTCTTGTAATTCTTTAGATGATATTTGTTCTACAAGTTCACCTTTGTTAATAAATCCATACATAGTTGCCATTTGAGAAAGCTCACCTAATATATGGCTAGATATAATTATTGTAGTATTTCTCTCTCTATTTAGTTTTAATAAAAGTTCTCTAAATTCTACAATACCTGTAGGATCTAGACCATTTATGGGTTCATCTAAAATAATTAAATCAGGATTAGCCATTAAAGCTAGAGCTAAACCTAAACGTTGTTTCATACCAAGAGAAAAATTTTTAAATTTTTTATTACCTGTATCTTTAAGATTTACAGCTTTAAGTATGTCATCTATACATTCTTTTTCTGGAATGCCCTTTTGTATTCTATAATATTCAAGGTTCTTTTTTGCAGATAAATAAGGGAAAAAGCTTGGGGTTTCTATTATACATCCTGTCCTTCTTCGAGCTTTATTTAAACCATTTTCTGATGTTTCATTAAATAAATTTATTTCTCCTTTTAATGGTATGGTAAGTCCACATATCATTCTAAGCAAAGTTGTTTTTCCTGCACCATTTTTACCAACAAGTCCATAAATATCTCCTTGTTTTACTTCCATGTTAACATTATTTACAGCTAAATTATTATGATATTTTTTAGTAAGATTTTTAGTTCTAAGAACTATATTAGACATTTTAATTGACCTCCTTTTCTTGTACAATTATATATTAAAATATAATCCACAAGATACCTTAAAGAAAAGGTTAAGAAAGTCTTAAGTTTTATCACTAATTTTATATCCAATTCCCCATACTGTATGAATATATTCTGTATTAGGATTGATTTTACTTAGTTTTGAACGGATATTGCTTATATGTACATTTACTGTGTTATCGTCACAAAAGAAATCTTCATTCCAAACATGTTCAAATAAATTGGATTTTGTAAAAACCTTATTAGGATTAGACATTAAAAGCTCTAATATAGTAAATTCCCTTGCAGTAAGGGGAACATATTTGTTTTTAACTGTTACTTCTACTGTTTCTCTGTTTAGAATCAAATCCTCATATACTAAAATATTATCTTTATCATTTTTATTACATGAATTAGAGAAAATCGTATATCTTCTTAATTGGGATTCAACTCTTGCTAAAACTTCATTAGTATCGAAAGGTTTGCATATAAAATCATCTGCACCAAGTTTTAACACTTTTATTTTTATATCTTGTCCAGGTTTTGCAGAAATAACTATAATGGGCATAGTTTTAAACTTTCTTATTTCTGAAATAAGATTTTCTCCTGATATAGCTGGTAGCATTAGATCTAGTAAAACTAGTTGAAAGTACTGTCTTTCAAGGCACATTTTAGCCTCAGAACCAGAATAGGCACTGGTTACCCTATATCCTTGTTTATCTAATATTTTATATAGCAGATTATTTATATCTTCATCGTCTTCTACAACTAATATGTTTATATTATTGTTCATAATAAATATCACCACTCCATTTGTTATAGCTTTACCAAAATTATTTATGGTACGGTTCACCTTTTATAATTCTATAACTTCTATATATTTGTTCTAATAACATTACTCTAAATAGTTGATGGGGAAAAGTCATTTTTGAAAAACAGAGTTTGTAGTTTGCTCTATTTAAAACTTCAGAGGACAATCCTAGAGAGCCACCTATAACAAAAGCTAAATTACTTTCACCTTTAACTCCTAAATTATTTAAGAAGTTTGAAAAATCTATAGAGTTGAGTTCCTTTCCATTTAAATCTAAAGCTATTACAAACATATTGTCTTTTATATTTTTTAATATTAATTTTCCTTCTTTTTCTTTTATATATAGTTCTTCTTTTTCAGAAGCATTATCTGGAGTTTTTTCATCAGTTACTTCTATAATATTTAACTTACAGTATCGACTTAGTCGCTTTGCGTATTCTTCTACAGCTAATTTTAAGTATTTTTCTTTTAATTTTCCTACAGAAATTATTGTAATATTCATGTAAATACTCCTATTAATTGTTTATAGTTAAAAGAAAAGCAGGATAATATACCTGCTTTTAAAAAACTGATTAATTTTTTCCACAACATTTTTTATACTTTTTACCGCTACCACAAGGACATGGATCATTTCTACCAACTTTATTTTCATTAACAACAGTTTTAGAATCTCTCCATGAATTGTGAATTTCTTTTCTCTTTTCAATAGAGAATATAGCATCCCATTGAGGTAAATTATATAGATAATCTGCTTTAGCATCAAGCATATTAAAATATAATTTTTCTAGATCTATATTTAAATCAAGTTTACTATCTTCTTCTATGTTTTCTAAATTTAAAGGTTCTACTAAACTATCACTTAGACCATCTAAGAATCCTACAAAAAAGGTTAAGGAAGTATTGTATTCTTTTGCAACGTCTTTTAAAACACCATTTATTTCAGTAGTTTTGTTAGATAATATTTGTGTATAGATATTTTTTTCTACACTACCATATTCATTCCAAAAAGCTTCTTCTCCTCTAGTTCTTACATAGTCTATCACCATGGTTTTCCAATCTTCATACAAACTCATATTATACACTTCTCCTTTAAATGATTAGAATTATTTATTTTCTTTTGGATAGCTTATACTATATTCAGCTTTTAAATTACAGTATAAGCATATTGTATTTTCTAAATTAGAAATACTATTTAAAATTGGAAAGGTTTCAAATAAGTTTACGAAATCATCTATACAAGTATCTAAATGTTTTTCACATACAAAATTATTTGTTTTTTGCATTTTCAAAATCAGCCTTTCCTATAGGTTTAGAAATGTCAAAATTTCCTCCAAGGGATTTAATATCTTTATTTTCAACTAAAAATTTAACTTTTTCTATATTAGGAAGAGAGGTTAAAGACCAAATTATGCTTTTTAAACAAGCCTCTTCTTTTTTAGATGACATTTTAACTAAAATATCTTTACTAAAATTTGCATAAGCTATACCATTTTCTACGGAGAAACTCATAAGTCTTGTTTCTTTAGGAAGTATTGGGTAAAGCTTACTATTAACAGAAGGACCCTTTATAAGTTCATTTAAAGTCAATTCTCCTAACAGTTCATTTATATCTATTAATCTTTCTTCTTGAGCTAATTCAACTTTATCAGGATTATCACTTGTATCAAAATAAAGACTTAAATTTAAATTGTTTTTACTATCTTCTAAAGGTGCTAACTTTTCGATTTTTTCCTTATTTTGTTTACTTAATTTGTCCTTTTTTTCACATCCAATAAAATTAAAAATAGATGTAAATAATATTAAGCAAATAATAGGCTTAATAAATTTCTTCATTTTTTTCACCCTTTTTTTATAGTTTTATATAATTACTAGGTTTATTTCTATTGGCCATATATAGTTTAACATCCTTATTTAGGATTACATTATTTTCATTTAATATATTTACAACAGTTTGATATGCTAGTTCTGGATAATTGTTTGTATTACTTAGATGCCCTAGCATTACTTGTTTAGTTGTGCCATTTAAAATATTTAGTATAGCGTTACCGCAGTCATCATTAGATAAATGTCCTATATTGCTTAGAATTCTTCTTTTTAAATTATAAGGATAAGGACCAAACTTTAACATTTCTATATCGTGATTACTCTCCATTAATATGCCATCAGCATCCTTTAAATTGTCAATTAATTCTTTTGAAAAATATCCTAAATCTGTAGCTAAACAAAATTTTTTATTGTTACTATTAATTGAAAAACCTAATGGGTAAGCTGCATCATGGGATATATTATAACCATGTATATCCATGTCTTTAATATTAATGTAGTTTTTATCTATAAATCTTATATTATGATCTTTTATTTTGCCTATAGAAGGAAGCATAGCTTCCCAGGTTAGAGGATGAGAATAAATAGGCAAATCATATCTCCTAGATAAAACACCAACACCTTTTATGTGGTCAGTATGTTCATGAGTAACTAATATAGCATCTAAAGAATTTGGATTTTCACCTATATCTTTTAAAGAGTTCTCTATGTGTTTACCAGGAACACCAGCATCTATAAGTATTTTCGTATTTTTAGAAGATACAAAAACACTATTTCCACTGCTACCACTAAATAATGAACAAAAAATCATTTAATTCACCTACTATATTGAAATTCGCTTTATATCAGCACCTAATTTTTTAAATTTATTCTCAATATGAGGATATCCTCTATCGATATGTTCTATATCTAATATTTCAGTAGTACCTTCTGCTACTAGGCCAGCTATTACTAAAGCGGCACCTGCACGTAAATCTGTAGCCCTAACTACTGAGCCCTTTAATTTTTCAACACCTTTAATGTAGGCAGTTCTTCCTTTAACTTTTATATTTGCTCCCATTTTCCCTAGTTCATCTACATGTTTAAAACGATTTTCCCAAATACTTTCATTTACTATACTATCTCCTTGAGAAATACATAAAAGTGAACTCATAGGCTGCTGTACATCAGTTGGAAAACCAGGATAAGGTAAAGTTTTTATGTTTACTCCTTTTAATTTCCCATTGGATCTAACTAAAACAGAATCACCATTTTCTTCTACTTCAGCTCCCATTTCTATTAATTTAGCTGAAATAGATTCTAGATGTTTAGGTATTACATTATTTATAATAACTTCTCCGCCACAAGCTGCTGTAGCTATCATATAAGTTCCAGCTTCAATTTGATCAGGAATAACACTATAAGAACAACCAGTTAATTTATTAACACCAGAAATCCTTATTATATCTGTTCCAGCGCCTTTTATATCAGCACCCATAGAATTTAGGAAATTAGCAACATCAACAATATGAGGCTCTTTTGCTACATTTTCTAAAACTGTAGTACCCTCAGCTAAGGTAGCAGCTAACATAACGTTTATTGTAGCACCTACACTGACTACATCAAAAAATATATTAGTGCCAATTAGTTTATCAGCTTCTACATATATTACACCATTTTCTATGGTAACTCTAGCACCTAGAGCTTCAAAACCTTTTATATGTTGATCGATAGGTCTAGCACCTATTGGACAACCACCTGGAAGTTCAACTCTAGCTTTTTTAAACCGTCCTAATAAAGCACCTATTAAATAATAAGATGCTCTCATTTTTCTAACATCTTCGGTATTAGCATTATAGTTATTTAATTTAGTACTATCTATAGTTATTGAATCCTTTGAACAGGAAACAGTACAACCTAAACTTTTAATAATTCTTTCAAGACAATTTACATCTTCTATATCAGATATATTATCTATTACACATATACCTTCACTAGCCATAATAGCAGAAGGTATAATTGCTACAGCGGCATTTTTAGCACCGTTTATATCCACCTTACCATGTAGGGGGTTCCCACCTTTTATAACTAATTTATCCATTACCCGCATCCATCCTATCTATAAGAAATTTATATATTTGAATTACTTTCGTAAAGAGAATTTCTAAATTTATATACTTAATTGTAACTTATAATATTACAAAAATAATTATAGCATAATTCCCTACTATTTTAACATTAAATTTTAAAATGTGAAGTAATTAAAGGTATAAAGATAAAAAAAGTCAAGATATTTTTAAAAACATCTTGACTTTTTAATACTTGTAAAGTTATTCTTTTTTAAAACTACTACAATCTGTACATTGTACTGTAGTAGCTACTGGTTCATGTTTTGATACTTGAATTTGTTCTAAAGTACAGTAATCATCTTCTTTGCAATGAAATTTGCACTCATTAACTGTACATGCTATACTATCATTGTGTTTCATATGGAATCCCTCCTAATAATATTTTATAAGACATTTTTATTTTCCCACATAAATATTTAAATATGCAGAATAAAAGTATATAATAAGACTAGAGTATTTAATTTATAATAATTGGAGGAAAAAGATGAAGTATTATTTAGTTGCCTTATTTGATGATGAATCATACTCTCATATTGAAAAGATACAAAAGTATATTTGTAGAAAATATAGGCTTTATAAAAATATGCCAGTTTTACATATTACATTAGAAGTTATAGAAGAACCAAAAAATTTAGAGGAAGCATGTAGAATAATAAGGGATATATTAAAACCATATAAAAAATTTAAAATATCTATTGATGGCGCAATATGTTTTGATGATCCATATAAATCCGTTAATTTAAATGTTGAAAATAAAGGGTATATAATGAGGTTAACTAGGCAAATAAATGATAGACTAAAGCTTTGTGGATTCAAAGTTAGAGAAGATGTAGAAAATTGGGATTTACATATTTCATTAGCAAATACTAACTATGCAACTAGGCAATGGTCTAATAAAGAGTATGCTAATGCTTGTGAAATTGTAAAAGAGATGGATATACAAAAAAATGTAAAAATTAAAGAGATTCAATTGTGGAAACCAATTAATAATAAAAAAGAAATGGTTGTAGAAAGTTTTCCGTTAAAAGATTATTAAAATACCTAGAAAAGAACTCCAATTCTTTTCTAGGTATTTTTTATATATCTAATAGGTTTTTTCTATATGTTCCATATAACTCATGTAATAGAGCAATTTTATTTTCTAGTTCAAGTTGTAATTTAGAAATTTCTTCGTAATTTTTATTATTAGTTGCTTCTCTTATTCTAGTAAATAGACATTTTTCATTATAACTATCTTTAGCTAAATAGTGTCTTAAAGTATTTATTTCTAACCATCTAGAAATATCAATATCTAAGGCGTTATCTAAAGAATGAAGCATTTTACATTGTTTGATTTCTTCAAAATAGTTGTTAATAAGTCTATTGGTTATTTCTGTTGTCCATCTACTGATAGTGGTAAGGAAAAAACTATTTATTATATCATCTGTGAAAATATTTCCTTGTTGTAAGACCTTTAATTTATTAGAATGATTTTTAAATGCGCATAAATTTTCATATACTGTAGCTGGAGCTTTGCCAAAAAATGAATTACGTTCTTTATCATTGTAATAATCAAAAACATCTTCTTCTGATCTATAAGCTCTTTCTTTTTCTAAATATCCATAGAATTCACCAGGTGATTTAGATAGTTCTTTCAAAAGCTCATCCTCAGATTTATTGTTTACTAAAGAGTACTTTATTCCATCTAACATAGATATATACATGGAGGCTACAGCTAAGTAAGTATTAGTGTGAGGATTAGGAGAACGAAGCTCAAATCTAGTAGCTGACGGTTTTTGGATATCTCTTATTACTCCTACTAATACAGTTCTATTTCTTGATGGAATTTCTATTGAACGACCAATAGAAGTAACTATACAGGTTGGAGCTTCAAAGCCAGGCTTTAATCTTTTAAACGCATCGTTAGTAGACGATACAAAAGGATTTATAATTTCGTAATTTTTAAGCAATCCCATAAGTGAACCGTAGCCTATAGGACTTAAAAAATGATGTTTATTTGAAGAAAATAAATTTATTTTCTTTTTATCTTTTAATTTTAAAGCAATACCCACATGAATATGCTTCCCACTTCCAGCTACACCGTCTACTGGTTTTGCTAGAAATGTTACATCAAGACCATTACTCCTAAAAGTTTCTTTTATTATAGTTCTTGCAAGCAGTTCATTATCACAACATTGAAGAGGAGATGAATACTTCCAATCTATTTCTAGCTGCTCCATTATATGAGTTAACTTCCCAGAATCATCTAATTTAGCTTTAACTCCTCCTACTTCCTTGTGACCCATTTCAGGTTCTAATCCATAATCTTCTAAGGATAATAAGCATTGTTCTAAGGAAGTTCTAACAGCGCCCTTTGTTCTATTCCAATATTGTTCATGAAGTACTTGAGATGTACATAATTCTTCGATTTCAGCTTTGTCATTAGGTGTTTTAACCCAAAATTCTAATTCTGTAGCACAAGTTATGTCAATATCCTCAATATCATTATGAGTTATAGAAAAATAGGAAAGAATATCATCGTTAGATTTCAATAAATCCATTAACTCTTTTTTAAAAAATTCTATTGAGTTTTTAAGCAAATATCTAGAGTCAATAGGTTTATTATTATGGTAAAAATAGCAAGGTATTCTTAAGGTACCTATAGGTTTGCCTGTTTTTTTATCTATATGCTCATAATTATAATCTATGAACCAATTTACGTCTAAATCTGCTATCATTTCAAGTTTAGCATTGTTTAGAGTAGCGATACCAGGGAAGGAAACTGAAGAGCCATCTGTTTGAACTGCACCATTTAAAAAGGTAGATATATCTTCTAAAAAAGCAGATATAGGTATTTTTTCATCAGTATCATTTCCGGATAGATCAATACCGACGAATGAAACAAACTTTATTTCAGTGTGAGATTTAAGAATATTACATAATTCTTCTTTATTATGTTTTTCTTTGGGTATTTTGTATAGAAGATTTGTTAACATGATATTCCTCCTTAAAATAAAAATATAAAAAAATTTTATAGCTATACAGAAGATGTGTCAAGAAAAAATAAAGGATATAAAAGAAAATATTGCTAATAAAGTTTTAAAATTTAGATTATATATTGTATAATTACTTTAACGTATTGTTATTGTATATATAAACTGAAAAAGTTTTTAATTTATATTAGAATATAATTTTTATTAGGAGGAAATAAAAATGAGTTTAAGACCAAAAATTTTATTTTATGGATTTTCTACTACAGATTTGATGAAACTGAATATTAAATATGACATTGTAAATATAGATAAGCAAATGGAAAGTATGACAGTAAAAGATATTTTAGAAGTAAATAAAAGTAAAAATGTAGATAAGGATGAGAAAGAAAAAATAATACTTTTTAATGATTTAAAAGATAAGGAGTTAAATAATATTATTCCAATTATAAGGGAAAATTTAGGCAAGGAACCTATTTTAGCTGTTGTAACTCCAATATCTATAAATTGGGTATTCTCAGATTTGAAAAAAGAATTATTGAAAGAAAGGGAATATTTTAATAGTGTACAATCAAGGAGAGGAGAAAAATAATGAGTAGAATAGGACAAAATATAAAAACTTATAGACTAGAAGCAAAAATGACTCAAAAACAATTAGGTAAAAAAATAGGAGTGTCAGAAAATTTTATAAATGAAGTAGAAACAGGTAAACGAATAATAAATGAAAATTTAATAGATAGAATTAGCAAAATATTTAATAAAGATTTAAATGATATAACCATGTTTTATGAAGACATGAAAGAGGAAAAAGAAAATAAAGTATATGATATAAAAGAAAACAAAGTACAAGAAGTTTGGAAAGAAGCTTTTGGTTCAATTCTAAGAGATGTAAATTTATTTGATTATAGTTTAAATAAGGTTTTAGGCAGTAGAAAATTGCCGCTTATAGATAATAAGATAAATGGACATCCACAAGATAAGGTGTTTTATTTAAAGATAGCAGATAATGATATGAATGGATTTAGAATATATAAAGGAGATATTGTACTATGTCATATTACTGGAGAAGTACAAAATAATTCTATATATCTAATAGAGCATAATGATAAGCGTCAAATAAGGCAAATAAAGAATTTAGATAATAGCAAATTTTTACTTATAAGCAATTCTACAATGGTTACTACGGAAACAGTTGAAAAGAACCAAGTAAAAATTATAGCTAGATTAGATAAAGTGGAAATAAATTTATAATAAATTTTAGTTTGATTATAAAGTGGAGGTAATGATATGAAAGGAACTGTAGTAGCTACTTGGATGAGAACTTGTAGAAAACTTTACAACGATGATGTAGTAAATGAGGCAATGAGTTCAGTAGGTTGGGATAACAATAAAATTTTTAAACCTAGTGAAAATGTAGAGGATGGCGATGTAAAAAAAGTAATTCAACATATTGCTAATTCTCAAAATATAGAAGTAGGAAGCTTATGGAGAGAAATAGGAAAAGACAATATACTTTCTTTTTATAACGATTTTCCAGCGTTTTTTCAACATGAGAATTTATATTCATTTTTTAGTTCACTTTTTGATGTACATGTAGTAATGACTAAAAAATTTCCTGGCGCTAAACCCCCATTAGTAACAATAACGCCTATATCTAGAAAAGATGCTATATTTTATTATGAATCTAAAAGAGGAATGTTTGATTATTTTTTAGGACTTACAGAAGGAAGCATAAAATTTTTCAAAGAAGATATAGAGATAGAGGAATTAGAAAGAACTAGTGAATCCTTAAAAGTAAAATTAAAGTTTAAAGAAGATATATATTTGAAAAAAGAATTTAAGTTTAATAGGTTAATGTCCTTTGGATTTATAAAAAATTTAAGCGCTAAAATATCAGTGATTTCTTTTATAACATCAGTAATATTTAATTTATATTTATCTAAAGTTAGTATACTTAAAGTAGGAATATTCTCTTTAGTACAGTCGTTCATCATTTTTTTAGTTTGTGAATTGCTTTTTAGGCCCAAAGAGTTTATAAAAAAAGAATTGAATAAAATAAATAATCATAATTATGCAGAAGAGAGCAAAATTGTGACTAATGATTTTTTTGAAGAAATATTTGAGATGATAAATCAAAATAAAAATGTTGTTAAAAAGGATTTTGTAAGTTTTAAAGGTGTTACAGATGAAATGAATACTTTTGTAGGAAATATAAATAAAATATCAGAGAATATGAATTATACTTCTGAAGGAATAGCTGGTGTGGTGGAACAAGTGGCAGAAACATCTGTAAGTCAAGCAGAAAATACAGAGAAAACAGTTTTTGTATTAAACGGTAATATAGATAGTTTAAGAAAGTTAGTTGAAAATGAAAATAATAATAAGGTAGAGTTAGAATATGCACTAGATAAGGTTAACAATAGTTATAAAAATGTAGAGAGTACAAGTAATAATATTTTAGATACATTAGATAAATTTGAAGAAGTAAAAGAAAAAGGGCAAGAACTTCAAAATAGAGCTGAAGATATAACAAGTATAGTATCAATTGTGGCACAAATATCAGAACAAACAAATCTTTTAGCTTTAAATGCTTCTATAGAGGCTGCAAGAGCAGGAGAGCAAGGGAAAGGTTTTGCTGTAGTTGCAGAAGAAGTAAGAAAATTGGCAGAACAGACTAAAGCTGCAGTTGAAGAAACAAATAATAGTCTTGTAAATTTTGCACAAGAGATAAAAAGCTTATCTGATAAAATAGATGGACAATATGCAGTTTTAGAAAATGAAACCAAAAACCTAGAAGTTGTAAAAAATATAAGTTATGAGGCAACAACATCTATACAATCTGTTGCTTCATCGATGATAGATACAATAAATGATTTAAATAGAGAAGCAGAAGCTATAAATAATATATTTGGCAATATAGAGTCACTAGCTGCTATAGCTGAGGAAAATTCGGCGTCTTCTGAAGAAGTTAGTGCTAATGTATCTAGTTATATAAATGAGATTAAAAAATTAACAGATAATATCAATGAATTCAAAAAAATTACAGAATCTTTTAAAGAAGATTTATCTCAATATAAAATTTAAAATAAAAGCTGTTCATAAAAAAATTATGAACAGCTTTTATTCTTTTCAATGTTTAAGATGAAATATTATACATTGGATTATAAAGATTAATCCTATAATACCAAATGAAGGGTATAGGAAAGTAATAAGCTTTACAAATCCTAATTGAGATATAGGTATTGCTAAAATTAATATAAGAATACAAGAACTTTTATATGAAATATTGAAACTTTGATTTAAAGTTTTGCTAATACTGTATATATTTGATACTTCTGTTGAAAACATCTCTAGCCATATTATGGATAATAACATTATTTGAATTAGTGTACCAAATCTATTTGCTACATATAATAAGGGCACTTCATATTTAAATATATTAGGTATATTTAGAATAAGTAATAAATTTATTATAATTGATAGAAATGTAAGAATAATAGAACCTAAAAATATACCTTTTAAAAGTAATTTTTTATTTTTAATTTCATTGCTTAAAGGAACTATAACTCCGGAAGATGAAAGTATATTAAAGCTTGAATAAAGAATGCTGGAAATTATCCAAGGTTTTTTATAATATGGAACAGTTTTAATATAATTAAAACTAAGGTTTTCATAAAAAGCTAAATATAAAACAAATATTGTACTTATTACAAATATTAGTGATGGAACTATAAAGGAATTAATTTCAAATAGACCTTTAGTATCCCTTAGAAGAACTACTAATGATAGTAAACACATTATAGATATTCCTATCCATTTGCTTAAATTAAAATATTGATAGATTAGAGCACCGCTGCCTGCAAGAATTATTGCAGAACTGGTGATTAAAAACAATCCAGTTATAATATTAGTAACTTTACCTAGAAATCCTGGACTAACTAATAAAATTAAATCTTTATAAGAATTTAAACCATATTTAATGCTAATACTAACTATTAAATAAGAAGAAACTATATAAAAAATTAAGCAAATAATTAATCCTAAGAAGCCTTTATAGCCATATGTAGCAAAGAATTGTGTTATTTCTTGACCAGAAGCCAGTCCAGCTCCTACAATAGTGCCTGCAAAAACAGCCGCTATTTTAAAGTAGATAATAAAATTTTTAAACATATGAATACTCCTTTTATTTATAAAAATCTATTCTTTATAAATATATATAAAATATACAAAATAATGATTTTATATTTTAAAAATCTTAAATTAACAAAGAATATTAAGAAAGGAGGGATTAAATTTGAATAAAAAAAGATTTTTTATTGTATTTTTAATATTTGTTTTTATATTTTCTAGTTCTTGTAATAAATTAGATAAAAACAACAATAGTGGTGGCCAAAATGCTACAGAAAAAAGTTTTGATATAAATGCGGCAAAGAATGTAGTAGATTTATATGTAAATTATTTAATTAAAGAAGATTATAATAATGCACTTAAATATTATTCCAAAGAAATGGTAGATAAAAAGATAGATGTAAAAAATACCCCTCTAAAGGTTAAAGGATACAATATAGAAGACATAAATCAAGTTGGAAAAGGAGGAGTTTTTAAATTAAAAGTTGCAAGAACAAATTTAAATGAACCATTTGCAACTTTGGATGAATGCATTATAAAAATAAATAAAGAAGATGAAAACTACAAAATAGTAGATATAAAAAGTAATACAGAAGGGGAGATATTTATAGAAAGGGGAAATATAAGAATTAGAAAAAAAAGTGAGGCGGATACTAATCTTTTAATAGATTTATCAGGTATACCTCAATATTCATTCCCTAAGGATGATGAATTGTCAATGAGTAAATTAGCTATACCTAAAAAAAATTATGGTGTAATGGCATTTTCATATTCAGGAAGTTCTGTAGCTATAACTACTTATGATAAAAACACTTTTGCTGGTATAGTAAAATTAGATGAAAGCAAAAGTGTTCAAGGACAGCAAAGTAGTGGTGGTGGAGCAGAAGGTGGAGATCAAAGCCAAAAACAAAATTCAAATGGAGATATGATAAAAGAAAAACCGTTAGGAAAAGAAATAATAGAGCTAGATATATTAACTGATTCTAAAATAGATTATATGACTTTTTCTCAAGATGAGAAGTTTATATTATTGCAATATAGTAAGGATAAAAATAAAAAGTCTATAAGAATATATAATGCAGATAGTGGAGAGATAGTACCTTTTAAATTTGAAGAAAAATTTCCATTAGATAAAGTACAGGTGTTATTTTCATCTTTTGATGATAAATTTGTAAATGTTACTGTTATACCTATTAATGATAAAGATAAGAATATAAAAGAATTTATAGGAAATTGGCAATTAGATTTAAAGAATTATAAATGTAAAAAAGTTCAGTAGAATATTTATTGAAAGTATGAGGCTTCATAGTATATAATTCCTATGGAGATCATACTTTTAATAGATTGGAGTTTTATATATGATAATGAACTGGGGAGATAAGAGATATTATACTTTAAATTATTTTTTAAGAAAAAAGTTTGGAGAGAAGGTATTTAAGATATCTTTGGATGCAGGCTTTTCATGTCCTAATAGAGATGGTACTATAAGCAGTGGAGGGTGTGTATTTTGTAGTAAGAGAGGTTCTGGAGATTTTGCAGGAGACAGAAATTTTTCTATACCATCCCAATTTGAAGAAATTAAATTGATGATGAAGAAAAAGTGGAAGGGAGATAAATATATAGCATATTTTCAAGCATACACTAATACGTATGCACCCGTTAAAATCTTAAGGGAAAAATATGAAGAAGCTCTAAGACAAAAAGGAGTAGTGGGCTTAGCTATTGCTACTAGACCTGACTGTTTAGATGAAGAAATTTTAAATCTTTTATCTGAAATCAACAAAAAAACGTATTTATGGGTTGAATTAGGTTTGCAAACAGCCAATGATAATATAGCTAAAATAATAAATAGAGGATATGAATTGAGTGTTTTTGAAAAAGCGCTAAAGGAATTAAGGAGTAGAGATATAGACGTAGTGGTACATAGTATTTTGGGACTTCCAGGTGAAACAAAAGAAGATATGTTAAATACAATTGAATATTTATCTCATAAAGATATACAGGGTATAAAAATACATTTGCTACATCTTATGAAGGAAACGCCTTTAGTAAATATGTATAAAAAGGGAGAGTTAAAATTTCTTACTCAAGAAGAGTATATAGATATAGTTTGTGAATCTATTGCTATAATTAGAAGCAATATTGTAATTCATAGACTTACAGGAGATGCTCCAAGGAATTTATTAATAGGACCTAAATGGAGTTTAAAGAAATGGGAAGTTTTAAATTCTATAGATAGGGAATTAATTAATAGAAATATATATCAAGGAATAAGATATAAGAAATAAAAGTGAAATTTCATAGTTTCACTTTTATTTTTTGTGTAAATAGTGGTACTATAAAATAAAGATTTTAAATAATGGAGGATATATTATGAAGATTGATATAATTATATCAGCAGATGATATAAAAGAAGAAAAGATAAAAGATAAATCTATAGTTGTTATAGATATATTAAGAGCTACATCTGTTATAATAACAGCACTTAATAATGGATGTAAAGAAGTAGTACCCGTTGTAGAAATAGAAGAAGCTTTAGAGAAAGTTAAAGATAATAGAGAAAATTATATATTAGGAGGAGAGAGAAAGGCCCTAAAAATAGAAGGGTTTGATTGCTCTAATTCACCATTAGAATATAGTGAAGAGTTAGTTGAAAATAAAACCATAGTTATAACCACTAGTAATGGAACAAAAGCTATAAAAAGAGCATTAGCAGCTAAAGATATATTAATAGGTGCATTAATAAATGGAAAGGCTGTTGCAGAAAAATTAATATATCTAAACAATGATGTGGTTATAATTAATGCAGGAACTTGTGGTGAATTTTCTATAGATGATTTTATATGTAGTGGATACATAATAGACTGTATTAGTAAAAGTATAGAAGTTGAATTAAGTGACATATCAAAGGTGGCAAAATATATGTATAATATGAATCCTAATATGGAATTTATGAAAGAAGCAAGACATTTTAATAGAATAATGGAATTAGGTCTTTTTAAGGATTTAGAATATTGCTGCAAAAAAGATATAGTTAATATAGTACCACAATATAGAGATGGTATCATAAAGTAAAAGATAAAAGGGGATATCCCCTTTTAAAAAGTTAAATATTAGTTTCTATATATTCAGATTGAATCCATCCTTTGCAATTTATTTTATCTACGGAATTTATTGAAATTTCATACCATATTTCATTATTTATTTCCGCTGAATCTATTATATTGACATATGTTCCTTTCTTTAGAGTAGATAATAAAGGAGAGTATTTTAATGGACTTATAAAAATATTACAATCATCATTAATAGTTGTAGAGGAAATAGTAGGTGGTATATATTTAACTATTATTTTCTTATTCGTATGTGATAATTTTTCATTTTTTAAATTATTGTATTGTTTTTTTAGAACAAAAATTTGTCTCTTTTGAGTTGCTATTTCATTGTTAAAGTAATAAAACATGTATATAGATGCTAGTATAAGAATAATAATGATAAAAAACAATATCATTTATCAGCCTCCATGTATTTTTATATACTATATACTATATTCTATTCATTTCAATATGGAAACTATGAATAACAAAAAGATGAAGATAAATTTACCTTCATCTTTTTAAACTGCTTTAATTAATTCATTATATTCAAGTATATAAAAATCAGCATTTTTCATAATTTCTTTTTTTTGATTTTTAGCGTAAATATCATGAACTCCAACAACTTTCATTCCAGCAGATTTTGCACCCCTTATAGCGGGCAAAATATCTTCAAATACTATGCAATGTTCAGGAGAAACCTTTAATTTTTTAGCACATAGCAGGTAAACATCTGGAAATTCTTTGCTTTTATTTACTTCATCTGAAGTAGTTATACAATCGAAAATATCATAAATACCATTATTTTTCAATGCTATTTTTAATAACATATCACAATTACTGGTAGCTAAACCTAGTTTTATTCCTTTGTTTTTTAACAATGTTAAAAAATCTAAAGCGCCTTTTTTTAGTTTTACATTATGAGAATATTCATAAATGGCCATTGTATTCCATTCATCCATTATAGTTTCTACGGTATCATTTAAATTAAATGTATTTTTAAAGTACTTAGCACATTCTTCAAATGTCAAATGTGCGATAGATTCATTTAGGTCTTTAGGTATAGGTATATTTCTTTTTTCTAAATACTTAATATCAATTTTTTCCCAAACCCACATGGAATCAATTAAAGTACCGTCCATATCGAAAATTGCTGCTTCTATGTTATCAAACATAAAGATCTAAATCCTTTCTTATATTAAATTATTTAAATTCCCTTTCAAAAATAGAAATTTTGTTTTTATCTTTAAAATCTTCTATTGAATTTATATTTATTTTTCTTAATATGTCGTTCATGCATTTACTATCCACAGAAACCTTTATGGAAGAATTTTTTGCAAAATTATTCACTGCTTCTCTACCTTTAGAAGGATCTAATATAACTTTTGGTCCGCCAACACAACCACCAATACACCCCATGCCCTCTACGAAGTTAGCATTAATATCTTTTTGATTTATTTTATCTAGTAAAGATTTACATCCTTTTACTCCGTCAGCCTGTATAGTTTTTAGAAATTTATATTTCTTAGGAAATAATTTTTCTATAGCTTCACTAACGGCTATGGATACTCCACCAGTTCTAGCATACAATCTACCACCTTTAGAAGCATATTCAGAAGACATATCTTCTTCTAAACTTTCAGGATGCACATCCAATACTTCAAATATATCTTTTACTTCCGTAAAGGTTAATACAAAATCAATATCACCAATTAAGTCTTTTTCCTTTGCTTCAGCTTTTTTTGCTATACAAGGTCCAACGAAAACTACTTTGCAATTAGGATTCAACAATTTTAAAACTCTACCAGCAGCTATCATTGGAGAAACTGAAGGAGAAACATATTTAACTAAATCATTGTATACTTTTTTTAACATTCCTACCCACATAGGACAGCAACAGGAGGTTATCATAAAATCTTGTTCATCTTTTACAAAATGATCATATTCTACTGCTTCTTTTAAAGTAAGCATATCTGCAAAGAAAGCTACTTCTACCATATCTGTAAAACCTAATTTTTTAAAAGCTGTTCTTAGTTGGTTTATAGTTACGTCTTTACCAAACTGACCCATTATGGCAGGAGCTACTGCTGCTATTACTATTGATTGGCCTTTTAGGAGCTGTGCTAAAGGTATAAATTCCTTTTTATCTAATATGCTTCCATTAGGACAATTTTTTACACATAGACCACAATCTAAGCAGAGTTCATCATTTATATATATGTTATTATCCTTAGGATCTCTAAATATAGCATTTACAGGACAAGATTTTTCGCAAATTATATCTCCATCTTTAGAACAATTACCAGAACAAGGTAATTTAGTTACTATTTTTCCTTGGGAAGTTTTATAGTTAATTATAGCATTTTTTAAATCATATATATAGTTATCACTATCATCAATATTAACACCACATAAAATAGAAATTATCTTAGTAAGCTTTTTTCTATCCATACTATAGGATGAAAGTATGCTTTCCACTTCTTCTTCGAAAGTATTATCATAATAGGATTTTAAAAGTCTTTTAAATATTTGGCGGTAATTATCATACATTAAGTACCAACTCCTTAATTATATCATAGGAATTTTTTCAAAGATAAATAAACTTTGATTAATATATAATTATATCAATCAAAGTTTATTTTATTTAATTAGCTTTTATCACCAACTCCCCTAGTAGGAACTGTAGACATTACAAATCCTACTAAAATTGAAACTAAAGCAGGAGCCACTATATTTACATAAGCAATATAACGAGTTCTGTAAAGAGCTATTGCACTTAAACTAGTTATAATTACAGTTATTAAGAAAATATATATTATGAACTTACTAAAAGAACTAAATAGTTTTTCATATATTTTATGCCTAATAGGTCCTTTTAGTATAAATCTAAAGATAAAATAGGATGCAAAAATTATTATTAAATCTAAAACAGCAGAAATAAAAAAATTCTTCAAAAAAACACCTCCTATATGGTTTAAAATTATTATTTCCATATTAGAGGTGTTTTACCCAAAATAAATTAAATTATTTAAGAAATAAATCCCCAGCTTTATAAATGTCTCCAGCACCCATTATTAAAACTAAATCACCAGGTTTAGTTTCTTTTTTTAAGTAGTTAGATATGCTTTCAAAACTGTGTAAATTTATACAATCTATATTTTTTTCTCTTAGTTTATTACCTAGCATATTAGAGCTAACTATGCCAGTATCTTTTTCTCTAGCAGGGTATATATCAGCTAATACAAGAGTATCTACATTATAGAAACTCTCTGTGAAGTCATCAAACAAACTGTAAGTACGTGTATAAGTATGAGGTTGAAAAACACAAAAAATTCTATTATGTGGATAGTTTTTAGCAGCGTTTAGTGTAGCTTTTATTTCTGTTGGATGATGTGCATAATCTTCTATAACAGTAACATCATTTTTAATTCCCTTTAATTCAAATCGTCTATGTGTTCCGTAAAAACTTTCTAAACCTTTTATAATATATTTTTTATCTATGCTAAGAGCAAAAGATACACAAATGCTTGCTAAGGCATTTAATACATTATAATTTCCAGGAACATTTAGTTTTACCGAGAATAAAACAGTAGAATTTTTAACAACGTCAAAATTAGCGCAACCTTTATTGTCAAAAGTTATATTTTTAGCCTGAATATTTCCTTTATTAAAACCATATGTTATTATAGTACAATCAATATTTTTTAAAATATCACTAATATTTTCATCTTCTGCACAAGCTATTAAATATCCATCTTTAGGTATTAAGCTAACAAATTTTGAAAATGCATTTTTAATATGATTTATATCTTTATAGTAATCTAAATGATCTGCATCGATATTTAATATAACTCCAATATAAGGGAAAAATTTAAGAAAAGATTCCTTATATTCACAAGCTTCTGTTAAAAAATATTCACTGTTGCCTGTTCTTACATTTCCATTTATAATATTTAATTCTCCACCTACTAAAATAGTAGGATCTAAATTAGCATTTATGGTTATATGAGACATCATTGAAGTAGTGGTAGTTTTTCCATGGGTACCTGAAACAGCTATATTATATTTGTGTCCGTCCATTAAGTAGCCTAAAAACTCTGCTCTAGTCATAGTTTTAATATTGTCATTTAAGGCTTTTTTTAATTCTGGATTATCTTCTCCTACAGCTACTGTATATACTACCAAATCAACGTTTTTAATATTTTCTTCGCTGTGGCCTATATATATTTCGGCACCCATATTTATTAATTTATCTATTATTGGGGATTTTGTGGAATCAGATCCTGAGACTTCATATCCTTTTTTTAAAAGTATTTCTGCCATCCCGCTCATACTTATTCCGCCAATTCCAATAAAATGAATTTTTTTGATGTATTTTAAAAAATCAAAAGACATACAATATTCAACTCCTTATAAATCTAAATCCATCTATCTATTAATTATATACAAAATATAGTGGAAAAAATACATTTAATTTATTATATCTATTGATAATATTTTTGTTTTAGAATAGAATATGAATAATGGAATGTATTATAATCAAATAATTCGTAAAAAGCAAATGGGTGATATAATGGAAAAGTTCACTAGAAATCAGAGAATTTCAGCTATAACTAAAATTTTAATAGAAAATCCTAATAAAATAGTAAATTTAAATAAATTCACAGAAATGTTTAATGCAGCGAAATCTACTATAAGTGAAGATCTAATTGCTATAAAAGATGTTTTAAATAAATTATCTTTAGGCAAAATCGAAACAGTTTCAGGAGCAGCAGGTGGGGTTAAGTATATTTGTGGAATATCTAAAGAAGAAAGTTCAAAATTTGCGGAAGAATTATGTATTATTTTAAAAGATAGAGAAAGAATAATACCAGGGAACTTTCTTTATGTAACAGATCTTGTGTTTAATCCACAAATAATACAAAAAGCAGGATTAATATTAGCTACAGAATTTAATAACATGGATATAGACTATGTAGTTACAGTGGAAACAAAAGGAGTATCTTTAGCATATGAAGTTGCAAGAATGCTAGGAGTTCAATTAGTTGTTGTACGAAGAGAAAATAAAGTAACAGAAGGATCTACTGTAAGTATAAACTATGTTTCAGGATCAACTAATAGGATACAAAATATGTCTTTACCTAAAAGAGCTATTAAAAGTGGTAGTAAGTGTATATTTATAGATGATTTTATGAAAGCAGGAGGAACTGCATTAGGAATTATAAACTTATTAAAAGAATTTGATAGCGAACTTCTGGGTATGGGTGTATTAGTAGATAATGTGGGTATAGATAAAAAACTAGTTAGCGAATATATTTCTATAATAGAATTTAAAGGATTAGACCAAGATAATAATAGTATAATATATCCTTCTAAAAAATTTAAAATTTAAAAAATTTAAATTTTTAGCAGGAAAAATAATATATATATAGAATAGTATATATAATGTATACATAAGCATCTTGGAGGTGGAATTTAATGGAAATTACTGATGTAAGAGTTAGAAAAATTGCTACTGAAGGAAAGATGAAGGCTATAGTATCAGTAACCTTTGATAATGAATTTGTTGTTCATGATATAAAGGTAATAGAAGGACAGAATGGTCTATTTATAGCTATGCCAAGTAGAAAGACGCCAGATGGTGAGTTTAAGGATATAGCTCATCCAATAAATACCGAAACTAGAGAAAAAATACAAAGCGCTATATTAGAAAAATATGAATTAGCAAAAGATGAAGCAAATGAAGTAGTTGAAACAACTGAAGAATAAAAATAAAGGAGTAACAATACTCCTTTTTTTATTATTCGTTATTTTCTGAAAAAAGCTTATTAGGTTGCATTTGTAAAATATATAAAATATAATGATATAGTGTAAATAAATAAATATGTAAAATATTTAAATTAAGCCTATAATGAGGTGATAGAATGTATAATTGTGCTGTATTATTAGCAGCAGGAGAAGGGAAAAGGATGAAATCTGCTACTCCAAAGGTTTTACATAAAGTATGTGGCAAAGAAATGGTTAATCATGTTATAGATGCATTAAGAGAAGCTAATATAGAAGATGTAAATGTAATCGTTGGCAAAAAAGCTGAAGAAGTAAAATTAAAAACAGAATCTAGAAGAGTATCTTTTTCATTTCAAGAACAACAATTAGGGACAGGACATGCTGTAAAATGCGCAAAAGAATTTTTATTAAATAAAAAAGGTAATGTAGCAATTTTTACAGGAGATGCTCCATTAATTACCTCTAAAACCATAAAAAGACTTATAGAATATCATGATAAGAATGATTTTCATGGTACAATTCTTACATCTATTATAGATAATCCCAGTGGATATGGAAGAGTTTTAAGAAAGAGTAACGGAGAAGTTGATAAAATAATAGAACACAAAGATTGTTCAAAAGAAGAGTTAAAAATACAGGAAATAAACGCAGGAATGTACTGCTTTAATATTCAAACTCTACTAAAAGCCCTTGAGAAATTAGATAATAATAATGCACAAGGAGAATATTATTTAACGGATGTTATTGAAATACTAAAAAAAGACGGAAAAAAAGTAGGAGCATTAGCTGTTGATTTTGAAGAAACTATGGGTGTAAACTCAAGACTTCAATTAGCAGAGGTGGAAACAATCATGAGAAGAAGAATAAATGCTATGCATTTAGAAAATGGTGTTACAATAATAGATCCGAATAATACATATATAGACTGCGATGTAGTCATACATAATGATAGTATAATATATCCAGGAAATGTACTACAAGGGAAGACAATAATAAAAGAAAATTGTGTACTATACCCAAATTCTAGAATAGTTGACAGCATAATAGAGAAAAATGTTGTAATCCAAAATTCGGTTATACTACAAAGTAATATTGGAGAAAATACTACAGTGGGTCCTTTTGCTTATATAAGACCTGATAGTAATATAGGAAGTTCTGTAAGGATTGGAGATTTTGTAGAAATAAAAAAATCCAATATAGGCAATAATACCAAAGTATCTCATCTAACATATATAGGAGATGCAGAAGTTGGAGAAAGATGTAATTTTGGATGTGGAACAGTAATAGTAAATTACGATGGCAAAAAGAAATATAAAACTATCATAGGAGATGACGTTTTTATAGGTTGTAATGCTAATTTAGTTTCACCTGTTGAAGTAAAAGATAATTCATACATAGCGGCTGGTTCAACTATTACAGAAGAAGTTCCTAAAGGAGCTTTAGCTATAGCTAGAAGTAGGCAAATAAACAAGGAAAATTGGGTAGCGAAAAAAGATGAAAAATAGAATACTAAGGAGGTTCTTTTGGTAATGATTCATGAAAAGAAAAGTCTTAAAATTTTTGCTGGAAATTCAAATGACAAACTAGCTAAGGATATAGCGGATATTCTAGAAATACCACTAGGAGATGCACAAGTAGGAAGATTTAGTGATGGAGAAATTACAGTAAATATAAATGAAACAGTTAGAGGAATTGATGCTTTTATAGTTCAATCTACTAGTGCACCTGTAAATGATAATTTAATGGAATTACTTATAATGATTGATGCTTTTAAGAGAGCATCAGCTGGTAGAATAACTGCAGTAATACCGTATTATGGTTATGCAAGACAAGATAGAAAGACAAAGGCAAGAGATCCTATTACAGCTAAACTTGTAGCAGATCTTTTAACTGCAGCGGGGGCAGATAGGGTTTTAACTATGGATTTACATGCATCTCAAATACAAGGATATTTTGATATACCTTTAGATCATCTTTTAGGAGTTCCTATATTAGGAAAATACTTTGCAGAAAGTGGATTTGATCAAAGAGAGGATGTAGTTGTAGTTTCACCAGATTTAGGAAGTGTAACTAGAGCAAGAAAATTTGCAGACAGAATACATGCTCCAATTGCAATTATAGACAAAAGAAGACCTAAGCCAAATGTTTCAGAGGTAATGCATATAATAGGAGAAATTAAAGATAAGACTTGTATACTTGTAGATGATATGATAGATACAGCAGGAACTATTACTAACGGTGCCAATGCATTAGTTGAAAGAGGTGCTAAAGATGTTTATGCATGTTGTACTCATGCAGTTCTTTCTGGACCTGCTATAGAGAGAATAGATAATTCTGTTATAAAAGAACTTATAACTTTAAACACAATAGATATTTCAAAGATTAAATCAAGTGATAAAATTAAAGTTTTATCCGTAGCACCAGTATTTGCAGAAGCTATAAGAAGAATATATGAAGAAATTTCTGTAAGTAAATTATTTGATTAATATAGACAAGGCTATTTCAAATTTTGTTTTTGAAATAGCCTTTAAAATATATATAAATAAATTGTAACTTTTTTTATATTAATCTATTACATTATGTTTATATATGATAAATTAAATATATATGGATTATGGGAGGAATAAAAATGATTAATGGGAAAATAGCTAAAATATTAATAGTAGATGATGATGAAAATATATGTGAAGTAATAAAAATGTACTTGGATAACGCTGGATTTGATACAAAAGTTAGCCATGATGGCAAGAAAGCTCAAGATGCATTTTTAGAATACAATCCAGACTTAGTTTTGTTAGATATAATGTTACCTAGCATGGATGGAATTGATGTCTTAAAGTGGATAAGAAGAGAGAATCAGACACCAGTAATAATGTTAACAGCAAAGGGAGAAACTTTTGATAAGGTTTTAGGATTAGAATTGGGGGCAGATGATTATATTGTTAAACCTTTTGAACCTAAAGAATTATTAGCGAGAGTAAAAGCTGTTTTAAGAAGATTTAATACAGACAATATAAGTAAAGAAACATTGAAATTTGATGGTTTAATTATAGATATAGATTCATATACAGTCACTTATAATGGAAAAGAAATAAAGATGCCTCCAAAGGAATTTGAGTTATTATACTATTTAGCTAGCAACAAAAATAGAGTATTTACTAGAGAACAATTATTATGTGAAGTATGGGGATATGATTATCCAGGAGATTCTAGAACTGTTGATGTGCATATAAAAAGGCTTAGAGAAAAATTAGAAGAAGGTTCAAATTGGCAAATAGAAACTGTATGGGGTGTTGGGTATAAATTTGAGGTGAAATAGTAAATGAAAAAGAGCTTATTTTCCAAACTTATAGCAACATTTACAGCTATTATAACTATTAGTTTTGTAGTAACAGCTGCTTTTTTATCTTATTGGTTTGAAGGATACTATTTTCAGCAAAGGAAGAACCAATTATTAAGTGAATCTCAATTTATAAGCGTAGCAGCTGTTAATTATTTAGAAGGAAATTTTACTAAAGGTAGAGTTACTGAAATTTTGAATAATATAGGAAGTTACTTATCAACAAATATATGGTTAACAGATAACTATGGAATAGTTTATGCAGTTTCTAATGATAAATATGATGATATAATTGGGCGACAGGTTTTAATAGATGAATTGGATGAGTTAAGATTCGGAAATAGTATAGAGAAAAGGGAAGTTACTTCACCTTTTTTGAAGATGCCAGTGCATACATTTGTAATACCTGTATTTTATAGGGATGTGTTCAAAGGATCAATTATAATGCACACATCTGTTGAGGAAATAAAAGAACCTTTAAAAAAAGTATATAATATAATATGGTTATCTGCTGTATTAGCCATAATGTTTTCATTTTTTGTAATATATTATTTTTCACAGAGAATAATAATTAAACCTTTAGAGAAAATTAATTATGTGGCAGATAAAATATCTAAAGGAGAAGTAGATAAAAGGGTATTTGTAAATTCTGAAGATGAAATTGGGGACTTAGCTAATTCCTTCAATGCTATGGCAGAATCTTTAGAAAAAATAGAAGAAAACAGAAGAAGTTTTATATCTAATGTTTCACACGAAATAAGGTCACCAATAACATCCATTAAAGGTTTTATAAGTGGCATTTTAGATGGAGTTATACCACCTGAAAAACAAAATTATTATCTTGCATTGGCTCATGATGAAACTCAAAGACTCACTAGGTTAGTTAATGATTTACTAGATTTATCTGCTATAGAGGCTGGGCAGTTAAAACTTAGAATAGAGGAAGTTAATATAAATGAAATAATAAGATTGACAGTGATAAAATTTAAGCCATTGATAGATAAAAAAAATTTACAAGTAGATGTTTGTTTGCAAGAAGATGATTTATATGTAGTAGGGGATAAAGATAAGTTATTCCAAGTTATTATAAATTTAATTGACAATGCAATAAAGTATACAGTAGAAGGTGGAAAAATAGAGGTGAGAACAAAATTAAGAGGAGATAAGGTATATGTATCTATATATAATTCAGGGGAACATATACCAGAAGAAGATATAAAAAATGTATGGTCTAGATTTTATAAAGGTGATAAATCTAGAACTTCTAAAGTAAGCACAGGATTAGGTCTTTCTATAGTTAGAAGTATATTAACTCAATTAGGAGAAGATATTTGGGTTAAAAATGTAGAGGATGGAGTGCTATTTACTTTTTCGTTAAAAAAAATATAAAAATTAATCCATTATTTAATTACAATTTGTTCATAGAAAAGTTAATTTATGATTATATAATCTAGATATACTAGGAGGTGTAAATAATGGACGATTATAAATTTAACGAGATAAAAGATGTTAGGTGGGAAAGCATAAATCCAGATGAAGGAAATATAAAATTTCGAAATAATAAAAGTCATAGTAGAATAAAAAAATTTTTAAAGTTAGTAGCTTTTATTCTAATAGCCATTATTTCTGGTTCCATATCTGGATATTATGTTGTGGATAAAAAAATAAATAATATAGAAAATAGTGAAACCTATAAAGGAAATCTTATAATTAGTGAAAAAACTCCCGTGAAGAGTACAGATAAAAGTTCTATAACTAGGGTAGCTGAAAGTGTTGGACCAGCAGTGGTAGGCATAAGTAATAAAAGTGAAAATTTTTGGGGAGAAGTTGATAAGGGAAGTGGGTCTGGAATAATTTTTAAGCCAGATGGATATATAGTGACAAACTATCATGTTATAGAAGGTGCAAGCCAAGTTACAGTAAAATTATCTAGTGGTAAGGTTTTTCCTGCTAAAATTGTAGGGTATGATAAAAGATCTGATTTAGCTGTAATAAAAATAGAAGCTAATAATTTACCTACTGCTAAATTTGGAGATTCATCTAAAGTAAATGTAGGAGACTTAGCTATAGTAATAGGCAATCCGTTAGGAGAAGAGTTTGCAGGTTCTGTTACAGCAGGTATAATAAGTGCTTTAAATAGAAGAGTGGAACATGGAGGAGCAATATATAAAGTATTACAAACCGATGCAGCTATAAATCCAGGAAATAGTGGAGGAGCTTTATGTAATGAAAATGGTGAGGTAATAGGTATAAATAGCCTAAAAATAGGGGCAACAGCTAATGTAGAAGGTATGGGATTTGCTATAAGTATAAATGAAGCCAAGGAAATAATAGATTCTCTTATGAATTATGGAAAGGTAAAAAGACCATCATTAGGAGTAATGGGGCAAACAGTGGTTTCTAGAGATGGTGAGATAAGAGGATTTTATGTAAATGAAGTTATATCTGGTTCAGGTGCGGCGAAGTCTGGAATTAAGCCAACAGATGTTATTATAGAATTAAATGGTAAAAAGGTTCAAGAATTTGATGATATAGCACAGATACTAGAACAACATAAAATAGGTGATACTGTTAAGTGTAAGGTCTGGAGAAATGGAACAACTAAGGAAGTTAATATTATATTATCAGAACTGAAGGATTTGAATCAATAATAATATTATTAATATACAAAAAATAATAAAGGGATGTATTCTCTTTATTATTTTTTGTGTTTAGTATAAAATGTTATATATTAAATGTAAAAATGGAGGAAGTATGGTATGTTTTTATTAGTGGGACTAGGAAATCCAGGAAAGGAATATGAAAAAACTAGACACAACATAGGGTTTGAAGCTATAGATAAAATAAGCTATGAGTATAATATTCCTATGAAAAGGGAAAGATTTAAAGGAGTATTTGGAGAAGGACATATATCAAATGAAAAAGTAATGCTTTTAAAACCAACTACATATATGAACCTTAGTGGAGAAAGTTTAAGAGAAATAATAAATTATTATAATATACCAATTGGAAATGTAATAGTAATTTATGATGATGTAGATTTAGAAGTAGGTAGATTAAGAATAAGAACAAAAGGAAGTGCTGGTGGACATAATGGTATTAAAAGTATTATACACAATTTAAATAGCGAAGAATTTATCAGAGTAAGAATTGGAGTGGGAAAACCTGAAAGAGATATGGTATCTCATGTTTTAGGAAAGTTCCCAAAAGAAAAACAAAAAAATATAGAAGAAGTTTTAAATATAATTCCTGAGCTAGCTTATACCATAATTAGCCAAGGACCACAAGAGGCTATGAATAAATACAACAATTTTAAAGCATAGTAATTTTATTAATGAGGTGAATTTTATTATGAGATTAAATGGTATTTTAAAACCATTAAAAGATAGTAAGGAATTTAAGGATATAAAAGATAATATACAAAGTGGAAGGTATCCCTTAAACATAACGGGCTTAGAAGATTCTTCTAAGAGTTATCTAATTAAAGGGGTGTATGATGAAATAGACAAGCCTCTACTAATACTTACTCATAGTGATATAGAAGCAAAAAATATTTATGAAGACTTATTCTTTTATGAACCGAATGTACATTATTTCCCAAGCAGGGAAGTGGTGTTTTATAATATAGATGCCATATCTGGAGATTTAAGATGGGAAAGACTAAAAATAATAAAACGTATATTAGAACCTGGGAAGAAAATTATAGTTACATCAATAGAGTCCATAGCACCAGTATGTATACCATTAAACTTATATAAAGAGTATTTTTTTAAATTTTCTATAGGAGATGTAGTTAACTATAATGATTTAAGTGAAAAACTTTTAAAATCAGGATATGAGAGAGTGGATTTAGTACGCAATAAAGGTCAATTTTCTATAAGAGGGGGTATACTTGATATATTCCCACCAATCTCTTCAGAACCTTATAGAATAGAATTTTTTGATGATGAAATAGATTCTATAAGAAACTTTAATACCGAATCTCAGAGAAGTATAGAAAAAGTGGATTCAATAGAAGTATTTCCAGCCAAAGAGATTATATTGGATAAAGAAAATATAGAGCTGGCTTGTGAAAAAATTATAATGGATTTAGAAAAAGTAAAAAGCAATTTGGAAGCTTTAAATAACAAAGAGGCTTTTAATAAATTACAGAATATAGTTAATAAAAATATAGAATGTTTAAAAGAAACATGGACTTTTGAAACTATAGATAGTTATTTGCCATATTTATATGATACTACGACATCTTTTTTAAATTATTTTAAGGATTGCCTGATTGTAGTAGATGATATACAGAGATGCAAAGGAAAATTAGATAGTGTATATTATGAATATTATGATAGTTATGATAGTTTTCTTAAAAGGGGAGATATATTACCAGCTCAAGGAAATCTGCTAGTACCTAAAGAGGATATATGGGAAGCATTAGAAGCAAGTAAAGTCATAACTTTAAATGTGTTTTCTAAGAAAACAGATATTTTAAAAGAAAGGGAAACTATAAATTTTAAAGAAATTACATCACAGAATTATCAAGGTCAAATTGATTTACTTATAGAAGATATTATAACAAAAAAAGAAAAAAGATATAAAACAGTAATTCTTGCAGGAACTAGAGCTAGAGGGGAAAGACTTGTAGATACTTTAAGAGATAGAGGTATAGAGAGTGTCTACAAGGATTTAGTAGATGAAATTTTACCAGGAGAAGTAGTTGTAACTTTTGGAGGTCAAATAAAAGGATATGAATATCCAGATTTTAAGTTATGTATTATATCAGATAAAGAAGTATTTGGAGAAGCCAAGAGAAGAAAAAATAAAAAAATTAATACTAAAAAGGGTTTTAGTAGAATAAAGAGTTTTACGGATTTAAAGCCAGGAGACTATGTAGTTCATGTAAATCACGGAATAGGTGTATATAAGGGAATTAAGCAATTAGAAGTTGGAGGACATAGAAAAGATTATTTAGAGCTAACATACTATGGGGATGATAAACTTTATGTGCCAGTAGAGCAACTAGATATAGTTCAAAAATATATAGGAGGAGAAGGTAAAACTCCTAAAATAAATAAGTTAGGTAATGCTGAATGGACAAAAACTAAGAATAAAGCTAGAAAATCCATAGAGGAAATAGCTGAAGATTTAGTAAATCTATATGCTGTCAGATCTACTTTAAGAGGATACAAGTTTTCTAAGGATACAGTTTGGCAAAAACAGTTTGAAGAAGAATTTCCTTATGAAGAAACGCCAGATCAAATTACTGCTATAGAAGAGATAAAAAATGATATGGAATCAAATAGAACTATGGATAGGTTACTTTGTGGTGATGTAGGGTACGGCAAAACAGAAGTAGCGCTTAGAGCAGCTTTTAAAGCTGTTATGGATGGCAAACAAGTAGCGTTCTTAGTTCCTACTACAATATTAGCACAACAGCATTATAATAATTTAATAAAAAGGTTTTCAGATTTTCCAGTAAATATAGAAATGGTAAGTAGGTTTAGGACACCAGCACAACAGAAAATCACTATAAAAGCTTTGAAGGAAGGAAATATAGATATTTTAATAGGAACTCATAGAATTTTACAAAAGGATGTTCAGTTTAAGGATTTAGGTCTTTTAATAATAGACGAAGAGCAGCGATTTGGTGTAAAGCATAAAGAAAAAATAAAAGAATTTAAGAAAAATGTAGATGTACTTACACTTAGTGCTACACCTATTCCAAGAACGCTACATATGTCATTAGTAGGAGTTAGAGATATAAGTATTATAGAAACACCTCCAGAAGATAGGTATCCTATACAAACTTACGTAGTTGAATATAATGATCAGCTTATTAAAGATGCCATTTTAAGAGAGTTAAATAGAGGTGGACAGATATATTTTGTATATAACAGAGTAGAAAATATAAAAGAAATTGCAGCACATATTTCTAAATTATTGCCAGAAGCTAAGGTTGGAATAGCGCATGGACAAATGAAGGAAAGAGAGCTAGAAAAGATAGTAATGGATTTTATGAACAAGGAGTATGATATACTAGTTGCTACCACTATAATTGAAACTGGAATGGACATACAAAATGTAAATACTATGATAATATATGATTCTGATAAAATGGGACTATCACAATTGTACCAATTAAGGGGAAGAGTTGGTAGAAGTAATAGAATGGCCTATTGTTATTTAACTTATAAGAAAGATAAAATTTTAACAGAAGTAGCAGAAAAAAGATTGAAAGCAATAAAAGAGTTTACAGAATTGGGATCTGGATTTAAGATAGCTTTAAAAGATTTAGAAATAAGAGGAGCAGGAAATATGATGGGTTCATCTCAACATGGACATATGGCTTCTATTGGATATGATTTATATTGTAAAATGCTAGAAGATACTATAAAAGAGAAAAAGGGAGAAACCAATATAGAACCTATAGAAACTACTGTAGAAATTAAAGTTGATGCTTATATTCCTAATGATTATATAAAAGATGAAAGTCAAAAAATAGAGATATACAAAAAGATTGCTAGCATTAGCTCTTATGATGACTATATGGATGTACAAGAAGAATTAGAAGATAGGTATTCTAATATACCATTATCCGTACAGAATCTTATGGATATAGCATATATAAGAAGTATAGCAAAGGAACTTAGAATAGAGGAAATAAATGAAAAAGGAGAAGAAATACTAATACAATTTCAAAGTATAGATGATTTAAATCAAAAAATGATGATAGATATAAAAACTGAATTTAATAGAATAGTTTCATTTAAATTTGGTAAAAAACCAGCATTAGGATATAGACTTGAGGAAATAAAAAAAGAAGATTTATTAGATAAATTAAAGAAATTTATAGAATATATAAAAAACATAAAGGCTAAATAAAAAATTATACATTAATATAGTATAATATTAATGTAATTTAATTATGAATTGGAGGAATAACCGTGAAACATTTTAAAAATAATATTAAAAAAATTACAGCACTATTTTTTGCACTACTTTTTTCAATGTCAGTAGTAGGATGCAATATGATAGAGAAAACACCAGAGGCCATAAAAAAAAGTCCTATTGCTAAGGTTGGTGAAAAAACAATAACTAGAGGAGAATTAGATACATATTTTACAAATGCCTTAAGATTTACAGGAGAATTAAGCATGTTAGAAGAACAATATGGTAAAGATTTTTTAAATAACTCTGAAATCAAAGACCAATTATCACAGGTTAAAAACCAAGTATTACAACAGATGGTACAGGAAGAAGTAATTTCACAAAAGTCAAAAGAATTAAAAGTTGATAATGCTAAAATTGAAAAAGAAGTTGATAAAAGCTTAAAAGAATTTGTGGAAAAAGCTTTTCAAGGAGATAAAAATAAGTATGAAGAATATCTAAAAAAAATGGGGGTAAAAGAAGAAGTTCTTAAGAATGTTTATAAAAATGAATTTTTGACAAAAGAGGTTATGGAAAAAGTTACGCAAGATATAAAAGTAGATGATAATTCTGCTAAAAAGCATTATGAAGAAAATAAGTACACTTTTGCAGAAAATAATCCTCAGTTTCATGCTCAACATGTATTAGTAGAAAAAGAAGAAGATGCAAAAAAAGTTAAAGAAAGATTAGATAAAGGAGAAGATATAAAGAAGATTGCAAAAGAAATTTCTATAGATCCTAGTGCTAAAGAAAATTCAGGTGATTTAGGTAAGACACCATATTCATCTGTAGTTAAATCTTTTGCAGATGCTATTACAAAACTTGATAAAGGTCAAATATCTCAACCAGTAAAAAGTAGATATGGATATCATGTTATAAAACTTATAGATAAGGATGAAGTTACATTTAAAGATTTTAATACGGTTAAAGAACAAATAAAGAAAGACCTTTTACAATCAGAAAAAGAAAAAGTATTTAACGAAAAAATTAAACAATGGAAAGAAGAGTTAAAGGTAGAAACAAAAAAATATGAAAAGAATATTATGTAATAAAAAGCCCAGAATTTAAAATTCTGGGCTTTTTAAATTACAAATGTGTATAAAATTTCATAAAAAGAAAGATAATATTAGTACATCTTTTAAATATATTGAAAAGGAGGATATTAAATGAAAGCAACTGGAATAGTAAGAAGGATAGACGATCTTGGAAGAGTTGTTATACCTAAAGAAATAAGGAGGACACTAAGAATAAGAGAAGGAGATCCTTTAGAGATATTTACTGATAGGGAAGGAGGAGTAATATTAAAAAAGTATTCACCAATAGGGGAATTAAGCGAATTTTCTAAGGGATATGCTGAATCTTTACAGCAGACTATAGGAAATATAGTTATTATTTGTGATAGAGATATGTTAGTCTCTGTTAGTGGAGTTCAGAAGAAAGAATATATGGACAAAAAGATTAGTTTTGAACTAGAAAAAATTATCGAAGAAAGAAGGACTATACTTATATCAAAAGAAAGAGAAATAATACCTCTTTATGATGATGAAGAGTTCGAAGGAAAATATGCAACGCAAGTTATATCACCAATAATTGCTGAAGGAGATGCAATTGGAGCTGTTATTATAGTGTCAAAAGACAAAGATGAAGAATTTGGAGAAGTAGAACTAAAATTAGCTGAAACTGCATCATCCTTCTTGGGCAAACAAATGGAACAATAAATAATACATATGAATTTATTGTTCATAAATGGATTATTAACACAAGTATAATAAAATATTCAACAAAAGTAATAATATCTCCAAAATTCAAATAAGTATATTTATAAGGATTTTGGAGGTATTTATATTATGAAGAAACATTCTCTTATTAAAGGAACTTTTATTTTAGGAATAGCAGGAGTATTTGCTAAGTTCTTAGGCTTATTTTTTAGATGGCCATTAATAATGTTAATAGGAGATGAAGGGATAGGTTATTATCAGATGGCGTATCCTCTTTATCTATTTTTTATAGCGGTTTCTTCTGGAATACCTGTGGCTATATCAAAAATGGTATCAGAAAGAAATGCTATAGGTGACAATGAAGGTATAATACAAGTATTTAGGAAATCATTAATACTAATGATTTTCATTGGAGGAGGATTTACTGCAATAATATTAATATTATCTAAATTCATAGTTAGAATTTTTAATTGGGATTATAAATCTTATTATTCACTTTTAGGGATTTCCATAGCGCCTGTCTTTATATCAATAATGAGTACATTTAGAGGTTTTTTTCAAGGAATGCAAAATATGACACCTACAGCAGTATCACAAATTATAGAACAATTAGGAAGAGTCATTATAGGGATAGGTTTGGTTATAGTATTACTACCAAAGGGTATAGAATTTGCTGCAGGAGGAGCTAGTTTAGGAGCTACAGCAGGAGCAGTTTTAGGAAATATATATTTATATTCAAAGTATAAAAGTGTTAAATCAGAACTTAATGTTAAAATAGTTAAAGATGATTTAGATATATTAAGTAAACTTATTTATATATCTATACCTATATCTTTAGGAGCTACTGTAAGTAGTATAATGAGTTTAATAGATTCGGCTTTAGTTCCAGGTAAATTAGTACAAGGGGGACTAAGCTATAAAGAGGCCGCTATTTTATATGGACAACTTACAGGGAAGGCATTTGTGTTAATCAATGTACCTCTTACAGTTTCTATGGCGTTATGCACATCAATAGTACCTATAATAGCAGAATATTATATATTAAATAGGAGAAATGATTTGGTACATAAAGTGAATCAAGCTATTAAATTTTCTACAGTTATATCAATACCATCATTTATAGGACTTTTTTTTCTATCAAAACCTATTATGTCTCTTTTATTTATAGGAAATTATGAAGGATTCAAAATTTTAAAATATTTATCCATATCAATACCATTTATAGCATTATGTCAAACATTTACTTCTATATTGCAAGGTATAGGTATATATGTAATACCTGTAATAAATCTACTTATAGGATGTGTAGCAAAATTTTTCATAACTAGATCATTAGTTCCAATAGAAAATATAAACGTATATGGAGCTGTAATAGGAACTATATTAGGATATAGCATATCTACAATACTTAATATAATATGTGTCAAAAGGATGTTAAAAGTAAAAATTGAATACAAGAAAGTAATATTGAAGCCACTTTTAGCCTCAATTATTATGATATTTGGAGTAATTATATCTTACAATATTATTTATAAAATAACTTTAAAGAATTCTATTTCATGCTTAATCTCTATACTTTTTGGTATTATAATATATAGTATATTAGTTATGATGTTAAATATATTTGAATACAGACATGTAAAAAATAAGATATACAGATACAAAAGGAGAGAAAAAGTATGATATACATTGTAGGTTTAGGACCTGGCTCTAAAGATGCACTAACTCTTGGCACATTAAAAATTCTTGAAAACTGTAAAAAAATTTATCTTAGGACAGAAAAACATCCTACTGTAGAATATCTAAAGAAATTAGATATAAAATTTAAAACTTTTGATAATATCTATGATAGCTCAAATAAGTTTGATGATGTTTATAATTATATAGCTATGGACATAATAAAAGTATATAAAGAAAATGAAGACATAGTTTATGCAGTGCCCGGACATCCATTGGTAGCAGAAAAATCTGTAGAAAATTTAATTAAAATGTGTAATAAAAATAATATACCTTTTAAAATTCTGCCGGCAGTTAGTTTTATAGATTCAATATTAGAAAGTATGCAAATTGATCCTATAAATGGAGTGAAGATAGTTGATGCATTTAATATAAAAAATGAAATTCTAGATAAAAGAATAGGAACAATAGTAACCCAGATATATGATAAATTTATTGCATCAGAAGTTAAATTGCAATTAATGGATTATTATGGAGATGAATATGAAATATTCTTTATAAGAGGAGCTGGCATAGAAGAAATAGAAAAAATAAAGAAAATTAAATTATATGAATTAGATAGAGAAGAAGATATAGATTATTTAACATCATTGTACATTCCAAAAGATGAACAAAATACTATAAAAGATTTTTATGATTTATTAGATATAATGGATATATTAAGAGGGGAAGAAGGCTGTCCTTGGGATAGAGAGCAAACCCATGAAACTTTAAAAAGATATTTAATAGAGGAATGTTATGAAGTAATAGAAGCTGTAAATAGTAAAAATGATGATATGATAATAGAGGAATTAGGCGATGTACTATTCCAAATAGTATTTCATTGCCAAATAGGAAAGGAAAAAGGATATTTCAACATTAATGATGTAATAACTACTGTTTGCAACAAAATGATTGATAGACATCCTCATGTGTTTAAAAATAATATAGTTAATTCGTCAAAGCAAGTTTTAGAGAATTGGGAGAAGATAAAAAAGAAGGAAAAAGGATTTAAAACTTATACTGAAGAATTAAAACATATAGCTAAAACTTTGCCGGCACTAATGAGGGCAGAAAAAGTCCAAAAAAAAGCTGCAAAAGTTGGATTTGATTGGAACAGAGTAGAAGATGCGTTAGATAAAGTTTATGAGGAATTAAATGAGGTAAAAGATGTATATAAAAATAAAAATAGGGAAAAAATATTAGAAGAAGTAGGAGATTTAATATTTTCAACAGTAAATGTAGCAAGATTCCTTGACATAGACCCAGAAAATGCTTTAAATTATACTATAGAGAAATTTATTAATCGATTTGAGTATATTGAGAGATGTGCTTCTAAACAAGGAAAGAGTTTAAAAGATATGACTCTTAAAGAAATGGATAAATTTTGGGAAGAAGCAAAAATAAAATAGTATTTTCTTTAAATTATTCCTTTTAAAGAAGGAATTTCAACATTAATAAAGAATATGCTATTCTATGGTTAAAAGTTAATTAACATACTCAAATTAAGGAGGTAACAAAAGTGAACAAATCAGAATTAATCACAAGTATGGCTGAAAAGTCAAAATTAACAAAGAAAGATGCAGAATTAGTATTAAAAGCTTTTATTGAAACTGTAGAAGAAACACTTGAAAATGGAGAAAAAGTACAATTAGTTGGATTTGGAACATTTGAAACTAGAAAAAGAGCAGCTAGAATAGGAAGAAATCCAAAAACTAAAGAAGAAATTCAAATACCTGAATCAACAGTTCCAGTATTTAAACCAGGTAAAGAATTTAAAGAAAGAGTTAATAAATAAGATATGGTAATTTAAAATCTTTTCCAAAAAACCTAGGTAAAAATCTAGGTTTTTTGTGTTTAGGAGGAAAAAATGAGATTAGATAAATATTTAAAGGTTTCTAGAATAATAAAGAGAAGAACTGTAGCTAAAGAGGTTTGTGAAAGTGGCAGAGTATTTATAAATGATAAGGTAGCCAAAGCAGGAAGTGAAGTAAAAGAAGGAGACTTAATAGAAATTAAATATGCAGAAGGTACAATGAAAGCAAAAGTATTGGATACTTCTTCTCATGCATTAAAAAATGAAGCTAAAAACATGTATGAAATAATAAGTGAATAAACAAATTAAAAATTCATCCTAAATAAATTTTAGGATGAATTTTTAATTTCAAAGTAATATAAGAAAAGTATAGAACATATAAATATTATGAGAAAGTAGGGGTGAGTTTTATGGAACAAAAAGATATAAAAAAAACAGACGATAGGAGTACTTTAAAAATAGAAAATAGGAAGAGGATATTTTTGGACGGGGTATTAGATGTAATAAGTTTTAATGAAGAACAAATAATATTAAATACTAATCTAGGAACTTTACATATAAAAGGAGAAGAATTAAAGATGAGTAAATTGGATGTACAAAATGGTGATGTTGTAATTAATGGAACCATAAATTCATGTATATATTTAAATAAAGAAAACAAAAGGAACAAAGAAAAGTTATTATCAAAACTATTTAAATAGGAGGAAATATGATAATATCTATGGATCATCAACTGAATTTGTTAGTATTTAGTTTCCTTTCAGGATTTATTATAGGAATATTGTTTGATTTTTACAGAATAATTAGAGGTAAAAATGAAGGTAATAAAGTAATAACTGTAGTAGAGGATATATTATTTTGGATATTAGTAGCTATTATAGTTTTTATATTTTTATTATATACAAATTACGCATATATAGGATTTTATGTTTATTTATTTATACTATTAGGAATGTTATTTTATATAAAATTTATAAGTAAGAGTATTATTAAATTTTTAATTAATATATTAAGTATTTTGGGAAGATTTTTAAGAGTAACTTTTAACATGCTAATTATGCCTTTTGAGATATTATTTTATAAATTAAAAGAAAAAAATATAAAAAGAGATAAAAATGAAAAAATCACTTGAAGAAAGTTTGAAATAACATTAGAATATAGATACAAGATTAAATTAAAATGTGAAAGGAAAAAATTCAATTATGGGGTTAAAATTTAATAAGAAGAAAATTATTTTTGTACTGTTAACCTTCTATGTTTGTTATATAATTGGGAAACAACAAATAATAATGAATAATATAAACACCCAAATTGCAGAAAAATCTTTAGAATATGAAGAGGTAAAAACAAAAAATCAAAAAATGCTAGAAGAAATAGATATGACTAAAACAAATGATTATATAGAAAAATTAGCTAGAGAAAAACTCGGACTAGTTAAACCAGGAGAAAATACGGTAGTAGATAGTAAAAAGTAGTTTATTAAATTAAATTTTAAAATATAATTAAATTTTTAAGGAGGAATTTTTTTAATATGACCTTAAAATCAGGAAACATACTAGAAGGTACAGTAGTTAACATTACTAATTTTGGAGCCTTTGTCGAAGTAGACGGCAAAACTGGCTTAGTGCATATATCAGAGGTTTCTGATAATTATGTAAAAGATATTAGAGATTACCTAAAAGAAAATGACAAAGTAAAGGTAAAGGTTATATCAGTAGATGAAAAAGGGAAAATAAGTCTTTCTATAAAGCAAGCAGAACCTAAAAAAAAGTCTTGTAGACCTATAGAAATTGATTGGGAAAAGGAAGCTGAACCCAATAAATCAAGAGACTTTGAAGATATCATGAGTAAGTTTTTAAAGGAAAGTGAGGAAAGATTACAAGACATAAGAAAGAATCAAGACACAAGAAATAGAGGATATAGAAAAAGTTCAACCCAATAAAGGATATAAAAGAGGCTTTAAAGCCTCTTTAATTATATAATTTAAAGGACAAATTTATAAATATATAATAATTATATAAAAAAATAAAAAAATATGTTGACATAGATATAATCATGATATATAATAAAACATGTCGTAAGAACATAAAAGTTTTACGCAAGCCGAAGTGGCGGAACTGGCAGACGCACAGGACTTAAAATCCTGCGGTGTTTTGAAGCACCGTACCGGTTCGATTCCGGTCTTCGGCACCAATTTATATAATGACGCGGAGTGGAGCAGCTGGTAGCTCGTCGGGCTCATAACCCGAAGGTCGTAGGTTCAAGTCCTACCTCCGCAACCAATAATAATTAAATATAATGTGGCGGAATAGCTCAGCTGGCTAGAGCATTCGGTTCATACCCGAAGTGTCGTAGGTTCAAGTCCTATTTCCGCTACCACATAAGCCGAAGTGGCGGAACTGGCAGACGCACAGGACTTAAAATCCTGCGGTGTTTTGAAGCACCGTACCGGTTCGATTCCGGTCTTCGGCACCAATTTATATAATGACGCGGAGTGGAGCAGCTGGTAGCTCGTCGGGCTCATAACCCGAAGGTCGTAGGTTCAAGTCCTACCTCCGCAACCAATAATGAAAAATAAAAAGTAGCAGAAAGGTCTGCTACTTTTTTTACATGAAAAATTATACTTAATAAATTAAAACTGAGTATTAAGTTAAATATGATAAATAAATGTCCTAAAAAATATTTTTAGCCTCACAGTAAATGACAAATATTTCCAAAGGGATTTGGTATAATATAGAAAAAGACTGGAGGCGATGATTAAATGCAATATGGTATTGATATACTTCCTTATGAGAGAATAAAAAGAAAAGATGAGGAAGGGAAAAAAAATAAGAATATATTAATTAAAGAATTTACAAAATTAGTAATTTATTTTTTAGCTAGTTTATTAATAAGCAGAGTAATAATGGTAAATCTAATGGCACCTTTTGGTATAGCGTTTTTGATATCAAATTTGATAGAAGAAAAAGGTATAAAGCTTATTTCAGCTTTAGGGACTATTGTAGGATATATATCCATGCGTAATTCGGTGAAGAATATATGGATGTATTTAATTTTAGTATCATTAATAATTTTAAATTCATATATTTTTAGAAGTAAAAATGAAAAAAGTATTATAAAATCTGTATTTATATTATTATTTTTAGGAATATCTGTATATAATAGATTTAAACTTGATATTTCCCCATTTATGTCTATAGTTAATTCACTTTTCCAAACTAGTTGCATATTCTCATTATATTATATTATTAATTATTCAAAAATATGTGTAAAAAGGTTTAAAACAAAACATTTATTTAGCAGTGAAGAAGTAATTAGCATGTGCATAACTTTATCATTAATAGTTGCAGGAACAAGGGGATTAAATATACTTGGATTATCAATAAGAAATATAATAGCATTATTTATAATAGTTATGGTAGGATATATTAAAGGCAGTTCGGTAGGAGCAGCATGTGGTATAGCAATGGGAGTTATTATAGGAATATCAACAAATGATATGACTACTTTTGTTGGGATCTTTGGTATATGTGGATTAATTTCAGGAATATTTAAAGAAAGTGGAAAAATAGTAAGTGGATTATCTTATATTATAGCTTTTGCAATAATAAAATTATATTCTGATGTAGGTGTACAGGTACAATTTAATGAAGTATTGTTAGGAAGCAGTATATTTTTATTAATACCTAATAAATTTTATAAAAAAATAGAAACTGATCTAGATTGGGAAATGAAAAGTGAAAATATAAAAGATGATTATATTTCTAAAGTAAAAGATATGGTTCAAGAAAAATTAACAGAATTCTCAAAATTATTATTATATATGGGAGAAACATTAGAGAATTTATCAGAAAACCATAAGTTACAAATGAAAACAAAGAGTAGTGCATTGGTAGAAAAATTGGCAGATAGAGTTTGTAGTGGATGTAATATGAAACATATGTGTTGGAAAAGAGAAGGATTTTATACTTATTCAGCCTTTTCAGAAATTATAAATAATTTTGAAAACAATAAGAAAATTATACCAAATGAAATCGAAAGAAAATGTATAAAAAGATCACTGCTAGTAAAGAATGCTGAAGATATAATAAAAAACTATATCATAGATGAAATGTGGAAAAAGAGAGTAAATGAGTATAGAAATTTTTTAGCTGAGCAAATAACAAATATATCTTATTCAGTTGAAGAACTGACAGAAAATATAAATTCTGAAATTCATTTTAATAGATATCTTGAAAATGATATAAGAAGAATTTTAAATAAAAATAAAATAAAGTATCAAGATATTTTTGTGTATAATGATAAATCAGGAAAAATAATAGTTAAAATACGTCTCTCTCCTTGTGGAGGGAAGCAAAGATGTATAAAAGAAATACTTCCTTTCATAAATAAAGCTACTGGAAAGATTATGTGTATAAGTGATGATTGCTGTAACATAGATGCAAACAATGAAACATGTGAAATTACTTTAGAAGAAAGTCCTAAATACCATATATCAACTTATGCTAAAGTAGTATGTAAGGATGGTGAAACCTATAGTGGAGATAGCTATACCTATGGTAAATTAAAAGATGGCAATTATATAGCAGTTATAAGTGATGGCATGGGATCAGGTCCAGAAGCAGGACAAGAAAGCAGTGCTGCTGTAAATTTAATAGAGAAATTTGCTAAAATGGGTTTTGATAGGATTAATGCTATAAACATGATTAATTCTTTAATGACTATAAATTTTTCGGAAAGTGAAAAGTTTTCAACGGTAGATCTGAGTGATATAAATTTATATACTGGTGAAGCAGATTTTATGAAAGTTGGAGCTGTACCAAGTTTTATAAAATCAAATGGTAAAGTAGAAGTTATAAGTTCTAAAACTTTGCCAATTGGAGTATTAGATAAGGTAGATGTAGATTTTGTAAAAAAAGATGTAGATAATGGAGACATAATAGTTATGCTTAGTGATGGAGTATTAGATTATGATAATAAGGAAATTGGAAAAGTTGATTGGATAGTGGAATATTTGGAGCAAACTAATATGAATACACCTGAGGATATATGCAAAGATATAATAGAAAAGGCTAAGTTATTAACAAAAGGTAAGGTAAAGGATGATATGACAGTAGTAGTTTCCAAAATATATTCATTATATTAGCACTAAAGTAATAAACCAGAAATCTATAAAAATCATGATTTCTGGTATTTTTTATGATATAATTTTAATTATAAATTTAAGGAAGAGTGATTAAATGATAGACATAGTCCTAGATACAATACATAAATATAATATGATAAATAAAGGGGATAAGATAATAGTAGGAGTGTCAGGAGGTCCTGACTCTATGTGTTTGTTACATATATTGTATAGGTTAAAAGATAATTATGATCTAGATATAATAGCAGCTCATATAAATCATTGCTTAAGGGGAGAAGAGGCAAATAATGATGAAAAATATGTAGAAAGTTTTTGCGAAGAACGTGATATAGAGTTTCATTCTATTAGAATAAATGTACAAGAAATAGCTAAGAAAGAAAATGTATCTTTTGAGGTTGCTGGTAGGAAGTGCAGGTATGATTTCTTTAATAAATTAAAATTAGAGCTTAATGCAGACAAAATTGCATTGGCGCATAATTCCAATGATCAGTGTGAAACAATTCTTATGAGAATTATGAGAGGAACAGGAATTGAAGGACTTGCAGGAATAAAAGCTATAAGAGATAATATATATATTAGACCTATAATAGAAATAAACAGAGAACAAATAGAAAATTATTGTGAAGAAAATCAATTAAATCCTAGAATAGATAAAACTAATTTAGAATCTATATATACTAGGAATAAAATAAGATTAGAACTTATACCTTATATACAAGAAAACTTTAATAAAGATATAATATCTGTAATAAATAGAATGGGTGAAAATATTGATGTAGATAGAGAATATTTAGATCTTGTAAGTCATAATAAGTTTTATGAGTTTTGTACAATTACCAAAGGTAAAGTAATAATAAAGAAAGAAGCTTTTTTAGAACATAAAGCCATAGTTAGTAGAATTATAAGGAAAAGTATAAATGCATTAAAAGGTAGTTTATACAATTTTGAAAGAATTCATGTAGAAGATATATTGAATCTTCAAAAGGGAACAACAGGTAAGGTTATTACTCTTCCACAACAAATAAGGGCATTAAATAATTATGGAGATATACATGTATTTTTTGAAAAAGCTTCAGATAATAGGGAAAATAATAAAGACATAGAATATATATTAAAAATTGGAAGTAATACTATAGGTAATAATGCACAAGTTAAACTTGAATTAATAAATGAAATACAAAAGGATGGTATGGAGAATAATACATATGTAAAGTATTTTGATTTCGATAAAATTAATGGTAATATAATGTTTAGGTACAGAAAAAATGGAGATAGATTTACTCCTTTAGGAATGAAGGGAAGTAAAAAAATAAAAGATTTATTTATAGATTTTAAAATACCTAAACATCTTAGAGATTATGTTCCGTTAATTTGTTTTGGTGATGAAATAGCATGGATTGTAGGGTATAGAATAAGTGAAAAGTTTAAGGTAGACAAAAGTACAAGAAACATATTAAAAATAAAGATAGAAGGAGAGAAAGAAAATGAACTGGTGTGAAAACGACATAAAAGAGATTCTTTATGATGAAGAAGCATTGAGAAAAAAAATTAAAGAAATGGGGAAAAAGATAAGTGAGGACTATAAGGGAAAAGATTTAATTTTAATTGGGGTTTTAAAAGGATCTGTTATATTCATGGCAGATTTAATGAAAGAGATAAATATACCATGTAATATGGATTTTATGGCTGTATCTAGTTATGGGAATTCAAGTGAAACCTCAGGGGTAGTAAGAATCTTAAAGGATTTGGATTTTGAGATTGAAAATAGAGATGTATTAATAGTTGAAGATATAATAGATTCAGGAATAACCTTAAGATATCTTGTAGACTATCTTAAGGGAAGAAAACCAGCTAGTATAGAGATAGTTTGTTTATTAAATAAACAAGAGAGACGTAAAGCGGATATAAATGTTAAATACATAGGATTTGATGTTCCAGATTATTTTATCGTAGGATATGGTTTGGATTATGCAGAAAAATATAGAAATTTGCCGTATATAGCAATATTAAAAGAAGAAGTTTACAGTTAATTTACTAGGATTTTGATACTAATGATGTTGTAAAGGCATAATTCATATGATACAATTTTACAGTGTAATTATTAACTAGTAGAAAGGGGGGCCATCCAATGAATAATAAAAAGTTTTCAAGTGCAACGGCCTGGGTTATTATATTTGTTTTTGTGATTTTTGCATCTTTGTTTTTAGCTAGAAATAATGAAACAGCGACAACTATTACGTTCAATAAATTTCAAAAACATTGGATTAATAATGAGATAAAAAGTTTTGAAGTAAAAGAAGATAAAATGACTGTATCCGGTAATTTAAAAGATGGAACTCAGTATGAAACTATAGTACCTTTTGAGAGATTAAATCAATTTATAAGTGCTCATGATAAAAATGGAGATGTTATAGAAAAATATGCATTACCTGCAAAGACACCTATGTGGTTAAATTGGATACCTACAGCACTAGTCATTTTAATGTTTGTGATATTTTGGTTTATGTTTATGCAACAATCTCAAGGTGGCGGCGGAAATAGAAATGTTATGAATTTCGGAAAAAGCCGAGCCAAGATGGCAACACCAGATAAACGGAAAGTTACTTTTGATGATGTAGCAGGAGCAGAGGAAGAAAAAGAAGAGTTAGCAGAAATTGTAGATTTTCTAAAACAACCTAAAAGATATATTGAGATGGGAGCTAGGATACCTAAGGGAGTTTTATTAGTAGGTCCTCCAGGAACAGGTAAGACTTTACTAGCTAAGGCTATAGCAGGTGAAGCAGGGGTACCATTTTTTAGTATATCAGGTTCAGATTTTGTGGAAATGTTCGTTGGAGTAGGAGCATCGAGGGTTAGAGATTTATTTGATCAAGCTAAGAAAAATTCACCATGCATAATATTTATAGATGAAATTGATGCAGTTGGAAGACAAAGAGGAGCAGGATTAGGTGGAGGACATGATGAAAGAGAGCAAACACTGAATCAGCTTTTAGTAGAAATGGATGGTTTTGGAGCTAATGAAGGAATTATAATGGTGGCAGCAACTAATAGACCAGATATTTTAGATCCAGCTTTATTAAGACCAGGAAGATTTGATAGACAAATACTAGTGGGAGCTCCAGATGTAAAAGGTAGAGAAGAAATACTAAAAGTGCACTCAAGAAACAAACCTTTATCTGAAGAAGTTAAATTAGACATATTGGCTAAGAGAACACCAGGATTTACAGGTGCAGATTTAGAAAATTTAATGAATGAGTCTGCATTATTAGCAGTAAGAAAGAATAAAAAACAAATAGAAATGGAAGAATTGGAAGAGGCAGTAACTAGAGTAATAGCAGGACCTGAAAAGAAAAGTAGGGTTATAGATGAAGAAGATAGAAGATTAACAGCATATCATGAAGCAGGGCATGCTGTAGTCATGAAATTATTACCTCATTCAGATCCAGTACATCAAATAAGTATAGTACCTAGAGGAATGGCAGGAGGATATACTATGCATCTTCCTGAAAAGGATAGAGCATATATGTCAAAATCTAAACTAGAAGATGAAATAGTAGGATTACTTGGAGGAAGAGTTGCAGAAAAATTAATTATAGGAGATATAAGTACTGGTGCTAAAAATGATATAGAAAGATCAACAACCATAGCTAAAAAAATGGTTATGGATTATGGTATGAGTGAAGTACTTGGACCTATAGCTTTTGGAAGTGGTCATGAAGAAGTATTTTTAGGTAGGGATTTAGGTAAGTCTAAAGATTTTAGTGAAGAAATAGCCTCTAAGATAGATAAAGAAGTTAAAAGAATAATAGATACAGGATATGAGAGAGCTCAAAACTTATTAATGGAAAATATAAATAAACTTCATGCAGTTGCTCAAGAACTCTTAGAAAAAGAAAAACTAGAAGCAGAAGAATTTGAAGAAATATTTCAAAATAGTTAAAACAGAGGATTTCCTCTGTTTTAATTATTATAAAATACGTTAATATTTAAAATTCATTATTGATAGTAATAAAAAGATATCTGTACTTTTTAATTTACAGATATCTTTTTTTAAATTATAATGGTTTGTGTGTAATATAAGAAATATGAATAATTATATAAAAATATAACATAATACAAAAGTAAACAATGTTATATATTTTTATAAATATATATCAAAGGAGTGATTAAACTAATGATATTAGTTTTAGATGCAGGTAATACTAATATGGTTTTGGGACTTTATAAAGATAAAAACCTTATAGCTGATTGGAGACTCTCCACAGACCCTTTGAGAACTGCGGATGAATACAGTATACAAGTTATACAACTATTTTTACAAAATAATTTGAAGGTAGAAGATGTAGAAGGAGTTATAGTTTCTTCAGTTGTACCTAATATTATGTATTCTGTAGAGCGGATGGTATCTAAATATTTTAAGAAGAAACCTATTATAGTGGGACCAGGAACAAAAACTGGCATAAATATAAAATATGATAATCCTAAGGAAGTAGGAGCAGACAGAATAGTTAATGCTGTTGCAGCTCATGAACTATATAAAAAACCTTTAGTAATAATAGATTTTGGCACAGCAACTACATTTTGTGCAGTAACTAAATCAGGAGACTATTTAGGTGGCGCTATAGCGCCAGGTATGAAAATATCATCAGAAGCATTATTTGAAAAGGCTGCTAAATTACCTAGAGTGGAACTTATTAAGCCTCCTACTGTGATATGTAAAAATACTGTTGCAAGTATGCAAGCGGGAATGATTTATGGATATGGTGGATTAGTAGATAATATAGTTACAAAAATAAAAGAAGAACTTATAAACTTAGGAGAAGAAGAGCCTTTAGTAGTAGCTACAGGTGGTTTGGCTAAATTAATAAGTGAAGAATCACAGAGTATAGATTTAATACATCCATTCTTAACTCTTGAAGGTTTAAGAATAATATATGAAAAAAATAAGGATTTGGATATTTAATGAATATATCTAGTTTAGAATTAGATGGCAATGTTTTTTTAGCGCCTTTAGCAGGAGTTACAGATTTAGCATTTAGAGGATTATGCAAAAGAATGGGATGTAATCTTGTATATACAGAAATGGTAAGTGCAAAAGCACTTTTTTATGATAGTGAAAAAACTAAAGAAATGTTGAAATTTTCAAAAGAAGAGCTTCCTATAGCGGTACAAATATTTGGGAAAGAACCTGAAATCATGGCCACGGTAGTAGAAAAATACTTTAATGATAATGAGGATGTTTGTTTAATAGATATTAATATGGGATGTCCAGCACCTAAAATTGTAAAAAATGGAGAAGGATCAGCTTTAATGAAAAATCCTAAATTAGCATCACAAATAGTAGAAAGTATAAAAAAAGTATCTAATAAGCCAGTGTCTGTTAAATTTAGAAAAGGATTTGATAATGAAAATATAAATGCTGTAGAATTTTCTAAGATAATGGAAGCATCAGGAGCAGATGCACTTACTATACATGGTAGAACAAGAGAACAAATGTATCAAGGAAATGCAGATTGGAAAATAATAAAAGAAGTAAAGGAAGCTGTTAAGATACCTGTAATAGGAAATGGAGACATTTTTACAGGAGAAGATGCAATTAATATGATGAAATATACTGAGTGTGATGGTGTAATGGTAGCTAGGGGAGCTTTAGGTAATCCATGGATATTCAATGAAATAAAGGCAAAATTACAAGGTCAACCAATATCAAAACCTTCTCCAGATGAAATATTAGATGTATGTATAGAGCATTTTCAAAGAGCTTTATATTATTATGATGAAAAAAAAGCAATAAGGGAAATGAGAAAACATATAGGATGGTATATAAAAGGGTTAAAAAATTGTAGTAGAATAAAAGATATTATAAATAAGGAATTAGATAAAGATAAGGTATTAAATATACTAAAGGAATACAAAAAAGAATTTGTATAATGAAAATATAATTAGCATATACTTTATTGAATCAATTTAGATTAAGAATGTAAAAGAGTATTAAAATATACTGGAATTGAATTAAGAAATATTAAAATTAATGGTAAAAATATAAATTTTACTAAATACTAAGTTGACATTAAAATTATGCTGATTTATAATAACGTCAATGATTTTGACGAAAACTATTATTTTTTATAAAAAAGATCTAAAAGGAGAGAATGACATGAGTGATTCAAAAAAATATGTTATGACATATGAGGGTATAAAAAAACTGGAGGAAGAACTGGAGTATTTAAAAACTGTTAAAAGAAAAGAGATTACACAAAAAATAAAGGTTGCATTATCTTTTGGAGATTTAAGTGAAAACTCAGAATATGATGAGGCCAAAAATGAACAAGCTTTTGTTGAAGGTAGAATAATTCAACTTGAAAATATGCTTAAAAATGCTACTATAGTAGATGAGAATGAAGTACCAGCGGATACTGTAAATGTTGGAAGTATAGTAAAAGTTAAAGATTTTGACTTTAATGAGGAGGATGAATTTACAATAGTAGGTTCAGCTGAAGCAGATCCATTAGAAAACAAAATTTCTAATGAATCACCAGTAGGTAAGGCTCTAATAGGTAAAAAAGCAGGAGACAAAGTGGAAGTAATTGTACCTGATGGTATAAGTAAGTATGAAATAATATCAGTAAGAAGAATTTAATTGGAGGAATGCTAGCATGTCAAATGAACAAAAGAATTTAATGAACGAAGAAGAAGAGTTTAATAAACTTATTCAAGAAAGAAGACAAAAGTTTTTTGATCTTCAAGCGGAGGGGAAAGATCCGTTCGAAGTAACTAAGGTTGAAAGAACTCATACTTCTCAAGAGATAAAAAATAATTTTGAAGAATTAGAAGATAAAGAAGTTACTGTAGCTGGAAGATTGATGTCAAAAAGAGTACATGGTAAGGCTGGATTTTCTGATATCCATGATAGATATGGAAAAATTCAGCTTTATATTAAAATAAATGATGTGGGAGAAGAAAGATTAAAAGAATATAAATCTTTTGATATAGGAGATTTTGTTTCTATTACAGGAACAGTTTTTAAAACAAGAACAGGAGAAGTTTCTATACATATAACAGATTTTAAACTTATAGCAAAATCTTTAAGACCATTACCAGAAAAGTGGCATGGCTTAAAGGATCCAGATTTAAGATATAGACAAAGATATGTAGATTTAATTGTAAATCAAGATGTAAGAGATACTTTTATGAAAAGAACTAAAATAATAAAGCATATGAGAGAATTTTTAGATGCTAGAGATTATATAGAAGTTGAAACACCTGTATTATCACCAATAGCTGGAGGAGCAGCAGCAAGACCTTTTACAACTCATCACAATGCTTTAGATATAGATATGTATTTAAGAATTGCTACTGAGCTTTATTTAAAAAGATTAATAGTTGGTGGATTTGAAAAAGTATATGAAATAGGTAAAAACTTTAGAAACGAAGGCATAGACATAAGACATAATCCTGAATTTACTATGATTGAATTATATGAAGCTTATGCGGATTATAATGATATGATGGAAATAACAGAAAATATGGTAGCTTATATAGCAGAAAAAGTTTGTGGAAGTACAAAAGTAAATTATGAAGGAACAGAAATAGATTTTAAACCGCCTTGGAAGAGAATTACTATGGTAGATGCTGTCAAAGAATTTTCAGGTGTAGATTTTAATGAAATAAAAACAGATGAAGAAGCGAGGGAGCTTCTTAAAGATAAAGAATTTGAATTAAAGAAGAAAATAGAGGATTGTACAAAAGCAGATGTTTTAAATGTTTTCTTTGAGGAATATGTTGAAGATAAATTAATTCAACCTACTTTTGTATGTGACTATCCAGTTGAAATATCTCCTTTAAGTAAAAAGAAAACTGATAATCCTGCTTATACAGAAAGATTCGAAGGTTTTGTATATGGAAGAGAATTATGTAATGCATATACTGAACTAAATGATCCTATAGTACAAAAGGAGAGATTTATTCAACAATTAAAAGAAAGAGAATTAGGCGATGATGAAGCATTTATGATGGACGAGGACTTTATTAATGCTTTAGAAATAGGTATGCCTCCAACAGGAGGACTGGGAATAGGAGTAGACAGACTAGTTATGTTCTTGACAGATTCTCATTCCATAAGAGATGTAATTTTATTCCCAACTATGAAACCAACACATAATTAATAAGCTTTATTAATTAAAACCTTTTGTAAGCAATTCTAAAGAATATTGAATAACTATAGACAGTTTTTCTGCTTTATAGTTATTCAATGTTAATAAAACAAAAAAATATATTAAAAATAGTTGCATTATAAAAAATATATGTTATAATAATTATTGTATTAAATGTTCCGTGGTAGCTCAATGGTGGAGCATTCGGCTGTTAACCGAAGGGTTGAAGGTTCGAATCCTTTCCACGGAGCCATTTTTATTTTTTGACTATTGACAAAATCAATCTATTTGATAGAATATATTATAATTTAATATATCGCGATGATAGAGAAGAGTAACTGTAAAAACTTTAAAGAGAAGTTATGGATGGTGTAAATAACTAAGTTTTTATTGTGAATGGAGCTCTAGAGTGAAAAATGTAGAGTAGGGCTGTTGCCAAAAAGGGTGGAACCGCGGAAGGTTACTTTCGTCCCTTATGGTAGCAGTTTTTTTTATACAAAAAATTAAATTATTAATAATAAGGAGGAAAAATCATGGCAGTTGAAAAGACTATGGATAAAATAGTGGCATTAGCTAAGAATAGAGGATTTATATTTCCAGGGTCTGATATTTACGGAGGCTTAGCAAATTCTTGGGATTATGGTCCTTTAGGAGTAGAGTTTAAAAATAACGTAAAAAAAGCGTGGTGGAAAAAATTTGTTCAGGAATCACCATATAATGTAGGTATAGATGCGGCAATATTAATGAACAGAGAAGTATGGGTAGCATCTGGACACGTTGGAGGATTTTCAGATCCATTAATGGATTGTAAAGAGTGTAAGACAAGGTGCAGAGCAGACAAATTAATAGAAGATTATATGCAAGATAAAGATGAAAATTTTGAAACTGCAGATGGATGGAGTAATGAAGAGTTAAAGAATTTTATTGATGAAAACAATATAGCATGTCCTAAATGTGGAGCACACAATTTTACTGATGTAAGAAAGTTTAATTTAATGTTTAAAACTTTTCAAGGAGTAACAGAAGACGCTCAATCAGAAATATTTTTGAGACCAGAAACAGCACAAGGAATATTTGTTAATTTTAAAAATGCTATTAGAACTACTAGAAGAAAAATGCCTTTTGGAATGGCTCAAATAGGTAAATCTTTCAGAAATGAAATAACTCCTGGAAACTTTACTTTTAGAACTAGAGAGTTTGAACAAATGGAATTAGAGTTTTTCTGCGAACCAGGAACAGATTTAGAATGGTTTGAATATTGGAGAGATTATTCATGGAATTTCCTATTATCACTTGGACTTACAGAAAAAAGTTTGAGGATAAGAGAACATTCTAAAGAAGAATTGGCTTTTTATAGTAAAGCGACAGTAGATATAGAATACCTATTCCCATTTGGATGGGGAGAATTATGGGGTATAGCAGATAGAACAGACTATGACTTAAAACAACATATGAACCATTCAGGAGAAGATTTAACCTATCTAGATCCGAAAACTAATGAGAGATATATTCCTTATTGTGTGGAACCATCATTAGGAGCTGATAGAGTTGCACTTGCATTCTTAGTTGATGCATATAATGAAGAAGAACTTGATGGTGGAGATACTAGAACTGTTTTAAAATTACATCCAGCATTAGCACCATTTAAAGCAGCTGTTCTTCCATTAACTAAAAAGCTTAAAGACAAATCATTTGAAGTTTATAGTATGTTAAGTAAATATTTCAATGTAGATTATGATGAAGCAGGAAGCATAGGAAAAAGATATAGAAGAGAAGATGAAATAGGAACTCCTTATTGTATAACTATAGATTATGATACGTTAGAAGACAATACTGTAACTATTAGAGATAGGGATTCTATGGACCAAATAAGAATAAATATAGATAAACTAGTAGAATATATATCAGAAAAAGTTCAGTTTTAGAATAAATAATAAAGCCAGGAGTTAATATTTTTTAACTCCTGGCTTTATTATTATAAAAATAGTTAAAAAAAAGACCGGATTTTTATCCGGTATAAATAGGGTTTAATCATGGGGATATGTTATATGTTCAATTAAAACTTGGGGAATTATATTAATGTTTCCTTACGGCACGTTTATTAGTATATCATCATGTTTTCTACAATGCAATACAAAGAAACAAAGTCTTTAAATTAAATATTTTCTAATAATTTAGACTTACTCAAGTTCATTTTTAGAAAAGAAAATATATAGGTTTTATAAATTCGATTAGCTTAGAGTATAATTTTAATAAGTAGAAGTGTTATAATTATTTATAATAAAAATATAATATGGAGGGAAAAATGAATAAGGATTTTAATGAATTTAAAAAGTTTATATACAATAAGAAGGTAGCAATAATAGGTTTAGGTATTAGCAATATGCCCTTAATAGAATTTCTTTCTAATCTAGGTGCCAGGGTAACAGGATTTGATAAAAAAAATGAAGATGAGTTAGGAAAGGATATAGAAAAATTAAAAGAAAAGGGAGTTAACTTTGAGTTAGGGAGCAACTATTTAGATAAACTTTCAAATTTTGATGTTGTTTTTAGAACACCGTCCATGAGAGTAGATCATCCTATTTTGACAAAAGCTAAATCTGAAGGAGCATATATAACCTCGGAGATGGAACAGTTTATAAAATATTGTCCAGCAAAATTATTTTGCGTAACAGGTAGTGATGGAAAAACAACTACCACTACTTTAATATACAATATGTTAAAAGCTGAAGGATATACTGTATGGATAGGTGGGAATATAGGGACTCCTTTATTTACTGAAATTGAGAAAATAAAAAAAGAAGATATGGTAGTTTTGGAATTATCAAGTTTCCAGTTGATGTCTATTAAGGAACCTGTAGAAGTTGCACTTATAACAAATGTATCTCCTAACCATTTGGATATTCATAAAGATATGGAAGAATATATTGAAGCTAAAAAGAATATTTTTAAATATCAAAGAAAAGATGATCTTTTAGTAATTAATGAAGACAATAAAGTAACAAAATCCATGGAAAAGGAATGCATAGGAAGAGTACTTAAGTTTAGTATGAAAGAAAAATTAAAAAAAGGTGCCTTTTTTTATGATGAATATTTATATATTAATGAAAAAAAAGTTTGTAATATGAACGAAGTAAAATTAAAAGGAATGCACAACATAGAAAATTTATTAGCAGCCTTTTGTTGTGTTAGTGAAGATATTAGTATAGATAGTATGGGGAAAGTGGCAAAAAATTTTGCAGGGGTAGAACATAGACTAGAATTAGTGAAAGAAATTCAAGGAGTTAAATATTTTAATGATTCTATTGCATCAAGTCCAACTAGAACACTAGCTGGATTAAAGTCTTTTGATAGACCAGTTATTTTGATTGCAGGAGGATATGATAAAAATATATCTTTTGATATTTTAGCTAAAGAGGGAATTTCTCATATAAAGCATTTAATATTATTAGGTGATACTAAATATAAGATAGAAGAAGCTTTTAAAAATATAATGAAAGATAGCAATCAATATATTCCTATTTCTATATGCAATTCTATAGAGGAAGCTGTAAATATAGCTAAAGAAAATGCAAAGTTTGGAGATATAGTAACCTTATCTCCTGCTTGTGCTAGCTTCGATATGTTTAAGAACTTTGAAGAAAGAGGAAATAAATTTAAAAGTATTATAAATAACTTGTAATTATTTTATAATTTAAGGGAATACTACTCCTGAATACATTGGATTCAGGAGTAGTTGTTTTGATTTAACAAAACAACTGAATCAAGTGTATCTTTATATGAATTATAGAGAAAAAGATAAAAATAGAGATTAAATAAAAGATAATTGTATAAAATAAGATATTGATAATATGTATCTAAATCTAAATATGTTAGAATGAAATACGTTGTTGAAACAAAACAACGCGTAACCTTGAAAACAACACATTTATTAAACATAAAATATTTAATAAAAAAGTGTTGACAAGTTTAAAAAAAACTTGTATACTGTAAAAGTCGCTTGATTGCGACAGACGAATAGGTCTTTGAAAATTAAACAGAGAAATAAGCCAGTCGATTCTTATTGAGAATCAAAAAATAGTAATGAGCAAATTTTATCAATTATATAGTTGATAAAGATTAAACTTTTAAATTGAGAGTTTGATCCTGGCTCAGGACGAACGCTGGCGGCGTGCTTAACACATGCAAGTCGAGCGATGAAGCTTCCTTCGGGAAGTGGATTAGCGGCGGACGGGTGAGTAACACGTGGGCAACCTGCCTCAAAGAGGGGAATAGCCCTCCGAAAGGAGGATTAATACCGCATAAAGTTAGAGTTTCGCATGAAACTTTAACCAAAGGAGTAATCTGCTTTGAGATGGGCCCGCGTCCCATTAGCTAGTTGGTAAGGTAATGGCTTACCAAGGCAACGATGGGTAGCCGACCTGAGAGGGTGATCGGCCACATTGGAACTGAGACACGGTCCAGACTCCTACGGGAGGCAGCAGTGGGGAATATTGCGCAATGGGGGAAACCCTGACGCAGCAACGCCGCGTGGGTGATGAAGGTTTTCGGATCGTAAAACCCTGTTTTCTGGGACGATAATGACGGTACCAGATGAGGAAGCCACGGCTAACTACGTGCCAGCAGCCGCGGTAATACGTAGGTGGCAAGCGTTGTCCGGATTTACTGGGCGTAAAGGGTGCGTAGGCGGATGCTTAAGTGAGATGTGAAATACCTAGGCTTAACTTAGGGGCTGCATTTCAAACTGGGCATCTAGAGTACAGGAGAGGGAAACGGAATTCCTAGTGTAGCGGTGAAATGCGTAGAGATTAGGAAGAACACCAGTGGCGAAGGCGGTTTCCTGGACTGTAACTGACGCTGAGGCACGAAAGCGTGGGTAGCAAACAGGATTAGATACCCTGGTAGTCCACGCCGTAAACGATGAATACTAGGTGTAGGAGGGTCCAACCTTCTGTGCCGCAGTTAACACATTAAGTATTCCGCCTGGGGAGTACGGTCGCAAGACTAAAACTCAAAGGAATTGACGGGGGCCCGCACAAGCAGCGGAGCATGTGGTTTAATTCGAAGCAACGCGAAGAACCTTACCTGGACTTGACATCCCCTGAATTACTCGTAACTGAGGAAATCTCTTCGGAGACAGGGAGACAGGTGGTGCATGGTTGTCGTCAGCTCGTGTCGTGAGATGTTGGGTTAAGTCCCGCAACGAGCGCAACCCTTATTATTAGTTGCTACCATTAAGTTGAGCACTCTAATGAGACTGCCCGGGTGAACCGGGAGGAAGGTGGGGATGACGTCAAATCATCATGCCCCTTATGTCCAGGGCTACACACGTGCTACAATGGTGGGTACAGAGAGAAGCAATACCGCGAGGTGGAGCAAATCTCAAAAACCCATCCCAGTTCGGATTGCAGGCTGAAACTCGCCTGCATGAAGCCGGAGTTGCTAGTAATCGCAAATCAGAATGTTGCGGTGAATACGTTCCCGGGCCTTGTACACACCGCCCGTCACACCATGAGAGTTGGCAACACCCGAAGTCCGTGAGGTAACCGTAAGGAGCCAGCGGCCGAAGGTGGGGTTAATGATTGGGGTGAAGTCGTAACAAGGTAGCCGTAGGAGAACCTGCGGCTGGATCACCTCCTTTCTAAGGAGTAAAATATTGGTTTATATTCTCTGTTTAATTTTGAGAGACTTATGTCTTTCTAAATGTTCTTTGAAAATTGCACAGAGTAAACTAAGGTAAATTAAACCTTTAAATTTTAATAACAGAAGTTATTGAAAAATACTAAAAATTACTAGAAACAAGTAGTGCTAGGCATAAAGTGAGTGAGGAACGGAGTTTAGCGGAAGCTAAATGAGTACCAGAGCGAACTTTATAACGACGCAATACGAAGTTTATAGGAATTTTAAAGATCAAGCTACAAAGGGCATATGGTGAATGCCTTGGCACCAGTAGCCGATGAAGGACGTGATAAGCTGCGATAAGCTTCGGGTAGGCGCAAATAGCCTGTGATCCGGAGATTTCCGAATGGGGAAACCTGCATACCTAACGGTATGTACCATAAACTGAATACATAGGTTTATGGGGGTATACCCGGGGAACTGAAACATCTAAGTACCCGGAGGAAGAGAAAGAAAAATCGATTTTCTTAGTAGCGGCGAGCGAAAAGGAAAGAGCCCAAACCAGAAATTTATTTCTGGGGTTGTGGATAGACCATAACGAAGACAGACTTTAATCGAAGAGAGCTGGAACGCTCTACCACAGAAGGTAATAGTCCTGTAGGTAAAAAATCATGTCTTTTAGGTCTAATCCAGAGTACCACGAGACACGTGAAACCTTGTGGGAAGCAGGGAGGACCACCTCCCAAGGCTAAATACTAACTGGTGACCGATAGTGAAGCAGTACCGTGAGGGAAAGGTGAAAAGAACCCCGGAAGGGGAGTGAAATAGAACCTGAAACCGTATGCTTACAAACAGTGGGAGCACGTTAATGTGTGACCGCGTGCTTTTTGTAGAACGAGCCAGCGAGTTACGGTATGTAGCAAGGTTAAGCACTTAAGGTGCGTAGCCGAAGGGAAACCGAGTCTGAATAGGGCGACTAGTTGCATGCTGTAGACCCGAAACCGAGTGACCTATCCATGGGCAGGTTGAAGCGGAAGTAAAATTCCGTGGAGGACCGAACCACGTTGGTGTTGAAAAACCATGGGATGACCTGTGGATAGCGGAGAAATTCCAATCGAACTCGGAGATAGCTGGTTCTCCTCGAAATAGCTTTAGGGCTAGCGTCTGGTTATTGAGTAATGGAGGTAGAGCACTGAATGGGCTAGGGGCTGACAACAGTTACTGAACCCTATCAAACTCCGAATGCCATATACTTTTATCCAGGCAGTCAGGCTGCGAGTGATAAGATCCGTAGTCGAGAGGGAAACAACCCAGACCATCAGCTAAGGTCCCAAAGTGTAAGTTAAGTGGAAAAGGATGTGGGATTTCTAAGACAACTAGGATGTTGGCTTAGAAGCAGCCACTCATTTAAAGAGTGCGTAATAGCTCACTAGTCAAGAGATCCTGCGCCGAAGATGTCCGGGGCTCAAACTTACCACCGAAGCTATGGATTCAATAGAATGGTAGAGGAGCTTCCTGTATGGGTAGAAGTCGTATCGTAAGAAGCGGTGGACTGTACAGGAGTGAGTATGCTGGCATGAGTAGCGAGAAATAAGTGAGAATCTTATTGGTCGAAAACCTAAGGTTTCCTGAGGAAGGTTCGTCCGCTCAGGGTTAGTCGGGACCTAAGCCCAGGCCGAAAGGCGTAGGTGATGGACAATCGGTTGATATTCCGATACCGCCAACTTTCGTTTGACAGATGGGGTGACACAGAAGGATAAGGTATGCACACTATTGGATGTGTGTCTAAGCACTTAGGCGTGCTTGATTGGCAAATCCGTCAAGCTTAGCTGAGGTGTTATGGGGAGCCTATTTTGGCGAAGTACCTGATTCCACACTGTCAAGAAAAGCCTCTATGGAGAATGTTGGTGCCCGTACCGCAAACCGACACAGGTAGGTGAGGAGAGAATCCTAAGACCATCGGAAGAATTGCTGTTAAGGAACTAGGCAAATTGACCCCGTAACTTCGGGAGAAGGGGTGCCTGCTTCACGGCAGGCCGCAGTGAATAGGCCCAAGCAACTGTTTATCAAAAACACAGGTCTCTGCTAAAGCGAAAGCTGATGTATAGGGGCTGACGCCTGCCCGGTGCTGGAAGGTTAAAGGGATCTGTTAGCGTAAGCGAAGCGGTGAACTTAAGCCCCAGTGAACGGCGGCCGTAACTATAACGGTCCTAAGGTAGCGAAATTCCTTGTCGGGTAAGTTCCGACCCGCACGAATGGCGTAATGACTTGGGCACTGTCTCAACAGCAAATCCGGCGAAATTGTAGTGCAAGTGAAGATGCTTGCTACCCGCGATAGGACGGAAAGACCCCGTAGAGCTTTACTGTAGCTTAACATTGAATTTCGGTATTGTCTGTACAGGATAGGTGGGAGACTTGGAAGCAGGAGCGTCAGTTTCTGTGGAGTCACCCTTGGGATACCACCCTGATAGTACTGAAATTCTAACGGAAAGCCTTGAAACAGGTTGCCGGACATTGTTAGGTGGGCAGTTTGACTGGGGCGGTCGCCTCCTAAAAAGTAACGGAGGCGCCCAAAGGTTCCCTCAGCGCGGTCGGAAATCGCGCGTAGAGTGTAAAGGCATAAGGGAGCCTGACTGCGACACATACAGGTGGAGCAGGGACGAAAGTCGGGCTTAGTGATCCGGTGGTTCCTCGTGGGAGGGCCATCGCTCAACGGATAAAAGCTACCTCGGGGATAACAGGCTGATCTCCCCCAAGAGTCCACATCGACGGGGAGGTTTGGCACCTCGATGTCGGCTCGTCGCATCCTGGGGCTGGAGTAGGTCCCAAGGGTTGGGCTGTTCGCCCATTAAAGCGGCACGCGAGCTGGGTTCAGAACGTCGTGAGACAGTTCGGTCCCTATCCGTCGCGGGCGTAGGAAATTTGAAGGGAGCTGTCCTTAGTACGAGAGGACCGGGATGGACTGACCTCTGGTGCACCAGTTGTCACGCCAGTGGCACAGCTGGGTAGCTAAGTCAGGAAGGGATAAACGCTGAAAGCATCTAAGCGTGAAGCCCACCCTAAGATGAGATTTCCCATGACGTAAGTCAATAAGATCCCTTGAAGAACACAAGGTTGATAGGTCAGAGGTGTAAGTGCAGCAATGTATTTAGCTGACTGATACTAATAGATCGAAGGCTTGATCAAAAATATTACTCTGTGCAATTTTGAAAGAATAATGCTTTCAAAAAATAAAATAAAAAAATTTAAAAAAACTATTGACAATATTCTTCATATAAATTATAATTTTAAATTGTAAGATAGAAAAATATTTTGTTGATAAATCTGGTGATTATAGCTAGAAGGTAACACCCGTTTCCATGCCGAACACGATGGTTAAGCTTCTAAGCGCCAATGGTACTGCAAGGGTGACCTTGTGGGAGAGTAGGACATTGCCAGGTAAATGTGGATCTTTAGCTCAGCTGGTTAGAGCAACCGGCTCATAACCGGTAGGTCCGGGGTTCGAGTCCCTGAAGGTCCACCATATTTTGGGGGTATAGCTCAGCTGGGAGAGCACCTGCCTTGCAAGCAGGGGGTCAGGAGTTCGAATCTCCTTATCTCCACCAAAATAATTACATCTGCTAAGACAGATGTTTTATTATCCTTATAATTGATCTTTGAAAATTAAACAGAGAAATAAGCCAGTCGATTCTTATTGAGAATCAAAAAATAGTAATGAGCAAATTTTATCAATTATACAGTTGATAAAGATTAAACTTTTAAATTGAGAGTTTGATCCTGGCTCAGGACGAACGCTGGCGGCGTGCTTAACACATGCAAGTCGAGCGATGAAGCTTCCTTCGGGAAGTGGATTAGCGGCGGACGGGTGAGTAACACGTGGGCAACCTGCCTCAAAGAGGGGAATAGCCCTCCGAAAGGAGGATTAATACCGCATAAAGTTAGAGTTTCGCATGAAACTTTAACCAAAGGAGTAATCTGCTTTGAGATGGGCCCGCGTCCCATTAGCTAGTTGGTAAGGTAATGGCTTACCAAGGCAACGATGGGTAGCCGACCTGAGAGGGTGATCGGCCACATTGGAACTGAGACACGGTCCAGACTCCTACGGGAGGCAGCAGTGGGGAATATTGCGCAATGGGGGAAACCCTGACGCAGCAACGCCGCGTGGGTGATGAAGGTTTTCGGATCGTAAAACCCTGTTTTCTGGGACGATAATGACGGTACCAGATGAGGAAGCCACGGCTAACTACGTGCCAGCAGCCGCGGTAATACGTAGGTGGCAAGCGTTGTCCGGATTTACTGGGCGTAAAGGGTGCGTAGGCGGATGCTTAAGTGAGATGTGAAATACCTAGGCTTAACTTAGGGGCTGCATTTCAAACTGGGCATCTAGAGTACAGGAGAGGGAAACGGAATTCCTAGTGTAGCGGTGAAATGCGTAGAGATTAGGAAGAACACCAGTGGCGAAGGCGGTTTCCTGGACTGTAACTGACGCTGAGGCACGAAAGCGTGGGTAGCAAACAGGATTAGATACCCTGGTAGTCCACGCCGTAAACGATGAATACTAGGTGTAGGAGGGTCCAACCTTCTGTGCCGCAGTTAACACATTAAGTATTCCGCCTGGGGAGTACGGTCGCAAGACTAAAACTCAAAGGAATTGACGGGGGCCCGCACAAGCAGCGGAGCATGTGGTTTAATTCGAAGCAACGCGAAGAACCTTACCTGGACTTGACATCCCCTGAATTACTCGTAACTGAGGAAATCTCTTCGGAGACAGGGAGACAGGTGGTGCATGGTTGTCGTCAGCTCGTGTCGTGAGATGTTGGGTTAAGTCCCGCAACGAGCGCAACCCTTATTATTAGTTGCTACCATTAAGTTGAGCACTCTAATGAGACTGCCCGGGTGAACCGGGAGGAAGGTGGGGATGACGTCAAATCATCATGCCCCTTATGTCCAGGGCTACACACGTGCTACAATGGTGGGTACAGAGAGAAGCGATACCGCGAGGTGGAGCAAATCTCAAAAACCCATCCCAGTTCGGATTGCAGGCTGAAACTCGCCTGCATGAAGCCGGAGTTGCTAGTAATCGCAAATCAGAATGTTGCGGTGAATACGTTCCCGGGCCTTGTACACACCGCCCGTCACACCATGAGAGTTGGCAACACCCGAAGTCCGTGAGGTAACCGTAAGGAGCCAGCGGCCGAAGGTGGGGTTAATGATTGGGGTGAAGTCGTAACAAGGTAGCCGTAGGAGAACCTGCGGCTGGATCACCTCCTTTCTAAGGAGTAAAATATTGGTTTATATTCTCTGTTTAATTTTGAGAGATTAATTTTTAATCTCATAAGGGCTTATAGCTCAGCTGGTTAGAGCGCACGCCTGATAAGCGTGAGGTCGATGGTTCGAGTCCATTTAAGCCCACCAATAGTTCTTTGAAAATTGCACAGAGTAAACTAAGGTAAATTAAACCTTTGAATTTTAATAACAGAAGTTATTGAAAAATACTAAAAGTTACTAGAAACAAGTAGTGCTAGGCATAAAGTGAGTGAGGAACGGAGTTTAGCGGAAGCTAAATGAGTACCAGAGCGAACTTTATAACGACGCAATACGAAGTTTATAGGAATTTTAAAGATCAAGCTACAAAGGGCATATGGTGAATGCCTTGGCACCAGTAGCCGATGAAGGACGTGATAAGCTGCGATAAGCTTCGGGTAGGCGCAAATAGCCTGTGATCCGGAGATTTCCGAATGGGGAAACCTGCATACCTAACGGTATGTACCATAAACTGAATACATAGGTTTATGGGGGTATACCCGGGGAACTGAAACATCTAAGTACCCGGAGGAAGAGAAAGAAAAATCGATTTTCTTAGTAGCGGCGAGCGAAAAGGAAAGAGCCCAAACCAGAAATTTATTTCTGGGGTTGTGGATAGACCATAACGAAGACAGACTTTAATCGAAGAGAGCTGGAACGCTCTACCACAGAAGGTAATAGTCCTGTAGGTAAAAAATTATGTCTTTTAGGTCTAATCCAGAGTACCACGAGACACGTGAAACCTTGTGGGAAGCAGGGAGGACCACCTCCCAAGGCTAAATACTAACTGGTGACCGATAGTGAAGCAGTACCGTGAGGGAAAGGTGAAAAGAACCCCGGAAGGGGAGTGAAATAGAACCTGAAACCGTATGCTTACAAACAGTGGGAGCACGTTAATGTGTGACCGCGTGCTTTTTGTAGAACGAGCCAGCGAGTTACGGTATGTAGCAAGGTTAAGCACTTAAGGTGCGTAGCCGAAGGGAAACCGAGTCTGAATAGGGCGACTAGTTGCATGCTGTAGACCCGAAACCGAGTGACCTATCCATGGGCAGGTTGAAGCGGAAGTAAAATTCCGTGGAGGACCGAACCACGTTGGTGTTGAAAAACCATGGGATGACCTGTGGATAGCGGAGAAATTCCAATCGAACTCGGAGATAGCTGGTTCTCCTCGAAATAGCTTTAGGGCTAGCGTCTGGTTATTGAGTAATGGAGGTAGAGCACTGAATGGGCTAGGGGCTGACAACAGTTACTGAACCCTATCAAACTCCGAATGCCATATACTTTTATCCAGGCAGTCAGGCTGCGAGTGATAAGATCCGTAGTCGAGAGGGAAACAACCCAGACCATCAGCTAAGGTCCCAAAGTGTAAGTTAAGTGGAAAAGGATGTGGGATTTCTAAGACAACTAGGATGTTGGCTTAGAAGCAGCCACTCATTTAAAGAGTGCGTAATAGCTCACTAGTCAAGAGATCCTGCGCCGAAGATGTCCGGGGCTCAAACTTACCACCGAAGCTATGGATTCAATAGAATGGTAGAGGAGCTTCCTGTATGGGTAGAAGTCGTATCGTAAGAAGCGGTGGACTGTACAGGAGTGAGTATGCTGGCATGAGTAGCGAGAAATAAGTGAGAATCTTATTGGTCGAAAACCTAAGGTTTCCTGAGGAAGGTTCGTCCGCTCAGGGTTAGTCGGGACCTAAGCCCAGGCCGAAAGGCGTAGGTGATGGACAATCGGTTGATATTCCGATACCGCCAACTTTCGTTTGACAGATGGGGTGACACAGAAGGATAAGGTATGCACACTATTGGATGTGTGTCTAAGCACTTAGGCGTGCTTGATTGGAAAATCCGTCAAGCTTAGCTGAGGTGTTACGGGGAGCCTATTTTGGCGAAGTACCTGATTCCACACTGTCAAGAAAAGCCTCTATGGAGAATGTTGGTGCCCGTACCGCAAACCGACACAGGTAGGTGAGGAGAGAATCCTAAGACCATCGGAAGAATTGCTGTTAAGGAACTAGGCAAATTGACCCCGTAACTTCGGGAGAAGGGGTGCCTGCTTCACGGCAGGCCGCAGTGAATAGGCCCAAGCAACTGTTTATCAAAAACACAGGTCTCTGCTAAAGCGAAAGCTGATGTATAGGGGCTGACGCCTGCCCGGTGCTGGAAGGTTAAAGGGATCTGTTAGCGTAAGCGAAGCGGTGAACTTAAGCCCCAGTGAACGGCGGCCGTAACTATAACGGTCCTAAGGTAGCGAAATTCCTTGTCGGGTAAGTTCCGACCCGCACGAATGGCGTAATGACTTGGGCACTGTCTCAACAGCAAATCCGGCGAAATTGTAGTGCAAGTGAAGATGCTTGCTACCCGCGATAGGACGGAAAGACCCCGTAGAGCTTTACTGTAGCTTAACATTGAATTTCGGTATTGTCTGTACAGGATAGGTGGGAGACTTGGAAGCAGGAGCGTCAGTTCCTGTGGAGTCACCCTTGGGATACCACCCTGATAGTACTGAAATTCTAACGGAAAGCCTTGAAACAGGTTGCCGGACATTGTTAGGTGGGCAGTTTGACTGGGGCGGTCGCCTCCTAAAAAGTAACGGAGGCGCCCAAAGGTTCCCTCAGCGCGGTCGGAAATCGCGCGTAGAGTGTAAAGGCATAAGGGAGCCTGACTGCGACACATACAGGTGGAGCAGGGACGAAAGTCGGGCTTAGTGATCCGGTGGTTCCTCGTGGGAGGGCCATCGCTCAACGGATAAAAGCTACCTCGGGGATAACAGGCTGATCTCCCCCAAGAGTCCACATCGACGGGGAGGTTTGGCACCTCGATGTCGGCTCGTCGCATCCTGGGGCTGGAGTAGGTCCCAAGGGTTGGGCTGTTCGCCCATTAAAGCGGCACGCGAGCTGGGTTCAGAACGTCGTGAGACAGTTCGGTCCCTATCCGTCGCGGGCGTAGGAAATTTGAAGGGAGCTGTCCTTAGTACGAGAGGACCGGGATGGACTGACCTCTGGTGCACCAGTTGTCACGCCAGTGGCACAGCTGGGTAGCTAAGTCAGGAAGGGATAAACGCTGAAAGCATCTAAGCGTGAAGCCCACCCTAAGATGAGATTTCCCATGACGTAAGTCAATAAGATCCCTTGAAGAACACAAGGTTGATAGGTCAGAGGTGTAAGTGCAGCAATGTATTTAGCTGACTGATACTAATAGATCGAAGGCTTGATCAAAAATATTACTCTGTGCAATTTTGAAAGAATATCTGGTGATTATAGCTAGAAGGTAACACCCGTTCCCATGCCGAACACGATGGTTAAGCTTCTAAGCGCCAATGGTACTGCAAGGGTGACCTTGTGGGAGAGTAGGACATTGCCAGGTTTAATAATGTTCCGTGGTAGCTCAACGGTGGAGCATTCGGCTGTTAACCGAAGGGTTGAAGGTTCGAATCCTTTCCACGGAGCCATTTTTATTTTTTGAGAATAAAATATTAATTAAATACATAAAAAAAGATTACAAATTTTGTAATCTTTTTTTTACTTAATTAAAGTCAAATAATTTTGAAAATTATGTTTTATTTAAGAGGAATTTTAAAATAAAAATAGAATATATTTAAAGAAGGGACAAAAGTATGGTTAGGGGGAATTGCATATGAAGGATTATAAAACAGAGAATATAAGGAATCTAGGAATTATAGGGCACAGTGGTGCGGGAAAGACTACTTTAGCAGATGCTATACTCTATCGTACTAAATCAGTAGATAGATTTGGAAAAGTTGACGAAGAAACGAGTATATTAGATTTTGATATAGAAGAAAAGAAAAGAAAGATTTCGATATCTACTTCCGTTGCACAATGTGAATGGAATAATATTAAAATTAATCTAATAGATATGCCAGGATATTTTGATTTTGTTGGAGAAATTGCAGAAGGATTAAGAGCTATAGATGTTGCTCTTATAGTTCTATCAGGAACATCTGGAGTTCAAGTAGGAACAGAAAATGCATGGGAATACGTTAGTAAATATAAGCTACCTAGAGCTTTTTATATAAATAAATTAGATAGAGACAATAGTAATTTTGAGAAAACTTTGACACAGTTAAAAGATGAATTTGGAATTTCTGTAGTTCCTATTCATTATCCTATTGGAGAGGAATCAGGGTTTCAAGGTGTTGTAAACGTTATTTCAAATACTGCTAGAATATATAATCCTAAAACGGATGATATAGAAGATGCTGAAATTCCAAAAGAACTTAAAGAAAAAGTAGCTGAATGCAAAAATATGGTTATAGAAGCGGTAGCAGAAACAAGTGAAGAACTACTTGAAAAATATTTTTCAGAAGGAACTTTAAGTGAAGATGAAATATATAAAGGACTAATAAATGGATGTGCTACTGCAGAAATTGCTCCCGTAATGTGTGGTTCGGCCATAACAGGTAAGGGAATAAAAACTTTAATAGATGGAATTATAGAATGCTTCCCTTCACCAAAAGATGTAAATCCTCAAATAGCTAAAGACATGAAAACAGAAGAAAATATAGAAATAAATATAGATAAAGAAAAGCCTTTTTCAGCTTTAGTATTTAAAACTATAGCAGATCCGTTTATAGGAAGATTGTCTATGTTTAAAGTTATAACTGGAAAAGCTGAAAGTGATATGAATGTTTATAATCCTAATAAAGATAAGCATGAAAAATTTGGGGCAATTTATTTCATGAAAGGAAAACAACAAATTAGTACAAAAGAAATAATAGCAGGAGATATAGGAGCGGTAAATAAACTTCAATATACAGTTACTGGAGATACATTATGTGATCCAGATTTAAATATTATGTATGAAGAAATAAATTTCCCAGAAGCATGTATCTCCATGGCTATATTACCTAAATCAAAGAATGATGAAGATAAAATTTCCTCTGGTCTTGCTAGATTATTAGAAGAAGATCCAGCATTTAAAGTATCAAGAGATATTGAAAATGCAGAAACTATAATATCTGGTATAGGAGAAACTCATCTAGAAGTTATAGCAAGCAAATTAAAAAACAAATTTGGTGTAGATGTGGAATTACAAGAACCTAAAATTCCTTATAGAGAAACAATTAGAAAGACATCTGATGCTCAAGGAAAACATAAAAAACAATCTGGTGGACATGGTCAATATGGAGATGTTGTAATAAAATTTGAACCAAGATATGATGGAGATGAATTAGAATTTATTGACAAGATAGTAGGTGGTGTTGTTCCAAGACAATATATACCAGCTGTTGAAAAAGGACTTTTAGAATGTATAAAAGAAGGAGTTTTAGCAGGATATCCTGTTATAAGATTAAAAGCTACTTTGCATGATGGATCATATCATACAGTAGATTCATCAGAAATGGCTTTTAAAATTGCAGCATCTTTAGCATATAAAAAAGGTATGATAGAAGCTGAGCCTATATTGTTAGAACCTATAGTAAAAGCATCAATAATGGTTACAGATGAATATATGGGAGATGTTATTGGAGATATTAATAAGAAAAGAGGAAGAGTTATAGGCATGGAGCAATCTGGTAAGTATCAGAGAATTATAGCAGAAGTTCCCCAATCTGAAATGATTAAATACGCTACAGATTTAAGATCATTAACACAAGGAAGAGGAAGCTTTACTATGGAATTTGATAGATATGAAGAGGTACCAGAATTTGAAGCACAAAAAATTATAGAAAAGAGAAAAGAAGAAAAAGAAATGGTATAAATATTTATAAGTAAAAAGATACTCAGAAATTTCTGAGTATCTTTTATATTTATAATTAAAAATTATCAGCTAATAATTCAAAGTAAGCCATTGGGTGAGCGCAGGCTGGACAAATTTCAGGAGCAGCTTGTCCTTCGTAAATATATCCACAATTTAAGCATTTCCATAAAGTAGAATCATCTTTTTTAAATACTTTATCATTATTTATATTTTCTAATAATTTTCTATATCTTTTTTCATGATGAAGTTCAACTTCAGCAATTTTTCTAAATACTGTTGCTATAGCTGGAAAACCTTCTTCATCAGCAACTTTTGCGAACTCAGGATATAGTTCACTCCATTCTTCTTTTTCCCCATCAGCTGCATATTTTAAATTCTCTTTAGTGTCACCTAGTCCTACAGGATAGCTTACGTTAGTAATTTCTATAGCTTCTCCTTTTAAATCTTCATTTAAAAATTTAAAAAACCTTTTAGCATGTTCCTTTTCATTGTCAGCAGTTTCTTGGAATATATTAGATATTTGAACATAACCATCTTTTTTAGCTCTAGAAGCGTAATAAGTATATCTGTTTCTAGCTTGAGATTCACCAGCAAAGGCTTTTAGTAAATTTTCAGCAGTTTTTGTCCCTTTTAAAGATTTCATTATACAATAACCTCCTCTAAATAATTGTACTTTTAAATTAATATATATAAATTATAACATTATTCTGTATATTATCAAATTATGTTATGAAAAAATTAACTAACAAGGTATATTTATATATGAATAATTTGTTCCTAAATACAAAAAATAATAAAATAAAAAGTATAAAGGGAGAGTTAATATGTCAGATTATAGATTAGATATAAATGAAAGTATAAATTTGTCGGACTATAGTTTAATAAATGATTATTTAGAAATACCAAGAAAAAATGATAAAGTTTCTATTAAATTAAATTATAGAGTAAAGGATGAAGTAAACATAATATGTAAAATTCTTAATAATAAGGGATTTAATATAATAGATAAAGATGGAAATGGATATATATATGCTAATAAGAGAAATTAGATTACATGGCATTTTATGTTATAATAAAAAATATAACTTAAACTTATTGGAGGATGGAAATGGGTACAATATTATATATAACTAGACATGGACAAACAATATGGAATACACAAAGGAAAATGCAAGGATGGAAGGATTCGCCTTTGACACAGTTAGGATTAAAACAAGCAAAAAGATTAGGAAAGCGATTAGAAGATGACAATATAGACATAATTTATTCTAGCCCCTTAGGAAGAGCTCTTAAAACAGCTAAAATAATTAGAGGACAAAGAGATATATCTATTTTATGTGATGAGAGACTAAAAGAGATAAAATTGGGAAAGTGGGAAGGTATAGAACATTATGTTATAGATAGCGATTATAAAGAAGAAATATATAATTTTTGGAATAATCCTAAATTATATAAATCTGTAGAAGGAGAAACTTTTTTACAACTTAGAAATAGAGTGAAGGATTTTTTAGATGAAATTATAAAAAAACATAAAAATAAAACTATTCTTATAGTAACTCATGCTATAACATTGAAAGCTATTATGAATTATATAGAAGATTTAACTATAGATAATTTTTGGGGAGAACCACATATAAACCCTACAAGTTTGACAAAAGTAGAAATAGAAGAATCAAATGTAAAAATACTATTAAATGCGGATATATCACATTTGGATGGAATAGAATAATGAACAATTATTGTTCATTATTCATTGTTGATTAGATAAATACAGAGCTATTACGAGATAATATTAAATAAATCAATATAATGATTAAATATGTTTTAAACTACCTATTGAATAATATACTAAAAAATATTATGATTATATTAAGGTCAAAGATAGACAAAGTCAGGAAGGTGTGCTTATGGCAAGGTTAAGTGATATAATAGAAGATTTTATAAAAGAAATGTTAATGAGCAATGAAGAAAAAGAATTACAAATTCAAAGAAATGAGTTAGCACAACAATTTAGATGTGCTCCTGCACAGATTAATTATGTTTTAAACACAAGATTTACAGCAGATAAAGGATATTATATAGAAAGTAGACGTGGCGGTGGAGGATATATAATAATTAGACATATTGGATTTGATGAGAACGAATCCTTATTTAACATGTTAAATAAGGAAATAAGCAACAGTATAACTTTCCATAATGCATGTAGCTTAGTAGAAAGTCTTTTAGAAGCAGATGTAATTGATGAGAAGGTTGCTAAGCTTATAAAAGTTGCTATAAATGATAGAACTTTAGATATTATACCTGAAGGAAAAAATGAAATAAGAGCAAACATATTAAAAAATATGTTATTTGTTTTATTATCATAAATAATTACATATATGGTATAATTATTTATATAGATGATATCTCAGGAGGGATACTTATGCTATGTGAAAGATGTAAAAAAAATAATGCAAATGTTCATATAACTAAAGTAATTAATGGTGAAAAACAAGAATTAAATGTATGTAATAAATGTGCAAGTGAAATGGGAGATATATATTCTAGTATAGGAGAAAGTGAATTTGTTTCTCCTTATACATTTCAAAATTTACTAAGTGGATTAATGGATTATATGAATGGAATATCAGAAAAGACAAGTGTAGATACAGAAACTTGTAAAAAGTGTGGTAATAGCTATTTACAGTTTAAGGAAAAAGGATTAGCTGGATGTAATGAATGCTACAAAAGCTTAATTAACACTTTTCAACCAGTAATAAAGAGAGTGCAGGGAAATGTAATTCATACTGGTAAAATTCCCAAAAGGGCTGGAAAACATATTATTAAAAGAAATAAGATTCAAGATTTGAAAGAAAAACTTAAAAAGGTTGTAGAAAAAGAAGAATATGAGAAAGCAGCAGAATTAAGAGATATGATAAAAGAATTAGAAAAAGATAATTGATAATTAGGAGGAGAATATATGAATAACTGGATTCATACATCAGTGGATAATTCTGATATTGTGTTAAGCAGTAGGATTAGACTTGCAAGGAATTTAAGTGATTTTCTTTATCCTCATAAAATATCTATTGAAGAAGGAAGAAAAATAGTAGAAACTATAGAACATGTTTTACAGAGTGAAGAATCAAATTGTAAAGTATATAGATTATGGGAAATGGACCCTTTAGATAGAATTACTTATTTAGAGAGATATTTAATTAGCAGTAAGCTTATTGTGAATAATGAAAAAGGAGCTTTTATAACCAATAAAGATGAGACAGCTAGTTTAATGATAAATGAAGAGGATCACATAAGGTTACAATGTATTACAGCTGGACTTAATTTAGAAGAAGGATATAAATATGCGGAATTTGTAGATGATTTGATAGAAAGTAAATTAGATTATGATTTTGATGAAAAATTAGGATACATGACAGCTTGCCCAACTAATATAGGTACAGGGTTAAGAGCATCAGTTATGATCCATTTACCGGTATTAACAATGAATGGAGAAATAAATAATATATTTAGCGGTCTTACTCAAATTGGTATGACTATAAGAGGCATATATGGGGAAGGATCTAAAGCAGTAGGGAACTTATTTCAAGTATCAAATCAAATCACATTAGGTTTAAGTGAAGAAGAAATAATAAATAACCTAAAGGCAGTTGTATATCAAATTATAAATCAAGAAAATTTAGCAAGAGAAAAAATGATGAAAATGTATAAATATAAAATTGAAGATAAGGTATATAGAGCATTGGGAATACTTAATTCGGCTGTTCTTCTTGATAGTGAAGAATGTTTGAAACTACTATCCTATGTAAGATTAGGAGTAGAAATGGATATAATTAAAGATGTAGATAAAAAATTACTAAATGAATTAATTGTATCTATACAACCGGCAATGCTTCAAAGTACATTTAATTCTAAACTTACCAAAGAAATGAGACAAATAAAAAGAGCTGAACTTGTTAAGAAAAAATTAAAAAATAATAATTAAAGATAATTTATAAGGTGGTGAATTAATAGTGATATTTGGAAGATTTAATGAAAGAGCTCAAAAGGTATTAGTTTTTGCACAAGAATTTGCTAGAAGTTATAGACATGGTTACGTAGGAACAGAACATATATTACTAGGTATATTAAAAGAAGATGGTATATCTAAAGATATATTGAATGATATGGGGGTAGAATTAGAAGACGTAGAAAACTTAATTGAAGAATATGAAGGAAAAGGTGAATTAGATTTATATAGTAATGAGATACCATTGACACCAAGAACAAAAAGATTGTTAGAAATAAGTTTACTAGAGGCCAGAAATTTAAATCATAATTTTATAACACCAGAGCATATTTTACTTGCTTTGATAAAGGAATCAGAAGGAATTGCCTTTACTATATTAAGTAATTTAGGAGTTGATTTTAATAGATTAAGAAAAGAGTTATTAGAGAATGTAGCAGGAGAACAAAATATTAATAGATCTAGTGATATGAATAAAAAGGATCAAGGTACTCCAACATTAAATGAGTTTGGAAGAGATTTAACGGAAATGGCAATGGAGGGCAAATTAGATCCTGTAATAGGTAGAGATAAAGAAACCCAAAGAGTATTACAAATATTGTGTAGACGAACAAAGAATAACCCTTGTTTAATTGGGGACCCGGGAGTAGGAAAAACAGCTATCGCAGAAGGATTAGCACAGAAAATAGTTGAAGGAAATATACCAGAAATTTTAAAAGATAAAAGAGTTGTAACTTTAGATTTATCTTCAATGATTGCAGGTGCGAAATATAGGGGTGAATTTGAAGATAGATTAAAAAAGGTTATGGAAGAGATTAGGAAATCTGGGAACGTTATTTTATTTATAGATGAAATTCATACAATTATAGGTGCCGGGGCTGCGGAAGGAGCCATAGATGCATCAAATATATTAAAACCTGCTTTAGCCAGAGGTGAAATACAATGTATAGGGGCTACTACTATAGATGAATATAGAAAACATATTGAGAAAGATGCGGCTCTAGAAAGAAGATTTCAACCTATTATGGTAGGAGAACCGACAAAAGAAGAAGCAATACTTATATTAAAAGGACTTAGAGATAAATATGAGGCACATCATAGAGCAAAGATAACAGATGAAGCTATTGAAGCAGCAGTAAATTTATCAGATAGATATATAACAGAAAGATATTTACCAGATAAGGCCATTGATTTGATGGATGAGGCAGCTTCTAAAGTAAGAATTGAGAATATGATAGCACCTCCAGATATGAAAGAATTAGAAGAAAATTTACAAAAGGTAACTAAAGAGAAAGAAGACGCTATAAGAGTACAGGATTTTGAAAAAGCTGCACAATTAAGAGATCATGAAAAAGATTTAAAAGATAAATTAGAAAACTTAAAATCAGATTGGAAAACTAAAAAGCAAGTATCTACATTAACTGTAGATGAGGCAGAAATAGCAGCTGTGGTTTCTAAGTGGACTAATATACCTGTTAGAAAACTTACTGAAAAGGAATCAGAAAGACTTTTAAAATTAGAAGAAATTTTACACAATAGAGTAATAGGACAAAATGAAGCAGTAAAGTCTATCTCTAGAGCTGTTAGAAGAGCAAGAGTTGGATTAAAAGATCCTAATAGGCCTATAGGTTCATTTATATTTTTAGGACCAACAGGAGTTGGAAAGACAGAACTATCTAAAGCTTTGGCAGAAGCTATGTTTGGTGATGAAAATAGCATGATAAGAATAGATATGTCAGAGTACATGGAAAAACATGCTGTTTCAAGATTAGTAGGGTCACCTCCAGGATATGTTGGATATGATGAAGGTGGTCAATTAACAGAGAAAGTGAGAAGAAATCCTTATTCAGTAGTATTATTTGATGAAATAGAAAAAGCTCATCCAGATGTATTTAATATATTATTACAGATATTAGAAGATGGAAGGCTTACAGATGGAAAGGGCAAAACTGTAAATTTTAAGAATACAATAATTATAATGACGTCAAATGTAGGGGCATCAACTATCAGAAAACAAAAGACATTAGGATTTGCTATAAATGATGATAAAAGTGAAAGTGAATATGAGCAAATGAAAGAAAATGTAATGGAAGAGCTAAAACGATCTTTTAGACCAGAGTTTTTAAACAGAATAGATGATATTATTGTATTCCATAAATTAAAAGAAGAAGATTTAGAGAAAATAGTCTCCTTAATGTTAGATTCTGTTACTGAAAGATTAAAGAGTCAAAATATAGATATATCTTTCGATAAAAAATCACAAAAGTTTTTGGCTAAAGAAGGATTTGATACAGTTTATGGAGCTAGACCTTTAAGAAGAACTATTACTAAAACTGTAGAAGACAAATTAGCAGAAGAAATATTAAAAGGAAGTATTGAAAAAGGGGATAAAGTTTTAGTGTCAGTAGATAAAGAACAATTAATATTTAATAGAATATAATTTCAATTGTAAATAAAAAGCTATCTCAATATTTACTATAGAGATAGCTTTTTATTTCTATGCTTAGTAGACATGTGTAAATTGATATATTATAATTTTCAATAAGAACCTATGAATTATTATATACTTAACTTTAAAGAGAAGAGAGGTAGTATTTATGAAAGTTTTAATAAAGGATAATTATAATGAATTAAGTAAAGCCGCTGCACTAGATATATTAGAATTGGTAAAAGAAAAACCTAATTGTGTACTGGGATTAGCAACAGGAAGCACGCCTGTTGGGACATATGAAAAACTTATAGAGTTTTATAAAGAAGGAAAAATTGATTTTTCTAAAGTAACGTCTTTTAACTTAGATGAGTATAGAGGTCTTCCTGAAGATCATCCACAAAGCTATAAGTTTTTTATGAATGATGTTTTTTTTAATCATATTAATATTAAAAAGGAAAATACATTTTTGTTAAATGGTATGGCAACTAATATAGAAAAAGAGTGTATGGAATATGATAAAAAGATAGATAATAAAGGTGGTATAGATTTACAAATATTAGGCATAGGAGGAAACGGACACATAGCATTTAATGAACCTTCAGAAGAGCTTATTTTGTTTACTCATTTAACAAAATTGAAAAGTAAGACTATAAAAGATAATTCAAGGTTTTTTAATTCACAAGAAGAAGTTCCTACAGAGGCTCTAACTATGGGAATTGGTTCAATTATGAAGGCAAAAAAAATAATACTTTTAATTAGTGGGGAATGCAAAGCAGAGATAGCAAAAAAATTAATTAAAGGACAATTAACTACTAAGTTACCAGCTTCATTATTACATTTACATCCTAATTGTACTGTTATTTTAGATAAAGAAGCAGCTAAATTTATATAAATGAAATTATTTTTTATATAGTACAAATAAGGAAGTTTTTAACATTAAAAACTTCCTTATTTGTACTAACAGAATTAAAGAAATTAATGTATAATTATACTTTATACATATATTTATTATAGGAGCGGATTGTATGGCTAAAGTAAAAAGTTGTTTTGTATGTCAAGAATGTGGATATGAATCCCCCAAGTGGTTAGGTAAGTGTCCAGATTGTAATACTTGGAATAGTATGGTTGAGGAGATAAAAAGTAGTAAACAAGCAGATAAAAAGTTTAGTTATAACTTGAATAGTAATGCTTCGGAAAGCATAGTAGATATAAAGTCAATTACATATGAAAGAATCAGTACGGGAATTAATGAGTTAAATAGAGTACTAGGAGGAGGAATAGTTAGAGGTTCCTTAACTCTTATATCAGGTGATCCGGGTATAGGAAAATCGACTTTATTATTACAAGCTGCCAATAATATAGCTAAAAATTATGGCAAGATATTATACATATCAGGAGAGGAATCTCAAGAGCAAATAAGACTAAGAGGAGAAAGATTACAGGCTTTATGTAAAGAAGTATATATATTGTCTGAAACAGATATTAATGTTATATTAGGCAATATTGATAAATTAAAACCTAAATTTATAATATTAGATTCAATTCAAACTTTATACAATCCAGAAATATCTTCAGCACCAGGAAGTGTTTCACAAGTTAGAGAATGTGCAAATACAATTATGAGGTTAGCTAAAACTAATAACATACCGTTTTTTATAGTAGCTCATGTCACGAAACAAGGGGCATTAGCAGGCCCTAAAGTTTTAGAACATATGGTAGATACAGTTCTATCTTTCGAAGGAGAAAGAACAGAAGAATTTAGAATACTTAGAACAATTAAGAATAGATTTGGGAACACTAGTGAAATTGGTGTGTTTGAAATGAGGGAAAATGGACTTAGTGAAATAACTAATCCATCAGAAGTTTTTTTGGAAGATATAAGTCTTAATAAAGAAGGTTCAACTATAATAGGAATAATGGAAGGAAGTAGACCTATATTAGTAGAGGTTCAAGCATTAGTAACAAAAACAAATGCACCTATGCCAAGAAGAACAGTAGTAGGAGTAGAAACATCTAGGATAAATTTAATTTTGGCAGTATTAGAAAAGAAATTAAAAATACCATTTTATCAATTCGATGTGTATATAAATGTTGTTGGTGGGCTCAATATAGAAGGAACTTTTGCAGATTTAGGTATAGCATTATCATTAATATCTAGTGTAAAGGGAATAGAGACTAAATTAGATAAGATGTTGGTTGTAGGCGAAATAGGATTAACTGGAGAAGTGAGACCAGTAATGTTTTGTGATAGAATAATAAATGAAGGCAAAAAGATGGGATTTAAAAATTTTATTATTCCTTCAAGAAATAAGGATAAAATCATACAGGATGATAGAAGCATAAATATTATAGGAACACAATATTTAAGGGAAACAATAAATAGAGTATTTTAGTATAGGGTGGTTAAAGTGAGGTTACAAAAAGATAATGAGTTAATGGATATATTGAGAATAATGGCTCCAGGAACACCTTTGAGAGATGGATTAGAAAATATATTAAGAGCAAAAACTGGAGGATTAATAGTAATTGGAGATAGTCAGGAAATATTAGATATAGTAGATGGTGGATTTAAAATTGATGCAGAATACAGCCCTTCTTATGTATATGAATTAGCAAAAATGGATGGAGCTATAATACTAAGTGGAGATGTAAAAAGAATAATAAGAGCTAATGCACAACTTATGCCAGATCCATCAGTACCAACTTTTGAAACAGGAACAAGACATAGAACTGCAGATAGAATAGCTAAGCAAACGGGAAATATAGTGATTGCAATATCACAAAGACGTAATATAATAACTATATATAAAAATAATATAAAATATGTTTTAAGAGATAGCAGTGTTATATTAGGAAAAGCAAATCAGGCATTACAGACTTTAGAAAAATATGTAGCTGTATTAGATGGAGTAGTCAATAATTTAAATGTATTAGAATTTAGAGATTTAGTAACATTATTTGATGTAATGACAGCTATACAAAGGACAGAAATGGTGATGAGAATTGTATGGGAAATGGAAAGATATATATGTGAGCTAGGAAATGAAGGAAGACTTATATCTATGCAGCTAAATGAACTTGTAAGGTATGTTGAAGAAGACGAGATATTATTAATAAGAGATTATTGTGAAACATATATGGATTATAATGAAGTTTATGATCAAATACAATCAATGTCATCAGAAGAGTTGATAAATCTTGATCAAATATCAAAAATATTAGGTTACACAGGAGTACCTCTAGTGGATACATTTATATCACCAAGGGGTTATAGAATGCTAAATAGAATACCGAGAATTCCTTCCAATGTAATAGACAATTTAGTTAAAAATTTTAAAGAATTAAAAGCTGTAATGGAAGCATCCTATGAACAACTAGACAAAGTTGAAGGTATAGGAGAGGCTAGAGCAAAAGCTATTAAAAATGGGTTAAGAAGATTAAAGGAACAGGTAAATATAGATAAGAATATAGTTACTAGATAGAGGAGTAAAATATTTTAATATTTTACTCCTCTATCTTTAATTATCTCAATCTATAAGTTCCCAATATATTTATTGCATTATATTCTTTTATAAAAATATCATATAAATTTAAATTTAAAGAATTGCAAAGAGAAGTTAAATAAAATAGGTTATTTCCTATTTCTCTATCTATAATTTCTTTACAATTAGGACATAATTCACCCTCTAAATGACTTTTAAACTCTGTGGTAAGATCATTTATACTATTAATTTCATAGGGAATTTCTTGCTTATGAGCATTAATTTTTATACAGCCACAAGATGTTACAGATTTTATTACTGCTCTATTTATTCTGCTTTCAGATTCTTGTAATTTGGAAATTATATCTAAAATACTTTTATGTCTTAATAAGGATTCATCAACAGCACTTTGAAAACTATCAAAAATTAAATCTTTCATTTGTTTCCACTCCTTAATTATAAAATAAATATATTCTTAATTGATAAATCTATAAATATTAAGTAAATCTAAAAAAAATGTTAAATATTTATGTTTATATGATAATAATAACTTAAAACGGGTTATAATTATAGGGGGTGAGTAATTTATTCCGTTTTAAATAATTAATAAAACATTAATTAAATGTAACACTTATTGAAAAAAATATGTGATTACTATATATTAATTATAATAATATACTAAAACGAACTAAATTAGGAGGTGAAGAAATATTGTTAAAGAAAGTATTAAGAGGATTATTTACTATAATAGGACTTATTATAGGAAATATACTAGGTAAGCTTGCTTTAAATTCAAGTATTTTTTCATATATAAACTATATCAAAGAAAGTCCAGTTAAAACAGCACTATTTCTTATTATGTCAACTTTATTTTTCGGATTCATACTATTTATAATATCCCCTTGGATGATTTTAGGAGTTACTAAGTTTATGGAGTATATTGAAAAAAGTATTCAGAAGGTCCCAACTAATGACGTATTAATAGGTGGATTTGGAGCTATTTTAGGACTTATATTATCAGCTCTATTTGTAAACTTATTATCTAAAATACCAGTAGTTGGAGTAATATTAGCTGTTGCTATGGCTTTGGTTATGGCCGCTTTAGGAGCTAATATTGCCTTAAAGAAAAAGGAAGATATTTTGTATCTTGTGAATAACATATTTAAAAAGTCAGCTAATACATCAAAAGATAAAAAAGTAAAAAATAATAAAGGAGATGCTAAGGTTTTAGACACATCTGTAATCATAGATGGAAGAATATTTGACATATGCCAAACAGGTTTCATAGAGGGAACTTTAGTAATACCAAATTTTGTACTACAAGAATTAAGGCATATAGCAGACTCATCAGATGGATTAAAAAGGAATAGAGGTAGAAGAGGTTTAGATGTATTAAATAAAATCCAAAAAGAGCTTAGTATAAAAGTTAAAATATACGAAAAGGATTTTCCAGATATACCTGAGGTTGATAGTAAATTATTGAAGTTAGCACAAAATCTTAATGGAAAAGTTATAACTAACGATTATAATTTAAATAAAGTAGCAGAATTTCAAGGTGTACCTGTATTAAATATAAATGAACTTGCTAATGCAGTAAAACCAGTAGTTTTACCAGGTGAAACTATGAAGTTATTTATAGTAAAGGATGGAAAAGAGTCTGGGCAAGGTGTGGCTTACTTAGATGATGGAACTATGATAGTAGTAGAAGGTGGTAAAAAGTTCATAGGAGAAGAAATAGAAGCTATTGTTACTTCAGTATTACAGACGGCTGCAGGCAGAATGATATTTGCAAGACAAAAGACTCAAGATGATTAGAATAAAATTTAAAGGAGCATAAAAGTTGAGTAGAAATGGAGCAATAATTGTAGCGGCGGGAAAAGGAAGAAGGATGGGATTAAAAACAAATAAGGTATTTATGGAAGTAGAAAAAAAGCCTATAATACAATATAGTATAGAGTGTTTTGAGAATCATCCAGATATACATGAAATAGTTATAGTAGCGGCTGAAAATGAAATTAAAAAAGTTGAGTATATTATAAAATCTAATAATATTAAAAAAGTAAAAAAAGTAGTAGCAGGTGGGAATACTAGAAAAAATCCGTATTAAATGGTTTAAAAGCCATAAAGAATTCAGATATAGTAGTTATTCACGATGGAGCTAGACCTTTTATAAATCACAATTTAATTTCTGAAGGAATAAAGTATGCCAATACATATGGTGCATGTACTTGTGCAGTACCTCCTAAGGATACTATAAAAGTTAAAGATGAATTAGGTTTTATAAAAGGAAGTTTAAATAGAGACTCTTTAATAAGTATTCAAACACCTCAAAGTTTTAAATATAAACTTATATGGGAAGGACATAATCAAAATATTGATAAAAATATAAATATTACAGATGATACATCTTTAATGGAATATTTAGGACATAAGGTATTTATATATGACGGTGAATACACCAATATAAAGATAACAACAAAAGAGGATCTAATATTTGCTAAAGAGATTGTAAAGAACCTCAATAATCTTAAAAACAACTTGACATAAATATATATAGTAATATAGTATATAATTGATTTTAAAAGATTATATATAAAGTGGCGATGACAAAGAATAGTAGAAACTGCCATACAGAGAGAAAATCCTTTGGCTGAGAGATTTTCATAAGTTTTGAACCTACTTTAGAGTCTGTAGTGAAAACTACCGGTGTAATAGCCGATATCAGATTAAGTAAAAATTAGGTGGTACCGCGATATTCTCGCCCTAAAATAAGGGCGAGTTTTTTATATTTAAAATTAGAATAATATATCATACATATAACACTAAGAGGAGGAAATTTTATGAGATTATCAAACATGCTTATAAGCACATTAAGAGAAGTACCAGCAGAAGCAGAAATTCCAAGTCATAAGCTTATGCTTAGAGCTGGAATGATGAGAAAAATGGCATCAGGGGTATATAATTTTATGCCATTTGGACTACGAGTTTTAAAAAAAATAGAAGATATTGTTAGAGAAGAAATGGATAAGACTGGAGCACAAGAGTTTTTAGCATCAGCTCTATTACCTTCAGAATTGTGGAAGGAATCAGGAAGATGGGATGTTTTTGGACCAGAAATGTTCCGTCTACAAGATAGAAATAATAGAGAATTTTGCCTTGGACCAACTCATGAAGAAGTTTTTACAGACATAGCTAGAAATGAAATAAATTCTTATAAGCAATTACCATTAAATTTATATCAAATACAAACTAAATACAGAGATGAAAGAAGACCTAGATTTGGAGTAATGAGGTCTAGAGAATTTATAATGAAAGATGCATATAGTTTTGATAAAGATTATGAATCATTAGATATATCTTATAAAAAGATGTATGAAGCATATCATAACATTTTCAAAAGATGTGGTCTTGAATGTAATTGTGTAGAAGCAGATTCAGGAGCTATGGGGGGATCAGGTTCTGCAGAATTTATGGTTAAATCAGAAATAGGAGAAGATGAAATAGCTTTTTGTGATTCTTGCGGGTATGGTGCAAATATAGAAAAAGCTCCAGCCATATCAGGTGAATTTGATGAAGAAGAATTATTGGAATTAACTAAAATAGAAACACCAAATGTAAAAACTATAGATCAACTTATTAATTTCTTAAATATAAGTCCAGCAAAGCTTGTAAAAACTCTTATTTACAAAGTAGATGATAAAGTAGTTGCTGTAATGATTAGAGGAGATAGAGAAGCAAATGAAGTAAAAGTAATAAATGCTTTAGGTGGAGTTGTAAATTTTGAAATGGCAGATGAAGAAACTATAAAAAAAGCTACCAGTTCTGAAGTTGGATTTGCAGGACCTATTGGGATAAATGTTGATTGCCTATTAGTAGATGAAGAAGTAACTCACATGTACAATTTTGTAATTGGTGCAAATGAAACAGGATATCATTATAAAAATGCAAATTACAAAAGAGATTTTGAAGGCACTGTAGGGGACTACAGAAAGGTAATTCAAGGAGATAAATGTCCTATTTGTGGCGGAAATATAGAAATAGCTAGAGGAATTGAAGTAGGCCATATATTTAAGTTAGGAACTAAATATTCTGAAGCTATGGGAGCTAATTTCTTAGATGAAAAAGGTGAAAATAAGCCTCTTGTTATGGGATGTTATGGTATAGGAGTAAGTAGAACTATGGCAGCAGCTATAGAACAAAACCATGATGAAAATGGAATAGTATGGCCGTTATCAATAGCCCCATATCATGTTATAGTAATACCAGTTATAACTAAAGATGAAGAACAAATGAAAGTTGCTGAAGAAATATACAATAAATTAAAAGACATGGGAGTAGAAGTATTACTTGACGATAGAAAAGAAAGACCTGGTGTTAAATTTAAGGATGCTGATTTAATAGGTATACCAATTAGAATAACTGTAGGTAAAAAGATTAAAGAAGGAAAAGTAGAATATAAACTTAGAAGAGAAGAAGATTTACAAATATTAGATATAGAAGAAGTTTATAATAAAATTAAAGAAGAATTTGAAAAGAGCAGCCTAAAATTGTAAAATATAGTTAACAGAATATTTTCAATTATTAGGAGGGGAAGCTATGACTATGAAATTAAGACTTGATGATGTAAAACAGGCACAAAATAATATTAAAGAGGTTGTAAGAAGGACACCACTAGTGTATTCATCAACTTTTACAAAATTGACTGGATATAATGTTTATATTAAGTGTGAAAATAAACAAAAGACAGGTGCTTTTAAATTAAGAGGAGCTTATAATAAAATAGTAAGTCTTAGTGAAGAAGAAAGAAAAAAAGGAGTTATAGCATCGTCAGCAGGTAATCATGCACAAGGTGTTGCCTATGCAGCATCTGCTTTTGGTATAAATTCTACTATAGTTATGCCAGCAACAGCACCATTAGCTAAAGTAAATGCTACAAAAGGATATGGTGCTAATGTAATTCAATGTGGAGAAGTATATGATGAATGCTATATAAAAGCATTGCAAACACAAAAAGAAAATGGATATACATTTATACATCCCTTTGATGATGAGCAGGTTATAGCAGGACAGGGAACTATAGGATTGGAAATACTAGAAGATATAGATAATGTAGATGCTATAGTAGTACCAGTAGGTGGAGGCGGTTTAATATCGGGAATAGCACTAGCGGCAAAGTCTATTAAACCAAGTGTTAAAATAATAGGAGTGCAACCATCTATTATAGCTTCCTCAAAAGAATCCTTAGATAAGGGGAAAATTGTAACATTACCTGGAGTTAAATCATTGGCAGATGGTATATCTGTTAGTACTCCAGGAAAAATAACATTTGAATATATGAGTAAATATGTAGATGACATAGTAACTGTTTCAGAAGATGAAATTGCATACAGTGTATTTTGTTTATTAGAAAGAGGAAAACTTTTAGCAGAAGGTGCTGGGGCAGCTGCTATGGCAGCTATACTAAGCGACAAAATAAATATAAAGGGTAAAAATATAGTCTCACTTATAAGTGGAGGAAATATTGATATAGCAACGGTTTCTAAGATAATAGATAGAGAACTTATAAGACTTAAAAGAAGATTAAGATTTTTAGTAGAAATTAAAGATAGGGTAGGGCAATTAAGCGGTATAATTAATGAGATAGTATCTATGGGAGGTAATGTAGTAAAATTAAGACAAGATACTAATTGGAATAAAAAAGGATTGGACTATGTAAATGTTATGTTTGAAATCGAACTTCAGACAGTAGAACAGTCAAAAGAACTTATAGATAATTTAACAAAAAAAGGATATAGATTAGAAATATTATCATAGTAGGAGGATTAAAAGATGAAATTATATAATACTTTAACCAGACAAAAAGAAGAATTTGTCCCTTTAAAACCTGGAGAAGTTAATATGTATGTTTGTGGTCCCACAGTATACAATTTTTTCCATATAGGAAACGGAAGAACTTTTATAGTTTTTGATACGGTAAGAAGATATTTAGAATATAGAGGATATAAAGTTAAATTTGTACAGAACTTTACAGATATAGACGATAAAATGATAAATAGAGCCAACGATGAAGGTATAACTGTTAAAGAATTAGGAGAAAGATTTATAAAAGAATATTATAAAGACGCGGATGCTTTAAATATAGAAAGAGCTACCGTAAATCCAAGAGCTACTGAATTTATGGAAGAAATAATACAGTTTGTTAAAGATTTAGTAGATAGGGGATATGCTTATGAAGTAGATGGAGATGTATATTTCCATACTAAAAAATTTAGCGAATATGGTAAACTATCAGGACAAAATTTAGAAGATTTGCAAGCAGGTGCTAGAATCAATGTAGATGAAAGAAAAAAAGACGCTATGGACTTTGCTATTTGGAAAAAGCAAAAACCGGGTGAACCTGCATGGGAAAGTCCATGGGGTATGGGAAGACCAGGATGGCATATAGAATGTTCTTGCATGGCTCACAATTTGTTAGGAGATACAATAGATATACATGCAGGAGGATACGATTTAATTTTTCCTCATCATGAAAATGAGATTGCTCAAAGTGAGTGTAGAACAGGAAAGCCATTTGCAAAATATTGGATGCATTCTGCTTTCTTAAATATAGATAATAAAAAGATGTCTAAATCATTAAATAACTTTTTTACTGCAAGAGAAATATTAGAAAAATATGATGCTGATGTAGTAAGATTATTTATGTTATCAGCCCATTATAGAGCACAACTAAATTTTAGTGAAGAATTGTTACAGTCTGCTAAATCAGCGCTAGAAAGATTATACAATGCTATTTATAATTTGGAAAACTTGTCCAATGAAGTAAAAAGAAATGAGTTAAATGAAGAGGAAAAAGAATACATCAAAAGACTAGATGAATACAGACAAAAATATATAGAAAAAATGGATGATGATTTTAATACTGCAGATGCTATTGCTGTAATATTTGACATGATAAAAGATATTAATATCAATATTAAATCTGATTCTTCTAAAGAAATAATTGATTATGCTTTATCAATTATAAGAGAATTAGGAGGACCTTTAGGTATACTTCAAAAGTCAACAGAAGAAGATGTTGAAGATGAAATTCAAGAATTAATAAATAAAAGAGAAGAAGCTAGAAAAGAAAAAAATTGGGCTTTAGCAGATGAAATAAGAGATAAATTAAAAGAAAGAGGAATTTTACTAGAGGATACACCACAAGGAGTAAGATGGAAAAGAATATAATTATGGTGGATTGGAGATAGGTTTTTAATGAGAGAATATTTTTTGGGAGAAGAATTCACAAAACAAGATGTAAAACAGATGAATCCCTTAGTTCTTGCATATATAGGAGATGCTGTATATGAAATATTTATACGAACTTATATTGTATCTAGAAATAAAGATACATGTGTAAATAAGCTCCACAAAAAAACCATACAATTTGTTAAAGCTAATGCACAGAGTTATTTTATAAAAGAGATTCAAGAATATTTAAATGAAGAAGAAATTAGAATATTTAAGAGGGGAAGAAATACAAAATCTAATACAGCAGCTAAAAATGCATGTATTCAGGATTATAGAATGGCTACAGGATTTGAAGCAGTTATAGGATATTTATATTTATTAAATGAAAATGAAAGATTAGAGGAAATAATGAAATTAGTAATAAATTTATATGAAGAAAGCTTACAAAATAAGGGGGAAAACAATGGAGTTAAAAGTTAAATTATTAGAATATACACCTAATCCAGAAAAAGTAGTAGCAGCAGCGGCTAAATTATGTTATAGTCCGGTAGGATTAGAAGAAATGTCAAAGGATTTAAATGAGGAAAAAGTAAGTAAGTTTTTAGATATGCTTATGTCTTATGGACATGAATCTCCCATAGAGCATGTTTCATTTACGTTTGCTGCAGAAGGTGTATCAAGAAGTTTAACACATCAACTAGTTAGACACAGAATAGCATCCTATTCACAACAAAGTCAGAGATATGTGAAATTGGATCAATTTCAATATATCATTCCTCCTGAAATTGATAAAGATGATAATACTAGAAGCATATTTATAGAAGCTATGGAAAACAGCCAAAAAGCATATGATAAGCTAGCTAATATTTTACAAGAAAAATACATTTTAGAAGGAATGAAGAAAAAGCAGGCGGAGAAAAAAGCCATAGAAGATGCAAGATATGTATTTCCTAATGCTTGTGAAACAAAAATAATATTTACAATGAATGCCAGAACATTAATGAACTTTTTTAGACATAGATGTTGTACACGAGCTCAATGGGAGATTAGAAATTTAGCCAATCAAATGCTATTGGAAGTTAGAAAAGTAGCTCCTAATTTATTTAAATATTCTGGTCCATCTTGTATAAATGGTAACTGTCCAGAGGGAGCTATGAGTTGTGGAAAAGTAACTGAAATGAAAAAAATATATTTATAAAAGAGGTTGAAGTTATGAGAGAAGATTTAATTATAGGAAGGAATGCAGTAATAGAAGCTTTAGAGTCAAATAAAACATTAGAAAGTATATTGATATCTAAAGGAAATAATAAAGGGATCATAAATAAAATTATTAGTTTAGCTAAAGAAAAAGGAATTCCTATAAAGAACGTAGATAAGAAAAAACTAGATGAAATATCTGAAGGTGAAAACCATCAAGGAGTAGCTGCATATACTACTCCTTATAAATATTATTCTGTTGAGGAAATATTAGAATCTTCGAAAGAAAAAGCTCCATTTATATTAATACTGGATGAAATTCAAGATCCACATAATTTTGGTGCAATAATTAGAACAGCAGAGGTTTTTGGGGTACATGGAATAATAATTCCTAAAAGAAGAAGTGTAGGAGTTACACCTATAGTTTACAAGTCCTCTGTTGGGGCAGTAGAACATGTTAAAATAGCAAAAGTAAACAATATAAATAATACTATAGACTTTTTGAAGGAAAATAATATATGGATATATGGTGCTGATATGGAGACAGATAGGTATATATATTCAGAAAATCTCAAAGGGCCTATAGCCTTGGTAATAGGTAGTGAAGGTAAAGGTATATCAAAACTTACAAAAGAAAAGTGCGATGTATTGATAAAAATACCTATGAGTGGACAAATAAATTCTCTTAATGCATCTGTGGCAGGGGGAATAGCAATGTATGAAATATCAAGACAAAGGCTTCAAGGGGATTAAATGTGAAGACGATATTTGTTGATGGATATAATGTTATAAACAGTTGGCCCGACTTAAAAGAAATAAAAGACTATAGTTTAGAATCTTCCAGAAAAAAGCTTGCAGAAATTTTACAAAATTATTCTACTTATAAAGGATATAAGATTGTATTGGTATTTGATGCTCATATGGTTGACAAAAGTATTGAAAAAAAGGAACGTCATGGTGAAAATTTAGTAATAGTTTTTACTAAAGAAGGTGAAACAGCAGATAGTTACATAGAGAAAAAGGTTAATAATATTGGTAGGAAGAGAGATGTATGTGTTGTTACTTCTGACTCTATGGAGCAACAAATAATTTTCCAAAGAGGAGCAATTCGTATGTCCTCTTTGGAATTTTATCATGAAATAAAAGCAGTAGAGAATAAAATAAAAAATAAAATAGAAATTAATACAATTATTAAGAAAGATTCCATAGAAGATAGAGTAGAAGGAGAAATTTTGGAAAAACTTCTAAAAATTCGGAAAAATAGCTAAAATCCCTTGACGTGTAAAAGAGATGTACGTTATAATTTAACTTGTAATGAGGGATTTTAGGGGGGGATACTGTGGGCAAAGGGGTTAATAAACAAAATAAAATAACCTTTAAAAATATGTTAGACGAAGAAGTAGTATTAGAAGCTAAAGAAGGAAATGTAAGAGCCCAAGAATATTTAATTAATAAATATAAAAATTTTGTAAAAGCTAAAGCAAAATCTTACTTTTTAATTGGTGCAGATAGAGAAGATATCTATCAGGAAGGAATGATAGGTTTATATAAAGCCATAAGAGATTTTAGAGCAGATAGATTAGCATCCTTTAAGGCTTTTGCTGAGTTATGTATAACAAGGCAAATTATTACTGCTATAAAAACAGCTACTAGACAAAAGCATATTCCATTAAATACATATATATCTCTTAATAAGCCAATATATGATGATGAATCAGACAGAACACTTATGGATGTATTGTCTGAAGCTAAAGTATCTGATCCAGAAGAGCTAGTTATAAGTAGAGAAGAAATAGGATGTATACAAAATGAAATGGAAGAGGTTTTATCTGCGCTAGAAATGGAAGTACTTATGTCATATATAGATGGTAAATCATACCAGGAAATAGCCTGTGATTTAGATAGGCATGCAAAGTCTATAGATAATGCACTTCAAAGAGTAAAAAGAAAACTTGAAAAATTTCTAAATTCACGATAAAATCATTGACAAATAAATATAAGTATATTAAAATTAATAATCGGTATAACAATATTTATGATTTATTTATAAATATTAGTACATTACGATTTATTGCCCATGTAGCTCAGTAGGTAGAGTGCCACCTTGGTAAGGTGGAGGTCACCGGTTCAATCCCGGTCATGGGCTCCAAATATTATTATGGGAATACAACACACCAGGGTAAGTTTACTTATTATTTTTAAATAAAGGGAGGAATAAAAAATGGCAAAAGAAAAATTTGAAAGAAGTAAACCACACGTAAATATAGGAACAATAGGTCACGTAGACCACGGAAAGACAACATTAACAGCAGCAATAACAACAATATTAGGACATAAGGGATTTGCGAAAGCATTCAAATATGACGAAATAGATAAGGCACCAGAAGAAAAAGAAAGAGGAATAACAATAAGCACATCCCACGTAGAATATGAAACAGAAAACAGACACTATGCTCACGTAGACTGTCCAGGACACGCTGACTATGTAAAGAACATGATAACAGGAGCAGCACAAATGGATGGAGCAATCCTAGTAGTAAGTGCAGCAGATGGTCCAATGCCACAAACAAGAGAACATATACTACTAGCATCCAGAGTTGGAGTTGAATATATAGTAGTATTCTTAAATAAAGCAGACCAAGTAGACGACGAAGAATTAATCGAATTAGTAGAAATGGAAGTAAGAGAATTAATGAACGAATACGGATTCCCAGGAGACGATGCACCAATCGTAGTAGGATCCGCATTAAAAGCATTAGAAAATCCAGATGATGATGAAGCAACAAAATGCATAATGGATTTAATGGCAGCAGTAGATGAATATATACCAACACCAGAAAGAGCAACAGATAAGCCATTCTTAATGCCAGTAGAAGATATCTTCACAATAACAGGAAGAGGAACAGTTGCAACAGGAAGAGTAGAAAGAGGAGTTTTAAAAGTAGGAGACGAAGTAGAAATCGTAGGATTAAGTGATGAAAACAAGAAGACAGTAATCACAGGAATAGAAATGTTTAGAAAATTATTAGATGAAGCACAAGCAGGAGATAACATTGGAGCACTATTAAGAGGTATCCAAAGAGATGATATCGAAAGAGGTCAAGTATTAGCAGCACCAGGAACAGTAAAACCACATAAGAGCTTTACAGGTCAAGTATACGTATTAAAGAAAGAAGAAGGAGGAAGACATACTCCATTCTTTAATGGATATAGACCACAATTCTACTTTAGAACAACAGATGTAACAGGTTCAATAGCACTACCAGAAGGAGTAGAAATGGTAATGCCAGGAGACCACATAGACATGAAGGTAGAATTAATAACAAGAGTAGCAATGGATGAAGGATTAAGATTTGCTATTAGAGAAGGTGGAAGAACAGTTGGTTCAGGAGTTGTTTCTGAAATAATTGATTAATAAATCCTTCAAGTTCATAAATATAACTTTTAAATAGGACTAGGTTTAAAAGACCGGTCCTATTTAATAAGTATAAAAAGCGTAATTAAAAATATTGACATATAAAATTAATTGTGTTAAATTATTTAGGTAATGCTCAAATGATATATGAATATCTCTGTGAGTTTTTATATATAAAGTTAGTGTAGGATCCAGGAGGTGTAGAGATTGAGAACAAAAATAACCTTAGCATGTACAGAATGCAAGCAAAGAAACTACAATTCAATGAAAAATAAAAAAAATGACCCAGATAGATTAGAAATGAAAAAATATTGTAAATTCTGCCAAAAACATACTATTCATAAAGAAACTAAATAGTTACATAATGAAACTGGAATATATTCAGGGATGTGAAATGTATGGATGATAGTTCAAAGAACAAGGGAAAAAACAATGTAACTCAAGAAAAAAAATCTGGTGGAATAGTTGAGTTTTTTAAGGGCTTAAGAGGAGAATTTAAGAGAATTACTTGGGCACCTAAAAATGAAGTTAAAAAATCTATTTTAATTACGTTAACCTTTTGTTTCATATATATGGTAGCTATAGGAGTTATAGATTTTGGATTTGCTAAATTAACAAAAATTATATATGGATAAAAAAGTTGTAATTTGATAAATAATAAATATATAAAGGAGGTAGGGGGTCGAGAGAAGATTCCCGTCCCTTAAAATATGTCAGATAAAGCAAGATGGTATGTAGTTCATACTTATTCAGGGTATGAAAATAAAGTTAAAGCTAATCTGGAAAAAACCATTGAAAATAGAAATTTACAAGATTGGATACATGATATAAGAGTTCCAATGGAAGAACAAGTTGAAATTAAAGATGGTAAAAAGAAGGTTGCGTTAAAAAAAGTATTCCCAGGATATGTTTTAATTAAAATGCTTATGACAGATGATTCGTGGTATGTGGTTAGAAATACAAGAGGAGTTACTGGTTTTGTTGGACCAGGCTCAAAACCAGTTCCATTAACTGAGGCAGAGGTTGAATCTATGGGAATAACAGATGAAGTAATAGAATTAGATATAGAAATTGGAGAAAGTGTTAAAGTAACCACAGGACCATTAGAAAACTTTCCAGCAGTTATACAAGAAATTTTTCCAGATAAGCATAAAGCTAAAGTACTTGTTAACATGTTTGGCAGGGAAACACCTGTTGAACTTGATTTTAATCAGATACAGAAACTAGATTGATCCACAATAAAGACCAATCTGTTATTAAGTGGGAGGATTTAATCCGATTACCACATTTATAGGAGGTGTAAATACATGGCTAAAAAAGTTACAGGAATGATCAAACTTCAACTCGCTGCAGGAAAAGCAAGTCCAGCACCACCAGTAGGTCCAGCTCTTGGTCAACATGGTGTTAATATTATGGCGTTTTGTAAGGAATTCAATGAAAAAACAGCTAAACAAGCTGGATTAATAATTCCAGTAGTAATTACAGTATATCAAGATAGATCCTTTAGTTTCATATTAAAAACACCACCAGCAGCAGTTCTTATTAAGAAAGCTGTTGGTATAGAAAGTGGTTCTGGTGTTCCAAATAAGACAAAGGTTGCTAAAATTACTAAAGATCAACTAAAAGAAATTGCTGAAATGAAGATGCCAGATTTGAATGCTGCTTCAATAGAAGCTGCTATGAGAATGGTAGCTGGTACAGCTAGAAGTATGGGTGTAACTGTCGAAGAATAGTTACTAAATAAGTGGGAGGTAATAACCGATAAAACCACAAAGGAGGTAAATTATGGGAAAAAATTATGCTGAAAGCGTAAAATTAATAGATAAAAGTACTTTATATACTCCAGCAGAAGCTATGGAACTTGTTGTTAAGACATCAAAAGCTAAATTTGATGAAACTATAGATTTGGCTGTTAGACTTGGAGTAGATCCAAGACATGCAGATCAACAAGTTAGAGGAGCAATAATTTTGCCACATGGTACTGGAAAAAAGGTTAAAGTACTAGTTTTTGCAAAAGGTGAAAAGGCAAAGGAAGCAGAAGAAGCAGGAGCAGATTACGTAGGTGCAGAAGAATTAGTAGAAAAGATTCAAAAAGAAAACTGGTTTGACTACGATGTAGTTGTGGCTACACCTGATATGATGGGAGTAGTAGGTAGACTAGGAAGAGTATTAGGACCTAAAGGATTAATGCCAAATCCAAAGTCAGGAACAGTTACTTTTGATGTATCTAAAGCTTTAAATGATATTAAAGCTGGTAAAGTTGAGTATAGAGTTGATAAAACTTCTATAGTTCACGTTGTAATAGGTAAAAAGTCTTTTGGAGCAGAAAAATTAAAGGATAACTTCCGTGTATTAATGGATGCTATCATAAAAGCAAAACCAGCTGCAGCTAAAGGACAATACTTAAAATCAGTATCTGTTTCCAGTACAATGGGACCAGGAGTAAAAATAAATCCAAGTAAAGTTTTAGATTAATATTGACATTAACATTAAAATTTGATATCCTTTTATAGAATTAAAGAAAATATACCGTAGACAGTAGGTGCATTTTGCATAACGGATTATCCAACCTACCGAGGGTTCCAATATATTACTTTTAAGAAGTATTGGTTTCTCCATGTCTACGGAGGAACCTTTAATTTTTTATCAGGGAATATATAAACTGTGAGGAGGTGGCACACAGTGAGTAAAAATAGACAATTAAAAGAAGCTAAAGTAGCAGAAATAAAAGAAAAAATGGAAAAAGCTGAATGTATTGTACTTGCTGATTATCAAGGTCTAACTGTGGAAGAAGCTACAGAATTAAGAAAGAAAATGAGAGAAGAAGGAGTAGAATACAAAGTATTTAAAAATACTTTAAGCATATTAGCAGCTAAAGAATTAGGATATGATGGTATAACTGATTTATTCCAAGGTCCTATTTCAGTAGCCTTTGGATATGAAGATCCAACTGCTCCAGCAAGAATCTTAAATGACTTTGCTAAAGAACATAAGAAACTTGAACTAAAAGGTGGAATGGTTCAAGGAGAAGTATATGATGAAAATAAAATTAAAGCATTAGCTGCAATTCCACCAAGAGACGTTCTTATTGCAAAACTTCTTGGAAGCTTCAAAGCTCCAGTATCAAATTTTGCATATTTAATAAATGCTATTAAAGAAAAGAAAGAATCTGAAGAAGCTTAAAATAATAAAGGAAAGAAATTTTGGAGGTGCTTAATAATGACAAAGGAAGATATAATCCAAGCGATAAAAGAAATGAGTGTATTAGAATTAAATGAATTAGTAGAAGCATGTGAAGAAGAATTTGGAGTAAGCGCAGCTGCACCAGTTGCTGTAGCAGGAGCTGCAGGGGCTGCAGGAGCAGGAGCTGAAGAAAAATCAGAATTTGAAGTTGTATTAGCAAGTGCAGGTTCACAAAAGATCAAAGTTATAAAAGCAGTTAGAGAAATTACTGGATTAGGATTAAAAGAAGCTAAGGAAATAGTTGATGGAGCTCCTAAGACATTAAAAGAAGGCGTTGCTAAAGAAGAAGCAGAAGAAATGAAAGCTAAACTTGAAGAAGTTGGAGCAACTGTAGAATTAAAGTAATAGAATAAATTACATAAAAGAGGTACTTAAAAATGAGTACCTCTTTTTTAATTAATAAAACAAGTCAAATTACATATTGACAAGGGTATATGATTATGATAAAATAATTAATTGCATTGATTATGATAAAATAAGTATGTATATAGCATAAATTATGAATTTATTATATATAAAAGGTTATAATAATGTAATAAAGTAGATAAAATCCCATAAACATCAAAATGTGTTTTGGGTATTTTTAGTTTATACAAGGGGTGAAGTTTAATGGTACATCCTGTCCAAGTAGGAAAAAGAACTAGAATGAGTTTTTCAAAAATCAAAGAAGTATGTGAAATGTCTAATTTAATTGAAGTACAATTAGATTCATATGAATGGTTTTTGAAAGAAGGACTTCAAGAAGTATTTGATGACATCAACCCTATTCAAGATTATACGGGTAACCTTAGTCTTGAATTTGTAGGGTATAAACTGGATATGGAAAATATAAAATATTCAGTTGAAGAGTGTAAAGAGAGAGATGCTACTTATGCGGCTCCGTTAAAAGTAAGTGTGAGGCTCATAAACAAAGAAACAGGAGAAATTAAAGAGCAAGATGTTTTTATGGGTGATTTTCCACTTATGACTGAACAAGGAACATTTATAATTAACGGTGCAGAAAGGGTAATAGTTAGCCAGTTGGTTAGATCTCCAGGAGTTTACTATGATGTATCTTTAGATAAATCAGGGAAACAGCTATTTTCAGCTACAGTTATCCCTAATAGAGGTGCATGGTTAGAGTATGAGACTGACTCAAATGATATAATTTATGTAAGAATAGATAAAACTAGAAAGTTACCTATTTCTATATTAATTAGAGCATTAGAGTATGGTTCAGACTTAGAGATTATAGACTATTTTGGAGAAGACGAAAGATTAAAAGCTTCAATAGAAAAAGATAATACAAAGACAAAAGAAGAGGCTTTGTTAGAAATATATAAAAGATTAAGGCCAGGGGAGCCTCCAACAGTAGATAGTGCTATGTCTCTTATAGAATCTTTGTTTTTCGATGCTAAAAGATATGACTTATCCAGAGTTGGAAGATATAAGTTCAATAAAAAATTAGCGCTACATTTAAGAATTGCAAATCAGATTTCAGCCCAAGATATAGTAAATCCATCCACAGGAGAAATAATAGTTCAACAGGGAGAAAAAATAGACCGAGATAAAGCAATAGAGATACAAAATTCTGGCATAAATTCTGTCGATATTCAATTGGATGACAAAGTAGTAAGAGCTATAGGAAACAATTTTGTTGATATAAAAAACTTTGTTAAATTTGATATAGATGATTTAAATATAAAGGAATATGTACACTATCCTACGTTAAAAGAAATACTTGATAATTATAGTGATGAAGAAACTATAAAAGAGCAAATAAAGAAGAACATAAATGTATTAATTCCAAAGCATATAATAAAAGATGATATTATGTCCACTATAAGTTATGAATTAGGATTACCTTATGGTATAGGATACACAGATGATATAGATCATTTAGGTAATAGAAGATTAAGATCTGTAGGAGAACTGTTACAAAACCAATTTAGAATAGGTCTTTCAAGAATGGAAAGAGTAGTTAAAGAAAGAATGACTATTCAAGATCAAGATTCTATAACACCACAAGCGTTAATAAATATAAGACCTGTAACAGCGTCTATAAAGGAATTTTTCGGAAGCTCACAACTTTCGCAATTTATGGATCAGACTAATCCACTATCAGAATTAACTCATAAGAGAAGATTATCTGCTTTAGGACCAGGTGGATTATCTAGAGAAAGAGCAGGATTTGAAGTAAGAGACGTTCACCATTCACACTATGGTAGAATGTGTCCTATAGAAACGCCAGAAGGACCTAATATAGGTCTTATTAACTCACTTGCTACCTATGCAAGAGTTAATGAGTATGGCTTTATAGAAACAGCTTACAGAAGAGTAGATAAAGCTACAGGTGTTGTAACAAATGAGATAGTTTATATGACAGCAGATGAAGAGGATCATTATTTGATAGCTAAGGCAAATGAAATGCTGAATGAAGATGGGACTTTTGTAGATGATAAAATTACAGTAAGAGACCAGGAAGATGTATTAGTCGTACCTAAAGAAGAAGTTGATTTTATGGATGTATCGCCTAGACAATTAGTTTCTGTTGCTACTGCGATGATTCCATTCCTAGAAAATGATGATGCTAGTAGAGCACTTATGGGATCTAACATGCAACGTCAAGCAGTTCCATTATTAAAACCAGAAGCACCAATTGTTGGTACAGGAATAGAATATAAAGCAGCTGTAGATTCTGCTGTTTTGCCAAAAGCAAAAAATCCAGGAGTAGTTACATACGTAAGCGCTAGTGAAATAAGAATTAGAAAAGATAATCCTGATAGTAATGGAGAGATAGATAAATATAAATTATTAAAGTTTAAAAGATCCAATCAAGGTACATGTATAAATCAAAAACCATTGGTTTCTAAAGGAGACAAAGTTGACACAAAAACTGTATTAGCAGATGGACCTTCAACAGATTTAGGAGAAATAGCATTAGGTAAGAATATAAGAATAGGGTTTATAACTTGGGAAGGTTATAACTATGAAGATGCTATGTTAATATCAGAAGAACTAGTAAGGGAAGATGTATTTACATCTATTCATATTGAAGAATATGAAGCTGAGGCTAGAGATACTAAACTAGGACCTGAAGAAATTACTAGAGATATACCAAATGTAGGTGAAGATGCTCTAAAAGACATAGATGAAAGAGGAATAATTAGAATAGGTGCAGAAGTTAGATCAGGAGATATTTTAGTAGGTAAAGTTACACCTAAAGGAGAGACAGAATTAACAGCAGAGGAAAGATTGCTTAGAGCTATATTTGGAGAAAAAGCAAGGGAAGTAAGAGATACTTCTTTAAGAGTTCCACATGGTGAAGCTGGAATAATTGTAGATGTTAAAGTGTTTACAAGAGAAAATGGAGATGAACTATCACCTGGTGTGAACAAATTAGTAAGATGTTATATAGCTCAAAAGAGAAAGATATCAGTTGGAGATAAAATGGCAGGAAGACACGGAAATAAAGGTGTTATATCAAGAGTATTGCCAGAAGAAGATATGCCATTTTTACCAGATGGAAGACCACTACAAATATGTTTAAATCCTCTTGGAGTTCCATCACGTATGAATATTGGTCAGGTATTAGAAGTACACCTAGGGTTAGCAGCTTCAAAATTAGGTTGGCATGTTGCTACACCAGTATTTGACGGTGCTACTGAACCGGAAATAGTAGAATGCTTGAAAAAAGCAGGTTATGAAGGTGACGGAAAAACTGTATTATATGATGGAAGAACAGGAGAACCTTTTGATAATAGAGTAACAGTTGGATATATGTATATATTAAAACTTGCCCATTTAGTAGATGACAAGATACATGCAAGATCCACTGGTCCATATTCATTAGTTACACAACAACCATTAGGTGGTAAGGCCCAATTTGGAGGTCAAAGATTTGGTGAGATGGAAGTTTGGGCTCTAGAAGCTTATGGAGCTGCTCATACACTTCAAGAAATACTTACAGTAAAATCAGATGATGTCGTGGGTAGAGTTAAAACTTATGAAGCTATTGTAAAAGGTGAAAATATACCAGAACCAGGAGTTCCTGAATCATTCAAAGTTTTAATTAAGGAACTACAAGCATTGTGTCTTGATGTAAAAGTACTTAATGATGATAAAGAAGAGATTGCTATAAAGGAATTATCAGATGACGATATGGTAGAATTAGAAGTTAATATAGAAGGATCTGAGGATTACATTGAGCCTAAACAACAAAATGATAACTATGTAGAAACTGAAGAGGAAGACAAAGAACCAGATTATGATGAGGATTTAAATTTTGATGACTTAACTAAGGGATTAGAGCTAGATGATTTCAATGATGAACATTAATTTTCGAAGGGAGGATATACCCTTGTTTGAATTAAATAATTTTGATGCACTTCAAATAGGATTAGCTTCACCAGAAATGATAAGGGAATGGTCAAGAGGTGAGGTGAAAAAGCCAGAAACTATAAATTATAGGACATTAAAGCCAGAAAGAGATGGATTATTCTGTGAGAGAATATTCGGACCTACAAAGGACTGGGAATGTCACTGTGGAAAATATAAAAGAGTAAGATACAAAGGTATAGTATGTGATAGATGTGGAGTAGAAGTAACAAAATCTAAAGTAAGACGTGAGAGAATGGGGCATATAGAGCTTGCTGCCCCTGTATCACATATATGGTATTTCAAAGGCATACCATCCCGTATGGGACTTATGTTAGATATGTCTCCAAGGTCACTAGAAAAAGTACTTTATTTTGCATCTTATATAGTAATTGATCCAAAAGAAACACCATTATTAAAAAAGCAATTGCTAAACGAAAAAGAATATAGAGAAGCTATTGAAAATTATGGAGAAGAAAGTTTCGAAGCTGGAATGGGAGCTGAATCTATAAAAAAACTTTTAGAAGAAATAGATCTAGATCAGCTTTCAAAAGAATTAAAGGAAGCTCTAAAAACAAGTACAGGACAAAAGAAAATAAGATTAATAAGAAGATTAGAAGCAGTAGAATCATTTAGAAAATCTAGTAATAAACCAGATTGGATGATTATAGATGTTATTCCAGTTATACCACCAGACCTAAGACCAATGGTTCAGCTAGATGGAGGAAGATTTGCTACTTCAGACTTAAATGATTTATATAGAAGAGTAATAAACAGAAATAATAGATTGAAAAAATTATTAGATTTAGGTGCCCCAGATATTATAGTGAGAAATGAAAAAAGGATGTTACAAGAGGCAGTAGATGCTCTTATAGATAATGGAAGAAGAGGTAGACCAGTCACAGGACCAGGAAATAGACCTTTAAAATCATTATCAGATATGTTAAAAGGAAAACAAGGAAGGTTTAGACAAAATTTACTTGGGAAGCGTGTAGATTATTCTGGGCGTTCAGTTATAGTTGTTGGACCAGAATTGAAAATGTATCAGTGTGGACTTCCTAAGGAAATGGCATTGGAGTTATTTAAGCCATTTGTTATGAAAAAATTGGTTCAAGGTGGATTATCACATAATATTAAAAGTGCAAAAAGAATGGTAGAAAGAGTTCAGCCGGAGGTATGGGATGTTCTAGAAGAGGTTATATCGGACCATCCGGTGTTACTAAACCGTGCTCCAACTCTACATAGATTGGGAATACAGGCATTTCAACCTGTATTGGTAGAAGGTAGAGCTATAAAATTACACCCATTAGCATGTACAGCATATAATGCAGACTTTGATGGAGACCAAATGGCTGTCCATGTACCATTATCAGTAGAAGCACAAGCAGAAGCAAGATTTTTGATGCTAGCAGCACATAATATATTAAAACCATCTGATGGTAAGCCAGTTTGTGTACCTACACAAGATATGGTACTAGGATCATATTATTTAACTTTAGATAAAGAAAATGCTAAAGGTGAAGGAAGAGTATTTTCATCACCAGAGGAAGCTATTATGGCCTATCAACTAGGAGAAGTTGATATACATGCATCTATTAAAGTAAAAATATCAAAGGAAATAGATGGGGAAGAGGTTTCTGGAATAATAGATTGTACACCAGGAAAATTAATATTTAATGAATCCATACCTCAGGATTTAGGATTTGTTGATAGATCTATACCTGAAAATAAAGTTAAATTAGAAGTAGACTTTTTAATTAACAAATCTTCTTTAGGAAAGTTAATAAATAAATGCTATATGAAACATGGACCAACTAAAACATCCATAATGTTAGATAAGATAAAAGAAAAAGGATATCATTATTCAACTATTGGTGCTATTACGGTATCTACATCAGATATGGTAGTTCCAGAATCTAAAAAAAGACTTTTGGATGAAACTGATGTAGAAGTTAGCAAAATAGATAAGATGTACAGAAGAGGATTTATATCAGAAGATGAAAGATATGAAAGAGTAATAGAAAAGTGGACTAAAACTACTGATTTAGTTGCAGATGAGTTAATGAAAGGTCTAGATAGATTTAATCCGATATTTATGATGGCTGATTCTGGAGCAAGAGGATCTAAAAGCCAAATTAAGCAGCTAGCAGGAATGAGAGGACTTATGGCCAATCCATCAGGTAAAATTATAGAATTACCTATAAGAGCCTCATTTAGAGAAGGATTGGATGTATCAGAATACTTTATTTCAACTCATGGAGCTAGAAAAGGAAATGCAGATACTGCTCTTAAAACAGCTGACTCTGGATATTTAACAAGAAGATTGGTAGATGTAAGTCAGGATGTTATTGTAAGAGAAGAAGATTGTGGAAGCAAAGAAGGATTCGAAATATCTGAAATTAGAGAAGGAAATGAAATTATAGAGCCGCTATCAGAAAGACTAACTGGTAGGTATTCAGCAGAAGACATAATCGATCCAAATACAGGAGAAATATTAGTTAAGAATGAAGAATATATAGATTGGGAAAAAGCTGATAAGGTTGAAAAAAGTGGCGTTAAAAGAGTAAAAATAAGGTCTGTATTTACATGTAAATCAAAACATGGAGTATGTGCTAAGTGTTATGGTATGAACATGGCTACAGCTGAAAAGATTAATATAGGAGAATCAGTAGGTATTATAGCAGCACAAAGTATAGGAGAACCAGGAACACAACTTACAATGAGAACTTTCCATACAGGTGGAGTTGCTGGATCAGATATAACACAAGGTCTTCCAAGAGTAGAAGAATTATTTGAAGCAAGAAAACCTAAAGGATTAGCAATAGTTTCTGAAATTAGTGGAACTATAAAAATAGATGAGACTAAGAAAAAGAGAACAGTTATAGTTGTTGGAGAAAATCAAGAATTAAGTTATGATATACCTTTTGGTTCTAGATTAAAAGTGTCAAATGGTGATGTTATAAGTGCTGGGGATGAAATAACAGAAGGGTCTGTTAACCCTCATGATGTTTTAAGAATTAAAGGGCCAAATGGTGTTAAAAATTACTTATTATCAGAAGTTCAAAAAGTTTATAGACTTCAAGGTGTTGATATAAATGATAAACATTTAGAGGTCGTAGTAAGACAAATGACAAGAAAAGTAAAAATAGAGGATTCAGGAGATACAGAATTTTTACCAGGAACAATGGTTGATATATTTGACTTTCAACAAGAAAATGCTAAGGCCCAAGAGGAAGGAAAAGAGCCAGCTAAAGGAAGAATTACATTATTGGGAATAACTAAAGCAGCATTAGCAACAGACTCATTCTTATCATCTGCATCATTCCAAGAAACTACTAGAGTTTTAACAGATGCTGCTATAAAGGGTAAGGTTGATCCATTATTAGGACTAAAAGAGAATGTAATAATTGGTAAATTAATACCAGCTGGAACTGGAATGACAAGATACAGATCAATAAAAATAAGTACAGAAAAAGATGATGCAAAAGATATTGAAATAGAAAATAATTAAGTAATATAAAAATTAATTTTATTGACAGGATTAGTATAAGGTGATAAAATACATCTGTATGTTTTGAATAGGGAGACAAAGCTGATTATAATGAGTTTTTGTCTTCCAAAAACCAATTTAAGGGGGAACCAGTATGACCGACAGACTTGAAGGTAAAAAAGTTGTGGGTTTAAAGCAATCTATAAAAGCTATAAGAAATAACATGGATAAAAAAATATATTTAGCTAAGGATTGTGACGGAAAAATCTTAAAACAGATAGAAGATGCAGCCGACGGAAGAACCCTAGAAAATATAGTTTATGTAGATACTATGAAAGAATTAGGAACACTTTGCGGAATAGATGTAGGAGCTACTATTGCTGTAGTTTTACATGAACAAGAATAGCTTACAACTAAAATTATATAAATTAAAAAAATATTGAGGAGGTGTAAATATGCCAACTATTAACCAATTAGTAAGGAAAAGCAGAAAAACAGTTAAAGCACAATCAGACTCACCAGCATTAAAGAATTGTCCACAAAGAAGAGGAGTGTGCACAGTAGTTAAAACTACTACACCTAAAAAACCTAACTCAGCACTAAGAAAAATTGCCAGAGTTAGATTAACTAATGGCTATGAAGTATCAGCATATATACCAGGTGTAGGACACAACTTACAAGAGCATAGTGTTGTTCTTATAAGAGGTGGAAGAGTTAAGGACTTACCAGGTGTTAGATATCACATAGTTAGAGGTGCACTAGATTCAGCTGGGGTTGCTAGTAGAATGCAATCAAGATCTAAATATGGTGCAAAAAAACCAAAACAAAAATAATTAGGTAATTATATTAAGTTGATTGAAAATAGTGCTGTGTCTTCGGCGTTTATATATAGATTATGTTTTTCATAGATAAATTAGCAGAAGTCAAAGCACTTTGCGGTTAACTATAGTTAATCGAGTACCGATGAACTTAAATCTTTAAATGTTAAGGAGGGAAGAAAAGTGCCAAGAAAAGGATATATAGGAAAAAGGGATGTATTACCAGATCCAATGTACAATAGCAAGGTTCTTACTAAATTAATAAATAACTTAATGTATGATGGTAAAAAAGGATTAGCTCAGAAAATTTGTTATGATGCATTTGATATAATCCAAGACAAAACAGGTAAGGAACCGATGGAAGTTTTTGAAGAAGCTATGAACAATGTAATGCCTTTACTTGAAGTAAAAGCTAGAAGAATAGGTGGAGCTACATACCAAGTTCCTTTAGAAGTTAGACCAGAAAGAAGACAGACTTTAGGAATTAGATGGATCCTTATTGCAGCTAGAAAAAGAGGAGAAAAATACATGAGTGAAAGACTAGCAGGCGAATTAATGGATGCAGCTAACAACCTAGGAGCAGCTGTTAAAAAGAGAGAAGAAACTCATAAAATGGCTGAAGCTAATAAGGCGTTTGCTCATTACAGATATTAATATTAAAACTGTTTTGGTATATACCAAAACAGTTTTCTCAAATTTTATAATTAAACTATTATATGTAATATATGTAGTTTGAGAGGAGGAATTGTCAGTGAAAAGGGAATACCCGTTAAAAATGTATCGTAATATAGGAATAATGGCTCATATAGATGCTGGAAAAACAACTACAACTGAGCGTATTTTATTTTATACAGGAAAAACTCACAAAATAGGTGAAACTCACGATGGTGCAGCTACTATGGACTGGATGGTTCAAGAACAAGAAAGAGGTATAACTATAACATCAGCGGCAACTACATGTATATGGAAAGGTCATGTTATAAACGTTATAGATACACCAGGGCACGTAGATTTTACAGTTGAAGTTGAAAGATCTTTAAGAGTACTTGATGGAGCAGTAACTGTATTAACAGCAAAAGGTGGAGTTGAACCACAAACTGAAACAGTTTGGAGACAGGCGGATAAATACAAAGTTCCAAGAATAGCTTATGTAAATAAGATGGATATAATGGGAGCAGATTTCTTCAGAGTTGTAAATATGATGAGAGAAAGATTACATACAAACGCTGTTCCAATTCAAATTCCAATAGGTGCAGAGGATACTTTTAAAGGATATGTAGATTTAATAAGAAATGAAGCTATTATATATGAAGATGACCTTGGAACAGTTATGGATACTGAAGAAATACCAGAAGATATGAAGGATATGGCAGAAGAATATAGAAATGCTATGATAGAAGCTATAGTTGAATTAGATGAAGAACTTATGATGAAATATCTTGAAGGTGAAGAAATTTCTATAGAAGAATTAGATGCAGCTTTAAGAAAAGGAGTTCTTGCTAACAAGATAGTTCCAGTTATGTGTGGATCCTCATATAAAAATAAAGGTGTTCAACCAATGATAGATGCAATAATAAAATATTTACCTTCACCATTGGATATACCACCAGTAAAGGGAACACATCCAGAAACTGGAGAAGAAATTGAAAGAAAAGCTTCTGATGATGAACCAATGTCAACATTAGCATTTAAAATAGCAACAGATCCATTTATAGGAAAACTAGCTTTTGTAAGAGTATATTCTGGAGTTATGAAAAATGGTACATATGTACTAAACCCTGTAAAAGGAAAAAGAGAAAGAATCGGAAGACTAGTAAAAATGCATGCTAATCACAGAGAAGAAGTGGAAGAACTTTATGCTGGAGATTTAGGTGCAGTTGTGGGATTAAAAGACACAATTACTGGCGATACTTTATGTGATGAAAAAGCGCCTATTATACTTGAAAAGATGGAATTCCCAGAACCAGTTATATCTATAGCTATAGAACCAAAAACTAAAGCTGGTCAAGAAAAAATGGGATTATCCTTAGCAAAACTTGCAGAAGAAGATCCAACATTTAGAACATTTACTAATCAAGAAACAGGTCAAACAATTATAGAAGGTATGGGAGAACTTCACTTAGAAGTAATAGTTGATAGACTTCAAAGAGAATTTAAAGTAGAATGTAATGTTGGTAAACCACAAGTTGCATACAAAGAAACTATTAAAAAAGCTGTTAAAGCAGAAGGTAAATTTGTCAGACAGTCTGGTGGACGTGGACAATACGGACATTGTTGGATTGAAATGACTCCTCATGAGGGTGAATATGAATTCCAAAATGCTATAGTTGGAGGAGCAATTCCAAAAGAGTACATTCCAGCTATTGATAATGGAATAAGAGAAGCATCTGATAGTGGGGTTATTGCTGGATATCCAGTTATAAACTTTAAGGTTAAATTATATGATGGTTCATACCATGATGTAGACTCATCTGAAATGGCTTTTAAAATAGCTGGATCTATGGCATTTAAAAATGCAATGACAAAAGCAGACCCAGTATTACTTGAACCAATGATGAAGGTTGAAGTAGTTGTTCCAGAAGAATACATGGGAGATGTAATGGGTGATATAAACTCAAGAAGAGGAAGAATCGAAGGTATGGAAGCTATAGCTGGAGCTCAAAATATAAGAGCCTTTGTGCCACTTTCAGAAATGTTTGGTTATGCAACTGTATTAAGATCTAGAACTCAAGGTAGAGGAACTTATTCAATGGAATTTGATCACTATGAAGAGGTACCTAAGAGTATTCAAGAACAAATAGTTGGAGAAAGAATAAAATAATTATTTTATTAATAGCTAATTATTCATAAAGTTGGGAGGAATAAAAAAATGGCAAAAGAAAAATTTGAAAGAAGTAAACCACACGTAAATATAGGAACAATAGGTCACGTAGACCACGGAAAGACAACATTAACAGCAGCAATAACAACAATATTAGGACATAAGGGATTTGCGAAAGCATTCAAATATGACGAAATAGATAAGGCACCAGAAGAAAAAGAAAGAGGAATAACAATAAGCACATCCCACGTAGAATATGAAACAGAAAACAGACACTATGCTCACGTAGACTGTCCAGGACACGCTGACTATGTAAAGAACATGATAACAGGAGCAGCACAAATGGATGGAGCAATCCTAGTAGTAAGTGCAGCAGATGGTCCAATGCCACAAACAAGAGAACATATACTACTAGCATCCAGAGTTGGAGTTGAATATATAGTAGTATTCTTAAATAAAGCAGACCAAGTAGACGACGAAGAATTAATCGAATTAGTAGAAATGGAAGTAAGAGAATTAATGAACGAATACGGATTCCCAGGAGACGATGCACCAATCGTAGTAGGATCCGCATTAAAAGCATTAGAAAATCCAGATGATGATGAAGCAACAAAATGCATAATGGATTTAATGGCAGCAGTAGATGAATATATACCAACACCAGAAAGAGCAACAGATAAGCCATTCTTAATGCCAGTAGAAGATATCTTCACAATAACAGGAAGAGGAACAGTTGCAACAGGAAGAGTAGAAAGAGGAGTTTTAAAAGTAGGAGACGAAGTAGAAATCGTAGGATTAAGTGATGAAAACAAGAAGACAGTAATCACAGGAATAGAAATGTTTAGAAAATTATTAGATGAAGCACAAGCAGGAGATAACATTGGAGCACTATTAAGAGGTATCCAAAGAGATGATATCGAAAGAGGTCAAGTATTAGCAGCACCAGGAACAGTAAAACCACATAAGAGCTTTACAGGTCAAGTATACGTATTAAAGAAAGAAGAAGGAGGAAGACATACTCCATTCTTTAATGGATATAGACCACAATTCTACTTTAGAACAACAGATGTAACAGGTTCAATAGCACTACCAGAAGGAGTAGAAATGGTAATGCCAGGAGACCACATAGACATGAAGGTAGAATTAATAACAAGAGTAGCAATGGATGAAGGATTAAGATTTGCTATTAGAGAAGGTGGAAGAACAGTTGGTTCAGGAGTTGTTTCTGAAATAATTGATTAATAAATCCTTCAAGTTCATAAATATACATGTATAATAAAGAAAAGAGTATGGTTAGACATACTCTTTCTTTTTATGATTAAATAAATTAATTAAGAATAAATAAAAAATACTTGTCAAACATATAAAAATATTGTATAATGTAGAAGTTGTAGAGTAATAACAGCGATGAGGCAAGAGGTTGCCGGACTTCCGGGTAATTCTTGACTGAGTATGTTTCGATCTTAGAATCGAGCGACGGTTATTCTGTAATTTCACGTTGTTGTGTTTTAAAATATGCAACACCTGGAGCAGTTTATAGAATACATCCGCTGTTGTACGTATGAAGTAAAGCGTGCAAGAAAAAGGAGGGAAACAAATGGCAAAGCAAAAAATAAGAATAAGATTAAAAGCGTTTGATCATACAATATTAGATCAATCCGCAGAAAAGATTGTTGAAACTGCTAAGTCATCAGGAGCAAAAGTAGCAGGTCCAGTACCACTACCAACTGAAAAAGATGTTGTAACAATCTTAAGATCACCACATAAACATAAAGATTCAAGAGAACAATTTGAAATAAGAACACACAAGAGATTAATAGACATAATGAGTCCATCACCAAAAACTGTAGATTCATTAATGAGACTAGATCTACCAGCTGGTGTTGATATTGAAATAAAATTATAATATAGTAATAGAACATTTGGCTATTACGAACTATTATGATTGCTTTAAATTTAAGGTGATCCGCTAATATGTTGAGGAGGTGTAAATCAAATGAAAAAAGCTATAATAGGTAGAAAGCTTGGTATGACACAAATATTTGATGAAAATAATAGAGTTATTCCTGTAACAGTAGTAGAAGCAGGACCATGTACAGTAGTTCAAAAGAAGACTATAGAAAAAGATGGTTATGAGGCTATACAGGTTGGATATGGGGAAATAAGAGAAAAATTAGTTAATAAGCCTCTTAAAGGACATTTTGAAAAGGCTGGAGTAGGTCTTAGAAGAATGTTAAGGGAGTTTAAACTAGAAAATGCAAGTGAATATCAAGTAGGTCAAGAAATAAAAGTTGATGCATTTGAAGCAGGAGAAAAAATTGATGTTACTGGAACTTCTAAAGGAAAGGGATATCAAGGTATAATCAAAAGATGGAATGCTCATAGAGGACCTATGTCTCATGGTTCTAAATTCCATAGAGCAGTAGGATCAATGGGAGCAGCTTCTTATCCAGCAAGAACTTTCAAAAACAAAAGAATGGCTGGACATATGGGAAATGTTAAATCTACAGTTCTAAATTTAGAAGTAGTGAAGACTATTCCTGAAAAAAACCTTATATTGATCAAAGGTGGAATACCAGGACCAAATAAAGGTTATGTAATAATAAGAAATTCAATAAAAGCGTAAATATTGTTAGAAAGGAGGATACAGAATGCCTACAGTAGGATTATTTAATAAAGAAGGTAAAAAAGTTGGAGATTTCCAATTATCAGATAAAGTATTCGGTGTTGAAGTTAATAAAGAAGTGCTACACCAAGTTATAGTTGCTCAATTAGCTAATAAAAGACAAGGAACTCAATCTGCTAAAACAAGAGCTGAAGTTACTGGTGGAGGAAAAAAACCTTGGAGACAAAAAGGAACTGGTAGAGCAAGACAAGGTTCAATAAGAGCTCCGCAATGGATTAAAGGAGGAATAGTTTTTGCTCCAAAGCCAAGAGATTATTCAATAACTATTCCAAAATCAATGAAGAGAGTTGCAATGAAATCAGCGCTTTCATCAAAAGTTGAAGAAAATGAAATAGTAGTATTAGAAAACTTAGAAATAGATGAGCCAAAAACAAAAGAAATAGTAAAAATATTAGATGCATTTAATGCTAAGAAAACTTTAATTGTTACTGCAGAATCAAATAAAAATGTATATAAGTCAGCGAGAAACATTGAAGGGGTAACTGTATTACCAGTTAACAACATAAATGTTTATGATATATTAAGATATGACAAATTTATAATAACTAAGGATGCTGTATCTAAAATTGAGGAGGTGTATGCATAATGAAGCTAACAAACTATGATATCATAAGAAGACCAATTATAACAGAAAAAACTATGGCTTCAATGGCTGATAAAAAATACACCTTTATAGTTGATAAGCATTCAAATAAAAGCCAAATAAAAAGAGCAATAGAAGAAGTATTTGGTGTTAAAGTTGCAGATGTTAAAACTGCCAATTATTTAGGAAAAAATAAGAGGGTTGGAGTTCACTTCGGAAAAAGAGCAGATTATAAGAAAGCTATAGTAAAATTAACTGAAGATAGCAAGTCAATTGAATTCTTTGAAGGAATGTAATTTATTATAGATTTAATGCTCAAATAAAAGCGTTATTGGGTGAGCTTTTCCCAGAGAAGCTTAGAATAAGGAGGTAAAGAAATGGGAATAAAATTATTTAAGCCTACCACACCAAGTAGAAGACATATGTCAGTATATACTTTTGAAGAAATTACTACAGATAAGCCAGAAAAATCACTTTTAGTTTCACTAAAAAGAACTGGCGGTAGAAATAGTCAAGGTAAAATGACTGTTCGTCATCGTGGTGGCGGTGCTAAGAGAAAATATAGAATAATTGATTTTAAGAGAAATAAAGATGGAATACCAGCAAAGGTTTCATCTATCGAATACGATCCAAATAGAACTGCATTTATAGCATTAGTAGTATATACTGATGGGGAAAAAAGATACATAATAGCTCCAGAAGGATTAAAAGTAGGAGATGTTATAGTTTCAGGTCCAGATGCAGATATAAAAACAGGAAACTGTCTTCCTATAAAAAATATACCAGTAGGTACTTTTATTCATAATATTGAATTAGCTAGTGGAAAAGGAGCACAACTTGTAAGATCTGCAGGAGCTTCTGCACAGTTAATGGCTAAGGAAGGAAATTATGCAACAATTAAATTACCAAGTGGTGAAACTAGATATGTAAGAGTTGAATGTAGAGCTACTATAGGTACAGTTTCTAATGTTAAGCATGAAATCATGTCTATAGGTAAAGCAGGTAGAAAAAGAAAAATGGGATTCAGACCTGCGGTTAGAGGTTCAGTTATGAATCCTTGTGATCACCCTCACGGTGGTGGAGAAGGAAGAACACCAATAGGAATGTCAAGTCCAGTTACTCCATGGGGTAAACCAGCACTTGGATATAAGACTAGAAAAACTAAGAAATATTCAGATAGACTTATTATCAAGAGAAAAAATGATTAGTTTTGAAGAGAATAATTATTCTCTTCAAAAATCAATTTAATAAGTAGCTGAAGGGAGGCAAAAAAGTTGAGTAGATCAGTAAAAAAAGGACCTTTTGTCCATGAGGGGCTTTTAAAGAAGATAAATGAGATGAATAAAAATGGTGAGAAAAAAGTTATTAAGACTTGGTCAAGAAGTTCAACTATTTTTCCACAAATGATAGGTCATACTATTGCTGTACATGATGGAAGAAAACATGTACCTGTATATATTTCTGAAGATATGGTAGGCCATAAATTAGGAGAATTCGTTCTAACTAGAACATTTAGAGGTCATACTGAGAAATCAGAAAAAACAACCGGTGCTAGATAATTCGGGAAGGAGGTAATAGACAATGGAAGCTAAGGCAATTGCAAAGTACGTAAGAATGTCCCCAAGAAAAGTAGGCGTTGTTCTTGATTTAGTAAGAGGAAAAGATGTAAATGAAGCTTTTGCAATATTAAACTATACACCAAGAGAGGCAGCTGTAGTTATAAATAAAGTTTTAAAATCAGCTGTAGCTAATGCTGAAAATAATTTAGAGTTAGATCCAAGCAGATTATATGTTGCTGAAGCATATGCATGCCAAGGACCGACTTTAAAGAGATATCAACCTCATGCACAAGGAAGAGCTTTTAGGATCAATAAAAGAACAAGTCATGTTACTTTAATTGTGAAGGAAAGAGAATAAAGAAGGAGGGAAATAGATGGGACAGAAAGTACATCCACACGGCTTAAGAGTAGGAGTCATTAAAGACTGGGATGCTAAGTGGTATGCGGACAAAAAGAATTTTTCAGACAATTTAGTTGAAGACAATAATATAAGAAATTTTGTGAAAAAGAAGGTTTATGCAGCTGGAATATCTAAAATTGAAATAGAAAGAGCTGCAAAAAGAGTTAAATTAAATATATATACTGCTAAACCAGGAATGGTTATTGGTAGAGGCGGTCAAGGAATCGAAGCCTTAAAAGGAGAATTAAAAAATATAGTTTCTAATGATAAAAATATATTAATAAATATAGTTGAAGTAAAATCAGCAGAAACTGATGCTCAATTAATGGCTGAAAATATTGCTCAACAATTAGAAAAAAGAATATCTTTTAGAAGAGCAATGAAGCAAACTATTCAAAGAGCAATGAAATCAGGTGTTAAAGGTGTAAAAACATCTTGTTCAGGAAGACTTGGAGGAACAGATATAGCTAGAACAGAATTTTACCATGAGGGAACAATTCCACTTCAAACACTTAGAGCTGATATAGATTATGGATTTGCGGAAGCTGACACTACATATGGAAAAATAGGTGTAAAAGTATGGGTGTATAAAGGAGAAGTTCTTCCAGCAAAGAAAGAAGTAAAAGAAGAAGTTAATGCATAAGGAAGGAGGAAAATGACATGTTAATGCCTAAAAGAGTTAAACGTCGTAAAGTACAACGTGGCAGAATGAAGGGTAAGGCTACTAGAGGTAACTTTATAGCATATGGTGATTACGGATTACAAGCTACTGAATGTGGTTGGATAACAAGCAATCAAATAGAATCTGCCAGAATAGCTATAAACAGATATATAAGAAGGGGAGGAAAACTTTGGATAAAGATTTTCCCAGATAAACCTGTTACTCAAAAGCCAGCTGAAACTCGTATGGGTTCTGGTAAAGGTACTCCAGAATATTGGGTTGCAGTTGTTAAACCAGGCAGAGTGTTATTCGAATTAACAGGTGTAAATGAAGAAACTGCAAGAGAAGCTATGAGACTTGCTGCACACAAACTACCAGTTAAAACTAAGTTTGTAAAGAAATCAGATTTTGAAGAAGTGGGTGGTGAAATCAATGAAGGCTAGAGAGTTGCAAGATTTAAAAGATAGCAGTCCACAAGAATTAGAAGTTAAGTTGAACGATCTTAAAGGAGAGCTTTTTAATTTAAGATTTCAGTTAGCTACTGGTCAATTAGAAAACCCAATGAGAATAAGAGAAGTGAAGAAATCTATAGCCCAGATTAAGACCATCCTTAGACAAAATGAACTAAGGAATTTGGAACAGTAATAGCTTGAAGGGAGGTTTGTCGTTTGGAAAGAGCAAATAGAAAAACAAGAATAGGCAGAGTTGTTTCTGATAAAATGGATAAAACAATAGTAGTAGCTGTTGAAACTAAAGTTCGTCATCCACTATATGGAAAGATAATGAATAAAACTACTAAATTTAAAGCTCATGATGAGAACAATGAAGCTAGAATTAATGATAGAGTATCAATAATGGAAACAAGACCATTGTCCAAAGATAAAAGATGGAGATTAGTAGAAATAGTAGAGAAGGCTAAATAATTGGATATAGGCTGAAAGGAGGGTTTATAAATGATTCAGCAACAATCAATATTAAAAGTTGCGGATAACTCTGGAGCTAGAGAAATTATGTGTGTAAAAGTACTTGGCGGTTCTAATAGAAGATATGCCAATATTGGAGATATAATAGTTGCTAGTGTTAAAAGTGCAACACCAGGCGGGGTTGTTAAAAAAGGTGAGGTAATAAAAGCTGTAGTTGTAAGATCTAAAAAGGGAGTTAGAAGACCAGATGGATCATATATAAAATTTGATGAAAATGCAGCAGTTGTAATAAAAGATGATAAACAACCAAAAGGAACTCGTATATTTGGACCAGTTGCAAGAGAATTAAGAGATAAAGAGTTTAATAAAATATTATCATTAGCACCTGAAGTTCTATAAGATAAGGAGGTGGACTGAATGCAAAATAAAGTACACGTAAGAAAACAAGATACAGTTATGGTTATATCCGGTAAAGATAAGGGTAAAATAGGTGAAGTTTTAAGAGTTCTACCTAAGAACGGTAAAGTAGTAGTTAAAGATGTTAATGTAGTTACTAAGCATCAAAAACCAAGCAGAGAAAATATGCAAGGTGGAATTATTCATGTTGAAGCACCTATATATAGTTCAAAAGTTATGCTATATTGTACAAAGTGCAAATCAGTTACTAGAATAAATCATAAAGTTTTAGATGATGGAACAAAAGTAAGGGTTTGTAAAAAGTGCGGAGAAACATTTTAGTTTTGAAAGGAGGTTTACTTAATGGTTCCAAGATTACAAGAAAAATATGAAAAAGAAGTAATACCAGCTTTAATTGAAAAGTTCGGATATAAAAATATAATGGAAGTTCCAAAACTTGAAAAGATAGTTATTAATATGGGTGTTGGTGAAGCTAAAGAAAATCAAAAAATGCTTGAATCAGCAGTTAATGATCTATCTATTATAACAGGACAAAAACCAATAGTTACAAAAGCCAAAAAATCAGTTGCTAACTTCAAAATAAGAGAAAATATGCCAATAGGATGCAAAACTACTTTAAGAAAAGTAAAAATGTATGAGTTTGCAGATAAATTAATGAATGTTGCGTTACCAAGAGTAAGAGATTTCAGAGGAGTTTCAAGTAAATCATTTGATGGTAGAGGAAACTATTCTTTAGGAATTAGAGAGCAACTTATATTCCCAGAAATAGAGTATGATAAGGTAGATAAAGTTAGAGGAATGGATATAGTATTTGTTACTACAGCAAAAACTGATGAGGAAGCAAGAGAATTACTTAGATTCCTAGGAATGCCATTTGCTCATTAATAAGGAGGGAAAATTGTGGCACGTAAAGCTTTAATAGAAAAATGGAAAAAAGAACCTAAATATAAAACTAGAGCTTATACAAGATGTAGAATTTGTGGAAGACCACATTCTGTTCTAAAGAAATTTGGAATATGTCGTATTTGTTTTAGAGAACTTGCATATAAAGGACAAATTCCTGGTTGCAGAAAAGCAAGTTGGTAATTTGTTTTTAAGAAAGGAGGCAGATTTAATATGGTAATGACTGATCCAATTGCTGATTTATTAACTCGTATAAGAAATGCAAATGTTGCAAGACATGAAGTAGTAGAAATACCAGCATCAAATATAAAAAAGGCTATTGCAAATATAATGCTTCAAGAAGGATACATAAAGGATCTTGAAGAATATAATGACGGCGCTGTGCCAATGTTAAAAATAACAATGAAATATGGTCAAAATAAAGAGAGAGTTATAACTGGTTTAAAGAGAATATCAAAACCAGGGTTAAGAGTATATTGTAGAAAAGATGAGGTACCAAAAGTTTTAAACGGATTAGGTACAGCAGTTATATCAACATCAAAAGGAATATTACCTGACAAGGAAGCAAGAAAGCTTTCAATTGGTGGAGAAGTACTTTGCTATATATGGTAATTAGCGAATAGGAGGTGTAATTATGTCAAGAATAGGAAGACTACCAATAGCTATACCAAATGGTGTAACAGTTACAGTTTCTCCTGAAAATGTTGTTACTGTTAAAGGACCTAAGGGAGAAATTACAAAGACTATGCACCCAAATATAGATATAGCTGTTGAAGAAAATTCAGTAATTGTTACAAGAAAAAATGATGAAAAACAAAATAGATCACTTCATGGTTTAACAAGAACTTTAGTTAATAATATGGTTGTAGGAGTAACTGAAGGATATGAAAAGAAATTAGAATTAGTTGGTGTAGGCTATAGAGCTCAATTACAAGGTAAAAAATTAGTTCTAAATCTTGGATTCTCTCATCCAGTTGAAATAGAAGCAAAAGAAGGCATTGAATTTCAATTAGATGGAGCAAATAAAATTACAGTAAAAGGAATTGACAAAGAATTAGTTGGAGCTGTGGCAGCAGACATAAGATCATGGAGAAAACCTGAACCTTATAAAGGAAAAGGAATCAAATATGAAAACGAAGCTATAAGACGTAAGGAAGGTAAAACAGGTAAGAAGTAATAGGAAAGGAGTGAATCTCTATGTTTAAAAAGCAATCAAGACAAAAGGGAAGAGAAAAGCGCCATCTTAGAATTCGTAAGAATATTTTTGGCACTCCTGAAATGCCAAGACTTTCAGTATATAGAAGCGAAAAGAATATATATGCTCAAATTATAGATGACTTAAATGGAGTTACATTAGTAGCTGCTTCAAGTTTGGATAAAGAATTTGATGCAAAGGGAAGCAATAAGGACGGAGCTAAAGCAGTTGGTGAACTTATAGCTAAAAGAGCTATTGAAAAAGGAGTAACAAAAGTTGTTTTCGATAGAGGCGGATATATTTATCACGGAAGAGTACAAAAACTTGCAGAAGGTGCAAGAGAAGCAGGACTGCAATTCTAAAAAGAAGGAGGGAAATAAATGAGAATAGATCCTAGCACTTTAGATTTAAAAGAAAAAGTAGTATTTATAAATAGAGTTGCTAAGGTTGTTAAAGGTGGTAGAAACTTTAGATTTAGTGCCCTTGTAGTTGTAGGGGATGAAAATGGCCATGTAGGTGTTGGAATGGGCAAATCAATAGAAATACCTGAAGCAATCAAAAAAGGAATAGAAGATGCTAAGAAAAACTTAGTTAGTGTACCAATGGTTGGAACAACAATTCCACATGACATAGAAGGAGAATTTGGAACAGGAAAAGTTCTTATTATGACAGCGAAAGAAGGTACTGGAGTTATCGCAGGAGGTCCAGTAAGAGCGGTTCTAGAATTAGCAGGGATAAAAGATGTTAGAGCTAAATCATTAGGTTCTAACAATCCAAGAAATATGGTTAACGCTACAATAAACGGTTTATCAAGATTAAAAACAGTAGAAGATATAGCTAAATTAAGAGGTAAAACTGTTGAAGAGATTTTAGGTTAGGAGGGAATGACCTTGGCTAAGCTTAGAATAACCTTAAAAAAGAGTTTAATAGGTAGAAAAAAGGATCAAATTGCTACCGTAGAGGCTCTTGGATTAAAAAAAGTGGGAGAATACGTTGAACAAAACGATAATCCTCAAATAAGAGGAATGATAAATAAAGTAAATTATCTTTTAGAAGTTGAAGAAATATAGTTAAGAGGAGGTGTAGCGAATATGAAACTTCATGAATTAAAACCAGCAGAAAGATCAAGAAAATCACCTAAAAGAGTAGGTAGAGGAACTGGATCTGGATTAGGTAAAACTTCAGCTAGAGGTCAAAACGGTCAAAACGCTAGATCAGGTGGAGGAGTAAGACCAGGATTTGAAGGCGGACAAATGCCTTTATACAGAAGATTACCTAAAAGAGGGTTTACTAATATATTTGCTAAAAAATATACAGCTATAAATGTAGATAGATTAAATATATTTGAAGATGATACAGTAGTGACTCCTGAATTATTAATAGAAAAAGGCGTTATCAGTAAACTTTATGATGGCGTTAAAATACTAGGTAATGGAGAACTAGATAAGAAATTAATAGTTAAAGCTACAAAGTTTTCTAAAGCAGCAGCTGAGAAAATTGAAGCAGCTGGAGGAAAAGTTGAGGTGATATAAGGTGCTATCAACCCTACGTAATGCTTGGAAGGTTCCGGACTTAAGAAAAAGGTTATTATTTACCTTTTTCATGTTGGTTCTTTTTAGAATGGGTAATTTTATTCTTGTTCCAGGTGTGAATCAAGAAAGATTAAAGGCACTTACTCAAGGTGGAAACTTGTTTGGGTTCTATGATTTAATATCCGGTGGTGCCTTCAGCAGTTTTAGCATATTTGCTATGGGTGTAGTGCCATATATTAACTCATCAATTATATTTCAGCTTTTGACAGTTGCACTTCCTTCGTTAGAACAATTATCTAAGGAAGGAGAAGAAGGTAGAAAGAAGATACAGCAATATACTAGATATGGAGCAGTAATTTTTGGTGTCTTGCAAGCATTTAGTACATATGCTATTATTTCAACAGCTGGAGCATTACAAGATCATTCTAAATTAAATATGTTCCTAGTAATATTAACGTTGACTACAGCTTCTACTTTTTTAATGTGGTTTGGAGATAAAATAACTGAAAATGGTATTGGAAATGGTATATCCTTAATTATATTTGTAAATATAATTTCAAGGTTCCCAGGAACAATATCCCAAGTGGCAGCACTTAGAAAAGCAGATCAAGTTAACTTTATACAAGTACTTATGTTTATTGTTATTGCAGCAGCATTATTTATATTTGTTGTAATAATGAGTCTTGCAGAGAGAAGAGTACCTATTCAGTATGCAGGTAAGAATGTAGGTGGAAAAGTATATAAAGGACAATCAACACATATTCCAATAAGTATAACAAGTTCATCAGTTATAGGTATTATATTTGCAATGTCTGTTATGAACTTTCCTGCAACTATAGGTCAATTTTGGCCTAACTCAAATTTTTATAAACATGTAATAGCAGGTAAATTTAGTCCATTTAAAAATGGAAGTTGGCAATATGCTGTAATGTATTTTATTTTAATAATATTTTTTACATGGTTTTATACAGAAGTTACATTTAAGCCAGATGAAATGGCAGAGAATATGCACAAATCTTCAGGATTTATACCTGGTATAAGACCAGGAGAACCTACTGCTGATTTTATAGAAAAAGTCCTAACAAGAGTAGCTATAATGGGTGGCCTATTTGCAGGTATTATTGCATTATTGCCTATAATAATAGCTTCTAACACTGCTTTTAAAGGAGTATATTTTGGAGGAACAAGTTTGTTAATAGTAGTAGGAGTTGCGCTCGAATCAGTAAGACAGATAGAGTCTCAACTAGTAATGAGGCATTACCAAGGATTTTTAAAGTAATGGAGATGGTGTAATTGAATATAATTTTGTTAGGTCCTCCAGGAGCTGGAAAAGGAACTCAAGCAAAACTTATAAGTGAAAAGTATTCTATACCTCATATATCCACTGGAGATATTTTTAGAAAAAATATTTCTAATAAAACTCCATTGGGAATGGAAGCTAAGAGCTATATGGATAAAGGTCAATTAGTTCCAGATGAATTGACTATTGAAATAGTTAAGGATAGATTAAGCGAAGAGGATTGTAAAAATGGTTTTTTATTAGATGGTTTTCCAAGAACTGTAAAGCAAGCAGAAGCACTAGATGAATTTTTGACAAACAAAAATTCAAAAACAGATGCAGCTTTATTAATAGATGTACCTCAAGGGCTTATTCTTGAAAGAATGACAGGAAGAAGAGTTTGTGGAGAATGTGGTGCTAGTTATCATATAAAGTTTGTTAAACCTAATACTGAAGGTGTATGTGATATTTGTGGCGGAGAATTAGTACAAAGAAAAGATGACACAAAAGAAACAGTCCTTGAAAGATTAGAAGTATATTCAAAACAAACTCAACCTCTTATAGAATATTATAAAAATAAGGACGTTCTTTTTGAATTAGATGGTACAAAAGAAAAGAATGAAGTATTTGAGAATATTTCCGATGTCCTGGGAGCGATTAACTAATGATAATTATAAAAAACAAACAAGAAATTGAATATATGAGATCAGCAGGTAAAGTTGTAGCAGAGACCCTTGCAAAGATAGAAGAGGCAGTAAAACCTGGAATAACTACTATGGAATTGGATAAAATAGCAGAAGACTATATAACAAAATGTGGAGCAAAACCTTCATTTAAAGGATATTATGGTTTCCCGGGGTCTGTATGTGCTTCTGTAAATAATGAAGTAGTACACGGCATTCCATCTGATAAAGTTGTTTTAGAAGAGGGAGATATAATAAGCATAGATTGCGGAGCCATTTTAAATGGATATCATGGAGATGCTGCAAGAACTTTACCGGTTGGAAAGATAAATAAAGAAACACAAAATCTAATAGATGTCACTAAAGAAAGTTTTTTTAAAGGTGTAGAGAAAGCTATTGTAGGAAATAGATTAACAGATATATCTTTTGCTGTTCAACAATATGTAGAACAATTTGGATATTCTGTGGTAAGGGATTATGTAGGTCATGGTATCGGAAGAGATATGCATGAAGATCCTGAGGTTCCTAATTTTGGGCGTCCAGGAAGAGGACCAAAATTAGTAGAAGGTATGGCATTGGCCATAGAACCTATGGTGAATATAGGCGGTTATCACGTTGATGTGGAAGAAAATCAATGGACAGTTGTAACTAGAGATAATAGTTTATCAGCACATTATGAAAACACAGTGGCTATTTTAGAAGGTGGGCCTGAAATATTAACATTAATTTAGTAGAGGTGAATTGGTATTGGAAGACAGTAGCCTAATTGGCAGGGTTGTATACTCTAAAGCAGGAAGAGATAAAGGAAGATTCTTTATAATAGTAGAACATACAGATGAAAATTATGTATATATATGTGATGGAGATACAAGAAAAATAGAAAATACTAAAAAAAAGAAAATTAAACATTTAGCCTTTACTAATTTAACGGCTGATAATATTAAAGAGTCTTTGCTTGTAAATGGTAATATAAGCAACTCTACTATTAGAAAGTTTTTGCAGTCTCATGACATGAACAAGGAGGTTTGAGACCTTATGGCAAAAGAAGATGTTATAGAAATGCAAGGTACTGTATTAGAGTCTTTACCTAATGCTGTATTTGAAGTAGAATTAGAAAGCGGACATAAAATATTGGCACATATATCTGGGAAACTTAGAATGAATTATATAAGGATTTTACCAGGTGATAAAGTTACCGTGGAATTATCTCCATATGACTTAACTCGTGGTAGAATAACTTGGAGAGCAAAGTAGTAAGGAGGGTTAGCAATGAAAGTAAGACCATCAGTAAAACCTATATGTGAAAAATGTAAGGTTATAAAAAGAAAAGGCAGAGTAATGGTTATATGTGAAAACCCTAAACATAAACAAAAACAAGGCTAATAAGAATTTTAGGAGCGGCTGACGTTAGTGGAACTAATGGCCTAAAATTTATTATATATATTTTAGTATAGTTTCATACCATTATTTAGGAGGTGTAAATTTTAATATGGCAAGAATAGCAGGTATTGACTTACCAAGGGAAAAGAGAATTGAAGTAGGTCTAACTTATATATTTGGTATTGGTGCACCAAGCGCTAAAAAAATATTAAAAGAAACTGGAGTAAATCCTGATATAAGAGTAAAAGACTTAAGCGAAGAAGAAGTTAATCTTCTTAGAGATTATATAAACCAAAACTGTAAAGTTGAAGGTGACTTAAGAAGAGACGTTGCACTTGATATAAAGAGATTAAAAGAAATAGGATCTTATAGAGGAATAAGACATAGAAGAGGATTGCCAGTTAGAGGACAAAAGACAAAAACAAATGCTAGAACAAGAAAAGGACCAAAGAAACTTGTTGTTTCTAGAAAGAAAAAATAATAGATAGTTAAGGAGGGAAAAAGATGGCAGCTGTATCAAAAGCTAGAAGATCAAGAAGAAGAAAAGAGAGAAAGAATATTGAACACGGTTGTGCACATATAAAGTCAACATTTAATAATTCTATTGTTACATTAACTGATACTGCTGGGAATGCTCTTTCATGGGCTAGTGCAGGTGGATTAGGATTTAGAGGTTCAAGAAAGAGTACTCCATTTGCAGCTCAGATGGCAGCAGAAACTGCAGCAAAAGCAGCTATGGAACATGGTTTAAAGAGTGTGGAGGTTTATGTAAAGGGACCTGGATCAGGTAGAGAAGCAGCTATAAGATCTCTACAAGCAGCAGGACTAGAAGTAACTTTAATAAAAGATGTTACTCCAATCCCTCATAATGGATGTAGACCACCAAAAAGAAGAAGAGTTTAATTAAAGTGTAATAGGAGGTGTGATTAATAAATGGCTAGATATACAGAAGCAAATTGTAGATTATGTAGAAGAGAAGGTTTAAAACTTTATCTTAAAGGAGATAGATGTTATACAGATAAATGTGCATTTTCAAGAAGAGGATATGCACCAGGACAACATGGTCAAAGTAGAAAGAAGATTTCTAACTACGGATTACAATTAAGAGAAAAACAAAAGGCTAAGAGAATATATGGAGTTCTTGAAAAACAATTTAGAACTTACTATAAGAGAGCTGATAAAGCAAGAGGTATTACAGGTGAAAACTTATTAATGCTTCTTGAAATGAGATTAGATAACGTAGTATATAGACTAGGTTATGGAGATTCAAGAAAAGAAGCTAGACAATTAGTAACTCACGGACATTTTCTAGTTAATGGTAAGAAGGTAAATATTCCATCATACAAAGTATCTATTAATGATGTTATTACTGTATCAGAAAAGAGTAGAGCAACAGAAAAGTTCAAAACTTTTGCAGAAAATCCAAGAACTTTACCAAATTGGTTAGAAGGTAATTTAGAAAATTTCGAAGGCAAAGTTGTAAGTGAACCAACTAGAGAAGATATAGATGTTCCAATAAATGAAACATTGATCGTTGAGTTATACAGTAAGTAATATATAAGAATTTAATTAGAATCAGTTGCCCTCAGTAAGAAATAATAATCTATAATGAGGAGGGTTGTAAATATATGTTAGAAATAGAAAAACCAAAAATTGAATGTGTAGAAATGACTGAAAATGGATCCTATGGGAAATTTATAGTGGAACCATTGGAAAGAGGTTATGGTATTACTCTAGGCAATGCATTAAGGAGAATACTCCTTTCTTCATTACCTGGAGTTGCTGTTAATTCTATTAAAATAGAAAATGTATTGCATGAATTTTCTACAGTTAAAGGTGTTAAAGAAGATGTAACAGAAATAATTTTAAATATAAAATTATTAGCACTAAAGATGACAGGAGAGGGACCAAAAACTATTTATATTGATGCTAAGGGACCAGGAGAGGTTACTGCAGCAGACATAAAAACAGATGGTGATGTAGAAGTAGTAAATAAAGATCTACATATAGCAACACTTGATGATGATGGAAAATTATATATAGAAATGACAGTAGACAGAGGAAGAGGTTATGTATCTCAAAATAGAAATAAAGTCGAAGGAATGCCTATAGGAACTATTCCTATAGATTCTATATATACTCCTGTTAAAAGAGTTAATTTTTCTGTAGCAAATACTAGAGTTGGTCAAATAACTGACTATGATAAGCTAACTCTTGAAATTTGGACTAATGGTACAATAATGCCAGATGATGCAATAAGCTTATCAGCTAAAATATTAATAGAGCATTTTAAATTATTTATGACTTTAACAGATCATGCTGATGATGTTGAAATAATGGTAGAAAAAGAAGAAGATAAAAAAGAAAAAGTTTTAGAAATGACAATAGAAGAATTAGATTTATCTGTTAGAAGTTATAATTGCTTAAAGAGAGCAGGTATTAATACAGTTCAAGAATTAACAGAAAGAACTGTAGAAGATATGATGAAGGTTAGAAATCTAGGGAAGAAATCTTTAGAAGAAGTTGAACAAAAACTGGAAGCTCTAGAATTAAGTTTAAAGCAAAGTGAAGAGTAGTTAATATAGAAGTATAGTGTAAGGAGGTATAGACATGGCATCACATCGTAAATTAGGTCGTCCAACTGACCAAAGAATGGCAATGCTTAGAAATCAAGTTACTAGTTTGTTAAAGAGTGGTAAAATAGAAACTACAGTAACAAGAGCTAAAGAAACTAGAAGCTTAGCTGAAAAGATGATAACTCTTGGAAAAAGAGGAGATCTTCAAGCAAGAAGACAGGCACTTTCATTTGTAACAGAAGAAGAAGTAGTAAAAAAATTATTTGATGATATAGCCCCTAAATATGCTGAAAGAAATGGTGGTTACACTAGAATGTATAAGATAGGTCCAAGAAGAGGGGACGGGGCAGAAATAGTAATACTTGAATTAGTATAGTAGCCTAGGGGATTAAGTAGTAGAAATAGCTTAGTCCCCGTTTTAATATAATTTAAAGCCATTATGAGGTGTTTAAATGAGTAATAAGATGATAGAGTGTAAAAATGTAGTTTATAAGTATGAAGATAGTAACGAAAATAAATTTATAATAGCTGTAGATGATGTTTCTTTTAATATAGGTAAAGGAGAATTTGTAGTTATACTAGGTAGAAACGGATCAGGCAAATCTACTATAGCTAAACATATGAATGCTCTGCTTGTCCCAACAGAAGGGAAAGTTTATGTTGATCAAATGGATACCTTAGATGAAGAAAATACTTGGAATATTAGAAATAAAGCAGGTATGGTTTTTCAAAATCCAGATAATCAAATTGTAGCTACTATAGTAGAAGAAGATGTAGCTTTTGGACCAGAAAATTTAGGAGTTGATCCTAAAGAAATAAGGGAAAGAGTAGAAGATTCTTTGAAAAGAGTAAGGATGTTTGAATATAAAAAACATGCACCACATTTATTATCCGGTGGACAGAAACAAAGAGTTGCAATTGCAGGGGTATTAGCTATGATGCCAGATTGCATAGTGTTTGATGAGCCTACGGCTATGCTTGATCCATCAGGAAGAAAAGAAGTAATCAATACTATAAAAGAGCTAAATAATGAATATGGAATAACTATAGTATTAATAACACACTATATGGAAGAAGCTGTTGAAGCAGATAGAATTATAGTTATGGATACAGGAAAATTAGTTATGGAAGGCAGTCCTAGAGAAATATTTAGCAATGTTAAAACTATGAAGAAAATAGGACTAGATGTTCCACAAGTAACTGAATTAGCTTATGAATTAAAAAAAGAAGGAATTAATATAAACTCAGATATATTAACAATAGATGAGATGGTGAATGAATTATGTCGATTAAAATAGAAAATTTAACTCATATATATATGCAAGGAACTCCATTTGAAAAGAAAGCTATAGATAATGTTAATTTAGAAATAAAAAATGGAGAGTTTATAGCTTTGATAGGGCATACAGGTTCAGGTAAGTCAACTCTTATTCAACATATAAATGGATTATTAAAACCTCATAGTGGTAGAATAGTAATTGATGATATTGACATTACAAAAAAAGAAGTTAAAATGAGTGAAATAAGGAAAAAGGTAGGATTGGTATTTCAGTATCCAGAATATCAGCTTTTTGAGGAAACTATAGAAAAAGATATAGCCTTTGGTCCTAAAAATCTCAACTTAAGTGAAGAAGAAATAAACAAAAGAATAAAAAGAGTAATGAATATAGTGGGATTAGACTACGAAAAAAATAAGGATAAATCTCCTTTTGAACTAAGTGGTGGACAAAAAAGAAGAGTTGCAATTGCAGGAGTAGTAGCAATGGAACCTGAAATTTTGATACTAGATGAACCTACTGCAGGGTTAGATCCAAAAGGAAGAGATGAGATATTAGGAGAAATTAAGGACTTGCATAAAGAGTATAATATGACAATAATTTTAGTATCCCATAGTATGGAAGATGTAGCTAAATTAGCCACAAGGGTATTAGTTATGCATAAAGGAAAGTGTATACTAGATGGAGCACCATCTAAAGTATTTAACGAAATAGATACCTTAGAAAGTGTAGGTTTAGCCGCACCTCAAGTAACGTATTTGATGAGAAACTTAAAAGAAAAAGGTTTTAATATATCTGAAAATATATTTACTATAGAACAAGCTAAAAAAGAATTATTAAAAATTCTTAATAATAAAGCAACTAATTGTTAGGGGAGCATACAAATGATTAAAGATATAACATTAGGGCAATATATACCTGGTGATTCCTTTATTCACAAATTAGACCCAAGAGTAAAAATAATAATATCTCTAATATATATAATTAATTTATTTATAATAAACAATTTTAAAGGATATGTATTAATTATAGCTTTTACAGCTATAGCTATATTAATATCAAGAGTTCCTTTTAAATTTATATATAGAGGACTAAAGCCAATATTTATAATGATTATAATCACAGCTTTATTGAATATATTTATGACCAGCGGCGGAGATATAGTATTTCAGTGGAGGTTTATAACTATATATGAAAAAGGCCTTCAATTAGCTATTTTTATGGTAATAAGATTGGTGTTATTAATCATAGGAACATCACTTCTTACACTAACTACTTCACCAATAGAGCTTACAGATGGTATAGAAAAGCTATTAAATCCTTTTAAAAAAGTAGGAGTACCTGCACATGAATTAGCTATGATGATGACTATTGCATTGAGATTCATACCTACTTTAATGGATGAAACAGATAAAATTATGAAAGCTCAAATGGCAAGAGGTGCAGATTTTGAGACAGGTAATATAGTAAAAAGAGCTAAAAGTTTAATTCCTATTTTAGTTCCACTATTTATTAGTTCTTTTAGAAGAGCTGAGGAATTAGCTATGGCTATGGAAGCTAGATGCTATAGAGGGGGAGAAGGTAGAACTAGAATGAAACAGCTGAAATTAGAAGGAAGGGACTTTGTAGCTTGTTTAACTATGCTAATATTAGTGGGTATATCAATATGGAGTAGAGTTTAAAATGGAAAGAAATATCAGGCTTAAAATCGAATATGATGGAACAAATTATTCAGGCTGGCAAAAACAAAAAGATAAAAGTATAAAAACTATACAAGGATCTATAGAGAAAGCAATAGAAGAAGCGACAAAAGAACAAGTAGAACTTATAGGAGCTAGTAGAACAGATGCAGGGGTTCATGCATTAGCCTATATAGCTAATTTTAAAACTTGTAGTAGTATACCAGGAGAAAGGTTTAAATATGCATTAAATAATTTTTTGCCAGAAGATATTGTAATATTAGAATCAGATGAGGTATCAATAGACTTTCATTCAAGATTTGATTGCATAGGGAAAACCTATGTTTATAAGATTTTAAATAGACCATTATTTTCACCAATACAAAGAAATTATATATACCATGTTAAATATGAATTAGATTTAAAATCCATGATAGAAGCTTCAAAATTTCTAATAGGAACCCATGATTTTAATGCCTTTAAAAAATCTGGTGGTAATTTAAAAACTACAGTTAGAACTATAACAGATATAAATATATTAAAAAATAATGATATAGTAGAAATATATGTTTCAGGAGATGGATTCTTATATAATATGGTAAGAATTATATCAGGAACATTAATAGAAGTAGGTTTATCTAAAAGAAAACCTGAAGATATATCTATTATATTACAGTCAAGAGATAGGTGTAAGGCTGGAATGTGTGCACCAGCTAAAGGATTATATTTAAAAGAGCTTTTTTATAATTAGTTGAGTTAATCTGATTGACACACTAGGCTGATTGTATTATAATATAAATGTTTTTATGTTTAGCAAATAAGATCCACTAGCCCCGGATCTTTATGATAGAACGAATTTTTTAGGAATAGTCAAGGAGGGAAAAAGATGAAATCATACATTGCAAAACCAGAAGAAGTTCAAAGAAAATGGTATGTTGTTGATGCAGAAGGAAAACCACTAGGAAGAGTGGCAAGTCAAGTTGCTCTAATTTTAAGAGGAAAGAATAAGCCTACATATACACCACATGTGGATACAGGAGATTATGTTGTTATTATAAATGCTGAAAAAGTAGTGTTAACAGGTAAAAAATTAGATCAAAAGATGTTAAGACATCACTCATTATATCCAGGTGGATTAAAAGAAGTACCTTATAAGGAAGCTTTAGCTAAAAAACCAGAATTTGTTTTTGAAGAAGCGGTTAGAAGAATGCTTCCAAAGGGACCATTAGGTAGAAAAATGCTTAAGAAATTAAAAGTTTATAGAGGTTCAGAACATAATCATGAAGCTCAAAATCCAGAAGTTTTAGAATTAAGATATTAATAAGACACCCGAGAGGAGGAGAAAAATAAAATGGCAAAAGTTCAATATTATGGAACTGGAAGAAGAAAGAAATCTATAGCGAGAGTAAGACTTGTACCAGGAGAAGGAAAAGTAATAATAAATAAGAGAGATATAGAAGAATATTTCGGATTAGAAACTTTAAGATTTATAGTTAATCAACCATTAGTATTAACTGGAACAAAAGAAAAATTTGATGTTTTAGTTAACGTATATGGTGGGGGACTTACAGGTCAAGCAGGTGCTATAAGACATGGTATCTCAAGAGCTTTATTGAAAGCTGATGAAAGCTTAAAACCAGAACTTAAGAAAGCTGGCTTCTTAACAAGAGACCCTAGAATGAAAGAAAGAAAGAAATATGGTCTTAAAAAGGCAAGAAGAGCTCCTCAATTTTCAAAGAGATAATTTGTATATATCAAAGAAGATGTGTTATCACATCTTCTTTTTTTATGCCTTTAAATAAAATTAAGATTATTGGAAATAATAAAATTGTCTATGGAGGTGTAGGAAATGAAAAAGAATAAAAAAATAATATTTTATCTTCTTATTTTAATAGGATTATCCTTAACCCTTACTACAGTATCTACTGCTTATACAAGAAAAAAGGACGACAAAAAGAAAATCGTACTAATAGATCCAGGACATGGAGGAATAGATGGAGGAGCTGTATCTCAAAATGGAACTATAGAAAAGCATATAAATTTAAGTATTGGAATAAAACTAAAAGATGAATTATCTAAATTAGGATATAAAGTAATAATGACAAGAGAAGAGGATAAAGGGTTATATAGCGATAGTGGAACTGTTAGGCAAAAAAAAGTAGAAGATTTAAATAAAAGGTGTGAAATGAGAGAAAAGAGTAAATGTGATATTTTTATAAGTATACATTTGAATACTTTTCCTCAAAGTAAATACTATGGAGCACAGGTTTGGTATTCAGATAATGAAGAAAGTCATAAATTAGCATCTATTTTACAAAATAATTTTAGAAAATATGTAGATGAAGAAAATAAAAGACAAGAAAAGCCAGCTAAAGGTCAATATAAAATATTAAGAGATGATAACAATATTCCGTCTGTAATTGTTGAGTGTGGATTCATATCAAATCCCAAAGAAGAAGAAAAGTTAAAAGATGAAGAATATCAAAAGCTAATAGCAAAAACAATAGGAAAATCAGTGGAGGATTACTTTAAAAATAAATAAAGTCACTTTTAAAATAATTCTAAATTGACATAAAAAATAATAAGTGTAAAATGATATATATAAGAATTTTTAATAAAATAAAAAAATATATATTTTTTATAAAAAAACATATTGATGTTATCCATTCGATGTGTTATCATTAATTTGGTTAATGGATTAGTCCATTAGTCAATTTGGAGTTGGTTAACTTTAGGAGTGATTGAAATACAAGTTAAAATAGATAAAGGAAATAAAATCCCTTTATATTTGCAACTTAAAAAACAAATAATGGATTTAGTAAAAGATGGATCTTTAAAAGTTGGATATAAAATGCCTACAGAACGGGAATTGTCAGAAGAATTAAAAATAAGCAGAAATACTGTGAGTATGGCATATAAAGAATTAGAAAAAGAAGATATATTAAAATCATACCAAGGAAGAGGAACCTTTGTATTAGAAGAAGTAAAACTTTGGAAAAATGAAAATATAAAAGAAAAAATAAAAAAATTTGTGGATTTAGCTTTTGAGGAGTCCATAGAGGCTGGAATAGATGCAGATGAATTTTTAGAAATCGTTACAGAAAGAATAGAAGAAAAAAGAAAACTTATGAATGACATAAAAGGTATATATATAGAGTGCAATATAGAACAATCAAAAGTATTCGCTGAACAGCTAAAAGATAGAACAGGCATAGATTTTTCTCCTATGACAGTAAACGATTTAAAATTTATGAATAGAGAAGCACAAGAATTTATAAAAAGTAGTCAGATTATAATAACTACATTTAATCATGTGTATGAGGTAAGAAGTCTTTTAAGAGAATATAATAAAAATGTTTTGGGAGTGGCTATAACACCTAATCTTGAGACTATAGTTAAAATTGCAAGATTTCCCTCAAATACAAGATTTTTATTTGTATGTATAACAAAAGAATTTAAGTTTAAGTCAATGTCTGCATTAGAAAACGCTGGTTTAGCTAATCTTGATATTACTTATACCAATTCATTTGATAAAAATATATTAAAAGAAGAGAGTAGTAAATGTGATGTAATTATTGCATCACCAGGTAGATACCATGATGTAGAGGAAGTATCTGAAGGTAAAGAAATTATAAATTTTGCCTATAATCTAGATGATGGATCTGTAAAAGCTCTTAAATCTAAGTTGTTAGAAGTAAAATATTTAAAATAGTCACAAAGAGTAGACAAAATTAAATATTTTTTTATATAAATTATTCTAGGAGGTTTTTAAAATGGAAAAAAAGACTATAGTGCTTGGAGTTATTGGCTCAGATTGTCATGCAGTTGGTAACAAAATTCTAGATCATGCATTTACAAATGCAGGATTTAATGTGGTTAATATTGGGGTATTATCTCCTCAAGAAGACTTTATAAAGGCGGCTATTGAAACAAAGGCGGATGCTATCTTAGTTTCATCTCTTTATGGACAAGGAGAAATTGACTGTAAAGGATTAAGACAAAAATGTGATGAAGCAGGATTAGAAGGAATACTTCTATATGTTGGTGGAAACATAGTTGTAGGAAAACAACATTGGCCAGATGTAGAAAAGAGATTTAAAGATATGGGATATGACAGAGTATACGCTCCTGGAACACCACCAGAAGTTGGTATAGCTGATTTGAAAAAAGATCTTAATATAGAGTAATTTTTTAAAAATCTATTGTTTTGCTACTAAGTTATTAAGTAGCACTACTCAATGAATTGGAGTGATAAGAGTGGATGCTTATTTACTATTGGATTTTGGTAGCACCTATACAAAATTAACAGCGGTAGATATTGAAAATGAAGAAATACTTGCTACAGCTAAAGATATAACTACTATAGAGGATGACATAATGACAGGTTTTAACAAAGCATATGAAAAGCTTTCTAAACAATTAGAAGGAAAAGAAGTAAATTTTGTTAAAAAGTTAGCATGTTCATCTGCTGCTGGTGGATTAAAAATGATAGCTATAGGATTAGTACCAGATCTTACAGCCGAAGCTGCTAAGAGAGCTGCTCTGGGAGCAGGAGCTAGGATACTTAATGTATATAGTTATGAATTATCATTAAAGGAAATAGAAGAAATAAAAAGTTCAAATTTAGATATAATATTATTAGCAGGTGGCACCGATGGTGGAAATAAAGAGTGCATAATACATAATGCTAAAATGCTAGCTAAGCACAATATAAATCTACCAATAGTTGTTGCTGGAAATAAGGCAGCAGCTGATACAGTTTCAGAGATATTAACAGAAGCTAATATTTTTCATAAGGTTACTGATAATGTAATGCCTAAGCTTAACATATTAAATGTTGAACCTGCAAGGGAAGAAATTAGGCAGATTTTTATGAAGAGAATAGTACAAGCTAAGGGAATGAGCAATGCTGAGAACTTTATAAATGGTATACTTATGCCAACACCAGCGGCTGTTCTTAAAGCAGCAAGAGTTTTATCACAAGGAACAGATACAGAAGATGGAATTGGAGATTTAATTGTTGTAGATATAGGAGGAGCTACCACTGATATACATTCAATTGCAGATGGTGAGCCTACTAAACCAGGTGTGACCATGAGAGGACTTCAAGAACCTTTAGCAAAAAGGACAGTTGAAGGTGACTTAGGAATGAGATATTCAGCAGTTTCTTTATTTGAAGCTGCAGGTACTAGAAAAATACAAAAATATTTATGTGATAAAAGTGTAGATATAAAACAAAATTGCCAATTTAGATCTGAAAATATAAAAATGGTCCCAGAGACAGAAGAAGAAATTAAATTTGATGAAGTTATGGCGAAAGTAGCTACAGACATTGCAATAGAAAGGCACTCAGGATATATAGAAAGTGCTTATACACCTATGGGAGTAGTGTATACTCAAATAGGAAAAGATTTATTACAGGTAAAAACTGTAATTGGAACTGGTGGAGTCTTGGTACATAGTAAAAATCCAGGAGAAATATTAAAGGCGGGAACCTTTGATACAGAAAATCCAGTATATTTAAAGCCGCAAGATCCAGACTTCTATATAGATAAAACATATATCTTATCTTCTATGGGACTTTTAGCAGAAGATCATCCAGAAAAGGCGATAAGAATAATGAAAAAGTATTTAGTTAGAGTTTGATAGGAGGGAAATACAATGGAACTTAAAAATAAAAAATGGACTGATGAAGAGTTTCATAAACAAAGAGAAGAGGTACTACAACAATGGCCAACTGGTAAAGAAGTAGATTTACAAGAGGCTGTTGATTATTTAAAGAAAATACCAGCAGAAAAGAATTTTGCTGAAAAATTAGTTTTAGCTAAGAAAAAAGGAATAACTATGGCTCAACCAAGAGCTGGAGTTGCTCTATTAGATGAACATATAGAATTATTAAGATATTTACAAGATGAAGGTGGAGCAGACTTTTTACCTTCAACAATTGATGCTTATACAAGACAAAATAGATATGACGAATGTGAAAATGGTATAAAAGAAAGTGAAAAAGCAGGAAGATCATTATTAAATGGTTTCCCAGGAGTTAATCATGGTGTTAAGGGATGTAGAAAAGTTTTAGAAGCAGTTAACTTACCACTACAAGCAAGACACGGTACACCAGACTCAAGATTATTAGCAGAAATAATTCACGCAGGTGGATGGACTTCAAATGAAGGAGGAGGTATCTCCTACAATGTTCCATATGCAAAGAATGTTACAATAGAAAAAAGCTTATTAGATTGGCAATATTGTGATAGACTTGTTGGTTTCTATGAAGAACAAGGTGTTCATATAAACAGAGAACCATTTGGTCCATTGACAGGAACACTTGTACCACCATCAATGTCAAATGCAGTTGGAATTACAGAAGCATTACTTGCAGCAGAACAAGGTGTTAAGAACATAACAGTTGGATACGGTGAATGTGGAAACATGATCCAAGATATAGCTGCATTAAGATGTCTAGAAGAACAAACAAATGAATATTTAAAAGCTTATGGATATAATGATGTATTTGTAACTACAGTATTCCACCAATGGATGGGAGGATTCCCACAAGATGAATCAAAGGCATTTGGTGTTATAGTTACAGCTACTACTATAGCAGCTTTAGCAGGAGCTACAAAAGTTATAGTTAAGACTCCTCATGAAGCAATTGGTATACCAACAAAAGAAGCAAATGCTGCAGGAATAAAAGCTACTAAGATGGCTTTAAATATGTTAGAAGGACAAAGAATGCCAATGTCCAAAGAATTAGAAACTGAAATGGCTGTAATCAAGGCTGAAACTAAATGTATCCTTGACAAAATGTTTGAATTAGGAAAGGGAGATTTAGCTATAGGTACAGTTAAAGCATTTGAAACAGGAGTTATGGATATTCCATTTGGACCAAGTAAATATAATGCAGGTAAGATGATGCCAGTAAGGGATAATCTTGGATGCGTTAGATACTTAGAATTTGGAAATGTTCCATTTACTGAAGAAATAAAGAATTACAACAGAGAAAGATTACAAGAAAGAGCCAAATTTGAAGGTAGAGATGTTAGCTTCCAAATGGTTATAGATGACATATTTGCAGTTGGAAAAGGAAGATTAATTGGAAGACCAGAATAATAAATATTAGTTCTTAGATAAATAAGTTTATATCATGTTTATTGCTGAATAGAAATATTCAGCAATAGACCTGTATAAAATAAAAACAAAATAATAAAATAAAAATTCAAAATTTTTAAAAAGGACAGGTGAATATAATATGAAAATTGTAGACGTTCTTTGTACTCCAGGATTCACTGGATTTTACTTTGATGACCAAAGAGCTATTAAGAAAGGTGCAGGACATGATGGCTTTACATATACAGGAGAGCCAGTTACAGAAGGATTTACTCAAGTAAGACAAAAGGGAGAATCAATTTCTGTATTATTAATTCTTGAAGACGGTCAAGTTGCACATGGTGATTGTGCTGCTGTTCAATATTCAGGAGCAGGTGGAAGAGATCCATTATTCCTAGCATCAGATTTCATACCTGTTATAGAAAAAGAAATAGCACCAAAGTTAATCGGAAGAGAAATTACTAACTTTAAAGATATGGCTGAAGAATTCGATAAACTACAAGTGGGCGGAAAGAGATTGCATACTGCAATTAGATATGGTATAACTCAAGCTATACTTGATGCAGTAGCAAAAACTAGAAAACTTACTATGGCAGAAGTTGTAAGAGATGAATACAATCCAGGTGGAGAAATAGCTCCAGTACCAGTATTTACTCAATCCGGTGATGACAGATATGACAATGCTGATAAGATGATAATCAAAGAAGCAGACGTATTACCACACGCATTAATAAACAACGTTGAAGAAAAATTAGGATTAAAAGGAGAAAAACTTCTTGCATACGTTGAATGGTTAAGAGATAGAATAATAAAATTAAGAGTTAGAGAAGACTATAATCCAATATTCCACATAGATGTATATGGAACAATAGGAGCGGCTTTCAATAACGATACTAAAGCAATGGCTGATTACATTGAAACATTAGAAAAGGCTGCAGCTCCATTCAAGTTAAGAATAGAAGGACCTATGGACGTTGAAGATAGACAAAAACAAATGGAAGCAATGAGAGACTTAAGAGCAGAATTAGACGGAAGAGGAATAAAAGTTGAATTAGTTGCTGATGAATGGTGTAATACTGTTGAAGATGTTAAATTCTTTACAGATAACAAAGCAGGACACATGGTTCAAATAAAGACTCCAGACTTAGGTGGAGTTAACAATGCTGCTGAAGCAATTATGTATTGTAAAGCTCATGGTATGGGAGCATACTGTGGAGGAACTTGTAACGAAACTAACAGATCCGCTGAAGTTACAACTAACATAGGTATTGCTTGTGGAGCATCTCAAGTTCTTGCAAAACCAGGAATGGGTGTTGACGAAGGATACATGATCGTTAAAAACGAAATGAACAGAGTAATAGCACTTGCAGCAAGAAGAAAAAACAAATAATAATTGACTTAAAATAAGGAAAAAGGCGGTTTAAATTTAAACTGCCTTTTCCAATATTAATGAAGTCATATTAATGAAAGGAGGCATTTACTGATTTATTCAGTAAATAAATGCTTATGAAAGAAGTAAATGTTTCAGATATAACAAAGGCAGTAAGAGAGTTATGTATAGAAGCTAACTATAGATTACCAAAAGATGTTAAAGAAAAATTAGAAGAGTATGCCAAAAAAGAAAATTGGGATATGGCTAAAGGAATACTAGAAAAAATATTAGTTAACGTAGATATAGCTGATAAAGAAGACATGCCAGCATGTCAAGATACAGGAATGGCGTGTGTATTTGTTGAAATAGGACAAGAGGTTCATATTACAGGCGGAAGCCTTGAAGATGCTATAAATGAAGGTGTAAGACAAGGATACATTGATGGATATTTAAGAAAATCCGTAGTTAATGATCCAATAGAAAGAATAAATACTAAGGATAATACTCCAGCAGTTATATACTATGACATAGTTCCAGGAGATAAATTAAAAATAACTGTAGCTCCTAAAGGATTTGGTTCAGAAAACATGAGCCAACAAAAAATGTTAAAACCAGCAGATGGATTACAAGGAGTAAAAGATTTTATAATAAAGGTTGTAAAGGATGCAGGGCCAAACCCATGTCCTCCAATAGTTGTAGGTGTTGGAATAGGTGGAACTTTTGATAGATCTGCAAACTTAGCTAAAAAAGCTTTAATGAGACCATTAGATCAAAGAAATTCTAAGCCTTTCTATGCTGATTTAGAAAAAGAACTATTAGAGACTATAAACTCATTGGGAATTGGACCTCAAGGTTTTGGTGGATTAACTACAGCACTAGCTGTTAATATAGAAACTTATCCTACTCATATAGCAGGACTTCCTGTAGCAGTAAATATTAACTGTCATGTAACAAGACATAAGAGCGTAGAATTTTAGGGGGGTACCAAATATGGAAAAGAGAATAACAACTCCACTAACAGCGGAGAAGGTTAAAGACTTAAAAGCAGGGGATTCAGTTCTTATCTCTGGTGTTATATATACTTCAAGAGATGCTGGACATAAAAGGTTAGTGGATTTATTAGATAAAGGAGAAGAACTTCCAATAGATGTTAAGGATCAAATTATATACTATGTTGGACCATCACCAGCAAAACCAGGTAATCCAATAGGTTCAGCAGGACCAACAACTAGCTATAGAATGGATCCATATGCTCCAAGACTTTTAGATATAGGTTTAAAGGGAATGATCGGAAAAGGTTTAAGATCTCCAGAAGTTATAGATGCAATAAAAAGAAATACAGGAGTGTATTTTGCAGCTATAGGTGGAGCAGCTGCCTTAATGGGTAAATCTGTTAAAAAGGCAGAAATAGTTTGTTATGAAGACCTAGGAGCAGAAGCATTAAGAAGATTAGAAGTAGAAGATTTACCAGTAGTAGTTGTTATAGATAGCGAAGGAAATAATTTATACGAAATAGGACAAAAAAATTATCTTGATAGTTTAAAGTAATACAGATTAGCAGAGAAAACTGAAGGGTAAAATCTTCAGTTTTCAATTGTTAATTTTAGAAAGGTAGGTTTATAAGATGAAAGTTAATAAAGTTGCAAAAGCTGGAACTTTGGAATCAAATGATATCCTTATAATGGTAATGCCAAATGATAAACCAGGAATTGAAATAGAACTTGAAAGTATAGTTATGAAACAATTTGGAGATCAAATTCATAAGGTTTTATCATCTAAAGCAAAAAAATTAGGATTAGATGGCGTGAAAATTCAAGCACAAGATAAGGGTGCTTTAGATTATACAATAGAAGCAAGATTGGAAACAGCTGTTAATAGAGCACAGTAAGAATTTTATTAAAAAGTAAATTGAGGTGAGAGAATCCATGAAAAAGTTAAGAAGAACAATGCTATTTATGCCTGGAAACAACCCAGGTATGTTACAAAATGCACCTATACTTGGAGCTGACTCTGTAATATTAGACTTAGAAGATGCTGTTAGCTTAACAGAAAAGGATGCTGCAAGAGCATTAGTTTGTGGTGCTATAAAAAATTTAGATTATTCTCAAGTTGAATTAGTTGTGAGAATAAATCCATTAGATACTGAATTTGGACTAACTGATTTAGAAGAAATTGCAAGAGTTAAACCAGATACTATATTAGTTCCAAAAGCTACAAAGGAACAATTACAAGATGTTGATAAAATAGTATCCAGAATAGAAGAAGAAGAAGGATTCGAAAAAGGAAGCATAAGACTATTTGGACTTATAGAAACTGCATATAGTCTTGAAACAGTATATGATGTAGCTACTGCTTCAGATAGATTAGAAGGATTGCTTTTAGGGGCAGAAGATTTAACATCAGACTTTGGAATTAAGAGAACAAAAGAAAGTAATGAAATTTACTATGCAAGATGCAGATTTTCAGCAGCTTGTAGAGCAGCAAAAATAGATGCTATAGATACACCATTTACAGATACAAATGACTATGAAGCTTTAAGATTAGATACAGAAAAAGCAAAGAATATAGCATTTACAGGAAAAGCTGCTATAAATCCAAGACAAATAGACACAATCCACTCAGTATTTAACCCAACAGAAGAAGAAATAAAACATGCAGTAAGAGTTTTAGAAGCAAGAGATGAAGCTTTTGCAAAAGGACTTGGAGTATTCTCATTAGATGGTAAGATGGTAGACGCACCAGTAATAAATAGAGCGACTACAACAGTAGAATTAGCAAAAACATTAGGAATAATAAAATAACCTTACCGTTTAAATTTTATGCAATATAAATAAAAAGTGAGGGATTAACATGAAAAATATACTTGGTAGAGAGTTACCAGATTTCATAGAAGGTTATGGAAAAGTAAAACCTTTTGAAGGTGCCTTTGAAAATTGTGGTGTTGTAGAAAAAAAATCAGTAAAAGTGAAAAGTGTAATACCAGGTGAAGAAAAGGTTTTAAAAAGCGTTGAAGAAGCAATAGAAAAAGTAGAATTAAAAGATGGAATGACTATATCCTTCCACCACCATTTAAGAAATGGTGACTATGTTTTAAATATGGTTATGGAAGCTATAGCTAAAAAAGGCATAAAGGATATAACTATAGCTGCAAGTTCAATATTCCCAATACATGAACCTCTTGTAGAATATATGAAACAAGGTATAGTTACAGGAGTATATGCAAACTATATGTCAGGACCAGTAGCAGAAGCTATATCAAAAGGATGCCTAAAGAACCCAGCTGTAATGATGACTCACGGTGGAAGACCAAGAGCTATAGAAAGTGGAGATTTACATATAGATGTAGCTTTCTTAGCAGCACCTACAGCAGATACTTATGGTAATGTAAATGGAACAGAAGGAAAATCTGCTTGTGGAGCATTAGGATATTCAATTTGTGACGCTGAATATGCAGACAAAGTTGTAGCTATAACTGATAATTTAGTGCCATATCCAGCATCTCCAATTGAAATTAGCCAAATATATGTTGACTACGTTGTAAATGTAGAATCAATTGGTGATCCAGCAGGAATAGTTTCAGGTACTACAAGAATAACAAAAGATCCAGTAGGATTAAAAATAGCTAAAATGGCTACAGAAGTTATAGAAGCTTCTGGATTAGTAAAGGATGGTATATCATTCCAAACAGGAGCAGGAGGAACTTCATTAGCAGTAGCAGCTGAATTAAAAGAAGTAATGAAGAAAAAAGGTGTTGTTGGAAGTTTCGCTGCAGGTGGTGTAACAGGATATATCGTTGAAATGTTTGAAGAAGGATTATTTAAAAGCATATTTGACGTACAATGCTTTGACTTAAAAGCAGCAGAATCTTATAAAAAGAATTCAGCACATATGCCAATGTCATCTTCAATGTACGGAAATCCACACAATAAAGGTGCAGTTGTAAATAACCTTGATGTAATGATTCTTGGTGCAACTGAAATAGATACAGACTTTAACGTTAACGTTACAACAGGATCTGATGGAGTAATAATGGGTGGTTCAGGTGGACACAGTGATACAGCTGCAGGTTCAAAATTATCTATAATAGTTACAAATCTTGTAAAAGCAAGATTACCTATTATCAAAGATAAAGTAACTACTATTACTACACCAGGAGAAAGTATAGATGTAATAGTTACTGAAAGAGGTATAGCTGTAAACCCAAGAAGAAAAGACTTAATAGAAAAGTTAAAAGAAACAAATCTTCCAGTTATGACTATAGAAGAATTAAAAGAATTAGCTGAAAAAATGACAGGAACTCCAAATCCAATAGAAACAACAGATGAAATAGTTGCTGTTATTGAATATAGAGATGGAACAGTAATCGACGTAGTTAAAAAACCATTAGAATAAAATCAATGAAAATATGGACTGTATAAGTACAGTCCATATTTTCATTAATAATCAAACTTATTTTATTAGAAAAAAATGATATAATATATACTTAGAGATAATGAAAAGTAGGTGTTAAAAATGTATGACTTATATATAAAAACTATAAATTTAAAAAGAGAAGAAGAAAGGGAAAGAGTACATAAATTTTTAGAGAAATTTGATTTAAAATTAGATAATGATGTAGATTATACTCTAATTATTGAACAAAATGAAAAAATAAAGGCTACTTGCTCAAAAGCTAAAAATGTATTTAAATGTTTTGCAGTATCTAAAGATCTTCAAGGAGAAAATGTTACATCAAAATTAATATCAGCATTAATAGATAAATCCTTTGAAGAGGGGATCTTTCATAACTTTATTTTTACAAAACCAGATAAAGAAAAAATATTTGCATCATTAAATTTTAAAACATTATATAAAACTGATCATGTAGCATTTTTAGAGTATGGAATATATGACATAGGAAAGGCATTAGATAAAATTGGTAAAGAATATAATATAAATAATTTAGAAGAAAAAACAGCATTAGTAATGAATTGTAATCCGTTTACACTTGGCCATAGATATCTTATAGAATATGCTTCTAAAAATTCCAAAGAGGTTATTGTATTTATAGTACAGGAAGATAAATCCTTATTTCCATTTAAAACTAGATACAATTTAGTAAAGGAAGGTACAAAAGATTTAGAAAATGTAAAAATAATACCTGGAGGAGAATATATAATTTCATCTGCAACTTTTCCTACATATTTTATAAGAGAGGAAGATATTTTAGTTAAAGCTCATGCAGAAATTGATGCAGGAATATTTGGAAAGTATTTTGGTGAAAAATTTAATATAAAGAAAAGATATGTAGGTGAAGAACCTTATTGTAAAGTAACTAATGCTTATAATCAAGTTTTAAAAAATACTTTACCTAAATTTGGAATAGAACTTGAAGAAATAAAAAGAAAAGAGTCTCAAGGAGAATTTATAAGTGCTTCTAAAGTAAGAACATTAATAAGAGAAGATAAATTAAATGAGGTGAAAAGTTTAGTCCCATCTGTAACTTGGGGATTTTTAAATAGTGATAGTGGAAAGGAGATAGTGGAGAAAATCAAAAAAAGTGTTTCTCCCCATTAATATGAAAGATTATACAGCAATGGATATATTATTAGCAAGAGAAGAAAGGGTAGAATTTCAAAATACCCTTTTAGAGAAATATAAATTGCCAATGTTATGTCTAAGAGTAAATTATCCAGGAGTTATAAAAGATAATGAAACATCAAGAGGCATAAGTAATATTTTAAAAGCAGAAATAGAAGATAAATTTGATACGCAAATTGTATATAAATGTTATAAAGTAACAGCAGAAGGACCTATATTAATTCTAATTATAGATAATATTGCCGAGGAAATAAAAAAATATAGCATATATGTAGAACAAAATCATTTACTCGGAAGATGTGTTGATATAGATGTATATAATGTAGATGGAACAGGTATTAGCAGAACTTACTTAGGATATAAACCAAGAAAATGTTTTATATGTGAGGATATGGCGCAAAACTGCGTAAGATCAAGAAAACACAGTATGGAACAGGTCATAAATTATATAGAGGAACAATATAAAAAATTTAATAATATAAATATTTAATATAGGAGAATTAATATGGAAAAATTTTATCAGGTATCAGATGTAGCTTTTGACATAAGCGGATTAGCTATTCAAGCTATGTTGTATGAAGTGGCTTGCAATCCATCACCAGGATTAGTATCTGTAGTTTCTACAGGATCACATACTGATATGGATCATTATACTTTTATAGATAGCACATCCTCATTTATAAAATATTTAGTTTTAAGTGTTCAAGCGGGATTTTCCGATGAAGATCCACAGGATATACTTAGAAAATCCAGGAAATTAGGAATAGAAGCAGAAAAAGGCATGTTTAAAAAAACTAAAGGAATCAATACACATAAGGGTATGTTATTTTTAATGGGCATATGTTGTATTGCCATAGGAAAAACTATATATGATAAAAAGCCATTTACCGAAATAAAAAATATAATAAAGCAAATGTGTAGAGGATTGGTTGAAAAAGAATTAGAACCTTTAAAGGAAAAGATGAACCAATACAACTCTATAGAAGAAATGGTTAAAAATGAGAAATTATCTTATGGAGAAAAACTTTTTGTGTTGTATGGAATGGAAGGAATAAGAGGAGAAGTAGAAAGAGGGATACCTATAGTATTTGATTTTGCATTGGACTTTTATAAAAGTTGTTCTGATTTAAATAAAAATGATAGATTAGTTAATACCCTAATAGGTATAATGCAATACTCAGAGGACTCTAATGTACTTCATAGACATTCTATGAAAGAACTGAAAAAAATGCAACAAGATGCAAAAAAGATAATACAAGAGGGTGGAATCAAAACCCTTAAAGGAAAAAATAAGATAATTGAAATGGAAAAGGAATTTGTAAAAAAAGGTATAAGTCCAGGAGGAAGTGCAGATCTCTTAGCTATAACAGTATTTCTGAGTTTAGTAGAAGAATATATAGATGAAATAAATAACTAAAAAGTATATGAATATTTTAATTCATATACTTTTTTTAAAAAATAATTTTCTATAAAATAGAAAAAACTAAAAATAAATTGTATAATTTATATAATTACAAATTATATTATAAAAAAGGAAGATATGTTATGCAAAGTTCAAAAAAACTATATCTAAAAGCTCTTAATGAATACAATAATGGATACATAAATAAGGCTCTAGAGTTATGTGAGGAAAGTATATCTATAAATATGAATAATTCTGCAGCTATAAATTTAAAAGGACTTTTACTTTATTTAAAAGGAAATCTTAAGGAAGCAAAAGCTTTATGGAAAATGAATATTCATATAAATAAAGATAGCGTTTCAGAAAAATATCTACAAGACAGTTTAGAAGATAGCATTAGAGATAATTTAATTAAAGATGCGTTAAAACTAATAGAAGAAGAAAAAATAGATAAAGCTATAATTTTATTGAATAAATGTGCAGAAAGTGATTTTAATTATATAAATGTAAATAATTATTTCTCACTTTGCTATATAAGTAAAGGAGAATATTCAAAAGCTAAAATATATATAGATAAAGTATTAAAATTAGATAAGAAAAACAAATTAGCTATTGAAAATAGCAAAAAATTATATTCATTAGGTAAAATAAAGAATAACAATAATAAATGGATATTATCATTGATTTCTATTATTTTTACAGTACTAATTGTTGTATCCATTAGTACTATAAAAAATAAAGAGTTTTTTAAAAGTAACAAATCAATTAGTGTTAATTTAAATAAGGAAAAGGATAAAAGTAATATTAAAGAAACAAAACAAGATAAGAAATTAAATAATTTAGATAAAAAAAATGAAAACAAAGAAATTATATTTAAATATAATGAACTAAAAGATTATATATCTAAAAAGGATTATGAAAAAATATATGGTGAATTAAATGAAGTTGATGTGAATAAAATTAGTGTAAATGAAAAATTTTTATACAATGAAGGAAAAGAATTATTGGAACAAGAAGGTGCAGAATATTTTTATAATAATGGCATAAATTATTTAGAAAAAAAAGAATACAAAAAAGCTAAAGAATATCTAACAAAATCCTATAATTTTGCAAACAAATCTTGGATATATCCTCATAATATATACATGCTTGGTTTGTGTAACCAAGAAGTTGGAAATATAGAAGAAGCTATAAAATATTATGAAATTTATGATAAGAATTTTAAAGATAACACATATAGTGATATAGTTTTGTATAATTTATCTATATTGTATAAGAATATAGATATAAATAAAAGTAAAAACTATGCTAAAAAGCTTGTAAATAATTATTCTAGTTCTATATATAATAATTCAAATATAAAAAATATACTAGATAAGTAATAATTATTATTAAAAACTATTGACTAAGTTTATAATATATATTATATTATAGATATAAGATATACCCTTGTAGGGTATAAATTTGGAGGGATATATATGATAAAAGAAATAAATGATTCAGTTTTTAATTCAGAGGTTTTAGATTCCGATAAAGTAACAGTTGTAGACTTTTGGGCACCATGGTGTGGACCTTGTAGAATGCTTGGACCAGTAATTGAAGAATTATCTGAAGAGATGTCAGATAAGGTTAAGTTTGTAAAAGTAAATGTAGATGAAAATCCAATGTCAGCAACTCAATATAGAGTAGCAAGTATACCAACAGTACTTGTATTTAAAGATGGTAAAATTCAAGAAACATTAGTAGGATTTAGACCAAAGCAAGCAATGCAATCTTCAATAGAAAAACACATATAAATAAATAATAGATGAATAAGTTAACACTAAGGTGTTAACTTATTATTTCTATAAAAGATAAAGGGGTGAAATTTCATAAATGAGATATGATATTGCAATAATAGGAAGTGGACCAGCAGGACTTTCATCAGCTATAAATGCAAAAATAAGAAATAAAAATATAATAGTATTTGGAAATAAGGACTTAAGTAATAAATTAGTTAAAGCTCCTTTAATAAATAATTATCTTGGATTACCAAATATAAAAGGAGAAAGTCTAAAAGAAGCTTTTCAAAATCATATAAATAATATGGGCATAGAAATAACTTATGAAAGAGTTAATGCTGTATATGCCATGGGAGAATATTTTTCTTTAATGGTAAATGATAAGATGTATGAATCAAGAAGTTTGATAATAGCCACAGGAATAGAATATACAAAACCATTAAAAGGTGAAGAAGAATTCTTAGGCAGAGGTGTAGGGTATTGTGCAACATGTGACGCACCTTTATATAAAAATAAAAATGTTATAATAATAGGACATAATAAAGAAGCAGAAGATGAAGCAAATTTTGTAAGTGAATTAACATCAAAAACTTATTATGTGCCAATGTATGAAGGAAATTACTTGTTAAATAATAATATTGAAATAATAAAAGATAGACCTTTAGAAATTACAGGACAAGACAAGGTGGAAAAATTAGTATTAAAAAATGGAGAGATAAATACAGACGGAATATTTGTGTTAAAAGACAGTATATCGCCAGGTCAATTAGTTCCAGGGTTAGAAATAGAAGGTGATCATATAAAAGTAGATAGAAGCATGAAAACTAATATAGAAGGCTGTTTTGCAGCAGGGGACTGTATAGGTAAACCATATCAATATATAAAAGCTGCTGGAGAAGGACAAGTGGCAGCATTAAGTGCTGTGTCTTATTTGGATAGTATGAAAAACAAGTAAAAAATGTCTCACTAATTAGTGAGACATTTTATTATTTTGCTATAAAAAAAACATGATTACCTATGGATTTTATATTAGATTTATTAATATTTGACATCCAATCACAGGTAGAAATTTTAGGATTATAAAAGAATAAAGCATTATTTGTAGGATCATAGCCTTTTAAAGCATCCCAAACCGCATTATAACAACTTTCATCTGGAGTTCCCTGTACTGTATTATTAATTACACAAGAAAAAGCAGAAGGTTGTAATATAACTTCTCTTATAGACTTTGGAAATCCTGGTGTATATACCCTATTTAATATAACAGAAGCCACTGCTACCTTACCCTCATAAGGTTCACCACGACTTTCACCAAAAACAACTTTGGCCATTAAGTCTATATCTGTACTATTTATATAAATATTGCCTTTTGAAGTATTAAAGATTTGGACAATTTCTCCTTCATCTCTAAATACGGTTGTATTAATGTAATCACTTGAAAAAGCCTTAACGTTATATGAAAACATTAAAAATATAGAATTTAAAATTATAAATAAAGTAAATTTTTTTTTCAACTTATTCACTCCTTTTACCGACGGGGTTAGCTGACGGGTTCGGCAAAGGCTAACCTACACAAAATGTGATTCACCCCAATTCATGGGTCCCCCGCGTTTAAAACTTAGGCCTATATTATTATTAACGTTATTTATAAAATTATACATTTAAAATATTTATTATTTTACTGTGTCTTTAAAGTTAGAATAATATTTTATAAATTCATTGTAAGTATCATTCATAATCTTATAACCTAGATCTGATTTAGAATAAATATTTGTTGATTTAGAATCATTAGCAATAACACTTTTGCTTATATCATCCTCAAAACTATGGATGTAAGAAGCATAATCATTTAAAGTTTTTGATAATAGAATATAACAATTTATTCCATCAGATGGTATAGATATTTTAGACATACTTAATTTAAGTTCTTGTAATTCCTTTTTATTTAAAGCTATTTCATTTAAAAGTTCATCTACGGAAACAGTTCTATTTTGTATTTTATCTTTATAATAAGAAAAATCTTTTCTAACTTCTAAAAATGAAGTTAAAATATAATCAACATTATAGAAATAGTCTTTATATTGACTCATTTTTATATCTTTATCTTTTTGTAAATTAACTAATTCTTGTATGTATTCAGTAGATATATTTAGACAGTCTAGAAAATCCTTACTTAAGTTTATTTTTAATTTTGGATTACTACTATTAAATAGTTCATAAAATTTTATACTATCATCCCTATATTTTTTGAAAGAATAAAAGGCTTTATCTACATCTTGGCTTTCTGGGCTATTCAATATAGCTAAAAGTTGTTCGTATGTATATATGTTATTAGTAATGCCTTTAATAAGATTAAGATGTATATCCTTATATTTTTCATTAGGTTTGTATTTTTCTAGATTAGTTTTTGAAGAATTTAAAAGTTTTATACTATTAGGTAAGTTATATCTATATTTTGATGCATTAAATATATTATTTGTGGTATAAGAAGAAACTTCTTTATTGACTTTATTTATGTTATTTATATTAGTACGTATAGATTTATTATATTGTAATAGGTGGCTGTTTTTGTTAAAGTAAATTAAAGTAAATATTGGTACAGAAATAGAAAATATTAAAAGTGTAAATAAGGCTATATATTTAATCCTTTTATTAATTTTCATAATATCCCTCCTTAAATTATAGATATTCCTAAAATAATAATAAAATTACTATATGAAAAATTAAGTTTTATAAAAAATTAAGATTTTAATATTTTTTAAATATTTTTATATAGTGTATAATTAAATATATATGCTGTATATAATCATAACAGGGGGTGAAACTATGGAAATGATAGATACAATGATAAATTCAATAAAAAATATGAATTTGTCATCCATTTTAGATATATTAGCTGTTTCATATATTTTTTATAAAGGTTACATGTTAATAAAAGAAACTAGAGCAGAACAGCTATTGAAAGGAATTATATTTTTAATAATACTCATTCCAATTAGTAAATTATTAAATTTAGAAGTGTTGTCTTGGATATTAAGTAATACTATAACTATAGGCGTTCTTTCATTTATTATTATATTTCAACCTGAAATAAGAAGAGCGTTAGAACATATAGGAAGAAGTGCTTTTAATGAGAGGCATTTAACGGAAGATGAACATACCATGGAAAAAATAATAAATGAAATAATTACTGCTGTAGATAATTTGTCAAAAACTAAAACAGGGGCATTAATAGTAATAGAAAGAGCAACAAGACTTGGAGAAACTATAAGTACAGGTGTTAAGATAGATGCCATAGTTTCATCTCAATTATTAGAAAATATATTTGTAGTAAATACACCTTTGCATGATGGTGCTACAATAATAAGAAGCGACAGAATAATTTCAGCAGGGTGTTTTTTACCATTGACAACTAATAAAAATGTGGATAAATCTTTGGGTACAAGGCATAGATCAGCTATAGGTATTTCAGAGAATTCTGATGCTATAGTTGTTGTGGTTTCTGAAGAAACAGGTACTATATCTTTAGCTGTAAATGGAAGCTTAACTAGAAATTATGATAAGGATAAATTAAGAGATATATTATTTAGAATTGTTAAGAAGGATAGTACTAGAAAAATTAATTTAAGAGAGCAGGTGACAACATGGATAAGAAAAACAAGAGAGAACAAATAATAATAAAGATATGTTGTGTCATTGCTGCTTTTGGAGCATGGTTATATATAACTAGTGTACTAAATCCAATAAAAACTTCTAAAAAAGATATACCAGTAATTATAGAAAATGAAGATGTTTTAAGAAGGTCTAATTTAGTATTAGTGTCAGATAAAGATTTACATGTAACACTTTTATTAAAGGGTCCTATAAATGACATATATTCAGTAAAAGAAAATCAATTTAAAATAGTATTAGATCTTCAATCTTATATTTTAAAAAAAGGAGAAAATAATGTACCTGTAAAATTAGAAAAGATTCCTAAAAATATAAAGGTAATGAATGAAGAAAATCTTTGGGTAAAAATAATGGTAGATGAGCTTACAGATAAGAAGTTACCATTAAGCATTAAAACTAAGGGAAAAGCAGGAGAAGGGTATTATAATTTACCCTATAGTTCAAACATAAAAGAAGTTGTTTTAAGAGGAGCTAGTAAACATATAAATTCAGTTGCAACAGCTGAAGCAGTAGTAGACTTAAACAATGCTGAAAAAGATATAGATGTATCAGTTCCAATAAAAGCTTTTGATTCAAATGGAAATGAAGTGAAATCTGTTTCCTTAGATCCAGGAGTAGCAAGAATAAAAATACCTGTAAAAAAGGTTAGTACAGTTAATGTTAATGTTAAATATGATTTAGATTCTAATAGAGAGTTAAAAGAAATAAAAAGTACACCAGATAAAGTAAAAATTATTGGAGATGAAGATGTAATAAATAACATAAGAAGCATAGATACAGAAACTATAAATTTAAATAATTTGAATAATGGAGATGAAATTCAGGCAAAATTAGTGTTACCTAAAAATATTTCTCTTGTAAAAGAACAAAGTATTTATGTTAAAGTAAAGGTATATTTTAATGGGGAAGAGGAAAATAATGAAATAAATAAACAAATTTCTATTGCAATTAAACCTATAAATTATGATGAAAATAAATATGATGTAAAATTAGACCAAGATAAAGTAACATTGAATTTATCAGGAAATTTAGAGAACATGAATTTACAGAATATAAGATGTTATATAGATTTAGCATCACTAAAAGAAGGAGATTATAATTTACCTATAAAGATAGAATTGCCTAATGGATTGAATTTAATTAGTAAATCTCCAGAAAATATTAAAGTTCAAATAAATTCTAAAGGAACATCGGAGGGAGAAAATGCCAGTTAGACTAAATAATATAATTTTAGATATAAATGAAGATATATCTATGGTAAAAGAAAGGGCATCTAAAAAAAGTAGAGTACCAGTAAAGGATATGAAAGAGTTTAAAATACTAAGAGAATCTGTAGATGCTAGAAAAAAAGATGCTATAAAATTTAATTATACAGTGGAATTCAGTTGTAACAATGAAGATAAAATAGTAAAAAGAGCTAGGAATAAAGATATTAGATTAGAAAAGAGTGTAGAAAAAAAAGAACTGTTATATGGAAATAAAACATTAAATCATAGACCAATAATAGTGGGAATGGGGCCAGCGGGATTATTTGCTGGTCTTATACTTGCTAAAAATGGATATGATCCAATAATAATAGAAAGAGGAGAAGATGTAGATAGTAGAACTTCATCTGTAAATAATTTTTGGAATACAGGTAAATTAAATTTAAACTCTAATGTACAGTTTGGAGAAGGTGGAGCAGGAACTTTTTCTGATGGAAAATTAACCACAAGAATAAAAGATTCTTGGTGTGATTTTATACTAGAAGAATTCGTAGAAAAAGGGGCACCAGAAGAAATAATTTATTCTGGTAAGCCGCATATAGGAACAGATGTATTAAAAACAGTAGTTAAGAATATAAGAAAACAAATAATAGAACTGGGTGGAGAAGTACATTTTAATAGCAAATTAGAAGATATAATAATTAAAGATAACAAATTAAAAGCTATAATAGTAAATGGTGATGAAATACCTTGTGAAGTACTTATTTTAAGTATAGGTCATAGTGCTAGGGACACTTATGAAATGCTTTTTAAAAGAGGTATTAGTGTTGAAAGTAAGGCTTTTGCTATGGGGGTTAGAGTAGAACACTCTCAAACATTGATAAATGAAAGACAATATGGAAAGTTTGCAGGTCATCCAAGATTAAAAGCTGCTGACTACAGGCTTGCACATAATGGAAAAGATAATAGAGGAATATATAGTTTTTGTATGTGTCCAGGGGGTTATGTTGTTGCAGCAGCATCAGAGGAAGGCAGAGTGGTTACAAATGGCATGAGTTATCATGATAGAAGTGGTAAGAATGCAAATTCAGCCATAGTTGTTTCTGTTACACCTAAGGACTTTTCAAGTAATAATCCTTTATCAGGTATGGAATTGCAAAGACATTATGAAGGATTAGCCTATAAATTAGGAGGAGAAAATTATTATGCACCTATTCAATTAGTTGAAGATTTTATAAAAGGGGAAAGAACTGTAAAGTTAGGAAATGTAGAACCTACATATAAGCCAGGATACAAGTTAGAGGATCTAAGAAAATGTTTGCCTTCTATAGTTGTAGATGGCCTTGTTGAAGGAATATATAATTTTGATAATAAAATAAAAGGTTTCATAAGCAGTAGATCAGTACTTACTGGAATAGAGACTAGGACTTCTGCACCTATAAGAATATTGAGAAATAAAGAATTACAAAGTATATCTACAAAAGGACTATATCCAACAGGGGAAGGAGCAGGTTATGCAGGTGGCATAATGTCAGCGGCTGTAGATGGATTAAAAGTAGGAAAAAAAATAATAGAAGAATTTAAGCCATTAAAAATATAAAAGGCAATCTTAATTTTCTGAAAAATAGCATTTTATTAAAATATTTGTTAGAATATAGAATAGGAATATTATTTCGTATAGATATATTAGTTAAAAAGATATCAAAGTTTTTTAAATAAATTTAAGAGGTGATAATATGATTAAAAATTTTGATGAAATATTAAAAAAAGTTCAAGAACAAGATACTAAAAAAGTAGCTGTGGCAGTTGCACAAGACAAACCAGTTTTAGAAGCAATAAGAGATGCTAAAAACAATAAAATAGCAGATGCAATATTAGTTGGAGACGAAGAGGAGATAAAATCCATAGCTAAAGAAATAGGCATGAATATAGAAGAATTTGAAATAATTCATGAACCAAATATGAAAAAGGCAGCTCTAAAGGCGGCAGAATTAGTTTCAACAGGAAAAGCTGACATGCTTATGAAAGGATTAGTAGATACAGCCAATTTCTTAAGAGCAGTTTTAAATAAGGAAGTAGGTTTAAGAACTGGAAAATTAATGTCCCACGTAGCAGTATTTGAAACAGATAAATTTGATAGACTTTTAATATTAACAGATGTAGCATTTAATATGTATCCTGACTTAAAAGAAAAGGCTCAAATGATAGAAAACGCAGCAGCAGTTGCACATTCAATGGGAAATGAATGTCCAAAAGTTGCAGCAGTATGTGCAGTAGAAGTTGTAAATCCAAATATGCCAGAAACTATAGATGCTTCACTTTTAGCAAAAATGAGTGATAGAGGACAAATAAAAGGTTGTATAGTTGATGGTCCATTTGCATTAGATAACGCATTATCAGAAGAAGCTGCAAAACATAAAAAAGTTACAGGACCAGTAGCAGGTAAAGCAGATATATTAGTACTTCCAGATATACAAGCAGGAAACATCATGTACAAAACATTAACATATACTACAGATGCTAAAAATGGATGTTTACTAGTTGGAACATCTGCTCCAGTAGTATTAACATCAAGAAATGATAGTCATGAAACAAAGATGTATTCAATTGCATTAGCTGCATTAGTTGCTGAGAATATGAAATAAAAAAATAAAAGGGAGGAAAATTAAAATGGCACATAAACTATTAATAATAAACCCAGGTTCTACATCAACTAAAATAGGGGTTTTTGAAGATGAAAAATTATTATTTGAAGAAACTTTAAGACATTCAGCAGAAGAAATAGGAAAATATTCTAATGTATATGAACAATTTCCATTTAGAAAAGAAGTTATCCTAAATGTATTAAAGGAAAAAGGATTTGACATAAATACTTTAGATGCAATAGTTGGAAGAGGAGGACTTCTAAAACCAGTAGAAGGTGGTACATACGAAGTTAATGATGCAATGCTTAAAGATTTAAAAGAAAGTGTTAGAGGAGAGCATGCATCTAATTTAGGTGGAATAATAGGAAATGAAATAGCTAAAAGCTTAAATATTCCTGCATTTATAGTAGATCCAGTAGTTGTGGACGAACTTCAAGATGTTGCAAGAATCTCTGGAATGCCAGAAATAGAAAGAACAAGTATATTCCATGCATTAAATCAAAAGGCAGTTGCTAGAAGATATGCAAAAGAAAACAATAAAAAATATGAAGATGTAAACATAGTTGTAGTACATATGGGTGGAGGAGCTTCTGTAGGTGCCCATAAGAATGGAAGAATTATAGATGTAAACAATGCATTAGATGGAGAAGGACCATTCTCACCAGAAAGATCTGGAGGAGTTCCAATAGGTGACTTAGTAAGATTATGCTACTCAGGTAAGTATACTTTAGATGAAATGATTAAAAAGATAAATGGAAAAGGTGGAACAGTAGCATATCTTGGTTCTAATGACTTTAGAGAGATAGAAGAAAAAGCATTAGCAGGAGATGAAAAATATAAATTAATATTAGATGCATTTATCTATCAAATAAGCAAAGAAATAGGAAAATGTGCTGTAGTTTTAGAAGGAAATGTAGATGCTATAGTTTTAACAGGTGGAATAGCATATAGTAAATATGTAACAAAAGAAATAGAAAACAAAGTTAAATTTATAGCTCCAGTAGTATTATATCCAGGAGAAGATGAACTTTTAGCATTGGCACAAGGTGGATTAAGAGTACTTAACGGTGAAGAAAAAGCAAAAGAATATAAATAAATTTTTAAGGTGACTGAGTATAAACTTAGTCACCTTAAAAATTTATTGTTACAAAAGCTAATTTATATTATAATTATTTTGTATGCTTTTAAATTAAACAATTAAGGATTAAAAAGAAAGAGGTATTAATATGAGTAGAATCTTTGGAACTGATGGTGTTAGAGGTATTGCTAATAAAGAATTAACAGCAGAAGTTGCCTATAAATTAGGTAAAGCAGGGGCCTATGTTCTAACAGAGGGAACCCACAAACCTAAAATAGTTGTGGGAATGGATACTAGAATATCTGGTCATATGCTTGAGAGTGCATTAGTATCAGGAATACTTTCTATGGGAGCAGAAGCCGTATGTGTGGGAGTAGTTCCAACTCCAGCAGTAGCATATCTAACTAGAAAATATGAAGCAGATGCAGGAGTTGTAATATCAGCTTCACATAATCCAGTAGAATACAATGGAATAAAGTTTTTTGATAAATATGGATATAAATTACCAGATGAATTAGAAGATAAAATACAATGCATTATAGAAAGTAATTTTAAAGAAGTTCCATGTCCTGTAGGTGAGGATATAGGACAAAAAATTCAAATAGATGATGCAATAAAAGATTATATAGAATTCGCTAAAGGAACTATAAAAGGAGATTTAAAGGGCTTAAAAGTGGCTCTAGATTGTGCAAATGGGGCAAGCTATAAGTCTTCAGTAGAAACTTTTAAGGAGTTAGGGGCAGAAGTTCATGTAATTAATAATGAACCTAATGGTAAGAATATAAACAAGGATTGTGGTTCAACCCATATGGAATGTTTAAGAAAATATGTAGTGGAACAAGGTTGCGATTTTGGATTAGCTTTTGATGGAGATGCTGATAGATGTTTAGCAGTAGATGAAAAAGGGAATATTGTTAATGGTGACTTTATGATGGCTATATGTGCTAAATATATGAAACAAAATGGTAATCTAGATAAGAATACCATGGTAGTTACTGTTATGAGTAATATGGGACTATTTATTGCTATGGAAAGAGAAGGAATAAACCTAATTAAGACAAAAGTTGGAGATAGATATGTATTAGAAGAAATGCTTAAAGAAGGATATAAAATAGGTGGAGAACAATCAGGACATATTATATTCTTAGATTATAATACTACAGGGGATGGTTTAGTTACTGCACTTCAACTTTCTTCTATTATAAAAAATAGCAATAAGAAACTATCAGAATTAGCTTCAATTATGAATGAATTACCTCAAGTACTTTTGAATGCTAAAGTACCTAATAACATGAAAAAAATATATATAGAAGATGAAGAAATAGCTGGAGAAATAAAGAAAATAGAAGAACAAATGAAAGGTACAGGTAGAGTACTTATAAGACCTTCAGGAACAGAACCTCTAGTAAGGGTTATGTTAGAAGGTGAAAATCAAGAGGAAATAGATAAAATAGCTCATGATTTAGTAAAATTAATTGAAAAGAAAACAAAATAATTATTAGCTTAATAATGGATAGAGATCCATAAAATTATGTTGATGTATTTCTATCCATTTTAAAAATATAATAAAGCGCCAGGGCTTAAGTTGTGAAACTTAGACTAAGGTCTGAGTAAGTTCGACTAACCAAATCAGAGATTTGGGGTAAAATTAAGGAAACTCAGACTAAAGTCTGAGTAAGTTCCACCAACCAAATCGGAGATTTGGGGTGTCACTTAAGTTGACGAGGATGGGGAGTATCGAATCTTCGGCGGGTGCCCCACGGTATCGCACTACCGTTAAAGATTGACAAAACCAAGGAGTGATTTTTGGTACAAATCAATCAGGTGTTAAAACCTTAAAAAAGAAAGGAAGATGAATATGTGCGGAATAGTTGGATACATTGGAAAAAAGGAAGCTGCACCAATTTTAGTTGAAGGATTATCAAAGTTAGAATACAGAGGATATGATTCAGCAGGAGTATCTATTATTGAAGACCAAGAAATTAGAACTAGAAAATGTAAAGGTAGATTAGTTAATCTTGAAGAAAAACTAAATGAGGAATCAATGAAAGGATATATTGGGATAGGACATACAAGATGGGCCACCCATGGAGAACCATCAGATAAAAATTCACATCCTCATAATAATGAAAAAGGAACTATAAGTGTTGTACACAATGGAATAATAGAAAATTACATGGAATTAAGAGAATGGTTAACTTCAGAAGGATATAAATTTGTATCAGAAACAGATACAGAAGTATTACCACATTTAATAGACTATTACTATGAAGGAGACTTATTAGAAGCTGTAATGACTGCTATATCTAAAGTAGAAGGAAGCTATGCAATAGGTGTAGTTTGCAGTGAAGAACCAGATAAAGTAGTTGCAGTAAGAAAGGATAGTCCTTTAATTGTAGGTCTTGGAAAAGAGGAATATTTTATTGCATCAGATATACCAGCTGTATTAAATCATACAAGGGATATATATTTATTAAAAGATAATGAATTTGTATTAATGACTAAAGATGGAGTTAAATTATTTGATAAAGAAAGAAAAGAAATAAAAAGAGAAATTTATCATGTAACTTGGAATGCAGATGCAGCTGAAAAAGGTGGATATGACCACTTTATGTTAAAAGAAATACATGAACAACCTAAAGTAATAAAGGATACAATGACTTCAAGAATAATGTTAGGAAAAGACATTAAACTAGATAATATAGAAATTTCTAAAGAACAAATGGGAAAAATAAATAAAATATATATAGTAGCTTGTGGAACAGCATATCATGCTGGAATAGTTGGAAAATATGCAATAGAAAAATTAGCTAGAATACCAGTTGAAGTGGATATAGCTTCAGAATTTAGATATAGAAATCCTATAATAGATGAAAATACTTTAATGATAATAGTAAGTCAATCTGGAGAAACTGCAGATACCCTAGCGGCTTTAAGAGAAGGAAAAGAAAAAGGTGCTAGAGTTATAGCAATAACAAATGTAGTTGGAAGTTCAATATCCAGAGAAGCAGATGATATATTATACACTTGGGCAGGACCAGAAATAGCTGTAGCATCAACTAAGGCTTATGAAACTCAATTAGTTGCAATGTATATATTAGCTCTTTACTTTGCTCAAGAAAAAGGAACACTTAATAAAGAAGAATTAGAAGAGTTAAAAGCAGAAATGTTATCTATACCTGATAAGGCAGAAAAATGTTTAGAAACTGATAAAGTAATGAAAGAATTGGCTTCAAAAACTCATATGAAGAAAGATATGTTCTTCTTAGGAAGAGGTCTTGATTATGCTGTAGCACTAGAAGGATCTTTAAAATTAAAAGAAATATCCTATATACATTCAGAAGCCTATGCAGCAGGAGAATTAAAACATGGACCTATTGCATTAATAGAAGAAGGTACTATAGTCATAACACTAGCAACTCAAGAAGAATTATTTGATAAAACTGTAAGTAATATAAAAGAAGTAACCACAAGGGGAGCAAAGGCAATAGGAATAGCTTTTGAAGGACAAAAGAATATGGAAAAAGCTGTAGAGGAAGCTATTTATATTCCAAAGACTAAATCAATTTTTGCACCTTTATTATCTGTTATACCACTACAATTATATTCTTACTATGTATCTTTAGAAAAGGGATGCGATGTGGATAAACCAAGGAATTTGGCTAAGTCAGTTACTGTGGAATAGATTATAAATTATTTAAGTTTTTTAGATTTACGACCTAAAGGTGTGTAATTACCTTTAGGTTGTTTTTCTTTATAATGTAATTTGTTAAAGATATCAAAGAATCCTTATTTAACTAAAAGGTAAATTAATATGTTAAAATAATAGTAAGATTGTGATTATTAATATAGTAAATATATATTTTTAAGGGGAGAAACATATAAGAATGGGGTGTAAATTTTGGAAAAAAATAAAAGAGAAACAGTTCTAATAACTGGTGCATCCTCTGGAATAGGCTATGAATTAGCTCATGTATTTGCACAAAATAATTATAATTTAATATTAGTGGCAAGAAGAATAGATAAATTAAATGAAATGAAAAAATATTTTAATGATAATTATAAAATATATGTAGAGGTAATAGAAAAGGATTTATCAAAACCAAGGGCAGCAGAAGATGTATTTTATAAAATAAAGGATTTGGGGTTTGATATAGATGTACTTGTAAATAATGCTGGAGTGGGACATTGTGGCCTATTCCATGAAATAGAGTTAGAAAAATATAGAGAGACAATACAACTTAATATAATAGCATTAACTGAACTTACTAAACTTGTAACTACAGATATGGTTACAAGAAGAAAGGGGAGCATATTAAATATAGCGTCCACTGGAGCTTACCAACCAGGACCTTTGATTTCTGTATATTATGCAACAAAAGCCTATGTTTTATCCTTTTCAGAAGCCATTTATAATGAATTTAAACCTTATAATATAAAAGTTACAGCACTATGCCCTGGAACTACAAACACAGAATTTGCTAAGAACTCAGGAAAAGGAGAGTTAAAAAACGCAATGAGTGCTAGAACTGTAGCTGAAATAGGATATAGGGCTTTAATGAAGGGAAAAAGAGTTGAAGTGCCTGGTATTTTAAATAAAGCTTTGGTATTTATATCTAAAATAACACCTAGAAGAATTTTAGCATCTATTGTAAGAAGTATACAAAGAAAAGCTATAGAAATTAAATAGTGCGACAGAGGACAATTGACATAGGACAATGAAGGAAGATTTAAAATAAATTAATCTTTATATAATAATTTATTTTAATTATTTGTTATTAATCTAGCGACTGTGTCGCAAGCCGATAGGCCGCCGTTAATTAATGAATAATGAACAACGAACAATGAATAATTATTGAGGATTTTTTCACTTTGTTACAAAAAATCTTTGATTATATGAATTTTTATAAAAACTAAAACTAAACTATTCAATAGAATTTTATAGCTTGAAAGATTTTAACACTATAGCCTGACTTAATTTTAATGTTCTTAAAAACTAAAGCGATGTTTAGCAAAGCTTAAACGAGCCATCAATAAAAATTTCAAAGGTTTAGCTTTAGCTAAACCCAAAGATCTTATAAAATTAGAAACTTTTCGTAACAACAGTGGAGAAAAGATGTCAATCATCTTCCACTTTCCATTCTCCATTTTCAATTATAACTAATAAGATTAAAGATTTTCTGACGTAAGGAAGAAAATCCTCCTAAATTGTTCATTATTCATTGTTAGTTGTTCATTAAAAATTGTCCTCTGTCCTCTGTCAATTGTCCTCTGTAAAAATTTTGCGTTACAAAATTTTTATATTGTCTATTCACTAATTATTAATTGGTTTTCTTCATTAAAGAAAGTTTTATATCCTAAATTAACAAATAAAATTACCGATAAGGAAACACTACCTAATACTCCTAGCATAATTGCTACTTGATATCCAATGGCTGTTACAGGAGAGGTTCCAGATAAAATTTGTCCAGTCATCATTCCAGGAAGAAAAACTATTCCCATTCCAACCATAGAATTTATAGTAGGTAAAATAGCAGCATCAAAAGCATTGTCAACTATTTGTTTTGATGCCATTTTAGGAGTAGCACCTAACATTAAAGCAGATTCAACAAGGTGCTTTTGTGAATTCATACCATCAATAAGTCTAGATACACCAAGAGAAATACCAGTCATAGAATTACCAATTAACATACCAGCTATAGGAATAAAATATCTAGGATTATACCAAGGTGATATACCTATTACTATAAATAAAAAATAAAAAAGACTAGTTAATGTACCAAATATCATAGAAATACATATTGCTTTTTTAAGGGATTTAGATAATTTTATTGTTGATCTATTAAAAATATTGTATATAGCGAAAGTTTCCATAATACATATAACTAAAATAGTAAATACAGGGCTTGCGTTATCAAAAATATAAATAAGTATATAGCCAGTTAGTATTAATTGAATTGTCATTCTAAAAGTTGAAATAAGAATTTCTTTTTCACGGGGAATACCTCGTTTTTTTACTATAAATAATAAAATAAGTATAAAAATATAGGCTGAAGCCATTTGCCACATTTGAAGATTTATTACACCATCCATAAACTATTCCTCCTTTATAAAAAGACTACCATTTTTTATTTCAATAATGTTATCAGAAAAATTCTTTGCAATTTTTTTAGAATGGGTAACCATAATAAGAGTTTTATTATTTTTTTTAGTGTATTCTACTAAAGAACTTATAATAAGATGTTCAGTATCTTCATCTAAGGCAGAAGAAGGCTCATCTAATAAAAAAACTTCTGGATTTAAAAGTAAAGCTCGTGCAAGACATAATTTTTGCTTTTCACCACCAGATAACTTTTCTACACTTTCAGATAGTTCTTTATCTAACTGAACAAACTCTAATATTTCATATAATATTTCATCTGGAACTAAAGGTTTTTCAGAAAATTTTATCCCTATAAGTAAATTTTCTTTAACATTACCATTGAACATAACAGGTATTTGAGGAAGCATAATTACCTCTCTCCTTAATTTAATAGAATCTATAGTTTTTAAGGATTTATCATTGTATAAAATTTCTCCCTCGTCATAACTTATAATTTTATTTAATAATCTTAAAAGAGTTGTTTTTCCACTGCCGCTTTGACCTACAATGCAAGTTACTTTATGTGATGGAATATTAAGCTCTCTAATATTAAGTATATTTTTATAACTAACATTTTTAAATAAAAACATGAAATTCAGCTCCTTTTAATAAACAGGATAAGATTTATATAGTAATTATATCAGAACATATAAAATAATTATAGCAATGCATATAACCTCTTATTATAGATATTATAATGAATACTAATTTCCATTCATGAAAAAATATATATAAAAAAGTTTAGTGAATAGGTATGATTTTGATATAATAATAATATAAACAATAAGCATAGGAGGGGCTAAAATGAATAGTAAAATCAGAATAGGAATTGTAGGATATGGAAATATAGGTAAAGGTGTAGAAAAGGCAATTAAGCAAAATGAAGATATGGAACTAGAAGCTATATTTACAAGAAGAGATGTAAACAAAGTAGATAGTAATAATTCTAAGTTAGTACATATTTCTAGATTAGAGTTATATAAAGATATAGTTGATGTAATGATTTTGTGTGGTGGTTCTGCTACAGATTTAGTAGAACAAGGACCTATGATTGCATCACAGTTTAATACTGTAGATAGTTTTGATAATCATGGCAGAATACCTCAATATTTTGAGAAGATGGATGAAGTGGCTAAAAAGTCAGGGAAACTAAGTTTAATATCTACAGGATGGGATCCAGGTTTATTTTCTCTAAATCGTCTTTTAGGTGAAGCTATTTTACCTAAGGGGAAAACACATACATTTTGGGGAAAAGGAGTAAGTCAAGGTCACTCAGACGCAATTAGAAGAGTACAGGGTGTAAAAAATGGAATACAATATACAATACCAATAAAAGAAGCTTTAAATAAAGCTAGAAGTGGAGAACAATGTGATTTTACTACAAGGGAAAAACATGAAAGAGTTTGCTATGTAGTTCCAGAAGAAAATGCAGATTTAAAAAAGATAGAACATGATATTAAAACTATGCCAGACTATTTTGCAGATTATAATACAACAATTCATTTTATTACAGAAGAAGAGCTTAAATTAAATCATGCGGGATTACCACATGGAGGGTTTGTAATAAGATCTGGAAATACTCAAGGTGGAGCTAAACAAGTAATGGAATTTAACTTAAAATTAGAAAGCAATGCAGAATTTACTTCTAGTGTTTTAGCAGCTTATTCTAGAGCTATATATAAGCTTTCTAAAGAAGGTAAAAAAGGAGCAGTTACAGTTCTTGATATTCCTTTTGCATATCTTTCACCTAAAACATCAGAACAATTAAGAAAAGAATTACTATAAGTTTAAATATGTTGTTTTAATTTATAAATAAAAAACTAAATTTAAAATGGAGATTGAATATTTTTTTATATTCAGTCTCCATTTTAAATTTACAAATAATATCATTAATATCAATATTTATAAAAAGGATAGCATATATATTGATATTAATATAAAACTTAATTATCATTTATAAAAGACATTAATTTAAAAAGGGGAATATTATTGTATGGATAAGTATATTAGATTAGAGATTACAGCTGTAGACAGAATGGGAATGACTTTGAAAATATTAGATAAAATTTATGAACTGAATATAAATCTTACATCTGTAGAAGTATTTCCTAATAAAGTATATGTAAAAATAAAAAACATACATAAAAATAAAATATCTCAATTAATAAAAAATATATATAGTATAGATGGTATATATAATATAAGAAAGATAGAACTTCTTGAACATGAAAAATATCACAGAAAATTATTAGCTATAATTGATTCTGTAGATGAGGGAATCATGTATATAAATAAGGAATTAAAGATAGAAGTATTTAATAAATATTGTGAAAGAATGTTTTGTTGCGAAAAAAATTATATTGAAGGAAAAGATATAACAGCATTAATAAAGGATGATTCAATAATTGATTTAATAGAAAGTGGAGAAAAAAAAGATAATATAAAAATAGGAAAAGGTGAAAATTATTATTTAACTACTATAACCCCAGTAAAAGATGATGAAGGTAAAAATATAGGTGTTGTTTTATCCATAAGAGATATGGAAAAGGCTTTGGAAATTGCAAATGTGGTTTCTTCTAGCAATGAAGGAGCTTTTAAAGAAATAATAGGAAATAGTGAAACTATAAAAAATGTAAAAGAAATTATAAAATCTGTAGCTAAGAATAACTCTACAATTATGTTGCGGGGAGAAAGTGGAACAGGAAAGGATTTATTTGCAAAAGCAATTCATAATTTAAGTAGGAGAAATGATAAAAAGTTAGTAACTATAAATTGTGCTGCAATACCTCATAATTTAATTGAAAGTGAATTATTTGGATATGAAAAAGGAAGTTTTACAGGAGCAGTATCTACTAGAGAGGGGCTATTTAAAGAAGCTCATGGAGGAACTTTATTCTTAGATGAAATAGGGGAATTACCTTTATTAGTACAAGCTAAACTTTTAAGAGTATTACAAGAAGGTACTATAAGAAAAATTGGTAGTAATAAAGAGGAAAAAATAGATGTGAGAATTATATGTGCTACTAATAGGAATTTAGAAGATATGGTTAAGAATAAAGAATTTAGGGAGGATTTATATTATAGATTAAATGTAATCCCCATAGTTATTCCTCCTTTAAGAGACAGAATAGAAGATATACCTATATTAACTGGATTTTTTATTGAGAAATTAAATAAAAAATTAAATAAACAAATCATGGGAGCAGAACTTGAATTTATAGAAGAACTTTTAGAATATCAATGGCCGGGGAATATAAGGCAGCTAGAAAATGTAATAGAAAGAGCCATGAATTTATGTAATTTGGAAATGCTAAAAAAAGAACATGTAATGATAAATTTAACTAAATCATCTCCTATTAGTAAAGATAAAAGTAAAAAAAATAATTTTAAATTAAAAGACATAATAGAAGCAGTGGAAAAAGAAGCCATAATGAAATCTTTAAAAGAAAACAAAAGTTTTAGAAAAACAGCTAAGGACTTAGGCGTATCACACACAACTATTATAAATAAGGTGAAGAAATATAACATAAAATGGAAAGAGTAGTTTACAAGTGTAAATTTTAATAACCAGACAATTCTGAAAAAGTGGTTTAATTATTTACAAATACAATATTAGTATACTTAATAATAAAATGTATACCCTTGTAGCTCTATGATTTGTATCTATAATTATAATTCTAAAAAAGAGTTGGAATGGTTATTGCTATATATATTAGTAAACAAATATATAATTAGGGGGATATGTTTTATGAATATGAATAATGTTGGTTTTGGTACTAAAGCAATACATGGAGGACACAAAAAAGATGAGCAATATGGATCACTTGCTACACCTATATTTCAAACTTCAACATTTATATTTGATTCAGCAGAACAAGGAGGAAAAAGATTTGCAGGACAAGAAGAGGGATATATATACTCAAGATTAGGAAATCCAACAGTTGCAGAAGCAGAAGATAAAATAGCTTTATTAGAAGGCGGAGAAGCAGCAGTAGCAGCAGCTTCAGGAATGGGAGCTATATCATCAGCTTTATGGACAGCATTAAAGGCAGGAGACCATGTAGTTGCATCAGACACACTTTATGGCTGTACATTTGCACTATTAAATCATGGACTTCCAAAGTTTGGAGTAGAAGTTACTTTTGTAGATATTGCTAATTTAGAAGAAGTTAAAAAAGCTATGAAACCTAATACAAGAGTAGTTTATTTAGAAACACCAGCAAATCCAACTTTAAAGGTTACAGATATTGAAGCTGTAGCAAAGATAGCTCATGAAGTTAAGGATTGTATGGTTTTCGTAGATAATACATTTAATACTCCATATATACAAAGACCACTAGAGCACGGAGCAGATGTAGTTGTACATTCAGCAACTAAGTACTTAAATGGACATGGTGACGTTGTAGCTGGTTTTGCAATAGGAAGTAAAGAATTTATAGGGGATATTAAAGTATCAGGATTAAAGGATATGACCGGTGCAGTTCTAAGTCCAATTAATGCTTTCCTAATTATAAGAGGAATGAAAACGCTAGAGATTAGAATGAATAAACATTGTGAAAATGCAATGAAAGTAGCAGAATTTTTAGAAAGCCATCCAGCAGTTGAGAAAGTGTACTATCCAGGATTAAAGAGCTTTGAATATCATGAATTAGCTAAAAAACAAATGGATTTACCAGGAGCTATGATATCCTTTGAAGTAAAAGGTGGAGTAGAAGAAGGAAGAACTATAATGAACAATGTTAAATTAGCAAGCTTAGCAGTAAGCTTAGGAGATACAGAAACATTAATTCAACATCCTGCATCTATGACTCACTCACCATACACTAAAGAAGAAAGAGAAGCAGCTGGAATTAGTGACGGTTTAGTTAGATTATCCGTTGGACTTGAAACAGCTGAAGATATAATTGCAGACTTAAAACAAGCTTTAGACTTAATTGTTAAATGATAGGGTTATAAAAATTGAATATATGGGGCGAATGGGGAGTAAGTATTCGCCCCCATTTTAAGGGGGATAAAAATGAATAGTAATTCAGTAAAAGCAAGTGGGAAGGCCTTAATTCCGTTTTTGGTGTTTGTTGCTATTTATCTTGGCAGTGGAGTTATATTACAAGCACAGGGTGTAGAAATGGCTTTTTATCAGTTACCCGCTCCAGTAGCTATATTTTGTGGAATAATTAGTGCATTTTTTATATTAAAAGGTAGCATAAACGAAAAGTTTGATTCTCTTATAGAAGGTTGTGGGAATAAAGACATAATAATAATGTGTACAATCTATCTATTAGCTGGTGGATTTGCTGCAGTATCTAAAGCTATGGGAGGAGTAGATTCTACTGTAAATCTAGGTTTAACTTTTATTCCACCTCAATATATAACCGTTGGATTGTTTGTAATAACAGCTTTTATTTCAATATCTACAGGAACTTCAGTAGGTTCAATAGTTGCTGTAGGACCAATAGCTGTAGGACTTGCGGAAAAATCTGGCCTTGCTATGCCCCTAGTATTAGCAGCTGTAATGGGAGGAGCTATGTTTGGTGATAACTTATCTGTAATATCTGATACAACTATTGCAGCAACTAGAACTCAAGGTTGTGAAATGAAAGATAAGTTTAGAATAAACATTTTTATAGCCGCTCCTGCTGCAATTATTACAATAATACTTTTACTGATATTAGGAAGACCTGAAGTGACACCATCTGCGCAAATCTATGATTACAATATAATAAAAGTTCTACCGTATTTATTTGTTTTAATATTAGCCATTATAGGAATAAATGTTTTTGTAGTTTTAACAGGTGGCATAATTTTATCTGGAGCTATAGGTATGATTTATAGAGAATTTACATTGATAGGTTTTACACAAGAAATATTTAATGGATTTTCAGGAATGATAGATATTTTCCTTTTATCCATGTTTACAGGTGGACTTGCTCATATGATAACTAAGGCAGGAGGAATAGAATTCTTATTACAAAAAATAAAAAAAATGGTTAAAAGTAAAAAATCTGCAGAGTTAGGTATAGGTATACTAGTTGGACTTACAGATGCTGCTGTTGCTAACAATACTGTTGCTATTATCATAAATGGACCTATAGCAAAAGAGATGTGTAATGAATATAGAGTAGATCCTAGAAGAAGTGCGGCTATGCTAGATATTTTTTCATGTATAATGCAGGGTATTATACCATATGGAGCTCAAATGTTGATATTATTAAGTTTCACTAAAGGTACAGTTACACCATTTCAAGTAATACCTTTATTATGGTATCAACAATTATTAGGTTTATCAGCTATAGTTTCTATGTTTATTCCATTTGCAGATGGATTAATAAAAAAAGAGCTATGGAATTGGGAAAATGAAGAAGGAATAGATGCTTAACTAATTACGAAGGGGAGATAATTAATGAATAAAAAACTAATGGAAATTAGATGGCATGGGAGAGGAGGACAAGGTGCCAAAACTGCATCGTTATTATTAGCTGAAGCAGCATTTAATGCTGGAATGTATATTCAAGGCTTTCCGGAATATGGTCCAGAAAGAATGGGAGCACCTATAACAGCTTATAATAGAATTGCCAATTTCCCTCTAAGGGTTCATAGCAATATTTATGAGCCAGATTATGTAGTTGTAGTAGATGAAACTCTACTTAAAACAGGAGTTTGTACAAAAGGTCTAAAAAAAGAAGGTGGTATTATTGTAAATACCAAAAAGAGTCCAGAAGATATAAGAAAAGAACTAGATGGATATGAAGGAAAAGTATATACAATAAATGCAAGAAAGATATCAGAAGAGGCTTTAGGAGCATATTTTCCTAATACTCCTATGTTGGGAGCAATAGTAAAGGTTACAAATATTATAGATGAGAATAAATTTTTTAATGATATGGAAGGATCTTTTAAACATAAATTTGAAAAAAAACCTCATTTTATACCTAAAAACATGGAAGCATTAAAAAGAGGTATGCAGGAGGTGTGCGGAATTGAGTAATAAAATGAATGTAAACCCCAATACACCATGGGATAAAGTTCCTAGGGGCGGTGCTATTTTAGCAGGAGGAAATGCTGTAGAATTTAATACTGGAGACTGGCGCGTAATGAAGCCAATTTGGCATGAGGATAAATGTAAACATTGTATGTTCTGTTGGGCAGTGTGTCCTGATATGTCAATTATAGTAGAGAACGAAAAAGTAATTGGTTTTGATTATGACCATTGCAAAGGTTGTGGAGTTTGTGTAGAACAATGTAACTTTGATGCATTAGAACTAGTAGAGGAAGAATAGGAGGTATTTGTAAACATGTTAAAGGATAATCAGATAAGAAAGAGTTTGAGTGGTAACGAAGCAGTATCTATAGCTATGAGACAAATAGAGCCTGATGTGGTAGCAGCTTTTCCAATAACTCCATCCACAGAAGTACCTCAATATTTTTCAACATTTGTAGCTGAAGGAAAGTGTAATACGGAGTTTGTACCTGTAGAGTCAGAACATAGTGCTATGAGTGCTTGTATAGGAGCATCATCTGCAGGTGCTAGGGTAATGACTGCAACATCTTCAAATGGATTAGGCTTAATGTGGGAAATGCTTCATATAGCTTCGGGAGATAGATGTCCTATAATACTTGCATTAGTTAATAGAGCTATGTCACCACCTCTTAATATACACAATGATCATTCAGATTCTATGGGTGCTAGAGATACTGGATGGATACAGGTATATTCCGAAAATACTCAGGAAGCTTATGATAATTTTATACAAATTGTTAAAGTTGCAGAAAATGAGAAAGTTATGGTACCAGCTATGGTCTGTTATGATGGATTTATAACTAGCCATGCTGTTGAAAATGTAACTTTGTTAGAGGACAATGTAGTTAAAAATTTTGTGGGAGAAAATAAAAGAGCCAATGATGGACTTTTAGGGAAAGATAGTATAGCGGTGGGCCCAATGGTTTTAACGGATTTTTATATGGAAATGAAAAGAAGTCAACTTCAAGGGTTATTAAATGCAAAAGAAGTTTTACTTGAAGTTAGTAAAGAATACGAAGAATTAACTGGAAGAAAGTATGGTTTATTTGAAGAATATAGACTTTCAGATGCTGATATAGCTATGGTTATTGCAGGATCATCAGCAGGAACGGGCAAGAAAGTTGTAGATGATCTTAGGGAAAAAGGTATTAAAGCGGGATTACTAAAAATAAGATTATTTAGACCTTTCCCAGGTAGAGAAATAGCTAAAGCATTAAAAAATGTAAAAGCCATAGCAGTAATGGATAAGTCAGAAGGTTTATCTGGAAATGGAGGGCCTATTTTTACAGATATATCAGCAGCAGTATATGGAGAGCTAAAAGATGCAATTCTAACTAGCTATATATATGGACTAGGTGGAAGAGATGTTAGAGTTGAGGATTTAGAAAAGGTATTTATGAATTTGAAGAAATCTATAGAAACAGGAAATTATGATAAATATAATTATTTATCAGTAAGAGAATAGGAGGGACACATATGGCAACATTAAAAGAATTAACACATATACCAGATAGAATAACAAGTGGACATAGAATGTGTGCAGGTTGTGGGGCGCCTATGGTAGTGAAGTGGGTTATGAAAGCTGTAAAACCAGAAGATAAAGTAGTAGTAGCTAATGCTACAGGATGTTTAGAAGTTTCAACTACTTTATATCCTTATTCTGCATGGAAAGATTCATTTATTCATACAGCCTTTGAGAGTGCAGCTGCAACAATAAGTGGAGTAGAAGCTGCTTACAAGAATTTAAAGGGTAAAGGTAAAATAAAGGATAATTATAAATTTATAGCTTTTGGTGGAGACGGAGGAACTTATGATATAGGATTTCAGTCTTTATCTGGTGCTATGGAGAGAGGACATGATATGCTTTATGTTTGTTATGATAATGGAGCATATATGAATACAGGTATACAAAGATCCTCAGCAACACCAGCAGGAGCAGATACTACTACAAGTCCAAAGGGCAAAAAAACCTCTGGTAAAGTACAGTTTAGTAAGGATTTAACTATGATAATGACATCACATAACTTACCATATGTGGCTCAGACAGTTCCTGCAATACCAGGAACTAAATATATATTAGATCTTTACAATAAAGCTAATAGAGCTATAAATGAATTTAAAGGAGCTAAATTTATAAATGTAATAGCACCATGTCCAAGAGGATGGAGATGTGATACAGCAACAGAATTAGATACAATAAAATTAGCTGTTGAAACTTGCTACTGGCCATTATATGAAGTTATCAATGGGGAATTTAAGTTGAATTATAAACCCAAAGATAAATTACCTATAGAAGAGTGGCTTAAGGTTCAAGGAAGATTTTCTCACTTACTTAAATCTGAAGAAGGAAGAAAGAAAGTAGAAGAAATTCAAAAAGAAATAGATAGAAGATGGGAAAAATTATTATTTCTTTGTGGAGAAAAGTAAATATAAGTAAAGAAGGTTGAATTTTCAGCCTTCTTTTATTTTTGCAAAGTTTTGTTATGTTATAATTATTTAAATAAAGTTTAAAAGTGGGGTGGAAAAATGAAAGTAGTTACATTGATTGAAAATACATCAAAAGATAATGACTTATTTAAAGAACATGGCTTAAGTTTATACATAGAAAAAGGCAACAAAAAGATATTAATGGATATTGGGAAATCTAACAAAGTTATAGAAAACGCTAAAAAATTAAATGTAGATATTGAGGACATAGATATGGTTATTTTATCCCATGGACATTATGATCATGGAGGAGGCCTTTTAGATTTTTTAAAAATAAATCGTAAAGCAAAAGTATATTTAAAGAAAGAAACAAAACAAGATATGTATTCTTGTTATGGAGAAAATAAAAGATATATAGGTTTAGATAAATCAATATTTGAAGATTATAACCATAGATTGATTTTTATAGATAAGTTTACAGAAATTTATAAAGATGTCTTTATTATAACGGATATAAAAAAAGAGGACACTATGCCACAGGAAAATCAGAGTTTATACATAAAAAATGGTGAAACCTATGAAAATGATAATTTTCAACATGAACTTATATTAGCTATAAGAGAAGAAGAGGGTATAGTAATTTTTACAGGTTGTGCTCATAGTGGAATATTAAATATGATAAAAACTGTAAAAAAGATTTTCCAAGAAGAAAAAATAAAAGCTATAGTAGGGGGATTTCATCTTATGATAATGTCATTAGATAGAAATGTTTCTTATGATAATCAACAAATAAAGCGCATAGCTGAAAAGATATTAGAAGAGGATATAGAAAAAGTATATACAGGTCATTGTACTGGAGAACAAGGGTATATATATTTAAAAACAATATTGGAAGATAAAATAGATTACATTTATACAGGTAAAAAAATATATTTATAGAACAAGTAGGATTCACCTAAAATTAAAAAAATTAGATGAATTTTAAAATATTAGTTGCAAAGTATCATAAGTATAATTAAAATAGAAAAAGAGAAAATTTAAGAAGCAGACTTAAAAGGTGGACCCGTTAATATTAATAAAAGGGGGAGAACTATGAATAAAAAAACCATAGTAGTAGCATTAGGAGGAAATGCTATATTACAACCAGGACAATTTGCATCTTATGAAAATCAATTAAATAATGTTAAAATTAGTTGTGAAGTATTAGCAAAACTTGTGAAACAGGGACATAGATTAATAATTACCCATGGCAATGGACCTCAAGTAGGTAATATAATAAGACAAAATGAAGAAGCTGCATCTGTAATACCGCCAATGCCTATGGATGTGTGTAGTGCTGAAAGTCAAGGATTTATTGGTTATATGATACAACAATCTATGATGAACGAACTTATAAACTTAGGAGTAGAAACACCAGTGGTTACATTTGTAACTAGAGTAGAAGTAGATGAAAAAGATAGTGCTTTTGAAAATCCAACTAAGCCAATAGGTATGTTTTATAGTGAAGACCAAGCTAAAGAATTAATGAGAGAAAAACAATGGATACTAAAATCAGATGCTAATAGAGGATGGAGAAGAGTAGTTCCTTCACCTAATCCTGTAAGTATAGTTGAAAAAAAATCTATAAAGAAGCTTATAGAAGAAGGAAATATAGTTATAGCTTGTGGTGGTGGGGGAATACCTGTTGTAAAATGTGAAGATGGTACATATAAAGGGGTAGAGGCAGTAATAGATAAAGACAGAAGTGGTTGTAAATTAGCTGAACAAGCAGAAGCAGATATGTTTATAATATTAACAGATGTAGAAAATGCATGTATAAATTATGGAAAAGAAGATCAAAAAGCTTTAGGAAAAGTCTCGGTAGAAGAATTAGAGGGATATATAGAAAATGGTGAATTCAGCAAAGGAAGTATGCTTCCAAAAGTTGAGTCTGCTGTAGAATTTGTTAAAAAAACAAATGGAATTTCAATTATATGTGCTTTAGATAAAGCAGAATTAGCTATAGAAGGAAAGGCAGGAACTATAGTAAAAAAATCCTGAAACAATAAGGTCTAAGATTTTAAAGTCTTAGACCTTATTATTATATTGCTATGGAATAATCTGTATATCTTCTTGCCACTTCTCTAAAGCCATTCTTTTTTAAACATTCTGTTGTAACACCAAATACTGTGTAGCTAGAGACAATTTCTTCATTAATAGATAAAAGTATATTTATTATGCATTTAGTTAATAAATTCAGATCAGATTCATTTAAAGGTGTATTTATTTCATTAGAAGCATTTATCATGCTATTTCTCAGTTTATTAATATCAAACTTTTCTTTACGTCCATCTTTTTTTAATATATACACTGAAAGCCCTCCTTTTTAAATATGTTTATATAGTATTCTATCATAAAATGTATGGATATTATATAGGTTTGCTTCGCAACATAAAAAAATTACGATGTAATTTTTTTAACAGAGGACAGAGGACAATTGACATAGGACAATGAAGGAAGATTTTCTTCCGCCTTGCTACAGAAAATCTTTAATTTTATAATATAATTGAAAATTGAAAGTTGAAAATTGAAAATGATAGATATTTTTTCTTCATTGTCATTACGAAAAAATTTTAATTTTATAAAACCTGATGAGATTTAAAATAAATTAATCTTTATATAATAATTTATTTTAATTATTTGCTATTAATCTAGCGACTGTGTCGTAAGCCGATAGGCTGCCGTTGATTAATGAATAATGAACAGGGAACAATGAATAATTATTGAGGATTTTTTTCACTTTGTTACAAAAAATCTTTGATTATATGAACTTTTATATGAGCTAAAGCGATGTTTAGCTTTGCTAAACGAGCCATCAATAAAAATGTCAATTTAGATATAATTGAAAATGGAAATTGGAGAATGGAGAATTACGGATATTTTAGATTTGTCTAATATAAAAAAGGTTTATCTTTAGCTAAACCTAAAGATCTTATAAAATTAAAAACTTTTCGTAATGTTAATGGAGAAAAGTTGTCAATCATTTTCCACTTTCCATTCTCCATTTTCAATTATAACTAATAAGATTAAAGATTTTCTGACGTAAGGAAGAAAATCATCCTTCATTGTCCTCTGTCAATTGTCCTCTATAAAAATTTTATGACGCAAAATTTTTATTTTAAGAATTTATTAAGATTAGATTTATATAATTGTAACTTTTATGTATTATTATATAAAATATAAACAATAATAATATGTAAAGGTGATGGGGTATGTTAAAGAAGCTTTCAAACATTGTTCTTTTGATAATATTAATAACTATGCTAGGTATGACAGTACCTAAAATAATAGAAAATAGTTTTTCTGCTATAAGTCAGCAAAGTATGATAAAATAATAATAGTTTTAGCTAGAGTCTAATCATAAGTAAAGTTTACTTATGATTTTTTATTTATTTAAATTGTTTAGGAAGTGAGGCTTTTGAAAGACAGAGTAAAAGATAGAGTAACTGTAGATAAAAAAAATATAATAAATAAGATTATGGAAGATGAGGTACCAGCTTTAGCATCACAGTTATCTTATAGTTTATTATTGTCATTTTTCCCATTTTTGATTTTTTTAATGACATTATTAGGATTTAGTTCTATAGATAATGAATATATTTTATTAGAATTAAAAAGTATATTGCCTAATAGCGCGTATGAATTAGTATATAATACGGTTATAGAAGTATTAAGTACAAGAGATAGTAACTTATTATCTTTTAGTATTATATTTACGGTTTGGACAGCATCTACTGGATTTAGAGCAGTTATAAAGGGAATAAACAAAGCTTATGATGAAAAAGAAAAGAGATCATTGCCTAAAGTATTTTTAATATCCATATTAAGCACTTTGAGTTTAGGCTTTCTAATAATAATTACTGTGCTTTTTCTAGTATTTGGTCAACTAATTGGATTATATTTATTGGAAAAATTTAAGATGGGTAGTTTATTTTATTTAACATGGAATATTATTAGATACATAATAATATTGATATCTTTAATAATAATTTTTGCTTTAATATATAAGTTTATTCCAAGTAGAAAATTAAAGTGGAAAGAAGTTATGCCTGGAGCTATATTTGCTACAGTTGGATGGCTTTTATCCTCATTTATTTTTTCATACTATGTAAATAATTTTGCAAATTATTCTAGAGTATATGGAAGTATTGGAGCAGTTATAGTTCTTATGGTATGGTTATATTTAACTTCTATTATTATAATTTTAGGTGGAGAATTAAATGCATTCATATCTATTCATGAAAGTATTAAAATAAGGGCTAGAAAGTAGCCCTTATATATTTATTTAATTATATTATCTATGGAAGTTTTATTTTTAATTTGTTCAACTAATTTACCTGATGAAGATATATCACCTAGCAAAGTAGCACCAACTAGTATGTCTTTTTCAAAAAATAATTTTTTATATGTGTTATTTTGAGGATTTTCATAGGTTATACTAACCATATTATCAGAACAATTACCACAAGCAAACATCTTAGTGTTCATAGCTCTGAAAATAACAGCAGAAACAAAGTCTTTAAATGTTAAGTTATCTCCAGCAGCATTAGCGCCAGCAACTTTACCCATTTGAACTGCAGCAGGCCAGTTCCCATAATTTCTACCATTAAATTCAGCTATATCACCGCAAGCGTAAATATCGTTGATATTTGTTTCCATTTTTTCATTTACTATTACAGCGTTATTAGTTGATAACCCGCAGTTTTCTGCTAATTCTTTATTAGCTCTTATGCCAACTGAAAATATAACCATATCAGTTTTTATTTCTTTACCGCTTTTTAATTTAATAGATTTTACAGAAGCATCTCCTAAAATTTCAACAAGAGAATCATCTAGAATCATATTCACATTAGATTTTTCAATAGATTTTTGAAAAATTTTACTGGCCTTTTCATCTAGCTGACGTGGAAGCAATCTGTTAAAGAACTCCACAACGGAAACATCTAGACCTATGTTTTTTAATTCCCAAGCAGCTTCTAGTCCTAGTAATCCCCCACCAATGACGGTAGCATGTTTAGCTTTTTTAGCATAGTTTTTAATATTTTCAGCATCTTTTAGATTTCTTAATGTAAATACTCCATCGTTATTTGTACCTTTAATAGGTGGAATAAAATTATGTCCACCGTTGGCTAATATTAATTTATCATAGTTTAATATTTTGCTATTAGATAATATTACTTTTTTATCAATAGGATTAATATCAGTAACAGCAGTATTCAAAATGAGATTTATATTTTTTTCTTTAAACCAATTTTCCTTAGATAAATAAAAGTTAGATGGCAAATTTTCTTTGCTTAAGTATTCTGATAGTAGTGGCCTGTAATAACTATTTGTATTTTCTTTAGATATTATAGTGATATTACAGTTCTCATTTCTATTTCTTATGGAATCTGCAGCATAAAATCCAGCTGCACCATTTCCTATAATTACAAAATTTAATTTTGAATCATCTGCAAAATTGTTTGAACTTACTATCACTTCTTCAAAGTCATCAGAAGATGCACCGCATACAGGACAAGGATTAGGTGGTGTATCGCCATCAAATATAACACCACAAACTAAGCATTTCCATTTTTTATACATAACAACACCTCGAATATGAAAAAAGTTATTAGTTAATGATAATTATATATTAATAATATGTGTATATCAATGTATATTGTTAATATATAAATAATTAAACAATAATTATATATTGCTTGTACAGCTATAATGTGATAAAATGAATTTTGAATTTAATAATGGATTCTTATCAAGAGAGGTGGAGGGACTGGCCCTATGAAACCCGGCAACCAAAAATAATTATTTTAAGGTGCCAATTCCAGCAGGTAAAACCTGATAGATAAGAGATGGAGAAATGTAAACTTCTTGCTTTTATCTGCAAGAAGTTTTTTTATAATTAAAGTTGGGAGGATTTATATATGAAAAATAAATTACAAGGTAACGCCATTGCTTTGTTACCGTTACTTATATTTATAGCATTATATGCAGGCATGGCAATAATTTCTAAGGACTTCTATTCTATATCCGTAATAGTACCATTTTTGATTTCAGCTATTGTAGCTATAGGAATGAATAGAAAAGAATCTTTAAATAAAAAAATAGAAATATTTTGCAAAGGTGCAGGCAATAGTGAAATAATTTTAATGTGTGTAATATTTATTTTAGCAGGAGCTTTTGCAGAGGTAGCTAAAGACATGGGAGCGGTGGAGTCAACTGTAAATCTAGGATTAAATATTTTACCTAGCAATATATTGATAGCTGGTGTATTTATAATATCTTGTTTTATAGCCTTATCTATAGGAACATCAGTGGGAACCATTGTCGCACTTTCACCAATGGCAGTAGGCATTGCAGAAAAGATAAATATACCTGTAGCTTTAGTAATTGGAGCAGTTGTAGGTGGAGCTATGTTTGGAGATAATCTTTCTATGATATCAGACACAACTATAGCAGCTACAAGAACTCAAGGATGTGAACTTAAAGATAAATTCAAAGCTAATTTTTTTATAGTTTTGCCAGCAGCTATAATAACAACAATTATTTTCGCGTTAGTTACATTAGGAACTCATGGTGTATTAAAAGAAACCTATGACTACAATATAATTAAAGTATTGCCATATTTATTAGTGTTAATTTCGGCACTATTAGGGGTAAACGTATTATTAATATTAGTAGCAGGATTATTTCTTTCTTCTATGATAGGCTTAGTTTATGGAGCATTTGATGTAGTAGGGTTATGCAAATCTATATCAAATGGAATTAGTGGAATGTCAGAATTAATTATAGTTTCGCTAATTATAGCAGGGATTGTAGAAATTATAAAATTTAATGGAGGAATAGAATTTTTATTAAATTTTATAAAAGGAAAGATTAAAAGTAGAAAAGGTGCAGAATTTAGCATAGCGTTATTAGTTACTTTAGTAGATATATGTACTGCTAATAATACTATAGCTATTGTAACAGCAGGACCGTTAGCAAAAGACATATCAAAAGAATATAATATAGAACCTCAAAAATCAGCTAGTTTACTTGATACATTTTCTTGTTTTTCTCAGGGTGTTATACCTTATGGTGCGCAACTTTTAGCAGCTTCTACTCTAGCTAATATATCACCATTTGCCATTATGAAATATTTATATTATCCTTATTTAATGGTTATATTTGCTTTATTGTCAATAATATTAGGATTACCTAGATTTAAAACTGTAGATAAAGCTAGTACTGTAAAAAGCTATTGATTATAATATAGGTTAGAGTATAATAAAAAATAAAACAAATGAAGGAGAAAATCAATGGAGTTATTAACAGTATTTTTAATGTCAGCGGTACCCATAGTAGAACAGAGAGGTGCTATACCTATGGGTATATTTGCTTATAATATGAATCCAATATTAGTGCTTATAGTAAGTTTCATAGGCAGTCTTTTACCGGTACCTTTTATATTATTGCTTTTTAATAGCATATTTAAATGGATGAAGAAATATAAAATATTTGAACCCTTAAATAATATTATTGAAAATAAAATTCAAAAAAACACCGGAAAATTAGAAAAGTATAAAGAAATTGGATTAATTATATTTGTTGGAATTCCATTACCGACAACAGGGTTATGGACAGGCAGTGCTGTAGCAGCTTTTATGGGATTGGATTTTAAAAAGTCATTTTTTTGTGCTATGATAGGGGGATTAATTTCTGCCATTGTAATTACAGCTGCATGTATAGTTTTTCCCGCATTTATTCCACATTAGGAATAATCTTTATATAACTTTTAACAAAGAAATTTTTAATTCGACAGTGAAATTGTAATTAAATACAAGTTATTTCCACAAGTAGTAAATACCATTAGCCTTTATAAAGTTTTTAAGTATTTCATGTCATAATATAAATATAAAATAAAAAGAATGATTATCATGAAGTGACAAGTTTTTTTAGAGTATAGTGTTAATATGATATTAAAGTTAGGATTTAGGGGGGTATAATATGGTAGTTGTGGAAGATTTAAAAAAGGTTTATAAAGAAGGTGAATTAGAGCACAATTACTTTTACAGAATGACAAAAGGCAATATATATTTAAGTGGCTATAAGAATCCTATAGAATTGCAATCATATGGCATAGAAATCGAAAGACAAGATATAATTAAAGGTAGTATAATAAATATAGAAAGAGATTATGTTAAAAATATAAGTTGTCAAAGATATAAGGTACATAAATTGTTAAAATTATTATACGACAATTTTGTATCACCAATCCATTTAATAGATATAATAGGAGAGTATATAGATAACTATATAGAAGACTTTGACAACGAATTAAAAGAAATTGCTATGAATTAAAAGAGGTGAGAACCTCTTTTTTATTTACATATTTAGATACTGGAAGAGGTGTAATAAGTGATAATAGGTATAGGAGTAGATATTATAGAGATAAATAGAGTTAAAAATGCCATAAAAAGAAATGAAAAATTTATAGAAAAAATATTTAGCGAAGAAGAAATTAAATATTTAAAGAAAAAAGATTTTAAATATGAATCTATAGCAGGAAAATTTGCAGCAAAAGAAGCAATAGTAAAAGCTTTAGGAACTGGATTTAGGAATATGAAAATAAAAGATATAGAAATTACAAATAACGAACTAGGAAAACCTTTAGTAGAATTAAAGGGAGGAGCATTGGAAATAATTAAAGATTATAAAAATATTAGAATTCATTTAAGTATATCTCATAGTAGAGATAATGCCATAGCTTATTCAATAATAGAGGGGGAAAGTGTAAGATGATAATAGGAGATTCACTTACAACAAAAAAAATAGATAAATATTCTATAAATAATCTTGGCATACCTGGAATTGTTTTGATGGAGAACGCTGCAGTAAAGATACTAAATCATTTAGATTTAAATAAAAATGAATCTTTCCTTATTGTAGCTGGAAAAGGAAATAATGGAGGAGATGCTTTTGCACTAGCAAGACATTTATTAACTTATGGGAAAAAAATAGAAGTGTTTTTAGTAGGCGGAGAAAAAGGATTGAGTAAAGACTGTTATATGAATTATAATATTTTGAAAAATTTAGATGTAAACATAAATTTAATTGAAACTATGGATGATATAGAAGAATTAAGAAGTAGTATAAAAAAAAGTGATATGGTTATAGAAGGTATATTTGGTACAGGACTTACAAGAAAAGTTGAAGGAATTTATGATAGTGTTATATCAATAATAAACGAAAATAGTGATTATACAGTATCTATAGATGTGCCATCAGGATTAAATTGTAATACTGGTGAAGTATTGGGAAACTGTATAATTGCTAGAAAAACTATAACTCTAATGACTTATAAAAGAGGTTTTTTAAATTATAATGCAGATAACTATATTGGAGAAATAATTGTAGAAAATATAGGGGTACCGTATAATTCAGTAAAAAATATGTCTAATAATGAATTTATTCTACAAGAAGAATATGTAAGAAAAAATTTAAAAATAAGAAATAAATATGGACATAAAGGTGATTATGGAAGAGCTTTAGTAGTTGCAGGTTCTCAAGGATTTACTGGAGCAGCTTATTTATGTACAGAAGCTACAGTAAAAAGTGGAGCTGGTCTTGTAACCTTAGCTACGCATGAGAATATTGGACATATATTAAGTTGCAAATTAAATGAAGCTATGACATCATCTGTAGAGGATAAAATTAGATTTTATGAATTACTTAAAAATAGTAATAGTGTAGCTATAGGACCAGGGTTAGGTAATAATGATGATACATTACAGTTATTAAAAGAGGTAATAGAAAGAAGTAATTGTCCAATAGTTATAGATGCAGATGGAATAAATTGTTTAAAGGGTAATTTACAGTTAATAAAAAATACTAAAAATCCTATAATATTAACACCTCATCCAGGAGAAATGTCTAGATTAACAGGAATGTCTATTAAAGATATAAATAAAAACAGAATTGATATTGCCAAAGGTTTTGCAAGGGAAAATCAAGTGATTATACTATTAAAGGGCTATAATACAGTAATAACAGATGGATATAAAACTTTTGTTAATTCAACTGGAAATAGTGCTATGGCATCAGGGGGAATGGGGGATATATTAACAGGAATAATAGCATCCTTTTTAGCCCAAGGTTATAACCCATTAGAATCAGCTTCAATAGCAGCTTTTTTGCATGGCTATTGTGGAGATAAACTTTCTCAAAATATGCACAGTGTAAGTGCTAGTGAAGTGCTAAGAATATTCCCTTATGTAATGAAAAACTTTTAAGTCAATTAATAAAAATTAATATATAAGAATATTAATAAGATAATAGTAATAATATTAATAGTGATTAACAATTATCATCTTGGAGGAATTTATGAGAAAATCATTAATAATATTTACTATTATCTTTTTTTATTCTACATCTTTTTTTTATGGCTGTAATATAAAAAAATATAATAGTGAAGATAGCTTGGATGTTATAAGAAATCTTAAAAGTTATAGTTGTGATTGTATTATAAAATTTAAAAATGAAAATGGTTTAATAGAGTATAATTTAAAACAACACTATAAAAAAGGTGTTGGAACTATTATAGAATTAGATAAAGATAGGATTTTTTTGTATAAAAATGATAAAATATATGTGAAAGATTTAAAAAATAAGTCAAAATATAAATTAGAAAAGGATTTTGATGAAGTTTTTAAATTAAGTATATTAGGTGATTTTATAGGTTTGATGTATACAAATGAAGATATTAATATAAATGAAAAAACAATAAGTGGAATAGATTATGATGTAGTATCTTTATTTATTCCTGGAGTAAATAGAAATATAAAAAAAGGACAGCTATATATAGATAAAAAAGGCAAATATCCAGAACAATTAAAAATATTTGATGAAAGGGGTAAGGAAAGAATAATAGTACAATATAGAAATTTTCAAGGAAATATAGAAATTGAAGATAAACTATTTAACATAGACTAATGAAGAAGGTGGAAATAGATGTTTAAACATTTAAGACCTGTATGGGCAGAAATAGATCTAGACAAATTAGCTTATAATATGCAACAAATTAAAAATCTGTGTAAAAGTAAAGAGATTATAGCGGTAGTGAAAGCTGATGCTTATGGTCATGGAGCATTAGATATTGCCCCAATTTTATTAGAAAGTGGAGCTACTAGATTAGCAGTTGCAGTATTAAATGAAGGAATAGAACTTAGAAGAGGTGGAATAGATGCACCTATAATGGTATTAGGATTTACTCCTGATAGTTTAATTGAAACTGCATTAAGATATAATATAGAACAAACTGTATATAGCTATGAAATAGCAAAACAGATATCTGATGTTGCTAGAAAGTCTAATATGTTAGCTAAAATTCATATAGCTTTAGATACAGGTATGGGTAGAATAGGTTTTTTGCCTAGTAAAGAAAGTATAGAAGAAATTAGTAGATTAAGTAAATTACCTAATATACAAATAGAAGGAATTTTTTCTCATTTTGCATCTGCAGATGAAAAAGATAAAACTTATACTAAACTACAATTTAATAAATTTCTTTGGGTTTGTAATAATTTACAAGAAAGGGGGATAGATATAAAAGTAAGACATATTGCAAATAGTGCTGCCATTATAGATATGCCAGAATTACATTTAGAAGGGGTAAGGCCTGGTATTATAATGTATGGATATTATCCATCTAGTGAAGTTAATAAGGAAAGACTAGATCTAAAACCAGTTATGTCTTTAAAAACTACTATAGTCCATATTAAAAATATGGAAAAGGGGAAGTATATAAGTTATGGAAGAGAATTTAAAACAGAAAAGGAAAGCATAATAGCAACTTTACCAGTAGGATATGCAGATGGATATAATAGATCCTTATATAATAAAGGGGGAAAAGTTATATTAAAAGAACAGTTAGCTCCATTAGCAGGAAGAGTATGTATGGATCAGTGCATGATAGATGTAAGTCACATAAAAGATGTGAAAATAGGAGATGAAGTAATCCTTATGGGAGAAGATAAGGGCATAAAAATGACAGCAGAAGAAATAGGAAATTTATTAGGAACAATTAATTATGAAGTAACCTGTATGATAAGTAAGAGGGTGCCTAGAGTATATATAAGGAATGGAAATATAGTTGGAATAAGAAATTATGTATAAATATTAATAATTCTACAAAATAATAAAATCCTTTTGACAAATTACTTGCATTGAGAGTATAATTGTTCTGTACATATTTTTGTATAGTTATAGGAGGTATTATTTAGATGGCAGGTTCAAAAAGGATAGGGTTAAACCTCTCAGAAACACTAAATAATGAATTTAATAAAACACTTAAAGAAGATTCTAAAAAAAGAAGTGAATTTATTCGAGAACTTATAATATTATATATAGAAGAGAAAAAAAAGCTAAGAGAAATAGAACAAATGAAAAAAGGTTACCTTGAAATGGGTAAATTAAATTTAGAAATTGCAGAGGTAGGCTTTGCAAGTGATATTAATAATTTAAAAGAATATGAAGCGAAGCTTTCGGAGAGTGATTGGTCCGATGACAACGATAGTGAAAAGAGGAGATATATATTATGCTAGTTTAAGCCCTGTTGTTGGTTCGGAACAAGGGGGCATACGTCCTGTCATTATAATACAAAATGATGTGGGAAACAGATATAGCCCTACAGTTATAGTAGCGGCCATAACATCGCAGATAAATAAAGCTAAGTTACCAACCCATGTTGAAATTTCTTCAGAGGAATATGGGTTAAATAAAGATTCAGTAGTTCTTTTAGAACAAATAAGAACTTTAGATAAACGAAGATTAAAAGAAAAAATTGGTCGTATGACCAATGGAGATATGCGGAAAGTGGATGAGGCACTTTTAATTAGTATAGGATTAAAAGAAAAGTAAGGGGTTCCCCTTACTTTTCTTTGTATAAAGAAAGAGCTGGAGGAACAATTTATGAAAAGAAAAAAAGAATATATTCTTATTACAATTGGAACTATATTTGTAGCTTTAGCCACTAAGTTTTTTTTAGCACCTAATAGAATTGCAGCGGGTGGTGTTATAGGATTAGCTATAATAATAAATAAATTTATACCATATCTTAATTTAGGGTTTTTATCTTTATTAATGAATATAATATTATTCATAGTAGCAATTATATGTATAGGTGGAAAATTTGGAGGTAAAACAATATATACTAGTTTGAGTTTATCGTTATTTATAGCCCTTTTAGATATTGTATTACCAGCTCAAAAAGCACTAACCAATGATTTATTTCTAGCTACGATTTTTGGAGTTGCAATATCTGGTGTAGGAATGGGAATAGTATTTAATCAAAATGCATCTACAGGTGGAACGGATATAATAGCAAAAATAATAAATAAATTCTTTCATTTGCCTATAGGAAAGTCTTTATTAATAGTAGATTTTTTAATTACTATCTTTTCTGCTCTTTCCTTTGGAATTGAAGTAGGTATGTATTCACTTTTTGGTGTAATATTAAATGGATTTGTAATAGATACAATAATAGATGGAATTGATGTATGCAAGCAAGTACTAATTATAAGTAATAAAAATGATTTAATTAGCCAGTACATAATAGAAAAATTAGAGAGAGGATGCACAATTATAGAAGGAAAAGGTGGATATACAAAAGAAAAAACATACATATTATATTCTGTTTTAAATAGAGGAGAGTTTATTAAACTTAAAGAGTATATAAAAACAATAGACAGCAGAGCTTTTATCACCGTAGGAGAAGTAAGAGAGGTTTTAGGAGAAGGATTTGGAGAGCTATTAAATGAAGATTAAATCATATCCAAAAAGATTGCAAATAAAGCAATCTTTTTTCATTTTCTTGTAAAAATTCATAAATTTAATAATAAGTTAATACAAATTAATTGTAAAATTGATTATTTATTATGCTATAATATCATTAGTGTTTAGAAAGTTAAAAAATTTTATCTAGTTATGTAAAAAGAAGGGAGATACAAATGATAGAATTTAAAAATGTTAGCAAAATATATAATAATAACGTATTTGCGCTATCGAATATTAATGTATCTATAGACAAAGGAGAATTTGTTTTCTTAGTTGGTCCAAGTGGAGCAGGAAAATCCACATTTATAAAAACTTTATTAAAAGAAGTTGAACCAACTAGTGGAACTGTAATAGTTAATAATATAGATGTAACTAATTTAAAAAGAAAAGATGTCCCTTATTATAGAAGAAAGATAGGAGTTGTATTTCAAGACTTTAGGCTTATACCTAGTTTAAATGTTTATGAAAATGTAGCTTTTGCTATGAGAGTCATTGAAACACCTGTCAGAGATATAAGGAAAAAGGTCCCAATGGTTTTATCTATGGTTGGTTTGTCTACAAAATATAAGGCTTTCCCTCATGAACTATCAGGAGGAGAACAACAAAGGGTATCTTTAGCAAGGGCTATAGTAAATAATCCAGCTTTATTAATAGCAGACGAGCCTACTGGAAACTTAGATCCAGATACTACATGGGAGATTATGGACATATTAAATGATATAAATCGTGCAGGTACCACAATATTAATGGCTACTCATGCTAAAGAAATTGTTAATAGTATGAGAAAAAGAGTTATAGCTTTAGAAAAGGGTGTTATTTCAAGGGACGAACAGAGAGGTGCATACGGGTATGAAGATTAGTAGTATAAAGTATTTTATATCAGATTCACTAAAAAGTATAAGAAGAAATAAAACTATAAGTCTTGCTTCAGCAGCTACAGTTGCAGCTACATTGTTTATACTTGGTGTATTTATGTTATCAGCATTAAATGTAAAGCAGGTAATAAAGAATGTGGAGTCTAAAGTAGAGATAACTGTATTTTTAAGAGATGATATAACCATTGGTCAACAAAAAGAATTAGAAACTAAAATAAATGCTATAGATAAAATCGTAGATGTTAGATATGAAAGTAAAGAAGAGGCAGTAAAAAAGTTTGAAGAGCAATTAGGTGAAGAGAATAAGGATTTAGTAAAAGGGCTAGAAAAAGAAAATCCTTTACCAAGTTCATTTATATTAAAAGTAAAAGATCCAGAAATGGTAACTGATGTGGTTGATGAAATAAAGGATTTAAATGGAATTGAAAAAATACGTGAGGGAAAGAAAACAGTTGAAAAAATTGTATCTGTTACAAAGACGATAAAATGGGTAGGTATGATATTGTTTATTATACTTATAGGTGTATCTTTATTTTTAATAGGAAATACAATAAAAATAACTGTATATTCAAGAAGAAGAGAAATAGGTATTATGAAATACATAGGAGCTACAGACTGGTTTATTAGATGGCCGTTTGTTATAGAAGGGGGATTAATTGGAATAACAGGAGCTATAATTGGATTTTTGGTTCTTTACTATTTATATAATGCTATATACCCTAAAATGGCTAAAGCATTATACTTAGTAGATTTTATAAATCCATCATATATATTAACATCAATATCATGGCAATTTATTTTAGCAGGTATTTTAATAGGGACCGTAGGAAGTATATTATCCATAAGAAAATTCTTAGCAGTTTAATTTGTTAATAACATTTAGATATTATAAAACACCTTACATGAAAGTAAGGTGTTTTATAAATATTTTATATGTACATATAAATATTTATAAAAAGTAAGAATATATTTATACTATATACAGAAGGTGTATGATATATAAGAAGGAGTGATAAAGTGAATAAGAAAAAATGGATAGGATGGACTATAGCATTATTATTAATTACAAATACTTTAACATATTTGGGAAGTAACATTATACCATTAGCTATGCCTAATGGTAATGTAGTAGTTAGTAAACAAGATTATAATAATCTAGTGCAATTTAATAAATTATTTCAAATTAAAGATATAATATATGAACGATATGATGGAGAAATAAACGAAAAAGACTTAGAAGAGGGTGCTATAAAAGGATTAGCTAATTCATTAAAAGATCCATATACTGTATTTATGACAAAAAAAGAATATGATGATTTTAATACTCAAACAGAAGGTAATTACAGTGGAGTAGGAATACAAGTTCAAGCAAAAAATGATAAAATAATTATAGTAGATATTTTTGAGGAATCACCTGCTAGAAAGGCAGGAGTACTTCCTAAGGATGAAATAGAGAAGGTAAATGATATACCAGTAAGTGGAAGTGAGTTAGATAAGGCCGTATCTCTTATGAAGGGAATAGAGGGAACAGAAGTAAAACTTACATTGTATAGGCAAGATAAAGGAAATTTTGATGTGACTTTAAAAAGAGCAAAGATAAACTTAAAAACTGTAGCTGGACAAATGATAGATGAAAATACAGCACTTATACAGGTAACAATGTTTGATGAAAACACAGCTAAAAATTTTAAAAGCGAATTAGATAAATTAAAGTCTCAAGGTATGAAGGGATTAATTTTAGATTTAAGAGGTAACCCAGGGGGAATATTAGATGAATGTGTAGATATGGTATCTAATTTTGTTCCTAGAGGAAAAACTATTGTTTCAACAATTGATAAATATAAATCAGAGCAAAAATATAAATCTAAAGGTGGAAATTATGTAGGATTACCATTGGTAGTTCTTACTAATGAAGGTAGTGCTAGTGCATCCGAAATATTTGTAGGAGCAATAAGAGATTATAAAATAGGAACCTTGGTTGGAGAAAAGACCTTTGGAAAAGGAGTGGTTCAAACTCTATATGAAACAGGTGAAGGAACAGCATTAAAAATAACAATTTCAAAATATTATACTCCGAATGGGGAAAATATACACAAAAAAGGAATAAAACCAGATGTTGAAGTAAAGTATCCTGAAGAACTACTTAAAAAACCTTATAGTAGAGAAGAAGATCCGCAATTTAAGAAAGCCTTGGAGATAGTAAAAGAAAAGATATAGAAGGGAATTTAAATTAATATGAATATTTTAATGTACACTTTAAGATCAATTGCTTATATGTTAACAGATATGTATTCATTATTACTTTTATTATTGCTAGGAGTGATACTTTATACTAAAAATATAAAAACTGTTTTAATGCAAAAGACTGTATTAGGGGATGAAGTAAACTCCCCTTTTGAACTTACTATATCTCAAATAGTAATTGGGATTTTTGGTGGAGTTTTAGCAAGTATAATTATGGCTTATTTTGGGGTTATATTTTATGAAACTTCAGGAATATATGTATTATTTTTAATATCTATACTTTTGATGAGTTGGAAGCCTAGAAAAATTTGTTTTTCATATTCTGCAGCTATATTAGGAATACTTAGTATGCTAAATTCTTATGCAGCATCATTTATGGGGATGAAAAAAATAAAATTTTTGGACATAAATATCCCCTCAATGATTGCTTTAGTTGCAATATTACATATAGTAGAAGGATTATTAGTTATGGTAGATGGAAGTAGGGGAGCTATACCTATTTTTTCAAAAAAAGGAGAAAACATAATTGGAGGATTTGCACTAAGAAGACTTTGGCCTTTACCTATAGCCTTTTTTATATTGTTAAATTCGATAGACATTTTAAGTATAGAAAATGGAAGCCCTATGCCAAATTGGTGGCCTATATTAAATACGTCTATACCAGAAAAAATACTTATGAATTCTGTTGTTGCATTGGTATCCTTTTATGGAGTTTTAGGCTATAATAGTATAACTTTCACAAAGAGTAAAGAAAAGAAAGCATTAAGTTCAGGAATATTTATTATGACATATGGATTAGCTATGCTTTTATTTGCGCAAATATCACATAAAAATATGTTAATTAAAATTATCTCCATAATATCTATGCCTATTTTTCATGAAATTATGCTAATAATACAGCAATATATGGAAGTAAAAAAAGAGCCTAAGTACATAAGTAATGGTGAAGGAATTATGGTTTTAGATGTGGCACCTAATTCTTTAGCAGAAAATATGGGAATAGAAAGTGGAGATTTATTATTAGAAATAAATAATGAATATATAAAAACTGAATTGGATATAAAAGAAATAATTAATAGAAAAATTATAGATACTATAAAAATAAAAGTTAAAAAAAATAATGGAAATGTAAAGGAACTTTTAAAAGAAAATGTATATGGAGTTAATAAATTAGGAGCAATTTTAATACCTAAGACTATAAATGAAGATAAGCAATTACTTGATTCTGTAGGACAGTCCTTTACAGAAATATTAGAAAAAATAAAAGAAAAGAAAGATGATTTTAAAGATGGTGATGAATAATTATGGATAAACTAAAAGTTCATTCAAAATTTCAACCTAAAGGTGATCAGCCTAAAGCTATTAAAAGTATTTCAAAGGGAATATTAAGAGGAGAACAATATCAAACTCTACTAGGAGTAACTGGATCTGGTAAAACTTTTACCATGGCAAAAATAATTGAAGAAGTTCAGAAACCAACGTTAGTATTAGCTCATAACAAAACATTAGCCGCTCAGCTTTGCTCTGAATTTAGAGAGTTCTTTCCAGAAAATGCTGTTGAGTATTTTGTTTCTTACTATGACTATTATCAACCAGAAGCTTATGTAGCGCAAACAGATACATATATTGAAAAAGATGCTTCTATAAATGATGAAATAGATAAATTGAGACACTCTGCTACCTCAGCATTATTAGAAAGAAGAGATGTTATTATAGTTTCTTCTGTATCCTGCATATATGGACTTGGTAATCCAGAGGAGTATAAGAATTTGACTATATCTTTAAGAGAGGGTATGGAAAAGGATAGAGATGAAGTATTAAAGAAACTTGTTGAAATACAGTATGAAAGAAATGAAATAAATTTTGTAAGGGGAACCTTTAGAGTTAGGGGAGATGTACTAGATATATTTCCAGCATCTTCATCTAATACTGCAATAAGGGTAGAATTTTTTGGTGATGAAATAGAAAAGATTAGAGAATTCGATTCTTTAACTGGGGAGATTATTGGAAAAAGAAATCATGTATCCATATTTCCAGCTTCTCACTTTGCTACCTCAAAGGAAAGGTTAGAAGTAGCAATTAAAAATATTGAAGAGGAACTAGAGGTTAGAGTAGAAGAATTCATAAAGGAAGACAAACTTTTAGAAGCACAGAGGATAAGACAAAGAACAAATTTTGACATAGAAATGATGAGAGAGTTAGGATATTGTAGTGGCATAGAAAATTATTCTAGAATATTGGATGGAAGAGCTCCTGGCACTCCACCGCAAACTCTTTTAGATTATTTTCCAGAAGATTTTTTGTTATTTGTAGATGAAAGCCATGTAACATTACCTCAAGTTAGGGGTATGTATGGTGGAGATAGATCTAGAAAAGATAATTTAGTAAACTATGGATTTAGACTTCCTTCTGCCTATGATAATAGGCCATTGAAATTTGATGAATTTCAATGTAAATTAAATCAGGTGGTTTTTGTAAGTGCCACTCCAGGGGACTTTGAATTAGAAAAGTCTTCTAATGTAGCGGAGCAAATAATAAGACCTACAGGACTTTTAGATCCAGAAATTATTGTTAAACCAATAAAAGGACAGATAGATGATTTATATACAAATATAATGGAAACAATAGAAAAAGGATTTAGAGTACTTGTAACTACATTAACTAAAAAAATGGCAGAAGATTTAACCGAGTACTTTAAAGAAATGAATATAAAAACAAGGTATTTACACTCAGATATAGATACAATTGAAAGAATGAAGATAATAAGAGAATTAAGATTAGGAGAATTTGATGTTTTAGTTGGAATAAATTTACTTAGAGAAGGATTGGATATACCCGAGGTTGCATTAGTAGCTATATTAGATGCAGATAAAGAAGGATTTTTAAGATCTGATAGATCATTAATTCAGATTATAGGAAGAGCTGCTAGAAACTCAGAAAGTAAAGTAATAATGTATGCAGATAATATAACTAAATCTATGGATAGGGCTATAAAAGAGACTAATAGAAGAAGAATTATTCAAATGGAATATAATAAAGAAAATAATGTAGTTCCCAAAACTATTATGAAAGATATAAGAGATGTTATAGAAGCTACAAAAGTAGTAGAAGAAGATGTAGAGTATAATAGTTTAGAAGAGGCAATTAATGCTGATAATGAGAATTTAGAAGAATTAATATCTAAATATGAAATTGATATGAAAAAAGCTGCATCGGATTTAGAATTTGAAAAGGCAGCTCATTATAGGGATATAATTCAAAAATTAAAAAAACAGCTATTAAAAAATTAAAATTAGGGGGTTATTTCTTCAATAATTATTTTGAGGTGATAGCTCCCTTATGATTTTTTATATAAAATTAAATTTACAAATATTTAGTTTGACAATGATTAATGCTAACTTTAAAATAGAGTTAAGCAAATGTATGTTTGCTTTTAGAGAATGTTTAACTATATAAGGAGATAATTATGAGAGATAAAATAGTTATAAAAGGAGCAAAAGTACACAATTTAAAAAATGTAGATTTAGAAATACCAAGAGATAAATTTGTAGTATTTACTGGTTTATCAGGATCTGGTAAATCGTCATTAGCTTTTGATACATTATATGCAGAAGGACAAAGAAGATATGTAGAATCTCTGTCGGCATATGCTAGACAATTTTTAGGGCAAATGGATAAGCCAAATGTAGAATATATAGAGGGACTTTCTCCAGCTATATCTATAGATCAAAAAACTACTAGTAAAAATCCACGTTCTACAGTGGGAACAGTAACAGAAATATATGACTACCTTAGATTACTTTATGCTAGAATAGGAAAACCTCATTGTCCTAAATGTGGTAAAAAAATACAACAACAAACAGTAGATCAAATGATAGATAAGATATTGCAGATGCCACAAAGAACCAAAATACAAGTTTTGGCACCTATCATAAAAGGAAGAAAAGGAGAGCATGTTAAAGTAATAGAAGACATTGTAAAAAACGGATATGTTAGAGCTAGAATAGATGGAAAAATTATAGATTTGCAAGAAGAGAATGTAAAATTAGAGAAGAATAAGAAACATACAATAGAAGCAGTTATAGATAGAATAATAATAAAGCCAGATATAAGAAGTAGGTTAGCGGATTCTATAGAAATAGCTTTAAAATTATCCGAAGGAGTAGTGATTATAAATGTTATTGATAAAGAAGATATTTTATTTAGTGAAAATTTTGCATGTATAGATTGTGGTATAAGTATAGATGAAATATCACCTAGGTTATTTTCTTTTAACTCACCTTTTGGTAAATGTGATTACTGTGATGGATTAGGTACATTATTAGAAATAGATGAAAAATTAGTAATACCAGATAAGAAAAAAAGTATATTGGAAGGTGGAATTTTACCTTGGGCTAATACTGTGCTAAATGAGGATTCATGGACCTTTAGCATATTAAAAGCTTTATCTAAGAAATATAACTTTTCATTAAGTGTTCCAATAGAAGAGCTAGATGATAAAATATACAATATGTTATTATACGGAACAAAAGAAGAACGAATTAGAGTAAGACATAAAAAGGATGGTAGAGTTGTAGATTTCAATCATACTTTTGAAGGATTAATGAATACGTTAAAAAGAAGATACATGGAGACAAATTCTAATTACATAAAAGATAATATAGAAAACTATATGAGTGATAATTTTTGCCCAAAATGTAAAGGGGCGAGATTAAAACCAGAGGCATTAGCGGTAACTGTTGGAGGAAAAAATATATTTGAGTTCTGTAAAATGTCTATAAAAGAGGAATTGAAATTCTTATCAGAATTAGCACTTTCAAATAAGGATAAAATAATTAGTGATCAGATATTAAAAGAAATAAAGAACCGATTGCAGTTTTTAATAGATGTAGGATTAGACTATTTAGATTTATCTAGAATGTCAGGGACTTTATCAGGTGGAGAGGCTCAAAGAATTAGATTAGCTACTCAGATAGGATCCAGTCTTGTAGGAGTTTTATATATTTTGGATGAACCTAGTATAGGACTGCATCAAAGGGATAATGATAGACTTATAGCGACTTTAAAGAAGTTGAGAGATTTAGGAAATACATTAATAGTTGTAGAACACGATGAAGATACAATGAGAGCTGCGGATTATATTGTAGACATAGGACCAGGAGCAGGAGAACATGGTGGAGAAATTGTAGCAGCTGGAGATTTAAAAACTATAATGGAAACCAAAAACTCTATAACTGGACAATATTTAGTAGGTAAGAAAAAAATAAATATACCAGAGAAAAGAAGAGAAGGAAACGGCAAATATATAACTGTAAAGGGAGCAAAGGAAAACAATTTAAAAGAAATAGACGTAGAATTTCCACTTGGAACTTTTACTTGTATTACAGGGGTATCAGGTTCTGGTAAGAGTACGTTAATAAATGAAATACTGTACAAAGGTGTAAATAAAAAATTGAATAATAGTAAAGAACATCCAGGAGCTCATAAAGAAATATTAGGAGTAGAGAATATAGATAAAATAATTAATATAGATCAAAGCCCTATAGGGAGAACACCAAGATCTAATCCTGCTACATATACTGGAGTTTTTGATGGAATTAGAGAAGTATTTTCAAATACAACGGAGTCAAAAATGAAAGGATATAAACCTGGAAGATTTAGCTTTAATGTAAAGGGTGGAAGATGTGAAGCATGTAAAGGTGATGGAATTATAAAGATAGAAATGCAATTTTTATCAGATGTTTATGTTCCTTGTGAAGTATGTAAAGGGAAAAGATATAATAGAGAGACTTTAGAAGTTAAGTATAAAAATAAGAATATAAGTGAAATATTAGATATGACAGTAGAAGAAGCTATAGATTTTTTTACTAATATACCTAAAATAAAAAATAAATTGCAGACATTAATGGATGTAGGATTAGGATACATAAAATTAGGTCAGCCTTCAACTCAACTATCAGGAGGAGAAGCTCAAAGAATAAAATTGGCTTCAGAGCTTTCAAAGAGAAGTACAGGAAAGACCTTGTATATATTAGATGAGCCAACTACAGGACTACATATAGATGATGTAAATAGGCTTATAGATATTCTTCAAAGACTTGTGGATGGAGGAAATACTGCTATAATAATAGAACACAATTTGGATGTTATAAAATCAGCAGATTATATAATAGATTTAGGACCAGAAGGAGGAGTAAAAGGAGGAGAAGTAATAGCAACAGGAACACCAGAAGAAATCAGCAGGAATATACATTCCTATACGGGACATTATTTAAAAAAAATGCTATAATTTATTTTAGACTAGCATAAATATTGAAGATGCTAGTCTTTTAATATAATATTTGTATATATTATTAAATATATAGTAAAAAAGAAGGTGAAACTATGCTTTTAAATAAAATTAATAGTATTATAACAATTATAATGATAGTAATTATTTACTTAATAATTTTTACGGCCCTTAGAATAATGAATAAAGATATAAAATCAGGAAATAAAGGTAAAAGAGATAGAAGGAAAGTGGTGGGACTTGAAATATTAGAACCAGGGTATAATTCAAGTTTTAAAAAAGGTGGAGTTATTCCACTTAGAAGAGAGTTAAGCATAGGAAGAAATGCACAAAACACATTTATAATAGATGATCCATATATATCCTCATTCCATGCAAGAATCTATCTTAGAAATAATAATTATATAATAGAGGATTTAGGAAGCACTAATGGTACAATTGTTAATAATACAAAGATAAATGGAAAAAAGTATTTAGAATCTGGAGATATAGTTAAATTAGGAAATACTGTACTAAAGTTTATTGATTAAGTAATTAGGTGGTGACACTATTTGAAATCCAGTAGAGATGAAAGAAAATTATTACTTTTAACTTATTTATTATGTATAGTGGGATTTTTGAATCTAGCTATGTTAAATAAGGACTTTGATAAGGGTGCTATTGCTATGGGAGCAGTTACCTGCCTATTAATAGGATATTCTTATTTCATAATAAGAAAGTTCTTTTCTGACGGAGATAAGTTTATATTTATTTTTTCTAGTATATTAGCAATAATAGGAATAATAATGTTGTATAGATTAGACAAAGCTACGTCTATAAAACAAATAATATGGTTTGCTGTAGGAGTTACAACATTTATACTAATAGTTGTAATACTACCAGATTTAAAAAGTTTTAGTAAATACAAGTATCTATATATGATATTAACTATAGTTTTTATGAGTATGGGTACACTTTTTGGAAAGGTATTATATGGAGCTAAAAATTGGGTAAACATAGGCGGCTTTGCTTTTCAACCTTCGGAGTTTGGTAAACTATTTTTAATAGCTTATTTGGCTTCATCCTTAAAAGATTATAAGAATTTCAAACATCTAATAGAACCAGCTATTATAGTTATGGTATCTTTAGGATTTATGGTGCTTCAAAGAGATCTAGGAAGTGCATTAATGTTCTTTGGAATATCAGTAACTATGCTTTATATGGCTACTTCTAAAATAAAATATGTAGCAACTTGTTTTGGACTTTTTGGTATAGGAGCTTTTATAAGTTATCATTTATTTGACCATGTAAAGTTAAGGTTTTTAATATGGAAAGATCCATGGCCTTATGCTACAGATAAAAGTTTTCAGGTTGTTCAATCGTTATTTGCAATTGCATCAGGAGGACTTTTAGGAGTAGGTTTGGGAAAGGGATTCCCAGAATATATACCTGTAATAACTACAGATTTTATTTTTTCTATAATATGTGAAGAGCTAGGCATGCTAACAGGTTTTTCTATAATTATATTGTATATTCTTTTATTTTATAGATGTATGAGAGCAGCATTATATGCAGATGATAAGTTTTCTAGACTTATGACAGTTGGATTTAGTTCTATGATAGCATGTCAAACATTAGTTATAGTAGGTGGAGTAATTAACATGATACCTCTTACAGGCATAACATTGCCTTTAGTAAGCTATGGAGGAAGTTCTATGTTAAGTACATTTATTAGTTTGGGAATAATTCAGAAAATATCAGAAGAGGGCAGATAAAATGAATGATATTTCAAATAATATAAAAAAAGTAATGATAGTATTTCTTATATGTTTTTTAGGATTATTTATGTATATAACGTATTTTGAAATATTTGTTGGACCTAAAATAGTATCTAGTCAATACAATAGAAGAATATGGGCTAAAAAGAATGAAGTTCTAAGAGGAACTATATATGATAGGAATAATAAAGAAATAACTAAAAGCATTAGAATAGATGCAAAAACTCAAAAAAGACAATACATAGGAGGAGAAGCTTTTGCTCATGTATTAGGATATATAAATCCTCAATATGGTATAACAGGTATAGAGAGAAGATATGATGAACAACTTTCCAGCACTGATTTTAAAGAAGATATAAAAAATATATTTAAAATAGAACAAGATGAAGTTAAAGAGAAATATGGAAACAACCTAAAGACAAGCTTGGATTTTAATTTACAGCAGAAGGCGTATGAATTATTAGGAGATAAAAAAGGAGCGATAGTAGCACTTAACCCTAAAACTGGAGAAGTGTTAGCATTGGTATCAAAACCTTCATATAATCCCAATAATCTTAAAGAGATATGGGAAGATGTAAATAAAAATGAAAACAGACCTCTTTTAAATAGAGCAACTTCTGGATTATATCCACCAGGATCTATATTTAAAGTAGTAACTTCTGCAAGTGCATTACAAAATATAGATGGATTGATGAGTAAAATTTTTGTGGATAATGGAAGTTTGGTTTTTAATGAAACACAATCATTAAAAAATTATGGAGGAGCTGCTTTGGGTAGCATAAATTTTAGAACAGCCTTTATAAGGTCTAGTAATGTAGTTTTTGGACAATTGGGATTAGATTTAGGAAATAAAAGTCTTAAAAAAACTGCAGAGGACTTTTACTTTAATAAGGATATACCTTCTCCAGATATAGCTATAGAAAATAGTAGATTCCCAGTTCTTAAAAGTTATGAAAAAGGAAATATAGCACAAAGTGCAATAGGGCAGGCCTCTTTATTGGCTACACCAATGGAGATGGCTCTAGTATCTAGTACTATAGCTAATGATGGAATAATGATGAAACCATATATAGTTAAAGAGGTAGTTAATAATAAAGGAATAACTATAGATAAAAAAGATCCAGAATCCTTAGGAGAAATTATAAGTAAAGATGTTGCAACTATAATTAAAGATCTTATGGAAGCAGTAGTTTCAGAAGGAACAGGAGGAAATGCAGCTGTTGAAGGTATAAGAGTTTGTGGAAAAACAGGAACAGCGGACCATAAGGAAGGAGGATATGGATATTTACCTCATTCATGGTTTATGGGATTTGCACCTTATGAGGACCCTCAAATTGCCATTGCAGTTATAGTAGAAGAAGGAGGTCAAGGAGGAGGAATAGCTTCTCAAATAGCTTCTCAAATAATAAGAACAGCACTATATAAATAAAAAGAAAGCGGGGATTGTATTGAAAATTCAAGAATTAGAAAACTTAAATAATGGAGAAAGAGTTGAATTTAATGCATTAATAAGCGACAAAAAAACTGGTTGGAAAAAAGATGGCAGTCCCTATTTAATGTTAGTTATGCAAGATAATACGGGAACCATAGCTTTTCCAGTATGGGATAATTATGAAAATTTGAATTCTCATATAAATATAAATTTAGTAGTTAATATTAAAGGAATAGTTACAAGATTTAATGGAAACATACAAATAAGGAATCCAATAATTAATATAGTTAACGAAGAAATAGACTATGGTCTTTATGTACCAGAATATGATATTCCAGAAAGTTTAATAGAATATTTTAATAATATAGTAAATAATTTAGAAGAAAAATATAAAAAAATAGCCATAGGTGCTACTGGAGCAAATGGATATAATGAAAAGAGATGGAAGGATTTCTTAAGCTGTGTAGCAGCTGAAAAATTTCATGGCAATAAACGGGGCGGACTTTTTCTTCACACTGTTGGAGTTATGAAGACTATAGAAAGTATATTAAAAGATTATGTTACTAATCCTTTTTATATGAATGCTGATAATGTTATAGATAAAGATAGACTTATGTTAAAAGCTATAGTACATGATATAATGAAAATAAAAGAATATGATTTTGATGGAATAATTAGAAGAAAAGATATAAAAATGGATCACTTAGTTTTAGGAGCAGCATATATAAGACAGATAAATGTAGAAATGGGTAATCCTTTAACAGAAGAAGATTTAGATGATATTTGTTACTCTATATTAGCTCACCATGGAGAATATGGAAATTTTGAGCCTAAAGGGATAGAGGATGTATTGTTGAATATGGCAGATATTGTAGATAGTCAAATTGTAAATGCCATCGAAAATAAAATATAGTAGGGAAGCTATGAAAGGTAAAACTCATTTAGGAGTAGGAATAGTCACATCTATAGCTCTATATGAAAAGTTATCTCTTGATTTTAATATAATATCATTAGGAGTAGTGGCTGTGGGGTCCTTATTGCCAGATATAGATCATCCTAAAAGCATGATAAACAAATATATTCTACCTTTTAAAAATAAATTTACTAAAGTTATAATGTACATTTGTATAGGTATAATTTTCTTATGGTATAGTATGACTAGTGGTGGCATACCCCATATAAAGGCTATAGGAATACTTTTTATTTTTATTGCCATATCTTCACATAGAAATGGTCTTACCCACAGTTTAACAGGTATGATTATGTTTTCTGTTATAGCAGGATACATTGGTAATATATATAATATACACAATATAATATACTATTTTATGATTGGATATGGTTCCCATCTATTATGTGATATGGCTACTCCACGAGGAGTGCCATTGTTTTATCCTTTTAAGGATGGAAATATAAAATTACCTATAACAGTTAGAACCAATTCTAAGGCAGGAAATATATTAGAAAATTTAATTGTAATATTAGGATACGGATACATAATATACAGATTACCTAATATTATAAAGTTATAAAGTTAAATAATAATGGAGGAATAGATGTTTGATTTTGAGTATCAGTTAAAGATGTTACCAGATAAACCTGGGGTTTATTTAATGAAAAACTCACTTGATGAAGTAATATATGTTGGAAAAGCAAAAATACTAAAAAATAGAGTAAGACAGTATTTTCAACAGTCTAAAAATCATTCAGAAAAAGTAAAGGCTATGGTAAGCAATATTTCTGAATTTGAATATATAATTACAGATTCAGAGATGGAAGCATTAATATTAGAGTGTAATTTAATAAAAAAATATAAACCTAAATATAATATATTATTGAAAGATGACAAAGGCTATCCATATATAAAAATAACAATAAATGAAGATTTCCCAAGAGTTTTTATTAGCAGGACTATAGCCAAAGATGGTAGCAAATATTTTGGACCTTATACAGATTATTCAGCGGTAAGGGAAACTATAGAGCTTATAAAAAAAATATTTCCCATAAGAAGTTGTAAAAGATACATAAAAGAGGGAGATAGGCCTACAAGACCATGTTTGAATTATCATATAAAATTATGTTCAGCGCCTTGTGGAGCACATATCTCAAAACAAAAGTATGCTTTAATAATAGAAGATATAATACAATTATTATCAGGAAAAGATAAAAATATAATAGATAAATTAGAAAGTGAAATGAAAGAAGCTTCTAATAGTCTTCAATTTGAAAAAGCCGCATCCCTTAGAGATAAAATTTTTGCAGTGAAAAAGATAACGGAAAAGCAAAAGATCATAATGGGAAACTTTCAAAATGATGACTATATAAACATAGTTAAAGATAAAGAAGATAGTTGCGTTCAGATATTTTTTGTTAGAGAGGGCAAAATAATGGGGAGGGAACATTTTATTTTAGAACATACTTCTGATGAAAGAGAAGACAAAATAATATGTGAATTTATAAAAAATTTCTATGGTGGGACCGCATTTGTTCCTAAGACTGTATATGTTCCACATATAGAGGATAAATTCCTATTAGAACAATGGCTTACCATAAGGAGAGGTTCAAAGGTGGAGATAAAAGTTCCCAAGAGAGGAGAAAAAAAAGAACTTCTAAATTTAGTTAAAAAAAATGCAAAACTTACCTTAGAACAATTTAAAATAAAATATCTTCAAGATAAAGCTTTGCATGAAGTAGCATTAGAAGAGTTAGCTAATGTATTAGGATTTGATGATATACCTAATAGAATAGAAGCCTATGATATATCAAATATTCAGGGAGTAGATTCTGTAGGGAGTATGGTAGTATTCGAAAATGGAAGAAGTAAAAATAGTGATTATAGGAGATTTAAAATAAAAACAGTAGAAGGTGCTAATGATTACGATAGCATGAGAGAAATACTAAGAAGAAGATTTAAAAGAGGCATAGAAGAAATTCAACAAATACAGCAGAAAAATTTAAAATTTAGTTCAGGTAAGTTTTCAGCTTTTCCAGATTTAATATTGATAGATGGTGGAAAAGGTCATGTGAATGTAGCCTTAGAGGTATTAAAAGAACTTAATATAGAAATACCAGTGGCTGGCATGGTTAAAGATGATAGTCACACCACTAGAGGTATTATATATAATAATACTGAGAAGATTATTTCATTAGATAGTAATGTGATGAAACTAATTACAAGAATACAGGATGAGGTACACAGGTTTGCAATTAGTTACCATAGAACTTTGAGAAATAAAAGGGTTTTAAAATCCATATTAGATGATATACCTAATATTGGAACTGTTAGGAAGAAGGAACTTTTGAAGAAATTTGGAAGTATAGAAAATATAAAAAAAGCTTCAGTAGAACAATTGTTAGAAACTCCATCTATGGATAAAAAATCTGCATTGAGTATTAAGGAATTTTTTACTCCAAATCAATTACAATAAATAAGGTAATAATTGAATAGTATTTCAATTATTTGATAAAAATGATAAATAAATATAAATTTTAATGTATTGCCTAAGAAGGACTTATACATTATACTTATTTATGATACAAAAAATTAAAGTTCAAGGAGATAAGGAAATATGAACCAATACAAGGATTTTATTTCGGATTTGATTAAAAACTTAAGTTGTGAAAATGTGAAAACCAATGAACTTATGAAAAACCACACTTCTTTCAAAGTAGGGGGCCCAGTAGATATATTAGTTACTCCCGAATCCTATGAACAGGTTCAATATACAATCAAGCATTCAAGAAAAAATAATGTGCCTTATTTTATAATGGGCAATGGATCAAATTTGCTTGTAAGAGATGGAGGAATTAGAGGTTTAGTAATAAAGTTTTGTAAACTAAATAAAGTTAGAGTAGAAGGAAATAGAATAATAGCTCAAAGTGGAGTGCTTCTTTCAAAAGTATCAAATATAGCAGCCAAAAATAATTTAGAGGGATTTGAATTTGCTAGTGGAATACCAGGAAGTATAGGTGGTGCACTTACCATGAATGCTGGAGCATATAATGGAGAAGTATCACAAGTTGTGGAAAGTGCATTAGTTTTAGATAAAGACGGAAATATACTAAATTTATCTAAAGATGAATTAGAGTTAGGCTATAGGGCCAGTGCTATATTAAAGAATGGGTATGTAGTTTTAGAAGCAGTTTTAAAACTTAGAGAAGGAAATTCTAAAAATATATATAATAGAATAAAGGAATTAACAGAGAAAAGAAAAACAAAACAGCCTTTAGAATATCCATCAGCGGGAAGTACTTTTAAAAGGCCTGAAGGATATTTTGCAGCTAAGCTTATAGAAGAAAGTGGATTGAAAGGGAAAAATGTAGGAGATGCAGAAGTATCTCAAAAGCACTCAGGATTTATAATAAATAAAGGTAATGCTAGTGCAAAAGACATACTAAATTTAATAAACATAGTACAAGATACGGTAAAAAGTAAATTTGATGTAGAATTACACACTGAAGTTTTGATTATAGGAGAAGACAAGTTAAATTAGTATATAAGTTAGGGATAAACAATATATCCTTAACTTTTCTTTTTATAATCTATATTAATAAATTCAATAATATTTTATAATGTATTTAAAGATTAATTTACATTGGCAGAAATAAATTAGCATAAGGAGGATAAAATATGAGATTTGTAATTGTAACAGGTCTATCAGGTGCAGGAAAGACACAAGCTATAAGGAGTTTAGAAGACTTAGGATATTTTTGTGTGGATAATTTACCACCAACATTAATACCTAAATTTGCAGAAGCTTGTTATAAAACTGATGGAAGAATAAATAAAATAGCTCTTGTTATAGATATAAGAGGTGGAGAATTTTTTGATGATTTATTTGAAAGTCTAAATTACATAAAAGATCAAAATTATAAGTATGAAATATTGTTTTTAGAGGCATCAGATGAAGTTTTAGTAAAAAGATTTAAGGAGGCTAGAAGAAATCATCCGTTATCTTTATCTGGAAGAATATTGAATGGCATAGCATTGGAGAGAGCTAGATTAAAAGAAGTTAAAGATGTAGCCAATAATATAATTGATACTTCTAAATTTACTAATATGGATCTTAGACGAGAGATTACAAGAATATATGGAGATGAAGATCAAGTAAAAGCTCAACTAACTATAACAGTGGTATCTTTTGGATTTAAATATGGTATACCATTGGATTCAGATTTATTGTTTGACGTAAGGTTTTTACCAAATCCTTATTACATTCCAGAATTAAGAGGTTTTTCAGGAAATGATAAACCTGTTTATGATTATGTATTAGAATTTGAGCAAACAAAAGAATTCATATCTAAATTAGGAGATATGTTGGAATTTTTAATTCCTCACTATACTAAAGAAGGAAAAAGACAACTAATTATATCCATAGGTTGCACAGGAGGAAGGCATAGATCAGTATCAATTGCAAACTCAATATATAAATTATTAGAAAAAAATGGCCATAAAGTTAATGTGGATCATAGAGACATATATGAGGATAATAATAAAGGCGGTAAAAAACTATGAAATTGATAGATTGGCTGAGACCTGGAATAAAGGTAAAACGATGGGTTTTACTTGCCATTATGGGAATACTTCTTATAGCTTTTGGTTTACTTGAATTTGTTAATCATCACTTATATAGTATTTATTATATAGCTTTTTATATATTTTTAATATTAATAGGAATATTTGTTATATACATTTCTGCATCTCAGGGAATGAGATCTATTATTGCACTTATAAATAAAGGATATATAAATGTTTCTCTTGATTCTAGAAAGTTAGAAAATTTAATATATGAAAAGAGATTATTAATAAAAGGACCTAAAATAGTAGTTATTGGTGGAGGTACTGGATTATCAACAATGCTAAGAGGGTTAAAATACTATACTTCCAATATAACAGCAATAGTTACTGTAGCAGATGATGGTGGAGGTTCAGGAGATTTAAGAGAAGATTTAGGCATACTTCCTCCAGGAGATATAAGAAATTGTATATTGGCATTATCAGATACAGAACCTTTAATGGAGGATCTTTTACAATATAGATTTAAAGATGGAAGACTAAAGAATCAAAGTTTTGGAAATTTATTTTTAGCTGCTATGGACGGAATATCAAATAATTTTGAAGAGGCTATAAAAAAGGTAAGTTCTGTATTGGCGGTAACTGGAAAGGTTGTTCCTGTTACTTTGGATAATATGGTACTCAAAGCAAAATTGAAAAATGGTAATATTGTAAAAGGTGAATCTAATATACCAGAGGAAGTTATAAAGCAAAAAAGCAGAATAGATAGAATGTTTATAGAACCAGAATATGCTAAAGCAGTTGATGATGCAGTAAGTGCCATAAGAGAAGCAGATGCTATAATATTAGGACCTGGTAGTTTATACACTAGTGTTATACCTAATTTACTTGTAAAAGATATTTCACGTGAATTAGAGAAAAGTCATGCTTTAAAGATATATGTATCCAATATAATGACACAGCCAGGAGAAACAGAAGGATATACTGTATCGGATCATATAAAGGCCATATTCAATCATAGTAGAAGTGGTATAATTGATTATGTAATTGTTAATGTAGGAAAGATAGAAAAAAATATAAAAAATAAGTATTGTGAAGAAACTTCTCATTTAGTAGAAATTGATGAGGAAAATATAAGAAATCTAAATGTGAATATAATTGGAGCAGATTTTGTGAATACTAAAAACGGTGTAGTCAGACACAATTCAGAGAAGTTGGCATCTATATTAATTGAAACTATAATGGATAAAAAACTATTATATGATAGAAAGAAGATAATAGAATATTTCTATTTATCTGAAAGATTAAAAGAAAAAAACAAGAAATAGGAGAAGGGAATATGTCGTTTTCATCAAAAGTAAAAAATGAAGTTTGTAGGTATGATGAATTAGAAGAAAAAGAAGCTATGGCTTTATTATCAGCAATTATGAGAGCAAGTGGAACTTTAACATTTGGAAAAAATAAAGGTATGGGATTTAAAATCACAACAGAAAATGCGGCAATAACTAGACTAGTATTTAAGATATTAAAAAACACACTAAATATACATACTAATATAATGATCAAAAAAAGTAATTCTTTTAAAAAGAATAATGTATACATAATTGTAGTAAATGAGAAACAAGGAGTTAAGAGATTACTAGAAAAAACAGAAGTTGTAAAAATAGAAGAAATAGGTTTTTTTATAAATTATAATATATCAGAAAATTTAGTTTATGATGATGCTACTAAAAAGGCCTATATAAGAGGAGCTTTTTTAGGTGGAGGCAGTGTAAGTAATCCAGAAAAAACGTATCATTTGGAGTTTGTAACCAATGATGAAATGTACGCTAATGAATTAAGTAAGCTTATAAATAGTTATGGTTTGAATTCTAAAGTAATCCAAAGAAAAAGTAATTTTATAATTTATATAAAAGAAGGAGAGCAAATATCTGATCTATTAAATATAATAGGAGCTCATTCCTCATTACTTCAACTAGAAAATATAAGAATAATGAAAGATATGAGAAATAATATAAATAGAATAGTAAATTGTGAGACAGCTAATCTAAGTAAAACTGTAAATGCAGCTGTAAGACAAATAGAAAGTATTAACCTTATAAATAAAGAGATAGGATTGAAACGCTTACCTAAAAATTTAAGAGATATGGCAGAATTAAGGTTAAAATATCCTGATGTGTCTTTAAAAGAATTAGGGGAAATGCTTAACCCTCCTGTAGGAAAGTCTGGAGTTAATCATAGGCTGAGAAGAATAGAAAAAATAGCAGAGGAACTTAGCAAGGAGGGAGATTTTTAGTTATGACAAAGCATGGGAAAGTTATTAGATATGTTTCACAATTGCCTATAGGCACAAAAATTTCTGTAAGAACTATAGCTAATTTACTAGATATAAGTGAAGGAACAGCTTATAAAGGCATAAAAGAGTGCAGTAAAATGGGAATTGTAACTACTATACCTAGAATTGGAACTATTAGAATAAGAAAACCAGATTATAATGGAGAAGAAAATATAACTTATGGAGAAATTGTAAATATAGTAGATGGAAATATAGCAGCAGGGAAAAAAAGCATACATAAAACTATAAATAAAATGATAATAGGTGCAATGACTTTGGAAAGAATAAAAGAATATATAACTCCAAATTCATTAATTATAGTAGGAAATAGAGAAAGAGTGCAAGAATTAGCTTTATTAAATGGTTGTGGGATAATAATTACAGGTGGATTTGAATGTAGCAATTATATAAAAGAGTTAGCAGATACAAGAGGTATGCCTGTTATATGTTCTTTGTATGATACTTTCACAGTGGCAAAGATGATAAACAGAGCTATATTTCATAATAAAGTAAAAAAGAAAATATTATTAGTAAAAGACATAATGAACAAAGAATTTTTTTACTTTAGAAATGATATTCAAATCGGTGAATGTGCCGATATGATAAGGGAAAATAGCAATAAATTTAAAGGTGTTAGTGTTATTCCAGTAGTTAATGAAAATATGAGATTTTTGGGATTAGTAAAGTTGCAAAATATTTTAGAGGAAAATCCATTAGAAAGTATAGAAACCATAATGAAAAAAAATGTAACTACATTAGAGGGAAAAACTTCTGTAGCTTATGCTAATTATATTATAGAAACAGAAGCAAATGACTTTTATCCAGTTATAAGAGGAAAGGAATTAATAGGCACTGTAAAGAGACAGGATATAATACAAGCATTAAAGTATATATCAAAAGAGAATAAGGATTATAGAAATTTAGATAGTGAAATTCTTAAAAATTTTAAAAGTGACATGAAACAAAAATCTATGCATTTTTATGGTACAATAACTCCTGAAATGCTAGATCCTTTAGGTATAGCATCATGGAATTCATTAAATATGCTGATATCATCTATGGCTACTTTTTATTTAAAACAAATGGATGTAACAAATTTATTTGTAGATAACATATCAACTTATTTTATGAAACCAGTACAAATTGATACAGAGATAGAAGCTAATGCTACTATTATGTCATCTAGTACAGCATTTTGTGAGTTTTTAGGTAAAGCCTTTTATAAAGTAGAAGTGAACTTATTTGATGATAAGAAAGATCTTATAGCAAAGTCTTTAATAACTATAAAAGCTATTGAAAACAAATTATAATTTTCAAGAAAGGAGGGCTTTATGGTACATAAAGAATACAATTGGGTTAGTTTACATCAGCATACTGAATACTCTCTTTTAGATAGTTCTGCTAAAATACCAGAATTAATAAAAAAAGCTAAAAAATTAGGTATGAAAAGCATTGCTATAACAGATCATGGAGTTATGTATGGATGTGTAGAATTTTATAAAGAAGCTGTAAAAGAAGGTATAAAACCTATAATAGGCTGTGAAATATATGTAGTTCCAAAGTCCATGTATATTAAAAGAGTAGATAATGATAATGATATATATCATCTAGTTCTTTTAGTTAAAAATGATATAGGGTATAGAAATTTAATGAGGATTGTCAGTAAAGCATCTATAGATGGATTTTATTATAAACCAAGAGTGGATCACGAATTTTTACGAGAACATAGTGAAGGACTAATTGCTTTAAGTGCTTGTTTAGGAGGAGAGATTCAATCCTATATATTAAGAGGAAATATAGAAAAAGCTGAAAAAGTTGCTTTAACCTATAAAGAAATATTTAAAGAAGGTTTTTATTTAGAACTGCAGGATCATGGACTTAAAGAACAAGTTAAGGTAAATAATGAACTTATAGCTATGTCTAAAAGATTATCAATTCCATTAGTGGTCACTAATGATGTGCATTATATAGAAAAAGAAGATTCTAGAGCACATGATATACTGCTTTGTGTACAGACTGGAAAAACTGTAGATGAAGAGGATAGAATGAAGTATCCTACAGGAGAATTTTATTTAAAATCTCCAAAAGAAATGTATGACTTATTTTCACATGTGCCTGATGCAATAGAAAATACAGTGAAAATAGCCGAACAATGTAATTTTAAATATAATTTTCATGAATCTAAGTTGCCTACCTTTCCTCTTCCGGAAAAAGTAAATAATTATGAATATTTAAGAGATCTGTGTTATAAAGGATTAAGAGCAAAATATGAGACTATAGATGAAAAATTAAAAAATAGACTTGAATATGAGCTAAATGTAATAAGAGAAATGGGATATGTGGATTATTTTCTTATAGTGTGGGATTTTATAAGATTTGCTACAGAAAAAGGTATAATGACAGGTCCAGGAAGAGGAAGTGGCGCAGGATCTATTGTAGCCTATACTTTGGGAATAACTAAAATAGATCCAATTAAATACGGGTTAATATTTGAAAGGTTTTTAAATCCTGAAAGAGTGTCCATGCCAGATATTGATAGTGATTTTTGTTATGAAAGAAGACAAGAAGTTATAGATTATGTAGTAGAAAAGTATGGAGAAGATAATGTATCTCAAATAATTACATTTGGAACTATGGCTGCTAGAGCTTGTATAAGGGATGTGGGAAGGGCAATGAATTATTCTTATGCAGAGGTAGACAAGGTAGCTAAAATGATTCCAACTATGTTAAATATAACTATTGATAAAGCATTAGAATTAAATCCAGAACTAAAGGATATATATGAAAATGATTATAGGATAAAGGATTTAATAAATGTGGCTATGAAATTAGAAGGATTACCAAGACATACTTCTACTCATGCAGCAGGAGTAGTAATAGCATCTCATCCATTAGTAAATTATGTACCTTTACAAAAAAATGAAGAAAATATAGTTACACAGTTTACTATGGGAACTCTAGAAGAACTTGGATTATTGAAGATGGATTTTTTAGGATTAAGAACTTTGACAGTAATGAGAGATGCTGTAGCTATGATAAAAGAAAACAGGGGAATAGACATAGATTTAGATAAATTAGATTTTGATGATAGAGAAGTATATAAAATGATAGGAGAGGGGAAAACTGTAGGTGTATTCCAATTGGAATCAGATGGAATGACAAGCTTTATGAAGGAATTAAAACCTGATTCCTTAGAAGATATAATAGCAGGAATAAGTCTTTATAGACCGGGGCCTATGGCAGAGATTCCTAAATACATTGCTAATAAAAAGAGTCCAGAGAAAATAGAATATGTAACACCAGAATTAAAAGATATTCTCTCTGTTACCTATGGATGTATGGTTTATCAAGAACAGGTAATGGAAATTGTTAGGAAATTAGCTGGATACTCTATGGGAAGAAGTGACTTAGTAAGACGTGCAATGTCTAAAAAGAAACACGATGTAATGGAAGAGGAAAGAAAAAATTTTGTATATGGAATTATAGATGAAAATGGAAATATAGAAGTACCTGGATGCATACGCAATGGTATAGATGAAAAAATAGGGAACAAAATATTTGATTCTATGCTGGATTTTGCATCTTATGCATTTAATAAATCCCATGCAGCAGCCTATGCGGTAATAGCTTTTCAAACAGGATATTTAATGAGATATTATCCTACGGAATGTATTGCAGCAATGTTAAATAGCATCATGGGTAATAGTGAAAAAGTAGCATACTATACAAGGTATGCTAAAGAAGAAGGCATGGAGGTACTACCGCCAGATATAAATGAAAGTTATGCTAAGTTTACTGTAAAAGGAAATAAGATAAGATTCGGATTAGCTGCTATTAAAAATGTAGGATTAAATGCTATAGAGAATATTGTAAAAACCAGAAATGAAAAAGGAAAATTTATTAATTTAGAGGATTTTTGCTCTAAATTAGATTTAGGGTGCATAAATAAAAGAGCTATGGAAAGTTTAATAAAAGCAGGAGCTTTTGATAGTTTTAAAATTTTTAGATCTCAAATGTTGGCAGTACATGAAAAAGTTTTAGATTCAATAAATAATGACAAAAAGAAAAATATTCAAGGGCAAGTAAATTTATTTGAAGAGCTTGAAGAAAGTAGTTTAGAGATACAGTACCCAAATATAAATGAATTTGATAAGAAAAGTATACTTTCTATGGAAAAAGAAATGACAGGACTATATCTATCGGGACATCCTTTAGATGAGTATAAGGATGATTTGAAAAATAAAATATCTATAAATATATCAGATATAGTTTCTGATAGTGGGTTAGAAGAAAACTTAATAGAAAGTGAAAGAAAAGTAAAGGATGGAGAGAAAGTTATAATTGGTGGAATAATAACTAATGTAACTAAGAAAATAACAAGAAATAATCAGATGATGGCTTTTATAGAAGTAGAAGATTTATATGGATCTATAGAAGTAATAGTTTTCCCTAAAATACTTTCTAAATATAAAGATATTATATCTGAAGATGAAATTGTTATATTAAAAGGCAGAATTAATTTAAGAGAAGGAGAAGCACCAAAACTTATTAGTGAAGATATAAGTTTATTTTCTCAATATGAGAAGGAGAAAAAAATCTATATAAGAATTGAAAGAAAAAATGATTTAAAAACTTCTCTAAGTCAATTAAGAATAATATCAAATCAGCATTTAGGAAATACGCCTATTTATTTATATATAGAAGAAATTAATCAAACTTATATTGTAAAAGAGGATTTATGGTTAAGTAATAATATAGAAGTTATAGAGTGGATGAAAAGAAGTTTTGGCAATGAAAATGTAAAGGTAGTATAAAAAATATAGTTTTTATTAAATGATAAATGACAAGTTGAACTATAATTTTATTAAAATACTTGTCATTTATCACAAAATTTTTATATTTTGTTGAATATTGAAGTGAACTTTATTACAATAAATATATAGAATAGTAAACACTAAACTATATATGGAGTGGGACTAAAAATGTCCCACCGGTACAAAGGAGGTATATATCCAATGAAAAAAATAGCTGTTTTAACTAGCGGAGGAGATGCACCTGGAATGAATGCAGCCATAAGAGCTGTAGTAAGAACAGGTTTGGATAAAGGATTAACAGTATTAGGAATAGAGAGAGGATTTGATGGCCTTTTAAATGGGGAAATATTTGAAATGACAAGAAGAAGTGTGGCAGACATAATTCAAAGAGGTGGAACTAGATTAAGGACGGCACGATGTGAAGAATTTAAAACTGAAGAAGGACAAAAGAAAGCAGCTGATATTCTAAGAATATTTGGAGTAGATGGTTTGGTTGTAATTGGAGGAGATGGATCATTTCAAGGAGCAAAGGCGCTATCTAAGCTTGGAGTTAAAGCCGTAGGTATACCAGGAACCATAGACAATGATTTACCATACACAGATTATACAATAGGTTTTGATACAGCTGTTAATACTGTATTAGATGCAATAAATAAATTAAGAGATACTTCTACATCTCATGGAAGAGTTAGTGTAGTGGAAGTAATGGGAAGAAATTGTGGAGATATAGCCCTATATTCAGGTTTAGCAGGTGGTGCTGAAAGTATAATTGTTCCAGAATTAGATTTTGATATAGATAAATTATGTAAAACTATATTAGAAGGTAAGAAAAATGGAAAAATGCACAATCTAATAATAGTAGCAGAAGGAGCAGGAAGTGCCAACGAAATAGCTAAAACAATCGAAAGAGTAACTAGTATAGGAACAAGAGCTACTGTTTTAGGTCATATACAAAGAGGAGGAAGTCCTACTGCTAATGATAGAATATTAGCATCAAGAATGGGCAATAAGGCTGTAGAATTATTATTAGAAGGTAAATCGTCTAGAGTAGTGGGAATAAATGATAATAAGATTGTGGATATGGATATACATGAAGCTCTGTCAATTGAACATAAATTTGACGAAAAGTTGTACGAAATAGCTAAGGCTTTATCATATTAAAAATTTTTAGGAGGTAACATTTATGCAAAAAACTAAAATGGTATTTACAATAGGACCAGCTAGTGATAGTGAAGAAATATTAAGTGAATTAATAAAAGCTGGAATGAGCGCGTCAAGGCATAATTTTTCACATGGCACATATGAAGAACATAAAGTAAGAATTGATTTAATAAGAAGATTAAGTGATAAGTTTAATAAAAATATTGCTACAATATTAGATACAAAAGGACCTGAAATAAGAACAGGGGATTTTAAAGATAAAACTGTTGAGTTAAAAGAAGGAAATAAGTTTACTATATATTGTGGGGAAGAAATTTTAGGGGATGAAACAAAATGTTCTATAACTTATGATAATTTACACAACGATGTAAAGAAAGGAGATACCATACTAATAGATGATGGACTTGTAGCTTTAGAAGTTGAAAGTGTAGAAGGAAACAAAGTACATTGTATGGTTAAAAATAGTGGTATTGTAAGTAACCATAAGGGCGTAAATGTACCAGGAGTAGATGTTTCATTACCTTCATTAACAGAAAAAGACAGAGCTGATCTTAAATTTGGATGTGAAGTAGGAGTAGATTTTATTGCAGCATCTTTTATTAGAAAAGGTTCAGACGTTTTAGAAATAAGAAAGGTTTTAGAAGAAAATGGTGGTACAGATATACAAATATTTTCAAAAATAGAAAATCAACAAGGTGTAGAAAATATAGATGAAATAATAAAGTTTTCTGATGGAATAATGGTAGCTAGAGGAGATATGGGTGTAGAATTGCAAATGGAACAAGTGCCTATAATTCAAAAGATGATTATAGAAAAATGTAATAAAGCCGGTAAACCTGTTATTACAGCTACTCAAATGTTAGATTCTATGATAAGAAATCCAAGACCAACAAGAGCAGAAGTTTCGGACGTAGCTAATGCTATATTTGATGGAACTGATGCGGTAATGTTAAGTGGTGAAACAGCTGGAGGAAAATATCCAATAGAGTCAGCTAAAGCTATGGCTAATATTGCTAGAGCTGCAGAAGAAACAATGAACTATGATGAAATATTTAATAAAAAAAGAGAAACAAGGGTACTAAGTGTAGCTAATGCAATAAGTATAGCAACCTGCACAACAGCTTCAGAATTAAATGCATCTGCTATATTAACAGCTACACAAACAGGATATACAGCTAGAGCAGTTTCAAAATATAGACCAGCGTGTCCTATTATAGCAATTACACCAAATAAAAGTGTAGCAAGAAAATTAGCATTAAGTTGGGGAGTATTCCCGATTCTTACAACTGAATTTACATCTACAGATGCCTTAATAGAAAACTCTGTAGAAATAGCGTTAAAAGCAGAGTATATAACAAAAGGAGATCTAGTTGTAATAGCTGCAGGAATACCTGTAAGTTATTCAGGTACAACTAATATGTTAAAGGTTCATGTGGTTGGAGATATACTTGTTCAAGGAAGAGGAAGTGGAAATAATACAGGTTATGGTATAGCTAAGGTTGTAAATAGTCCAGAAGAAGCTGAAAGAGTTGTAGAAAGTGGAGATATATTAGTTGTAAAAGATGCAGATATAGATTATGTCTCTGTATTAAATAGAGTATCAGGAGTTATATCAGAAAGAGGAGGATTAACTTCTCACTTAGCAATAGAATGTATCAGTAATGAAATACCATTTATATGTGGCGCAGGCGGAGCAACGGATGTGTTAAAAAGTGGATATTTTATAACTATGGATGTAAAAAGAGGAATAGTATATAATGGTAGGGTTACCATATGATTTTATGATAAGTATAATAAAAAATATATCAATTTTTAATTCTCTTACTGAAGAAGAAGTGTCTACATTATCTAAATCATCTAAAATAATTAAATTAAAAAAAGGAGAAATTTTATTTAGCGAAAAAGATTTAGTTAATAATATATATATAGTTTATAGCGGAAAGGTAACTGTTTTTAGATTATCTGAAATGGGAGCTAAAAGGGTAATTTATATTTTAGACAAGGGTGAAATAGTAAACGAAGTAATATTTGATAAATTGCCTGCATCGGTAAGTTGTGAAATGTTTGAAGATAGCCAAATATTGTCTTTAAGTAGTAATGATATGTTGAAGGTTATGGAAAGCAATTTTACATTTAACAAGGGTGTAATAGATTCTATGGGTAGAAAAATAAGAAGGTTGTATAGACAGTTAAAAAATACTGTACCTATAAAAATGGATAAAAAACTAGCAGCTAAACTGTGGAAGTTAAGTAAGGATTATGGTGTAAAAGTAAATAGAGGAGTACTAATAAATTTGGATATTACTGTAACTTATCTTGCAGATATGCTTGGTAGTAGCAGAGAGACCATTTCAAGATGCATAAGTGATTTTCAAAAAAGTAATTTAATAGAGTTTAAAGACAAAAAGATAATAGTTAAGAATAGAGAAAGCCTTTCTAGGTATTTTAAAGGGATGTGATATTAATCACATCTTTTTTTTATTTACTGTGATAATGTTAAATTAAATGATAAATATTAATATATAGGAGGGCTGAGGGGTGTTTAGTGAAGAAATTAACAAATTAGCAATTGTTTCAGAAAAAAAACATTCTCTTTTAAAGGAAAGCAAAATAAGGTATTTATTAGCTTCAATGTTAGCAGGAATATATGTGGGATTTGGTATATTGCTAATTTTTAGCATAGGAGGAATGTTATCATCAACTAATTCTCCTTTTACTAAAATAATTATGGGTGTATCTTTTGGTATTGCATTAAGCTTGGTATTGGTTGCAGGTTCAGAATTGTTTACAGGTAATAATCTTATAATGACTGTTGGAGCATTAGAGAAAAAAATAACATGGAAATCTGCACTAAATGTTTGGATTTTTAGTTATATAGGAAACTTTATAGGTTCTTTTTTACTTGGAATAATGTTTGTTTATTCAGGTCTAGCAAAAGGTAACATAGGTAAATTTATATTAAATGGAGCAAAGGGTAAAATAACAGCACCATCTTTGGAACTATTCATACGAGGAATATTGTGTAATATGCTAGTTTGTCTTGCAGTTTGGTGTTTCTTTAAATTAAAAGAAGAAGGAGCAAAACTTATAATGGTATTTTGGTGCCTATTTGCTTTTATAACAACAGGTTTTGAACATAGTATAGCTAATATGACATTGTTTTCTGTAGCTTATATTATACCTCATGGAGTAGAAATTACACTTTTAGGATTGATGAATAATTTATTATGGGTAACTTTAGGAAATTTTATAGGAGGAGCTTTATTTATAGGATGGACGTACTGGTATATATCTAAAAAACAAAGGTAAAGAGGAGGAAAAAAATTGGGATTTAAAATGGAATTAAAGGATTTTAATTATATCTTAGACAAGATATCAGAAAATTATAAAATATATGCACCAAAACTTTTAAAAGGTAAAGGCACATTTTCAGATACAGATATGGTTAGATATGGAGAAGTAAAAACTATAGATGAGATAGAATTTAATAAAAAATCATTATTCTCTCCTAAAGAGACCATATTACCTATAACACAAACACTATTTTATTTTACTGAAGATGAGGTGTTGGAACCTAAAATAGATAAAAAAAATATTCTTATATTCTTAAGAAGTTGCGATATACATGCTGTAAAAAGATTAGATGAAATTTATTTAAAAAATGGATATGAAGATATATATTATAAAAGACTTAGAGAAAAAGTTAAATTTGTATTGATAGAATGTGAAAAAAGTTTTGAAAATTGTTTTTGTACAAGCATGGGAACAAATAAAACAGAGGATTATTCACTATTTGTAAAAAGACAACAAGATAAAGTTTTAGTAAAGTGTAAAGATGAAGATTTTTTAAATATGTTTAAAGATTTTAAAGATGAAAAAGTAGAACCTAAATTTATAGAAGAAAATCAATTAGAAGTAAAAATTCCTAAGATATTGGATAATAGTATATTCCAATCGGACTTTTGGAAAGAATATTCATCAAGATGTATAGCCTGTGGAAGATGTAATACAGTTTGCGGAACTTGTGCCTGTTTTACTATGCAGGATATATTTTATAAGGATAATAAAAATGTTGGCGAAAGAAGAAGAGTATGGTCATCTTGTCAGATAGATGGATTTACAACTATGGCTGGAGGACATGAATTTAGAAAAAATAAAGGGGATAGAATGAGATTTAAGGTAATGCATAAGATACATGATTTCAATAAAAGATTTGGATATCATATGTGTGTTGGATGTGGAAGATGTGATGATGCATGTCCAGAATATATTTCATTTTCAAATTGTGTTAATAAGTTAAATGCTGAAATTGGAGAGGAGAATTAAATTGGAAAACAATATATATTTACCTTTTAAATCAACAATATTAGAAATAATTCCTCATACAGATATAGATTATACTTTTAGAATGGAGTACAAAGGAGAAGTAAAACCAGGCCAATTCTTTGAAGTATCAATTCCTAAATATGGAGAAGCACCTATATCTGTCTGTGGTATAGGAAAAAATTATATAGATTTAACCATAAGAAAAGTGGGAAAAGTAACAGATGTAGTACACACATTTTTTCCTGGAGAACACTTTTTTATGAGAGGACCTTATGGTAATGGATTTGATGTAGACGTATATAAGGGAAAAGAACTTATTATAGCAGCAGGTGGAACAGGACTTGCTCCAGTAAAGGGTGTAATAGAATATTTTACAAATAATATTAATAATGTGAAAAGTTTAAATGTACTTTGCGGATTTAAGTCACCTGAAGATATATTATTTAAAGAAGATATAGAAAGTTGGAGGAAAAATATAGAAGTTATATTAACAGTTGATAATGCTAAGGAAGATTATAAAGGAAATGTTGGGCTTATAACAAAATATGTAGACAAGGTAGATATAAAAAACATAGAAGAAGCGAATGTAATAATAGTGGGACCTCCTATTATGATGAAATTTACGGTACAAGAATTTTTGAAAAAAGGAATACGAGAAGAAAATATATGGGTATCCTATGAGAGAAAAATGTGTTGTGGAGTAGGAAAATGTGGTCATTGTAAAATAGATGATACTTATATATGCTTAGATGGACCAGTGTTTAATTATACTCAAGCCAAGAGACTTATAGATTAGGGGTGATAAGGGAATGGATATAAATACTAAGGCTTTGAAGAAAAATGCATTTAGGGTTACAAAAGAGAGAGGTAAAACGGCAGTTAGGGTAAGGGTACCAGGAGGATATTTAGATGCTAAGTATTTAAATATACTTCAAAATATTGCACAAACTTATGGCAATGGAACATTGCATATAACTATAAGACAGGGTTTTGAAATACCTGGTATACCAATGAAATACATTCCAGAAGTTAATAAAGCACTTCAACCTATTATAGAAGGACTAGAAATCAATCAAGAAAGTACAAATAATGGATACTCAGCATCAGGTACTAGAAATGTATCTGCATGTATAGGAAATAATGTTTGTCCTTTTGCAAATTACAATACTACAAAATTTGCAAAGAAAATAGAAAAGGCTATATTTCCAAATGATTACCATGTAAAAATAGCCTTAACAGGGTGTGCTAATGACTGTATAAAGGCGAGAATGCAAGATTTTGGGATTATAGGTATGACAGAACCACAATATGATTCTTATAGATGTATAGGCTGTAAGGCCTGTGTGGATACTTGCAAGAAAAAATCTACAGGAGCATTAAGCTTTGAAAATTATAAAGTAGTAAGAGATCATAGCAAGTGTATAGGATGTGGAGAATGCATAAATAAATGTCCGACCTCTGCTTGGTCCAGAAGTGAAGACAAATATTTTAAATTGGTTATTATGGGAAGGACAGGCAAAAAAAATCCTAGATTAGCTGCTGATTTTATAACTTGGATAGATGAAGAGAGTATAATAAAAATAATACTTAATACCTATGATTATATTAATGAATATATAGATAGAAATGCTCCAGGAGGAAAAGAACATATAGGTTATATAGTAGATAGAACAGGATATCAAGAATTTAAAAAGTGGGCATTAAAAGATGTTAACTTGAATCCTAAAGCAAAAGTAGAGGATATAATAAAATTTTAATGAATAATATTTTAAAATTAGAGTTATAATAATATAATAGTCTAGTATATTTTAAATTGGACAACTGATTCTTATTATGCACCTGTAAAGGGTGCAATTTTTTTATTTATGAAATATCTATAAATATGATAAAATTAATAAGGATTTAAAAATAAATTATAAAGGTGATTAAATGAAAAAAGATATACCAGTAAAGAAGAATAATATATACAGAGTATCCATAACAGGTATGGGAACAAAAGGTGAAGGCATAGGAAAGATAGATAATTTTACTATCTTTATACCCGGTGCTATTTTAGGTGAGGAAGTAGAAGTAAATATAATAAAAGTAAATAAAAATTATGCAGTAGGAAAATTATTAAATATAATTATAGCTTCTGAAGAAAGAGTGAAGCCAATTTGTGATATTTATACAAGATGTGGTGGGTGCCAATTACAACATATGAGTTATAAAGAACAATTGAATTTTAAAAGACAAAAGGTAAAAGATGCTCTTTTAAGATTGGGCGGTATAGACGTAGAGGTAGAAGCAGTATTAGGTATGAAAAATCCATATAGATATAGAAATAAAGTTCAACTTCCCATTGGGAAAGAAAATGAAAAAGTTAGTATAGGATTTTATGCTCCAAGAAGTCATAATATAATAGATTTAAAAACCTGTCTTATACAAGATGAAAAAGCAGATGATATTATAAAAATATTAAGAGAGTGGATAGAAAAATTTAATGTACCTATATATAATGAAAAAGAACATAAAGGAAATCTAAGACATATAATGGTGCGAACAGCTTTTAAAACCGGTGAAGTTATGGTGGTATTGGTAACTAAAGATAAAAATTTACCTCATAAGGAAGAGCTAATAAATAAACTTATTGAGAATTTACAAGGAGTTGTAAGTATTATTCAAAACATAAACTCCCAAAAGACAAATGTAGTATTAGGGAAAGAATCTATTGTGCTTTGGGGAAAGGATAAAATAATAGATTACATAGCAAATTTTAAATTTGCAATAACACCATTATCTTTTTTTCAAGTAAATCCAATACAAACAGAAGTACTTTATAATAAAGCATTAGAATATGCAGACTTAAAAGGTAATGAAGTTGTATTTGATGCTTACTGTGGAACAGGTACTATATCTTTATTTTTATCTCAAAAGGCTAAAAAAGTATATGGAGTGGAAATAGTAGCTGAAGCCATAGAAAGTGCAAAATTAAATGCTAAGGAAAATAATGTGGATAATGTGGATTTTATAGTAGGCGAATCTGAACAAGTAATACCTGAATTAATAGAAAAGGGAATAAAAGCAGATGTAGTTGTAGTAGATCCTCCAAGAAAAGGTTGTGAAAAATCTCTTCTAGAAGCTATGGCAAATATGTCACCAGAAAAAATAGTTTATGTATCCTGTGATCCTGCAACTTTGGCCAGAGATTTAGGCGTTTTAGAAAAGTTAGGTTATAAAACCATAAGAGTACAACCCGTAGACATGTTTTCCAACACATACCATGTGGAAAATGTGGTTTTATTGGAGAAATTTTAATATTTGAATACATAAATGAGAATTAATGCTAAGAAATATACACAAATTGAAATTATGCGGAAATTTTGTATGTAATAATGTAGAAAAAGGATTTTATAAAACTCTTAAAGGAACACTAATGATATCATCTATTACCTTTGAAGAAAAGATAACAGGACAAGCAAATTTAATATTTCCTGCTGAGAAGATGAGAAAATTTATAAACCTTTGTATAAGCCAGAACAATGAATGCATTGAGAATTATATGAGTTTTTAATATTGTTACCTGATATAAAGGATTATAATAATTATGAGATAATATCTTTAAGAATTGCAAATGCAATTAATAAAGTTAATATTGAGGATATAGATATAAATATATCTTTGAGTATAGGAACTAGCTTTTATCCAAGAGATGGTGAGAATATTGATGAACTTATATCAAAAGCAGATAAAGCTATGTACAATGTTAAAAATGTAGGTGGAAATAGATGTGCTCATTATTAAATTATACATACAAGACAGATGTAAATTTATATTTGAAAATGTTATCATAAAAAATAATAAGCCGTACTTCGGTATGGTTTTTTTTATATAAACACAAATGAATGTAATTTATTTATGTTTGAAAGGTGAATTTACAATTTACTATTTATTAACAATTTATATTTAATTTAGGTATATAATAATATAATTGGATAGATATAAAGTAGTTTTAGAAAGGAGAATGAAGTTTTGCTATTTAATTCAATTCATTTTCTGTTTTTTTTTCCTATTGTTATAATATTATATTATATAATACCACATAAATTTAGGTGGATTTGGTTACTTATAAGTAGTTATTATTTTTATATGAGTTGGAATCCCAAATATGCAATATTAATTGGTACATCTACAATAGTTACATACATAACTGGTATATTAATATATAAGGCAGACAAAATAAATAATAATAAAAAAGCAATTAAACTTAAAAAGTTTTGGGTTTTTACTAGTTTTTTTATTAATTTAGGTATTTTATTTCTATTTAAATATTATAATTTTTTTACTGCAACACTTACAAGGGTACTTTCTGCAGTTAACATATCATTTAATGTATCTAAATTTGATTTCTTACTACCAGTTGGTATATCTTTTTATACTTTTCAAGCTCTTAGTTATACTGTAGATGTATATAGAAAAGATGTTAAAGCTGAGAGGAATTTAGGAAAATACGCTTTGTTTGTATCATTTTTCCCCCAATTGGTTGCAGGTCCAATAGAAAGATCAAAGGATTTACTGCATCAATTTAATGAAAAGCATTACTTTGATTATTATAGAGTAAAAGACGGGCTACTTCTAATGTTGTGGGGCTTTTTTCAAAAAATATTAATTGCTGATAGATTAGCCATATTGGTTAACAATGTATATAATGCTCCACAGAATTATAGAGGATTAGAAATAGTTATAGCAACTATATTTTTTGCACTTCAGATATATTGTGATTTTGCATCTTATTCTAATATAGCAAGAGGAGCTGCTGAGGTTATGGGATTTGAGCTATCTATAAATTTTAAACAGCCCTATTTTTCAAAATCTATAAAAGAATTTTGGAGAAGATGGCATATTACTCTTGGAGCCTGGTTTAAAGATTATTTATATATACCTTTAGGTGGAAATAGACGTAGTAAATTAAGAAATTACTTTAATACCATGATTGTATTTTTAATAAGTGGATTATGGCATGGAGCAGCTATAAATTTTATTATTTGGGGCGGATTACATGGAATATACATAGTAGTAGGAGACATTTTAAAGCCTTTAAAAGAAAAAATAATAAGTACTTTTAAAATTAAACCCAATTCAAAAGGTTTAAAACTAATAAAAATTATAATAACTTTTATACTGGTGGATTTTGCATGGATTTTCTTTAGAGCAGGGTCCTTTACTTTATCTAAAACAATAATTAGGAATATGTTGTATTTCAATCCAGGTATATTTGCATCCGGTAGAATTTATGAATTAGGCTTAGATGAAAAAGACTTTAAAATAGCAATTTTAGGAATATTAATAGTTTTAATAGTAGATATTTTACAAGTCAATAATAATGTACGTAATACATTAGCTAATAGGAATATAGTATTTAGATGGTCCATGTATTTTATTGCTATTATAGCAATTTTAATATTTGGCATATATGGTCCAGGATACAATGCTCAGCAATTTATATATTTTCAGTTCTAGGAGAGGATATTTATGAAAGAAAAAGGTATTTTAAAAGGAACCATAAAAGCTATAATTTTTGTTATAATATGTATGTTTATAGTATCTATTATCAATTCTATATTTATAATAAAAACGGGACATAGGGCTAAATTGACTGAAGGTTTATATAAACATATTGGTGATGAATATGATGTGGTTTTATTAGGATCAAGTCATATGAATAGTTCTATTAATCCAAATGTGTTATGGAATGAATATGGTATAACTAGCTTTAATTATGGAACAGGGGGTCAACCTATAGATGTAACTTATTATTTATTAAAAGAGATTTTAAAAAATCATAATAATCCAATTGTTGTGATAGACTTATATTACTTAGGCAATATATGGGAGTTTGGACAGGAAGGATACATTAGATATGTACTTGATAATATGAAATTTTCCCAAAATAAAATAGAGGCAATTATTAATAGTACACCTAAAACTCAATGGGCAGAGTATATTTTTCCAATTATTAAATATCACTATAGGTGGAAGGAACTAACAAAAGAAGATTTTAAATTTGATACATCAGAAAGCTACTATGCAAAAGGATTTGCTGCTGGTACTGAAAGATATGGTAAGGATAATTTATCGGATTTATCAACTAAAGAAAAAGCAAAACTTCCTCCTAAGTCAGAAAAATATTTATATAAAATTATTGAGCTATCTAAAAAAGAAGGATTCAAATTGGTATTTATTAATGCTCCGCATGATTATACTAGTACAGCTAATGCTAAAAACTGGCATAAAGATCCTGCAAAAATGTTTAATACAGTAGAAAAAATTGCAGCAGATAATAATATTCCATTTATAAATTATTGCAATATATTAGATGAAATAGGGTTTAATTTTAAAGCTGATATGTTTAATAATGGTCATATGAATATTTGGGGCTCAAATAAAGTAACGATGCACTTTGGTAGGTTTTTGAAGAAAAATTTTAATTTGACGGATCATAGAAAAGATAAAAAATATGATCAGTGGAATAAAGATTACAATTTATATTTAGAAAAGCAGGAGCAATAATAAAAATAATGGAGTCATCTATGTTTTGATGACTCCATTATTTTTATTCAATTTCAATTTGTTTTCCAATTTTTTTATCTTTTTCTAGTTTAGGTAGATTTATTTTTAATACCCCATCATTAAAAGAAGCTCTTATATTATTTTCATCTACATTATCTACGTAAAAAGCTCTTTTGAATTCTCCATAGCTTCTTTCGCGTCTTATATAATTTTCATGTTTATCTTCTACTATATCTTCTCTTTTAGCTGAAATTATAATATTATTATTAGAATAATTTACTTTAACAGCATCCTTTGAGATTCCAGGTAAATCTGCTTCAATTATATATTCATCATCAGTTTCTTTTAAATCTGCTCGAAAATCATTTTTAGGAAATTTAATAGGTACTAAGAAATCATTATTAAAGAAATTATCAAAGAAGTCGTCGAAGTAAGCACCTCTTTTCATAGGATTATTTCTTCTAAATGGAATCATATCAAACATTATACCAACCTCCTATATATTTTATATAAAATATAATGTTAAATTAATGGTTTTCTTTTACCTTGTGAATATATTATAACATCAAGGTAAAAGAAAGTCAAAGTCTAAATATATAAATGTTCAGAAATTATTTATATATTATTACACAATATTATTATTTAATAATAAAGTAAATTATATTCAACAATATAAAATTAATTTAATTGTTGTTAAAGATTTTAATTATTAAAATTGAATAAAAGTAGTTAAAACTATATAATTATTTATGAATACATATATAGTAAATTAATCAAAATATAATAATTAAGGATGTTGAATTATGGAAGAAATTTTTAAGAAGATTGATACTAATGATCCAAGACCTGCAAGAGAAATTATTCTAGAAGAACTTAGAGCGGCTATTTTTGATAAAAAACTTAAAGAAGGAGATAGGCTAGTTGAAAACAATATAGCTAAAAGTATGGGAGTTAGTAGAACACCAGTAAGAGAAGCTTTACGCCAATTAGAAATTGAAGGTTTAGCTATAAATATTGCTAGAAAAGGAACTTTAGTAAAAGGTATTAGTAAAGAAGATATTATGGAGATTTATGACATAAGAGAAGTACTTGAAGGCTTAGCAGTTAGAGGAGCTTGTCTAAATATTTCTAGAAAAGAAATATTCAGATTAAAAGAGATAATTAAAATAATGCGGAAATCTATTAATGAAAATGATACTGACAAATATATAAAATCTCATAATGAATATAATAGGATAATACTAGATGCTTCTAAAAATAAACGGCTTGTATCTAATTTAGAATATATATATGAATATTTAAAAAGTATGAGAAAAGTAACATTGTCCAACGAAGTTAGAAGAGAAAAAGCACTCTTAGAGCATAATAGTATAGTTGAGGCAATAGAAAAAGGAGATGAAGTTTTAGCAGAAAAGTTGGCAAGAGATCATGTTATAAATGCTAAAAATGCTTTTATGAGAAAAGAATAAATTATTATTATCTTAATATAAAAACACCTAAATTTTAACAGTATACTGTTAAAATTTAGGTGTTTTTATATTTTGGAAATTTAGTAAAAGAAAATTTTCTTAATTGAATAAACTTTGTATAAAATATATTGATATTTTAGCAGTAATGGTATACAATAGTTAGTGATGGTATACAATTACTATAAATTGTATACAATAGAATATAAAAAGGAGGATTTTATATGGAACTTAAGGTAGTGGCTAAAGCAGGAACTTTGGAATCCAATGATATACAGATAGTAATAGATCCAGATAATGATGGATTAGATATTAAATTGAATAGTGTTGTTATGGCTCAATTTGGAGAGCAAATAGAAAAAGTTATTAAAGAAACTTTAGAATCATTAGGAGTTAAAAATGCGAAAGTATTTGCTAATGATAAAGGAGCAATAGATCCAGTAATTGTAAGCAGGGTTCAAACCGCAGTATATAGATCAGCTCAATCAACAGAGTTTAAATGGATATAAAGGAGGAAGAGTTAATGAAACTTAGACGATCAATGCTATTTGTTCCTGGAAATAATCCAGGTTTAATTAGAGATGTACAAATATATAAACCAGATTCAGTTATGTTTGACTTAGAAGATTCAATTTCAATTACTGAAAAAGATTCAGCACGTTTTTTAGTATATAATATGTTAAAGAAATTTGGAGACTACTACAAAGAAATAAATTTAGAAACTGTAGTTAGAATAAATGGATTAGATACTGAATATGGACTTAAAGATTTAGAGGCTATAGTTTTAGCTCAACCAGATATAATTAGAATTCCTAAAACAGAAACACCAGAGGATGTATTTGAAGTTGAAAGACACATTGAAAGAATAGAAAAAGAAAATGGTATAGAAGTTGGTACTACAAAGATAATGGTAGCTATTGAATCACCTTTAGGTGTATTAAATGCATATCAAATTGCTACTTCTTCTGAAAGACTTATTGGGATGGCTATAGGAGGAGAAGATTTTGTAACTAGTATGAAAACCAACAGATCTCCTGAAGGAATTGAAATGTTAACAGCAAGAGGTATTATAGCAATGGCAGCTAGGGCAGCTGGCATTTCAGCATTAGATTCAGTATATTCAGATATACACAATGATGAAGGATTTTTAAAGGAAGCAAAACTTATAAAACAATTAGGTTTTGATGGTAAATCATTAATACATCCAAGACAAATTGAACTTGTTCATTCAGTTTATACACCATCAAAAAAAGAAATTGATAAAGCATATAAAGTAGTAATGGCAACTGAAGAGGCTATTAGAGAAAATAAAGGTGTATTTACTGTAGATGGAAAAATGATAGACAAGCCTATAATAGACAGAGCAAATCATGTTTTAGCATTAGCTAAAGCTGCTGGTGTTAAAGTAGGAGGTAATTGTGATGAAGCATAAGAGAGTGGATGAAAATTTATTAAAAAATATAAGTGGATATGAAAATAGGAAACCTTATGTTGAGGCATTTGCGTACCATCCAAAAGAAACTTTAAATAATAATGAAGGGTTAAATTTAAAGAATAAGGTAAAAAGAACTAAAGTAGTTGATACTTTAGAAGAGGCAATAAAAAATGCAGGTATAAAAGATGGAATGACAATTTCCTTCCACCATCATTTTAGAGCGGGAGATAAATTAATTATGAAGGTGGTAGAAATTTTGGCTCAAATGGGTATTAAAGACCTAAGAATAGCATCAAGTTCTTTAACAAGTGCCCATGAAAATCTTGTTAAATATATTAAAAGTGGAGTAGTTACTAGAATAGAAACCAGTGGATTGAGAGGTAGATTAGCTACTGAAATATCTGAAGGAATATTAAAGGATAAGCCAGCAGTAATACGTTCACATGGTGGAAGAGCTAGAGCTATATGTGAAGGAGAGCTAAAGATAGATATAGCATTTATAGCAGCATCTTCTTCAGATTGTATGGGAAATGCTAATGGAGTTAAAGGAAAATCTATATGTGGTTCCTTAGGGTATGCAAAAGTGGATGCTGAATATGCTGATAAAGTTATAGTTGTTACAGATACATTAGTAGATTATCCTAATTTTCCTCAAAGTATTTCACAAACATTAGTAGATTATGTAGTAGTAGTAGATGAAATTGGAGATCCAAAAGGAATAATGTCTGGTGCTACTAGATTTACGTCTAATCCTAAAGAATTATTAATGGCTAAAAAGGTTTCAGAAGTTATGTTAGCCACAGGATTATTTGTAGATGGTTTTTCTATGCAAACAGGTTCAGGAGGAGCATCTCTTGCAGTTACTAGATTTGTAAAAGAAGAAGTTAAGAAAAGGGATATAAAACTTAGTTATGCACTGGGTGGAATAACTAAACCAATGGTGGATTTATTAGAAGAAGGGTTAGTAGATACTATATTTGATGTACAATGTTTTGATTTATCTGCAGCAGAATCTATAGGTAAAAATGAAAAACATATTGAAATAAGTTCAGATTTTTATGCTAATCCATTTAACAAATCAGCAGCAGTAAATAAATTAGATTTTGTTATATTAAGTGCCTTAGAAATAGATACAGATTTTAATGTAAATGTTATCTCAGGGTCTGATGGAGTTATTAGAGCAGCATCAGGAGGACATAGTGATACAGCTGCCATGGCTAAGGTGTCCATAGTAGTTGCCCCTCTTACTCGTGGAAGATTATCAACGATAGTAGATAAGGTTACAACTGTTGTAACACCAGGAAGTACTGTTGATGTAGTAGTAACTGATTATGGAGTAGCTGTAAATCCAGCACGTGAAGATTTAATAGAAAAGTTTAAAAATGCAGGAATTGAATTAGTTACAATGGGAGAACTTAGAAGAACGGCGACAAGATTACTAGGAACGCCAAAGGAAATAGAATTTACTGATGAAGTTGTGGCCGTAGTTGAGTATAGAGATGGAAGTATTATAGACGTAATTAGAAAAAGAAAGAGATAAAGCCATTGATTAGGCTATAGAGGGGATTAAAAAAGAGAGTAATTAATAAAAAATGGTAGTTATGGGAGGAAAATTAAGATGAATACAACAAAGGTTACAAAGTTACCTAAAGAAGTTAAACCAGTCTTTAATATATTTGGAATGCCATGGTACATTTTTGTTGGGGCTGCAGTAGTAGTTCTATTTGCAATGACAAATAATTTTTTACCTAATAATATAGTGGGGGCTTTTGCATTACTTTATATAATAGGAATACTGTTTGGATTTATAGGTGATAGAATTCCTATTTGGAATGAATATGTTGGAGGAGGCCCTATACTAGCATTTTTAGGATCAGCAGCGTTAGTTTATTTAGGAATAATACCAGAAAAAAGTGTCAAGACGGTACAATTGTTCATGAAAACAACTAATTTTTTAGATTTATTTATTGCAGTACTTATAACAGGATCCATACTATCGGTTAATCAGAAATTATTAATGAAAGCTTTTTTAGGATATATACCTGCAATATTAGGAGGAGTTTTAAGCGCTTTTTTACTAGGAATTTTAGGAGGCGTAATTTTTAGAATACCTGCTGGTGAAATTGCTACAAAATATGTTTTACCAATAATGGGAGGTGGAACTGGTGCAGGGGCTATACCTATGAGTGAAATATATTCTAGTGTAACAGGAGGAGATTCAGCAGCTTGGTTATCATTTGCTTTATCAATATTAACTATAGCAAATATAATAGCTATAGTAGCTGCTTCTTTGTTAAATAAACTTGGGAAAACAAATGTTGGGAGCAAGTTTAATGGAAATGGTCAATTAATTAGAACTGCAGAGGATATTTCTAAACTAGAAGAAAAGAAAGAAATTAAAATTGAGTCTAAAGAAGTAGCAGCAGGATTAATACTAGCTTGTTCTTTCTATGTATTGGGCAATATATGTTCAAAACTAATAAAAATACCTGAATTTACGTTATTCGGAACAAATTTAAAAATAGATATACACAGATTTGCATGGATGGTAATATTAGTTGCTATAGCTAACGTAACTAACTTAATACCTCTTAGACTAAAAGAAGGTACCAAAAAGTTACAAGGATTTTTTTCGAAACAGTTTACACTAGTGGTTATGGTAGGAGTTGGTATAGCATTAACAGATATTGGTGAACTAATAGCAGCATTTACATTTGGAAACGTTATTATAGCAGGACTTATAGTATTAGGAGCTATATTGGGTTCAGGTGTTGTTGGATGGTTTGTAGGATTTTATCCAATTGAAACATCTATAACTGCAGGGCTTTGCATGGCTAATAGAGGTGGATCAGGAGATATAGCTGTATTAACAGCAGCAGATCGTATGGATTTAATGCCATTTGCTCAAATATCCTCTCGTCTTGGTGGTGGATTAATGTTAATAATTGCTAGTATTATATTTGGTGTTTTATTTTAAATCTAGATAAATAAAAAGATATTTATTCTTAGGGGGCTTATAAAAATGCTAAAGAATAAAATAAATGAATTAGCTAGGGAAGTAAGAAAAGAAGGACTATTTAGTGATGCTTTTGAAATGGTGTCAAAGAAAAGAGTATATAAATTTAAGGATATAAAAGAGAGAATTAAAATAATGATTTATTTTATTATAGCTTTTATAATTATAGCTTTTATTAACAGTTTCTAGATAAGATTGGAGGTGTATTTGAATTAGATATTTAGCTATCTAATTCAATAAAAATATGAGTTTAGACGTAAAAGAGGAGGCTTTAAAGCTTCATGAAGAAAAAAAAGGAAAATTAGAGATAATTGGAACTATGCCAGTAGAAACTCCAAGGGATTTATCTTTAGCATATACTCCAGGAATAGCGGCTCCTTGTTTAGAAATATCTAATGATAAGGAAAAAGCATATAAATATACTATCAAAGGAAAAACAGTAGCTGTAATAACTAATGGTACAGCAGTTCTAGGTCTTGGTGATATAGGACCTGAGGCTGGATTGCCAGTGGTTGAAGGTAAAGCATTATTACTTAAAAGATTTGGAGGAGTAAATGCAGTACCTATTAGTATAGATAGCAAGGACCCTGATGATATAGTAAATACAATTAAAAATATATCACCAGGATTTGGAGGAATTCATCTTGAGGATATAAAAGCTCCAGAATGTTTTTATATTGAAGACAAGCTAAAAGAAAAATTAAATATTCCAGTATATCATGATGATCAACATGGAACTTCTATTGCTGTATTAGCAGGTTTATATAATTCATTGAAAATATTAAAAAAAGATATGAAGGATATAAAAGTAGTTATTAATGGGGCAGGGGCATCAGGAATTGCAATAGCCAAGCTGCTGATAAAAGTAGGAGTTAAAGAAATAATCTTATGCGATTTACAGGGAGCACTGGTTGAAGGAGATACTTCATTAAACAAGGCACAACAAGAAATTGCTAAATTAACTAATAGAAATTTTGAAAAAGGGAAATTAGAAGATGTAATTAAGAATAAAGATGTATTTATTGGGGTTTCTGATGGTAATCTATTAACTAAGGAAATGGTTAAGAGTATGAATAAAGATAGTATAGTTTTTGCATTAGCCAATCCAGTACCAGAAATAATGCCACAGGAAGCTAAAAAAGGTGGAGCAAGAATAATAGCTACAGGAAGATCTGATTTTCCAAATCAAATTAATAATGTACTAGTATTTCCTGGAATATTTAAGGGTGCTTTAAATATTGGAGCTACAGATATATGTGATGATATGAAAATTGCAGCGGCCAAAGGTCTTGCAAATTTAATAAAAGATAATGATTTAAATGAAGAATATATAATACCTAGTGTTTTTGAAGATGGAGTTTCTGATGCAGTTGCCAATGAAGTTATGGAAACAGCAAAAAATCTTAAGTTAATTAGGTAAAGTAGAAAAAATTATAAATTTGACATTGTAAAATTTATATGATAATCTTATATCACAAAATTAAATGTAAGTTGTCGTATTACCGGCGGAAGTGGAGTTTACCACAAGGGAGTACGATAAGGAAGAATTGCCGACCGCCTGGGCTGAAATGTCCAGGTGGTCTTTTGTTTTGCAAAAAATTAATAAATAAGGAGGATTTTTTATGAAAAATGAATGGATAGGATTTGAAAAGGGAATATGGACAGAGGAAGTAAATGTAAGAGACTTTATTCAAAAAAATTATACTCCCTATTACGGAGATGAGAAGTTTTTATGCAAAGCTACTGAAAGAACTAATAGACTGTGGAAAAAAATTGAGAAACTTTTAATAGAAGAAATAGAAAAAGGTATTTTAGATGTAGATATCAAGACAATTTCAGGTATAGATAAATTTAAACCAGGTTATATAGATAAAAAAGATGAAATAATTGTAGGATTGCAAACTGATGCACCACTTAAGAGAATGATAAATCCTTTTGGCGGCATAAGAATGGTGGAACAAGCCCTAAGAGAATATGGTTACGAAATGGATGCAGAAGTACATAAGATTTTTACGGAATATAGAAAAACTCACAACCAAGGTGTATTTGATGCTTATACAGAAGAAATTAGAGTTGCAAGATCGGCGGGGCTTTTGACTGGATTGCCAGATGCATATGGAAGAGGAAGAATAATAGGAGATTTTAGAAGAATAGCTCTTTATGGTATAGACTTTTTAATTGGAGAAAAGGAAAAAGATTTATCCAAGATAAAAGGATTAATGTTAGAAGAAAATATACGATTAAGAGAAGAAGTAAGAGAACAAATTAGAGCTCTTAATGAAATGAAGAATATGGCATTAAGTTATGGAATAGATATAGCTAATCCTGCTAAAAATGCTAAAGAAGCTATACAATTTATATACTTTGGATATCTTGCAGGTATAAAAGAAAATAATGGTGCGGCTATGTCTCTTGGTAGAAATAGCACTTTTATAGATATATATATAGAAAGGGACTTAAAAAATGGAGTTATTACAGAAGAGGAAGCACAGGAATTAATAGATCAATTTGTAATAAAATTAAGGATAGAAAGACATTTAAGAACTCCAGAATATAACGAACTATTTGCTGGGGATCCTAATTGGGTTACAGAAGCAATAGGTGGAATGAGTAGAAATGGCGAAACACTAGTGACTAAAACTTCCTATAGATTTATACATACACTAACAAATTTAAATCCAGCCCCAGAACCTAATATAACAATTTTATGGTCAGAAAAATTACCAGAAGCTTTTAAAAAATATTGCAGTAAAATGTCAATAAAGACAGATTCACTACAATATGAAAATGACGATATAATGCGTCCTATATATGGAGATGATTATGGAATAGCTTGTTGTGTATCAGCTATGAAAATAGGAAAACAAATGCAATTTTTTGGAGCAAGATGTAATTTAGCAAAGGCTTTATTATATGCTATAAATGGTGGAATAGATGAGAAAAAGAAAACACTAGTGGTCCCTAATATAAAAAAGTTAAATGATGAAGTATTAGATTATAATAAGGTCAAAGAAAATTACTTTAAAGTTTTAGAATATGTGGCAAATTTATATATAAATTCATTAAATATAATACATTACATGCATGATAAATATGCTTATGAAGCTGGATTAATGGCCCTTCATGATACTGATGTTCATAGATTTTTAGCTTGTGGTGTAGCAGGATTGTCTGTAGTAGCAGATTCTTTAAGTGCAATTAAATATGCAAAGGTTAAACCTATAATAAAAGATGGTATAGCAGTGGATTTTGAAGTGGAAGGTGAATTCCCTAAGTATGGAAATGATGATGATAGAGTTGATGATATTGCAATAGAAGTAGTTGAAAGATTTATAAAAGAACTTAGAAAAACCCCTGCCTATAGAAATGCAGAACATACACTATCTGTTCTTACTATAACTTCAAATGTTATGTATGGTAAAAAAACTGGTTCTACTCCAGATGGAAGAAAAGCAGGAGAAGCATTGGCGCCGGGAGCTAATCCAATGCATGGAAGGGATGAAAATGGGGCTTTAGCTTCGTTAAACTCTGTGGCGAAAATACCTTATGTAGGAATTTGTCAAGATGGCGTTTCTAATACTTTTTCTATAGTACCAGAGGCTTTAGGGAAAGAAGATTATGAAAGGAGAAACAATTTAATAAATATATTAGACGGATATTTTGGCCAAGGAGCTCATCACTTAAATGTAAATGTACTAAATAGAGAAACTCTTATAGATGCAATGGAAAATCCGCATAATTATCCGACTTTAACTATAAGAGTATCTGGATACGCTGTTAATTTTGTAAAACTTACAAGAGAACAACAATTAGAGGTTATAAAGAGAACATTCCATGAAAAAATGTAGATTTAGGGGATGAATATTATGATAAAAGGAAGAATTCACTCCATAGAAAGCATGGGACTAGTAGATGGACCTGGAATAAGAACGGTAGTGTTTTTTCAAGGATGTAATTTAAGGTGTGTATACTGTCATAATCCTGATACTTGGAATTTAAATGGGGGAGAACAAGTTACAGTAGAAGAATTATTTAAAAAAGTAATAAGGTATAAACCATATTTTCAAAGATCAGGTGGGGGAATTACTTGCTCAGGTGGAGAACCCCTTATACAAGGAGAGTTTTTATTAGAATTTTTAAAGCGTTGTAAGGAAAATGGTATACACACAGTTTTAGATACTTCTGGTGTAGCTAAAGGAAATCATGAAGAAATATTAAAATATGTGGACTTAGTAATATTAGATATAAAACATCACAAAGAAGAAGAGTATAAAAACATTACAGGTAAAGATATTAAATGTTTTTATGATTTCCTTGAAAAGCTAAATAAATCTAATACAGAAGTATGGTGTAGACAAGTTATAGTTCCAGGAATAAATGACACTAAAGAAAATATGGAGGGACTAAATAGATTTTTAACTAAGATAAAAAATGTAAAGAAGGTAGAGCTATTGCCTTATCATAGTTTAGGTGTAAATAAATATAAAGAGCTAGGATTAGAATATAATTTGAAACATCTGGATTCTATGGATAAAGATATTTGTGAAAAATTACGACATTCAGTAGAAATTTAGAGGTTAAGTAGTATATAAGAGGAAAACTGTATAAATAAATAGAACTATCATTCTATTTCAATAAGAGCATAATCGTTTACATATTTGAATATATTTAAAGTTTGAAATAATCAAAGAAAAATTATAACATATATATATGTAGCTATATAAAAATATACAAATTCATAATTTGGTAGAGATTAAGAGAACCATATAAAAATACTTTAAATAGTGTTTTTATGTGGTTTTTTTGTCTATTATGCCCAATACATAAAAACATAGGGGGATGAATATGGAACGATATATTATGGTATTAGATCAAGGAAGTACAAGATGTAAATGTATATTATTTAATAAAAAGGGTGAAACCATAGGAGAAAGTTCAAGAGATGTAGAACCTATATATCCTAAATTAGGATGGGTAGAATATAATCCTGTTAATATATGGGCAAGTCAATTTTCTGCAATTACAGAATTATTAGCAAAACACAATATTTCAATAGAAAAGATAGCATCTGTTGGAATTACAAACCAAAGGGAAACTATAGTAGTATGGGATAAAAGGACAGGAATTCCGGTGTATAATGCCATTGCATGGCAATGTAGAAGAACGGTACAAATCAGCGAAGAACTTAATAAAAGAGGATATGGTGAAGTCATAAAAGAAAAAACAGGATTAGTACTAGATCCTTATTTTTCAGCTACTAAAATAAAATGGATATTAGACAATGTAGAGGGAGCTAGAGAGGAAGCAGAAAAAGGCAATTTAGCTTTTGGAACTATGGATTCTTGGCTTATATGGAATCTAACAAAAGGAGAGAAACATATAACTGACTATAGCAATGCTTCAAGAACTATGCTGTTTAATATTCATACACTACAATGGGATAAGGAACTTTTAGAGATTTTTCAAATACCTAAATCTATTTTACCTGAGGTATTACCATCAAGTCATGTTTATGGTTATACAGATAGTATTTTATTTGGAAAGGAGATTGCTATAGGAGGAATAGCAGGAGACCAAAACGCATCTCTTTTTGGACAAACTGCTTTCGAAGAAGGGTCAGCTAAAAATACCTATGGTACTGGATGTTTTATGCTTATGAATACAGGAAATAAACCTATAAATTCACAAAAAGGTCTTATAACAACTATAGCTTGGGGATTAGATGGAGAAATTACTTACGCTTTAGAAGGTTCAGTTTTTATGGCTGGAGAAGGTATAAATTGGATTAAAGATAATTTAAGAATGATAGACTCATTGGACAGTGCTGAAAAATATGCATTGGCAGTAGAGAATACTAATAATGTGTATATGGTACCAGCCTTTGGAGGGTTAGGAGCACCTTATTGGGACCCAGAAGCCAGAGGCATAGTGATAGGAATTACAAGGGGAACTAAGAAGGAACATTTTATAAGAGCAGTTATTGAATCATTGGCATATCAAAGCTATGATGTTTTAAAAGCTATGGAAGAAGATTCTGGTATAGTTTTAAAGAAATTGAGAGTAGATGGTCAATATTCTACCAATAATTTTTTAATGCAATTTCAATCGGATATATTAGATTGTAAAGTTGAAAAGCCTAAAAATATTTTAAATACAGCAGGATTAGGTGCAGCATACTTTGCAGGATTAGCTGTGGGATTTTGGGAAAATAAAGAAGAAATTCTAAAGAACAATGGCATAGAGAAAGAATTTGAAAGTAGTATTGATGATAAAAAAAGAAAAGTTCTTATAGATGGATGGAAAGAAGCTATAAAGAGAACAATATAAAAAGTGTTAAAAACCTATGTATTAATAAGCATAGGTTTTTATATTTGATTGAAATAATGAGATTTTACAAAAAGTACATATAAACAATTATAAATAGTATTTTAAAAGTGGTATAATCTATTATAATGAATATCATTAAAGCAATAAAATTTAAAGATGGAGGAAAAATATGTTTAATAAAAATAAAAAGGACCCTAACTATGACGATAAAAAATTTAAATATATTATTTATTATGTAATTGCTGTAACTATAGTAGTATATTTAATTAATGCTTATGTTGTTAGAACTCAAACTAAAAATATAAAATATACAAATTTTATAAATATGGTAACGGAACAACAAGTAAAAGAAGTAAAATTTGCTAAAGACAAAATTATAATATATCCAAAAGAAAATACAAAATTTAATGAGAAAATATTATATACAGGTAGATTGGGCAATGAAGAACAATTATTAGAAAAATTGGATAAAGCAAAAATTCCATATGACTCTATAATTCCTGATCAAGATAGTCCATTAAAAAATTTCATAGTAAATTGGTTATTACTATTTGTTATATTTATGGCTTTAGGACGCATTTTCTTCTCAAAACTTAGTAAAAAAATGGGAAGTGGAGTAATGTCCTTTGGCAAAAATAATGCTAAAATATACGGTGAAAGTGAAACAGGAGTTACTTTTAAAGATGTAGCAGGTCAAGAAGAAGCAAAAGAATCTTTAATGGAAATAGTAGATTTCTTACATAATTCAGATAAATATACAGGTATAGGTGCAAAACTCCCTAAAGGAGCTTTATTAGTAGGCCCTCCAGGAACAGGTAAGACTTTACTTGCAAAGGCAGTGGCAGGAGAAGCCAAGGTACCATTTTTTTCGATATCCGGCTCAAGCTTTGTTGAAATGTTTGTAGGTATGGGAGCTGCAAGAGTTAGAGATTTATTTGAACAGGCTCAAGAAAAAGCGCCATGTATAATTTTTATAGATGAGATAGATGCTATAGGAAAAAGCAGAGAGGGAAATGTTTCAGGAAATGATGAAAGAGAACAAACTTTAAATCAACTCTTAGCAGAAATGGATGGCTTTGATTCTTCTAAAGGTGTTGTAATTTTGGCAGCTACTAATAGACCAGAAGTGTTGGATAAAGCATTATTAAGACCAGGAAGATTTGATAGGAGAGTTATTGTAGATAGACCAGATTTAAAAGGAAGGGAAGAAATATTAAAGGTTCATGCTAAAGAAGTAAAAATGGATGAAAATGTGAATTTAACAGCTATAGCTAAATCTACACCTGGAGCTGTAGGTGCTGACTTAGCAAATATTATAAATGAGGCAGCATTAAGAGCTGTAAAAATGAATAGAGATAAAGTTTTCCAAGAAGATTTAGAAGAAGCTGTTGAAGTAATAATAGCAGGAAAAGAGAAGAAAGATAGGATAATGTCACCAGAGGAAAAGAAAATAGTAGCTTTCCATGAGGTTGGGCATGCTTTAGTTGCAGCTCTTTTACCTAATACAGATCCAGTCCATAAAATAACTATAGTTCCAAGAACTATGGGAGCATTAGGATATACTATGCAATTACCTGATTCAGAAAAGTATTTGATTTCTAAAGAAGAAATGCTTGACAAGATATGTGTAATGTTAGGAGGAAGAGCAGCAGAAGAAGTTAAATTTAATAGAATATCTACAGGAGCATCTAATGATATAGAAAAAGCTACAGAAACTGCAAGAAATATGGTTACTATATATGGAATGTCTGAAAGATTTGATATGATGGGATTAGAATCTATAAGTAACAGGTATTTAGATGGAAGACCTATTAGAAATTGCAGTAATGAAACATCAGCTATTATAGATGAAGAAGTTTTAAAAATAATAAAAAATTCACATGATAAGTCTATAAAATTGTTAGAAGAAAATAAAGATCTTCTAGAAAAAATAGCACAAACACTTTTAGAAAAAGAGACTATAACTGGTGAAGAATTTATGAAAATGGTAGAAGAAGAAGCTATAGAAACTGAAAATTTGGAAACTGTTGTCCAGGAGCCATAGACATAAAACAAAATATAATCATTAGGTTGGTGATAAGATGGATGATTTAGATTTGAATAAAGAAATTCAAAAGGAGTTAGAATTTAATTTTGAAAAAGAAAAATTAAAAGAAACCATAAAAATAATCAATCAAGAAATTTTGAACTATTTGAATCAAAGGAAACAAACTATTAATTATATAACAGAATATAGAAAAAATTTTCTTGATGAATATAAAGATGATGAAGATGAGATAGTGGAATATTTTGATCATGAAAAATTTCTTATAGAGGAAGAGTTTAAATTTATTGATAAAAGACTTAAAGAACTTACAGTATTATCGTCTAGTCCTTACTTTGGGAAAGTTATATTTAAGGATGATGAAGTAGAAGAAACAATATATATAGGGAGATTTGGACTTACTTTAAAAAATTCTTATACGCCTTTAATAGTAGATTGGAGAGCACCAATATCTGCATTGTTTTACTCTGGAAATATTGGCAAAGTGTCTTATAATGCTCCCATAGGGAAAATAGAAACTGAGGTATCTTTAAAAAGGCAATTAATAATAAAAAAAGCAAGACTATTAGGGATATTTGATACAGAACTAAATGTAAAAGATGATATATTGCAAATGGTATTAAGTAGCAATACGGCAGATAAACTCAAAGATATAATTATGACAATACAAGAAGAACAAGATAATTTAATAAGACAACCTAGAAACAAAACTATAATAGTAGATGGTGTAGCAGGTAGCGGTAAAACAACTATAGCTTTACATAGAGTAGCTTATTTACTATACAATTATAGAGAAGTTTTACAGGATAAAGTATTAATATTAGGACCTAATGATATATTTATAGATTATATATCTATGGTATTACCAAGCCTTGGAGAAGTAGGGGTAAAACAAACTACTTTCAGAGAGTTTGCATTAAGTTTATTAGGTATAGAAAATATAATGAGCTTTAGAGATTATATGGAAAATATGACTAATGGCGATGAATCCTTCATACAAGATATAATATATAAAAACTCTATTAAATATATAGATAAATTAGATGAATTTATAGAAAACATAGAAAAATATTATTTTAAAATACAAGACATTAAGTTTTACGATGAAGTTATCATGAGTAAAAATGAAATAGAAGAAATGTTGTTTAAAGATTTTAAATTTATGCCTTTATTTAAAAGAAGCAATAGAATAAAAAGAGTTATTTATTCTAGAATTAAGGATTGCAGAGATGCTAAAGTTAGGGAAATACAAAAAAAATATGAAAAAGAGCTTAATAACATGACTCTAGAAGAAAAAAATTTACATGGAACAAGATTAGAGTTTGAAAGAAGAATCAATATAAGAGAAGTAATATCTGAGGTAATTAGAAGAAAAAAAGAACTTTTCTGGTTAAACAATCCTAATGTTTTAGAGCTATATAATAAATTTAATGAAAACAAAGAACTTACACAGGACGATTTAGCTCCAATTTTATATTTAAGAATAAAACTAGAAGGTATTAAATATCCTAAGGATGTTAAACATGTAGTTATAGATGAAGCACAAGATTACAGTGCATTACAATTTAAGGTTATAAAAGAGTTAACAGGATGTTCATCTATGACTGTTTTAGGCGATAAGAATCAAAGGCTTATACCATATAGTGAAGACATAGCTATGGAAAATCTACATAAATATTTAGATCTTAAAGATATGGAATATTTCAAGTTAGATAAAAGTTACAGATCAACTCAAGAAATAATGAAATATGCTAATAAATATTTAAAAGATGATTTTATAGTTCCATTAGTAAGAAGTGGAGAAAAGGTTATAGAAAAGGAAGTAAAAACTTATAAAGAATTAAAAGAAGAAATACTGAAAAGTATAAATGTATTTAGAGAAAAAGGATATGAAAGTATAGCTATAATATGCAAAAATTCTATGGAAGTTAATAAAATAAATGATATGCTAAAGGATAGTATATATATAAAAACTATTAACAGGGAGGATATTCTATACACCTCTGGTGAAAGTGTAGTTCCTTCATATTTTGCAAAGGGGTTAGAATTTGATGCAGTAATATTAATAGACAGTAATATTAAGGATGAAAACTATGAAAAAATTATGTATGTTATGTCAACTAGAGCATTGCATGAACTAAAAGTTTACAAAATAAAGGAATCTGTGTAAAAAGCAGATTCCTTTATTTTACTAGGAATTTTTATAATTGAGTATTCTCTGTATAACGGCATTAGAGATATCATCCACTATGTTAAAATCTATATTATTTATATAAAATTCTTCTAAATCATCATGTAATTTTTTACAGCTAGAAAGAATATTTAATGCCTCATTTAACATAAAGTGAAAGTTTTCTTTATCTTGTTTTATGGAATCTCTATAAAAATCTATATTATTATCTAATAAATCATTTGTATTAATTTGTAACCCACTAAAGTCTTTATTGTTTATTTCATTAGAAGTTAATATAGCTGTATTTATTTCTGGTAGAATCAAATGTTCTATTTTATTTGGGATTAAAGGGTGATGTAAAATTTCTATTGTCATACCTCTGATTAAAGCTTCTGTTTGTATATAAGTTAATATTTCACTTTTACCTGTACCAGGACCACCTTTTAATATATATATATTTTCACAATCTGAATAAAGTGTATCTATATAAGATATAACTCCGTTAGGAGTAAATGCTGTAGAAAATAGATGTCTATTAAAGGGAACAAATTTGCTATAATCTGTATAGTTTTTAAAAATCATATTTTTTAATTCTAATTTTAAGGCATTTAGTGGCATATTATTTACATGTTCTTTATTTCTATAACTCCAGTTATCATGTATGGATTTACTAGCATTTAAATAAGAAAAAGCCCTTTTAAAAGTACTTGAAATATCTTTGTTAACTTTTATTATTTCATCTTTATGAGAATGCAGTTTATCTTTATCTAAAGAAACACCAAAATCAATTATTTCATCCAGAGCTCCTGGATATAAAGGATCTTGCATATGAGGGCTAGTTCCGTCAATTAAAGCTATATTCAAATATTTTATATTTAAGGCATCTAAAGATTCATTATCGGAAGAGCAATGAAAGTACTCTAAAGTATAATCTTCTGAATTAAATAAATCTGCTATTTTTTTCATTAAATAAGATTTACCTGTACCAGGACCACCTTTTATATAAAAAATTCTATTTGCTCTGTCTACTGGAAGTATATATTTAAATAGAGAGTAAAAACCATTAGCGGAATTACTTCCAGGAAAGAAATGCCTTTCATTAGTCATTGAATCACACTCCTTAAGTTTTAAATGTATTATGTGTAATATAATAAGAAATTATATATGAGTAAAATCTCTGTCTACTGTTATTATAGTATTATATGAGGCATGAATTTTTTTGATATCTTCAGATATATCTTTTTTTAAGTTTTCTTGTAGTTCATTAGTAAAAGGTACTGAATAATCTATAACTATATCAAATATTAAATTTTTAACCTCACCAGATCCAACTACTCTGAAATCATGAAAGGATTTTATAGTTGGATATTTTAATAAAATTTTCTCCACTTCCTTTTGTAAACTATTAACTTCTTTATTATCTGTATTTATAGGATCCATGTGTATAACCAATTCTAAGTTTAATTTTTCGGATATTTCTTTTTCAGCTCTATCTATTACCTCATGTATATCAACAACAGGTAAATTATCAGGAACTTCTGCATGGAGAGATGCAAGACATCTTCCAGGACCATAATTGTGAACTATTAAATCATGAACTCCAGTTATATAAGGATATTTTAATATTTCATCTATTATATTTTTTACCAACTTAGGGTCTGGTGCTTCACCTAAAAGAGGATTTAATGTTTCTTTTATTAGAGTATATCCGGAATACATTATAAATAAAGAAACAATTATTCCAATGTAACCATCTATGGGTAATGAAATCCACTTTGATAAAACTAAAGATAAAGCAACACAGCTTGAAGTAATTACGTCACTTAATGCATCAAAAGATGAAGCTTGTAGAGCCGAAGAATTAATAGAATCTCCTATGTATTTATTAAATCTACTAAGCCATATTTTTATAAGTATAGATAATATTATAAGGATAAAGGGTATTAATTGAAAATTGATTGCTACAGGATTAACTATTCTATTATAAGATGTTTTTACAAATTCAAATCCTACTAACATGACCATAAAAGAAACTATTAATGCTGATATATATTCTATTCTTCCATGTCCAAAAGGGTGTTCTTTATCAGCAGGTTTTGAAGATAATTTAAAGCCTATTAAGGTTATTACAGAAGAGGCCACATCAGATAAATTATTAAAAGCATCTGCAGTAACAGAAATACTATTAGAAATTATACCAACTAATATTTTTATAATAAATAAAAGGGTATTGGAAATTATACCAACTATACTTCCAAGAAATCCATAGGAATTTCTAACTTTTTTATCTTCTATGTTTTTAAAATCTTTAATAAAAGTTTTAACAAGAAATTTAGATATCATTATAAAAACCTCACTTAAAATTTATTTTACAGGTTAATTATGATATATTTGATGAAAGAAATCAATTATGATAGTCTTTAAATATAAAATTATTAGGAGGAATAAGTAATGGAAGTTCATAATGCAAAAGATCTTTTAGATTTTATATATAAAAGTCCTACAGCATTTCACGTTGTAAATAATGTAGAAAAAATCTTGTTATCTCAAGGTTTTACAGAATTAAAGGAATATGAAAAATGGCATTTACAAAGGGAAGGTAAATATTTTATTAAAAAAAATAATTCTGCATTTATAGCTTTTGTTATAGGAAAAGAAAAAATTAGTGACAATGGATTTAAAATTATAGGTGCTCATACAGATTTCCCTTGTTTTAAAGTAAAGCCTTATGGTGAAGTTTTAGATAAAGATAAATATTTAAGATTAAATACAGAAGTTTATGGGGGACCTATATTAAATACCTGGATGGATAGACCTCTATCTATAGCTGGAAGAATAACTTTAAAAGGAGATAATCTTTTAGAACCGAAAGAAAAGTTTATAAATATAAATAAACCTTTATTTATAATTCCCAATTTAGCTATACATATGAATAAAAGTGTAAATAAAGGAATAGAACTAAATCCCCAAAAAGATATTCTTCCTTTAATGACAGTAGAAGGAGAAGATTTGAGGGAGGGAATATTAGAAGAAATTATAAAAAAAGAATTAAATTTAGATAATGAAAAAATTATAAGTTATGAATTGTCCTTATATGAATTTGATAAAGGCACTTTAATGGGACTAAATAATGAATTTATTTCTAGCTCTAGATTAGATAATTTAGCTATGGTTCATGCGGGACTCAAAGCCATATTAAATTCTAAAGTGTCTAAAGCTACCAATGCACTAGTTTGTTTTGATAATGAGGAAGTTGGAAGTTCTACTAAGCAAGGAGCAGATTCACCATTATTATCAAATATATTAGAAAGAATCGTAGAAAAAGAAGAAAAGGGTAGGGAAGCATACTTTAGAGCATTATCAAGATCCTTTTTAATATCAGCGGATTTAGCTCATGCAGTACATCCTTCATCTCCGGAAAAAGCAGATCCTATTAATAAACCAATGATAAATAAAGGACCAGTAATAAAAGTAAGCGAAAGACAAAGTTATACATCTGATGCTATATCTTCTGCAATATATAAACAAATATGTGAAAAAGCTAATGTTCCTTATCAAATATTTACTAATAGATCTGATGAAAGGGGAGGATCTACTATAGGACCTATATCATCTACACATTTAAATATAAATTCTGTAGATATAGGAAGTCCTATATTAGCTATGCATTCTATAAGAGAATTTGGTGGAGTTAAAGATCATTATTATATAACTAAATCTTTTGAAGAATTTTACAACTTATAGTTTAATTATGTTGAAATAACATGTTTTATATGATACACTAGTTTAAACAAATTTAATAATTATTTTACTCAGGGTAGAGGAGCTATAATTAAGAGTACTTATCTTAAACTGCCAAGTAATGATAGATAGGAAAAGGAATTATAGCCGAAGAAAATAGAGGGGCAATCTATTTTCTGGCTTTGCATAAAATATGTGTAAAGCTGTCACTTTAAAAAGTGTTGAGCTACAGAGGTCAGTAAGTTGAAAATATTGCAGCTATGATTGAACTCTTAGCTGCAATTTATTTTTTATAAATTAAGGAGTGGATAAAAGGTGAGGCTATTTGGAACAATGGAAGTAAGAGATAATAATTTATATATTGGGGGAGTAAGTTGTAAAAATTTAAAAGATGAATATGGCACTCCATTATATGTAATAGATGAGGAATTTTTAAGGGGCAGATGCAAAGAATATTATAATAATTTTGGAGTTGAAAAGTATGGAAATAAAGTAGCTTATGCAGGGAAAGCATTTTTGACTATTGCAATGTGCCAAATAATAAAAGAAGAAGGATTATTCTTAGATGTTGTTTCCTCTGGAGAATTATATACTGCACTAAAAGCTAATTTTCCAATGGAGAAGATTTATTTTCATGGAAATAATAAAACTTTAGATGAAATAGAAATGGGTATAGAACTTGGGGTCGGAAGGTTTGTTGTAGATAATTTTTATGAAATGAATAACATTAATGAAATGGCAGGAAAAAAGGGAATAAAACAAAGTATATTATTAAGAATTACTCCAGGAATAGAGGCACATACTCATGATTATATAAAAACAGGCCAAGTGGATTCAAAATTTGGATTTTCAATGGTGAACCAAGAGGTTTATAAGGCAGTGGAAAAGGCTATAAACTTACCCAATATAAATTTATCAGGAATTCATTGTCATATAGGATCACAAATTTTTGAAACAACTCCCTATGAAGAAGCTGTAGATGTTATGTTTGAAATATTAAGAGAAATTAAGGATAAATACGATTATGAAATAAATGAAGTTGATTTAGGAGGAGGCTTTGGAATATATTATACAAAGGAAGATAAGCCAAAAGAAACTAAAGAATATTGTGAAGCAATATTAAAAAGAGCTATAAATAAATCAAAGGAATTAGGAATTAAACTTCCTATGCTAGGTATAGAGCCAGGAAGATCTATAATAGGTAATGCAGCTACATTAATTTATACTATAGGTGCTATAAAGGATATACCAGGAGTTAGGAAATATGTATCTATAGATGGAGGAATGAATGACAATATAAGGCCAGCTCTTTATGAAGCAAAGTATGAATGTGAAATCGCTAATAACATGAATAGTGAAGAAAGAGAATTAGTTACTATAGCAGGAAAGTGTTGTGAAACAGGGGATATAGTAATAAAGGATGCATATATAAGTAAATGTAAGAGTGGAGATATATTAGCAATACCTTCTGTAGGAGCCTATGGATATTCTATGGCTAGCAATTATAATAAAATTACTAAACCAGCTGTTGTATTAGTTAAGAACGGAAGAACTAAACTAATGTGTAAAAGAGAAAGCTTTGATGATATGCTTAAAAATGAATTAAATCTGTAAATAATTTTAGTAAAGTAAAAAATATAAGGTAATTTCATAATTTATGAGATTGCCTTATATTTTTTTTGTTATTGGAAATAATAACTTGAGTAACATTAACTATTTTATCAGGAAGGTGAATAAAATGGACTATTTAAAATTTGAAGAAGAATGTCCTAATAATACCACTGTGTTTAGATGTAAATATAAACTTAAAAATACATTAGATAAAAGTTATAAAGATATATTAAAAGGGTATATTTATTTAAATGATGAATTTAAAAATAGGGGAGAAATTATACCAGCAGGAGATTGGTTATTAGATAATTTATATTTAATAGAAAAAGAATATAAAAATATAAAAAATGATGTCAGAGAAATGTATTATCGAAATATTCCTAATATCAAAAGTGGATATATGAAATGTTACCCTAGAATTTATTATGTAGCAAAAAAAATAGTAAAACAAAATAATGGAAAACTTACTAAAGAAAATATAGAAAAATACATAGAAGATTTTCAGAAACATACTGTTTTAACGAGTAGCGAACTTTGGGCACTTCCTACTATGCTAAAAATAGCATGTATAAATAGTATCTCAAAAATCGTAAAAGAAATGGTTTATGCACAAAAAGAAAAAAACAGAGCAAAAAAATTAGTAGAAACTTTATTGCAAAATGAAAACAATGAAAATGCTATAAATGGTGCAATAAGGAGAGATGAAGATTTCTCCTTATATTTTGTAGAAGCTTTAATTAAAGGAATAAGAAATAATTCTATTGAAAATCAAACAATTTATAATTGGATAAATGAAAAATTAGATATGGAAGATAAAAATATAAAAGATATTATACTAGTAGAGCATAAAAATCAGGCTTTTTTTAAAATGATATTAGGTAATAATATTACATCTATAAGGGAAGTAGGAATAATTAATTGGAATACATCCTTTGAAAAGCTAAGTAAATTAGATTATATACTTAATACTGATCCAGCTAATGTATATAAAAGTATGGATTTTAAATCAAAAGATTATTATAGAAATAAAATAGAAAGAATAGCTAAAAAAACCAATTTGGGAGAAGGTTTTATAGCTAGAAAAGCTATTGAATGTGCAAAAGAAAATGTAGAACAAAGGGATAAAACTTATTTAAATCACGTTGGATATTACATAATAGATAACGGAATAGGTTGTTTAAAGGAAAAATTGAAACATAAAGATATAGGAATTAGTAAAATTGATAGTTTGAATTTAGATAAGAAAACTAACTATTATACATGGTTTATAAGAATAACAACAATTATCTTATCTATATTAATTGCATATTATAACCTATATAAAAATTATACTCCACTATGGAAATTTATTGTGGGAGTTTTAATATTAATAATACCTATGAGTGAAATAGTAATATCAATACTTAACTGGATACTTAATAACTATTTAGAACCAGATTTTATTCCTAAAATAGAATTTAAAAAAGATATACCAAAAGAATACAGTACTATGGTAGTTATACCAACCTTAGTAAATAGTAAAAAAAGAGTAAGTGAATTAATGGAGGATTTAGAAGTATATTATTTAGCTAATAGGAGTGAAAATATTTATTATGGAATATTAGCTGATTTTAAGGATAGCGATAAAAAGGAAGAAGAAGGGGAAGCTGAAATAAACAAATTTGCTTTAGAAGAAACAAAAAGATTAAATAAAAAATATAGTAAAAACGGAAAAAATATATTTTATTTTTTCAATAGATATAGACAATTTAATGAAAAACAAGGAGTTTGGTTAGGATGGGAAAGAAAAAGAGGAAAATTAGAGGAATTTAATAGACTAATTAGAGGGGATAAAGAAACTAGTTATAATGTTATAAGTGGAGATATAAAAAATTTATATGAAGTTAAATATATAATTACTTTAGATGCAGATACTCAATTGCCTATGGGAATGGCAAAAAAATTAATAGGTGCCATGGCTCATGTATTAAATACACCTTATATAGATTACAAAAATAAAAAAGTATTAAGAGGATATGGACTTATGCAACCACGAATCGGTGTGGGAGTTTTAAGTGGTAATAAGACCTTATTTTCTAAAATTTTTTCTGGAGAAACAGGTATAGATATATATACTTGTGCAGTCTCTGATATATATCAAGATTTATTTGGAGAAGGTATTTTTACAGGAAAAGGTATATATGATGTAGATATTTTTAATTATATGCTAAAAGATGAAATACCAGAAAACTCCGTATTGAGTCATGATTTATTGGAAGGGTCCTATGTGAGAACGGCGTTGGTAACTGATTTAGAATTAATAGATGGATATCCAGCATATTACAATGCTAGTTGTAAAAGATTGCATAGGTGGGTAAGAGGTGATTGGCAATTACTACCTTGGATTTTTAAAAAAAATTCTTTAAATAAATTATCTATTTGGAAGATGAAAGATAATTTAAGAAGAAGTTTATTAACGCCATCTATAGTAGTTCTTATAATTTTATCTTTAATTTTGTTTCCTAAGCCAGAAATGTGGTTGTCAATAGCTATTATATCTTTTTTGACTCCGGTTTTATTTAATATATCAGAAATTACCAATACGTCATTAAAAGACATATCTATAATTGCAAAACTAGAAAATTGGAAAATGAGTTTAATACAGTTTTTTCTAATGTTTTCTTTTATTCCATATAAAAGTTATGTAATGATTGATGCTATTAGCAGAAGTTTATATAGAATGTTCATAAGTAAGAAAAATTTATTGGAATGGCAAACTGCAGCAGATGTAGAAGCTAAATCTGGAAAAAGTATTAAAGATTATATAAAAACTATGTGGATTGGTAGTTTTATAGCGGTTTTAGTATCATTAATTGCTTTTTACAAATCTACTAATTTGGGGTTACTATTATTTCCATCCTGTATAATATGGTTTTTTAGTCCATGTATAGCTTATTACATTAGCAAAGATATTATAGAAGATACATATGAACTAAATAAAGATGAAAAAATGCTATTAAGAAGATTTTCAAGGAAAATATGGGCATATTTTGAGGATTTTGCGGAAGAGGAGAGCAATTGGTTGGCACCAGACAATTATCAAGAAGAACCTCAAAAAGGTGTAGCTTATAGAACATCACCAACTAATATTGGTATGGGGCTTATAGCTTGTATATCAGCTTTAGATCTAGGATATATAAATTTAAAACAATGTATATATAAAGTAGAGAATATTATTAAAAATATGAATGACTTAGAAAGATATGAAGGACATTTTTATAATTGGTATGATACAAAGTCTAAAAAGCCACTAAATCCTAAGTATATTTCTACTGTGGATAGTGGAAATTTAATAGGTTATTTATGGCTATTAGAAAATACATTTTATGAATTTTTAGAAGAACCTTTTATAAATATAAAAGATATATCAAAGGGAATTATAGATCTTTTATATTTATCTATGGAAGAAATAGGTGAAGAAAAACAAAATTATATAAAGAGTAAAGAAATATTAGACACATTTGAAGGAGATGTATTTTCCTTTATAAAAATTTTAAAAGAGTTAAAATTAGAATCTTATGATTGCATAAAAGGAAAAGAAAATTTATATTGGAATACAAAACTATATAAAACATTAAAAATATTTGAAGAGGATTTCAACACTATTTTTCCTTGGAGCCAACTTATAGAAGAAAGTAAACTATACGAAACTCTCGATAATAATATAATAAAAGAATTATCAAATTTAATTACAAAATGCAGTTTGCAAAATTTTGAAGATGCTATTTTAAAAATAGGTGATTATTTAAAAAATAGTAAAGAAGAATATCTAGATAAATTAAATATTAATATTCAAAATAGTAAAAATGAGATAAAGAATTTAAAAGATAAAATAGTCAATATTATTAAAAACTTAAATTCCATATCAGATAAAATGAATTTTAAAATGCTATTTGATGAGGGAAGAGGATTATTTGCTATAGGCTATGATGTTGAAAAACATTGCCTAGACAATTGCTATTATGATTTATTAGCTTCAGAAGCAAGGCAAGCGAGTTTTATAACTATAGCAAAAGGGGATATACCTTATACTCATTGGTTTAATTTAGGAAGATCTATAAGTGCTATAGGTAGGAAAAAAGGACTAGTTTCATGGAGTGGAACTATGTTTGAATACCTAATGCCTTTATTAATAATGAAAAGTTATCCTAATACACTTTTAAAAGAAACCTATGACTTTGTAGTGGAAAGTCAAAAGAAATATGGTGAGAAGAAGAATGTGCCTTGGGGTATATCTGAATCGGGTTTTTATGCTTTTGATGTAAACTTAAATTATCAATATAAAGCTTTTGGAGTACCAGGTATAGGTCTTAAACGAGGATTAGAAACGGAACTAGTTATATCTCCGTATTCTACTTTTATGGCACTAAATGTGGACTATAAATCAGCTATAGATAATTTAAAAAGAATTATTGATATAGGAGCAGAAGGAAGATATGGATTATATGAAGCCATAGATTTTACTAAAAATAGAAATCCTAAAGACAGTAATTTTAAAATTGTTAAATCATTTATGGTTCATCACCAGGGTATGAGCTTTATGGCTCTGAACAACATACTAAATAACTTTATTCTTCAAAGAAGATTTCATAGAGATAATAGAGTTAAATCTGTGGAACTATTACTTCAAGAAAAAATTCCGAAGACTGTAGTATATAAAAGAGAAGAACATTACAATGATAATATATCTATAAAAGAAAGAAATGTAAGCATGGTAAGAAAATTTGGCATAGAAAAACATCGATTACCTCAATGTCATTTTTTATCTAATGGCAACTATGATTTAATGATTACTAATAGAGGTAGTGGTTACAGCAAAAGAGACAATATATTTATAAATAGGTGGAGAGAAGATATAACTGATGACAATCTAGGGATGTTTGTTTATGTAAAGGATATAAAATCTGGAGTATATTGGAGCAATTTCTATCAACCATGTAAAAAGGAAACAAAAAATTATGAAGTTAGTTTTTCTGTGGATAAAGCGAAATTTGAGAGAGCGGATGGAGAAATTAAAACCACTACAGAAATATGTGTATCCAACGAAGAAAATGGTGAAATAAGAAAAGTCACTATAGACAATAATAGTGGAGAGGATAAAATATTAGAAATCACTAGCTATTTTGAAGTGGTGTTAAATAAATATGATGCAGATTTAGTTCATCCAAGTTTTAGTAATTTATTTATTAATACTGAATTTATAGAGGAACCTCTATGTATATTAGCAAATAGAAGGAAAAGAAGTGTTGAAGACAAAGAACTTTGGATTATGCAAAGTTTAATAACAGATGAAAATATATGTGGAAATGTGCAATACGAGACTAGTAGAGCTAATTTCATAGGGAGATGTAGGGATTTAAATAGACCTGAAGCCATAGAAAATGATAGGATAATGAGTAATACTGTTGGAGCGGTATTAGATCCTATAATTAGTATGAGGGTTAGAGTAAAAATACCAGCAAAACAAAGTTGTCAATTATCTTATGTAATAGCTATTTGCGAAAATAGACAGCAGTGTATAGAAATAGCGGACAAATATCAGCAAAGAGATAATGTAGAGAGAGTATTTCAGCTAGCTTGGACATATAGCCAAATAGAGAGTAGATATTTAGGAATTAAATCGTATATGGTAAACAAATTTCAGGAATTGGCATCTAATATTATTTTCCCAAATGAATCTATAAAACAAAGGGAGCAGTATGTAAAGAATATAAGGAAGAATCAAGTAGACCTTTGGAAATATGGTATATCAGGTGATATACCTATAGCTTGTATAGTAATAGATAAATTAGAGGACATTGGATGCATTAAAGATATTATAAAGGCCCATGAATATTGGAATGTTAAAGGGCTAGAAGTTGACTTAATAATAATTAATTTAGAAGAGTATTCTTATGAACAAGAATTACAAATATCAATAAAGAATATTATATTTGCCAGTCATTTAAGGTATAAAGAATATACATCTGGAGGAGTATTTTTATATAATAAATCAACTATGTTAAAAGAAGATATAGATTTTATAATTTCTATATCTAGATTAGTGATTTATTGTGAAGATGAAAGGGTTTTAAATGAACCTAAAAAGAATAAAAAATTAATAGATAAAAATAAAAAAATAAATGAAATTAAAAATTTAAAATATAATGAAGGGGATTTTCAATTTGAAACACCTGAATTAGAATATTTTAATGGCTTTGGAGGATTTAAAAAAGCTAGCTATGAATATATTATCATATTAGATAATTATAAAAACACACCTGCACCTTGGATTAATGTTATTAGCAATGGTAAATTTGGATTTCATATTTCAGAAAATGGTGTTTCTTATACTTGGTATAAAAATAGCAGGGAAAATAAATTAACACCTTGGTCTAATGATTGGGTAAAAGATAATCAAGGAGAATTTATATATTTAAAGGATGAAGAAACTTATGATATATGGAGTATATCGCCTAAACCTAAAAGAAATTCTGGTAAATATATTATAGAGCATGGCTTTGGATATTCTACCTACAGAAACAAAAGCTTTGGAATAGTTGGAGAAATGACTTCATTTGTGCCTTTGGAAGATAATGTAAAAGTAATTCTAGTTAATTTAAAAAATAACACTGATATAAAAAGAGAAATATCCGTAACTTATTATGCACAGTTAACTTTAGGGGTGGTTTCTCAACACACTAGCAGATATATATCCACATATAAAAATGATGATTATGACTATATTTATGCTAAAAATCCCTATAATACTTATTTTGGAGATTTAATAGCCTATTGTAAAGTAATTGGAGGAGAACAAATATCTTATACAGGAGATAGAATGGAATTTATAGGAGTTGACGGTAGCTTAGAAAATCCTAATGGACTAAAAAATGATATGTTGTCTAATACTTTGGGATCAGGTATGGATCCTTGCATAGCTATAAACGAGAAAGTAATTTTAAATCCAGGTGAAGAAAAAACTGTATTTATATTGTTAGGTCAAGAAGACAACATAGAAAAAATAGATTCAGTAATAGAAAAATATGAAAATGAAGAAAGTGTTTTAAATGAACTTAAAAGGGTAAAAAGTTATTGGGAAGATACATTAACACAAATACAAATAGAAACACCAGATAAATCCATGGATATTATGGTTAATAAGTGGCTATTATATCAAGTAATAAGTTGTAGATTTTGGGCAAGAACAGGATTTTATCAATCTGGAGGAGCTTATGGGTTTAGAGATCAGCTTCAAGATTCTATATCCATATCATATGTAAGACCAGAACTTACAAGAGAGCATATATTATATAGTGCATCAAGACAATTTCTAGAAGGGGATGTACAACATTGGTGGCACCCAGTAGTTGACAGTGGCATAAGAACTAGATTTTCCGATGATCTATTATGGCTTCCTTATGTAACTATTCAATATATAAAAAATACGGGAGACTATGAGATATTAAATGAAAGTATTAATTATTTAGAAGATGAACCGTTAAAAGAAGGAGAGGATGAAAGATACACTATATCTAAAGTATCCCAAAATAAAGGAAGTTTGTATGAACATTGTATAAAAGCTATAGACAAATCTTTAAAATTTGGAGAAAATAATATACCTTTAATGGGATCAGGAGACTGGAACGATGGTATGAGCACGGTTGGCAATAAGGGAAAAGGAGAAAGTGTATGGTTAGGATGGTTTATATATAATATACTTAAAGAATTTACTTCTATATGTAATAAAAAACAAGACTATGAAAAAGAAGAATATTACAATAAAATGAAGAGGTTTATTGTAGATAATATTGAAAAAAATGCTTGGGATGGAAAGTGGTATAGAAGAGCTTATTTTGACGATGGAAAAGTTTTAGGATCTGCCGAAAATGAAGAATGTCAAATAGACTCTTTGGCTCAATCTTGGGCTGTAATTTCTGAAGGAGGAAATAAATCTAGGGCTGAAAAAGCTATGTTGTCAGCAGAAGAACGTTTAGTAAAATATGATAAGGCAATAGTAAAATTATTAACACCAGCATTTAATAAATCTGATCTTGAACCAGGATATATAAAAGGATATGTACCAGGAGTAAGAGAAAATGGAGGACAATATACTCATGCTGCTATATGGTATATATTGGCTTTAGCAAAACTAGGTTATGGTGAAAAGGCATGGAAAATATTCAATATGATAAATCCTATTAATCACACCCTATCTAATTTGAATTGTAATATATATAAAGTTGAACCCTATGTTATGACAGCAGATGTTTATACTGTAGAACCTAATGTAGGAAGAGGTGGCTGGAGCTGGTATACTGGAGCTGCAGGATGGATGTATACTACAGCTTTAAATGGTATTTTAGGATTTAATATTCATTCAGATAAAGGCTTTTCAATAACTCCTAATATACCAAGCCATTGGAATGAATTCAAAATTGTTTATAAAAAAAATAATTGCAAATATAATATAAAAGTAGAAAGGCAGGGAAAAGAAGAGGTATATTTAAATAATGAATTAATTAAAGATAAAATAATTCCATTATTTAATCAAGGTGAGTATGAGGTGAAAATATTTATAAAGTAATAAAAGAGCCATAAAGGCTCTTTTATTACTCAAATAAGTCATTGTTTTTATACATATCTTTAGATGTACTATCAAATTCCCAAGTAGCTATATGGTTTGAAACTATTGGGTCTACTACATTATCTGGAAGGCGTGAATAAGTTTTTTTGTTTTTAGAATAGGTTCTAATCTTTTTAGGATGGTCTTCTAAATAACCCCTTTCATCAGGAAGATAACCATCATAAATTTTAGGATCATCTTTTTTATTATCTAAATAAGTTTTTCCTTTATCCATTTTTAGTCCCTCCTTTATATGAAGTTTATAAATTTAGTATTACAATAAAAGTACTTATATATTCTATACAAATAAATGTAAACTAAAGTTTAAGCTCACAGGAAAGAGGAAAAAATAAATTTGTATAGAAGTAGTATAGTATGTTAATATTTATAATAAAGATAAGTTTATAGGAGGGATTTAATCATGACTGATCTATTACAAGTTTATAAATGTGAAGTGTGTGGGAACATTGTTGAAGTGGTTCATAAAGGAGCAGGACAATTAGTTTGTTGTAATCAACCAATGAAGCTAATGAATGAAAATACAGTTGATGCAGCTGTAGAAAAACACGTTCCTGTTATAGAAAAAATAGATGGAGGAGTACGTGTTAAAATAGGTGAAGTAGAACATCCAATGTTGGAAGAACATTATATTGAATGGATAGAAGTTTTAACAGAAAATAAAGTATATAGAAAACACTTAAAACCAGGTGAAAAGCCAGTGGCAGAATTTAAATTAGATGAAGAAGTAGTGGCAGCAAGAGAATATTGTAATTTACATGGATTATGGAAAAAATAATTTAAATGATACCAGGTTAATTACACCCTATAGCTTTTCTTTTGCTATAGGGATTTTTACTTTTTATTTTTAGAAAGTAATAAAAATATTTTCTAAAGATAAAAATAAACTAGAAAACATACTAGTATTGGGAGGAATAAACATGGAAGACAGCAAAAAAACTATATTTAGCGGTATTCAACCTTCTGGAGAATTAACTATAGGAAATTATTTTGGAGCTTTAAAAAATTGGGTTAAACTACAAGATGAGTATAATTGTTTTTATTGTGTAGTAGATTTGCATGCTATAACAGTAAGACAAATTCCAAAAGAATTAAGAAGAAGAACCTTAGAAGTACTTGCTGTATACATAGCAACAGGATTAGATCCAAAGAAAAACACTATGTTTATACAATCACATGTACCTGCACACGCAGAAGCTGCATGGCTTTTAAATTGCTTTACATATTTAGGGGAATTAAATAGAATGACCCAATTTAAAGATAAGTCTCAAAATGCAGGTGAATCCATAAATGCAGGATTATTAAATTATCCAGTTTTGATGGCAGCAGATATACTATTATACAATGCAGATTTAGTTCCAGTGGGAAATGATCAAAAACAACATTTAGAGATTACAAGAGATATTGCAACAAGATTTAATAATTTATATAGTCCTACTTTTAAAATTCCAGAACCATACATAGGAAAGACTGGAGCTAGGATAATGGATTTACAAGATCCTAAAAAGAAAATGTCAAAATCAGCGGAAAACCCTAATGGATATATTTTAATTATGGATGAACCTAATGTAATTAAAAATAAAGTAAATAGAGCAGTAACAGACAATGAAGGAATAGTAAGATATAGTGATGAACAACCAGGAGTAAAAAATCTAATTAATATTTTAAGTACAGCTACAGGAAAAAGTATAGAAGATATTGAAAAAGAATATGATGGTTTAGGATATGCTAAATTCAAAAAGGATGTAGCTGAAGCTATAATAGCTGAAGTAGAACCAGTTCAAAAAGAAGTTAAAAGGTATTTAGAAGATAAATCTTATTTAGAAGAGATATATAAAAAAGGTGCTCAAAAGGCGACATACGCAGCTAATAAAACACTTTCAAAAATGAAAAGAAAAATAGGCTTTGTGTTAAATAAATAATATTAAAGAGTAAATCCTTTAAATAACTAAGGGTTTACTCTTTAAAACTTATAAAATGATTGACAGTTAAAAATTTAAAAGATAAAATCATTGTTGTATACAAAAATGAAGAGGAGCGGTTTTAGTGAAAGGTCTTGAAAAAGAAATAGAAAAAAGAAGAACATTTGCAATAATATCTCACCCCGATGCGGGTAAAACCACACTCACTGAAAAACTTTTATTATATGGAGGCGCCATAAGATTAGCAGGCTCTGTTAAAGCAAGAAAAGCATCTAAGCATGCAGTATCAGACTGGATGGAAATAGAAAAACAAAGAGGTATTTCTGTTACATCATCAGTTATGGAGTTTAATTATAATGGATACAGTATAAATATATTAGATACTCCTGGTCACCAAGATTTTAGTGAGGATACCTATAGAACTTTAATGGCAGCAGACAGTGCAGTAATGGTTATAGATGGAGCTAGAGGAGTGGAAGAACAAACTAAAAAATTATTCCACGTATGTAGTTTAAGAGGAATACCTGTGTTTACATTTATAAACAAAATGGATAGAGAAACTAGAGATCCGTTTAGTTTAATAGATGAAATAGAATCAGTTCTTGGAATAAAATCATATCCTATGAATTGGCCTATAGGATCTGGAAATAATTTTAAAGGTGTATATAGCAGAAAAAATAAATTAATAGGACTTTTTAATGGAGGAAACCATGGTCAGACAACAGTTGAATCTGTAGAAGGAACTGTAGATGATGAAGTTTTTAGTGATTTATTGGGAGAAGAACTTCACAATAAATTAATAGAGGACATAGAACTTTTAGATATTGCTGGAGATGACTTTGATATAAAAGAAGTTAGAAAAGGTCAATTAACTCCAGTGTTTTTTGGAAGTGCATTAACTAATTTTGGAGTAGAACCTTTTTTAAAAGAATTTTTAAATTTAACTACATCACCTTTACCAAGAATGTCTGATAAGGGTGAAATTGATCCATTTAGTAAAGATTTTTCAGCTTTTGTATTTAAAATACAAGCGAATATGAATCCAGCTCATAGGGATAGAATTGCCTTTATGAGAATTTGTTCTGGTAAATTTAAGAAAGGTATGGAAGTATACCATACTCAAGGTGGAAATAAAGTAAAGCTATCTCAACCACAACAATTTTTAGCACAAGATAGAGAAATAGTAGAAGAGGCTTATGCAGGGGATATTATTGGAGTATTTGATCCAGGTATATTTAGAATAGGAGATACTCTTTGTAGCGGAGATGATAAATTTAAGTTCGAAAGCATACCTATATTTGCTCCAGAACATTTTGCAAGAGTTAGAACTGTAGATACCATGAAAAGAAAACAGTTTGTAAAAGGAATAACTCAAATAGCTCAAGAAGGAGCTATACAGGTATTTAAAGAAATAAACATTGGAATAGAAGAAATTATAGTAGGAGTAGTAGGAGTATTACAATTCGAAGTGTTAGAATACAGAATGAAAAATGAATACAATGTAGATTTAAAAATGGAAAGATTACCATTTAGATATATAAGGTGGATTGAAAAATATGATGGAAACCCAGATGATCTAATTATTACTAGTGATACTAAAATAGTTAAAGACCATAAAGATAGAAGTCTTTTACTATTTCAAAGTGATTGGTCAATTAGTTGGGCATTACAACATAATAATGGGTTAGTTTTATCTGATATAGGAAAAGAATAAAAAAAGCAGTAATTTAATTACTGCTTTTTAAAAATGTTATTTTTGAAGGTTGAAATATGGAGTAGGAATACAAAAGCTGATACTAGCAATATAATATTTATTAAGTTGTTTCCTAAAAGCAATATTATTGTAATTAAAAATAATACTATTATAAAATTACAAGCTAATTTTAAAAATGACATTGTATTTCCTCCAATAATTTTGTATAAAGAAACAATAATAGTATTTGCAATTTTATATAAAATTATTAAATAAAATAAAAAAGAGAGGATTTACCTCTCTTCTTACTATCTATCTCTGAAATTATTTCTAGCAGCTTTTCTAGCTTTTCTACATTCAGGACATCTTACAGGATCATTTTCAAATCCTTTTTCTTTGTAGAATTCTTGTTCTCCTTCACTGAATATGAATTCTTTACCACAGTCTTTACATACAATTGTTTTATCTGCCATTATTAAAAAACCTCCTTATGATCATAGGATTAATTTACATATAGATAAGTCTCCATGATCAAGAGGAGCTCAATTATCTAATACTAAATAAAATTAACCTATTTATAAAAATATATTATATCATATATTTTAACACAAAAAATAAAAATTACAACAATAAAAAATAGTAAATTTTATATTGAAATAGATTTATTATTTTTAAAATGTAAAATTATAAAAGCTATAAAAGGTATTAAGAAAAAATTTATAAAAGATATTATTGAATAAAAGTTAAGAAAAGCAAAGAATCTTAAAAGTTTATTTGTTAAAAATGATGTTAAAGTATATGCTAATATGCTTATTATATAAATTAAATACTTATTTTTAGAGAATATTTTTTCAAAACTTTTATTTAATATATTTAATACTAAAATATATTTCACATACCAACCGCCTACAGTTTGAAGCATTACAAAAAACTCACCACTTTCTAAAAATCGCCAGTAACTTATTAATTGAGTTTGTAATAATTTGGGATATACTAAATTTTTAGCATGCTTTACTTCGAAGGTAGATAATACACCAATTATAGAGATTATCTCCATTTGAATAATAAAAATCATAGACCAAATACTTACTTTAAATATTTTATCTTTATTATGTACAAATTTTAAGTAAGGGAAGAAAATAACTACATGGGCATATAATCCTAAAACTTTTAAGAGAGCTAAAAAAATATTTTTATTTAATCCATTTTCTAATATAGGGAATAAATATTTATAATTTTTATAAGTTGAAGTCAGTACAGCTAAATTAATTCCAGCTATAATCATTAAAACTATGCCAATGATGGTAACAGCTAGTACTGAAGTATGACCTTTTTTTACTGGATAAATAGCTGTAAATACTATAAATAGTGCAATATACCAAGTTGGCGTGTCCATTAGTATGTTAGTATGCATAGAACTACTTTCTATTCCAGCACATTCTATTAAAGTCAAAAATAAAGAAAAAATAAAGAAAAAATAAAGAATAGTACCTAGAATTTTACCAAAAGAATTTCTATATATATCATAAAAATCAAAGGTATTAGTTTTTAAACTTGATTTTAACATAAAAATTAAAGAAAAAATAATTATTAATGAGGCCGCAATTACAACCCACCAGCTATCTCTTCCAGCATCCCTTATAAATATTGTAGGATAGGTTTTTAAAGAAACTATTGTAATAGCAGATATTATAAAAAACAAATGTTTAGCATTAATGTTATCCATGATATCACCCTTTATTAAATGGTATATGTTATTAATATTTCCAGTTAATAATATATTATTGACTTAAATATTGAATAATATTCTTATTTTAAACAGATAATAAAAACGGTGATATTTATGTTGAGTTATATAAAATTTATAAAAGAAAAGTTAGATAAAAATTTTGATGTTAAATATAGAGAAATAGAGACTATACAAGGGAAGGTTTATGTAGTATTTATAGATAATTTAAGTGACAGTACTATTATAAGCAAATATATAATAGCACCTATAATTAAAAATAAGGATTCAATTTTATCAGTTGAATATATAAAAAATAATATAGTAGAAGCTCACGATATTGAATATGTTAAGAATATAGAAGATGCTTTAATTCACATATTATCTGGAGATGTAATTATTTTATTTGAGCATTATAAAGATATATTATTTGTAGATGCTAAGAGCTATGCTAAAAGATCAATTGATGTACCAGCCTCTGAAAAAGTTATAAAAGGTCCAAGAGAAGGTTTTAATGAGGTGTTAGTAGATAATATATCCTTAATAAGAAGAAAGGTTAAAAATACAAATTTAAAAGTAGAAAATCTAACTATGGGGGAAAAATCAAATACTAGTGTTGCTATGATTTATATTGAAGGAGTGGCTCCAAATACTTTAGTAAGAAGAGTAAAGGAAAAATTAAATTCCATTAAAATAGATTTTGTTTTAGATACTTCTTATATAGAAGAAAGTTTTAGCAATAAAAAAACATTATTTAATACTATAGGATATACAGAAAAACCAGATGTAGTAGCTGCTAATATAATGGAAGGTCGTGTAGGAGTATTGGTAGATGGAACTCCTTTTGTTTTAACTATGCCGTATTTTTTTATAGAAAGTTTTCAAATGCCAGATGATTACTATGTAAATAAAATATATTCTAATGTTACTAGAATGCTAAGGTATATAGCATTTATGGTAGCATTGTTATTGCCTGGTTTATATATAGCTATAACTACTTATCATTTTTCTTTAATACCATCAGTTTTTGTATTTAGGTTATCTGTGTCAAGAGCAGGAGTACCTTTTCCAGCTATAATTGAATTATATTTACTAATATTCTTTTTTCAAATATTAAAAGAAGCAGGGATAAGGTTGCCAGAGCCTATAGGTCAGGCTATTAGCATAGTAGGAGCTTTAATATTAGGAGATGCAGCTGTAGGGGCAGGTTTAGCTTCACAAATAGGAATGATAGTGGTTGGCATATCAGCTATATCGTCTTTTTTAATTCCTAAGTTAAATAATGTAATATCTGTTTGGAGTATAGTTATAGTTTTTTTATCTTCAGTAGTTGGTTTACCTGGATTTTATATAGGATTATTATCCTTTGTAGCTCATTTAGGAAGTTTAGATTCCGTAGGATATCCATATTTATATCCACTGGGAACAATAAAGGATTTTAAATTTAGAGACATATTTTTTAGAAGTAATTTGAAAAATATATCTAAAAATACTATTGAGGATGATATATATGAAGAAAAGAATAATTAGTCTTATACTTTGTATAAGTACTTTATTTAGTGGGTGCTATAGCTATAAGGATATAAATAAAGTTCTTTTTGTAACAAGTTTTATAGTAGATATAGATGATAATAATGAGCCTATATTGTATTTGGAAACATTTAAACCTTACAGAAGCAATATAAGTGGTTCTGAAAAAGGAGAAAGAATTGTATATAGAGGTACCGGCAAAACAATACATGAAGTAATAAGAAATATAGGATTATCTTCAAGTTTTAAATTAGATGGAACTCAATCTAAAGCAATAATTTTTACAACTAAAGCTGCAGAATATGGCATAGACAATTTTATAGATTTTTTTGATAGACATCAAGAAAGTTTAATTCGTCAGTACATAGCTATATACGAAGGAGATGTTGAGAAATTATTAGAAACAAAAATAAAATCAGAAGAATATATAGGATTATTTTTAGTGGATCTAATGGATAATATAAAAGTATCATCAAGAGCTGTAGAGTTAAGTATGAATGATTATTTAAATGAAAGAACAATGGAAAGTACAGCTTGTGTTATGACATTAATTAGATTAGATGAAACTCAAATGGAGAGTTTAATAACTATAGATGGAGGAGCAATTATAAAAAATGACAAGATGGTTGGCAAATTACCTAAATCTGAAAGCCAATCATATAATTTTTTATTAGATAAAGTAAAGGGGGGAACATTAGAAGTTCCAGATCCTAAAGGAAAAGATAACTTTATAACACTAGAGATATTAAAAAGTAAAACTAGAAACAAAATAGAAAAAAAGGATAATGTAGTGGAACTAACAAAAAAAATAAAAGTTAAAGCCACATTAACGGGGGTTCAAGGTAAAATAAACTTTACTGAGGAGGAATTAAATAAAATAAAGACTAAAGCTGAATACAATATAAAAAAATTTTCGCAGGAGGTCTTCAATAAATATAAGAATCAAAATATAGACATTTTTGATGTGGCAGATATTTACAAGAGAAAGTATCCTAAAGAAGATAGTAAAAATATATTAAAAAATACAATTTTAAAAGTAGAAGTAGATGTGAAAATTGAAGGGTCTAGTAATAAATTTGATTACCAATAATAATCTAAGAAAATATAAACTATGAGAATTTCTGTTATAATATTATTAATACATCATATAATCTTATTAATTAATTACTGGTGGGGTTTAAAATGGATAAAAGAAAGCTTTTAACGTTAATAAAAAAAGGAGAAGGTACAAAAATAGATTTTAAGGAAAAAATAAATCTAGATATTGAAAGCAATAAAAAAGAATTAGCTAAAGATGTTTGTGCTATTGCTAATTCAAAGGGAGGAAGAGGATATCTTATAATTGGAGTAGAAGATAAAACAAAGAATATAGTTGGAATCAATGACACTGAAGATTACTTAGAAGAGCAAATACAGCAAATAGTTAGTTCTAGATGTGAACCACCTATTCCAATAGCGTTAGATTTTGTAAAATTTAAAAATACTAAGGTGGCTGTTATAAGCATATATGATAGTCAACAAAGGCCATATCAATTGAGGGAAAATGGAGCTTTTTATATACGAAGAGGTTCTACTACAGATACTATGAGAAAAGAAGAGTTAGTATCTTTATTTCAAGAAAATCTATCTTTAAATTTAGAGCTATGTCCTGTAATTAACAGTGATATAGAAGCAATAGATAGGGATATGGTAAGAAAATACTTTCTAATGAAGGGAATAAAAGCAGAAGAAAAAAATATTATGAATTTAATGGAAAACACCTCTATTATATTTTTTGATAAAGAAAGAAATAAGTATGTTTGTACTTTGGGCGGATTATTAGTATTTTCCAAATTTAATTATATGTATTTGCCTCATAATATGATAAAAATAACAAATGAAATAAATAAAAAACTCAATACTAATATAATTTTACAAGGAGATTTGTTAAATATTTTAAATAAGTGTGAAAACTTATTAAAGGATATTCTACCTAAATATTATCCAGTATCAGCAATATATGAAGGTATAAGAAATGCTATATTATATAGAGATTATACATTGTATTATAGAGAGATAGAAATCATCTTATCGGAAAAAAATATTACATTAATAAGTCCAGGAGTAGTAATGAATGGTAAATCAATAAATTCTAAGGGCTTTTATAGAAGGAATATGTGGATTTATGAAAAACTTATAACTTTAGACAATGGAGAAAGATTTTTAAATACAGGAAAAGGATTTTATAGAATAAAAAGTGCCTTCAAAGGAAAAGGCAAGGTTGCTTTTATAAATTCTGTGAGAGAAAATAATTTTAAAATAATTTATCCAGGTATAAAAACTATTAGATAATGGTATCTAATAGTTTTTTGTAGAATATTGAGGGAATATATAGAAAGATAAATGGAAAAGATTTAATTTTATTATTGAAAAAAAATTCAGAATATTATATAATTTATATAATAAAAAAATATTAGGAGTGGTGTAACATGATTCAAGTATTTTGTGACCAAAGAGGGGCTGGAAAAAGTAAAAAGCTAATTCAAATGGCTAATGAAAAAGCTGTTGATAACAAGGGACACATTGTATTTATAGACGATGATAGAAGAGCTATGTTTGAGTTACACAGAAATATTAGATTTATATCTACTTCAGATTTCAATTTAAAAAGTGATTACAAGAGCTTTTATGGATTTTTGTGCGGCATGCTATCTAGTAATTATGATATTGATACTATTTATATCGATGGGTTATTCAATATTGTAAATCTAGATAATGAAGATGCAGCACTTTTGTTTTTTGAGTTAGAAAAATTAGAAGAAGAATATAGTTTAGATATTTATATTAATGTTAATGAAGAAAATGATATACCTGATTGTATGAAAAAGTATACTAATTTATTATGTGTATAGTTATTTTGAATGAGATCATTTAAATTTGAAAATAATACAAAGTTTATTATATATAAGAGCTGGAATTCAATCCAGCTCTTTAGTTTTTTAATTGAGAAAGTTGATAAAAGCGTATTTTGGTTATATACTATAAACTATATATAGAAGTACTTTATAAATTATGGTATGATAATTTGTAACATAAATGTTTGGAGGTAATGGAAATGGGTAATAATGTCTTTGATGTATTAAAAGAACGTGGATACATAAAACAAACAACACATGAAGAAGAAATAAGAGATTTAATAAATAATGATAAGATTACTTTTTATATAGGATTTGATCCAACTGCAGATAGCTTACATATAGGTCATTTCCTACCTTTAATGATGATGGCTCATATGCAAAAAGCAGGTCACAGACCTATAGCTCTTGTAGGAGGGGGAACAGTAAGGATTGGTGACCCTTCTGGTAAATCTGAAATGAGAAAGATGCTATCAAAAGAAGCTATTGAGAAAAATGTTAGTAGTATAAAAAGCCAAATATCTAGATTTATAGACTTTAGTGATGATAAAGCTATATTGGTGGATAATGCAGACTGGCTTTTAAATCTTAATTATTTAGAATTCATAAGGGAAATAGGAGTACATTTTTCAGTAAATAAGATGTTAACAGCAGAGTGTTTTAAACAAAGATTAGAAAGAGGATTATCATTCCTTGAGTTTAATTATATGTTAATGCAAGCATATGATTTCTTAGAATTAAATAGGAAATATGACTGTATAATGGAACTAGGTGGAGATGACCAGTGGTCTAATATGTTAGCTGGAACAGATTTAATAAGAAGGAAAGAAAGTAAATCAGCCTATGCTATGACTTGTACACTATTGACTAATAGTGAAGGAAATAAGATGGGTAAGACAGTAAATGGAGCTTTATGGTTAGATAAAGATAAAACAAGTCCATATGAATTTTATCAATACTGGAGAAATGTAGATGATGCGGATGTAGAAAAATGTTTAGCATTACTTACATTTTTACCAATGGATGAGGTTAAAAGATTAGCATCATTAGAAGGAAGCAAAATAAATGAAGCTAAAAAAGTACTTGCCTATGAAGTGACAAAACTAATTCACGGAGAGGAAGAAGCTAAAAAGGCTCAAGAAGCATCAGAAGCATTATTTGGAGCAGGGAAAGATATGAGTAATGTTCCAACAGTAAATATATCTAAGGATGATTTAGGAAAAGGAATATTAGATATATTAGTAGAAACAAAAATATTACCATCTAAAGGGGAAGCTAGAAGGTTAATACAACAAGGTGGGCTAAGCATAAATGAAGAAAAAGTAACAGATACAAATATGACAGTGACAGAAGAACTCTTTCAAGAAAATAGTATGATTATAAGAAGAGGTAAGAAAAACTACAATAGAATAATAATAGAATAATAAATAAAAATAGTGCGATCGCACTATTTTTATTTAAATATTATGTTTCCACATTATTATAGCATCTTCTAAGTTATCAGAATAATAATTTTTACGACAACCTTCTTCTATAAATCCAAATTTTTTATATAGATTTTGAGCTGCTAAATTGGATTTTCTAACTTCTAAAGTTATACTATTAATTCCTCTATCTTTAGATTCTTCTATAAGAGTAGAAAGTACCAGTGAGGCAATTCCTAGTCTTCTGTAATTTGGATGTATAGCTATATTAGTTATATGACCTTCATCTAGTATAATCCATAAACCACCATAGCCTAATACCATATTTTCTTTTACAGCTATTATATAGAGGGCATGAGGATTATCTATAATTTCTTTTTCTATAGAATTAATACTCCAGGGAGTAGCAAAAGCTAATTTATTTATGTTAAAGATTTCTTCAATATGATCTCTAGTGGCCTTACATAATAATATATTATCTGAATTATTCATTTTCTTTTAAACACTTCTTTTTATCATATTCTCTTTCAGCTTGGGATTTTCTAATATATATAGGAGAAAAATTATATATATTATCGCTATAACCTGATTTTAATAATTGTAATCCCAATTCTCCTAAAGAAGAAGCTTTCGCTACATTTAAAGAAGTTGGTGCAAAGTGAGCATTAGGTAAAGCATCTTTAATGGTATCTTGTAACTTAGGTAAAGCGTCTCCTATAAAAGTAATATTACAATCAAATTCAGATAAAGCTTCAATTAAATCATCTATGGATTTAATTGAAATATCAGTAATTCTTTTTAGATTATCATTTTTATATTCATATAAAGCAGTATAAACATTATTTCTAAGAGCATCTAAAATGGGACAAATTATGCCCTCTGTATATGCCATATTGTTAGCTAGTGCATCTAATGAAGAAATAGCAACAAAAGGCTTTTTAGAGCCTTGACTTAATCCTTTTATTGTAGCTGCACCTATTCTAAGACCTGTAAAAGATCCCGGCCCTTTAGATATTACAAAGCCATCAATATCTTTTATAGTTAAACTTAAATTATTTAATAAAAAATCTATTATACTCATTAAAATTACTGAATGTTGTTTTTTATAATTGAAAGTAATTTCACCTAATAATTTATTATCATCTAAAACAGCACAAGTAGCTGATTCTGTAGCAGAATCTACACTTAATATTTTCATAGACTTATCTCCTTTATGTAATTATATCTTTCACCAAAAGGTGTTATTGTTATCTTTCTAGAATTAAAATTATCTTTAGAATCTTTTTCTATTAATATTTTCATATGTTCTTCTGGAATAAGTTCTTCGATGTAATTAGACCATTCAATTACGGTAACGGCATCACTAAATATATATTCATCAAATCCTATAGCATATATTTCATCAGGGTCATTTACTCTATATACATCAAAATGATAAAATTTTAATCTTCCCTCATACTCATTTACAATATTGAAAGTAGGGCTTGTTATATTATCATCTATATTTAAACCTTTAGCAATTCCCTTAGTTAAATGAGTTTTACCAGTACCTAAATCACCTTCCAAACATATTATATCACCAGCATTTGCTAATTTGCCTATTTGTTCACCAAGACTAATAGTTTCATCTATACTGTTAATCGTAAAAATCATATAAATTCCCGCCTTTATTTTATATATTATCATTTAATCCTATACTGTGTTTAAAAGAGTTAATTGCATTTTTGCATATAAGATTATTATTTCCCATTTCATTTATTATAGAAAAAGCTTTTTCATTAGAGAAAGCTTTTTTATAAGGTCTTTCCTCAGTTAAAGCTTGATATATATCGCATACGGCTAGTATTCGAGATTCCTCATCTAAGTCTTTAGCAGTATATCCCATAACATATCCTTTACCATTTAGTTTTTCATGATGATTAGAAGCCCAAGCGGCAATATCCTCTATATTATTTATTCTATTTAATATTACCTTAGTATAATATACATGAGATTTCATTAAATAAAATTCTTCTTCAGTAAGGGAAGCTCTTTTATCCAATATTTTAGTTGGAATAGCTAATTTACCTATATCATGAAGTAATCCTGCAATTTTCATTTTCAAACATTTTTCTTCTGAATAGTTTAAGTATTTTGCTGTATTATAAGCCAATTCACTAATATTTTTAGAATGTTTAGCTGTAAATACACTCTTACTATCTATTATGTTAGAAAAAATATAGGCAATGGATTCAAATTTTTTTAAGTCCATATTTACATTTAAGTTAGGAGATATTGAATCTAGCACAAAATTAAAAGAAAAGGAATTCTTAAGATTTAACCAAAAGTAATCCTTTTTAGCACATTTTAAAAAGCTTTTTGCAACTTTAGGAGCTATAATCTTTGGAGTAATATTATTTACATAATTAATTAAATAATCTTTTTGAGAAGATATAGGCTTATTAGGTGAAAATATTAACTCCAATAGATCAGAAAGCCTAATTATTTGACTTTCTAATGGAATATTTTCTCCCTTTAGTTTCAAACAGCCACTTCCATCATAATTTTCGTGATGAAATAAAACTATTTTAGATACTTCGGGAAAAAAAGGAAAATCTTTTAAGACTTTTGAACCATCTACACAATGTTTATACATAAATTTATTACTAGAATGACTAGAACTTAAGAAGGAAGCGGCACCTATATCATGAAGCAAAGAAGAAACATATAATATTTTCTTCCTATGTTCTGATAGTTGAAGATCTTTTGCAATTTCTAATGCAATATAAGCTGTTTTTTGAGAATGATATATAAATTCATGTTTTGAATAATTTACATTTGTATGGTTTTCCACTATTCCCATATCACATACAGAGCTTGATTCGGCTAAGTCTAAAGCTATAGAAAGGGAAAGTAGTACATTATTTAGATCTATATCCATATTTTCACCTCAATTTTACTTTTAACAAGTATATTCTATCATAACTAAATAACCAATTAAATATTAAATAATTATTAGTTTGCAATAGAATAATATATTATGTAGAATATATTTAAATTGGATTGGCTTTATTGTTTTAAGAGGTGAAAGCATTGAAAAAAATTTATAGATTTATAACTTTAATAATTATTATGTTTATATTTTCAGGTTGCTTTTCAAAGGAAGAGTACAATCCCGCAGGAGTATTAACTGTGGATAAACTTGAAAATCAAAACTTGGGTATAGTTGTTACGGATAAATTATTATATTATATGACAAGAAAAATAACTGGAGAAAGACATTTTGTAGAGTACATTTTTAAGGATAGAAATATGGAAAGAAATTTTAAAGCTACAAAAGACAACTTAAATAGTGTAAGTAAAGAAGATCTATTTATTTATAATGGACTCGATGTAGAACCATGGTTTAATGAATTTACTTCTAAATTAGATAAAAATAAAGTAGGAGTAATAAACATATCTAGAGGTATTAATTTAATAAACTATACAAAGGAGAAAAAGCATAATGGAAATAATATATTACGAAATCCATATTATTGGATGAATATAGATAATTATAAAATAGCTTTGCTAAATATAAAAAATTCAATACAAGATAAAGATCCTAAAAATAGAGATTACTATGAAGAAAACTTTCAACAAGAAATTAAAGAATTATCATTATTAGAAAAAATGGCAAGTGATGTTAAAATAAAGTTAAAAGAATATACTGTATATTATGGAGAGGAAGATTTAGAGTATTTTACCAGATATTTAGGGATTAATTCTATAAAATTGAATACGAATAAAGATGAAAATCATTTACTATTAGAAAAATCAAAGGATGAGAGTAATGTTATATTTTTATACAATGATGTGGAAAAATATAAAGAATATGAGGAGTTTATAAACACTTATAAAATAAAACCTATAAGGGTCTTATTTTTAAATGAAAATGCTAATTATATAGATACACTAAAGTATGATTTAAAAATTCTAAGAGAGGTATAAATTATGAATAAAATTAAGAAAAATAAGTTGGGTTTAATAATAACTTTAATATTTATAATTGCCATTCTAGCAATTACATCAATGGGAGATAAATCTATTTTATCAAAAGAAAATTTCAAAATAGGACAGCATATTTATGTACAGTTAGACGAAACTAAAAAATCAAATTTAGTGTGCATTGGTGGAGATATATATATAAATGGAGAGGTAAAGGGTAGTGCTCTAGCAATTGGTGGAAATATATATGTAAATGGCAAGGTAAGTAAAAATACAACAACTCTTTTTGGAGAGATAATAAAAGGACAAAATAGTCAAATAATTGGTAAGGAACGTCAAATATTTAAATCACCTAAAATAACAGAAAAGCTTAAAAATGCAAATATGAATGGTGGATATAATATGAATTACAAATTTATTTGGTCATTTGTATTTTTAAGCATTTGTTGCTGTATTGTATATTATTTTATGTCTATAAATATAAATTTTATGATGAACTACTTAGTAAAAGAAAATATAGTAAGAGGAGTAATGTATGGATACTTGGCTATATTAAGCCTTATTGTAATAATTTTAACTTTGATATTATCTATTTTAGGTGTCGTATTAGTTCCTTTTATAACATTAGTATTTTTCTTGTTTTTTATAGTGGGATTTACTACTATAGCAAGTTTTTTTGGACAGGAATTTTATAGAAGATTCAAAATTGGGCATAGTCCATATGCAAGAATAGCTATAGGAGTAGCAATTTTACAGTTAATAAGAAGTATAGTTATTTTTAATATAGGAAGTATACTTTGGAATTTAATAATCTTACCACTTTCTATAGGAATAATATTTGTAAAAAAATTTAGCTTGTTTAGATAGTTAGAAGGGAGAATACCATGTTTTTTATCGGCATATTTGGCATAGATGAAAGAAAAAAAGATATAAAGTTAGTGCAGAATTTAGTATGTAAAGCTTGTGGAAATATGACCACTTATAAATTAATCAAGGTAAATAAGGTGTTTCATATTTTCTTTATTCCCATATTCAAATGGGATAAACGATACTTTTTAATATCTAGATGTTGTAATTCGGTTTTTGCTATACCTAATAATTTAGGTGAGGATTTAGAGAATAATGAAGATATAGATATTAAAGATAAGGATTTACAACAAATAAATTCATATGGAAATGCCAATGAAAAGATTTGCGGTAATTGCAATAATGTAGTGCAATCAAATTTTAGATATTGTCCACATTGTGGTAATAAAATGGATTAGTGATTAATTGATAAATTAAAATAAAAAAAGGTCGGTGTAAATACCGACCTTTTTTGGCAGGGGCAGTAGGAATCGAACCCACAACCAACGGTTTTGGAGACCGCTACTCTACCAATTGAGCTATACCCCTATGAACAATAATGATTATAGCATATACTTAACGTATGGTCAACTATTATTTCTAAAAAAGTAAAATAGAAAGGGGATAATTTTACACAAAGAGTTTTTTAATAATTCTTGAAATAATTCTAAATTAATGCTACAATAAAGGTAATTAAAAGAGATATATATGGCGGAGTATAAGAGAGCCAAATTTTAAGGTTTTAAAAAGGAACCTTAGGTTTGAGCTCTTTTTTTATTTTAAAATAGGGAGGTTTATTTATGTACGATGTTGTAATTATTGGAGCTGGTATAACAGGAAGTGCAATAGCTAGAGAATTATCTAAGTATAAGTTAAATACTTGTGTTTTAGAAAGATGTAATGATATAGGAATGGGAACTTCTAAAGCTAATAGTGCTATAGTTCACCCAGGAGAGGATCCAAAACCTGGAACTTTAAAAGCTAAATTAAACGTAAAGGGAAATGCTATGTATGAAAAACTTTCAAAGGAATTAGATTTCCCTTTTAAGAGAACTGGCTCTCTAGTTTTATGCTTTGATGAAAAGGATTTAGATAAGTTAAAGTTGTTGAAAGAACAAGGAGAAAAAAATGGCGTACCTGGCATGGAAATATTAAATAGAGAAGAAACATTAAAATTAGAGCCTAATTTATCTGACTATGTAGTTGCATCTTTACATTTACCATCTGGTGGCATTATGTGTCCATTTAGAGCCAACATAGCTTTTGCAGAAAATGCTTATACAAATGGTGTAGAATTTAAACTAAATACTGAAGTTAAAAATATAGTAAAAAAAGAAAATAAGTATATTATAGAAACCAATAATGGAAATTTAGAAAGCAAAATAGTTATAAATGCAGCTGGAGTTTATGCGGACAAAATTAATAATATGGTAAGCGAAAATAAAATAAAAATAACTCCAAGAAAGGGAGAATACTGCCTATTTGATAAAATGGTTGGGGATACAGTTTCAAGAACTATATTCCAATTGCCAACTAAACTTGGAAAAGGAGTGCTTGTTACACCTACAGTGGACGGTAATTTACTTGTAGGACCAAACGCATTAGATATTGAAGATAAAGAAGATTTGACAACAGATAAGGAATCCTTAGACTATATTTTGGACAAGGCTAAAATGAGTATAAAAGAAGTACCTACATCTTTTATAATAACATCATTTAGTGGATTAAGAGCAAAAGGACATACTGGAGATTTTATTATAGGGGAAGCAGAAGACGCTAAAAACTTTATAAATGTTGCGGCTATAGAATCCCCAGGACTATCTAGTGCTCCAGCTATAGCTGAAATGGTAGAAGATATAGTAGTAGAAAAACTTTCACCAGAAAAGAATGATAAATTTAATCCAAGAAGAGAAATTCTTAAGAGATTCGAAGACATGACTAATGAAGAGAGAGAAGAGGCAGTGAAGGAAAATCCTTTATATGGAAATATTGTCTGCAGATGTGAAATGGTTACTGAAGCGGAAATCGTAGATGCAATAAGAAGGCCACTAGGTGCTAGGGATCTAGATGGAGTTAAGAGAAGAAGTAGAGCAGGAGCTGGAAGATGTCAAGCAGGCTTTTGTACTCCTAAATTAGTTGATATACTATCAAGAGAATTAGAAAAACTACCAAAGGATGTAACAAAGTTTGGTGGAAAATCACAACTTATTATTGGTGGCAGAAACAAGGATAATATATAAAAGCGTGGAGGGATCTTAATGCAAGAATATGATATAGTAATTATTGGTGGGGGCCCTGCTGGTCTTGCTGCTGCAATATCAGCAAAAGAAGAAGGAATGGACAACATTGTAATATTAGAAAGAGATAGTGTGTTAGGAGGTATATTAAACCAATGTATACACAATGGTTTTGGATTGCACACTTTTAAAGAAGAACTTACAGGACCAGAATATGCTCAAAGATATATAGACAAAGTAGAAGAATTAAATATTCCTTATAAATTAAATACTATGGTTATAGATTTAACAGAAGATAAAATAATAACTGCAGTAAATAAAGATGAAGGTATTATACAAATAAAAGCAAAATCAGTAATACTTGCTATGGGCTGTAGAGAAAGACCAAGAGGAGCCTTAAACATTCCTGGAAGTAGATGTGCAGGTATATTTACAGCTGGAACAGCTCAAAAATTTGTTAATATAGATGGATATATGCCAGGAAAAGAAGTTGTTATTTTAGGTTCAGGAGATATTGGACTTATAATGGCTAGAAGAATGACACTTGAAGGAGCAAATGTTAAAGCAGTAGTTGAACTTATGCCTTACTCTGGAGGACTAAAGAGAAATATAGTTCAATGCTTGGATGATTTTGGAATACCTCTTAAACTAAGTCATACAGTTATAGATATTAAAGGAAAAGAAAGATTAGAAGGAGTTACTATTGCTAAGGTAGATGAAAATAGAAGACCTATAGAGGGAACAGAGGAATATATACCTTGTGATACCTTACTTCTTTCAGTAGGATTAATACCTGAAAATGAACTATCTAAAAAATCAAATGTGGAATTATCAAGAATTACTAATGGACCTGTAGTTAATGAAAGCTTTGAAACTAATCAAGAAGGAATTTTTGCTTGCGGTAATGTATTACATGTTCATGATTTAGTTGATAATGTTAGTATGGAAAGTCATGTAGCTGGAAAAAATGCAGTTAACTATATAATGGGAAATAAAGTTAGGAATAGTAACAATGCTATAGAGGTAGTAGCTGAAGGTGGAGTAAGATACACAGTACCTAAGTATATAAATCCTGAAAATGTAGAAGATTTTATACATGTAAGATTTAGAGTGGGAAATGTATATACTAATAATTATATATCAGTTTATTTTGATGATAATAGAGAATTTAAAATAAAGAAAAGAATACTTACTCCAGGTGAAATGGAAGAAGTAAGAATAACAAAAGCTATGTTAGAAAAATATCCTAGCTGCAAGAAAATTACTGTGAAAGTAGAGGAGGAATAGTTATGGAAGAAAGAATTCTAACTTGCATAGGCTGTCCTATGGGATGTAATTTAACTGTTAAGCTAGAAAATGGAGAAGTTATAGATGTTAAAGGAAATAACTGTGGAATAGGATTAAATTATGCTAAGAAAGAATGTACTAATCCTACAAGAATAGTTACATCATCAGTTTATATAGAAGATGGAGAAATAGAGATACTACCTGTAAAAACTAAAGAGGATATACCTAAAAGTAAAATAAGTGAATGCATGAAGTCACTAAAGGGATTAGTAGTAAAAGCTCCAGTTAAAATAGGAGATGTAATTGTAGAAAACGTATGTGATACAGGTGTAGATATAATAGCTACAAGAACTATAAAAAAGAAAGCTGTTTAATTTAGATATCCACATACAACAATATATTTAAATATACAAAGAGTGCTTTAAAAAGATTTTTTAAAGCACTCTTTACATATTTTCATAGTACCCTTATTAGCAGAAAAACAATCATTATTAGTAATTTTCTTACCACAGATAGAACAAGAATTTTTATCGAGAATTTCTTTATTCACTTTTAAAGAAGTTTTAGATTTAGAATTGGGAGGAGGACCATATTCAACAGTCTTTAAATTAGATTCTCTTTTTTTTATATTGTAATCTATGCAATAAGAACTTTCACCAAAAAGTTCTAGTTCAAATCTTGGGTTTTCTCTATCATAAAATTCTTCTACTATTATCTTTCGAACTTGGGCATCATTAATTATAAGTCCGCTTTTTTCTATACCATCAAATATGCTTTTAGTGATATTAATAGTATCAGGATGTCTTTTTTTGCTTTTATAATACACCCTTAATACGGCGATTAAAGATTCAGATAGTATTATATTTGGATTTTGCATTCTAGCTTCATAAGCAATTTCTTGTTCATATACAGCATATCTATCATGGTATTTACCAGAATTATAAGGGAGTATGGCTCTGCCCTGAAGATTAAAAAGTTTAAAATTAGATTTTGTAATAGGAGATCCTTTTACTATTATTTTTGCGTAATTATTCATATAAAACCACCCATATTTTTAACAGTCATTGATTAGAATATACTATTAAAGTATAATTATTATTGATAATTATATATAATTATATAGCATATTATTTTAGAGTACAATTTTTTAAGTAAATTAAACAACAGTTTAAGTGAGGTATAAATTTTATGGGAAAAGATATAAAAATATTAGCTATTGAGAGTAGTTGTGATGAAACATCAGCAGCGGTAGTGGTCAATGGTAGAGAAGTTTTATCTAATGTGATTTCATCTCAAATAGATATACATAAAAAATTTGGAGGAGTAGTGCCAGAGGTAGCATCTAGAAAACATATAGAGGCAATTTCTTTAGTGGTTCAACAGGCTATAGAAGAAGCTAATGTAGACTATGAAGAATTGGATGCTATAGCTGTGACTTATGGACCAGGATTAGTAGGAGCATTATTGGTTGGATTACAATATGCTAAAGGGCTATCTTATGCATTAAATAAACCATTAATAGGGGTTAACCATATAGAAGGTCATATAAGTGCAAATTATATTCAACATAAAGATTTAGAACCACCTTTCTTATGTCTTGTGGTTTCTGGAGGTAATACTTTTATAGTGTATGTTAAAAACTATGGAGAGTATGAAATAATGGGAGAAACTAGAGATGATGCAGCAGGAGAAGCTTATGATAAAGTAGCAAGAGCTATAGGATTAGGATATCCTGGAGGACCTAAAATAGATAAATTATCTAAAGAAGGTAACAAAGATGCTATAAAGTTTCCAAGGGCTAAGTTTCATGAAGAAAATACATTAGATTTTTCCTTTAGTGGACTTAAATCATCGGTTTTAAATTATTTAAACACTATGGAAATGAAAAAAGAAGAAGTAAATAGAGCAGATGTAGCAGCATCTTTTCAAAAAGCAGTAGTTGACTTCCTAGTAGATAACACTATGGAAGCTGCTAATATAAAAAAAGTAGATAGAATAGCAGTGGCAGGTGGAGTAGCTGCAAACTCTTGCCTTAGGGATACAATAGTTGAAGAAGGAAAAAAGAGAAATATAAAGATACTGTTTCCAAGCATTAAATTATGCACAGATAATGCAGCAATGATAGGAAGTGCAGCTTATTTTCAATTTTTAAAAGGTGAATTTTCAGATTTAAAATTAAATGCTATACCAAATTTAAAATTAAATAAATAAAATGGAGGGGATACATATGAAAAAAAATATAGGACTTATAGGTTGTGGAAATATGGCACAGGCTATGATTACAGGAATTGTTAGTTCTAAAATAGTTTTTGGAGAAAATGTATTTGTAAGTGATAAAGATGAGGAAAAACTAAAATACATAAAAGAAAAGTTTAATGTAAATATTTCAAAAGATAATAAAGAGGTAGCAGAGAACTCAGATATAATTATTTTAGCGGTTAAACCTAATAAGTATGGAGAAGTTATACAAGGAATAAAAGATTACGTAAAAAAAGATGTGATAATAGTTGTTATAGGAGCAGGCATAACTATAGATTATGTAGAAGAATCATTTGAAAAGAAGTTAAAAATAATCAGAACTATGCCAAATACTCCTGCTTTAGTAGGGGAAGGTATGAGTGCTATATGCTATAACGAATTAATTACAGAAAATGATTTAGAAGATGTAGTGAATATTTTCAAAAGCTTTGGTAAAGTAGAAATAATAGAAGAAGATCTTATGGATGCAATACCAGCTATAAGTGGCTCTTCACCAGCTTACGTGTATATGTTTATAGAAGCTTTAGCAGATGGAGCCGTATTAGATGGTGTTCCTAGAGATAAGGCATATAAAATGGCAGCACAATCTGTACTAGGAGCAGCAAAAATGGTATTGGAAACAGGAGAACATCCAGGAGAATTAAAAGACAGGGTATGTTCACCAGCAGGAACTACAATAGAGGCAGTATACTCTTTAGAAAAAAATAATTTTAGAGGAACCATAATGGAAGCAATGAGAAAATGTACTGATAAAACTCGTGAAATGTCTAAAAGAAAGTAAATTTTAAGCATGAGAAAAAGAGTTATACCAAAATGAATTAAATCATTTTGGTATAATTCTTTTTTCTTTTGATACATCTAAGTTAGTATTTTTTTTACAACATAAATTTTTATCACTATTTGAACTTAAATAATTTGTAAAATAAACCCCTATTAAAATGGTTATGGAACCAACTAAATGAATAATTGTTAGCTGTTCATTATAGGTAGTTTTCCCATTCATTGTAAAGTTCTTCTAGGGATTTTTCTATTTCCAGTATTTTTAAGTTTACTTCTTGAGATTTTTCAGGATTAGAATAGACTTCTTCTAAGCATAATTTTTCTTGAAGTTTTAATAGTTCATTTTCTTTAGAGGCAATTAATTCTTCTATATTTTTAGCTTTTAATTTAATTTGTTTTTGTTCTTTTTCTGCTTCACGTTTCTTCTTTTTCTCTATTTTAATCTGAGTTTTAGTCATACCTTCATTTTCTTCTAAGGATTCAAATCTAGATGGATTTTTCTTTTTTTCTATATAGTAGCTATAGTTACCTAAATATTCCTTGATTTCGTCTTCTTTTAGTTCATATATTTTATCTATAACTTTGTTTAAGAAATATCTATCATGGGAAATTACAAGAACAGTTCCATCATAATTTAAAATAGCATCTTCCAAGGCTTCCCTTGATACTATATCTAAATGATTTGTAGGTTCATCTAGAAGTAAAAAGTTAGCCTTAGATAGCATTAATTTTAAAAGATTTATTCTACATTTTTCCCCACCACTAAGTTTAGATATTTCTTTAAATACATCATCACCAGTAAATAGAAATGCAGCTAAGGCATTCCTAACTTCTGTAGTAGTCATATTAGGAAAAGCGTCCCAAACTTCATCTATTATTGTCTTATTAGGATCTAAATCAGATTGTTCTTGATCATAGTATCCTATAAATACATTTCTGCCTAATACTTTTTTACCTTTATCTGCAGATATTTTGTCCATTATTATCTTAAAAAGAGTGGTTTTACCTCGACCATTTTCTCCTATTAAAGCAGATTTATCGCCTCTTTTTATATCTAAGTTAATATTATTAAAGAGTTTTACGTCATCAAAGCTTTTAGCTAAATCTTCTATATGAAGAACATCATTACCACTTTTAATTGAAGCTTTAAATTTTATTTTTGCACTATTAGAATACATTATAGGTTTATCAATTTTATCTATCTTATCTAGAGCCTTTTGTCTACTTTCTGCAGCTCGTATACTCTTTTCTCTATTAAAAGATCTATATCTTTCTATAATTTCTTCTTGTCTTTTGATTTCAGCTTGTTGAGCTGAGTAAGCTTTCAACTGAGCTTCATAATCTTTCTTTTTAAATTCCATAAACTTTGTATAATTTCCATCAAAAGATTTAAATTGGTTGTTACAAATTTCCATAGTCTTATTAGTAACAGAGTCTAAAAAGTATCTATCGTGGGAAATTATTAGCAAAGTTCCTTTATGATTTTTTAAATATTCTTCCAACCATTCTATAGCATCTAAATCTAGATGGTTTGTAGGTTCATCTAATAGTAATATATCTGGATTTACAAGTAATAATTTACAGAGAGCTAAACGAGTTTTTTGCCCTCCACTTAATATATTTACAGGAGTATGAAAATCACTTTCTTCAAATCCCAATCCAGTTAGAACTCTATTAATTTCACCTCTATAAGTATATCCACCTCTTAAAGTGTATGTTTCTACAGCAGTTGTATAATTTTTGATAATTTTATCATGATATTCTGCATTAGAAGCATCATAAGGCTCATTCATTTTTTCTTCTAACTCTGATATTTTTTTCTCTAAGTCTATAAGATTTTTAAATACACATAACATTTCGTTATATATAGTTTTGGAAGATTCTATAGAATAATGTTGAGGAAGATATCCAATTTTTTTATTCTTTTCTACAAAAATTTCACCAGCATCATAATCTAATTCATTAGCTAATATTTTTAATAATGTAGATTTTCCAGAGCCATTAGGTCCTATTAAACCTACCTTTTCGCCATCTTTTATGTTAAAAGATATATTATGTAAAATATTATCTATACCATAACTTTTGCTAAGGTTTTTACAACTTAAAATAATCATTTACTTATTCACCTCTCACCTATAATATTCTACTATGTAAAAATAAAATTTTGTAGAGGTATTTTAAATTTGTTATAATTAGATAGTATGAAATCATATATTGTGATAAAATATATAATCAGTTAGTAACTATAAAAAATATGGTATTAAACTTAAGAGGTGAACTATGGATAAAAAAAGAAATATTTCTATGGCTGTTATAAAGAGGTTACCTAAATATCATAGGTATCTAGAAGAGCTGTTGAAAAATGAAGTAGATAGGATTTCCTCTAAGGAACTTAGCAAAAAGATAGGATTTACAGCATCACAGATAAGACAAGATTTTAATTGTTTTGGCGACTTTGGGCAACAAGGATATGGATACAATGTAAAGGAGCTTCATGCTCAAATAAGCAATATATTAGGATTAACTAAAGAATACAAATGTATTATCCTAGGTGGTGGAAATATAGGTCAGGCAGTAGCCAACTATAATAAATTTGAAAAACTTGGATTTAAATTAGAAAGTATTTTTGATATAAATCCTAAACTAGTAGGACTAAAAATAAGAGATATAGAAATAAAAGATATAGATACTTTAGAAGATTATCTAAAAGAGAATAATATCGATATTGGAATTATATGTGTCCCTAGTAGAAGCGCTCAAAAAGTATGTGATATTTTAACTAGAAATAATGTAAAAGGAATATGGAATTTTGCTCCTGTAGATCTAAAGGTTCCAGAGGAAGTCTTTGTTGAAAATGTACATTTAAGTGAAAGCTTACTAACATTAAGTTATTTGATGAATGAACAAGAAGGATAGTCATCAAATAAAAATAAGGTGCTTGTTGTAAACATAACAAGCACCTTATTTTTATTTGAAAGTTTTAATTTATTATAAATTTAGTAAAAGTTTGTATTGAAAATAAAACGAATAGAGTATATAATTATATTTAAGAAAAAGGAGTTATTTTTTTTGTGTGTATTTGTTATAATATTAACAAATAATTAATAAAATAGTTATTTGTTAATAAGCATGTAAAGTAGGAGGGAATTTATACTATGGATTTTAAAAATCTTATCCTAGAAAAGGATGGTAAAATAGCGGTTTTAACAATTAATAGACCTAATGCTCTAAACGCTTTAAATAGTGAACTGCTAAAAGAACTAGATTCTGCTATTGATTGTTTATCAGAAGATGATGAAGTATTAGCAGTGGTGCTTACAGGGGCAGGAAAAGCTTTTGTAGCCGGTGCAGATATAGGAGAAATGAAGGATCTTACTGTAAGTGAAGGTAGAAAATTTGGTACACTTGGAAATAAAGTATTCAGAAAGTTGGAAACCTTAGAAAAACCAGTTATTGCAGCAGTTAATGGATTCGCTTTAGGCGGAGGTTGCGAAATATCCATGGCTTGTGATATAAGAATTGCTTCTGAAAAGGCTAAATTTGGACAACCAGAAGTTGGTTTGGGAATAACACCTGGCTTTGGAGGAACTCAAAGACTAGCTAGATTAGTTGGACCAGCAGTAGCTAAGGAATTAATATATACAGCAGATATAATCGATGCAGAAGAGGCATTAAGAATAGGATTAGTTAATAAGGTAGTAGAAAAGGATGAACTTCTAGATACAGCTAAAAAAATGGCTAATAAGATAGCAAGTAATGCCCCTATAGCTGTGAAATTATGTAAATCAGCTATAAATAGAGGATTACAATGTGACATAGATACAGGGATAGCTTTTGAGGCAGAAGTATTTGGTGAATGCTTCTCTACAGAAGATCAAAAAGAAGGTATGACAGCATTTCTTGAAAAAAGAAAAGATAAATGCTTCAAAAATAGATAGGAGGTAGGAATAAATGAATTTTGCATTAACTAGAGAACAAGAATTTGTAAGACAAATGGTAAGAGATTTTACTGAAAATGAAGTAAAACCAATTGCCGCAGAGATTGATGAAACAGAAAGATTCCCTATGGAAAACGTTGAAAAAATGGCTAAACTTGGTATGATGGGTATTCCAATTCCAAAAGAATATGGTGGAGCAGGTGGAGATGTATTATCATACATCATAGCTGTTGAGGAATTATCAAAAGCATGTGCAACAACAGGAGTTATAGTATCAGCTCATACATCTCTTTGTGCAAGTTTAATATATGAACATGGAACAGAAGAACAAAAACAAAAATACTTAGTTCCATTAGCAAAGGGAGAAAAAATAGGAGCTTTTGGATTAACAGAACCTAATGCAGGAACAGATGCAGCAGGACAACAAAGTATAGCAATAGATATGGGAGACCATTATTTATTAAATGGATCAAAAATATTTATAACAAATGGTGGAGTAGCAGATGTATTTGTAGTGTTTGCTATGACTGATAGAAGTAAAGGAACTAGAGGAATATCAGCATTTATACTTGAAAAGGGAATGCCTGGATTCTCAATAGGAAAAGTTGAAGATAAAATGGGTATAAGAGCATCTTCAACAACAGAACTTATTTTTGAAGATGTTAAGGTACCAAAGGAAAACTTGGTAGGTAAAGAAGGAAGAGGCTTTGGAATTGCTATGAAGACTCTAGATGGAGGAAGAATAGGAATAGCATCTCAAGCTTTGGGAATAGCACAAGGTGCCTTAGAAGAAGCTATAACATACATGAAAGAAAGAAAACAATTCGGAAGACAACTTTATAAATTCCAAGGATTATCTTGGATGATGGCAGATATGAAAGTTGCAATAGAAAGTGCAAGATTTTTAGTTTATCAAGCAGCATGGAGAAAACAAAATGGATTACCATATTCAGTAGAAGCTGCAATGGCAAAATTACATGCAGCTAATGTTGCTATGGATGTAACTACTAAAGTTGTTCAATTATTTGGTGGATATGGATATACAAAAGATTATCCAGTAGAAAGAATGATGAGAGATGCTAAGATAACTGAAATATATGAAGGAACTTCACAAGTTCAACAAATGGTTATTTCAGGAAGCTTATTTAGATAATAAGGAGGTCAAAGTACATGAATATAGTTGTTTGCATAAAGCAAGTTCCAGATACTACAGAAGTTAAAATAGATCCAGTAACAGGAACACTTATAAGAGAAGGGGTTCCATCAATAATGAACCCAGACGATAAAAATGCATTAGAAGAAGCTTTAAAATTAAAAGAAAGTAATGGTGCAAAGGTAACAGTAATAACAATGGGACCAGCACAAGCAGAAGACGTTTTAAGAGAAGCGTTATCAATGGGAGCAGATGAAGCTATATTAATATCTGACAGAGCTTTTGCAGGAGCAGATACATTAGCTACATCAACAGCCCTAAGCGCAGCTATCAAAAAATTAGACTATGATATAGTATTCGCTGGAAGACAGGCTATTGATGGAGATACAGCACAAGTTGGACCTGAAATAGCAGAAAACTTAGATCTACCTCAAATTACTTATGTAGAAAAAGTTGAAGTAGATGGAGAAGAATTAAAAGTTAGAAGAGCTTGGGAAGATGGATACGAAAATATAAGAGTAAAAACACCTGTTCTTTTAACAGCAATAAAAGAACTTAATGAACCAAGATATATGCACGTAGCTCATATATTTGGAGCATTTGATAAAGAAATAAAAGTTTGGAATGCAGACTTTTTAGATGTAGATAAGTCCCTTCTTGGATTAAAAGGATCTCCAACAAAAGTTAAGAGATCAACAACAAAAGAAGCAAAGGGAAAAGGTGAAGTTGTAAACCTAACTCCAAAAGAAGCAGCACAATGTGCAGTAGCAAAACTAAAGGAAAAGCACTATATCTAATAAAATAGGAGGGATAAAAGATGAATATAGCAGATTACAAAGGTGTTTGGGTATTCGCTGAACAAAGAGATGGTGAATTACAAAAAGTTTCACTTGAACTTTTAGGAAAAGGAAGAGAAATTGCAGATAAACTAGGAGTAGAGTTAACAGCTCTTCTTTTAGGAAATAAAATAGACAGTATAGCAGAAGAATTAGTAGCATATGGAGCTGATAAGGTAATATATGCACAAAATCCTCTATTAAATCACTATACAACAGATGGATATGCAAAAGTTATATGTGATCTTGTAGCTGAAGAAAAACCTGAAATAATTCTTGTAGGAGCAACATATATAGGAAGAGATTTAGGACCAAGAGTTGCAGCAAGATTAAGAACAGGACTTACAGCAGACTGTACAGGACTTGACATAGAAGAAGGAACTAACAATCTATTAATGACAAGACCTGCATTTGGTGGAAATCTTATGGCCACAATAGTTTGTGGAGAACATAGACCACAAATGTCCACAGTTAGACCTGGAGTTTTTGAAAGACTTAAAAAAGATGCTGGCAGAAAAGGCGAAGTTAAAAAGATAGAAGCTAAATTAGAAATGTCAGATATAAGAACAAAAGTAGAAGATGTTGTTAAAATAACTAAAGATGTTATGGACATAGGAGAAGCTGAATTCTTAGTATCTGGTGGTAGAGGAATAGGATCAAAAGAAAACTTTGAACTATTAAAAGAACTGGCAGAAGTTCTTGGTGGAAGTGTAGCAGGATCAAGAGCTGCTATAGACAATGGATGGTTAGACAAGGATTACCAAGTAGGTCAAACAGGAAAAACTGTAAGACCAAAGGTTTATATAGCAGTAGGTATATCTGGAGCAATCCAACACTTAGCTGGAATGCAAGATTCAGATTATATAATTGCTATAAATAAAGATGAATCTGCTCCAATAATGCAAATTGCAGATTTAGGATTAGTTGGGGATTATAATAAGATAGTACCTGAATTAATAGCTAAATTAAAAGAAGAGAAAGAAGAAAACTAATATATTAAATAAAATTTATTAGTATATGAAGTTTTTTAAATATCTTTAGGAGGGGAACAAAATGAAAAAAATATGTGTACTTGGCGCTGGAACAATGGGAGCTGGTATAGCTCAAGCATTTGCAGCAAAGGGATATGAAGTAGTTTTAAGAGATATAAAAGATGAGTTTGTTGAAAGAGGAATAAAAGGAATAGAAAAAGGATTATCCAAACGTGTATCCAAAGGAAAAATGGCTCAAGAAGATATGGATGCAATTATGGGTAGAATAGAAGGAACAGTTGATTTAAATAAAGCTGCTGACTGTGATTTAGTTGTAGAAGCTGCTGTAGAAAATATGAAGATAAAAAGAGAAATATTTGCTGAATTAGATAAAATATGTAAACCAGAAGCTATATTATCCTCAAATACTTCATCATTATCTATAACTGAAATAGCAACAGCTACTAATAGACCAGATAAAGTTATAGGAATGCACTTTTTCAATCCTGCTCCAGTAATGAAACTTGTTGAAATAATAAGAGGAATGGCTACATCACAAGAAACATTTGATGCAGTTAAAGAAGTTTCAATAGCTATTGGAAAGGATCCTGTAGAAGTTGCAGAAGCTCCAGGTTTCGTTGTAAATAGAATATTAATTCCAATGATAAATGAAGCAGTAGGAATTTATGCTGAGGGTATAGCAACAGCAGAAGATATTGATAAAGCTATGATGCTTGGTGCAAATCATCCAATGGGACCATTAGCACTAGGAGATCTTATAGGCTTAGATGTATGCCTTGCTATAATGGATGTTTTATACACAGAAACTGGAGATACTAAATATAGAGCACACTCATTATTAAGAAAATATGTAAGAGCTGGATGGTTAGGAAGAAAGACTAAAAAAGGATTCCACGATTACTCCAAATAATATAATAAAAGCCATTGGGTAACTCCTATGGCTTTTTATATCCAATATATGGGCACGTTAAGAGAATATAGGGAACAAAAATGAACCTATGGATAGTAAAGACTATATATGTAAATAATAAACTTTAAGTATAAATAATATGAAAAACATGTATGGGGAGGATAATATTATGAAGAGATTTACAATTCCAAGAGATATTTATTATGGTAAAGGATCATTAGAAGTATTAAAATCTATTAAGGGGAACAAAGCTGTTATAGTAATCGGTGGTGGATCAATGAAAAGATTTGGCTTCTTAGCTAAAGTAGAGGATTATTTAAAAGAAGCAGGCATAGAAACCAAATTAATAGAAGGTGTAGAACCAGATCCTTCAGTAGAAACAGTTATGAAGGGTGCAGAAATTATGAGGGAATATGAACCAGATTGGATAGTATCCATAGGTGGGGGATCACCAATTGATGCAGCTAAAGCTATGTGGCTTTTTTATGAACATCCTGATTTAACTTTTGAAGAAGCTGCTGAGAAGGTGCTTAGTCTTCCAGAATTAAGAAGTAGAGCTAAATTTATAGCCATACCATCTACAAGTGGAACAGCTTCTGAAGTAACTGCTTTTTCAGTAATAACAGATTATAAAAAACAAATAAAATATCCATTAGCAGATTTTAATTTAACACCAGATATAGCTATAGTAGATCCAGAATTAGCAGAAACAATGCCAGCTAAACTTACTGCTCATACAGGTATGGATGCTTTAACTCACGCAATAGAAGCTTATGTGGCTACAGAAAGCACTAGCTTTACAGATCCATTAGCATTACAAGCAATATTAATGGTTAAAGATTATCTAATTAAATCCTTTAAAGAAGATAAAGAAGCAAGAGAAAGAATGCATGAAGCTCAATGCCTTGCAGGAATGGCTTTCTCAAATGCATTACTTGGAATAACTCATAGTATGGCTCATAAAATAGGTGCTGTATTTGACATAACTCATGGTTGTGCCAATGCAATATTCTTACCTTATGTTATACAATTTAATAGTAAAGTTTGTGAAGAAAGATATGCAAACATTGCAAGATATTTAGGGTTAGAGGGAAAATCAGACAAAGACTTAGTAAATTCATTAATAAACTTTATTAGAAATTTAAATAAAGAATTAGGTATAGATAGTTCATTAAAAGAATATGGAATAGCTGAAGATGAATTTAAAGGAAAAGTTGAATATATGGCACATAATGCTGTATTAGATGCTTGTACGGGAGCAAATCCAAGAAAGATAAATGAAGAAGAAATGAAGAATATGTATACTTATGCATTCTATGGAAAAGATATAGACTTTTAAAACAAGGCTCTCCTTTAGGAGAGCTTTGTTTAATGAATAAGTAATAATGAACAATTAAGGTGGATTTTCTTCCTTAATCATTCATTGTTCACTGTTAGTTATTCATTAAATAAAAATTTTGTAAGCAAAATTTTTATTTGTTGATTATTTGTATTAAATTTATATATAATAAACATATGTGTTATGAGAAATAATAATTAATATGGAGGAAGACAGATGTATAAAATATTAGAGAAAAAATTATTAGCTCCAAATATTTATCTTATGGATGTGCATGTTCCGAGAATTGCTAAGTCAGCTAAACCAGGACAATTTGTAATAGTGAGAGTAGATGAAAAAAGTGAGAGAATTCCACTTACTATATGTGATTATGATGCAGATAAAGAAACAGTTACCATAGTATTTCAAGTAGTAGGTAATTCTACTAAAAAGATGGAATCACTAGAAATAGGAGATTATTTTGAAGGATTTGCAGGACCATTAGGTCAGCCTTCAGAATTGGTATACGAAAAAGAAGAAGATTTAAGGAAAAAGAATATATTGTATATAGCTGGAGGAGTAGGAGCAGCACCGGTATATCCTCAAGTTAAATGGCTAAACTCTATAGGTGTAAAAACAGATGTGATAATTGGTGCAAAAACTAAGGATTTAATAATTTTAGAAGAAGAAATGAAAAAAGAAGCAGGTAATCTATATATAGCTACCGATGATGGTTCCTATGGATATAAGGGATTAGTAACAGATTTATTTAAAGATTTAGTGGAAAATAAAAATAAAGAATATGATTTAGTGGTAACTATAGGACCTATGATAATGATGAAATTTGTAACTAAAGCTACAAAAGAATATGGAGTAAAAACTATAGCTAGTTTGAATACTTTAATGGTAGATGGAACAGGTATGTGTGGGGCTTGTAGAGTAACTGTTGGTGGTGAAACTAAATTTACTTGTGTAGATGGACCGGAATTTGATGGTCACTTAGTAGATTTTGATGAAGCTTTAAGAAGACAGGGTATGTATAAAACAGAAGAAGGTAAAGCATTATTAGAAAAACAAGAAAGAGAAGAAGGACACGTATGTCACGTGGGATTAGGAGGAGATCACTAATGGATAAATTTAAGAGAACTCCTATAAAAGTTCAAGATGCTAAAAAAAGAATAAAAAATTTTAAAGAAGTTTGTCTTGGATACACAGAAGAAGAAGCAGTTAAAGAAGCTTCACGATGTATTAATTGTAAAAATCCAATGTGTGTTCCAAATTGCCCAGTATCTATAAATATACCTAAGTTTATACAACATGTTAAAAATAGAGAATTTGAGGAAGCTGCAAAAGTTATTAATGAAGCTAGTTCTCTACCAGCTATATGTGGAAGAGTATGTCCTCAAGAAACTCAATGTGAAGGTAGATGTATTTTAGGTATAAAGGGAGAGCCTATAGCTATTGGTAAGCTAGAAAGGTTTGTAGGAGATTGGTCAAGAGAAAATGATGTGGATTTATCCTTTAAAGGAGAAAAGAAGGATAAAAAAATTGCAGTGGTAGGAGCAGGTCCTGCAGGTTTGACCTGTGCAGGAGATTTAGCTAAACTTGGGTATGATGTTACCATATTTGAGGCTTTACATGAACCAGGAGGAGTTTTAGTATATGGTATACCAGAATTTAGATTACCAAAGGATACTGTAGTAAAACATGAAATAGAAAATGTGAAAAAACTAGGAGTACAAATCGAAACAGATGTGATAATTGGAAGAACAGTTACAATAGATGAACTTATGAATGAAGAAGGTTTTGATGCAGTATTTATAGGTTCAGGAGCAGGTCTTCCTAAATTTATGGGAATACCAGGAGAAAATTTAAATGGAGTATTTTCAGCCAATGAATTTTTAACTAGAAATAATCTTATGAAAGCCTATAGAGAGGACTATGATACTCCTATAAAAGTAGGGCAAAAGTTAGCAGTAGTAGGTGGAGGAAATGTTGCTATGGATGCAGCTAGAACTGCTAGAAGACTTGGAGCAGAAGTTCATATAGTATACAGAAGATCAGATGAAGAGATACCAGCAAGAAGGGAAGAAGTAGAACATGCAAAAGAAGAGGGCATAATATTTAATTTACTTACTAACCCAGTAGAGATTATAGGTGGAGAAGATGGATGGGTAAAAGCTATGAAGTGTATAAAGATGGAATTAGGAGAACCTGATGCATCTGGAAGAAGAAGGCCAGTAGAAATTGAGGGATCTGAATTTATTTTAGAAGTAGACACTGTAATAATGGCTTTAGGAACATCTCCAAATCCGCTAATATCCACTACTACAAAAGGATTAGAAACTAATAAATGGGGTTGTTTAGTAGCTAAGGATGAAAATGGAGAAACTACTAAAAAGGCAGTATTTGCTGGAGGCGATGTAGTAACCGGTGCTGCAACTGTAATACTAGCTATGGAAGCAGGAAAAAAAGCTGCAAAAGGTATAGATGAATTTTTAAGCAATAGTGAAGAAAAATAAAAAAGTGATATAATAAGTGTGGAATAAATATTTATTCCACACTTATTATATATAGGAGGTTTACTATGGATTTTAAATATGTAGATAATTTTAATAAAGATGGGATTCAAGGTATAATTTTAAAAAAAGTAAAAAATTTTGAATTAAATCATATATTTGATTGTGGTCAATGTTTTAGATGGAATAGACAAGAAAATGGAAATTACATAGGAGTGGCTTATGGAAAAGTAATAGAAGTAGAAAAGAAACAAGATGATGTAATTTTATATAATACAAATGAAGAAGAGTTCGAAAATATTTGGAAAGAGTATTTTGACTTAAATAGAGAATATTCTAAAGTTAAAACTATACTAAGTGAGGATAAATTGTTGAAAAAAGCTATAGATTATGGCTATGGTATAAGAATACTAAAACAAGAACCTTTTGAAATAATAATTTCATTTATTATTTCTGCTAATAATAGAATACCTATGATAAAGAGAGCTATTGAAAAAATAAGTGAAAAATGGGGTATGAAATTAGAGTATAAAGGTAATATATATTATAGTTTCCCATCTGTAGAGGAATTATGTAATGCTTCTTTAGAAGAAGTAGAACAATGTGGAACCGGATTTAGAAGTAAATATATTGTAGATACTGTGTCTAAAATATATAAAAATGTCATAACAGATAGTTCTGAATATAATGAACAGTTTGATATAAATTATATAAAAGCATTGGAAGACGATGAATGTCATAAAATGTTACAAAACTTTAAAGGCATAGGTCCAAAGGTGGCGGATTGCATAATGCTTTTTTCAATGGGAAAAGATTCTGCCTTCCCTGTAGATGTTTGGGTTAAAAGAGCCATGCAACATTTTTATTTAGCTCCAGATGTATCTTTAAAGAAAATAAGAGATTTTGCCAGAGAAAAGTTTGGAGAGTTTTCAGGATTTGCTCAACAATATTTATTTTATTATGCTAGAGAAAATAATATAATATCATAAATAGGAATAAAAAAGCGATACAGCTATGTATAGTGAGATAATTAGATTTAAACACCTAATTTGTACTCTGATATAGAAAAATGTGTATTAATTTTTTTAAGATATCTGTTATAATATAGTTGTTAATAAATTAACAAATATTTTTTATATGTTTATCATAAATATATTTTAGTTTGTTAATTATATTTAGGAGGATTAAATAGAATGATTGTTTTTGAAAATCAATTAAAAAAATTAAAATACTTAGTGTTAAAAGAAGTAGCTAAAATGACTTTAGAGGATAGATTAGGTGAAGAAGATATAGAGAGAATACCTTTTGATATAATAAAAGGTGATAAAGCTGAGTATAGATGTTGTGTATACAAAGAAAGAGCTATAGTTTATGAAAGAGCAAAACTTGCAACAGGATGCCTACCTAATGGACAAGTAGCCGAGGAATTTGTGCATGTTGAAGATGATGATCAAATAATATATGTAATAGATGCAGCCTGTGACAAGTGTCCTATAAATAAATATGTTGTTACAGAAGCATGTAGAGGATGTTTACAACATAAATGTATGGAAGTATGTCCTGCAGGATCCATAAACAGAGCTGCAGGAAAAGCATATATAAATCATGAAACTTGTAAAGAATGTGGGCTATGTAAAGAAGTATGCCCTTATAATGCTATAGCTGAGGTTATGAGACCTTGTAGGAAAGCTTGTCCGACAGGAGCACTTCAAATGAATTTACAAGATAATAAAGCTACAATAAATAAAGAAGAGTGCATAAATTGTGGTGCATGTATGTCAGCGTGTCCTTTTGGTGCTATATCTGATAAAAGTTATATAGTAAATGTAACAAAGGCATTAAAAAATAAAAAGAAAGTATATGCTATGGTAGCTCCAGCTATTACTGGGCAATTTGGGAAGGATACATCTGTAGGTCAAATGAAAAAAGCATTCAAAGCAATGGGATTTGAAGATATGTTAGAAGTAGCTTGTGGAGCAGATGCAGTAGCTGCTCATGAAAGTGAAGAATTCATAGAAAGAATGGAAAATGGTGAAAAATACATGACAACTTCTTGTTGTCCAGGATTTTTAGCATATATAGAGAAAAAGTTCCCAGAACAATTAGCAAATGTGTCTAATACAGTGTCACCAATGGTGGCTATGGGAAGAATGATAAAAAAAGAGCATGAAGATGCAGTAGTTGTTTTTGTAGGACCTTGTACAGCAAAGAAAAGTGAAATAAAAAGAGAAGGCATTCGTGATGCAGTTGATTATGTAATGACCTTTGAAGAGATAGCAGCTCTTATGGGAGCTTTTGAAATAGATCCAGCAGAATATGAAGAAGAAGAAATAAATGATGGATCTAATTATGGAAGAGGTTTTGCAAAAGGTGGTGGGGTAGTTTCTGCCATACAAAACTATATAAAAGATAAAAAGGATATTAAGTTTAATCCTATAAGGACTAGTGGACCAGATGAGATAAAAAGAGCTATGATAATGGCAAAGGTAGGTAAATTATCTGAAAATTTTATTGAAGGAATGATGTGTGAAGGTGGTTGTATAGGTGGACCAGCTACTATGGTATCATCCGTAAAGACTAAAGCACCTCTTATGAAGTTTAGTAAATCATCTACAATAAAAGATGTAAAAGATAATAAAACTTTAGAAAAGTATAAAAATATTAATATGGAAAGATAGGGTTTAAATATCCTCAAAGAGTATTTTATTCTTTGAGGATATTTTTTTTTATTGACATATTTATATTAAAAATGCAAAATATAAATATGTCAGAATAAATAGATAAAAGAACATGTTCTGAGGGTGATTATGTGAAAGAATTTGGCAAAAATATAAGAACATGGCTGAAAAATAATAAAAATAATATTATTTTGTCTATAATTGTTATTATATTTTTATACGGAGCATACGAATATTATTCACAGTATTTTAAAGTGTTAAAAAATCCAGAAGAAGTAAAAAAAATAATTATGTCCTATGGAAAAAACAGTATTATTGCTTTTATAGCTTTGCAGGTAATACAGGTTGTATTGTTTTTTATACCAGGAGAAATAATACAAATAGCAGGAGGATATATTTTTGATTCTTTGTATGGGAGTCTATTCTCATTAATAGGTATAACTATAGGAGGAAGTATAGTTTTCTCCATATCTAGATTTTTTGGAAAGCCATTTGTAGAAAAAATAATATCTAAAAGGCATATAAAATACTTTACTAAAATATTAAATTCTCCAAAAATCAATTACATTGTATTTATACTATATTTAATTCCAGGTATACCTAAGGATGCATTAGCTTATATATGTGGAATATCTAATATAAAGTTTATGGATTTTTTAATTTATTCTTCTCTGGGGAGGTTACCAGGTATAGTTATTTCAACATATTTTGGTCAAAATATAAGTTCTAAGAATATTCCTGTACTGGTAGGTGTGGCAATATTAACAGTTATACTGGTTTTAATAGGCATAGTAAAAGGAAAGGGTATAGTCAACAATTTAAACAAAGAAAGCAATAAAAATAAAAAAAAGTTCTAGACTTTATATAGGCCTAGAACTTTTTTTATATATTTTTTTACAAATTACAGCAAAAACTATAATTAATATATTTAGAAATATAGCCATATGAAGAAAAAATCTTTCTGGCAATATATTTATAATTGGATCTTTATTAATGTCAAATAACCAAAAATCATTATTAAAAAATATTTTATGAAAATAAGTAAAAGCTTTATTAAAGTCTAATAAAAATGTAATCATAAGAACTATTGGCACAGAAAATAGTATATAGAAACTATAATGAAATACAATAAAATTATTATGTTTAAAAGAATAATAAATGATAAATATGGATATAATTCCAGTTATATAAAGCAATAACTTTATATTATAAAAAATATTTTTTACTTCATAAAAGTGCACTGTACCTTCAGAAGATGAAGTAAAAGATGGGATATTAAAATCCATATTTTTGGTAGATGTAATAAATTTTATAATATAGTCGTAATTAGATTTTATTTCACTATAGGATAGATTTGAAGAACTCTCTAGATTTAAAAATTTTATGTCAAAATAATACAGATATTTAAAATTAACTAATATTTCTATAGATAACAATATAAAAAATAAAGATAGAATCAAAGAAAATAAAATTTTATTAGGTTTTATATTATTCATAGGATACCTCTAAATTTAAATAAATATTTATTAATAAAAAGCTATAGATAACATTATTATTAGTAAAAGTTTTTGATTATATTATATATTAATTATATGAAGTTATCATATTTATTTTTAACTAAATCAATTTTTATTATAAAGAATAAATTAAATATTATATAGTAAAAGTTAGAGATATAGTAAAAAACATAGAAAAAGCTATATAATTATGAATAATGGCAGATAAAATCAAAATATCTTATAAGTTTAGACTTGATATTATAAATACTATTAATTATCATAATAATTGTATTAGCACTCAATATGAGTGAGTGCTAATAATAAAAGATAATAATTTTAATATTTTAAAATATATTAAGGAGGGGTTTAAATGAAAATTAGACCACTTGGAGACAGAGTTGTTATTAAGAGAATCGAAGTTGAAGAAACTACAAAAAGCGGAATAGTTCTACCAGGAACTGCAAAGGAAAAACCACAAGAAGCTGAAGTAATAGCGGTAGGACCTGGAGGAGTTATTGACGGAAAAGAAGTAAAAATGGAAGTAAAAGTAGGAGATAGAGTACTATTCTCAAAATATGCAGGTAACGAAGTAAAAGTAGATGATGTAGAATATACAATTTTAAGACAAGATGATATCTTAGCAGTGTTAGAATAAAACTTAAAAATTTACAAGATCAGATTTAGGAGGTATGGAAATGGCAAAGAGTATAATGTTTGGTGAAGATGCAAGAAGAGCTATGCAAAAAGGTGTAGATATGCTTGCTAATACAGTAAAAGTTACTATGGGACCAAAAGGAAGAAATGTTATTTTAGATAAAAAATTTGGAGCACCACTTATAACTAATGATGGTGTTACAATAGCAAGAGAAATAGAACTTGAAGATGCTTATGAAAATATGGGAGCACAATTAGTAAAAGAAGTTGCAACTAAAACTAATGATGTAGCAGGAGATGGAACAACTACAGCAACTTTATTAGCACAAGCAATAATAAGAGAAGGACTTAAAAACGTTACAGGTGGAGCAAATCCAATGCTTGTAAGACGTGGAATAAAAATGGCTGTTGAAGAAGCAGTTAAGGGTATAAAAGAAATTTCAAAACCAGTTGAAGGAAAAGAAGATATAGCAAGAGTAGCTTCTATATCAGCTGATGATAAAGAAATCGGTAAGCTTATAGCAGATGCTATGGATAAGGTTGGTAACGAAGGGGTTATCACTGTAGAGGAATCCAATACTATGGGAACAGAATTAGATGTTGTTGAAGGAATGCAATTTGACAGAGGATATGTTAGCCCATATATGGTAACTGATACAGAAAAAATGGAAGCCTCATTAGATGATCCATATATCTTAATAACTGATAAAAAAATAACTAACATACAAGAAATTCTTCCAGTACTTGAACAAATAGTTCAACAAGGAAAGAAATTATTAATTATATCTGAAGACATCGAAGGAGAAGCATTAGCAACATTAGTTGTAAATAAATTAAGAGGAACCTTTACATGTGTAGCAGTTAAAGCTCCAGGATTTGGTGACAGAAGAAAAGAAATGTTACAAGATATAGCTATATTAACTGGTGGTCAAGTAATCTCTGAAGAAATAGGAAGAGATTTAAAAGACGTAACAATAGATATGCTAGGAAGAGCAGAATCAGTAAAAATAACTAAAGAAAATACTACTATAGTTAATGGAAAAGGAAATAAGAAAGAAATTGAAGATAGAGTAAATCAAATAAAAGCTCAAATCGAAGAAACAACTTCAGAATTTGATGCAGAAAAATTACAAGAAAGACTTGCAAAACTTGCAGGTGGAGTAGCAGTAATAAAAGTTGGAGCAGCTACAGAAACTGAATTAAAAGAAAGAAAATTAAGAATAGAAGATGCTCTAGCAGCAACAAAAGCAGCTGTTGAAGAAGGAATAATTCCAGGTGGTGGAACAGCTTATGCTATGGTTATAAAAGAGGTAGAAAAATTAGACTCAGAAAATCATGACATAAAATTAGGTATTGACATAATTAAAAAAGCATTAGAAGAACCAGTAAGACAAATTGCATGCAATGCAGGAGTAGAAGGTTCAATAATTATAGAAAAAGTTAAAAATAGTGAAGATGGAATTGGATATGATGCTTTAAATAATGAATATGTAAATATGATAAAAGCAGGAATAGTAGATCCTACAAAAGTTTCAAGATCAGCATTACAAAATGCAGCATCCGTAGCATCAACATTCTTAACAACAGAAGCTGCTATAAGTGATATTCCAGAAAAAAATGATAAACCAATGCCAGGAGCTCCTGGAATGATGGATGGAATGTATTAATAGGTAATATATAGTTTTATAAAACTGTTAACAGATAAATATCTGTTAACAGTTTTATTTTTGTCTTAATTATTGTTAATTAAATCTAGAAAGTGGATATAATTATAGAAAATTAAGAAGTTGGGAGATAGAATAGCTATGAGTATATTTATGTTTATATATGGAACAATAATAGGCAGTTTTTTAAATGTCTGTATAAATAGAATACCTAAAGGTAAAAGTATATTATATCCAGCATCTCATTGTGAAAATTGCAAAAATAAAATAAAAATTAAAGATAATATTCCAATTGTAGGTTATATAAAGTTAGGAGGAAAATGTAGGCATTGTAACGTAAAGATACCTATACAGTATTTACTTATAGAATTTTTTACAGGAAGTATGTTTTTACTTTTATATTTTAAGTATGAATTATCTTTTGAATTTATTAAGTACTGTATATTTATATGTTTTTTAATAATTGTTGCAATTATAGATTTTAAAACAAAGTATGTTTATTTTAATACTATACTTACAATAATATTTTTAAGAATAGGTTTGTTTTTTATGGAAGGAGATAAAATAAACTTTATATTTTATAATTATTTTTTAGCAGGTTTTATGCCAGCGTTAATAATATGTATTATAATATTATTAACCAATGGAATGGGATGGGGTGATGTAGAAGTTATTTTTATATCAGGTGTTTTTCTAGGATTAAAACATTGCTTTTTATTGCTTTTTCTCAGTTTCTTTATAGGAGCTATTATATCTATTATTTTAATGATTACAAAAGTAAAAAGTAGGAAAGATGCTATAGCTTTTGTCCCATATATAGCTATTTCGTCTATTATATGCGTATTCTATGGAGAAAATATAATTTTTAATATATTTAGAATTATTTAAATTTGATGAAATTAGGTTTTATAATTGACAAAACTCAATTTAATAAATAAAATAGTGTAAATAAGCAAAAGTTTAAAAATAAATATATAGAATTACAAAGTACTAAAGATTTAAAAATACTATTAAATAAAGTACATAATAAATTATTGACTCATATATCCCCTTAATAAGGTAGGGAGTATCTACCAGAAGCCTTAAACTTCTGACTATGAGTGAATAAAGCATTGCTGTAGTCAAACATGCTTATTCACTTATAATCAAGAAGGAAGCATGTTTTTTTGTACTTTAAATTTATAAATAAAAAGGAGTTGGGTTAAATGGCTATAATATTAAAGAAAGGATATACTTTTGATGATGTTCTACTAATACCTAACAAATCAGAAGTATTACCTAAAGATGTTCTTTTAAATACTAATTTAACAAAAAAAATAAAATTAAATATACCATTAATAAGTGCAGGTATGGATACTGTTACAGAATCTAGAATGGCTATTGCAATGGCAAGAGAAGGCGGTATAGGTATAATACATAAAAATATGTCAATTGAAAAGCAAGCGGAAGAAGTAGATAAAGTAAAAAGACAAGAAAATGGAGTAATTACAGATCCATTCCACTTATCTCCAGATAAAAAATTACAAGATGCCCTTGATTTAATGAGCAAATACAGAATATCTGGTGTGCCTATAACAGTTGAAGGAAAACTAGTTGGAATAATAACTAATAGAGACATAGTTTTCGAAGATGATTATAGTAAAAAAATATCAGAACTAATGACTGATGAAGATTTAATAACAGCTCCAGAAAATACTACAATAGAAGAAGCGAAAGAAATTCTTAAAAAACATAAAATAGAAAAACTACCTCTTGTAGATGAAAATTTCTATTTAAAAGGATTAATAACAATAAAGGATATAGACAAAATAAAAATGTATCCTAATAGTGCTAAAGATGATAAAGGAAGATTACTATGCGGTGCAGCTGTTGGTGTAACTGCAGATATGCTTGAAAGAGTAAAAGCTTTAGTTGAAGCTCAAGTAGATGTTATAACTATTGATACAGCTCATGGTCATTCTAAAGGCGTATTAGAAGGAGTAAGAAAAATAAAAGAAGCATATCCAGAACTTCAAATAATAGCAGGAAATGTTGCAACACCAGAAGCTACAAGAGACTTAATACTAGCTGGTGCAGATTGTGTAAAAGTAGGTATAGGACCAGGTTCTATATGTACAACTAGAGTAGTTGCAGGAGTTGGAGTGCCACAATTAACAGCGGTAATGGATTGTGTTGAAGAAGCACAAAAACATGGAATACCTGTTATTGCAGATGGTGGAATAAAATATTCAGGAGATATAGTAAAAGCATTAGCAGCTGGAGCAAGTGTTTGTATGATGGGATCATTACTTGCAGGTTGTGCTGAATCCCCAGGAGAAACTGAAATATATCAAGGAAGAAGCTATAAAGTTTATAGAGGAATGGGATCTCTTGCAGCTATGGCTTGTGGAAGCAGAGATAGATATTTCCAAGAAGACAATAAAAAACTAGTTCCTGAAGGTGTAGAAGGCAGAGTTCCATATAAGGGATATTTATCAGATACAGTATACCAATTAGTTGGTGGAATACGTTCAGGTATGGGATATTTAGGAGCCAAAACATTGAAAGATTTATATGAAAATGCAAGATTTGTAGTTCAAAGTTCTGCAGGACTTAGAGAAAGTCACCCACATGATATTTCAATAACAAAAGAAGCACCAAATTACAGTACTAACGCATAATTAAAAAGTTTGGAGGTAACTAATTATTATGAAAAAAGAATTAGTTCTTATAGTAGATTTCGGTGGACAATACAGTCAACTTATAGCAAGACGTGTAAGAGAAAATAATGTATATTGTGAAATAATTCCATATAGTACTTCAATGGAAAAAATAAAAGAAAAAAATCCAAAGGGAATAATATTTAGCGGTGGTCCTAACAGTGTTTATGGAGAAAATACTCCTAAAATTGACAAAGAAATTTTTGAAATAGGAGTACCTGTTTTAGGAATATGCTATGGACAACAACTAACAGCATTTACTTTAGGTGGTAAAGTTGAAAGTGCTAAAGTAAGAGAATATGGAAAGACTGTTGTAAATTTAGATAATAAATGTAGTTTATTTGAAGGTATAGACAAAGAACAAGAATGTTGGATGAGTCATACAGACTATGTATCAGAGATACCTTCAGACTTTAACATAGTAGCTTATACAGATGGATGTAAAGTGGCAGCTATGGCAAATGAAGATAAAAAAATATACGGGGTTCAATTCCATCCAGAAGTAGAACACACTCCTTTTGGAAAGAAAATGTTAAAAAACTTCCTTTTTAATATATGTGAATTAAAGGGAGATTGGTCTGTAACCTCCTTTGCAGAAGAAAAAATAAATGAAATTAGAGAACTTGTTGGAGATAAAAAAGTAATTTGTGCATTATCTGGTGGGGTGGATTCTTCTGTAGCGGCTGTAATAGTGCATAAGGCAATAGGAGATCAACTTACATGTATATTTGTAGACCATGGTTTACTTAGAAAAGATGAAGGAGATCAAGTTGAAAGTGTATTTAAAGAAAAATTCCAAATGAATTTAATAAGAGTAAATGCACAAGATAGATTCTTAGGAAAATTAAAAGGTGTAACAGAACCAGAAAGAAAGAGAAAAATAATTGGAGAAGAATTTATAAGAGTTTTTGAAGAAGAAGCTAATAAACTAGGCAAAATAGATTATTTAGTACAAGGAACTATATACCCGGATGTAGTAGAAAGTGGTACAGGAACTTCTGCAACTATAAAAAGTCATCACAATGTAGGTGGATTACCAGAGGACATAGAATTTGAACTTATAGAACCACTAAGAGATTTATTTAAAGATGAGGTTAGAAAAGTTGGGGAAGAATTAGGAATACCTCATAAATTAGTTTGGAGACAGCCTTTCCCAGGACCAGGTTTAGGAATAAGAGTTTTAGGTGAAGTAACAGAAGAAAAATTAGAAATTGTCAGAGAAGCAGATGCTATTTTTAGAGAAGAAATTGCAAATGCTGGATTAGACGAAAAGATATGGCAATACTTTGCATGTTTACCTAATATAAGATCTGTTGGAGTAATGGGAGATGAAAGAACTTATTCCCATACAATTGGATTAAGAGCAGTAAACTCATCCGATGGAATGACTTCAGATTGGGCTAAGATTCCTTATGAAGTTTTAGACAAAGTAAGCATAAGAATAGTAAATGAAGTTAAAGGAGTAAACAGAATTGTTTATGACGTAACTTCAAAACCACCTTCAACTATTGAGTGGGAATAGTTACAGGAGAGCCAGAAACCCTTTAATGATAAGGGGTTTCAGCTCTTTTTTATTTTTCGTTACATTTTTATTGCACTTTTTTAATTTCTTCATTCCTTAAATAACCTAAGTATTAACTTAGAGTATTATTCCCTTGCTTCTTTTTTAGTAGTGAAACCGCTACGATATTTCGGGATCTTCTTTCCCGTGAAATCATATCCTAAATTTGCACGAAAATAGTAAGTTCAATTCTTTGCTTTTTTAATTGGGTCTTTAGCCATAGTTTTTACTCTTTACCGTGAAAAAACTAATCAGACCTGTTTTCATCTGAAAACTTAATTCTAAGAATTTCTTCTACAGCTTCACGCGGGACTCTATCCAATTTTCTTGATTCATAGTAGGTATGTATAAATGATACTATAGAAATGTAAGAAAATGATCATTTAAGCTGTTCCTGTTTGTCTGTAAAGGTGTTCAATCGGATAGCCAAAATCATCTTTTTCCAGTCTGCGGATTTTGAAACGACGCTAGTCTGTGACTGTGACTTTCGCTTCGTACGTCACAGTCACAGACTGCGTTTTAGTTTCCAAACTAAAAGTAGATATCTTTAAATACACTATCATTGAATGATTCAAACTTAGTACCGTTTTTAATTAATTTTCCTCGATAATAGACAACTACTTTTTTGTTTGTGTCTAAGAATTTTTTTAATTGAGATGTAGATTTATTCTTAGATACCGACTTTATATTTGAATAGATTTTTGGTAGTTTACTATTAATGAATTCAATTTCTAGCATATTATCACCAAACTCAGCAGTTCTGATTACTGCTTCCCCGTAAATTATTCGAGTTCGGTTGTATGGAACAAAGTTATTTTTGCTTTCTAAAAACAATTCGTTCAATGAAATTTTTTCATTTTCGATGACAATGATTTGTGAATCTTTGTCTAGTTCAGTATCTTCAAATAAATTGACAAAACTCGCAATAGGGTAGACGTGTCTTGCTTCGTTTTTCACTTTACTTTTTGAGCTAGTTGTTCGGTTAGTTTGCTCATTAGTTAATTCTGTTGTTAAATTAATTTTATCATTGCTTTTCGCTTTACCAACTGATTTCGTCATCCTAATTAATCCATTTTTTTTAATAGATTTTTTGGCAAGATCGCTTTCAAGTTTTTCTTGTTCTTTAACTTCTTCTTCAGACAATTCACTACATCCAATGACATGGAGTTCTTCTTGAGATGATGGTGTAAAAAAGTATCGTATACCTTTTTTATTCCAGTTTGTGCAAGTCATATTAATTCGACAGTTTGGGTCACTACATTGAAATGCACGTTTGTCGTGTAATCGTCCATTTATTGAAAAATCACTTGCTTGTTTTGCACTTATACTTCTATTTAATTCCAAGCTGTAAGCACGCTCTGACATATTATACCTCCTCAAATGTGGCTTTTTATTATTATAACACTACTCTTAAGGTCTATTGGAGTATAATGAGGATATTTTACTGATGAAGTCGTAACCTTTTGGTACAAGTGGTGACCCTTACCCATTTTGGTAGACACGAGGAACTCGTGGTATACTAAAAGTGAAGGGAATGATACGAATGAATAAACAGTATAGTGCAGAATTTAAGTTAGAAGCAGTAAAGAGGATCGAGAGAACAGGTGAATCAGTATCAAAGGTGGCTGAAGAATTAGGAGTAAAGCCAACAACAATGCAAGGCTGGGTAAAGAAGTATAGACAGTCGCCAAATGCCCCTTTTCCTGGTAGCGGAAACCTGAGTCCAGAGGACGAAAAACTGAGAAAGCTAGAAAGAGAGAACCGAGAGCTCAAAGAGGAAGTTGAAATATTAAAAAAAGCGGCGGCCTTCTTCGTCAAGAATCTCAAGTAAAGAGATTTGAGTTTATCAAGGCTAACCGTAACAAACATCGAGTAGCGAAGCTGTGTGAGGTTCTCTGTGTATCAAGAAGCAGTTACTATGCATGGGATAAAAGACCTGAGAGCAACAGATCTAAAGAAAATAAAATACTCTTAGGCAAAATTAAAGATATCCACAATAAGAGTGGTAAAGTTTATGGCTCAATAAAAATAGCTAAAAAACTGAATAATGGCAAAAACCCTCCAATAAATCACAAACGTATAGAGCGTATAATGCATGAAAATGGCATAAAATCAAAGGTTACAAAGAAGTTTAAAGCTACAACAAACTCTAATCATAAGCTTCCAGTAGCAGAAAACATACTCGACAGAGATTTTTCTGTGGACAAACCTAATCAAAAGATGGTAAGTGACATAACATATGTTTATACAGATGAGGGTTGGCTATATGTAGCTGCAATTATGGATCTATGCGGACAAAAGATTGTAGGTTTATCTATGAGCGAAAGAATGACAAAAGAATTAGTAATTAACGCGTTAAATGACGCTTATTAACGAGTAGGAAAACCATCAGAGGTAATTCTGCACTCAGATAGAGGTTCCCAGTACTGTTCAAATGATTACCAAAATTTAATAAATAAGTATCAATTTGTTTATAGCATGTGTCGTAAGGGTAACTGTTGGGATAATGCTCCTATGGAAGCCTTCTGGGGTAAGCTTAAATGCGAATGGCTCTATGGAAAACACTTTAAAACACGCTAGGAAGCCCGTGCAGCTGTATTTGAGTATATTGAGATATTTTACAACCGCCAAAGGATACATGCTTCTAATGGCTACCTAACTCCAGAAGAATACTACAACAACGCACTTAAAAAAGATAAAGCCGCTTAAAAAATGAAATATAATGAAAAACTACGAAAAAGCAAGAAATAACGAGTTTATAGTGTCTAGTTTATTGGGGAAGGGGCAAGCATATCCTCTTTTTTGTAGTAGACATTTTTCATTACGGATTCTAAGTCTGCTAAGTCAGCATTCTTTGGTCTAAGATATAGAGGTTGGCATTGGTTTTAAGCAGAACTTCAATCAGCGTCAGTATAAAGTATGTTTTAACGTAAGCGTAAAAAATTAAGCACCTAGAAAACACAACCTCTCATTGATAAACTTAAGTAAAAGATTATCAATGGGAGGTTTACTTATGTATAGAAAATTAGATAATGATTCTTGGGAGGAATATTTAAATAAATTTAACTCTGTTAAAGATACAATAACAGTGAAAGATTTCTGTGCTGAAAATAACCTTAATAAAAGTCAATTTTATTACCATAAAAAAAGAGTAGAAAAAATAGCTAAAAGTAAAGAAACTATTTTTCAGGCTATTTCTCTGAATAGTAAAATTGATAATATTAAAGAAGATAACTCTACATTAAAAGAAGTAAAAATTAATGTAGGCAATGCTAATTGTCAGCGAAGCTACTTTAATAACAGCAATAATTAAGGAGTTAATTCTAAAATGTTAAATATAGATAAGGTAGAAAAAGTCTATCTTGCCTGCGGCTATACGGATTTAAGAAAAAGTATTGATGGGTTAGTTATGATAGTACAAAACCAATTTAAGTTAGACCCTTTTGATAAAGCGCTATTTGTTTTTTGTAACAAGAAAATGGATAAATTAAAAATTCTTCACTTTGATGAAGGGTTCTGGCTATATTATCACCGTTTAGAAGCTAATCGCTTCAAATGGCCAGCGACAGCTGACGATGCATTAAAGATTAATATTGATGAATTACGTTGGCTTTTAAAAGGCTATGAAGTAAGAACAAAATCTAAATTTAAACCTGTAAAAGCAAGTAACTATTATTAAAAAAATATCAACTTTGAACCCTTGAAGTATAGTAGTTTCAAGGGTTTTGTGGTATAATAAAAGTATCAAATAAAACTAACGAGGTAACTATGAGTCACGAAATTTTAACTAATGAGCTTGATGAAAATACAAAAGCATTAATTGAGAAAATGGAAAATCAAATTAATAAAAAAGATAAAGAATTAAGCTCAAAAGATGAAGAAATAAAAAAACTTAAAAATGAATTAGAATTATTAAAAGGTGTTATATCTAATAGAAATAGAAAGATATTTGGAGCATCCAGTGAACAAGTAGATGCTAACCAATTATCTCTTTTTAACGAAGCTGAAAAGTTTAGTGATACAAAGGTGGAAGAACCTACTTTAGAAGAAATTATATATAAAAGAGCTAAGAAAAGTAATTATACTGGAAAAAAAGACAATTTAGCTAATTTAGAAAGAGTTGTTGTTGAACATAAATTAGAAGGTGATGATCTTAACTGCAAGGAATGTGGTGAAGAGCTTACTCCTATCGGAGTTAAATCTAGAAAAGAGATTGTTAAATATATTCCTGCTAAATTAATAATTGATGAGCATGTTATTTATAGCTACGCTTGTAAAACATGCGAAAGAGCCACTGGTGAAAGTAAAATAGTTTCACCAGAAGCACCTAAAACTATTTTTTATAATAGTATGGCCTCAAATGAGTTAATTGCACATACTCTAATACTTAAATATCAACATGCAATGCCACTTTATAGGCAAGAAACTTACTTCGATATGATGGGCGCTAGCCTTTCAAGGCAAACTCTATGCAATTGGACTATGTCTGCAGCAGATGCTTTAGAGCCAATATATAACCATATGAAAAAAGAATTGCTTAGCCGTAATTACATTAATGCTGATGAAACAACCTTAAAGGTAATTAATGATAACGGTAAGGATTCAAAAACCAAGAAATATATGTGGTTATATATGAGTAATACCAAATCTAAGCCTGTGATCTTATATGATTACCAACGCACTAGATCAAGCTCTTGCCCTAAAAATTTTTTAGGAGATTTTAAAGGTTTTCTCCAAACGGATGGATATAATGGATACAATTCCGTTAACGGAGCTACAAGAGTATATTGCTTGGCTCACATAAGAAGATATTTTCATAATATAATAGTAGATTTAGATGAAGAAGCCCTAAAAAATTCTAGAGCAATAATAGGGTTTAATTATTGTGAGCAAATTTATAAACTTGAAAAAGAACTTAGAGAAACCCATTCAAATGATGAAAATTACTGTGATATTAGATTTAAAATAAGAGCTGAGAAACTAGCTCCAATTATAGATAATTTTATTAATTATGTTGAAAGAGAAATAAAAGATGCTCTTCCAAGAAGTCCGTTAGGTAAAGCACTTGATTATGCTAAAAAGCATTTACCAGGATTAAAAAATGTACTATTAGATGGTTCTTTAGAAGTTGATAATAATGCAGCTGAAAGAGCTATTAAGCCTTTTGTAATAGGCAGAAAAAACTTCCTTTTTGCAAATACTGCTAAAGGTGCAACTGCAAGTAGCAATATTTATAGTATTGTTGAAACTGCCAAGGCTAATAATTTGGTTGTAGAAAGGTACTTAGTATATCTGTTTGATAATCTATCAAGGATAGATATATCCGATAGCGAAAACTTAGAGAATCTTATGCCTTGGAGTAATAAGATTCCTGAAAATATGAAAATTAAAGATAAGAAATAAAATTAATCCTAGTAAAGCATATTTTTGCCTTACTAGGATATTTTAATACATGTAATACTATAAAAGTAGGCACTAAAACTTTGACGCTTACATTTATTTCTATGATTTTGATTATTTTATTAACTTGATAAAGATACTTAGCGGGAGGGGGGGAGAGCGTTCTTGTAGTCTGTATACGATAATAACAACTACTTTCATTTATTTTGCCTAATTTAGGGTAAGAAAAAAGACGCTCATTTCTGAACATCCTAAAATTTATTTCAAATACACCATATTGATAGTACTAAAAAAACTATTACAAAATTTCTGGTATGATTAATCTAGTTTTATAGATAAATCTGCTAGCAATTTCTTAAATTTAATATTAAAATCCTTGCTTAACATTTTACTTGGTTTATGGCTAGTATAATCAATGTTATTTATATATGAAATATTTTCGTACTTGTTTAATTCTTCACTTTTTAGAGTTGTAGTAAAAATCTTTTGATTTTCTAATTCATTGAATAAATCCAATACAATTTTTTCTTTTGTACTAGATAAATCTTCCGCTCTAAAAGAGTCGACAATTATTGGGAAAGTGTGGTTTGTACATTTTTGAATTGCATATAGTTTTGCCAGATGGAAAACTGTTGCTTCACTACCTGATAGAACTTCATCTCGTTTTGTAAATAAACCTTCAATAATTGCATTACTGCTTGGATCAATAGTGGTATAAGTATTTCTAATTAGAGAAGAAATTGAATCTATTAACTGTGTTTGTTGCTCTTTTGATTTTCTAATTTACCGTCATGTGAAGTGATTTGATCTTTTAGTTCATCTATTTGAAAATCAATTTTCCTTATTTTTTCTTCAGCATCTGATGCGTCGACTACTTCGTTTTTATATGCCACAATTGTTTCTAGAGAAATATCATTGTCAGACAGTATGTGCTGTAGTTTCTCTTGTTCAACATTTATTAATAAAGTCAGTTTTTGAATCTCTTCATTATATGAATCTAATTTTTCTGCTATCGAATTTAGAATTTCTCTTCTCATACCAACTGAAGAAACATCAAAACTAAAACTTTCTTTTTGTGCTGTGCTGAAAGAAATATTTATGGATCCGCAATCCATACATCTTAATTCTCCTATATCTAGAGTCCTGTTGAGTGAGCGAAGCTCTTTAACTGTAGTTTCCCAACGAGCTTTTCTAGTTGCAGATATATTTCGTTCTTTTCGTAGTTCAGTTATTCTTTTCGAGATATTGTCAATGGTTTTAATCTTTTCACTAAAAGACTTTTTATCACTTATTAAACTTAAATAAGAAGCAGCGGTTTTATTAGAGTTTAATATTTTATTTTGTTTCAAAAGAGTTTTTCGCTCTTCGCTTAAATCGGAAATTTGTTTTTTAGTAAATTTGATTTCTTCTGGACTTTGTTGTTGTGAACCTAGACTGCAAAAATCAAAGAGCATATTAAGAAAATCTTTTTTGTTATAATATCCTGAATTAGAAATATTAAAGGTAGCTTTCTTATCTTGCCCAACGAAGAAAAGTTGCAAATAAAGTAATGGATCTGTTATTCGTAATACTTCATTTTTATATATGTGTGGCAATCTAAAGATATGTTTATTCCAATATCTTTTAAATTCAGATACATTATCAAATAACATTAAATCTGATGATGTCTTCAATACAAACCCATCTAATTTCCTACAAATCTTATAATTTTTTTCTTGTAATTCAAATTCAACAAAATAAAAATAATCTTTATATAGAAATGAGGAAGGGAATGTTGGTTCATTTCCTAATGCGTACATAAGGGATTGTATGACTATGGTTTTCCCTTTATTATTATCATCACTGGATATAATATTAAAATCATTAGATAAAGAATCTTCTATAAATGATTCGTCTGAGTTACCTACAGCTATTTTTTTAATAATCATTGTTGAATTCCCTCCTTAATAACTGAAATAAAATATTTAACTGATAGTGTATCAAAATCTGGACACTTATTTATTAAATCTCGATCTAGATTGACAAATAATTTTTGCACATCAAATGTAGGATTATTTAATATGAGTAAGTATATCTGTTCAAATATTTCCCAAAAGCTCTGTGCGGCATTTTTATTAAACAAAGCTCCACACAGTGAACTTTTACATTCATCAATCATGTCAATTTGCTTTTCGGGAGGGCATTGATTTAGAATTGATATAAAAGGTTGAGGAACACCTTTAGCAATTGGGTTTCGGTTGATAATTCTTTGTAACGTCATTAATCTAATTTCACTATTTGTCAAATGACGGTAAAAGTTAAGTGATTCATCGCATGTAGAAATAATTATACCTTCTATTGCATGACCATTTTTCTTACTAGATTGTTCATCTCTAATTTCGTTAAAAATAGCATTGAGGATATTTTCATCAGGAATAATATGAGGATGATCTTTTATTATAGCTTTTACATAATCACTTGGACTTTTGTCGTCAACTACGAAAACAACTTCTCTTAAAAAATCTTTTATGCTTTGTTCTGATACCATGTTATTATCAATATAGGTTTTATTGTTGCATTCCTCTTTTAAACCATCCATTAATTTAGATTGTGCAGATAATTTAATATTGTCTATATTAAAGATATTTTTTGTGTCATCAATTCTTAAACTAGAAGTTACGCCTCCTAAAAACAGTATGTAATTGTGAAAAGTTAGGGTACTTAAATAGTTTTTATAAAGTGTTACCAGTTCTTTACCAATCTCTTTGGGAGATGAGTTTGAAGCTCCTTTGGATTGGATATCCCATAGTTTAGAGGATGCTCTATCCATACCCGTCAAATCATTAAAAAAGTCAACTGTAAAATAATGAATTTCATCGCTATCAATACAGAAATTCATTAAGTAGAGAAGTGCCTTTGTCTCCATATCTGCACCAGGTTTTCTTAATTTTTCAGTTGATCTAACTGTGTATGACATCCTATCACCACTCTCTAATAAGAATCTTGTTCACTAATTAATTGTTTATTCATACTTAAAACACAAATATATTTATAATATATTAATGCCATTTTCATAATTATACCATATATTAAAAGCAAGGGTGTTAAAAAATAGACGCTAATTTTGAGCGTCTATAGTTAATGAATATTGAATTTTAGAAATTATATTTTAGTATATAACAAGTTTGACTAGTTGAAAAATTGCACTTTTGTTTTTATTTAATACGTTTTGTCTTCCTTAATACTGCTCCAAGCTCCGTGATTTTAATACATTTTCTCTTATATGCTGTACGTTTAAAATAGAGTGGGAATAATACTAGTGAATAACTAATAGCTAAGGATAATTTTTTTTATTGGCATTACAAAAAATTTAACATAATAGAAATTAAAAATGAATAATTTAGGAGAGTATTGTAAGAAATTGCAATGCTTTTGTTTTATCAGAAAATAATCCTATTATAAGCAGATTAATTGAACCTGTTTATAGTAGAATCATCTACTTCGATTTATTATTTATAATAAATTCATGATATAATGACTTTAGGAATATAAAGAAAAACTTTATAAAATAAAGTTTGCTATGGGTTTTAGTTATGTATTGGTACTAATTTTAATAAAAATTCACATATAGAATATGCATTACCATTAGTAGCTGAAAATTCTCCAGAAGAAAAGAAAGTGAAAAAAATAGATTATACAGATAAAGTTTTTGTAGGAGATAAAGTAAATCATAAAAAATTTTGAGTTGGTGAAGTTATGGATTTAGATAAAGAAGGTGGTAGAATTATAGTTAAGTTTGAAAGTGGAGAAAAATTATTTCAATTTCCACAAGCATTTGAGAAGGGTTTTTGTGATATGAGATTATAACTATTGAGATTTGTTAGAAAAGGGAGGATACAAATGGAAGCGGGTAAAATTAGATTAGTTGAATTAATAAATGCCAATAAACGTACTTTTAATATACCTGTATATCAAAGAAACTATGATTGGAAAAATTCACAATGTGAGAGGTTATTTAAAGATATTGAAAATATTGCTTCAGCTAACAATGAGATAGAACATTTTTTAGGCACTATTGTTTTTGTTGTTGAAAGAACACTTCCAACTTTCACAGAATATATATTAATAGATGGTCAACAAAGAATTACCAGTATAATGTTATTAATAAAAGCATTGTATGATTCAATAGAGGAAGACTATATAAAACAAGATATTTTAGAAAGTTTCTTAACTAATAGAAATGCTCCAGAAAAATATAGAATAAAACTAAAATCAATTGAAAGTGATAGGGCAGCTTATGAACAGATAATAAGTGGACAAGTAACTAGTTCGGATTCAAATATAATTAATAATTATAAATTATTCAAAAAACTAATAGAAGATTCAGAGTTTAAACCTGTTCAGATATATGAGGCATTAAATTATATTGATATCGTATTCATTTCTTTGGATAAAGGGAAAAAATCTGAAAATCCTCAAATGATATTCGAAAGTTTGAATTCTACTGGACTTTCACTTACTCAAGCAGATTTAATAAGAAATTATTTACTTATGAATCATAGTTATGAAAAACAAAATTTTTTGTATAATGAATATTGGTTAAAGATAGAAAACAAGATAACAAATGCTAGAATTTCAGATTTTGTTAGAGATTACTTAACTATGAAAACTGGAAGAATTCCTGTAAAAAACAATGTATACAATGAATTTAAAGATTATCTAAAGGATAATAATGATGTAGATGAAGAAGGGGTGCTAGAAGACTTACTAGTATATTCGAAATATTATTCGTGGTTTTTACTTTGCAAAAGTCCGTATGCATCGATAAATGACTTATTACAGCAAATTCAGCAATTGAAGTCTACTGTTATCTATCCTACATTACTTTTTGTATTTGAAGATTGCTTTGAATATAAAACAATTAATATTGATGAATTGGTTGATATTTTAAAAGTATTTATTTCATATCTATATAGAAGAATGGTATGTGGATATGCAACTAATGCATTAAATAAAGTGTTTGGAGCATTTCCAAATGATTTCAAAAAAAATACAAAAGATACATATAAAGAGAAGGTTTTAGAAATTTTAACAAAGAAATCAGGTACTGCAATATTCCCTAGAAATGAAGAGTTTAAATCTGCTTTTACTAATAAAAATTTTTATGCTACGAAGTTAGATATGTATACATTATATCAGTTAGAAAAACACAAAAATAAAGAGGTAATTTCTTTAAACAAGGATATTACAATAGAACATATAATGCCTCAGAAGTTAACTCCAATTTGGAGAAGGGACCTAGGGAAAAAATATGATGAGATACATATGGAATATTTGCATACCATTGGTAACCTAACATTAACTGCTTATAATGGAAATCTTTCAAATAAGAATTTTAAAGATAAAAAAGAAGTTCTTTCAAGTTCAAATATCGCTATAAGTAGAAATATTAGCAATTACACAGAATGGAATGAAGTTAGTATAAAAGATAGAGCGAATAAGATGTTTGATATTGCAAATGAGATTTGGCATCTTCCAATTGAATACAACAAACCTATGGGTGATTCTAAAGAATTTGACTATGATATAGAATATAATCTGATAGATGGAACAAATTTCACAGGTGAGGTACCAAGGAAGGTAATAATTGGAGGCATGGAATACTCGATAGATTCATGGAGAGATCTACTTCGAAAAACAAGTGACGAGTTGTATTATTTGGATAAGGAAATCTTCAAATCTTTAGTTTTACATAAAGATTTTGAAGGAATATCTAAGAGAAGAGTTAGCAATACCAAAGAGAATATGAACTCTCCGTATCAAGTAGGAGAAGACCTTTATATAGACCTTCATGGGAGTGCGGTGGAAATAGTTAATTATTGTGTTTTATTAGCAGAAAAGTTTGACATGGAGAATGAGATATCTATTATGCTTAAAGCAAAATATAATTAATACTAGTGAATGTATACTTTTGCTTTTATAATATAAGATTCATAAAAATTAAATAAAAATGATAAATAATATAATAGATTAAGATGATATTTTAATCTATTAATATAAAGTTTCATTAGTATTCAATAGTACTAAAAACTCCAAAGCCCTAAATAAACAGCAATAAATCAAATAAAACCAAAACTATAAACCTTGAGAAATACACATCTCAAAATACAATAAATCAGTAAAAATCGAGTGGGAGCAATTATTAGTGAATAACTAATAACCTATAGGCCTCCTAATTGAAATGGACAGTTTTAACTTAGATATTTACAAGATGAATGTCTTACGGGAAAAATATACATGACAATAGAAGATGTAAAAAATGATGTTGAAGATTATATTTATATATATAACCATGAGAGGATATGTTCCTCAATAGGATGTTATTTCCTCATGAATATTATATTAAAAATATAAGTTCAATTTGGAATAAAGTAATGTTGTCCAAGTTGAAGGTGGCAATCAGAGGAGAGCATTGCAAGAAATTGCAATGCTTTTGTTTTTATTAATAGAAAGGGTGATTTAAAAGTGAAACATGATAGAGTGAATTGTAAAACAAAAATTTAGTATATAATTATAGTAATTGTAAGAAATGATTATAATTACTATGCTGTATATTGAATTTTGTTGAAATGATATGTAATATAATATTAAAGTAAGTTATTTGAAGTAGATATGAATTATACTAATAGGTGGGATTATAAATGGGGATTAAAGATTTTTGAGAAGTAAAAAAGATAGAATGAGGGGGATTAGGATGTCTAATTTTACTTTTTTAAATAAAAAATGGCCAATATTAGCCAAACTAGGTACGCAAGCAGAAAGGTATCTTCATACAGATAATAATGCATCTATGTTAAAAATGCGTATGTTTGGAGAACAAATAATAGATTATATTTTAGCAGTTTTAAAAATTGAAGCTCCTCAATTTGCTAATCAAGATGATAAAATTAAACTCTTAAGAAAATCAGGAATAAATGGAGCTATTCCAGATTTATTTGATATAGTAAGACGTTATGGTAATAAGGCTAACCATGAAGGATATGAAAATAAAAAGCATGCTTTAGAATGTTTACTTTCTATGTATAAGATATCTGCTTGGTTCTATATTAAGGTAACAAAGGATACCTCAATAAAACCATTAACCTATAAAATACCAAAGCTAGTTACAGTTAAAGAACCTATATATAATATTGAAGAGTATACTAAGGAAAAGGAAAAAATTAAAGAAGAGCATACTAATAAATTAAAGGTCATTAGAGAAGAAGTAAAAACAGCTGTTACAACTGAAGAAGATAAAAAGTTAGAAAAGGAAATAGAAGAAACCCTAGAACTTAATGAAGCAGAAACTAGAAAGAAACTTATAGACATAATGCTAAAAGATGCAGGTTGGGATGTTAATAACAAGGAATTAGTTCAGTTAGAATTTCCACTAGAAAACCATAAAGAAATTGGTAAAAAAGGTTTTGTTGATTATGTGTTATTTAATAAAAAAGGAAATCCAATTGCTTTAGTAGAGGCTAAAAAATCTTCTGTAGATCCTATTATAGGTAGGCAACAGGCAGTAGAATATGCAAACACTATTGAAAGAGATTATAAAGTTCGACCAATAGTTTTTTATACCAATGGATATGAAATATATATGTGGGATGATAAATATAGTGAGCCAAGACAGATTTGGGGATTTTATACATTAGAAGATTTAGAAGAACTATTTTTTAAGCATAAATATAAGAAAGATTTAAATAAAGTTGAAATAGATAAAAATATTGCTGGTAGACCATATCAAATAGAAGGTATTAAAAGAGTATATGAAAGATACTCTAATGGATATAGAAAAGCTCTTTTAGTAATGGCTACTGGAACAGGTAAAACAAGAACTGTTATTGCATTAACTAAAGGTATGATGGAAGCAAATTGGGCTAAGAGGGTATTATTTTTAGCTGATAGAGATGAACTTGTTAGACAAGCCAAAGAAGATAAGAATAGCTTTAAAACTTTTATGCCTGAACAAATATCCTGTAGATTTACTGGTAAAAACTCAGATAATAGAGAAGCTACTCTATATTTTTCCACATATCAAACTATGATTAATTATTATAGTAAGTTTAGTGTGGGTTTTTTTGATCTTATTATTTGTGACGAGTCCCATAGAAGTATATATAAGGTTTATAGAGATATCTTAGAATATTTTGATGCACATATTATAGGATTAACTGCAACGCCAGTAGATTTTATTGAAAGAAATACTTTTGATTTATTTAATTGTGAGGACGAAGATCCAACATTTAACTTTTCAATAGATGAAGCCTGGAACCATATACCACCATATCTTATTGAGCCAAGGGTAATTGATGCTACTACAGATTTTTTAAGAAAAGGAATAAAATATAGTCAAATGACAGAAGAACAAAGAAGACAGGTAGATGATGAAGGTTATGATGGAGACGAAATTGAATTTGATAAAAATGCTCTGGAAAAGAAAATAACTAATAAGGACACTAATAGATACATATTAAAGACATTAATGGATAATGGAATTAAAGTAGGAGACTACTTAGGTAAAACAATTATATTTGCTAAAAATAAAAAACATGCTAATTTATTAGATTCATTATTCAATGAAATGTATCCTCAATACAAAGGCAAAATGGCAGCGGTTATTTATTCAGGAATTAAAGATAAGGAAAGACTTATAGAAGATTTTAAAGAAGAAGAGTTTCCTAGAATAGCTATATCTGTAGATTTATTAGATACAGGTATAGATGTACCTGAAATAGTTAATTTAGTGTTTGCAAAACCCATTTATTCAAAGGTTAAATTCTGGCAAATGATAGGAAGAGGAACAAGAAGATGTGATAACTTATTTGGTGATGGAGTGGATAAAACAGAATTTGTTATATTTGACTGCTATAAGAACTTTGAGTTTTTTGAAATGAATCCTAAAGGATTTGTTCCAAAACTACAAAAAACATCTATGCAAGTTAGATTTGAACTTATGTGCAATCTTTTAGAAATATATAAATCAAAGAATAAAGAAAGTATATGTAATGACTTTGTAGAAAAGTTAAAGTCAGATATTGAAGAGTTACCATGGGAGAGTATAGAAATAAAAAAGAATAGAAAGAAAATAGAGCAAGTTAAAAAGGAAGAGTATTGGACTCATTTAAGTGAAGATTTCATTAAAAAGTTAAAGTTACAAATAGCACCATTAATACAATGGATTGAATCAAAGGAAAATTTAGATGCTATTTTATTTGATAACTCAATTTATAGAATACTTCAAAGTCTTGAGACTAATGATAAGGATTCATTAATTAGGGAAATCAATGATACTATGAAAAAATTAGCAAAACTAAAATTAAATATAAATCAATTTGATGGTAAAAGAGAGCTTGTAAAATCATTGTTACAGCCATCAGGTTGGGAAAATCTTAGTTATGAAAAGTTAAAGCAAATAAGGGTAGATTTAAGAGATTTAATGAGACATAAAGGAAATACACCAGGAACTTTTGTAGTAATGGATATAAAAGATAGTGGATCAGTAGTAAAAGAAATTAGTGCTGGAACAGTACTTTATGGATCTAATATGGAGCCCTATGAAAAAAGAGTAAAAACAGCTATTGAAGATAAATTAAATGACCAATTAGTAATTCATAAAATTAGAAGGGGCGAAAGGCTTTCTCAAACAGAAATTGAAGGCATATATTCCATATTTGGAGAAGAATTTGTTTATAGCATAGACGAGCTTTCCAGTAAAACAGATATAGACAAAGATGACATAGTTGGTATTATTAGAAGGTTTGTTGGTGTTGATGAAATTGAATTAAATAAAAGATTTGAGGAATTTATTCAAAAGCATCATAAAAGAATGAATGCTACGCAGATTAAAACTTTAGAAATAATTAAAAATCATATTGCTAAAAATAAAGGAATATCATTTGCAGCCTTGTTTGCAGCACCATATACCTCCTTTAACCCAAATGGAGTGGATGGTATATTTGGGAAAATGGCTGATGATGTTTTTGAATTAATATCACCTTTTAGAGCAACTTATATATCTTAAAATTAGGAGGAATCACAGTAATGTTAAATGCAGATATTAAGAGTAAAATTGATAAACTATGGAATAATTTTTGGTCAGGGGGAATATCTAACCCTTTGACTGTAATAGAGCAGATATCATATTTATTATTTATAAAAAGATTAGATGATATAGATAATGCTAATGAAAAAAAAGCTAATAGAATGGGTAGAGCTTATACTTCAATTTTCCCAGAAGAATTAATGAAGTGGAGTGAATTTAAACATTTAGATGTAAATGAAATGTTCGAATTGGTATCACAAAAGGTCTTTCCATTTATAAAATCTATGGGAGGAGAGGAATCAAGTTTTACAGCAGAGATGAAGGATGCTGTGTTTATGATACCTAAACCATCTCTATTACAAGAATCTGTTAGACTTATAGATGGTATAAATATGGATGATGCAGATACTAAGGGAGATTTATATGAATATCTTTTATCAAAGCTTGCAACATCAGGAGTAAATGGGCAGTTTAGAACTCCAAGACACATAATAAGAATGATGGTTGAACTTATGGATCCATCATCAGAAGATAAAATATGTGATCCTGCATGTGGTACTGCTGGGTTTTTGATTAGTTCATTAGAATATATATTAGAAAAATATACAAGACCTGAAAGTGTATTTACAGATGAAGAAGGAAATCTTTACAACAAAATTGGAGATATGATGACCAGTGAAGAATGGAAATATTTTAAAACTGAAATGTTCTATGGATTTGACTTTGATCCATCCATGGTTAGAATAGCTTCAATGAATCTAATGCTTCACAGCATAGATAATCCAAATGTAAGGCAAATGGATTCATTATCTAAAAGATATGAAGAAGAAAATAAATATACATTAGTGCTAGCAAATCCTCCTTTTAAAGGAAGTGTAGATAAGGGAGATATAAATCCTACATTAGTAAAGGGAGCTAAAACTACTAAAACAGAACTTTTATATATGAAACTTATAAATAGAATATTAGATTTAGGTGGAAGATGTGCTGTAATAGTACCAGATGGAGTACTATTTGGTTCCACAAAAGCCCATAAAGAAATAAGAAGAACATTAGTAGAAGAAAATGCCCTAGAAGGTGTAATATCCATGCCTTCAGGAGTATTTAAACCCTATGCCGGAGTATCAACAGCAATACTTTTATTCACAAAGGGTGGAGAAACAAACAAAGTATGGTTCTATGACATGGAAAGTGATGGATACTCACTAGACGATAAGAGAAATAAACTTGATGATGATGGAGATATTCCAGATATAATAGAAAAGTGGAGAGCAGTAAAAAAAGATAATATCCTAGAGCCAACTAAAGAAGATAAGTGGTTCTGGGTAGAAAAAGAAGAAATAGCAGACAATGAGTATGATCTTTCTATAAATAAATATAAAGAAATAGAGTATGAAGAAGTAGTATACGAAAAGCCAGAAGTTATATTGGACAAGCTTGAAGCTTTAGAAAAGTTAATTTTAGAGGATATAGCTGAGTTAAAGGGAATGGTGAAGTAGTATGAAGGATAATAAATCTTTAGAAGGTTGGAAAGAAGTAATTTTAGATGATATATATGAAATAAAACAAGGAAAACATTTAAGTTTAAATAATTTATTAAATGAGGGATATGCAGTATACGGTGCAAATGGTAGAGTTGGATATTATAATGATTATATGTATAAAGATCCTACTTTGTTAATTACATGTAGAGGTGCAACTTGTGGAAGCATAAATCTTACTGAGCCAAAATCTTGGGTTACTGGAAATTCTATAGCATTGATACCTAAGGAAAAAATAGATGTTAATTTTATGAGGTGTTTATTAACTTATACTTCATTTAATGATGTTATTTCAGGTAGTGCTCAACCTCAAATTATAGCAACAACATTAAGAAAGAAGAAGATTGCAATTCCCTCATTAGAAACTCAAAAGAAAATAGCTGAGGTTTTAGAAAAAGCTGAAAAGGTTATAGAAAAGAGAAAAGAAACTATTAAGCTTTTGGATGAATTAGTTAAATCGAGATTTATAGAGATGTTTGGGGATCCAGTTACTAATTCAAAAGGATGGAATGTAGAAGTATTAGAAAAGTATATTGATGTAATAGGTGGATATGCCTTTAAAAGTACTGAATTTATAAATGAAGGTATACCGGTGTTAAAGATAGGAAATATTAATGCGGGTTATTTTAAATCAACTAATTTAATGTTTTGGAAAAGAGATGAGAAACTTAATAAATATTTGATAAAACCAAAAGATTTAGTTATATCACTAACAGGTACTGTCGGTAAAGATGATTATGGTAATGTATGCATAATGAGTGACGAGTATGAAGAATATTATCTAAATCAACGTAATGCAAAGTTAGAAATTAAATCCAAAAGTTTATTGAATAAATATTATTTAACATACTTATTAAAAGTTCCAGAAGTTAAAAAAAGATTAACAGGTATTAATAGAGGTGTGAGACAAGCAAATATTGCTAACAAAGATATTCTAAATCTAGAAGTACCATTACCACCAATAGAACTACAAAATCAATTCGCAGACTTTGTTAATGAGGTCGATAAATTGAAATTTGAAATGGAGAAGAGTTTAAAAGAATTAGAAAATAACTTTAATTCATTGATGCAAAAGGCTTTTAGGGGAGAATTATTTAATTAATATAAATGGTGAGTTGGAATAATCATTATTAACTTTATTTTAAATGGGTAAGCTACAGTATATAATATAAGAAAAAATGAATAATATAACTTATGGGTAATAAGGAGTGATGCAATTGTGAGTATTGAAAGTGTTGAATTAAGAAATTTTACTGTTTTTAAAAAACTTAAAGTCAATTTTTCAAAAGGTATAAATGTAATAATGGGGGAAAATGGGACAGGGAAAACACAATTACTTAAAGCAATTTATGCAGCTATTCAAATTTCTAAAAGCAAAAACATAGATGATATTTCAAAATATTTTAAATCTGTTAATATTAATAATAGTTTTTTTGTTAAGCAACTTAAACCATTATTTTTAGAGGTGAAAGCTTCAAATATTGATAATAAATCAGATAAACGATATTTAATGGGGAAATTAGAGTCTAATATTAATGAAATAAGTTCAACATTTGGGAGTAATGATGAATGTTCATATGAAATATCATATCCATCACAAGAAATCAATTGTACATTCATTCCAGCAAAAGATATGCTTACACATTCAAAAGGTTTTGTGTCAATGGCTGATAAATTTAATGAATTTCCATTTGACAAAACATTGATTGATATTATAAAAATAGCTGGTCAGTGGCAATTAAAAGAGCCTCCGAAGATTGCATTAAAGGTATTACCAATTCTTGAAAAGATGATGGATGGTAAAGTGGTTATTGAGAATGAAGAATTTTATGTGAAAAAAAATGATGGCAATATGGTTAATTTTTCAGTTGAAGCAGAGGGATTAAAGAAAATAGGTTTGCTATGGCAGCTTTTAATGAATGAAAATATAACGGAAAATAGTATTCTTCTATGGGATGAGCCAGAAGCTAATATTAATCCTAAATTTATTCCGGATTTAGTAGAAATATTAATTGAACTACAGAAAAATGGAGTTCAAATTTTTCTAACTACGCATGATTACATTTTTGCAAAATATTTTGAAGTTAAACGTTCTGAAAATGATGAAATTATGTATTACTCATTATATAAAACTACTGATGGTGTAAAATGTGAAAATAATATTAATTTTGGAGATTTAAAAAACAATACAATTATGGATACATTTATTCAATTGTACAAAGATGAAGTTGAGAGGGCTATGGGATAATGGTACAAATAAATGAATCTAATATGATTTTTGGTGATTTTCAAGAAGATAAAATATTTAAAATTGAAGAATCCAAACTGCACAATAAAATAGGGTCTGGGATAAAAGTTGTAGAGTTCGTTTTTTTAAGAAATAAAAATGAGCTAAATTTTATTGAAGCAAAATCAAGTTCACCAAGACCTACAAAACATAATATTATACGGTTTAATGAATTCATAGAAGAAATTTCAGATAAATTTATACATTCTTTTAACTTGTATTATTCCACTATATTAAAAAGAAATAGGGATTATGGAGAAATAAGTAATAACTTTTTTGAATTAGATAATAGTAAAATAAAGATAAAGTTTATTCTTGTCATTAAAGGTCACCAAATAGAATGGTTATTACCTATATCAGATGCATTAAAAAAGAAATTGTCATATCAGAATACTATTTGGAGAAGTGAAGTTATTGTAATGAATGATAAGATTGCTAATAAATATAATTTAGTTAAAGATGTTGTAAAATAATATCTTTAACTTAGGGAGATGTCACACTAAGGAATTTACATACAATATATTATATTGTAATATTTATTCTTAATGGGATAGCTCCTTTTTTAATGTAAAATGATAATATTAACCAATAAATGTAAGCGTCAAAAATTAAGTATCTAGAAAACATACCCTCTCATTGATAAACTTAAGTAAAAGATTATCAATGGGAGGTTTACTTATGTATAAAAAATTAGATAATGATGCTTGGGAGGAATATTTAAATAAATTTAACTCTGTTAAAGATACAATAACAGTGAAAGATTTCTGTGCTGAGAATAACCTTAATAAGAGTCAATTTTATTACCATAAAAAAAGAGTAGAAAAGGCAATTGAAAGTAAAGAACCTGTTTTTCAGCCTATTTCTTTGAATAGTAAAGTTGATAATACTAAAGAAAATAAATCTACATTAAAAGAAGTAAAAATTAATGTAGGCAATGCTAATATCCTTATTCCTGTTAGCGAAGCTACTTTAATAACAGCAATAATTAAGGAGTTAATTCTAAAATGTTAAATATAGATAAGGTAGAAAAAGTCTATCTTGCCTGCGGTTATACGGATTTAAGAAAAAGTATTGATGGTTTAGTTATGATAGTGCAAAACCAATTTAAGTTAGATCCTTTTGATAAAGCACTATTTGTTTTTTGCAACAAGAAAATGGATAAATTAAAAATTCTTCACTTTGACGAAGGTTTTTGGCTATATTATCACCGTTTAGAAGCTAATCGCTTCAAATGGCCAGCGACAGCTGCCGATGCATTAAAGATTAATATTGATGAATTACGTTGGCTTTTAAAAGGCTATGAAGTAAGAACAAAATCTAAATTTAAACCTGTAAAAGCAAGTAACTATTATTAAAAAAATATCAACTTTGAACCCTTGAAGTATAGTAATTTCAAGGGTTTTGTGGTATAATAGAAATATCAAATAAAGCTAAAGGGGTAACTATGAGTCACGAATTTTTAACTAATGAGCTTGATGAAAATACAAAAGCATTAATTGAAAAAATGGAAAATGAAATTAATGAAAAAGATAAAGAATTAAGCTCAAAAGATGAAGAAATAAGAAAACTTAAAAATGAATTAGAATTCTTAAAAGGTGTTATATCTAATAGAAATAGAAAGATATTTGGAGCATCCAGTGAACAAGTAGATGTTAATCAATTATCTTTTTTTAACGAGGCTGAAAAACATAGTGATTCAAAGGTAGAAGAACCTACTTTAGAGGAAATTACATATAAAAGAGCTAAGAAAAGCAATTATACTGGAAAGAAAGATAATTTAGCTAATTTGGAAAGAGTTGTTGTTGAACATAAATTAGAAGGTGAGGATCTTAACTGCAGAGAATGTGGTAAAAAGCTTACTCCTATCGGAGTTAAATCTAGAAAAGAGATTGTTAAATACATTCCTGCTAAATTAATAATTGAGGATCATGTTATTTATAGCTACGCTTGTAAAACATGCGAAAGAGCCACTGGTGAAAGTAAAATAATTTCACCAGAAGCCCCTAAAACAATTTTTTATAATAGCATGGCCTCAAATGAGTTAATTGCACATACTCTAATACTTAAATATCAACATGCAATGCCACTATATAGGCAAGAAACTTACTTTGATATGATGGGAGCTACTCTTTCAAGGCAAACTCTATGCAATTGGACTATGTCTGCAGCAGATGCTTTAGAGCCGATATATAACCATATGAAAAAAGAATTGCTTAGCCGTAATTACATTCATGCTGATGAAACTACTCTTAAAGTAATTAATGATAATGGCAAAGATTCTAAATCTAAAAAGTACATGTGGTTATATATGAGTAATACTAACTCTAAGCCTGTGATCTTATATGATTACCAAAGCACTAGATCAAGCTCTTGCCCTAAAAATTTCTTAGGAGATTTTAAAGGTTTTCTCCAAACGGATGGATATACTGGATACAATTCCGTTAGCGGAGCTACAAGAGTATATTGCTTGGCTCACATAAGAAGATATTTTCATAATATAATAGTAGATTTAGATGAAGAAGCCCTAAAAAATTCTAGAGCAATAATAGGGTTTAATTATTGTGAGCAAATTTATAAACTTGAAAAAGAACTTAGAGAATCTTATTCAAATGATGAAAATTATTATGATATTAGATTTAAAATAAGAACTGAGAAACTAGCTCCAATTATAGATAACTTTATTGATTATGTTGAAAGAGAAATAAAAGATGCTCTTCCAAGAAGTCCGTTAGGTAAGGCACTTGAGTATGCTAAAAAGCATTTACCAGGATTAAAAAATGTATTATTAGATGGTTCTCTAGAAGTTGATAATAATGCTGCGGAAAGAGCAATTAAGCCTTTCGTTATAGGAAGAAAAAATTTCTTATTTGCTAACACTGCTAAGGGTGCAACTGCAAGTAGCAATATTTATAGTATTGTTGAAACTGCCAAGGCTAATAATTTAGTTGTAGAAAGGTACTTAGTCTATCTATTTGATAATCTATCAAAGATAGATATATACGATAGCGAAAGCTTAGAGAATCTTATGCCTTGGAATGATAAGATTCCTGAAAATATGAAAATTAAAGATAAAAAATAAATTAATCCTAGTAAAGCATATTCTTGCCTTACTAGGATATTTTAATACTATTCTTGGAATTATTAAAGGTGCTAAAACTTTGACGCTTACCAATAAATGTCAATAATATTACAGTCTAAAACTTTTAAAGAAAGGAAGATTGTAATGGAAAAACTTATTATTGAAATTGAACAGGAAATGATACATTTACTTAATAATATGCAAATGGAGGAACTTCATAACGTTTTATTGAGAAAGTTACATGGTGTAGCTTTTATAGCTAAAGCTAATAATAAAAATTTAGAGAATGAAGAAGTAAATTATTGCAACTTATTTATTTGTGCAAAACGAGTAGAGGGTTGTTCAGGTAAATCTCTTAAATATTATAAATCAACTATAGAAAATATGTTAAAAACATTAGATAAACCAGTTAAACATATTACAACAGAAGATTTAAGAGGATATTTAGCAGGGTATTATAAAAAAAGCAACTGTAGTAAGGTAACTATTGATAATATAAGACGTATTCTTTCAACATTTTTCTCATGGCTTGAAGATGAAAATTATATCTTAAAAAGCCCAGTAAGACGTATTCATAAAATAAAAACAGGAAAGGTTGTAAAGGAAATATATACAGATGAAAATTTAGAAATAATGAGGGATAACTGTAAAGAAATACGTGACCTTGCAATTATAGATTTGTTGAATTCTACCGGGATACGTGTTGGTGAATTAGTAAAACTAAATATCGATGATATAGATTTTAATGAAAGAGAATGTACTGTTGTAGGAAAGGGTGATAAGCAAAGAAAGGTATATTTTGACGCAAAAACTAAAATACATTTACAAAATTACATTAATAGTAGAGTTGATGATAATGAAGCGTTATTTGTATCGCTAATAAAACCATATAATAGATTAAATATTAGTGGAGTTGAAATTAGATTAAGAAAACTTGGAAAAAAACTTAATATTAATAAAGTACATCCACATAAGTTTAGAAGAACTCTTGCTACAAGAGCTATTGATAAGGGAATGCCCATAGAACAGGTGCAACATCTTTTAGGACATCAAAAAATAGATACAACCCTTCAATATGCGATGGTAAATCAAAATAATGTTAAGATTTCACATAGAAAGTATATTGGATAGTGTATTATAGGAATATTTGTTACTTTTTATATTATATTTAACATAAAAAGTAAATCGAGATTTATAGAGCTGTTTGGTGATTTAGAGAACAATATTAATAACTTTAATAAATTGAAGATGAAAGAGATTTGTAATAAGATAACTGACGGTACTCATAAAACACCAAACTATATAAATGATGGTATAAAATTTATTTCAGCAAAGGACATTAAAACTGGAAAAATAGATTTATCTAATACAAAGTATATTTCGCTGGAGGAATATGATGAAATACAAAAAAGATGTCAATTAGAAAAGGGAGATATATTGTTATCTAAGAGTGGGTCCATAGGCACACCAGTGGTTTTAGACACAGAAGAATCATTGGGAATATTCGAAAGCTTAGCAGTATTAAAGCTTAAAAACAACATAGTAAATAATGTGTATGTATGTGAATTTTTAAAAAGTTATTCTGCTCAAAGAAAAATATTATTTGCAACTAAAGGAATTTCAATTAAGCATCTACATTTAAATGTGATAAAAGACTTAGATGTGCTAATTCCACCAATAGAACTCCAAAACCAATTCGCAGACTTTGTTAAACAAATCGACAAATTGAAATTTATTACATAGAACATTTAATAATGCGGGTAATAATTCCAATTTAATCCTGATTAAAGGTGTTAATATAGTGTAAAATAATAATATATTAGTATTTAATTAAATTTTAGTACATAATTTTTAGATAAGACGAATCTATAGAATCATTATATGAACACAATCTACAACATTGATTTAAAAACATCATTATACTAAAATTGAATATATAAATAAATTTGTGTAAATTTTCAAGGAGGAACAAAATGGATAAAATTACTGTGGATTTAAATAATACAAAACCATATATAAAAGATGAAGAAATAAAAGCATTAGAACCTTTTATTAAAGAAGCACATAAGATGCTACATGAAGGAACAGGATTGGGCAATGATTTTATAGGCTGGCTAGACCTACCTGTAAATTATGATAAAGATGAGTTTCAAAGAATAAAAAAAGCTTCTGATAAAATAAAAGCTAATTCTGATATATTATTGGTTATAGGTATAGGAGGATCTTATCTAGGAGCTAGAGCTGCTATAGAAATGCTAAATCATAATTTTAAAAGTTTACTAAAAAAAGAAGATAAAGAAGGGGCAGATATAATATTTGTAGGAAATAGTATAAGTTCTACTTATATAGCTGAACTGTTAGAAGTTATAAAAGACAAAGATTTCTCTATTAATGTAATATCTAAATCTGGAACTACAACAGAACCAGCTATTGCCTTTAGAATTTTTAAAGAAATATTAGAAAACAAATATGGTGTTAAAGAGGCTAAAAATAGAATTTTTGTAACTACTGATAAAAGCAAGGGAGTTTTAAAAACATTATCAGATAAGCAAGGATACGAAACTTTTGTAATACCAGATGATGTTGGTGGAAGATATTCTGTATTAACAGCAGTAGGATTATTGCCAATTTCAGTAGCAGGTATAAATATAGATGAAATGTTAAAAGGTGCTTGTGATGCAAGAGAAGATTTTATGTGTGATAATGTAGAAGAAAATCAATGTTACAAATATGTAGCAGCTAGAAATGCATTATATAATAAAGGTAAAAATGTAGAAATACTTGCTAATTTTGAACCATCCCTACATTATTTTGGAGAATGGTGGAAACAATTATATGGAGAAAGTGAAGGAAAGGATGGAAAGGGTATATTCCCAACTTCCGTAAGTTTCTCTACAGATCTTCATTCCATGGGACAGTACATACAAGAAGGACTTAGAATTATATTTGAAACCTTTATAAATATAGAAAAACCAAGAAAAAATTTAGAAATAAAAAGTGAAGAAGGAAATTTAGATGGATTAAATTTCTTAGCTGGTAAAACAGTGGATTTTGTAAATAAGCAGGCTTTTAAGGGTACTGTTTTAGCTCATAATGATGGAGGAGTACCTTGTATAGTTGTAAATGTTCCAGAAGTAAATCCTTATTATTTTGGATATTTAATTTATTTATTTGAAAAAGCTTGTGGAATAAGTGGATACATTTTAGGAGTAAATCCATTTAATCAACCAGGAGTAGAGGCTTATAAGAAAAATATGTTTGCACTTTTAGGTAAAGAAGGATTTGAAGATAAAAAAAAAGAATTAGAAAAAAGAATGAATTAAGAGGAGTAAAATATGCGAATATTAGTGGATGCAGATGCTTGTCCTGGAAAACATATGATTGAAAAAGCTGCATCAGAAAATAATATAGATGTTATTATGTATTGTGATATAAATCATAGATTAAAAAGTTCTTATAGTGATATAAAATATGTGGAAAGTGGCTTTCAAAATGTGGATATGATAATTGTAAATGAAGTAAAAAAAGGTGATATAGTAATAAGTCAAGATTATGGATTAGCAGCTTTAGTTTTAGGTAAAAAAGCTTATGCTATAAGTCCTAAGGGATATATATATGATAATGATAATATTGACAGACTTTTATTTGAAAGACATGTAAGCGGTAAAATAAGAAGAAGTGGTGGAAAAACCTTTAATCCTAAAAAGAGAATGGAAGAGGATGATAAAAGACTTTATAAAAATCTCATGTTTTTAATAGATAAGGCAAAAAAATAAACTCTAGGAGGATGTGTTGCTATACATCCCCCTAGAGTTTTTTGTGTGCAAAGAATAATTGTTTTTGTATAATGATATATTAATTTGTAAAACAGCAGGATACTATATATGGAATGTAGTATATCTATAAGTATAGTTATATCTTACATTCTTAATAAACTATATTTGTTTCAAATATTAAATGTGATTTAAAAAGTAAATCCTGTGGGGGTAATTAATTATGAATGAAATTTTAATAAATTTTAGTTTAGAAAGTCCTCAAGAAAAGAATAAAAATATAAATATTAAAGTTGAGAATAAATTAAATGAGAAATTAATGTATAAATTTTTTATAGGATGTAATGGAATATGGAAACTTTTAAGAGAATTTGAATATAACAATAGTTTTTTGTGGATACCAAAAGAAGATGGTAAATACACTATTATGGTTCAGGGAAAATATGAAGATAAAAAAACTGGATTTGATTATATATCTAGAAGGGATTTTATTATAGGAAAATCTGAGAAAAAATTAATTGATTCCATACAATTAAATAAACATTATTTTAAGGTAGGGGAAAAACTTAATATAAAGGTAAAAGGAAAAAAGGAAGATCTTTTATATAGATATTGGATTAGGGAAAACTTTAAATGGTCTATTATAAAGGACTATGGAGCAGAAGAAAGTTTAAGTATAACCTTAGTAAATGGAGGAAACAATGAGATACTAGTAGAGTGTAAGGCAATAGATTCGGATAAGGATTATGATGACTTTGCTAGAGCACAATTTAAAGTAGATAAACTTGAAGATGTTGAAATTAAAGATTTTAGATTTTTATCAAAAGAATTAGTTATAGGAGAAGAACTGGTATTTCAAGTAGAGGTTAAAAAAGAAGAGGATAGAATAGTATTATATAAATTTGTAAAAATACATGAAGATGGTTATAAAGAATGTATACAGGATTATTCTAATAAAAGAATGATAAGCTATGTTGAAAATAAAGCAGGTAATTATAAATTGTTATGTTATGTAAAAGATATGTATTCTTTAGAAGAATTTGATGATAGAGCAATTTTAAATTTTACTGTTAGAAAATATAAAGAAGTTAACATTAGAGAAATAACTACAGATAAGTTATCTCCTCAAAAGGTAAATGAAAATATACTTATAAAAGCCATAGTAGATGGGGGACAGGACTTATTATATAAATATGTTATACAAGGTCCACAAGAGAAAAATACTGGATTTATTAAGGATAATAATTTTTTATGGAACCCTATATTACCAGGGGAATATAAAATAGAATTGTATGTAAAGGATAAATCCTTTAGCGGAGATTATGAAGATAAAAAATATGTAGACTTTATAGTAAATCAAATTAAGACTAATATTATAAATATAGATAAAATTGAAATGGACAAAGATGAGAAGATGTTAATAGGTGAGGAAGTTACTATAAAAGTAAAAGTATCTGGTGGTATGAACTTTAGGTATTCATTTTTAATAAAAAGAGATGGTGAAAAGGAAAAGGAAATTAAGTATTCTAAAGATAATATTATTATATTTACTCCAGAGAAAGCAGGAGAATACGAGGTAGAAATAAAGGTTAAAGAAAAAAGTTCTAATAAAGAATATGATGCAGCAAAAAATATAAACTTTAAAGTTTATGAATTTTTCCCTGCAAACATTGAATATATATTATATCCACCAAAAGATTTCTTTATGTGTAAGGATAATATTCCAATAGAGGTTATAACTACAAAGGAAAAGGATATCTTAGTAAAATATATAATAAGAATAAATGATCAAAAAGTAGAGGAAACAGATTATATAAAGAGTTTTAAATATGAGATAGTACCAAAATGTGCTGGATTATACAAAATTGAAGTGTATGCTAAGAATAAAAAAAGTAAAGAAAAATTTGATGATAAAAAAGAGATAAAATTAATGGTTAGAGATAGTTTGCCTATAACTAATACTAAATTAAAGAGCAGTGAAAACTATGCTAAAGTAAATGAAGCTGTTACATTTATTGCAGAAAGCAGCGGTGGCAAAGACAAAGTATATGAGTTTTATATTAAATATAGGGATGAATGGAGGAAGGTACAAGGTTATAGTAGCAAAAATTATTATAGTTTCATTCCATTTTCTAAAGGAAATTATAATATTTTAGTATTATGTAGAAGTTACCATAAAAAAATTTCCTATGAAGATTATGATATGTACAAATTTGTAGTTGAATAGTATAAAGTTAATGTTTATATATACGATAATTGACTAGAAGAATTATATGGTAATTGGTGGTGTATTGTTAGTATGAATGTAGATGAAAATAAAAAAATAGAACAATTACTTCAAATGCAATTAATGACACAGATATTTAAATCTGCTAGTAAAGATTCAGGAGCATTTGCTCTTGTGTTGGAGAGTATATCAAAACAACTTGATGAGAATAACAAAGAAATATTACAAGGATTAGAAATAGAAAATAAAGAAGAATTTATTAAAGAAGTTGCAAATTTAAAATCAAATATTAAAAGTCCAAACAAAAAAATAGATGAAGCTGTTGAAAAAGCTGCAAAGAGATTTAATGTAGACAAAGATTTAATAATGTCGGTAATAAAACAGGAATCAGCATTTCAAACAGATTGTGTTTCATCTGCTGGTGCAATGGGACTTATGCAACTTATGCCAGGAACAGCTAGTTATTTAGGTGTTTCAAATCCATATGATATAGAGCAAAATGTAAATGGTGGAACTAAATATTTAAGAGAAATGTTAAATATGTATGGAAACTCTAAAGAACTTGCACTAGCTGCTTATAACTCTGGACCTGGAACTATGCAAAGAAGGGGAGTAAAAACAGTAGGAGATATTGAAAAACTTCCATATGAAACTAGAGATTATGTTAAAAAAGTAATGAATTATTATGGTAAAAAATAAACAGTCTATATTAGGCTGTTTATTTTTTCTCTAATTAAGTCTATTATAATAAATATAAAACTATAAAAAGGGAGGAATATAAATTGGAAAGAATAGATAAGATTTTAGCTAATATGGGATATGGTAGTAGAAAAGAAGTAAAGAAGTTGATAAAAAATAATTTAGTAGAAGTCAATGGAGAAAAAATAAAAGACCCTTCCATAAATATAGATCCTGAAAAAGATAAAATAATGGTAGGAGATGAAATTGTAAACTACAGAAAGTTTATTTATATAATGATGAATAAACCAGAAGGGGTTGTAAGTGCTACCTTTGATAATTATGATGAAACAGTTATAGATTTATTAGAAGAGGAATATCAAGTGTTTAATCCATTTCCTGTAGGGAGATTAGATAAAGACACAGTAGGTTTGCTTTTAATCACCAATGACGGGGAATTAAACCATAAACTTATATCACCAAAATGGAAAGTAGATAAGGTTTATTATGCAGAAATAAATAAAGAAGTGAATGATGAGGATGTGGAAGCTTTTAAAAATGGTATAATTTTATCAGATGGATATAAATGTATGCCAGGTAAATTAGAGATTATAAAAAGTGATGAAAATGGAGCGGAGGTATATGTAACAATTCAAGAAGGTAAATTCCATCAAGTAAAAAGAATGTTCGAAGCATTAGATAAAAAGGTTGTATATCTTAAAAGAGTTAAATTTGGAAACATTAGTTTAGATGAAAACTTAGAAGAAGGAGAGTACAGAGAGTTAACAGAAGAGGAGTTAGAAAATATATTAGAAAAATGAAGGAAAAATTTCTTTAATATTCAGAAGTAAAATATATTAAGCAATTTAATAAAAATTTCACAATTTATTATGCAAAATAACTTGAAGTTTTTAGACGTATCTTATATAATAGGCTTATAATAAATAAAAGAATAAATAGCCCCCTTTTATTTATTAAAAACAACCCAAGCCCCAATGGGTTGTTTTATTTTTTTGGAGAAAATTAAAGATTTACTGTAGAATAAATATATCTTTAATGGTAAAATTTAATATATAGTATTAAAGTTAGGAGCTGAAAGGGATGGATAATTATAAATCCAAATTACAAAATGAAGAAATGGATTTTTTATGTGATGCAATTTTAACTTTAAAAGATAAAGAGGAATGTTATAGATTTTTTGAAGACATTTGCACAATTAATGAAATACAGTCTCTTAGCCAAAGACTAGTAGTAGCAAAAATGCTTAAAGATAAAAAAACATATCAAGATATTTCAAAGCTTACAGGTGCAAGTACTGCAACTATAAGCAGAGTTAATAGATGTTTGAATTATGGAAGTGAAGGATACAATATAGTATTAGAAAGACTAGACAATAAAGAGTAACTATTTTATCAAATGAAAACCTTTAACACCCGTTACTTTCATGAAAGAGTGTTAAGTATAGCAATAGAAGTGTATACTTATATTACAGTATATTTAAATGGAACAGGGGGAATGGCAATATAAATGTTAGAAGGAGAAATAAGAAAGCAGAAAGAAATAGAAGGATTTTTAGATCGGATAGAAAGGATGGGAAATAAGATTCCACATCCTTTTATATTATTTATTTGGTTAATTGTAATAGTGTGGATAGCATCTTTTATATGTGCATCTATGGGAGTTAGTGTAATAAATCCAGTAGATAATAAAGTAGTTACAGTAAAAAGCCTATTATCAGCAGAAGGCATTATTTATATGCTTAAGAATATGATAAAGAACTTTACAGGTTTTGCACCATTAGGAGTAGTTCTTACAATGACGTTAGGCATAGGACTAGCTGAACATGTTGGCTTTTTATCTGCATTAATGAGGGAGACTATATTAGGAGCATCCCCTAAAGTTGTTACATTTATTGTAATGTTAATAGGGGTTTGTGGTAGTATAGCTTCAGATGTAGCTATAGTTATAATACCAGCTATAGCAGCTACTATATTTACAACTATAGGAAGACATCCATTAGCAGGCATAGCATTAGGATATGCATCAACTTCAGCTGGATTTAGTGCAAATTTAATGATTGTAGCAACAGATGCACTACTTTCAGGTATAAGTACAGAAGCTATACAAATTGTAAATAAAAATATATCAGTAACACCTGTAGATAATTGGTATTTTATGTTTGTATCCACATTTGTATTAGCGATAGTGGGTACTTTAATATGTGAAAAAATAATTGAACCAAGGTTAGGAACATATAAAGGAAATAAAATAATAGAGAGTGAAAAGGTTACTCCAGAAGAAAAGAAAGCACTTAAAAAAGCTGGGATAGGTGCATTGATTTATGTTGGAATAATATTGACTATAATTTTACCTAAAAATAGCTTTTTAAGAAATCCAGAAACGGGATCATTAATACCGTCTCCATTTTTATCATCAATAATTCCTATTCTTTTGATATTATTTATTATAGTTTCTTATATATATGGTAAAGAAATAGGTAAAATTAAAAAGGGATCAGATATACCAAAGTATATGGCAACATCTATTTCAGATATGTCATCTTATATAGTTTTAGTATTTGTGATGAGTCAATTTATAGCATATTTTAATTGGACAAATCTTGGATATGTCATAGCTGTAAATGGAGTAAATAAATTAAAATCAGCACAATTTGTAGGGATACCATTATTTATAATGTTTATACTATTGACTTCTCTTATAAATATACTTATAGGAAGTGCATCAGCAAAATGGGCATTATTAGCTCCTATATTTATTCCAACATTTTATATGTTAGGATATAATCCAGCATTAACTCAAATGCTATACAGAATAGGAGATTCAACAAGCAATGTAATTTCACCTATATCACCATATTTTCCTATAATTTTAGGACTAGCTAATAAATATGATAAAAAAGCTGGAGTTGGAACTATCTTGTCTATTATGCTTCCTTATAGTTTAATTATGTTAGGTACATGGATTCTTTTAGCTATACTTTGGTTTATACTTGGATTGCCATTAGGTCCTAGTGTACCTATAAGATAAAATATATTTATTAAGTGAATAATTATGATTAAAGATTAATTTAAATGATATAATATTATAATATAGGATCATTTAATAGATAAGGTTACAAAACAAGGAGTGAAAAATTTGGATTTAAAAAATTTATTGAATAAAGAGCAGTATGAAGCGGCAACTACAGTAGAGGGACCACTATTAATACTTGCAGGTGCAGGGTCAGGAAAGACTAGGGTGCTTACATATAGGATAGCTAACCTTATTAATAATCTTAATGTATATCCATCTAGGATATTAGCTATTACTTTTACTAATAAAGCGGCTGAAGAAATGAGAGAAAGAGTTAAAGGAATAGTAGGAAATGAAGCGGATGGTATGTGGATAACTACATTCCATTCTATGTGTGTAAGAATTCTTAGAAGAGAAATTGATAAATTAGGATATAATAAAAATTTTGCTATATATGATAGTTATGACCAAAAGGTTTTAATGAAAGAATGCATAAAAGAATTAAATTTAAACCCAAAGGATTTTGATGATAGAAGTTTAATAAATAAAATAGGACAGCAAAAGGATAATTTAATATCTCCAGAAAAATTTAGAATGGAAGTTGGAGAAAATTATAGATTAAAAAAAATAGCTAATGTATATGAACTGTACCAAAAAAAATTAAAAAATAATAATGCTCTAGATTTCGATGATTTAATATATAAAACTGTAGAACTGTTTAAGAAAAACCAAGAGGTATTAGAATTTTATCAAGAAAAGTTCAAATATATAATGGTTGATGAATATCAAGATACTAATAAATCTCAATATGAATTGGTAAAATTATTGGCACAAAAACATAAAAATATTTGCGTTGTAGGTGATGATGACCAATGTATATATGCTTGGAGAGGTGCAGATATAAGGAATATATTAGACTTTGAAAAAGATTATCCACAAGCAAAAACAATAAAATTAGAAGAAAACTATAGATCTATGAGTAACATTTTAAGTGCGGCAAATGATGTAATAAAAAATAACTGTAATAGAAAAGCTAAAAAATTAAGAACTAGTAACAGTGAAGGAGAAAAAATAAAAATATATAGAGCCAATTCAGATATAGAAGAAGCTCAATTTGTAATAAATGAAATTAAAAAACTAATTAAAGAAGAAAACAGAAATCCTAAAGATTTTTCTATATTGTATAGAACTAATGCTCAATCACGTATTTTTGAGGAGGTATTTATGAGAAATAAAATACCTTATAAAATAGTTGGTGGGCTTAAATTCTATGACAGAAAAGAAATTAAGGATATAATGGCATATTTAAAACTTATAAATAATCCTTTAGATGATGTTAGTTTGAAAAGAATTATTAATGTACCTAAGCGTGGAATAGGAAAAACTAGTATAGAAAAAATAGAAAACTTTTCAAGGGAAATGGAAGAATGTATGTACAGTACTTTACTGGATATAGATAGCATAGGAATAACGGGTAGAGCTACATCTTCTATAAATAAATTTGTGAGTTTAATAAATAGTTTTATAAGGAAAAAAGATGAAGTTAAAGTATCTGTATTGATTCAGGAAATAATAGAATATACAGGATATATGAAAGAATTGCAAGATTCTAAAGATATAGAGGATTTAAGCAGAATAGAAAATTTAAAAGAACTTGTGTCTGCAGCAGTAGATTTTGAGATATCTTCAGAAGATAAGACACTATCTGCATTTTTAGAACAGATAGCTCTTGTATCAGATATAGATAATTACGATGAACAATCAGATGCAGTAGTTCTTATGACAGTACATAGTGCAAAAGGTTTAGAATTTCCAGTAGTGTTTATGGTTGGGATGGAAAATGGAATATTTCCAGGTACGCAATCTTTAGATGATATAGATGAAATGGAAGAGTCTAGACGTTTATGTTATGTTGGAATTACCAGAGCTAAAGAGAAATTATATATGACATCAGCGGAGAGAAGGATGGTCTTTGGACGAACTGTTTTTTATTCTCAATCAGATTTTATAGATGAAATATCTAAAGAACTAAAAGAGGATTTAAACCAAAAAATTAATATGAAAAATAATTTTATATCTGGCAAGTCTAAGTACTTTCATGATAGTCTAAATGATTTTAATAAAAATAATACTAATTTAACAGGCATAAGAAAAAACAAAATAGAAGGGAAAAGTATATTAAGAGAAGAAGAAATAAAATTAGGGAAAAAAGTTAAACACAGTAAATTTGGTTTAGGAACTATAGTTAGCGTAAACAAGGTTGCAAATGATGTAAAATTAACCATTGCTTTTGATAAAATGGGTGTTAAAATATTAATGTTAAGTGTTGCTCCTTTAGAAGCAGTATAAAAGGAGGCCTAAATTGAAATGGACATTCTTGAAGAAAAGAAAAAAAGAATATATGAATTAGTTGAAGAATTAAATAAATATGCTTATGAATATTATGTTTTAGATAATCCAACTGTTGCAGATAAAGAATATGATAAAATATATGATGAATTAGTTAAATTAGAAAAAGAAACGGGTTTTGTATTATCCTATTCGCCTACACAAAGAGTTGGGGATACTATATTAACTCAGTTTGATAAATACACTCATAAAAGCAGATTATGGAGCTTGGATAAAGCTCAAAGTATAGAGCAATTAAAAGAGTGGATTAATAGAAATAAGAGAATTATAACGGAATATAATAATTCAAATGAAGAAAAACTACCTATGCCCACATATATCTTAACTAAAAAATTTGATGGATTAACTATAAATTGCACTTATGACGAAAATGGAATTTTAGTAAAAGGTGCTACAAGGGGTACAGGTATTATAGGAGAAGACATAACATCTCAAGTAAAAACTATAAAATCTATACCATTAAGAATAGATAGTAATAATGTTATGGAAATCCGTGGAGAAGCTATAATGACAAAGGAAGCCTTTGAAAAATATAATAAAGAAGCAATTATACCCCTTAAAAATTTAAGGAATGGTGCAGCAGGTGCACTTAGAAATTTAAACGTAAGGGAAACAGCTAAAAGAAATTTATCAGCTTTTTTCTATGATATTGGATATAGTAAAGATTATAGGTTTAAAACTTATATGGAAATGATGAATTTTTTGATTGATATGGGATTTCCAGTGGATTCATACATAAAAGAGTGTAGAGACATTGCAGAAATTAAAGAGGAAATTAAATATATTGAACATATAAGAAATGAATTAAATTATGATATAGATGGAATAGTAATAGCAATAAATCATATTAGAACAAGAGAAGTTTTAGGATATACTGTAAAATTTCCGAGATGGGCCATAGCTTATAAATTTGAAGCAGAAGAAGCTACTACAAAATTATTAGATGTGGAATGGAATGTAGGTAGAAGTGGTAGAGTAACTCCTACAGCTATTTTAGAACCTGTAGAATTAGGAGGAGCTACCATTAAAAGGGCTACCTTAAATAATATGGATGACATAGCTAGAAAAGGAGTTAGATTAGGTGCAGAGGTTTTTGTAAGACGATCTAATGATGTGATTCCTGAAATTATGGGAGTAGTGGAAAGTTCTTTAGAAGGAACCCAGGAAATAAAAGCACCGTTAAAATGTCCTTATTGTGAAAGTGATCTTATAAATGAAGGAGTTCATTTATTTTGTGAAAATACACTTTCTTGTAAACCGCAGTTAGTAAAAAGCTTAGTACATTTTGCTAGTAGGGAAGCTATGAATATAGAAGGATTTAGTGAAAAAACTGCAGAACAATTTTATGAGGAGTTAAATATAAAGTCTATAGGAGATTTATATAGATTAACCAAAGAAGAACTATTAAAATTAGATAAGTTTAAAGAAAAAAAATCTAATAATATAATAAATGCTATTGAGAGTAGTAAAAAGCCTAAATTGTCATCTTTTATATATGCATTAGGAATACCTAATGTAGGAATTAAAACCGCTAGAGATTTAGTACAACATTTTAAAACTTTAGATAAGATAAAAAATGCTAATATTGAAGAGCTAACTTCTATAAAGGATGTAGGAGAAATAGTTGCAAAAAGTATTGTGGAATTTTTTAAACAGGAAAATATAAATAATAGTATAAGGGAACTTTTAGAATTAGGAGTTGAACCTATATCAGATGTTAGAGAAGTAAAAGAAAATAATGAATTAAATGGCAAAACCGTAGTTGTAACAGGAACACTAGAAGGTTATACAAGAAATGAAATAAAAGAAAAGTTACTATCTTTAGGTGCTAAAGTGAGTGGTAGTGTAAGTAAAAAAACTGATTTTCTTTTAGCAGGAGAAAAAGCAGGCTCTAAATATAATAAAGCAATAGAATTAGGTATTAAAATAATAGGAGAGAAAGAATTTAACCAGATGATAAATTAATATAATCTCTTGGAGGTAGAAAACAATGAAAAAAACTATAGGTTTTTTAGGATGGATTTCGGTTTTTATAACAACAATAGCTTTAATATTAACTATATTAACAACTTATCAATTTTTATACGTTAAATATTTTAATAGTTACTATACACTACAATGGTGTATATCTTTAACTATGTTTATTTGGGCAATAAAACTAATAGACTTTAAAACCAAAGCCTTTAATAAAATATATCCTATAATGTGTATATTTTTTGCAGTGGGAACTATGTTTTTTATATTTATGAAAGTATATTAAATTCATAAAATATCAGTATTACATATGATAATACTGATATTTTTTATTCTTGTTTATATGTAAAATAACAATTATATGATACAATATAATTGTTATTTTACAGAAATAATAACAATTATTAAAAACATCATAGAAAGTGAGGGAATAATATGTCAGTTACAAAAAAAGATGTGGAGCATGTAGCGGAATTAGCAAGAATAGAATTAAGTGAATCAGAAAAAGAAAATATGATAGAAGATTTAAATAAAGTTTTGGATTATATGAAAAAACTAGAAGAATTAGATACAGAAAATGAAGATATAATAGTTAATCCTTATTACATTGAAAACAAATTTAGGAATGATGAAGTAGAGGAATCTATGAGCATAGATGAAGTTATGGTAAATGCTCCTGAAAGATTAGAGGAATACATACTTGTTCCTAGAATAATAGAAGATTAATTAAAAAAGGAGGAAAAGGAATATGGAGCTATATAACCTTACAGCCCACGAATTAAAGAGTAAAATAGATGAAAAAGAAGTTAAAGTAGAAGAAGTTGTAGAAAGCTATTTAAATAGAATAGAAGAAGTAGACTCCAAAGTAGGAGCTTTTTTGTATACAGGTTCGGAAGAAGCTATTAAAAAGGCCAAGGAATTGGATAAAAAAATTGCTAAAGGAGAAAATCTAAAAGCATTAGGAGGAATTCCTGTTTCTATAAAAGATAATATAAGTGTAAAGGATATGCAAAACACATGTGCATCAAAAATGTTACAAGGATATAAATCTCCTTATGATGCCCATGTAATAGAGAAAATTAAAAATGAAGACGGAATAATATTAGGAAAAGTAAACATGGATGAATTTGCTATGGGTTCATCTACGGAAAATAGTGCATATAAATTAACAAGAAATCCTTGGGATTTAGAAAGAGTACCTGGTGGTTCTTCAGGTGGATCCGCAGCAGCAGTAGCAGCTATGGAAACGCCATTAGCTTTAGGGACAGATACAGGTGGATCAGTAAGACAACCAGCTGCATTTTGTGGATTAGTTGGATTAAAACCAACCTATGGAAGAATTTCAAGATATGGTGCAATAGCTTTTGGTTCTACTTTAGACCAAGTAGGTATATTATCAAAAGATGTTGAAGACTGTGCACTATTAACAAAAAATATAGCTGGTTTAGATCATAAAGATTTCACTACTGCAGATATAAAGGTACCAGACTATACACAGTTTTTAAATAAAGATTTAAAAGGTAAAAAAATAGGAATACCTAGGGAATGTTTTGGCCAAGGTTTAGATGAAAATGTGCGTAAAGCCATTAAAGAAGCGTTGCAAGTGTTAAAAGAAAATGGTGCGGAAATAGAAGAGTTTTCACTACCATCTCTAGATTATGCATTAGCAGCATATTACATAATATCAAGTGCTGAGGCATCTTCAAACTTAGCAAGGTTTGATGGAATAAGATATGGTTATAGAACTAAGGACTATACAGATGCTGTAGATATTTATTTTAAATCTAGAAATGAAGGATTTGGAAAAGAAGCAAAAAGAAGAATAATGTTAGGAACTTATGTATTATCTGAAGGGTATTATGATGCATATTATAAAAAGGCGCTAAAAGTAAGAAATGTAATAAAAAGAGAATATGAAAATGTATTTAAAAAGTATCATGCAATAATATCACCAACTTCTCCTACACCAGCATTTAAAATAGGAGAAAAAATTAATGATATTATGGCTATGTATCTTATTGATATATATACAGTTCCTGTTAGTGTTGCAGGTTTACCAGCTATGTCAATACCTTGTGGAATGGTGGATGGTCTTCCAATAGGATTACAAATTATTGGTAACTACTATAAAGAAGATGATATATTTAATATTGCATACAGTTATGAACAATCTACTCAATGGCATAAAATGAAACCACAACTTTAAAATTATAGTAGTTTAAGGAGTTGAATGAAAATGGATTTTGAATCAGTTATAGGTCTTGAGGTTCATGCAGAACTTTCTACAAAAACTAAAATATATTGTGGATGTACTACAGAATTTGGTGGAAAACCTAATACGCATGTATGTCCTATATGTTTAGGGTTACCAGGTTCTTTACCTCAATTAAATAAAAAAGTAGTAGACTATGCTATAAAGGCAGGTCTTGCATTAAATTGTGAAATAAATAAATCAAGTAGATTAGATAGAAAGAATTATTTTTATCCAGATTGTCCTAAGAATTATCAAATTACTCAAGATGAATTACCTATATGCAAAAATGGATACATAGAAATAGAACTTGAAAATGGAGAGAAAAAAAGGGTAGGAATTGAAAGAATACACATAGAAGAAGATGCGGGGAAATTACTACATACTAAGGCTGGAACACTAGTGGATTTTAATAGAGCAGGTGTTCCTCTTATAGAAATAGTATCTAATCCTGACATGAGTTCACCAGAAGAAGCCTCACAATATTTACAAAAACTTAGAAGTATTTTATCTTCTATAGGAGTTTCAGATTGTAAAATGGAAGAGGGCTCATTAAGATGTGATGCCAACGTATCCGTTAAACCTAGAGGAGATAAAAAATTAGGAGTAAGAACTGAAATTAAAAATATGAACTCTTTTAAATCTCTTGAAAAGGCTGTAGCTTATGAGATTGAAAGGCATATAGAACTTATACAAAAAGGTGAAAAATTACAACAAGAAACAAGAAGATGGGATGAAACAAATAATGTAACTATAGCTATGAGAAGTAAGGAAGAGGCAAATGATTATAGATATTTTCCAGAGGGGGATTCTGTTGCCATTAAAATAGATGATGAATATATAGAAGAAATAAGAGCAACAATTCCAGAACTTCCACATGAGAAGGCAGAAAGATTTGTTGAAGAATTTAAAATCCCTAAATATGATGCTTCAGTTTTAACTTTAACTATGGAAATGGCTAATTTCTTTGAAGAAACAGCAAAATTAAGTGGAGATGCTAAAGCAGCATCAAATTGGCTTATGGGAGATATCTCTAGATTGTTAAATGAACAAGGTATGGTAGTAGAAGATCTTAAATTTACTCCAGTTCAATTATCTGAATTAATAAAATTAATTTCTTCTGGAACTATATCAAATAATATAGGAAAAAAAGTTATAGAGGAAATGTTTAATACAGGAAAAAGTCCTAAGGTTATAGTTGAAGAAAAGGGACTTGTACAAAATAATGACGAGGGCGCAATATTAGAAGTTGTTAAGAAAATTATAGATGAAAATCCACAAAGCATTGAAGATTATAGAAATGGTAAAAAGAGAGTTTTAGGATTTTTAGTAGGACTTGTAATGAAAGAAACTAGAGGAAAAGCAAATCCTAAAATAGTAAATAAATTAATAAATGAAGAAGTAAATAAACTAGTGTAAAATTAAAAGAGGGTGCCTATATATAGTTTTAGGCATCCTCTTTTGATTGCATATCCTTAGAAAAAGCTTGAGAAAGGTTAAAAATATGTAAATTAAGTTTTTCTAATAAATAATTTTTATATTTTAGCTGATTGGATATTTGCTTAAGTACAATAAACCCCCAAATAGCAATAATTCCAAAAATCAGCATGGTTATTATACTAAGTATTTCTATAGTTAGTATCATTTTTTAACCTCCATAAAATTAATAGTATAATTTTAGTATATAATATATGTATAAATAAGTAAATTAATTATTGTATAATAAAAAGACTTCCCAGCTAAATGCTATGGGAAGTCTTTTTTATGTTTTTTTTAGGGGTGAAATAAGCACAATTACTATCATTTCCTAAATTGTAAGAAGTATTGCTAATTTTGTCTAAAGTACAGATACCATTATTATTATAAATACATTTTTCGGAGCAATTTATATACATCATAAGGTTGCCTCCTACAAAATCTTTGGTTATGATAAGTATCATGTTTATTATATGCAAAAAAATAATAAATATTTTATAACATATTTCAATTATAGGTAATTATTATATAAGTAAATATTCATAAAAAATACAGGCATATTTCTATCACTATAAAAGGAGTCTTTACCCTGTTTAAAAGTTTTCTTTTTTTCTTTATATTTAATACTTCTTATAAACACAGGAGCTAATTCAGAAATATCTGGTGAAATAATAGAAGATGATTTAAAGTTTTTTTCATCTAAAAGATCTTCTGATTTTAAAGAAAAATCAAGATATCTTTCTCTATCATCTAAATTAGGTGCTTCAGGCCAGCTCAATATAATTCCAGATTCTATAAGTTGATTTTTATATATATTTGTTAGCATGGCTATATTTTTAGTATCTTCTTTTTTATTTTCAAAAGAGTTTATTAAAAGACAATTAATGTATAAACATATATCCAAGGGAGTGTAATTAAAAGGTTTTTTATCATTAGATTTTACGAACATTCCTAAATCACTATTGTAAAAATTTAAAATTTCTATAAATAATTTATCTTGAATATCCTTATATCTTAGGAATAATGTATTTTTATATAATAGATAAGAATTTATATAATAAATACATAGATATTCTAATTTTATGTTACTAGATATATTAAAGTGGCTAAAATATTTTTCATATAATAATTCAAATAAATCTATTAAAAGTAGTTTTGCATGTTCTTCTTTAGAATAGGAGTAAAATATATTTAAGGCTAATGTAGTTTTAACCAAATCTTCTAAGGAGGTAGAATACAATTCATCTTTGAACTGTATTAACATATTTAATATATCTAATGAAAAGTTTTTAAATACATCATTATCAGCTTTTGGCTCACTTAAATAATATTTATAAAAAGAACACATTAATAAAGCTTGATCAGAGAAACTAAAGTTAGGATTCTTAATTTCAAGCTTTATATCTTTTAATGGTGTTTCAGAAATATCTTTTTTGTCTACAAAAACACCTTCCTCATTTCTCATATAAGTAGCATAAAACTCCAGTTGTTTTTTTGCTAGTGCTCTATACATATTTGAAAAATTATATTTTTCTTCATCTATATTTTTAAAGTTGAAATAATAATCGCTTAACTCTAATAGTGACAGTGTCATAAATGCGTTACTAGATATTATAATATCTTTTTTAAGTTTTTCTCCACACCAATAATAGTTATTATTAATATTCTTAAGCTTAGGAGATGCTTTTCTATATATTGATAATATTGGGTAAGGATGTTTTAGTGAGTTTACTCCATAATCTTTAACTTTTAACTCTTGAGGGGTTAGAAGAATTCCGCATTTAGAATAAAAACATACATGTTTTATGGATTCTTTAGCTAGATGAAATAATTGATTTTTTATATTTGTTTTATCCAAGTTATTTAATCTTAAAAATGGACCTATATATTTCAATACTATACACCTACTTAAAATTATTTCTTGTTCATTATATGTTTGATAAACTCTAAATAATACAAAACTCACTTAATTAAATAGTAAAAACAATATAAAATGTATGTAGTTTTGTTATATAATAATATTTATAAGGGAGCTAACTTATTAATCGAAAATTTTCAAGGATGGTGTATTTGAATGAAAACAGTTCTATTAGCAACGAATAATGAAAATAAGGTAAATGAAATTAAAGATATACTTTGTGAATTGAATTTAAAAGTTATATCATTAAAGGAAGCAGGAATTAATATTGAAGTAGAAGAAGATGAACTTACCTTTATGGGAAATGCATTAAAGAAAGCATTAACAATACATAATGTATTAAAAAATAAAGAATACATGGTATTAGCAGATGATTCAGGTTTAAGTGTAGATGTTTTAGGAGGAGCTCCAGGGGTTTTTTCTGCTAGATATGCAGGGGAACATGGGAATTCTAAAGCAAATAATGAAAAGCTGTTAAAAGAGATGGAAGGTTTAAAAAATAGAAGAGCTAAATTTATATGTGCTATGGCTTTAGTTGTGGATAAGGATAATATTATAAAAGTTCAAGGAGAAATTGAAGGCAGTATTGGTTACCAAGAAAAGGGCAACAATGGCTTTGGATATGATCCATTATTTTTTATACCTAAATACAATATGACTTTTGCAGAAATGGATAAGGAACTTAAAAATTCCATAAGTCATAGAAGAGATGCATTAAATAAATTAAAAGAAAAATTAAAAGATTATACGATATATAGTGAGTAATTATAATTATTTACTATGGGAGGTAGGTGAATAATTAATAGTGTTAATTGGAGTTGTTAGCGATATCCATAGACAAACATGGATAGTGGAAAGAGTAATGGAGGTTTTGGGAAATATAGATGTTTTGATACATTTGGGGGATAACATACAAGATGTAAAAGAAATTAAAAAGTTTTTTAAAGGTAAAATATTAAATGTAAAAGGAAATTGTGATTATTCTAATTCAATTCCATCGGATATAATAGAGGGCATAGATGGGCATAGATTTCTAATAACACATGGACACAATTATGATGTAAAATATAGTTTGACTAGATTAAAAGAAAAAGCTCTTAAAGAAAAAGCTGATATTGTATTATATGGACATACACATATATCAAAAATAATATACGAGGAAGGTATATGGTTTATAAATCCAGGAAGCCCTGTATTAGCAAGGGATGGTAAAAATAGTGTAGCTTTAATAGAAATAAAAAATGATAGTATAAATCCTAGTATAAAGTCCATTAGATAAAAAAATATAAAAAACTTTAAAAATACTATTGACGAAATTAAATATATCGTGTAGAATAGTTAATGTCGTTGGGAGTTGCAAGACAAATCCGAAGACATCGGGGTGTGGCGCAGATGGGAGCGCGCGTGGTTTGGGACCATGAGGTCGCAGGTTCAAGCCCTGTCACCCCGACCACATAAATTATTATGCGGGTGTAGCTCAATGGTAGAGTTCCAGCCTTCCAAGCTGGCTGTGAGAGTTCGATTCTCTTCACCCGCTCCAAATGCGTCTTTAGCTCAGCTGGATAGAGCAACGGCCTTCTAAGCCGTGTGCCAGGGGTTCGACTCCCTTAAGACGCACCATATGGTGGGTATAGCTCAGGTGGTAGAGCGCCAGATTGTGGTTCTGGATGTCAAGGGTTCGAGTCCCTTTATCCACCCCATGTGATGGGATGTCGCCAAGTGGTAAGGCACGGGACTTTGACTTCCGCATTCGTAGGTTCGAATCCTGCCATCCCAGCCATTTGATCCACTAGCTCAGTTGGTAGAGCACATGACTTTTAATCATGTTGTCCGGGGTTCGATTCCCCGGTGGGTCACCATTTTAAAAAAGAAATTAACATGCAGGTGTGGCGGAATTGGCAGACGCACTAGACTTAGGATCTAGCGCCTTTGGCATGGGGGTTCGACTCCCTTCACCTGCACCATTTATAAAATCATATGCGGGAGTGGCTCAGTGGTAGAGCGTCACCTTGCCAAGGTGAACGTCGTGGGTTCGAATCCCATCTTCCGCTCCAATATATTGTGCGGGTGTAGCTCAATGGTAGAGTTCCAGCCTTCCAAGCTGGCTGTGAGGGTTCGATTCCCTTCACCCGCTCCAGATTGCGTCTTTAGCTCAGCTGGATAGAGCAACGGCCTTCTAAGCCGTGTGCCAGGGGTTCGACTCCCTTAAGACGCGCCAAGAATATGTGCCATTAGCTCAGTTGGTAGAGCACCTGACTCTTAATCAGGTTGCCCAGGGTTCGACTCCCTGATGGCGCACCACGCATATATTTTATATATGAATAGACAAGGTGTTATAGTTTATATGTTTAAAAATAGTTAATATCGGGGTGTGGCGCAGATGGGAGCGCGCGTGGTTTGGGACCATGAGGTCGCAGGTTCAAGCCCTGTCACCCCGACCACATAAATTATTATGCGGGTGTAGCTCAATGGTAGAGTTCCAGCCTTCCAAGCTGGCTGTGAGGGTTCGATTCCCTTCACCCGCTCCAAGATTGCGTCTTTAGCTCAGCTGGATAGAGCAACGGCCTTCTAAGCCGTGTGCCAGGGGTTCGACTCCCTTAAGACGCGCCATAAAATATGTGCCATTAGCTCAGTTGGTAGAGCACCTGACTCTTAATCAGGTTGTCCAGGGTTCGACTCCCTGATGGCGCACCAAGAAAATTTTGGTGGGTATAGCTCAGGTGGTAGAGCGCCAGATTGTGGTTCTGGATGTCAAGGGTTCGAGTCCCTTTATCCACCCCATGTGATGGGATGTCGCCAAGTGGTAAGGCACGGGACTTTGACTTCCGCATTCGTAGGTTCGAATCCTGCCATCCCAGCCATTTGATCCACTAGCTCAGTTGGTAGAGCACATGACTTTTAATCATGTTGTCCGGGGTTCGATTCCCCGGTGGGTCACCATTTTAAAAAAGAAATTAACATGCAGGTGTGGCGGAATTGGCAGACGCACTAGACTTAGGATCTAGCGCCTTTGGCATGGGGGTTCGACTCCCTTCACCTGCACCATTTATAAAATCATATGCGGGAGTGGCTCAGTGGTAGAGCGTCACCTTGCCAAGGTGAACGTCGTGGGTTCGAATCCCATCTTCCGCTCCAATATATTGTGCGGGTGTAGCTCAATGGTAGAGTTCCAGCCTTCCAAGCTGGCTGTGAGAGTTCGATTCTCTTCACCCGCTCCATTTTAATTTAAGGGCATTTTAGCGCCCATAGCTCAGCTGGATAGAGTTACGGACTTCGAATCCGGAGGTCACAGGTTCGACTCCTGTTGGGCGCACCAAAAGTAAATTTGAAGCATTACATAGGGTTGATATACCGAGGCTTTGTGAGAACTTAATAGTTTCTTACAAGGCCTTGATTTTTATATTTAATATATTATATCAATTTAAGAAAGGATGGGAAAAATGGATATATTGAAAGATAAAATAAATAGAGAAGGTATAGTTATTGATAATAGAATATTGAGAGTAGATATGTTTCTAAATCATCAGTTAGACATAGATCTATTAAATGAAATAGGAAAAGAATTTAAAAATAGATTTAGAAATAAAGAAATAAATAAAATATTAACTGTGGAAACTTCGGGTATAGGAATAGCTTGCATAGTTGCTCAATATTTTAATAATGTACCTGTTGTATTTGCTAAAAAACATGATGGAAGTAATATGGGTGAAAATGTATATGAATCAAAGGTTTACTCCTTTACTAAAGATATAGAATATACCATAAAGGTTTCTAAAGATTACATAAATAGTGAAGATAATATATTGATAATAGATGATTTTTTAGCTAGTGGAAGTGCTATGTCAGGACTTATAAATATAGTAGAGAAATCAGGAGCTACAATAGAAGGTATTGGAATAGTTATAGAAAAGGAATTTCAAAAGGGGAGAGAAATAATATTAAACAAGGGCATACACTTAGAATCTTTAGCAATTATAAAAGGTTTTGAAAATAATAAAGTTGTTTTTAGATAAATATAATAATAAAGCTATTGACTTATAATATATATAGTGATAGTATTTTATAAGAGAAAAATAAAGCCTTTAAAAAAGTCCAGAGAGACTTTGAAGGAAGCATTTAGGAATACTATATTTTAGGATATCTATGCCTTCCTTTAGGAAGGCATTTTTTAATACCTTTAAAATTAGTACAGAGATACTAAAAAGGAGGAATAATAAGTATGTTAAAAGGAAGAAGTTTAATTGATCCAATGGATTTCACTAAGGAGGAAATAAGTGAAATTCTAGATTTAGGAGAAAGCATTTCAAAAGATCCTATAAAATATTCAAATCTATGCAATAATAAAATTTTGGCAACATTGTTTTATGAGCCAAGTACAAGAACTAGATTTAGTTTTGAAGCAGCTATGCTTAGATTAGGTGGCGAAGTAATAGGTTTTTCAGAGCCTAACTCAAGTTCTGTTGCCAAAGGAGAAAGCATTGCTGATACAATTCGAACAGTTGGATGCTATGCAGATATAGCAGTTATGAGACATCCAAAAGAAGGAGCACCAAAAGTTGCTTCAATTTATTCAAACATACCCGTTGTAAATGCAGGAGATGGTGGACATCAACACCCTACTCAAACACTTACAGATTTAATGACTATAAGAGCTAAAAAAGGAACCTTATCTGGATTAACCGTTGGTTTTTGTGGTGATTTAAAATTTGGAAGAACTGTACATTCTCTTATCAAAGCTTTATCAAGATATGAGAATAATAAATTTATATTAATCTCACCTACAGAATTAAAAATTCCACAATATATAAAAAGAGAAATATTAGAAAAAAATAATATAGAATTTAGGGAAGTAGAAAATATAGAAGAAGCAATTGAAGAATTGGACATCTTATACATGACGAGGGTTCAAAGAGAAAGATTTTTTAATGAAGAAGACTATATTAGATTAAAGGATAGTTATATATTGACAAAAGATAAGCTTGAAAATGCATTGGAAGATATGATAATTTTACATCCACTTCCAAGAGTTAATGAAATAGCCTATGAGGTTGATGAAGATCCAAGAGCTTGTTATTTTCAACAGGCTAAATATGGAATGTATGTAAGAATGGCTTTAATATCAAAACTTTTGGGGGTGAAATAGGATGTTAGAAATAACTAGTATAAAAGATGGTATAGTTATAGATCATATAAAAGCAGGTTATGGAATAAAAATATTTAACTATTTGAACTTAAAAGATGTAGATTATTCAGTAGCGCTTATAATGAATGTATTTAGCAATAAACTAGGGAAAAAGGACATAATAAAAATAGCAAATAAAGAAATAAATGTAGATTTTACAGTATTAGGATTGATAGATCCAACAATAACTATAAATATAATAGAAAATGAAAAAATAAAAGAAAAGTTGAATTTAGAATTACCTGAAAGAGTAGAAGATGTGATAAAGTGTAAAAATCCTAGATGTATAACCTCTATAGAAAAATATATACCTCATGTATTCTATCTAATAGATAGAAAAAAAGTGGAATATAAATGCAAGTATTGTGATGAAATATGTAAAGTTGTGGAGGAATAAACGTGGATTTATTAATAAAAAATTCCAGGGTAGTGGATTTTTCACAAGACTTTATAGGAGATGTTTATATAAAGAATGGAATAATACATGAAATAGGAAGAGATTTAGAAAAAGACTGTAAAATAATAGATGGCATAGGTAAAGTTCTTATGCCTTCTTTTATAGACTTACATGCACACTTTAGAGAACCAGGTTACACTTATAAAGAAGATATAGAATCTGGATGCAAAGCTGCAGCTAAAGGTGGATATACTTATGTTAATTTAATGGCTAATACAAATCCAGTTTGTAGTAATATGAATACTGTAAACTATGTAATAGATAAAGCAGATAAAATAGGACTTATAGATGTACATCAAGCAGTATCTATAACTAAAGAATTTGATGGAGAAACAGTTAATCATATAGATGAGCTAGATGAAAAAGTAAAGGTAATATCTGAAGACGGAAAAGATGTAATGAATAGTAAAACCATGCTAAAAGCTATGGCGAAAGCTAAGGAAAAAAATATTTTAGTCATGTGTCATTGTGAAAATCATGATCTTTCATCTACAGATATGAGATTAGCAGAAGATACTATGACTTGGAGAAATATAACATTAGCCCAATACACAGGATGTTCAGTGCATATATCCCATGTGAGCACAAGAAAATCAATGGAATATATAATAGAAGCTAAGAAAAAAGGAAGAAATGTAACCTGTGAAGTTACACCACATCATATAGCATTACAAGATGATGTAAAGTATAGAGTTAATCCTCCATTAAGAAAAAAAGAAGATAGAGATTTTTTAATAAAGGCAATTAGAGAAGGATGGGTAGATGCTATAGGAACAGATCATGCACCACATAGCTATGAGGATAAAGTAAAAGGGGCACCAGGTATATCAGGAATTGAGACAGCATTTTCAGTATGCTATTCCTATTTAGTAAGAGAAAAGGAGATAAGCCTGAGCAAACTTTCGGAAATAATGTCTAAAAATCCAGCAAAAATAATGAATTTAAATAGAGGACAAATAAAAATAGGGTTTAGTGGAGATTTAGTGTTAATAGATTTAGATAAAGATTATACAGTAGATAGTGATTTATTTATATCAAAGGGTAAAAACACTCCTTTTCAAGGTAAGAAATTATATGGAAAAGTAGAAAAAACAATAAAAAGTGGAGAAATTATTTATGATTTAGAAAAAGGAGGATTCAACTATGGTAATTGATAAATTGTATGAAAGAGTAGAAAAAAATGGTCATGTATGTGTAGGTTTAGATACATCTTTAGATTATGTACCAGAGTATTTTAAAAACAAGTATAACAATGAAGAAGATATAATATTCAATTTTAATAAAGAAATAATAGATGCAACTTATGATGAAATAGCATGTTTTAAAGTGCAAATAGCTTATTATGAAGCTTTAGGATTAAAAGGACTTAGAGCTTATAAAAGAACTCTTGATTATATAAAAGGATTAAATGCAATTGTTATATCGGACATAAAAAGAGGAGACATATCAAGTACAGCCAAAATGTACGCTAAGGCACATTTTGAAGGGGACTTTGAAACGGATTTTATAACACTTAGTCCTTATATGGGATTAGATAGTATAGAACCTTATTTTGAATATATGAAACAAAAGGGAAAAGGAGTTTTTGTATTAGTAAGAACTTCTAACGAAGGGGCAAAAGATATAGAATTTATAGAATCAAAAGAGGGTAAAAAAGTATATGAAGTGGTTGGACAAAAATTAAGAGATATGGGCAAGAATTTCCTAGGAAATTGTGGATATAGTTCTATAGGAGGAGTAGTTGGTTGTACTCACGTAGATGAAGCTACAAAACTAAGAAAAGATTTAGAAAGTATGTTTTTCCTAATACCAGGTTATGGGGCACAAGGTGGTAAGGCAGAGGATGTAGCGCTATATTTAAAAAATGGAAATGGAGGAGTTGTAAACTCTTCAAGAGGAATATTATTAGCATATAGAAAGCAAAATGATGAGAGAAATTTTGCTAAGTGTTCGAGAAAAGAAGTTATTAGAATGAAAAATGATATATTACAAGCATTAAATTCTAAGTAGATAGGAGAGAAAAAATGGAGTATAAAAAGGTTTATATTATAGATAATAAAAAAATATATGAAAATATATATAAACTATCCATAAGTGGAGATTTTAAAGGAAAACCAGGACAGTTTTATATGGTAAGATCTTGGAGAAAAGAACCACTTTTAAGCAGACCAATTAGTATATACTCTATAGATAATAATACCTTAGAGTTTTTATATGCAGTAGTTGGAGAAGGAACAAAGTTATTAAGTGAATTAAAAAAAGGGGATAGTATAAACTTATTAGGACCATTAGGAAATGGATTTCCAATAGAAAATATAAAAGGTAAAATAGCAGTGGTTTCTGGTGGTATTGGAATTGCACCTTTGTATGAAGTAGTTAAAAATTTACAAGAATGTGAAATAGATTTGTATGCTGGATTTAGAGAAAAATCTTATTCTACGGAAGCATTTAAAGAATATGTTGAAAATATTTATATAGCTACGGAATCAGGGGAAGAAGGAGAAAAAGGGTATATAACGGATATTTTAGAGGTAAATAAATATGATATGGTTTTATGTTGCGGACCTGAAGTTATGATGAAAAAGGTAGTAAAAATGTGTAAAGAAAAAAAAGTGCCAATATACATATCTATGGAAAAACATATGGCTTGTGGAGTGGGAGCATGTTTAGGTTGTACTTGTAAAACAAAAGATGGCAATAAAAGAACTTGCAAAGAAGGACCAGTATTTTTAGGAGATGAATTGGAGGAATAAAATGAAGGTAAATATTTGTGGGGTAGAGTTTAAAAATCCAGTTATTACAGCTTCGGGAACCTTTGGATTTGGTGAAGAATATGGGGAATTTTATGATGTATCAAAACTAGGTGGAATATGCACAAAGGGTTTAATAATAAATCCAAAGGAAGGTAATGATGGTATAAGAATTCATGAAACAAGAGGGGGCATAATAAATAGTATAGGATTACAAAATCCTGGCATAGATTATTTTATAAATTATGAACTTAAAAATATGAGAAAAATGAACACTAATATAATAGCTAATGTAGGTGGGGGAAGTATAGAAGATTACTTAAGGGCTATAGAAAGACTAAATAGTGTAGGTGTAGATCTTATAGAACTTAATATATCATGTCCTAATGTAAAAGAAGGTGGCATGGCATTTGGTATAAAATCTAAAGTAGCTTATGATGTAGTATCTAAGGTTAAGAAAATATGTAAAAAACCTTTAATTGTAAAACTATCTCCTAATGCAGAAGATATAGTAGATATGGCGGTAAAATGTTGTGAAGGGGGAGCAGATGCTATATCTTTAGTTAATACATTTAAGTCCATGGCTGTGGATATAAAAAATAGAAAAGCAGTTTTTAATAATATAACAGCAGGATTATCAGGACCAGCTATAAAGCCTATAGCTTTAAGTATGGTATATGAAGTATGTAAGAATGTAAATGTGCCTGTAATAGGTTTAGGTGGAATATCTAATTGGAAAGATGCTATAGAATTTATAATGGTTGGAGCTACAGCTATTCAAGTAGGTACGGCAAACTTTATAAATCCATATACAGCTGTGGAAATAGTAGATGGAATAGAAAATTATATGAAAAAAGAAGGAATTAAGGATTTGTCAGAGATAAAAGGAATAATATAAAAATATAGAAGGGATTGTTTTAATATGAAAAATAAACAAGAAGTTATTATAGATATATTAAAGGAGTGTTCTGCTCTTTTAGAAGGACATTTTTTACTATCATCAGGAAGACATAGTGATAAATATTGTCAATGTGCAAAATTATTACAATATCCTGATAAGGCAGAAAAAGTTTTAAGTGTAGTAGCAGATAAAATAAAAGATTTAGATTTTGATATGATTGTTGGACCAGCTATGGGTGGTATAATAGTATCATATGAATTAGGAAGACAACTAAAAAAACCTAGTATATTTACAGAAAGACAAGATGGTGTTATGACTTTGAGAAGAGGATTTGAAATAAAAAAAGGACAAAAGGTTATAATATCTGAAGATGTTGTAACAACAGGCAAATCTTCCTTAGAAGTAGCAAAACTTATAGAAGAATTAGGAGCAGAGGTAGTAGCTATATGTTGTATAGTTGATAGAAGGGATGATAATGTAGAACTGCCATACGATTTATATAGCTCAGTAAATATAGATGTAAAATCCTATAATAAGGATAATTGTCCTTTGTGTAAAAAAGGGTTGAAATATATAAAACCAGGAAGCAGGAATATTAAGTAATTTGAAAAGATATAAATAATGATTTAAAATATAAGTAAACCTTAGTATTATGAAAATAATATACTAGGGTTTATTTATATTTTAAGATAAAGTTTAAGAGATAATTAACAAAAAAATTATTATTAGTGAATATTTATTTGAGTTATAATATACTATAGATATAATCAATTAAATGGGAGGAATTTAAGTGAGAAAGCCAAGTATTTTTAGCAGTGACTACGAGAAACAAATGAAAAAAAGGCGTATAAGAATAATAGCGTTAATTTTAGCTGGCATAGTCGTATGTTCTGGCGCTTGGTTATTAGGTAAAAAAAAGTTGGAATCTATGAAAAAAGGAAATAATAAAGTAATAGATAATATAGATGATAATAAAGATTACAATAAATTAAAAGATGAAAAAATTATTAAGGAAGATATAGAAAATAAAGACACAGGAAATAAAGATAAAAAAAGTGAAAAAGGCTATGAGGTAACCTTATCCAATGGTGAAAAATTAAAATTAATGTATGAGGAAGATGGAGAAAAGAAGTTTAAGTACATATTGCCTTTAGAAAGTAAGGTTAATTATGATATAAGTCCAAATGGCAAGAATATATTAATATATGATGATAAAGTTCAAAAGATTATTTGTTATGATATCAATGGGAAAGAAAAAAATGTAACCAATGAAAAATATATTTCAACTAATGGTTCTGTGGTTATTGAAAGAGAAAGTCATATAAAATCAAATCCGGATTATATATGGTGTAGAGAACCTAAATTCATAGATGATAATAATATTGCCTATATAAGTCAACTTCCTTGGTTAGGAAAGACTAATAAATATATATGGATTACTAATATAGAACAAAACACACATTTTTATGTAGCTTCAATAGAAGCTGGAGATATAAAGATGGATAAGATAACAGATAAAGGACTTTTAGTAATAATAGATGGGAAAAATATGTATTTAAGTGCCAATGGAGTATTAACTGAATAAATAGGTTAAAAATTTATGGTTATTGTATGGAAAAACATAGAGAGATTATGTTAAACTATATAAAGGACTAAATAAAAGTAAACAGTAATTAAATAAAAATACTAAATTCTTATAAAAATAGTTTGTAAAAATTAAATCATTTTTATATAATTATTAGGAAATGCTATATAAAAATTTGAAAATAAGGATTTAGAATGTATAAATAATAATTAAACTATGTTATAATGTTATGGTTAATATTAAGCATTTCGGTGATTAGGAGGAATATTGTAATGAAGGTTAGTATGGAGAAAATAGAAAATAATGTTGTTAAATTAGAAGTAACTGTTGAATCTAAGAAATTTAATGAGGCTATGAAAAAGTCTTATGCTAAAAATGTGAAAAAATTTAATGTGCCTGGATTTAGAAAAGGAAAGGCACCAATGAGTATAATTAAAAGATATTATGGAGAAACAGTATTTTATGAAGATGCCATAAATATTTGTTGTGATGATACATATCCAAAAGCATTAGAAGAAAAAGAAATAAAACCTGTAGATTATCCACAAATAGACATAGTTCAAATTGGAGAAGGTCAAGATTTTATATATTCAGCACAAGTAACTGTTATGCCAGAAGTAGAACTTGGAGAATATAAAGGACTAGAAGCTAAAAAGGTTTCATATGATGTGAAAGATGAAGATGTAGAAAATACATTAAAAGAAATGCAACAAAGAAATGCAAGAATTAAGACAAAAGAAGATGAAGAAGAAGTAGAAAATGGAAATATTGCAGTAATAGACTTTAAAGGATATGTTGATGAAGTTCCATTTGAAGGTGGAGAAGGATATGACTATTCATTAGAAATAGGATCAGGAACTTTTATAGATAATTTTGAAGAACAATTAATAGGAGCTAAAAAGGGAGAAAAAAGAGAAGTTAAAGTAAAATTCCCAGAAGAATATGGTTCAGAAGAATTAAATGGAAAAGAAGCTAAATTTGAAGTAACTATAAAAGAAATAAAAGTTAAAGAATTACCAGCAATAGATGATGAATTTGTAAAAGAAGTATCAGAATTTGATACTTTAGATGAATTAAAAGAAGATATAAAGGCAAAGATAAAAGAAGGAAATGATAAAAGAGCTAAAGCTGAATATGAAGAAGCAGTAATAAATTTAGCATGCGAAAATGCGAAAGTTGATATACCAGAAGTTATGATACAAAATGAAATAAATAATATGTTAAAAGATTTAGAAATGAGATTAAGATATCAAGGAATAGACTTAGAAACTTACTATAAGTATACTAATAGCACAGAAGAAAAAGTTAGAGAATACATGAAAGAAGCTGCTACTAAAAGAGTAAAAACTGACTTAGTATTAGCTGAAATAGCTAAAGCAGAAAAAGTAGAAGCAACAGATGAAGAAATAATGGAAAGAGCAAAGGAAATGGCTAAACAATATGGAACTGGGGAATTAGAAAAGACAGCTAAACTATTAGTAGAGTCTCAAGAAGCTTTATTAAAAGCAGATGTTGTAAATGAAAAAGTTGTTAAATTAATAGTAGATAATAGTAAAGAAATATAATAAAATATTAAAATTAATTGCCATAATTTTTATGGCAATTAATTTTAATAATGAATTATAAGGAGGAGAAATTTATGAGTTTGGTACCTGTTGTAGTTGAACAAACAAATAGAGGAGAAAGATCTTATGACATTTATTCTAGATTATTAAAAGATAGAATAATAATGTTAAGTGATCAAGTAAATGACGTAACAGCAAGTTTAATTGTTGCTCAATTATTATTTCTTGAAGCTGAAGATCCAGATAAGGATATATTTTTATATATAAATAGCCCAGGAGGATCCATAACATCAGGTATGGCTATATATGATACTATGCAATATATTAAGCCAGATGTTTCTACTATTTGTATAGGTATGGCTGCTTCTATGGGGGCTTTTTTATTAGCAGCTGGTGCAAAAGGAAAAAGATTTGCACTACCTAATAGCGAAATAATGATTCACCAACCTTTAGGAGGATTCCAAGGTCAGGCTACAGATATTGGTATTCATGCAGATAGGATATTAAAAATAAAGAAAAACTTAAATAAGATATTAAGTGAAAAGACAGGTCAGCCCCTAGAAATAATCGAAAGAGATACTGAAAGAGATAACTTTATGGATGCAGACCAAGCTAAAGAGTATGGATTAATTGATGAAGTAATGGTTAAAAAGAAATAAACCTTTATTTAATGTGAGGTGTGGATATGGCCAAAAATGATGATAAAAAGCAACTAAAATGTTCTTTCTGTGGCAAAAGACAAGATCAAGTTAAAAGACTTGTAGCAGGCCCAGGAGTTTATATTTGTGATGAATGTATAGAATTATGTTCTGAAATCATTACAGATGAATTAGAAGAAGATATAAACACAGATATGGGTTCTTTACCCAAACCTTCAGAAATAAAAAGCTATTTAGATGATTATGTAATAGGGCAAGATGATGCAAAAAAAGCTTTATCTGTGGCAGTTTATAATCATTATAAAAGGATAAATTTAAATAATGTAATTGATGATGTAGAACTTCAAAAGAGTAATATACTATTGTTAGGTCCTACTGGATCAGGAAAAACTTTATTAGCTCAAACTTTAGCAAAAATTTTAAATGTACCTTTTGCTATTGCTGATGCAACCACTTTAACTGAAGCTGGATATGTAGGCGAAGATGTAGAAAATATACTATTAAAGTTAATTCAAAATGCTGATTATGATATAGAAAGAGCAGAAAGAGGCATAATTTATATAGATGAAATAGATAAGATAGCTAGGAAATCAGAAAATCCATCTATAACTAGAGATGTATCAGGAGAGGGAGTTCAGCAATCACTTTTAAAAATATTAGAGGGTACTATAGCATCAGTTCCACCACAAGGTGGAAGAAAACATCCTCATCAAGAGTTTATTCAATTAAATACCACTAATATACTATTTATATGTGGGGGAGCTTTTGATGGAATAGATAAGATAATAGAAAGAAGAACTAGAAATAGTTCTTTAGGATTTGGAGCAGACATAAAATCTAAAAAGGATGAAGATATTGGAGAATTATTAAAAAATATAATGCCAGAGGATTTACTAAAATTCGGATTAATTCCTGAGTTTATTGGAAGATTACCAATAACAGTTACATTGTCTGCCTTAGATGAAGATGCTTTAGTTAAAATACTAACTGAGCCTAAAAATGCTCTTGTAAAACAATATAAGAAGTTATTTGAAATGGATAATGTTCATCTTGAATTTAAGGAAGAGGCGTTAAAAGCTATAGCAGAAGAAGCTATAAGACGTAGCACTGGAGCTAGAGGATTAAGATCCATAATAGAAGAAATTATGAAGGATATAATGTTTGAAATACCATCTAATGAAAGTATTTCTCAGGTTATAATAAATGAGGATACAATTAGTAATAAAAAGCCAGAATTGATAGAAGCAGAGGGTGGAAAAAGATTACCTATTAAAATAAAAAAAGCAAGAGCTAAAAAAGAAAATGAAACAGCATAAAAAAGTAGATAACTTTGAGTTATCTACTTTTTTTATGTTTAATGATATTTTGTAAAAAAGTTCTATATATAGAATATAGGAAGAATGATTTGACCATAATAATAATATGCAAATATGTGAATAGGAGGTAATGAACATGACTGAAGCATTTGTAGCCTTACAATTTATTATCACAATAATAATGGGATTATATTTTTTTAATGCATTAAAAGGTCAAAAAAGTAATAAAGTTACTATAGATAGGGAAAGCAAAAAAGAAATAGATAAATTAAAAAAGTTAAGAAGTATAAAACTAACTCAACCTTTAACAGAAAAAAGTAGACCTACTTCTTTTTCTGAAATAATAGGTCAAGACAAAGGTATAATAGCTTTAAAAGCAGCACTGTGTGGTCCTAATCCTCAACATGTAATAATATATGGACCACCTGGTGTGGGAAAAACGGCTGCAGCTAGATTAGTACTTGAATATGCTAAAAAGAATAATATGTCACCTTTCGAAAAGAATGCTAAATTTATCGAAATGGATGCAACAACGATTAGATTTGATGATAGGGGAATTGCTGATCCTCTTATAGGCTCAGTTCATGATCCAATATATCAAGGAGCAGGTCCTCTTGGAGTGGCAGGTGTTCCTCAACCTAAGGCAGGAGCTGTAACTAAGGCACATGGAGGTATCTTATTTATAGATGAAATAGGAGAACTTCATCCCACTATAATGAATAAATTATTAAAGGTATTAGAAGACAGAAAGGTATTTTTAGATAGTGCATATTATAATTCTTCAGATCCTAATGTGCCATTGTATATAAAGGATATATTTGATAATGGATTTCCAGCAGACTTTAGATTAGTTGGTGCTACTACTAGAAATCCTGAAGAAATTACACCAGCTCTTAGATCTAGATGTGTGGAAATTTTTTTTAGAGGATTGGTATCTGAGGAAATCGAAGAAATATGTAAAAGATCTGTAAAAAAAATAGGTTTTACATTAGAAGAGGACGCTTGTAAAATGGTAGGGTTATATGCGTCAAATGGAAGAGAGGCTATAAATTTATTACAATTAGCTTCTGGAATAGCTTTAAATGAAGGAAGAAAAAGAATAGTGAAAGATGATATAGAATGGGTAGTGGAAAATGGAAATTATAATCCTAAAATAGAGATAAAAGTTCCTACGAGACCTAAGATAGGATTTGTCAATGGATTAGGAGTTTACGGAAGTAACATAGGAGCTGTTATGCCAATAGAAATAACTGCAATAAAAAATAATTTTGGTAAAGGAAAAGTAAATGTTGCAGGTATTATAGAACAAGAACAAATAGGAGGAAATCAAAGAAGAATTCAGAGAAAAAGTAGTGCAAAATGTTCAGTTGAAAATGTATGTGCAGTATTAAAAGGTGTTTTTAATATTTCATTAGAAAATTACGATATAAATATAAATTTTTTAGGTGGGATACCTGTAGATGGACCCTCTGCGGGAATCAGTATAGCAATTGGAATATACAGTGCTATAAATCTAATGCCTATAGACAATAATATAGCTATGACAGGAGAAATTTCACTTTATGGAGATATAAAACCTGTAGGAGGAGTAAATAGCAAAATAGAAGCAGCTAAAAAAGCAGGAGCTAAAAAGGTTTTAATACCTAAAGAAAATTGGAAAGATTCTTATAAAAATATAGAAGGTATACATGTAGTTCCAGTAAATAATATAATAGAAGCTGTAGACATAATTTTTACAGAAAAATGCTTAAAAAATTCAGAAGAAAAATTACACAATATATTTGAATCCAATGAAGCCTTATCTGCTAACTCTATAAATGGTTAGACTAATAAATAAAGAAAATCCACTCTAATTGTTAATTGTTAATTGTTAGCTGTTTATTAAAAAACTGTGTTATTTTTGAATTGAAAAATAATCCTTTTATATGTATAATATATTAGTCTAAATGTACTTATTTTAAGTTTGTTATTTACGATTAAATTTATCATAAAGTGAGGAGAGAATTATGGGAAAAAAGATAGAAGTTCTTCCAATAATTCCTTTAAGAGGCATAACTATATTTCCGTATATGGTAATTCATTTTGATGTTGGTAGGGAAAAATCTATTGGATCATTAGAAGAAGCAATGCTTAAAGACCAGAAAATATTTTTGGCCACTCAAAAGGAAGCTAAAGTTGAAGATCCTAAAGAAGAGGATATATTTACAATAGGAACTGTTTGCAGTATTAAACAAATATTAAAATTACCAGGTAATACAGTTAGAGTCTTAGTAGAAGGAGAATGTAGAGGAAAAATAATTGAATTTATTGAAGAAGAAGATTTATTAAGAGTAGAGATAGAAGAAATAAGAGATAAAGAATGTACAGAAGATAATAAGTGTGAAGCACTATTTAGATTAGTAAAAAATTCTTTTAAAGAGTATTCAAAGCTTGTAGGTACAATATCTATGGAAACTTTAATATCTATAGAAGATATAGATAGTCCAGGTAGATATGTAGATGTTATAGCATCTTATCTTTTATTAAGTCAAGATAAAAAGCAAAGATTACTAGAAGCTTATGATGTAAATGAAAGATTGCAAGAGATTTTAAGTATTTTAAGCAATGAAATTGATATATTAAAAATAGAAAAGAAAATAGGAATTAAAGTAAAAAATAAAATAGATAAAGTACAAAAAGAATATTATTTAAAAGAGCAATTAAAAGCAATTCAAGAAGAATTGGGCGAAGATGATGAAGATAAAAAAGAAATAAATAAATATAAAAATAAAATAAATAAGGCTAAACTTCCTAAAGTAGTAAAAGACAAGGCTTTATATGAATTAGATAGACTAAAAAATAGTGGTACATATTCTACAGAAGGAGGTATAATAAGAACCTATTTAGATTGGATATTAGATTTACCTTGGAATACAGAGACTAAGGACAATTTAGATATAAAAAGAGCTAGAGAGATACTTGAAAATGAACACTATGGGTTAGAAGATGTAAAAGATAGAATAATAGAATATTTAGCTGTTAAAAAAATGAGTAAAACGTTAAAGGGGCCAATACTTTGTTTAGTTGGACCACCAGGTGTAGGTAAGACTTCTATAGCTAAGTCAATTGCCCATGCACTAAACAGAAACTTTGTTAGAATGTCCTTAGGTGGAGTAAGAGATGAGGCAGAAATAAGAGGGCATAGAAAAACTTATATAGGTGCAATACCAGGTAGAATTATATATGGAATGAAACAGGCTAAATCAAAAAATCCTTTATTTTTATTAGATGAAATAGATAAAATGAGTAGTGATTTTAGGGGAAATCCAGGAGATGCTCTTTTAGAGGTATTAGATAGCGAGCAAAATAATACTTTTAGGGATCATTATTTGGAATTAGAATATGATTTATCAAAGGTTTTATTTATAACTACAGCAAATACGTTAGAAACTATACCAAGACCTCTTATGGATAGAATGGAAATAATAGAGGTATCAGGATATACAGAAGAAGAGAAATTTAATATAGCTAAGAGACATTTAATTCCTAAAAAATTAGAAGAACATAATATGAATAAACAAGCAATAAGTTTTTCTGATAATAGTATATTATATATAATAGAAAATTACACAAGAGAATCTGGAGTTAGAAATCTAGAAAGAAAAATAGCTACAGTTATAAGAAAAGCTATTGCAGAGATGGTTGAAAAAGAGAAAAAAAGAATAAACATAACAATTAATCATGTTAAGAAGTATTTAGGACCAGAACAATATACATATGATAAAGCAAGTAATGAAGATAAAATTGGAGTAGTTATGGGAATGGCATGGACTAGTTATGGAGGAGATACCTTACCAGTAGAAGTTATGGTTATGCCAGGAACAGGAAAATTAGAGTTAACAGGTAAATTAGGAGATGTAATGAAAGAATCTGCAAAAGCGGGATATACTTATATAAGAGCTAATGCAGAAAAATATAAAATAGATCCTAACTTTTATAAGGAAAAAGATATCCATATTCATGTGCCAGAAGGAGCAGTACCAAAGGATGGGCCGTCAGCTGGTGTAACTATGATTACAGCTATGGTTTCTGCATTGGGTTCTAAGAAAGTTAAACACAATGTAGCCATGACAGGGGAGATTACATTAACAGGAGATGTACTGCCTATTGGAGGATTAAAAGAAAAAACATTAGCAGCCTATAGAGCTGGCATAGATACTGTTATAATACCTAAAGACAATGAGAAAGATCTAATACAAATACCTAATTCAGTAAAGAAAAAAATTAATTTTATTGTAGCGGACAATATAGATATAGTATTAGAAAATGCTATTATATTATAATTTGGGAGGCTTTATATGGAAATAAAACAATCAGAATTTATAACTTCTGCTAAAATTCCCTCTCAATATCCAGAGGATGACAGAATAGAAATAGCTTTTGTAGGTAGGTCAAATGTAGGAAAATCTTCTTTAATTAATAGCTTGACTAATAGAAGAAAACTTGTAAAAGTAAGTAGTAAACCAGGAAAAACTAGATTAATAAACTTTTTTTTAATAAACAATGATTTTTATTTTGTAGACTTACCTGGTTATGGATATGCTAGAGTATCAAAAGAAGAAAAGAAAAATTGGGGAAAGACTATAGAGACATATCTTACAGATAGAGAACAGCTAAAAAAAATTATACTACTTGTGGACTCTAGACATAAGCCTACAAATGATGATATATTAATGTGCAACTGGATAAAATACTATGGATATGATTTATCTGTAGTAGCAACTAAAAGTGATAAATTAAAAAGAAGTGAATTTAAAAAGAATGAAAAAATTATAAGAGATACTTTAGATTTATCAAAAGACAATAAAATAATTTTTTATTCTACACTAAATAAAAGTGGAAGAGAAGAACTTTTACAGGATATATTCAACACTTGTAGTATTGACTAGTAATAAAAATGGCATGTATTAGAATAAGTATAATACATGCCATAATATTTTATGATAAAATATTATTATCATGGAGGTGATTATTTGGAAGAGTTTTTAAAAAGTATAGTAGTATATATTTTTATATACTTACCACCACTGATAATATTTTGGAAGGTTTGGACAAGAAGGAGAAAAAATAAATTTATATTATTACTGATAAGTATTATATATGTAGTAGGAAGTTTATTTACACAGAACTTACTACCATTTATATTTGTAATTATAAATATAATATATATGAAAAGAGAAGATAACTTTAGTTATATAGAATATAAATTTAATTTTAGAGATTTTAATTTTTTTAAAGCTTTAATTATTTCTTTATTTTCCTATGCTGTTACTATAATTGTAGCAATTATAGCTTTGAATTTATTTTCTTCATATGAAGTGCCAATAAAAGATCAAGAAATAGTAGAAATAATGTCTAAATTATCATTAAAAAAATTTATTTTTATGATGCCAATAACTATGGTTTTTGCTCCAATAATAGAAGAGTATATATTTAGATGGCTTATATTTGAAAAAATATTAAAAAGATATATGGGAATTTTCATATCTACTTTATTAAGTAGTATAATATTTGCCCTAATACATTTTAATATTAAGTCTTTTCCTGCTATATTATGGATGGGCATTTTTAATTGTTTTTTAATACACAAAAAAGGATATTGGTATGCGGTTTTTAATCATTCATTTTTTAATTCAGTATCAACTATTGCAATTTTAATTCAAAAATTAACTTATATGTAATAAGGTCTTCTTTTATACTTAAGTATAAAAGAAGACCTTATTATTTTTAATTTTAAAATTGTAATGTGTCAAAAATCGCTTTAAAGAATAGTATATATTATAAACACAAAAGAAAATAATAAATATTGAAAGGAGGAAATAAAGTGGATTTCAATAGTTTAGTAAATGGATTAATGTCTAATGAAAAAGGAGCCACTTTTAAAAACCCAGTTGGAGGTCTAGGTTTTGGAAGTTCATGTATATGGATAATACTATTCTTGATATTCTGTGGTTTTGGATATGATTATGGTGGAGGAAGTAGCTGCAGTTGTAGATGTAGATGTCATTCTTCAAAAAGAAGACGTAAAAGAAGATATGATAGATATGAATGTGGATGCTGTGATAACAACTTTATCTTTATAATAGTAGTACTTGCAATGCTATTATGTTGTGGAAAGGATGATAAACATCATCATCACAGAGGATGCAATAGTTTAGTTGATTCAAATTGCGAACAACTAAGAACAGTAGAAGAAAATTAAATTCCTAATAAGACCATTACCCATAAGGAAGGGGGAACTAACATGGGAAAGAAAAGAAGAAAAAAGTGTTCAAATAACAATGGTCTATTAATATTAATATTAATAGTTCTGCAATTTGGTTGCGGAAATAATCAGCATGGTTGTATAGATAATAGTATATTATTTATATTAGCCTTGTACTATTTAAGTTGCTGTAAAGATTTTGATTTATGCAGTTGCTTATGTTGTTAAATATAGGGGAGGGAAAACCCTCCTCATTATATATAAATATATTCGGAAACCCTTAGGCCTCCATTTATCTTAATCCCGAAGGGTGTCAATTTTAACTTCCCCCCAGAATTTTAAACAAAATATCAAAAAAACTTATATTTTTTCCAAAATCACTTGACAAAGTTTGTAAAATTTGTAGCCTCGCACTATAGAAACTATTTACAAAATATTGCGAGGTGATTTTTTATGTTAGGTTATTGGCGTAGCCATTGTGATTACCAAAGTCTTCTTTTGTCAAGCATTAGTGAACTTTATAAAACTGATCCCACTATCGTGGAATACTACTCATCAAGTATTGAAAAACTATATAATTTAAATCTTGATGATATAAAACCATTAATTAGAGAAACATATTCTCTAACTGGTAAACCTTCAAACCAGCAACCGGAACTCTTCAGATCATTTATATTAATGTCTGACTTAGGTTTTCATAGTCTACAAAAATGGATTAAGCACTTACGTGCACATGATATACTTTGCACCATCATTGGTGTTGAAAAATCTAATGTACCAGGATTAGGTACTCATTATGATTTCATATCGAGATTTTGGGGTATGAGCCCTAAGGCTGAAAAATCAGCCAAGGACTCACTTCATTCTTTTACTTCCAAGCCCCACAAAAAACTTGGCAAGAATGAAAAACTACCACCAAAACATCCTGGTGTTATTAAAAATTTAGTTGAACAGGCTCTTAAAGGACGAACTGTCGAAACTCGCCCTGAAAAGCTATTTCAACAAATTTTTGCTAAGTTAGCTATTGAGCCTTCCGCTAAACTCGGTCTCCTTGGTAATACTCAAAAACTTGATATATCAGGAGATGGTACCTGTCTTGAAACTGGCGGTAGCTCATTAGGCATTAAGACCTGTGATTGCATTAAAAAAGGTATTTTTAACTGCAAATGTAATAGAAGATTCTCTGACCCTGACGCTAGACGCGGTTGGGACAGTTACCACGAAAAATGGTATTATGGTCATTGCCTATATTTTCTTAGTGTCTATAATCCTAAACTTAAAAAGGATCTTCCTATATATTTTAGGATGGTACAAGCGCAGCGTTATGATGGTGTTACTGCAATTTTTGCACTTTCAGAAGTTAGAAAGATGTATCCTCAATTTAACTTTGATAAGTTCATCGCAGATGCTGCTCATGATAACTATCCTACGTATAAGCTTCTTAATGAATGGAATATAAAAGCTGTTATATCCCTTAATCCAAAGGGTGAAGGTAAAAATAAATATGAACCACCAATTGGATATACTAAGGACGGTATTCCCATCTGCAAATGCAACCAACCAATGGTATATGATTGGTACGATAAAGGCAGAAGTAGAATTAAATATAGATGTCCTTTAGTAAAAGGTAAAATTAAAGAATGTCCTCATAAGGAAGAATGTTCTCCTAGTGCCTACGGCCGTGTAATATACGTAAAGCCAAGTGATGACTTACGTTTATTTACTGCTATACCTAGAAACTCTGACCTTTGGAAACAAATAATGAAAAAGAGAACTTCTTCAGAGCGAGTAAATAAAAGAATACTTGAAGACTACAACATGGAACAAACCCACTGCCGTGGTAAAAAACGTTGGTCTTGGTGGACATTAATCCATAGCATCAATATTCATTTGGATGCTCAACTATCTGTTTCTAAAACTAACCTATTAGACATTATAAAATTAACTGCAAACAAAGCATGCTAGTCTAGATAATTGTTAAATTTTAAGAAAATTCACCTATCGGTGAGTTAGCTTTGCTATACTCTTTTTTAAAATAAAGTTAAATAAAAACAGTAATATAACAAATGCTCCGCACTAAAATAATATTAAAGCCATTTTGGAGCCAATTGGAAATTAGTTTCCGAATTCACTCTATATATATTAGAGAGGGGGATAATTAATGTCTAAAAAGAAAAAACATAAAAAAAATAGAAATGATATGAATAATAATATGAATGATAATTTGATGGATTTAATAAATAATTTAGATTTAGAACAGGTTATGTCATTATTATCTGGAGGTAATAATGTAAATACTAATTATGATGAAGAAAATACACAAATACCAAATAAAAATCTATTTAATGATCCCACTATTCAATTAATAAATATGTTAAGACCTATTGTAGAAAACAATAGAGAATCTATAGAAAAATTATTACAGGTATATTTTTTGTCAAGACTGATAAACAAAAAATAAAAAGGAGACTATGGTCTTTCTATTTTTGCACATAAAATATTTAATAAAAAAGATGAATAAAAGATTATAAAATGGGTATCATAATAAATGTAAAAGGAGATATAATCTCCTTAGTACTAAATAAGGTAATTAACTTAATTTAGTGCTAGAACCCCCCATCCCCCTTGGGACCGATGTTCGGTCCCTTTTTTGTTTTATAAAAAATTGAAAAATTTGAGTAGTTTTTTTAAATTTGGTAAAAATATAAAGGATAGATAGAGTTTAATTGTCTTAAAATACGTGGAATTATAATAAAAATTAATTTTGGAGGTAATATGTATGAGGAAGATCTTAAAAATGAAAAAAATAATAATATTTATATGCATTAGTTTTTTATTTTTTTCTATAGGTTGTAAAATATTGGGGAAAAAGGATTCGGGAGAAAAAGAAAATAAATTAAATATATATTTAGATATTAAAGATAAACATTCATTAGAAGTAATAAAATTAGCTATAGATGAATATTCAAAGGAAAATTCAAAAATAAAAATCGATATAACTAATTCTATAGGAAACAGTATAAAGAAAGATATATCAGAAAAAAAAATGGATCTAATAATAACAAATCCTAATAACATGGCAGTTTTACAAAATTCAGGATTATTAAGTGATGTAGATATATATTTGAAAAAAAATAAAATAGATGAAAATTTCCATAAAATTATATATTCTGTTGGAAGATATAATGATAAATATTATGGTATAGGGTTAGTTCCGTATACAGTAGAATTTTTTTATAATAAAGATAAATTAAAAGATTTGAAAATAGAGGAACCTAAAGATATTGATAAACTAAAAAAGCTTTTAAAAGAATTAAATAATAAAAATATTTCTATACCAACTATATTAACAGAAAATATAGATATGAATGATTTGATTTTATCAGTGTTTATGGAAAAAAATTTAAATTTATCTAATGTAAAATCAATGGAAAAACATTTAAAGGAAGCGTTTCAAAAAATTAATACATTACAAAAACAAGGGGTTATAAATAATAATACTTTTAAATTGGGAAATGAAAGTTCAATAAAAAAGCTTGCTAATTCTAATATACCAGCAGTAATTTCTATATCTTATTATAGCAATGAATTTAAAGATAAAGATAATATAGAAATAATTAATAATTTACAGCTAGATGAAAATCTAAAATCTAATCTACCAATTATAATTGATAATGTAATATGTGTACCTACAAACAGTGAAAATAATGAAAATATACATAAATTTATTGGATATGTATATGGGGATAAATTCCAAAAAAAATTATATAATAAAACTGGAATAACAGCAAATAAGAAAATTTCAAAAAAAGAAGGACATATCCAAGAAAAAATTAATAAGCATATAGAGGAAAGTTCAGGAAAGGATATTATAATATCACAAACCATGCAAGAAAACTTAAGAATGGATATAATATCAAAAATAGAAAAAATATTATCAGGTAACTATACGGGAAAAGAATATGAAGAGATATTACAAGAAATTAAATAATTAATACTAAAGCAGTAGAAATATTTCTACTGCTTTTAGTATTAATTATTATTTTTTTTACAACAACTACATATACCATAAAAGTATACTTGATTATTTAAAACTTCATAATCAGTATAAGGTTTAACTTTTTCATTTAAATTTTCAAAGTTTATATCTTTTATGTCATCTACTTTTCCACAATTGAGACATTGGATATGGGGATGAGGATTAGTTTTTCCATCATATCTAAAATTACCTTCTCCTACATTTATTTCTTGAATTAAATCCACTTCTACTAAAGTTTTTAATGTTTTATATACCGTAGCTAAGCTCATAGTAGGATATTCCGGCTGTAAAGATTTATATATAGTTTCTGCTGAAGGATGTTCATCAGTAGATTTTAAGTATTTATACACTGCAATACGCTGAGGCGTAAGTTTCAACTTTTTTTCTTTAAAAATAGAGGTAATATTATTCATTATACATCATCCTTTTAAATATACAATTTATATTATTATATAATAGAAGTTATCATTTGTCAATTGGTTTTAAATGCTAATTATTATTATAAAATAGTCATTTTAGCTTTTTAAAAAGAATAGTAAATAATAAAATTACTACGGAACATATGGCTATAGTTCCTCCTGGAGCACAATCTATGTAGAAGGATAAAAATAAACCTATAACTATATCTAAAAATCCAAAAATAATAGAATAAATAAAAGTTTTTTTAAATCCACAATTAAGTTGTAATGCTGTTGCAGTAGGTAGTGCTATCATAGATGATATAACTAATATACCCATTATGCGTATAGATAGTGAAATAGTGGAACCAACAAGTAACGAAAAAATATAATTTACTAATTTTGTGTTGATACCAGCAATTTGAGCACCTTCTTCATCAAAACTTATATATAATAATTTATTAAAGAGAGTATATAGAATTAATAAAGAAATTACTCCTAAAATACACATAATATATAAATCTTTAGTAGATACTGTAAGAATGCTACCAAATAAGTAGGTATTTATGTTTGCATTAGTTTTTCCCATACTGACTAATGTAATTCCTATTCCAACACTTAAAGTCATTACAATAACTAAAATTATTTCCGAATATTTTTTATAGTAATTTCTCAAATATTCTATGAATAATGCACATAAAGATGTAAAAATAAAAGAAGTTACTATTGGGTTAAATCCTAGTAACAGTCCAATAGCAATACCTGCAAAGGAAGAATGAGAAAGTGCATCTCCCATCATAGAATGTCTTTTTAATACCAAAAAAGTTCCCACAGCGGGACACAAGATGGATATAAGCAAAGAAGCTAAAAATGCATTTTGTATAAATTTATATGAAAACATTACATCCTCCTATCATATTATATATTATTTAAATTCTTTAAAGAACCAATATCTTTGATAGAATATATTCTAGCAGAGGAATTTTCAACTTTAATAATATGAGATGAATTTTCAAAAGCTGCTTTTAAATTATGTTCTATAGAAATAATGGTCATTTGTTTCTTAATATTTAAGTTTTTTAAAAAAGTATATATGTTTTTTTGACTAATCATATCTACACCTGTTGAAGGTTCGTCTAATATCAATAAATCAGGGTCACCAATAAGTGCTTTTGCGATAAAAACTTTTTGTTGTTGTCCACCAGACAAATTTCCAATTAGACTTTCTTTAAGATTGCTTATATCTAATTCTTTTAGTAAAGATTCTAATGAATTATAATTTTTTAAACCTAAAGTTTTACAGTGACATTTGAATATTTCATTTACGGTTATAGGAAATTTAGAATTGAAATGGTCTGATTTCTGAGGTACATATCCTATTTTATTTGTATTTATGGAAATACTCCCTTTAGAGGGATTAAGTAATTTTAACATAAGTTTTACTAGGGTGCTTTTCCCACTACCATTTTCACCTATAATGGAATAATACCCTCCATTAACAATATTTAAATTTATATCTTTTAATATGTAATTATTATCATTAATATAGGAAAAATACATATTCTTTATATTTATCATAACAACCTCCTAAAATATAAAAACTGCACAATTAATATTATATACATATTTGCAAATGATTTGCAATACAAATAAATATATTTGACAAAGAATGGATTTAATTGTATTATATAAATGCAAATGATTTGCAAAAGGAGTGAAAGTATAATAATGAAAAAGTTTTTAAAATTATTTCTTATAATATCATTGTCTATAATTATAATTTCTGGTTGTGGTAAAAAAGATGAAGTTGGAATTTCTAATAATAAAGATAAGATAAAAGTTGTAGTAACTTTTAATCCATTAAGAGAATTTGTAGATTACATAGGTAAAGACAAAGTTGATGTAAATGTAATAATACCAGAGGGTACCGAACCGCATGATTTTGAACCTAAAGCTAAAGATATTATGAAATTAAATGAAGGAGACCTTTTTATATACAATGGATTTGGAATGGAAGGCTGGGTTGATAAAACTTTAAAATCTATAGAAAATAATAAGATGTTGATAGTGGATTCATCTAAAGGTTGTGAACCTATAAATATTGAAGAAGACAATCATGATCATGGTAATTCTAATGATCCTCATATATGGTTAGGATTAACTACAGCTAAAAGACAAGCATTTAATATAAAAGAATCATTAATTAAATTAGATGAAAGCAATAAAGAATTTTATGAAGAAAATTATAAAGAGTTTGAGAAAGAAATAGATAATTTACTTAATAGCTATAAAAATAAATTTGAACAATTAGATAATAAGAGCTTTGTAACAGGTCATTCAGCTTTTTCATATTTTTGTAGAGATTTCGGATTAGAACAAAGAAGTGTAGAAGGGGTATTTGCAGAAGGAGAACCAAGCAGTAAAAAGTTAAAGGAATTAGTAGATTACTGTAAATCTAAGAATATAAAAACTATATTTTTAGAGGAAAATGTAAGTCCCAAAGTATCTGAAACTTTAGCCAAGGAAGTTGGAGCTGAAGTAAAAGTAATAGATACAATAGAATATAAAAAAGAAGATAAAAAGTATTTGGAAATTATGAAAGAAAATATTGATAAAGTTTATAATAGTTTAAAGTAAAGATATGTGGATAAAATTATAAAAAAGTAACTTTATAATTTTATCCACATATTATATATTAAAGAATAGTTATCCATTGTTAGTTATTCACTAAATAAGGTGTTTAAGTAATGAAAAAAATAGTATAATAGAAGTAGAAAGATTATAAAAGTTAAAAAGGAGTGAACTTATTGGCTAAATGTGAAGTATGCGGTGCAAGAGCCGAAGTACATCATATAGTTAATAAATGCGAAGGTGGAATAGATTATCCTCTAAATTATAAATATTTATGTTCAGAGCATCATAGAGGAAAAGAAGGACCACATAAAAATTACCAAGTTGATATAAAGTATAAGCTGGAATTGCAGAATAAACTGAAAGAAATTTTAGTAAAGGATTATTATAATATATGTGAATTAGAAATTTTACTTCATATAAATAAAAATAAATTAAAGAAAATGTTTAAGTGGTACAAGATTTACAAAGAAGGATATAGAAAAGAAGATATAATTTTAAAATTAATGGGAGGAAAAATATATAGTTCTTATATGTTGGAGGAATATGATGATTTTATTCCATTGATAGTAGGATAATAATGAAGCATGTACATTTAGTGTACATGCTTCATTATTATGATTGTGTTATTTTATGCCTTTTTCATTAAATAGATTTTTATATTGCATATCAACTTTTAATATATGTCCTTCTATCCAATCTACAATAAAGAGCAATAAATCCTTTAACACTTCTTTTTGATTTTCATCTATATAATCTTTATCTATGCTAGTTACTTTTTTTACAAAATTATCATGTTGTTTTTTGTGAGCTTCAAAGTTAGTATAATTTACACTTTTCATTAAATCTTCTTCATAACTAAAATGATATACGGTATATCTTTGAAGTTCAGATAAAGTATTTAATATATCATCATATCTATCATAATCATCTTTTAAAGAAAGTAAGTCATAAAGTTCATTAGCTAATTCAAATAATCTTTTGTGCTGAGTATCTATACTTTTTACATTACAAGAAAACTCTTCTTTCCAATTAAACATATTATTCCCTCCTATAATTTATATATTAATATTATAACACATAAAAAATAATTTTTATAAAAGTTAAATTTGTTTTCTTATAAAATACACTTGACTTTATCAAGCAAACATTGTAGCATATTATAAAAGATTATAAGAGGTGATATAGTTGAAATTGTCCTATAAAAGCACTAGATCAAAAAGAAATATAAATTCAAGTAAAGCAATAGTACAAGGTATAGCGGATAAGGGTGGATTATTTGTACCAACATTTTTTCCAAAAATAGATATACCTTTTTCTAAGTTAAAAGATTTTGATTATAAAAGATTAGCTACTTATATATTAAATAAATTTCTTGTTGATTTTTCAGAACAAGAATTATTTCAATATGTAGAAAGAGCATATGATAAAAAGTTTGAAAGTGATTCTATAGTACCTATAGTAAAAAAAGAAAATATATATTTTTTGGAATTATATCATGGTCCAACTTTAGCATTTAAAGACATGGCACTATCAATATTACCATATTTATTAACAGCTGCTTTAAAAAAGAATAATGTAGAAGAAGAAGTTGTTATATTAACAGCTACTTCTGGAGATACGGGTAAAGCGGCTTTAGAGGGATTTGCTAATATAGATGGTACAAAAATCATAGTATTTTATCCAGAGAATGGTGTAAGTCAAATACAAAAAAAACAGATGGTTACTCAAAAAGGGGAAAATACTTATGTTGTAGGTATGAATGGAAATTTTGATGAGGCACAAAGTAGTATAAAAGAAATATTTAATGATGAAGTATTTAAAAAAACCATAGGGAAAAAAGGATACATATTCTCTTCTGCTAATTCTATAAATATAGGAAGGTTAATTCCTCAAATAGTTTATTATGTTTATTCATATATGTGGCTTTTGAAAAAAGGAGAAATAGAGGAAGGAGAAGAAATTAATATAGTAGTACCTACAGGTAATTTTGGTAATATATTAGCAGCATATTATAGTAAAAAAATGGGCATACCAGTAAATAAATTTATATGTGCATCTAATGAAAATAATGTACTTTGTGAATTTTTTAATAAAGGAATTTATAATAAAAATAGAGAATTTAAAGTAACCTCATCTCCTTCAATGGATATATTATTATCTAGTAATTTAGAAAGATTGATTTATGAAATATGTGATGGTAATGAGGAAAAAGTAAAAATATATATGGATAAATTAAAATATGGTGGAACATATAAACTAGATAGAGATGAATTAGAAAGATTAAACAGTTTTTATTCAAGTTTTGCAACAGATGAAGAAACTTATGGAACTCTTAAACAAGTATATGATAAATACTCCTATCTTATGGATACTCATACTGCAGTAGCCTATAAAGTTTATGAGGACTATAAAAAGGACACAGGAGATAAAAGAAAAACTATAATAGCTTCTACAGCAAGTCCTTTTAAATTTACTAGAGATGTAGCTAAGGCATTAAATATAAATGATGAAAAATTGAATGATTTTGAGTTAATCAATAAAATATCTGAATATACAGGGGTTGCAGTACCTAAAGCCATACAAAAACTTTATAAAGAAAAAGTAAGGCACAATAAAAAGTGTGAAAAAGAAGAAATAAAAAATGTTATAAAAGAAATTTTAGAAGTATAGGTGATAATAATGTTAGAGATTAAAGTACCTGGAACTAGTGCTAATTTTGGTCCTGGATTTGATTCTTTAGGAGTAGCTTTAAATATATATAATAAATTTTATGTGGAAGAAACAGAAAAAGGACTTTATATTGAAGGATGTGAAGAAAAATATAGAAATGATAAGAATTTATTTTATGTTTCTATGAAAAAAGTATTTGATAAATTTGGATATAATATTAAAGGATTAAAGATTAAAATAGAGTCAGATATTCCCGAATCTAGAGGATTAGGTAGTAGTGCTTCTTGTATAGTTGGTGGAGTTATGGCAGCTAATGGATTCATAGGTAATAAACTATCTAAAGAAGAAATATTAGAAATTTCAACGGAAATAGAAGGTCATCCTGATAATGTGGCACCATCAATATTTGGAGGTATGACCGTTGTAGTAAAGGATGAAAATAAAATATATCATGACAAAATAAACATAGATGAAAATATAAACTTTTATGCATTAATTCCAGACTTTGTACTATCTACAAAAGAATCTAGAGAGGTTCTTCCTAAAACTATAGATTATAAGGACGGAGTATTTAATGTAGGAAGAGTTGCTTTAATGATTGCTAGTTTAGTAAGTGGAAATCATGAAAATTTAAAAATAGCATTTGAAGATAGACTTCATCAGCCTTATAGAAAAACATTAATAGAAAACTACGATAATGTAATAAAAAAGTGTAAAAAAAATGGGGCATTAGGAACTTTTTTAAGTGGGGCAGGTCCCACAATTATGGCTCTAACAGATAAAAATAATGAAGATTTTATGATGAAAATTAATAGTGAACTGAGTAATTTAAATCATAAATGGAATATAAGGAAATTATCGGTAGATCATAAAGGAGCAATAGTAATAGATAAATAGAATGGGGGAATTAATTATGAATAATATTATAGTATCAAAATTTGGAGGAAGTTCTTTAGCAGATGTAAATCAATTTAAAAAAGTTAAAAATATAGTATTAGGAGATGAAAAAAGGAGATATGTAGTTCCTTCTGCTCCAGGAAAGAGATATAAAGAAGATCAAAAGATAACTGATTTACTTTATTTATGCCATGCAAATGTGGAGCAAAATGTTGAAATAGACTATATATTTAATATTATAGAAAAAAGATATAAAGAACTTGCAAAGGAATTAGAAGTAAGTATAGATATAGACATTGAACTAAAAAATATAAAGAAAAATATAAAGAATGGAGCTACAGCAGACTATACAGCTAGTAGAGGGGAATACTTAAATGGATTAATTCTTTCAGATTATTTAGGCTATGAGTTTGTAGATCCAGCAGAAATTATATTTTTTAGAAGAAATGGAGTCTTTGATGGGGAGAAAACTCAAGAGGCAGTGTCTAAAAAGTTAAAAAATATAGAAAAAGCTGTTATTCCTGGATTTTATGGGTCTTTGCCTAATGGAGATATAAAGACTTTTTCAAGAGGTGGATCTGATGTAACAGGTGCTATTATTGCTAGGGGTGTAAATGCACAGTTGTATGAGAATTGGACAGATGTATCTGGATTTTTAATGGTAGACCCTAATATTGTAGAAAATCCTAGAAATATAGAAAGAATTACTTACAGAGAACTTAGAGAGTTAGCCTATATGGGGGCAACTGTACTACATGAAGAAGCTGTTTTCCCTGTAAGAAGTGCAGGAATTCCAATAAATATTAAAAATACTAATAGACCAGAAGATAAAGGAACACTTATAATTGATGACTTAAAGCCAGCTAGCTATGCTGGAAATATAACAGGTGTAGCGGGAAAAAAAGATTTTGTTGTTATTGCTATAGAAAAAAATATGATGAATGTAGAACAAGGATATTGTAGAAAAGTACTTTCAATTTTAGAAGAAAATGATGTGTCTTTTGAGCACATGCCTTCGGGTGTTGATGCAGTATCATTGGTAATATCTAAAAGTCAATTAAACGGTAAGTTAGATAGTATACTTCAAGAAATAGAAATAAAATGTAAACCTGATTCTGTAGAGGTTTATCCTGATATGGCTTTAGTTGCTGTAGTTGGAAAAGGAATGCTCAGAACTGTAGGTATGTCAGCAAAGATATTTGATGCATTGGCCAGAGAAAAAGTTAATATTAGAATGATAATTCAGGGATCAAGTGAGATAAATATAATTGTAGGAGTAGAAAATGAGGATTTTGAAAAGGCTATAAGAGCTATATATGCTGAATTTACAAAATAATCTAGGAAAGAGGGCACTTAATTATGAAGGTTATAAAAATAGGATTATTGGGATTAGGTAATGTAGGTAAGGGAGTATGGAATATACTTCAAATGAATAAAGACATAATAAAGACAAGAGCTGGATACAATATAGAAATAGGGAAAATATTAGTAAAGGATGCTAATAAAAAAAGAGATGTAGATGTACCTGAAAGCATAATAACTACAAATGTAGATTATATATTAGAAGATCCTAGCATAGATATAATAGTTGAGGTAATGGGAGGGGTAGAGCCATCCTTTGAGTATATGGTAAAGGCTATGAAAAAAGGAAAACATGTAATTACTGCAAATAAAATGGTATTAGCCATGAAAGGTAGAGAATTATCTCAAATAGCTAAAGACAACGGAGTATTATTCTACTATGAAGCTAGTGTAGGTGGGGGAATTCCTGTTATTCATGGTTTAACAGAAAGTTTAACTGCTAATAAAATAAATGAAGTAATAGGAATAATTAATGGTACAACAAACTATATATTAACAAAAATGACTTTAGAGGGATTAAGTTTTGATGAAGCTTTAAAAGAAGCACAACAAAAGGGCTATGCAGAAGCAGATCCTACTTCTGATATAGAGGCCTTTGATGCAGTATATAAATTATGTATTTTAACTTCTTTAGGATTTGACTCATTTGTAGATATAAAATCGGTGTACAGAGAAGGAATAACAAAGATAGAGCCTATAGACATTAAATATGCAGAAGAATTTGGATATGTTATAAAATTATTAGCTATAATAAAAGAAGAGTTTGGAGAGCTGGAATTAAGAGTACATCCAACTATGGTTCCAGCAGTTCATCCCCTTGCAAATGTAAATGATTCTTTTAATGCTATTTTTATAAAAGGAAATGCGGTAGGAGATCTTATGCTCTATGGAAGAGGTGCTGGAGAATTGCCAACAGGTAGTGCAGTAGTTGGAGACATAATTTCAGTAATAAGAAATAAAGAAAGAGAAGAAAATCATTTTATTCAATGTGATAAGGTCTCAAAAAATGTAAAAGATATGAGTAAAGTAAGAAGTGAATATTATATAAGGATTACAGTAGGGGACAAACCAGGAGTTTTAGGAGAAATTACAACTATATTAGGAGAAAATAATGTAAGTTTACTTTCCGTAATACAAAAAGGTAAAAGACAAGAACATGTTTCTTTAGTATTTGTAACTCATAGAACAAATGAGGGAGATGTACAAAAAGCTATTAAAAAAATAAGTGAACTTAATGATGTTTTAAAAGTAGATAATATAATAAGAATAGAAAATTTAGGAATGATATAAAAAAGAGCTGTCGTATTAAGAATAAATACTACAATATATTGTATGTAAATTTCTTAGTGCGACAGCCCCTTTTTTAATGAACAATGAATAATTGAGGATATTTTCCTTAGTTGCACTCAGAAAAACTTTTATTTATATAAAAATTGTTTGATCTACAAATTAACTGATTTAGGAAGTTAAAATATAATAATATAAACATAATTTATAAGTATTAAATTGTTAACTATTACTAAAATAAAGAAGGTGAGCTAATGAAAATAGGGATTATATCAGATACTCATATAACAAAAAAAGTTGAAAATATAGATAAAATATTAAATGATTATTTTTATGATGTAGATACAATCATTCATGTGGGAGATTTTAATTCTTTAGAAGTCATAAAGAGGATAAGAAGTAAGAAGAAATTTATAGGAGTTTATGGAAACAATGATAGCAAAGATGTGAAAAATACCTTACCTATAAAAGATATAATAAGGATAAATGGATATAAAATTGGAATATTTCATGGGCATGGCAGCGGTAAAAATGCTTTAGATAGAGCTTATGATGAATTTAAAGATGATAAAGTGGATATTATTATTTTTGGACATAGTCATCAACCTATTATAAAGACAAGAAATAAGATTTTAATGATAAATCCAGGTTCTCCTATGAGAAAATTAAAAGAACGATGGTATTCTTATGTTTTACTAGAATTACACAAAAGAAGAATTGAAGCTAAAATGGTATTGTTTAAGAAAAAATAAATTTGAAACATAAAACAAAGAAGAGGGCCAAAATTTTAGGTTTTAGCCCTCTTTTTATAATTTATATTAAGGTCTTATAAACATTTGTGTCCAATATGGATTACCATTAGCATCTTTAGCCAAACCTACTCCAATTTCTGTAAAGTTTTTATTTAAAATATTACTTCTATGTCCTGGGGAATTCATCCAAGCTTGTACAACTTCCTGTGGGGTTCTTTGACCCATAGCAATATTTTCTCCTGCAGATGAGAACTTTAATCCAAAGGAGTTTATCATTTTAAAAGGAGATCCATAAGTAGGGGATGTATGAGAAAAATAATTTTTAGTTATCATGTCACTAGATTTATATCTTGCTACCCTAGAAAGTTCCCAATTTTCCTTTAATGGAGCCAAACCATTATTAGCTCTTTCAATATTGACTAGTTTTATAACTTCTTTTTCCATAGATTTCATTTCATCTAAATTTGGAATAGATATTTTTTCACCGGGGTAAATTAGACTAGGATTTTTTAGCTGAGGATTAGCACTTATTAGCTCGTCCAATCCAATTTCATTTTTTACTGCTATTTTCCAAAGGCTATCACCCTTTTGAATAGTATATGTACCTTGAGCTTTTGCTGATAATGGAAATGTTAAAGCTAATGTTAATCCCAATGGTATAATTATTTTTTTTAGCATAAAATCACCTCGATATTAAGTATTACATAAATTTTTTTCGTGAACAATGATCAAATATTGAGATAATGTGTTTAATATGTATTTAGTTACTATAAATTCATTTATAGCAAGTAAATACTAATTTAAAATTCTGAATATACATATAAATAGTATAGTCAACTGTTGACAGCTATAATAAAACTCTATATAATATTGTTAAACCGGGTTAGTAAACCGGTTTAACGAAGAAAGGGGGATTTATGTTGTCAAAAATTGCTGTTTTAGGAAGTATAAATATGGATATAGTGTTAAAAGTAGATAGAATGGCTAAAGTTGGAGAAACTTTATTGGCGAGGTCTTTAGATAAAGTTGCTGGTGGAAAAGGAGCTAATCAAGCAGTGGCAGCATCTAGATTAGGATCCAAAGTTTATATGATTGGAAAAGTAGGAAAAGATGATAATGGCGACATTTTATATAGGAATATTGAAAACGATGACATAAATGTTGAGTACATATTAAAAGATAAAGAAGAGCCAACGGGTATGGCAATAATTACTGTGGATAAAAAAGGAGATAATTCTATAATAGTTGTATCAGGTGCAAATATGTCTTTAGAAAAAGAAGATATATATAAGTATGAAAAAGCGATAAAAGATTCAGATATTCTAATAACACAATTTGAAACCCCTATGGATGTATCAGAGGAAAGTTTTAAATTAGCTAAAAGTTTAGGAGTAACTACCATATTAAATCCAGCTCCTGCAAAAAAAATAACTAAGGCTCTTTTGGAAAATACAGATATTATTGTTCCAAATGAAACAGAGGCTTTTGAAATTACAAAAGTAGAAATAAAAGATGAAAAAGATATGAGAGAATCTGCAAAGTTTTTCTTGGAGAATGGAGTGAAATTCGTAGTTATTACTCTTGGAGAAAAAGGAGCAGCAATTGTATCCAAAGATAAATTTGAAATAGTGCCAGCTTATAAAGTAAATGCTGTAGATACTACAGCAGCAGGAGATAGCTTTATAGGTGCTTTAGCGCATAAATTAGGAGATAGTGAATTAAATTTTGATAATATAAAAGAAGGTGTACTTTATGGGAATAAAGTATCATCTATAGTAGTACAAAAAGAAGGAGCTCAGTCCTCCATACCATATTTAAAAGAAGTTGAAGAAGTTTTTAAGGAGGGTTAAATATGAAAAAAGTAGGAATTTTAAATAGTGAAATATCCCATGTAATATCTAAAATGGGACATACAGATTCTTTAGCTATAGGAGATTGTGGATTGCCTATACCTGAAGGAACTAAAAGAATAGATTTAGCATTAATAAAAAATATTCCAACTTTTATGGATACTTTAAAAAGTGTAATGATGGAGCTTGAAGTAGAAGAAGTACAAATAGCTAATGAAACTAAAGAGGTAAGTCCAGAAATTTTTAAAGAAATAAAAAAACAATTAGGAGATAAAAAAATAATATTCATATCTCATGAAGAATTAAAAAATAATTTGAAGGATTGTAAAGCTGTTATAAGGACAGGAGAACAAACACCCTATGCAAATATAATATTAAAATCAGGAGTGATTTTCTAATGGAAAAAGATAAATTAGAAAAGAAACCTTTTTTAGAGATGAAAGGAATTTCCAAGGCTTTTTCTGGTGTACAAGCATTAGATAATGTGGAACTTAAAGTATATGAGGGAGAAGTATTAGCTCTTTTGGGGGAAAATGGAGCAGGTAAATCTACATTGATGAAAATATTAAGTGGTGTATATACAAAAGATAAAGGAAGTATTTTTATAAATGAAGAAGAAGTTGATATAAATGGTATAAAGCAAGCAGAAAAATTAGGGATATCTATAATACATCAGGAATTAAGTTTACTTCCAAATTTAAAGATATATGAGAATATATTTTTAGGCAATGAAAAATATAATGGGATTTTTAATAAACTTGATAAGGATTATATGAGATCGGAAAGTAAAAAATTATTATCTACTATAGGATTTACAACAGATGAGGATACTTTAGTTAAGGATATAAGCATAGGTGAAATGCAAATGATAGAAATCATTAAAGCTATTTCTAAAAAATCCAAACTAATAATAATGGATGAACCTACCACTGCTTTAACTGAAGTAGAAACAGAAAGGCTTTTTAAAGTTATAAATAAATTAAAATCTGAAGGAATTTCTATAATATATATATCACATAGGTTAGATGAAATATTCCAAATATGCGATAGAGTAAATGTATTAAGAGATGGTAAATATGTAGGAGAAGTTAAGGTAGAAGATACAACAAAAGATGATTTAATAACTATGATGGTTGGAAGAAAATTAGAAGAACAATTTCCATATAAAAAAGTTGATAAAGGAGATACATTACTAGAAGTAAATAATCTATCATATAAAGATAAAGTAAAAAATGTCTCCTTTCAAGTAAGGGCAGGAGAAATATTAGGATTAGCAGGACTTATGGGATCTGGAAGAACAGAATTAGCTAAGACTATATTTGGAGAGTATAAGAAAACCAGTGGAGAAATATATGTAAATGATAAAAAAGTTAATATAAATTCTCCTAAACAAGCTATAGAAAATGGTATAGCTTATTTATCGGAAGACAGAAAAAAGGAAGGACTTATTTTAAATATGTCTGTAGGTAATAATATAAGTCTTTGTAATTTAAAAAAATATGAAAATAGTATGAAGAAAATAGATAAAGAAAAGGAATTAAAAGAAGTAGATGAGTATATAAAAAAATTATCTGTAAAAACACCTTCAGCAGATCAGATAATAAAGAACCTAAGTGGAGGTAATCAACAAAAAGCTATTATAGCAAAATGGATTATGATTTCCCCAAGTATTTTAATAATAGATGAACCTACAAGAGGAATAGATGTAGGTGCTAAAAAAGAAATATATGAGGTTTTAAATGAAATTAAAAGTTTAGGTAAAGCTGTAATTATGATATCTTCTGACATGCCAGAGGTATTAGGCATAAGTGATAGAATATTAGTTATGAGTGAAGGAAATCTGGCAGGAGAATTATCAAGAGAAGAAGCAACTCAAGAAAAGATTATGAAATATGCAGTAGCTTCTTTAAATTAGAAATGTAAGGGGATGAAGAAAAACAAAATGAATAACGATATGAAAGAATTTCTTTTAAAGTTTAAATCTTTATTTGGCTTGATACTATTATGCGTAATAATTTCTATATTAACTCCGAGATTTTTAAATGTATCTAATATAATGAATGTATTTACTCAAGTATCTGTTAATGCCATATTAGCTATAGGAATGTCTTTTGTAATTCTAACTGGAGGTATTGATTTATCTGTAGGATCAACATTAGCTATATCTGGTGCTATTTCTGCTAGCATAATTAGAGCAACTAATAGTATATTTTTATCTATAATTGTAGCTTTAATAATTGGAGCTATAATTGGTCTAATGAACGGAGTTGTAGTAGCTAAAGGAAAGATACAAGCTTTTATAGTAACTTTAGCAACTATGACTATATTTAGAGGAGTTACCATGGTATACACAAATGGTACGCCAATATCAGGATTATCTGATAAGTTTATGTTAATAGGAAATAAAAAAATACTGGGGTATATACCAGTTCCTGCTATAATAACTATAGTAGTACTTATTATAGCATGGTATATTTTAAGTCAAACTAGATATGGAAGATATGTTTATGCTCTTGGAGGAAATGAAGATTCAGCTAGATTATCAGGAATAAATACAGATAAAATTAAAACGCTTGTGTATGTAATATGTGGCATAACAGCTGCTTTAAGTGGCGTAATTACAACTAGTAGGGTAGGATCAGCTTCTCCTAATGCGGGTCTTGGTTTTGAATTAGATGCCATAGCAGCGGTAGTACTTGGAGGAACTAGTTTAGCCGGTGGAGAAGGAACAGTTGTTGGAACTATAATAGGTGCTATGATAATAGGAGTTTTAAATAATGGATTAAACTTAGCAGGTGTATCTGCTTATTATCAATCCATTGTAAAGGGTTTAGTAATACTTTTAGCTGTTTTAATAGATAAAAAAAGCAAGAAATAAATTTAAATATAAATATTTAATGAGTGAATTCGGAAACTAATTTCCAATTGGCTCCAAAATGGCTTTAATATTATTTTAGTGCGGAGCATTTGTTATATTACTGTTTTTATTTAACTTTATTTTAAAAAAGAGTATAGCAAAGCTAACTCACCGATAGGTGAATTTTCTTAAAATTTAACAATTATCTAGACTAGCATGCTTTGTTTGCAGTTAATTTTATAATGTCTAATAGGTTAGTTTTAGAAACAGATAGTTGAGCATCCAAATGAATATTGATGCTATGGATTAATGTCCACCAAGACCAACGTTTTTTACCACGGCAGTGGGTTTGTTCCATGTTGTAGTCTTCAAGTATTCTTTTATTTACTCGCTCTGAAGAAGTTCTCTTTTTCATTATTTGTTTCCAAAGGTCAGAGTTTCTAGGTATAGCAGTAAATAAACGTAAGTCATCACTTGGCTTTACGTATATTACACGGCCGTAGGCACTAGGAGAACATTCTTCCTTATGAGGACATTCTTTAATTTTACCTTTTACTAAAGGACATCTATATTTAATTCTACTTCTGCCTTTATCGTACCAATCATATACCATTGGTTGGTTGCATTTGCAGATGGGAATACCGTCCTTAGTATATCCAATTGGTGGTTCATATTTATTTTTACCTTCACCCTTTGGATTAAGGGATATAACAGCTTTTATATTCCATTCATTAAGAAGCTTATACGTAGGATAGTTATCATGAGCAGCATCTGCGATGAACTTATCAAAGTTAAATTGAGGATACATCTTTCTAACTTCTGAAAGTGCAAAAATTGCAGTAACACCATCATAACGCTGCGCTTGTACCATCCTAAAATATATAGGAAGATCCTTTTTAAGTTTAGGATTATAGACACTAAGAAAATATAGGCAATGACCATAATACCATTTTTCGTGGTAACTGTCCCAACCGCGTCTAGCGTCAGGGTCAGAGAATCTTCTATTACATTTGCAGTTAAAAATACCTTTTTTAATGCAATCACAGGTCTTAATGCCTAATGAGCTACCGCCAGTTTCAAGACAGGTACCATCTCCTGATATATCAAGTTTTTGAGTATTACCAAGGAGACCGAGTTTAGCGGAAGGCTCAATAGCTAACTTAGCAAAAATTTGTTGAAATAGCTTTTCAGGGCGAGTTTCGACAGTTCGTCCTTTAAGAGCCTGTTCAACTAAATTTTTAATAACACCAGGATGTTTTGGTGGTAGTTTTTCATTCTTGCCAAGTTTTTTGTGGGGCTTGGAAGTAAAAGAATGAAGTGAGTCCTTGGCTGATTTTTCAGCCTTAGGGCTCATACCCCAAAATCTCGATATGAAATCATAATGAGTACCTAATCCTGGTACATTAGATTTTTCAACACCAATGATGGTGCAAAGTATATCATGTGCACGTAAGTGCTTAATCCATTTTTGTAGACTATGAAAACCTAAGTCAGACATTAATATAAATGATCTGAAGAGTTCCGGTTGCTGGTTTGAAGGTTTACCAGTTAGAGAATATGTTTCTCTAATTAATGGTTTTATATCATCAAGATTTAAATTATATAGTTTTTCAATACTTGATGAGTAGTATTCCACGATAGTGGGATCAGTTTTATAAAGTTCACTAATGCTTGACAAAAGAAGACTTTGGTAATCACAATGGCTACGCCAATAACCTAACATAAAAAATCACCTCGCAATATTTTGTAAATAGTTTCTATAGTGCGAGGCTACAAATTTTACAAACTTTGTCAAGTGATTTTGGAAAAAATATAAGTTTTTTTGATATTTTGTTTAAAATTCTGGGGGGAAGTTAAAATTGACACCCTTCGGGATTAAGATAAATGGAGGCCTAAGGGTTTCCGAATATATTTTTAATAAAAGAGGAGGAAAATAAAAAATGAAAAAAAGAAAATTAAAATTATTGTCATTAGTTTTAACAGGGGTTATGATGGCAGCTGGTTTTGCAGGATGTGGAAATAGTGATGAAAAAGATAATGCTAAAACTGGAGAAAGTAAAAAAATAGGGATGGTAATATCTACATTAAATAATCCATTCTTTGTATCTATGAAAGAAGGAGCAGAAAAGAAAGCAAAAGAATTAGGATATGAACTTTTAGTATTAGATTCTAGAGATGATGGAGCTACTGAAAGATCAAATGTAGAAGATTTAGTACAAAAGGGTGCAGAAGTTATAATTATAAATCCTACTGATAGTGATGCAGTTGGTAATGCTATACAAGTAGCTAATGATAGTAAAATTCCTGTAGTTACAGTGGATAGAAATTCAAATAAAGGAGAAGTAGTTTCTCATATTGCTTCAGACAATGTAGCTGGAGGTAAGATGGCAGCAGAATTCATATTAGAAAAGTTAGGTGAAAAAGGAAATATAGTTGAAATACAAGGACAACCAGGTACATCTGCAGCAAGAGATAGAGGAAAGGGCTTCCACCATGGAATATCAGGAAAAGATGGTATAAAGGTAGTTGCTAGTCAACCAGCAGATTTTGATAGACAAAAAGGTCTAAGTGTAATGGAAAATATAATGCAAGCTACTCCAGATTTTGATGCTGTATTCTGTCATAATGATGAAATGGCTTTAGGGGCAGCTAAGGCATTAGCTGGGAAAAAAGTTACTATTGTTGGATTTGATGGAAATGATGAGGCAGTAAAAGCTGTTGAAAGTGGAGAATTAACTGCTACAGTTGCACAACAACCAGATTTAATGGGTAGCATTGCAATAGAAAATGCAGTTAAAATCGCCAAAGGTGAATCAGTAGAGAAAGAAATACCTGTAGAATTGAAACTTATAAAAAAATAAATTTAATGATATAATAAAATCCAGGGTTACTTGATCCTGGATTTTATAAAATTATATTTGTTAGAGGGATAACAATGAGAAAAGTTACAATGATGGATATAGCAAAAATAGCTAATGTTTCAAAAACTACTGTTTCAATGGTTATAAATAACAGAGATAGTGGAATAAGTAAAGAAACAAGAAAAAAAATATTAGATATAGCAGAAGAATTAAATTACATACCTAATTCTTTAGCTAGAAGTTTAAGTACTAAAAAATCAGGAACTATAGGAATAATTCTTCCAGATATCACAAATCCATATTTTTCAGAAATGGCACGAGCAATAGAAGACGTAGCAAATTCTTTAGGACATAATGTTATATTTTGCAATACAGATAATGAAGAAATAAAGGAAGAGAAATACACAAGGCTTTTGTTAAGTAAAGCAGTAGATGGAATTATATTTATTTCTGGTGGAGAAAGTACTAAGAGCATAGAGATGTTAAAGAAAAATAATGTGAAATTTGTAATGGTAGATAGGCCTATAAAAACAGACAAAAATAGTTATGGAATATATTCACTAAATAAAAAAGGTGTAATTAATGGCATGAATTATTTATTAAACAAAAATATAAAGAAAATTGCCTTTGTAAAAGGTCCTAAAAGATTAGAAAATACAAAAGAGAGATTTAATGGATATAAAGAGGTAATGGAATTACATAATTTATATAAGGAATCTTATGTTTATGAAGGAGACTTTACCATAGAAAGCGGTATAGAAGTTACAGAAGAAATAATTAAAGAAAATCCAAATATTGAAGCTATATTTTATAGCAATGATATGATGGCTTTTGGAGGTATTAAAGTACTTTTAAAAAATGGATATAAAATACCAAAAGATATAGCCATTATGGGATTTGATAATATAAATATCTCTAAGTACATAGAACCAGAACTTACTACTATAGCACAACCTATATATTCTATGGGGAAAGAGGCATGTAAAATGCTCATAGCTGTAATAAACGGAGATGAAAAAATAAAAAGACAAATATTCTTTGATACAGAACTTATAGTTAGAAAAACTGTATAGCTAAAAACCTTCATGTTTTATATGAAGGTTTTTTATTTTTAGTCAATGTATTTATATTTAAACATATTATAATTATGAAAGTATGTATTAAGGAGCGATTGAAATAGAGTCAAATGGATTGTTAAACCTGTTAAGTAATGTTCCTTCTACAATTTTAAATAAATTAGCCCAACTATCTCAGAATGAAGAAATTTTAAGGGGAAAGGTTGAATTAACAGTTATATATAATTTACCACCTGAAAATATAAGAGTTTCTATAGAAAATTTAGGAGGAATTTTTGAAGATTTAGGATATAATTTTGGAATAGTAACTCTAAATATAGAGGATATAGAAAAGATATCAATAATACCTGGAATACAATATGTTGAGTTACCTAAAGCTGTTTACACAAGTGACTTAGGAAGTAATAGAGCATCCTGTGTAATTCCATTAAATGAAATATACGGATTAAATGGAGAAGGGGTTTTAATAGGATTTATAGATTCAGGTATTGATTACACTCATCCAGCTTTTATAGATGAAGAAGGTAATACTAGAATAGAATATATAAAGGATTATTCTGAAGGGGGAAGGGTTTGGAGCAAAGAGGACATTAATAGGGCTTTAAAATCTAATAACCCTTTAAGTATTGTAAATGAAGTAGATACAGTAGGACATGGAACCCATGTAGCAGGTATAGCTTGTGCTGGAGGAAACATAAATAAAAATCTATATGGACCTGCATATAAAAGCAGTATAGCTATGGTAAAGATAACCGCTAGAGGAAATATAAATTATTCAAAAGATACGTTAATAATGAGAGGTATAAAATTTTTAATAGAAAAAAGTAAAGAATTGAAAAAACCTTTAGTTATAAATTTAAGCTTTAGTACAAATGATGGTTCACATAAGGGCAGCAGCCTATTTGAACAATATATAAATACTGTATGCAGACTTGAGCCTATATCTTTTGTAGTGGCTGCTGGTAATGAAGGAGATAGGGCACATCATGTAGGGGGAATTGTAAAAGAAGAACAAAGTATTCCTATCAATATTTCTCAAGGAGAAAGAGGAATAATACTACAAATTTATAAAGAAATAATAAATAATTTTATTATAGAAGTAATAAATCCTGCGTCAAATACATCAGGTAGGATAATTTTAAATGAAGGATATAAGGAAGGTAGTATTGGTGGTGATAAATTTTATATTTATAATACAGGGCCTAAACCATATAACATGAATGGAGAAATAATAATAACAATACTTTCAGAGGAAGATTTTATTTTATCAGGAATATGGAAGCTAAATATAAGTTGTAAAGATAAATATAAGGGTAATTATGATATATGGATGCCAATAAGTGAATCTTTAAATCCAAATACTAAATTTTTAGAACCCAATATATACAATACTTTAGGCATTCCAGCCACTGTTGAAAATGTAATATCTGTAGGTAGTTATAATTACTTAACTAATACTATATCAAGTTTTTCTGGAAGAGGCAGTTTATATGAAAAAGAGTATATAAAACCAGATATAGTAGCGCCAGGAGAAGAAATATTATCCTCAGTTCCTAGAGGAGGATTTGATACAAAATCTGGTACATCTATGGCAGCACCTGAAGTTGCAGGTATATGTGCTCTTTTTGTGCAATGGGGAATTGTACAAGGAAAGGATCCTTTTTTATATGGTGATAGATTAAAATATTATCTTCTTAAAGGGGCAAGAAGAAATAGACCAGCTTTAAACTATCCCAACGAAACTTGGGGATATGGGGAAATTTGTGCCCAAGATGCTTTTAATATATTAAGAATAGGGAGAGAAAGCGGGAGTGTTATGAGAAAAATAAGACAAAATGAAAACATTAAATACAATAGATATTTAATTGAATATGATGGTGATATTGTAAATAAAATGAAGGACATAGATTATGCAGATGTATTTATATTAGATGAAGATTATGCCGTGCTAATAGTACAAGATGGTAAAGAGGAACAAATAGAAAAAACTTTAAAAGAAATAGTTTATATAGAGATGAACTATATATTTAGTTTAACAGATATAGATCCAAAAGAGACTTCACATATAAATGAATTCCATGAATATCCGTATTTAAATTTAACCGGCAGGGGAGTATTGGTAGGAATATTGGATACTGGAATAGACTATTTAAATACTGAATTTATAAATGAAGACAACACCACAAGAATTGAAAGAATGTGGGATCAAACAGATAATAAGGGACCTAATCCTAAAGGCATTCCTTATGGTACAGAATATTATAAAGCAGATATAAATAATGCAATAAAATCAAAGTTAGAGAATAAAAATCCCTATGACATAGTACCATTAAAAGATACTATTGGTCATGGTACTAAAATGGCTGGAGTAATAGGTGCAAAAGGTAAAAAACCAGAAGTTAAAGGGGCAGCACCAGATTGTGAATTTGTAGTGGTAAAGTTAAGACCTATGAATGAAGAGGAGAAGATTGAACAAATAGGTCATAATTTTATAAAAGACCCACTATATGATACGGTATCTATTACAACAGCAATAAAATATCTATACAATGTTGGAAAAGAGCTTAATAAGCCAATGGTTATATATGTTCCTTTGGGAAGTAATGGAGGACCGCATGACGGAAATACAATATTGGAAAGATATATAGATAGCATTTCTAACATAAGAGGTCTTGCAGTAGTAACAGGAACTGGCAATCAAGGAGAAAGCTCTACTCATACTTCAGGAACCTTAGAAAAAAGTGGTGATATAAAGACCATAGAGTTAAAAGTAGGACCTTTTGAAAAGGATCTCACCTTTGAAATTTGGTGTAAGAAACCTGATAAGGTATCTATTGGAATAACATCTCCTGCAGGAGAAATTATAGAAAAAATACCTGCTAAAATAAAAGAAAAAGAAGAAATAGATTTAGTTTTTGAAGGTAGTAAGGTATTTGTAGAATATTATCTTCCAGAAGAATTAACAGGAGATGAATTAATACTTGTAAAAATAGAAAATATAAGAGAAGGTATATGGAGATTTAATCTTATAGGGGATTTAATTGTAAATGGAAGATATGATGCTTGGTTGCCACAAGAACCTATAATAGACAAAGAAACAAAATTTTTAAATTCAACTCCTTATACTACAATACAAATGCCATCACCAAGTAGAAATATTTTATCTACTTCATTTTATGATCAAAATAATAATTCAATATTAGGAGAATCCTCTAGAGGATATACTAGAGATGGAAGAGTTGTACCAGATGTAACAACGGGTGGATTAAATATAAAGACTATAGATACTAGTGGAAATGTTGTAACTGTAAGCGGAAGTAGTGCTGCTTCTGCAATATATGCAGGAGCCTGCGCATTGATGTTTCAATGGGGAATAGTAGATGGAAATGATCCTACTTTATATGCTGTAAAATTAAAAACATACTTTATAAGAGGAGCTACTAGAAGAAAGAGTGATATATATCCTAATCCAGAGTGGGGATATGGAATATTAAATTTAAGAGGAGTATTTGAAAATGTAAGAAGTAAATTTAATAATAAAAGAAATGTGTTTGTTAGAATACCTAAATTTATTATGAAATAATAGTTACGAAACTTGCATATAATTCATATTATAAAATGATAATAATGTTTAGGAGTTAAAATTAAATGGCAAAAGGAGCTTTAAAAGTACAGGTTTGGAAGGAAGATAGTTATATTCCTATAGAAAACACGAAAGTAACTATAGTACAGTCAGGAGATATGGATCAAAACAAAATAGAAAGAAGTGAATTAACAGATTCATCAGGATTAACTAAGGAATTAGAATTAAATGCACCACCTATGGAATATTCACAATCTCCAAATCCCAATTTACCTTATAGCTTAGTGGATTTAAAAGTTGAAGCAAGTGGATTTACACCAATGATAATAAAAGGATGTCAAATATATCCAGATAGAGTAGCCTATCAAGAGTGTAGAATGGAAACTAGTACACCCACAAGACAAGCCGAAGAAATAATAAATGTAGAACCAAATACTATAGTGGGAAACTATCCACCTAAAATTCCAGAGAGCCCAGAGAAGGTGTTACCATCTCCAAGCAGTGGATTCGTGGTATTACAAGAACCAGTAATTCCAGAATATATAGTAGTACATCAAGGAGTACCAGAGGACAATGCTGCACCTAATTATACTGTTAGATACAAAGATTATGTTAAAAATGTAGCTTGTTGTGAAATATTTTCTACTTGGTCTGAAAATACAATTAGATCAAATGTATATGCAATAATTTCTTTTACTTTAAATAGAATATATACAGAATGGTATAGAGCAAAGGGAAAACCTTTTGATATAACTAGTTCTACTGCATATGATCATGCTTTTAATTATGGTAGAAATATATATGATAATATAAGTAGGGTAGTAGATGATATCTTTTCAACATATATGAAAAGACCAGGAGCCAAACAACCATTGCTTTCTCAATATTGTGATGGAGTAAAAGTTAAATGTCCTGGATGGATGACTCAATGGGGTAGTAAGTATTTAGGAGATGAGGGAAAAACTCCTTATGAAATATTAACATCTTTTTATGGCAGTAATTTAGATTTGGTTACAGCTAAAGAAGTTAATGGAATACCAAAATCTTGGCCTGGATATACATTAACTGTAGGAAATAGAGGCAGAGACGTTAGAACTATACAAATCTATTTGAATAGAATAGCTGATAACTATCCAGCCATTCCAAAGATGGCTGTGGATAGCATATATGGTACTAATACACAAAATTCAGTGAAAGTTTTTCAAAGTGTATTTTCACTACCACAAACAGGGAATGTAGATTATGCAACATGGTATAAAATTTCCGATGTATATGTAGGAGTTACAGGTATAGCAGAATTGAGAATGGCAAGAAGCTATGAAAAATTTAATAAAGAAGTTTTAAATGATAAAAAAGGAATATTTGTTCCACCAAGCAATAATACAAAAGATTATAGAAAATTATATATAATTTACCCCAAAGATGTGTAAAATAACTACAAGGGAATTTCCCTTGTAGTTATTTTAATTTTTACGAGGAATATTTATTAAGTTTCTATTAATAAAGGTTTAATAAATTATGAATAAGTTAATTAAACTACTAAAACATAGGCGTTATGAGTAATTTGACATAGTAACAACTTCTATGTTACAATGAGATTGTTGCGAAACAAACAACTCATAGTAAAAATTAAAGTTGTTTGTTTTTTTATATCAATAGATTTAATATCCAAATTTAGGAGGTCAATATGACAAAAATTAAAGTTGAAAATGTATATAAGGTATTTGGAAATAATACTCAAAAAGCATTTGAATTAATAGAAAAAGGACAAAGTAAAGAAGAAATACTTAAAAACACAGGTTGTAGTGTAGGGGTAAATAATGTAAATTTCGAAGTGGAAGATGGAGAGTTTTTTGTTATTATGGGGCTTTCTGGAAGTGGAAAGTCTACATTAATAAGATGTTTAAATAGATTGATAGAACCTACATCAGGTGCAATTTATATTGATGGAAAGGATATTGCCAAATGTAATGATAAAGATCTTATGGAGATAAGAAGAAAAAAAATAGCTATGGTATTTCAAAATTTTGCTTTATTTCCACATAGGACCATATTAGATAATGTGGAATATGGGTTAGAAGTACAGGGGATAGATGAAAAAATCAGAAAAGAAAAAGCAATTGAATCTTTAAAATTAGTGGGATTGGAAAATTATGCGAATAGTAAACCAGATGAATTAAGTGGAGGAATGCAGCAAAGAGTAGGCCTTGCAAGAGCATTGGCAACAGATCCAGATATATTATTAATGGATGAGGCATTTAGTGCATTAGATCCACTAATACGTAAAGAGATGCAAGATGAGTTACTTCAACTTCAGTCAAAAATGCAAAAAACTATAATTTTTATAACTCATGATTTAGATGAAGCTTTAAAATTAGGAGATAGGATAGCTATTATGAAAGATGGAGTAATTGAACAAATTGGAACATCTGAGGATATTTTAACTAACCCAGCTAGTGATTATGTTAGAAATTTCGTAGAAGGTGTGGATAGAACTAAAGTTCTTACAGCATCTTCAATAATGAAAAATCCAAATCCAATATTAACACATAAGGATGGACCTAAAGTTGCAGTTAGATTTATGCAAGAAGAAGAAATATCTAGCTTATATGTAGTTGATAAAAATAGAAAACTTAGGGGAATAATAAAAATAGAAGATGCCTTGGATTTAGCACAAAAGAATATACGACAAGTAGATGAAATAATAGATAGAGATATACCCATTGTTTCTCCAGAAACTCCTATATCAGATTTATTATCTATGGCTAAAGATTCTAGGTATCCTTTAGCTGTGGTAGGTCAAGATGATAAACTTTTAGGAATAATAAAAAGATCTACTATAATCGGAGGAATATTAGGAAAGGAGAATTAATTATATGTTTTTTAAATTTCATGTAGGACCTTTTTTTGAATTTATCGTTGAATGGCTAAAAGCTAATATAGAACCGTTCTTTAATTTAATAAAAATTATTCATGAAACACTTATAAAAGGATTGGAAAATATACTTATGTTTCCACCTAGCATAGTGGTTATTATATTATTTGCTTTATTAGCATACAAATTAGCAGATAAAAAGGTAGCTGTTTTCACCTTTGTAGGATTATTTTTTATAGATTCTATGCAATTATGGAGTCAGACTATGCAAACACTATCATTGGTTTTAGTTTCAGCCTTAATAGCATTATTGATAGGGGTGCCATTTGGTATTATGTCTGCAAGAAGTGAAAAAGCTAATAAAATATTAAGACCCATTTTAGATTTTATGCAGACAATGCCAGCTTTTGTATACTTAATACCAGCAGTATTGTTTTTTGGTATGGGAAAAGTACCAGGAGCAATAGCTACTGTTATATTCTCAATGCCTCCTGCTGTGAGATTAACTAATTTAGGAATAAGACAAGTTCCGGAGGAAGTGGTAGAAGCTGCAAAATCCTTTGGTTCTACACCTAAACAAATGCTATATAAAGTACAACTACCTATAGCTTTACCTACTATATTAGCAGGTGTTAATCAAACTATAATGCTTGCATTATCAATGGTTGTTGTTTCAGCAATGATAGGAGCAGGAGGATTAGGTAGAGAGGTTTACCAAGGTATAACCCAATTAAAAATAGGTCAAGGTTTTGAAAGTGGTCTTGCAGTAGTTATATTGGCTATGATATTAGATAGGATGACTCAAGCACTTTCAAGCAATAGATAATAAGGAGGATTTTAATGAAGTTCAAATTTAAAAAATTAGCTGTAATACTTTGTTCAGTATTGTTAACTACTTTAGTGCTAACAGGATGTGGAAAAGATTCAGCTAATAAAGGAAAAGGAAGCATAAAGCTAGGATATGTAAACTGGGCAGAAGGAGTTGCTATGACTAATCTTGCTAAAGTTGCATTAGAAGAAAAAATGGGATATGATGTAGATTTAACTATGGGAGAACCAGGTATGATATTTACATCTATATCAGATGGAAATTTAGATGCATTTTTAGATACATGGCTTCCAGTAACACATCATGATTATGTAACAAAGTACAAAGATAAAATAGAAGATTTAGGATATAATTATGAAAATGCTAGAATAGGATTAGTTGTACCAAAATATTCTTCAATAAATAGTATAGAGGATTTAAATAAAGTTAAAGATAAATTAAATGGAAAAATTGTAGGAATAGATGCTGGTGCAGGTATAATGGGAGCTACTGAAAAGGCAATAAAGGATTATAATTTAGACTATGAATTACTAGAAGGTAGTGGTCCAACAATGACTACAATGCTTAAAGAAGCAATTGACAAAAAAGAAGAGATAGTAGTAACAGGTTGGAAACCTCATTGGAAATTTGCTCGTTGGGATCTAAAATTTTTAGAAGATCCTAAAAAATCCTATGGAGAATCAGAAAATATTCATACTTATGCAAGAAAAGGATTTAAAGAAGATATGCCACAGGTAGCTGAATTTTTCAAAAATTTTAAGTTAGATGACGATCAATTAGGAACTCTTATGGGAGATATAGCAGATAGTGATAAGGATCCAGAGGAAGTAGCTAAAGAGTGGATGAATAAAAATGAAGAACTAGTTAACAGTTGGATACCTAAGGAAAAATAATATTAAAAGGATAGAACTTATATATTAAGTTCTATCCTTTTCTTCTATAAATTATAGACTTAAAATTTGTTTTAAGTAATCATTTTTTTCAATTACTGTTATTAAAGGTAGTCCTAAACCATAACAACATAAAAATTCTCCAAAACCAACTTGGAACATAGTTAAAAATAAAGGCCATTTTAGAGTATAATTAAGTAGTAATCCAATTATAATTGCATTTAATATAACTGGTGGCAAAGGAGCTAAAAGTTTTTTATATTTTAAATTACTTTTTCCTATTTGCCAAGTAGCTATAGCCGCAATTAAAGTTGTTAATGAACCAAATATTACATCTAATGGTCCTACTGGACTTAAAAGGTTAGATATAAGACAACCTACGAAAAGTCCTGGTATTGCTACTGGGGTAAAGAGTGGTAAAATAGTTAAAGCCTCTGCTACTCTAAATTGAGAAGCTTGGAAGCTCATTGGATAAGTTAGAAATATAGTAACTACTGCATAAATAGTTGCAATAATAGCACTAGTTACTAATTGTTTAGTGTTTTTAATCATAATATACCTCCATAGTTTTATTTAAGGACAGGATGGTTTCGAACTGTCCATATTATTTTTTTATATTCTAAAATATGATATTATAATATATTATGTTTGTCAAGAAAGAGAGAAATTTTAAAAGTAAAAGGAGTTTAATAATGTTTCAATCAAAGGAATTAAATTTACCTAATGGTTTTAAAGCTATAATAGTTAAAAAGGATACGCCTATTTTTTCAATTAATTTAGGCGTAGGGATAGGATCTATTTTTGAAAGTGAAAAAGAAAAAGGTATTTCACATTTTATAGAACATATGCTTTTTAAAGGCACTGAAAATAGAACTAATAAAAAATTAAATGAGGATTTAGAAGAACTAGCTGGAGAATATAATGCATATACAGATTATAATTGTACTGTTTATTCTATTACTGCGTTAAATGATGAATTTGAAAATGCCATGGAAATTATAAGTGACATGGTTATAAAATCGAATTTCCCAAAGGATGAAGTAGAAAAAGAGAGAAAAGTAATACTTTCAGAACTTAATGGAAGTAAAGATGATATAGAAGATTTTAGTTTTGTAAAAATAAAACAATTAGCCTATAGGAATAGTCCACTAAAATATGATACAATAGGAACAAGAGAAAATATAGAAAATTTTACCAAAAATCAATTGAAAAATTTCTATAGTAAATATTATGTCCCAAATAATTCGTATATATCCGTAGTTTCATCTTATGATTATGATTATGTGGAAAGAGTAATATATAAATACTTTAATATGTGGTCTAAAAAAGAATTTGTAAAGAAGAATGTAAGCTTTGAAGAAAATATACCAGGTAAATATATTTATAATAAAAGGGATATAGAACAAAGTTGTATATTATATCTTTATACTTGCAATAATTTAAATAAGAAAGAAGAAATGGTGTTAAAAGTACTAAATCATAGATTAGGAGAAAGTAATAATTCTTTATTGTTTAGAAAACTCAGAGAAGAAAAGGGGTTGGCTTATGATGTATATACTTTACTAGATAGTATAGATTCATTTAACTCTGTATATATTTATACAGCAGTTTCAAAGAACAATATAGATGAGGCTATTAATACTATAGACGAATGTATTGAGAATATAAAACAGGGAAAAATTAAATTTAATGCAAATACTATTAGACTTATGAAAAAAACTTTAAAAACTGCTATAGCATTTATTTTAGATGATAGCACTGACTTAAGTAATTATATAGTTCATCAAATTATAGATAATAGAAATATATATGAATTTATAGACGATACTAAGAAATTGGATGAAATAAAAGAGGAAGATATAGTAAATTTATCAAAAAAAATATTTAATAATCCTACTATACATATTTTAAAGGATAATTAAGATATGTTTAATAAGGAGGAAACAAACTTGAATAAATCGGAGAAAAATAAAGTTACTAAAATAGAAATTCAAAAGAGAAATAAAAAAAGAGTAAACTTATATATAAATGATGAATATGCTATGGCTTTTAGTACAGAGATAGCATTTAAACATAATTTAAAAGTGGGACAAGAAATAGATTATGAAGAATTAAAAATTATTGCAGAGGAAGATAATTATATAAAATGTAAATCAGATGCTTTAAGATTTATTGAGAAAAGTTATAAAACAGAAAAACAAGTATATAATAAATTAATTGCTAAGGGATATGATAATGCAACTATAGAAAAAGTTATTGATTTTTTAATTGAATACAAATTTATAGATGATTGTAGATTTGTAGAACTCTATATAGAGGAAAGATTAGAAAGGGAGGGGAGAAATAAAATAAAATATTCACTTATGAAAAAGGGTATAAGTGAAAGTAATATAGATGAGAAATTAAATTATATAGATAGAGATACAGAAAGAGATGCTTTAAATAAAATAGCAGAAAAAAAATACAAATCTATATTAAAAAGTGAGGAGGATAAAAAAAAGATATATAATAAATTAGGAAGATTTTTAATGAGTAAAGGATATTTGTGGGAAGATGTGAAATGTGTATTAAATAAACTTTTATATAATCATGGTCAATAAGGGGGAATTATGAATGAATAATATAAATCCCATAACATTAATAATGATTGTGGTATTTTTATATCCAATATTAAAAGGGTTTTTATTCAAATTTTCATCCCAGGATTTGAAACTAGATATAGAAGAAACTAATAGGAGCATATCATTTATAGTGGGACTTTTAATAGGAACCATAGGTGGGAAGAAAATATTTTTACAACATGATGAAGGAATATATAAGTCTATATATTATTCTATATCACAAAATATAATTAACTATATAGAGAATAAACCGATTATAATATATTTAGTTTTAATACCCTTATTTATTTTTATAATATATAAAATTACGTTTATATTGTTACATTTGATTAATAGTATAACTTTTTATCCAGTATTAGATAGGATAGAAAGATATTTAAGGGGAAAAAGTAATATTTTTAAAAGAATTGTAGGAGCAATATCTCAAATTCCTAAATCTATAGCTTTTATATTAATAGTAGCTTTTAGTTTAAATATAGGGTCTATGTTTTATACGAACAGCTCTTTAAATACATATTTAAATGAATCATTACCATATAAATATGTATGTCAAGAATTTGTGATACCAATAACCAATTCCAAATTAGCACAAAAACTGCCTAAAATAATAGATAATTCTTTTAAAATAGTATCTAAAGATATAGAATCCAATAATGATACAAAGAATAATATAGATAGATCTAGGACTATAGTATATTACAATGGAATAACTCTAAGTGAAGGGGTAAAATCAAATAAGGAAATAGATGATTTTGCTAGATTTTTAGTAAAAGATGAAGTAGAAACTAGGAAAAAAGCTAAGATATTATATAATTGGGTGGGAAGTAATATAATTTATGATTATGAAAAAGCTAATAAAGTATTAAATGATGATTTTAATGTATCTTCAGGTGCAATTCCTACTTTTAACACTAAAAAAGGAATTTGTTTTGATTATTCATGTTTATACGTGGCTATGTGTAGAGCTAATGGAATACATGTGAGACTAGTGACAGGTATGGGGTTTAATGGCATGAACTGGGTAAGTCATGCTTGGAATGAAGTATATTTACCTGAAGAAGATACATGGATCAGTGTAGATACTACTTTTTATAAAGGTGGTAATTATTTTGATAGTAAAAGATTTAATTTAGATCATAAGGATGATAATATTGCAGGAGAATGGTAATATAAAAAGATAATCTGTGAGGTGTATATCACAGATTATCTTTTGAAGTTTTATACTTATTTTCTATTAAAGAAATAGCTTTTTTACAATCACTATCATTTGGATTTAATGCCCAAGCAGCTTTAAAATTAATTAAAGCTTTTTTGTTGTTATCTAACATTATGTAACAATAACCTAAATTAAAGAAGTATTTACTATCTTTTTTTAATAAAAGAGATTTTTTCAATAAAGGTATTGCATCTTTAAAATTCTTTAATTTTATAAAACATACAGCAGTATTGTATAAAGAAGCAGCTTCATTTGTTTTTAATTTTATGGATTTTTTATATAAAGCAATGGCTTTATGATAGTCTTTTAAATTATAATAATCATTTGCTTTTTGAAAATAATTCATTTGTTAACCTCCATTTATAATATTGTCTTTGTTATATATATTTATTCAATCAAATATATATGTTATTTAAATTATGTACTAAAAAAGCTAATAATATTCATTAATGGTGTTTAATGTATGGATGTTTATTTGATATAGTTAAGGCTATATGATACAATTAAAATAATGGAAATTATGTTCCTGTATACCATTTATGTAAATAGTTATTTAAAGTTCAAATATATAATCAAAAATTTTAATATAATTTAGTAATGTTTACTAAACAATAAATCTTATACTTTTGGGTATAAGATTTATTGTTTTTACAAATATAAAAATAAAGAGGTGGTTTATTTGGAAAATTCCATAGAAAAGGTTATAAAATTGGATAAGAATGTGGAAGAATATAAAAAAATAAAAAAAATAGAAATAAATAAAAAAGAGGAGGAGCTAAATAAAAAAATAGAAAAAATGTGGAGGGATACGGAGGAGGAGTTAAAATTTTTAAAAGATGATATAGAAAAAAAATATGAAAAAAAATTAAAAGAAAGTCAAGAAAAAATACAAGATGAAAAGGATGAAAAAATTATAAATATAAAAAATAAATATAATCGCAAAAAAGAAACAATTTTAGAAAATGCATTTAAAGCAATTTTAAATCCCTTTGGGGAGGAATGATTATGGGAGATATAACAAGGTATGCTGCAATTAATTCAAAAGTAAAAGCTATGCAAAAAAACTTTTAACTATAGAACAGTATAAAAAAATTATACAATGTGAAAATTATAAAGAAGTATTAAGTTTCATAAGCAATGAAACATATTATGGAGAAATATTAAAAAAATATAATTTACGCGAAATTCATAGAGGACAATTAGAATATATACTAATGAAAGAGTATATTTTGAACATGGAAAGTTCGTAAAATACTATGAACGCGATGATTATTTAATGGAAAGAGATATTTTAATGTATATAAGTAAGATACATTTAAAAAATAAAAAAGAACATGAAAATAATATAAGTACAGTAGTTGCTTATTTAGAACTGGCTTTAATTGAAATAAGAAATATAATTTCTTTAATTGAAATAAAAAGATATGGAATTAATAATGAAGATTTATATAAATATTTAAGCTTAACTATTGATTGAGAGGTGATTTTATGTCAATAGAAAAAATGGTTATGATTAATATAGCATCTCCTATAGAATTTATGGATTCTGTGATTAAAGAAGTAATACTATCTGAGGCACTTCATCCTGTAGATGCATTTGAAAAGATAAGTGAAGGTAACTTTAATATATCTACTATAGAGGAAAATTTAGATCCCTTAATAGACGTAAACTATGTTAAACCTTATTTTGAAAAAAGAGATTATTTTAATGTAAATGAAAAAATAGGTAATTTAAGAAAATTGATTAATGAAAGAAAGATTTTAGACATTAAAGATGAAGATTTAATAATGGACTATGATGAATTACAGAAAAACATATCTAATATATCAGATAGAATAAAAGATTTAAATGAAGAACTTAATCAATACAAAACCAAGAAGGAAAAACTAGAAGAATACAAGGAAAATTTAAAGTACTTTTTATCCATTGATATTAATATTAAGAAACTAACTGATTTAAAAAATTTTGAGTTAGAGGTATATAAAATAGAAGATAAAAAATTTAAGATAATGAAAGAAAACTATGAAAATATACCTGCAATAGTGGATAAAGTGTATAAAGGAAATGGTTACACCATAATAACTGTTATATCTACAAAAGCTTTAAAAATAGATACAAATAGAATATTAAATTCTTTAAATTGCAGAAAATTAGATTTACTGGAATGCCATTATCATTAAAATTAGGACCAGGAATAATAGGAAATATGTTTGATGGTATACAAAGGCCTTTAAAAAAAATAAATGAAATATCTTATGGATTTATAGATGAAGGGATTGGATTGATATCTATAGATAAAGAAAAACAATGGGATATAGATATTTTAGTTAAAGTTGGAGATAAACTAAAATCAGGAGATGTATATGCTGAAGTTCAAGAAACTAATATTATAAAACATAAAATAATGGTTCCTCAAAGGGTAAAGGGAGAGGTTATAAAAGTAAAAGAAAATGGAAAATACAACATAGAAGAAAATATTGTAACTTTAAAGGATGGAGAAAATATATACAAATTAAATTTATATCAAAGATGGCCAGTTAGAAAACCTAGACCCATAAAAAATAGACTACCTTTAAGTAAGCCACTAATAACAGGTCAAAGAATATTAGATATGTTTTTTCCTATTGCAAAAGGAGGTACTGTAGCAATTCCAGGTAGTTTTGGGACTGGAAAAACAATGACCCAACATCAGTTAGCTAAATGGTCTGATGCAGACATAATAGTTTATATCGGATGTGGTGAAAGAGGAAATGAAATGACAGAAGTTTTAGAGGATTTTCCTAAACTTGTAGATCCTAAAACAAATACTTCTCTTATGAATAGGACAGTTTTAATTGCAAATACATCTAATATGCCTGTTGCAGCTAGAGAAGCGTCTATATATACAGGTATAACTATAGCTGAATATTATAGAGACATGGGGTATGATGTAGCTATTATGGCAGATTCAACATCAAGAATTACAAGTTATAGCCAATATATGTCTATGCTAACTGATTGGTATATTGAAAATATATCGGAGGATGTAATAGATTTAAAGAATAAAATGCTTAAAATATTGTTTGAAGAAAACAAACTTCAGGAAATAGTTAAATTGGTAGGAGAAGATGTTCTTCCTGATGATCAAAGACTTATTTTAGAAGTAGCAAGAATTTTAAAAGTAGGTTTTTTACAACAAAATGCATATCATAATGAGGACACTTATGTACCAAAAGAAAAACAATATAAAATGCTAAAGGCTATAGAATTACTTTATGATAATGCATATAAATGTGTCAAAATGGGAATTCCTATTTCACAAATTAGAAATGAAGAAATATTTGGAGAGTTAGTTAAGATGAAATACAATATACCTAATGAAGATCTATCAGGTATTGCAGAAATAGAAGGGAAAATATATTCATATTATAAAGAGCTTATAGAACAATATAGTAAATAACAAGGGGGTAAGTATAAAATGAAAAAAGAATATTTAGTATTAGATAAAGTACAAGGTCCCTTGGTTGTTTTATCAGAGGTAGAAGGAGTTGCCTACGATGAAATAGTTGAAATAAAAGTTTCTAATGGAGAAATAAAAAAGGGAAGAGTAGTTCAGTTACAAGGAGATAAAGCTGTAATTCAGGTTTTTGAATCCACCATAGGAATGTCCCTAAATAATACTGCGGTGTCATTTACAGGAAAGCCTTTAGAAATAAGTCTTTCTAAAGAAGTAATAGGTAGAGAATTTAATGGCACTGGTGAAACTATAGATGGGAGAGGGCCAATATATAGTAATAAGAAGTATAATGTTAATGGTAGACCTATTAATCCCGTTGCTCGTAAATATCCAAGAAATTTTATTCAAACAGGCATTTCATCTATAGATTGTTTAACTACATTAATAAGAGGTCAAAAACTTCCTATATTTTCGGGAAATGGTATGCCACATAATGAGTTAGCAGCTCAAATAGTAAGGCAAGCTAAAATTGGAAATGACGATAAAAAAGATAAATTTGTAGTAGTTTTTGCAGCTATGGGAATAAAACATGATGATAAAGAATTTTTCAGGAAAAGATTTGAAGAGGCAGGTATTATAGATAGACTAGTAATGTTTACTAACTTAGCAGATGATCCAATAGTGGAAAGGATAACTACACCAAGAGTTGCCTTAACAACAGCAGAATATTTAGCATTTGAAGAGGGTATGCATGTATTAGTGATAATGACAGATATAACAAATTATTGTGAAGCGTTGAGAGAATTATCATCATCAAGAGAAGAGGTACCTAGTAGAAAGGGGTATCCCGGATATCTTTATTCTGATTTGGCTTCATTGTATGAAAGGGCAGGTATGATGAAAGAAAAAGAGGGATCTATAACTCAACTTCCAATATTGACAATGCCTAATGATGACATAACACATCCAATACCAGATTTAACTGGATATATAACTGAAGGACAAATTGTTTTAAGTAGAGATATATGGGGAAAAAATATATATCCTCCAGTAAATATATTACCGTCATTATCAAGATTAATGAAAGATGGTATAGGAGAAGGATATACAAGAAAGGATCATGAAGAGGTATCAACTCAATTATTTGCAAGTTATTCTTATGTTCAAGATGTAAAATCACTTTCACAAGTAATTGGGGAAGATGAGTTATCTTCTATAGATAAAATATACATGGAATTTGGAAGGAAATTTGAGAATAGATTTTTAAATCAAGATTTTGATGAAAATAGAAGCATAGAAGAGACGTTAGATTTATCGTGGGAACTATTATCAATTTTACCTAAATCTGAATTAGATAGAATAAGTCCAGATACATTAGAAAAGTACTATAGAGGTGATGAGTAATGGAAAATATTACTCCAACTAAGGCAAATCTTATGAGTGCACAAAATTCATTAGAATTCTCTGAAAAGGGTTTTGAGTTATTAGATAAAAAAAGAAATGTACTAATTAGAGAGCTTATGTCTTATGTGGATTTATCTAAAGAAATTCAAGAAAAAATTAATACTACTTTTAAAGAAGCCTATGATGCACTAAAAAATGCAAATATAACTATGGGTATTAGGGATGTAGAAGATATTGCATCTACTATATCAGAGGCTACAGATTATACGGTAATTTTTAAATCTGTTATGGGAGTAGAGGTTCCTGTAATAAAATTTCAAGAGAAAGATATAGTTCCAAGATATAGTTTTTACAAAACTAATTCAGCCATGGATATTGCTTATACTAAATTTAATAAAATAAGATATTTGATTTACACTTTAGCTCAAGTAGAGAATGCAGTATATAGGCTAGCAATTGAAGTAAAAAAAACTCAAAAGAGGGCAAATGCCTTAGAAAATATTCAAATACCTAAATTTAAAGCTATAATTAAAGAAATTAGCAGTGTTTTAGAGGAAAAAGAAAGGGAAGATTTCTTTAGACTAAAAGTAGTGAAAAAAAAGAAATATTAACCTATAATTAACCTTTGAAATACTTGATTTAGGGTATTTTAAGGTATATAATAACCATATATAAATGTATGGTTATTTTTTATATTTATAAAAAAATTAGTAAAATAAAAACAATAAATAGAAATATTTTTAGAATAAAACAATTAGAGAAGTAGGTATGAATGTGTCCGCATTTATGCCTACTTATCAAATATAAATATAAAATAAGAAAATACTTCATATATTTATAAAGAGGAAATTTCAGTCTAAATTATTAAAGGTAAAAGGTGATAATATATGGGAAAAATATTTCATTTAGGGCTGGATATTGGTTCTACTACAGCAAAAGTTGTTGTATTAGATCAGGAAGAAAATATAATCTACCATATGTATAAAAGACATTTTTCTGATATAAAAAATACTGTTACAAAAATATTGAAAAGTGTAAATTCTAAGTTTTTAATAGAAGATGCTACTGTAATGGTTACAGGTTCTGGAGGACTTGCCGTATCGGAATGGCTTGATATACCATTTATTCAAGAAGTTATTGCATCTACAAAAGCTATAAAGAAATTTTCAAAGAAAACTGATGTGGCTATAGAACTTGGAGGAGAAGATGCTAAAATTACTTTTTTTAGAGATGGTATAGATCAGAGAATGAATGGGACATGTGCAGGTGGAACAGGTGCTTTTATCGATCAAATGGCATCACTTTTAGAAACAGATGCTATGGGATTGAATGAGTTAGCAAAAAAACATAAAATAATATATCCAATTGCAGCTAGATGTGGAGTCTTTGCGAAAACGGATGTGCAGCCATTATTAAATCAAGGAGCTGCTAAAGAAGATATAGCGGCATCTATATTTCAAGCTGTTGTAAATCAAACAATTAGTGGACTTGCTTGTGGAAAGATAATAAGGGGAAATGTAGCTTTTTTAGGTGGCCCTTTACATTTCTTGTCAGAACTTAAAAATAGATTTATAAGTACATTAAATTTAAAAGATGATGAAGTTATTTCACCTGAAAACTCAGAACTATTTGTAGCTTTAGGAGCAGCTATATCATCACTAGATGAAAAAGTAGTAAATTTTAAAGAGATTATTAAAAAAACAGAGGATGTACAAAATTTAAATAATAAAGAAGTTCAAAATCTAAAACCTTTATTTAACAATGAAAAAGAGTTAGAGGAATTTAGAAAAAGACATAACAAAAATAAAGTAAAAAGAAAATGTTTATCAGATTTTAGTGGTAAGTGTTTTTTGGGTATAGATTCAGGTTCTACTACTACTAAAATAGTATTAATAGATGAAGAAGGAAATTTGTTATATCATAAATATGGACATAATAAAGGGAATCCTTTAAAATCTACTATTAAATTTTTAAAAGAATTATATAAAATTATGCCGTTAAATGTGAAAATAGCTAGTTCAGCCGTAACAGGATATGGAGAAGCATTAATAAAATCAGCTCTTGGTGTAGATGTAGGAGAAGTAGAAACAGTATCACACTATAAAGGAGCTCAATTTTTTTTACCAGAAGTAGATTTTATTTTAGACATAGGTGGACAAGATATGAAGTGTTTGGTAATAAAGGACGAAGTTATAGATAGCATAATGCTAAATGAAGCTTGTTCATCAGGATGCGGTTCTTTTATAGAAACTTTTGCTAACTCATTAAATATAGATGTTCAAGAATTTGCAAAAGAAGCTTTACTGGCAAAAAATCCAGTAGATTTAGGATCTAGATGTACTGTATTTATGAATTCTAAAGTTAAACAAGCTCAAAAAGAAGGAGCTACTATTGGAGATATTTCAGCAGGATTATCTTATTCAGTAATAAAAAATGCATTATTTAAGGTAATTAAAATAAGAAATAAAGATGAAATAGGTAAAAATATAATAGTTCAAGGGGGAACTTTTTATAATGATTCTGTATTAAGAGCCTTTGAGGCAGTTTCTGAAAGGAAAGTGGTAAGACCTGATATAGCTGGGCTTATGGGAGCTTTTGGAGCAGCATTAATAGCAAGAGAAAAATATACTAAAGGATATGAATCTACTTTAATTAAAATGAATAAACTAAAGGATTTTACTGCCAATATATCATTGAAAAGATGTAATAAATGTGCCAATAATTGTTTGCTTACTATAAATGAATTTTCGGATGGACAGAAGTTTATATCTGGTAATAGATGTGAAAGAGGGGCAGGAAAAGAAGTAAATAAAAATAAGATTCCAAATTTATATGAATATAAATATAATAGAATATTTAATTATAAACCTTTAAGAAAAGAAGAAGCTTATAGAGGTACTGTTGGTATACCAAGAGTCTTAAATATATATGAAAATTATCCTTTTTGGTATAGATTTTTTACTGAATTAAAATTTAGAGTTGAATTATCACCTAGAACTTCTAAAGAAATATATAAATTAGGTATGGAAACTATTCCGTCAGAATCTGTGTGTTATCCAGCTAAATTAGTACATGGTCATGTTGCTAGTTTAATAAATAAAGGAGTAAACTTTATATTTTATCCATGTATAGCTCATGAAAAGAAACAAATAAAAGAAGCAACTAATCATTTTAATTGTCCTATCGTAACTTCATATCCAGAAGTTATAAAAAATAATATGGACAAATTAAGAGAAAAAAATATTAATTTTATGAATCCGTTTCTGCCTTTAGATAATAAGAACAGATTAATAAAAAGATTATATGAAGAGTTTAGGAATTTTAATATAGGTAGAAATGAAATAATAAATGCAGTAAATAAGGCTTATGAAGAAGATAAAAAAGTAAAAGAAGATATCAGAAATAAAGGCGAAGAAGTTTTAAAATATTTAAAAGAAAACAATAAAAAAGGTATAGTTTTAGCTGGAAGACCCTATCACATAGATCCAGAAATAAACCACGGTATTCCAGAAGTTATAACTTCTTATGGTATGGCAGTTTTAACAGAGGATTCTGTATTCCATTTAGGAAGAGTAGAAAGACCACTAAGAGTTGTTGATCAATGGGTTTACCATTCAAGGTTATATGAAGCAGCTAATTTTGTAGCAAAAGAAAAAAATATAGAGCTGATCCAATTAAATTCTTTTGGATGTGGTTTGGATGCAGTTACTACAGATCAAGTTGAAGAGATTCTTAATTCCTATGGGAAAATGTATACTCTTTTGAAAATAGATGAAGGTAGTAACCTTGGAGCTATTAAAATAAGAATTAGATCTTTAATAGCTGCTTTAAATGAAAGACAAAAAAGAGGTTTTATACCTAAAAAATTAGATAACAATGAACCTAGAAAGTTATTTACAAAAGATATGAAAACAACTCACACAATATTATGTCCACAAATGGCCCCTATACATTTTGAATTAGTAAAAGAAGCATTTAAATCTGAAGGATATAATCTAGAAGTATTGCCATCTGTAGATAAGAAAGCTATAGATGAGGGACTGAAGTACGTAAATAATGATGCTTGTTATCCTTCTATTATAGTTGTAGGCCAGATAATGGAGGCGCTAAAATCAGGAAAATATAATATCGATAAAACTGCAGTTATAATTTCTCAAACTGGAGGAGGATGTAGAGCTACTAATTATATAGGATTTATAAGGAAAGCTTTAAAAGATGGAGGTTTTGGCAATGTGCCTGTTATTTCAGCCAATGTTGCAGGATTGGAAAGTAATCCAGGATTTAAAATAAATTTGTCTCTTATTAATAAAGGATTGATGGCTTTAGTTTATGGGGATCTTTTAATGAGAGTTACTTATAAAGTAAGGCCCTATGAAAAAATTAAGGGATCAACTAATAAGCTTTATAATGAATGTATGCAAAAATGCAAAGAAAATATAATAAATGGAAGTAGAAAAAATTTTAAAGAAAATATTTATAAAATAGTAAAGGCATTTGATGAGTTAGAAATAAATAATATTTTAAAACCCAAGGTAGGCTTAGTTGGAGAGATACTTGTAAAATTTCATCCTACAGCAAATAATAACATAGTAGATATAATAGAGAAAGAAGGAGGAGAAGTTGTAGTACCAGATTTAATAGATTTTTTTATGTATTGTTCATACAATATGAAGTATAAATATGAAAAATTATCAGGTACAAAGTTAAATGAAATTTTAGGAAAAATAGCTATAAATATAATGGAATTTTATCGTAAGGAATTAAAAAAAGCCTTAGATGAAAGTACTAGATTTTCAGCACCTAAAGAAATTGACAAAATAGCTAGGGGAGCTTCTAATATTTTAGAATTGGGTCATCAAACTGGTGAAGGGTGGTTTTTAACTGGAGAAATGGTAGAATTAATAGAATCTGGAGTAAAGAATATAGTATGTATGCAACCATTTGCTTGTCTACCTAATCATGTAACTGGGAAAGGTATGATAAAAGAATTAAAAAGAAATTATCCAGGATCAAATATTGTAGCAATTGATTATGATCCGGGAGCTAGTGAAGTAAATCAATTAAATAGAATAAAGCTAATGCTTTCTGTTGCTTTTCAGAATTTGGAGTTTGAATCGGAATATATATATAAAGAAGAGAGGATAATAAAAGATTACAAGAGGACTATTGGAACAAATATATAAAAAATGCTAGCATTTGCTAGCATTTTTATTTTATAATAAATTTTTAGTTACAAAGTTTAAGAATCCAGTTATTATAATGGAATTGGAAAAGTCTATTAGGAATGCACCAACTATAGGCAATACGAAGAAAGCTCTAGGAGCAGGTCCATATCTTTCAACAACTGCTGTCATATTTGCAATTCCGTTAGGAGTAGCTCCCATACCAAATCCACAGTTACCTGCAGCAAGTACAGCTGCATCAAAGTCTCTACCAAGAAGGTTAAATGTTACGAAGTAAGCAAATATAGCCATAAATATAGTTTGAGCTACAAGTATAATTAACATTGGTCCTGCAACAGCTGCAAGTTCCCATAATTTTAATCCAACTAAAGCCATGGATAAAAATACATTAAGCCCTATATTACCAAGTATATCCATACATTTGCTATTAACGTGCCATTTACCAGTTGATTCACCAATATTAAGTATGATTGCTGCTATAATCATAGAGTTAACATAGGATGGAAGAGTAACACCAATACTTACAAAGAATTTCTCTAAAATAGCACCAATACCTATGGATATAAGTATTAAAGCTAATCCTTTAAATAATTCATCGTAGTTTACATGTTCTTCTTTTTCCTCAATTACGGAATCTACTGATTCATATGCATCTGCATTAGGTTTTAAATTTTTAGATTCGATAAGTCTTTTACCAATAGGACCACCAATTAATGAACCCATAACTAGTCCAAAAGTAGCTGCTGCCATAGCTGTAGCAGTTGCTCCTACTACTCCATAGTCTTTTTCAAACATAGGTCCAAAAGCACCACCGGTACCATGTCCACCTGTCATGGTTACAGAACCACAAAGTAATCCAAGTAATGGACTTTGGTTCAGAATTTTAGCAAGAGCTACACCAATTCCGTTTTGAAAAACACATAGTAAAGATGCAACAAGCCAGAAAATAACAACTTGTAGTCCACCTTTTTTGATAAGTTCAATACTAGCACCCATACCTATAGAAGTGAAGAATACCATCATAAATGGTTTTTGTAGTGTAGTGTCAAGTTCTAGGGATAATGTCCCAGATTGATGTAAGATAAGGTTTACAAAAGCAAAAATAAGTCCGCCAACAACAGGAGCAGGTATACAGAATTTCTCCAAAATTTGAATTTTGGTTTTAACCCAGGCACCGAAGTAGTATACAACTACTGCTAACGCTGCTGTTTGCATCATGTCTAATTTAATTTCCATAATACAAAAAACCGCCTTTCTATGTAATTTTAAATATATTTATGGACTAGTCAATTGGTTTAATTTAGAATTGGACTAATTGACTAATCGACATAAATAAGAATAACATATGAATAATATAAATACAAGAGTATTTTTAAAATTTAAAAATGTCAATATATATCTAAAATATTGTTTTTTTTAAATTAACAACGCGAAAAAATAAGAGAAAGACTAAGTCTTTCTCTTATTTTTCAATTTAATATAAATTCTATTTAAAGAAGTTTACAAAGGCAGTTATTATAATGGAATTGGAGAAGTCTATTAAGAATGCACCAACTATAGGCAATACGAAGAAAGCTCTAGGGGCTGGTCCATATCTTTCAACAACTGCTGTCATATTTGCAATTCCATTAGGAGTAGCTCCCATACCAAATCCACAGTGACCTGCACCAAGTACAGCTGCATCAAAGTCTCTACCAAGAAGGTTAAATGTTACGAAGTAAGCAAATATAGCCATAAATATAGTTTGAGCTATTAGTATAATTAACATTGGTCCTGCAACAGCTGCAAGTTCCCATAATTTTAATCCAACTAAAGCCATGGATAAAAATACATTAAGTCCTATATTACCAAGAATGTCTGTACACTTACTGTTAATGTGCCATTTACCAGTTGATTCACCAATATTAAGTATGATTGCTGCTATAATCATAGAGTTAACATAGGATGGAAGAGTAACTCCAATACTTACAAAGAATTTCTCTAAAATAGCACCAATACCTATGGAAACAAGTATTAAAGTTAAAGTTCTAAATAATTCATCATAGTTTACAGCTTCTTCCTTTTCTCCAATTACAGAATCTGCTGATTCATATACTTCTGTATTAGGCTTTAAGTTTTTAGCTTCAATAAGTCTTTTACCAATAGGACCACCAATTAATGAACCCATAACTAGTCCAAAAGTGGCTGCTGCCATAGCTGTAGCAGTTGCTCCTACTACTCCATAATTTTTTTCAAAATATGGACCAAAGGCACCGCCGGTACCATGTCCACCTGTCATGGTTACAGAACCACAAAGCATTCCAAGGAATGGACTTTGGTTAAGCACTTTAGCAAGAGCTACACCAATAGCATTTTGGAAAACACATAGTAAAGATGCAACAAGCCAGAAAATAACAACTTGTAATCCACCTTTTTTGATAAGTTCAATGCTAGCACCCATACCTATGGAGGTGAAGAATACCATCATAAATGGTTTTTGTAAAGTAGTATCTAACTCTAAAGTCAATGCTCCACTTTGTCTTAAGAAAAGATGTAAAAAAGCAAAAATAAGTCCGCCAACAACAGGAGCAGGTATACAGAATTTCTCCAAAATTTGAATTTTGGTTTTAACCCAGGCACCGAAGTAGTATACAACTACTGCTAACGCTGCTGTCTGCATCATGTCTAATTTAATTTCCATAAATAATACCACCCTTCTATAAATAGTGAATGAAAAGATTTTCATTACAAATTAATTATAAATAAAAGAAGGAAAAAAAGCAATAAGAAAGTTTAAAAAATGAATTATATATAAAAAAACTTTCACTTATCATACAATATTAAATTTAATTCAAAAATAATGTAAAAAAATAATTAATTTTAATTATAATAATATTTGATTATAATCTTTTGTAAAATTTATATATTGTATTATTTAATTATATTAGGGCATACAATATTTAATTCATAATATTGCGAAAATAAATTAAATAAAAATATAAATAAATTATATTAGGTATTAAAAGTTAATTTGTAAATAAATTATGAATGGATTTTTGCAATGATTTTAAAATGATATTGCAAAAACTGTGTAATTTTATAACAAAAAAATACAAAATACAACAAATATATAGTGTGCACTATGCATGTTATTTAATAAATAGAATAGTTGAGTAATATGACAAAAACTGATAAACTTTTATTTAAATGAGGTAGAAGAAGGTGAAAAATTGTATAAAAATAAAAAAAAGATTATTATAATTTTACTTTTAATTGTTTCAGTAGTTGGTGTTTATGTAATATTCCAGAAAAAACAAAACTATAAAAAAGAATATGATTATTCTTTGATAAAGGTAGCGGGTGATTATAATTTTCCACCTTTTGAGTATATAAGTGATAATAAAAACTATACAGGTTTTAATGTAGACATAATAAGGGCAGTGTCTTTAACCTGTGGATTAGAAGTTCAGTTCTATCCAATGGATTGGGATGAAGCCTGTAAAAAACTAAAGAATGGAGAAATAGATTTAATACAGGGTATGAAAAAAACCCAAGAAAGAGAAAAGGAATATGATTTTTCTAAACCTTATTTTCAAAACAATCAATCTATTTTTATATTAAACGAAAACTTAGATATAAATAAATATGAAGATTTAAAAGGGAAAAAAGTAGCATTACAAAAAGGTGATGTAGCTATAAATAATTTAAAAGCTTTAGGTAATGTAGAGGTGGTATTTACAAAGGATCAAGAAGATGCTTTGAAAATATTATTAAACAACTCTGTAGATGCTTATATTGGAAATACTGTAACTGGTATTAATTATGTGGATAAATTAAAAATAAGAGATGATATAAAAATTGTAGATGTACCTATAAATTCCACAGAATATTCTGTGGCAGTAAAAAAAGGTAATACTAAATTATTAAATTTAATAAATAAAGGATTAGAAGAAATAAAAGAAAATGGAACCTATGAAAAAGTATATAGAAAATGGTTTGGTCATGATATAACTTATCCAAGGTGGTATGTGAAGAAGGTTTTCACATTTACTTTAATTGCTACTGTAGTATCAATTATATTATTATTAATATTTTTTACTTGGAATGACATTTTGCATAAAGAGGTAGAAAAGAAAACAAAGGAGTTAGAATTATTTAATAAAAGTTTAATATCTAAGAATAACCAAATTCAGGAGGAAAAAGATTTTAGAGAGCAAATACTAAATAATATATTTAATGGCATTATAACTCTTAGCGAGGATGATAAAATCATATTTATAAATAAGGCTGCTAAAGAAATTTTAAGATTAAATAAAGATTTATGTGGTGAATATTTTCAAAGTACATATTTAAAGGACTTTTTTGATATAGATAATGATTTTACAGAAATTATAGAAAAAAAGTTAGAATTAAAAGAGAATAATACAAATGATTTTTATATAAGATACAGAGTTAATTTTATAAATGAGAGGGAAAATAATAGAAAGAAAAAAATAATAAGTTTTAGGGATATAACGGAAGAAAAAATTATGGAGGAAAATATTAGAACCAAAGATAAGATGCATTCCTTAGGAACTCTAGTATCGGGTATAGCACATGAAATAAGGAATCCACTGACTTCCATAAAAATGTATACTGAACTTATTCCTATAAAATATGATAATGAAAGATTTAGAGAAAGAATATCTAAGGATATACCTCTAGAAATAGATAGATTAAATAATATCATAAAGGATCTTTTAGAATACTCTAAACCAAGAAAACCATTTAAACAAGAAATTAATTTATTAGATGAATTAAATAAAATAACTATGTTTTTGCTAGATAAGCTAAAAAAGAATAAAGTTAATATGTATATAAATGTAGAAAACAATATATATGTATATATGGATAAAAATCATTTTAGACAGGTTATGATAAATTTACTTATAAATGCAATAGAGAGTACAGAAGAAATGGGAAAAATAAATATATATTCTAAACAAAAAGATGAAAAAATATTCTTGTATATTCAAGACAATGGTTGTGGAATAGAAGAAAAAGAATTAAATAAATTATTTAATCCATTTTATACTACTAAATCAGAAGGTACTGGATTAGGTCTATTTGTAAGTTATCAACTTTTAACAGAGAATAATGTTAAAATAAACATAAGAAGTAAAAAAAATTTAGGCAGCACTTTTATATTAGAATTTAAAGGAATTGAGAGTGATGATAATTGTATAAATTGATGATAGTAGATGATGAAGCTACAATAAGAAGATCTTTAGAATTTGCTTTAGAAGATGATTATCATATGTTTTCATGTGATAATAAAAAGGATGTATTATATATTTTAAAAAAGGAAAATATAGATATAATCTTATTAGATTTAAGATTAGGTAAAGAAAATGGGTTAGAAATATTAAAAGAGATTAAAAAAATAAGAAAAGAAACTATAGTAATTATTATGACAGCCTATGGTAGTATAGAGTCTTCTGTACAAGCTATGAAATTAGGTGCTTTTTATTATATAACTAAACCTATTAATATAGAAGAACTTAGTTTGCTTTTGAGTAAAGCAAATGAATATATATATTTAAATTCTCAAATAGAATATTTAAATAGTCAAATAAAAATTCCTGAATCAAAATATGAAATGATTGGAACTTCAAAGGAAATGAGTAAGGTATTTGACTTAATAGATAGAGTAAAAGATATAGATGTAAATGTACTTATAACTGGAGAAAGTGGTACAGGAAAAGACTTAGTTGCAAAAGCTATACATTTTAGCGGTAAAAGGAAAAAGGGACCATTTAATGCTATAAATTGTTCTGCTATACCAAGTAATCTTTTAGAAAGTGAACTATTTGGTCATAGAAAGGGAGCTTTTACAGGAGCAGTAGAAGACAAAAAAGGAATAATTGAATTATCTCAAAATGGAACTTTGTTTTTAGATGAAATAGGAGATATGGACATAAATTTACAGACTAAACTTTTGAGAGTTCTACAAGATAAAGAAATAAGACCTTTAGGATGTAGTACATCCATAAGTGTAGATTTTAGATTTATAGCTGCTACTAATAAAAATTTAATAGAGGAAATAGAAAAAAAGAATTTTAGGCAAGATTTATTTTATAGAATAAATGTTATAAATATAGAACTCCCTCCTTTAAGAGAGAGAAAGGAAGATATTTCTAAATTAGTAGAATACTTTATAAAAAAGTACAAATTAAAATTAGGAAAAAATATAAATGGTATAACAGCTGAGGCTTTAGAAGGTCTTGAAAGATACAAATATTATGGAAATGTTAGAGAGCTACAAAACATTATTGAAAGGGCCATAGTGTTAACAGAAGACAATTATATAAAAAAAGAGGATTTACCTGAAGAAATATTTAAAAATAAAAATATTAGTAGAGAAAAAGAGGAGTTAATTCCTATATATGTAGGAGAAGATTTTAAAATTATAGAAAAAAAGGTTATAGAATATAATTTGAAATATTTTAATGAAAATAGAAGAAAAACGGCAGAGGTGTTAAAGATAGGGGAGAGAACTTTAAGGTATAAAATAAAGGAGTATAATATAAAATAAAGCTTAGATAATCATGCGTCTATAAAAATAAAAATGAAAAAATATAAAAATTTCAGAATATATTTAAAACATAGACGTTTTAAAGACGAAGTAAGTATATAATTTAAAGTAATCAATGACAGCACAGTTGTTGTGATGTAAACAAGACTATTAAAAATATAATTAATTGTATATAAATTAAGGAGGGCTTTAAATGATTACAAATTTCGATATTTCAAAAGGAATGACAATAAAATTAGATGATTATTTGCCACCAATGCCTAAATTTGAGAAGGGTATAAGAAGGGCACCTAATAGAGGATTTCATTTAACTAAATCTCAAACAGAGGTAGCTTTAAAAAATGCATTAAGATATATACCAGAAAAATATCATGAACAATTAATACCAGAGTTTTTAGAAGAGTTAACAACTAGGGGAAGAATATACGGCTATAGATTTAGACCAGAAGGAAAAATATATGGAAAGCCAATAGATGAATATAAAGGAAAATGTATAGAAGGAAAAGCATTCCAAGTTATGATAGATAACAATTTAGACTTTGATGTAGCATTATATCCATATGAATTAGTTACTTATGGTGAAACAGGAAGTGTATGCCAAAACTGGATGCAATACAGATTAATAAAAAAATATTTAGAAGAAATGACTCAAGATCAAACTTTAGTACTTGAATCAGGACATCCATTAGGATTGTTCAAATCTAAACCAGAAGCTCCAAGAGTAATTATAACTAATGCTTTAATGATAGGTATGTTTGATAACTTAAAAGATTGGGAAATTGCAGAAGAAATGGGAGTTGCAAACTATGGTCAAATGACAGCTGGTGGATGGATGTATATAGGACCTCAAGGAATTGTACATGGAACATATAATACAATATTAAATGCTGGAAGATCAAAACTAGGAATACCTAATGATGGAGATTTAAGAGGAAGATTATTTGTAACATCTGGATTAGGTGGAATGAGTGGAGCACAAGGTAAAGCTACTGAAATAGCAAATGGAGTAGCTATTGTTGCGGAAGTGGATAAATCAAGAATTGATACAAGATTAGAACAAGGATGGATAAAAAAATGGTCTTCTGATTTAAAAGAAGTATTTGAATTAGCACAAGAATCTTTAGAAAAGAAAGAAGCTATGTCTATTGCTTATCATGGAAATATAGTAGATTTACTTCAATATGTGGTAGATAACAATATTCATATAGATCTTTTATCAGACCAAACTTCATGCCATAACGTATATGAAGGTGGATATTGTCCAGAAGGAATTACTTTTGAAGAAAGAACAAGACTTCTAGCAGAAGATCCTGATAAATTTAGAGAATTAGTGGATAAAACTTTAAGACATCATTTTGAAGTTATTAAAACATTAACTGAAAGAGGAGTTTATTTCTTTGACTATGGAAACTCATTTATGAAGGCTATATATGATGCTGGAGTAAAAGAAATATCCAAAAATGGAATAGATGAAAAAGATGGATTTATTTGGCCATCCTATGTTGAAGATATAATGGGACCACTATTATTTGACTATGGATATGGACCATTTAGATGGGTTTGTTTAAGTGGAAAGAGAGAAGACTTAATAAAAACAGACCATGCAGCTATGTCTTGTATAGATCCAAACAGAAGATATCAAGATAGAGATAACTATAACTGGATAAGAGATGCAGAAAAAAATGGATTAGTCGTTGGTACAGAAGCTAGAATACTATATCAAGATGCTATGGGAAGAATTAATATAGCACTTAAATTTAATGACATGGTTAGAAAGGGAGAAGTAGGACCTATAATGTTAGGAAGAGACCACCACGACGTTTCAGGAACAGATTCACCTTTTAGAGAAACATCTAATATAAAAGATGGAAGTAATGTTATGGCAGATATGGCAGTTCAATGTTATGCAGGAAATGCAGCTAGAGGAATGAGTTTAATAGCTCTTCACAATGGTGGAGGAGTTGGAATAGGTAAATCTGTAAATGGTGGATTTGGTTTAGTATTAGATGGAAGTAAGAGAGTAGACGAAATAATTAAATCAGCTATGGCTTGGGATGTTATGGGTGGAGTTGCTAGACGTTCTTGGGCTAGAAATGAACATTCTATAGAAACAGTACTAGAATACAATAAAAATAATGTAGGAACTGATCACATAACTATACCATATTTAGCAGATGAAGATCTTGTAAAAAAAGCTGTAGAAAAAGTATTTAAATAGAATTGTTTAGATAATTGATATATAATTAAATAAAACTTTGCAGTGAGGGAATTCTTGCTGCAAAGTTTAAAATTATCTATTAAAATAAATTAAAGAAGGTGATGTTGTGAAAAAAGGAAACGTTATAATAAAAAATGCTTCACAAGTTGTGACATGTAGTGGCTTTGAGGGTAAATTTGGTAAAGATATGAGTAATATTAATGTAATAGAAAATACCAGTATAGTAGTTAAAGATGGTATTATAAAAGAAATAGATAACTGGGATAATATTGCTAAAAATTATAATGAAAATGATTTTAAAGTAATAGATGCCTCAAATAAAGCAGTACTTCCTGGATTTGTAGATTCTCATACACATTTTGTATTTGGAGGATATAGAGCAGAAGAATTTTCATGGAGGCTAAATGGCGAAAGCTATATGGATATTATGAATAAAGGTGGAGGTATAGTAAACTCAGTAAAGGGAACTAGAGAAGCTACAGAAGATGAATTGTATGAAAGTGCTAAAAAAAGATTAGATTCTATGATTCACTTTGGAGTTACTACAGTGGAAGGCAAAAGTGGATATGGATTAGATTGTGAAACTGAATTAAAACAATTAAGAGTAATGGATAGATTGCAAAAAGATCATCCCATAGATATTTGTAAAACCTTTATGGGGGCTCATGCTACTCCTGAAGAATATAAAGATAGAAATGAAGAATATATTAATTTTTTACTAGAAGAAGTATTGCCAAAAGTAGCGGAAGAAAAATTAGCGGAATTTTGTGATGTTTTTTGTGAAGAAGGAGTATTTTCTGTAGAGGAGTCAAGAAAGATATTATTAAAAGCTAAAGAATTAGGAATGAAAATAAAGATTCATGCAGATGAAATAGTACAATTAGGTGGAGCAGAATTGGCTGCAGAATTAGAAGCTACATCAGCAGATCATTTACTACATGCATCAGATGAGGGAATAAAAGCCATGGCAGGCAAAAAAGTTATAGCAACTTTATTACCTACCACTGCTTTTTGCCTAAAAGAACCTTTTGCAAGGGCAAGAATTATGATAGATAATGGAGCAGCTGTTGCGTTAGGTACAGATTTTAATCCAGGAAGCGGGTTCACAAATTCTATACCTCTTATGTTTGCTTTAGCTACAATTTACATGAATATGAGCATAGAAGAAGCTATTAATGCTATGACTATAAATGGAGCTGCAGCTATAGGAAGAGCAGAAACCATTGGTAGTATAGACAAGGGTAAAAAAGGTGATTTGGTAATATTGGAATATCCATCTTATAAATTTTTACCATACAATACTGGGGTTAATATAGTAGAAACTGTTGTAAAAGATGGAAATGTAGTATATAAAAAGTCATATTAACTTTAAGAAAAAAGAGGTTGTTCCTAGGACTAGGGATAACCTCTTTTATATATACATAATTAACAAAGTGTCACATTTATTAAAATATTTTAATTTAAGTGAATATGTATTATAATTTAATATAGAGGTATTTATAACAGAATAGGAGGGGGAGAATGTCAGAAGTTTATATTAAATTATTTGGAACTCCTGTAGTTACAGAAGATGAAAAGGAAGTAACCTTTCCCTATGCTAAAGTAAGGGCGCTTTTTTATTATATTGCTGTTAATAAAAAAGCTACAAGGGATGAGCTGGCAACATTATTATGGACAGAGGAAAATGATAGTGTTGCAAAAAAGAATTTAAGAAATGCTATATATCAAATAAAAAAATCATTTAAAAAAGAAGTTATTCTTTCACCAGATAATTCTATTGTTATGTTAAATAATAAACTGGATATTTATACAGATGTAGATTTATTTTTACAAGATAAAGATAATGAAAAGTGTATAGATATTTACAAAGGAGATTTTTTAAAAGGATTCTATGTAAAAAATGCTGAAGGATTCGAGGAATGGGTTTTTAAAACTAGAGAGAATTATAAAACTACATATAAAGAAAAAATACAGAATGAAATAAATAATTTGGATGGCAAAGATAATAAAACGGAGAAATATGCAAAATTATTGATTCTTACAGATGAATTTAATGAAGAACCCTATAGAATACTTATGAAATATTATAAAGAAATGGGAAGTTTAAATAAAGTTATAGAAACATATAATGAACTTTGTCAACTTTTAAAAAAAGAATTAGGAATACTTCCAAGTGAAAAGTCTAAAGAAATATTTGACCAGGCTATGAGATCTATTAGCAGTAGTGAAAACGATTCAGAAAGTTTAAATGGATTTTTTTATGGTAGATGCGAGGAATTAGGTATTCTTCAAAATAACCATAATAAATTTATAAATGAAAGCAATGGGAAATCAATACTTATAATGGGAGAAGCGGGAATAGGTAAAAGTAGATTAAAAGAGGAATTTTTGGACAACATAAATGAGGATGAAGTTTATATTTTTGATACTAATTGTTACCAAGTAGAAAAACAATATATACTAAAACCTTGGAGTGCAATTATATCAAAGATATATGATACTATACTAGATAATAAAGTTAGTATCCCACCTATTTGGCAAAACATATTAGAAAACTTATTTCCGGAGTTAATAAGAGGAGAAAATATTTTAAATGTAAAATTGTTAGAAAATATAGACTCATTTAAATATGATATTTTAGAGGAAATATTATTAGATATTTTGAAAAAAATATGTGTTAACAAAAAGGTTATATTTGTATTTGAAGATATACAATGGATGGATGAGATGAGTTTATCATTATTAAGTAGTTTAATTCTTCACGAAGAAAAAAATGATATAATGTTCTTAGCTACTTATAGAAATGAACATAATAGAGATGTTGAAAAGGTTTTATCTATTTTAGGAAAGTATAATAAACTAAAATATATTAATTTGGAAAGGTTTAATGATAAAGAGGTAAAAAACTTTATTGAAAAGGCATTACCTAAAAAAGATTTTTCTAATGAAGTTATTGAAAAAATTTATGAGGAAACAGAAGGCAATACATTTTTCTTAGTAGAATACTTGAATTCAATAAAAGATAATAAAAACATTAATATAATGTCTGCTAAAATGAAAGATGTATTAAGAAGTAGATTTATATATATTTCAGAAGATGCCATAGAGTTATTAAATGTCATATCTCTATTCTTTGATGAAGCACCTATGTATATATTAAAAGAATTATTAGAAAAAGATGAATTAGAAATTATAGATACAATAGAAACACTTCAAAATAAATTTATAATATCCGAGGTAAAGGGAACAGATAAAATTGGATTTAAATTTACACATCAAAAATTAAGAGAATATATATATATGAAACAGTCTGAAATAAGGAGAAAAATTTTACATAATAAAGTTGGAGATATAATAGAAAAAGAAATAAGAAATGAAAAAGCAGATATAGATTTATATCATAAACTTATATATCACTATTCTAATGGAGAAAATAAAATAAAAGTATTATTTTATAAAATAAAAAGTTTAAACTATTATTTAAGTTTTAGTCATGAATTATTTCCTATATTGACTAATACAGATAAAGAGGCTTATAAATATGCTTATTTTAGTACGCAACAAACTACTAAAAGTTTAAAAGAAATAGAAAAACTATTAAAGGATATAAAAAAGGAATCTAAGGAAGAACAAGAAGTAGAAAAATTAGAAATGTCATATTTGCATATTAAAGGTAGATATTTAATTAGAGGTGGAGAATATGATATTGGGACAAATTGTATAACAGAAATGATAAAAAAGGCTCTAGCAGTAAAGGACAAAGACTATGCATTAGAAGGATATAAGCAAATGATTTATTTTTGTATACAAACTAATAATACAGATTTAATGTTAAAATATATTGATCTTGCTTTGGAGTTAGCTGTAGAGTGTAATTATCATAAAGAAATAGGCATTCTTTTAAGATTAAAGGGATTATATAAAACTATGTGTGGAGAATATGAAGAAGCAGAAAAATTTTTAAATGAATCTATAGCTATTTTTAATGTTACTGAACAAGTGGCAAATAAATATTCTCTTAATATTGCTGCAGCCTATAATTATATTGGAGAGATTAGAAGGTTTAATAAGAAATTTTCTGAAGCTATGGAATATTATGATAAGGCAATAAAAATTTGTGAAGACAAGAATGCTTTAAGTAGCTTAGTTGTATTTAATATAAATGCAGGTCAGGCAGCTTTTGATATGTTAGAGTATACTAAAGCTAAAGAATATTTTAAAAAAGCCTATGATTTATATGAAAAGTTTGATTCCGTTTGGAAAAAGTCTATATTGGAGTCTTTTATGACATTAATATATATAAAAGAAGAAAATTATAATAAAGCTTTGGAATCTTTGAAAAATGCAGAGATTAATTCTAAAAAAATGAAAAATCCTCATGAGATTGGAATAACTTATAAAGTTAAAGCTACAGTAAAAAGGTATATGCAAAAAAATCCTGAAATAAAAAAGGTTTTTAATAGTTACCTTCAGGAAGATTTTGATTATTACTATAATGAAGCTATTATGTTTTTAAAGGAATCAAAAATTGATTATGAAATAGAAAGTATAAAAAATCTATAAAAGTATAAAAAACAAAGAATTTAATTATAACCAGTTAAATTCTTTGTTTTTTATTAGGGAAAGATTTATAGACACTTTATAGACGATAATATAAACTACAGATTAAATTAAAAATTAAGCTTAAAATGCTGTTTAAAACTTAATAAATAGTGTTTTGAGATGTATTAGGAAGTATTATTTATGTAAAAATGTGAAATTATTAAAGATAATAATTAGTAAGATAATTTAAAAAATATTTTGAAAATATTAAATTAAATAATTTTTACAAAATTCGAAATAGACTATTAGTTGACGAAGTAGTGATAAGATTATTATAGATATTAAAATATTTGTATTGGAGGCAGTAATATGAAAAATATAAAAGAGGTTGTGCTAACAGGAAACGATTTAACTCTTGAGGAACTTGTATTAGTGGCAAGAGAAGGTTATAAAGTATCTTTAAGTGAAGAAGCTAAAAAAAATGTATTAGAATCAAGAAAAATTATTGATGATATAGTAGAAAATGAAAAGGTTGTATATGGTGTAACTACAGGATTTGGTGAATTTTGTAATGTAAGTATATCAAAAGAAGATTGTAAAACATTACAAGAAAATCTTATTCGTTCACATGCTTGTGGATATGGACCAAAATTTTCTACAGATATAGTAAGAGCTATAATGCTAACAAGAGCAAATGCATTATCTAAAGGATATTCAGGAATAAGAATAGAAACATTAAATACATTAATATCAATGTTAAATGCAGGAGTACATCCACAAATACCTGAAAAGGGTTCACTAGGAGCATCAGGAGACTTAGCACCACTTGCTCACATGGTTTTACCAATGCTTGGACTTGGTGAAGCAGAATATAAAGGTGAAATAATGAGTGGTAAGGAAGCTATGGATAAAGCAGGAGTTCCTGTAATTCAGTTAGATGCAAAAGAAGGATTGGCATTAATAAATGGAACACAAGTATTAACATCAACAGGTGCATTAGCTGTATATGATGCCATAGAATTATTAAAGGTTGGAGATATTGCAGCAGCGCTAACTATGGAAGCATTAAGAGGAATAACAGATGCTTTTGACGCTAGAACTCATGTAATAAGAGCCCATGAAGGACAAATGGCTACAGCAAGAAACATATTAAAATTAGTTGAAGGAAGTACTTATGTAACTAGACAAGCAGAATTAAGAGTACAAGATGCTTATTCATTAAGATGTGTACCTCAAATTCATGGTGCTAGTAAAGACACTATTGACTATGTAAAGAGAAAAGTTGAAATAGAAATAAACTCAGTTACAGATAACCCAATAATAACAAGAGAAGGGGATGTAATATCCGGAGGTAATTTCCACGGAGAGCCAATGGCACAACCATTTGATTTCTTGGGAATAGGAGCAGCAGAAATTGCTAATATATCAGAAAGAAGATTGGAAAGATTAATAAATCATCAATTAAATGATTTACCAGCTTTCTTAGCAAAACATGGTGGATTAAACTCGGGATTTATGATTACCCAATATGCAGCGGCAGCTTTAGTATCAGAAAATAAAATTTTAGCTCACCCAGCATCAGTAGATTCCATTCCATCCTCAGCAAACCAAGAAGACTTAGTAAGTATGGGAACAATAGCAGCAAGAAAAGCAAGAGACATAGTTGACAATGCAAAAAGAGTATTAGCTACAGAAATGATGGCAGCATGCCAAGCAATAGATTTTAGAGCAGATAAAGGATTTGAACTTGGAAAAGGAACTAAAGAAGCTTATAAAGTAATAAGAGAAGCTTTAGATTTTATAGAATATGATACTGATATACAAATGTACAAAGAATTAGATAAAGCTACAGAATTGATAACTAGCGGAAAGTTATTAAAAGCTGTTGAACAAGTAGTAGAATTAGAACATTAATCTCATTATAAAATATAGAAATTCCCTTTGAATATTAGTTACACGCTGCTTTTTAATTTTAAAGTGATGTGTAACTAATATTTATAAAGAAATAAAGGAGGTAGAAAATGTATAGTACTGTTGAAGACTTAGGTAAACATCCAGTGTTAAGTTATTTTAAAGATATATCAAACATTCCTAGGGGATCAGGAAATGAAAAAGAAATTAGTGATTATTTTGTAAAATTTGCTCAAGAAAGAAATCTTGAAGTAATACAGGATGAAATGCTTAATGTAATCATAAAAAAACCAGCTACAAAAGGTTTTGAAAATGCTCCTACGGTAATTTTGCAAGGACATCTAGATATGGTATGTGAAAAAAATAAAGGGGTTGATCATAATTTTGAAAAAGACCCATTAAAACTTAGAATTATAGATGATATGATTTATGCTACAGATACCACTTTAGGTGCAGATAATGGAATTGCTTTAGCATATGCATTAGCTTTAATAGACTCACATGAAATATCTCATCCCAATTTAGAAATTTTATTAACTACAGAAGAGGAAAGTACAATGAAAGGTGCGATTTCTGTAGATGGGAGTTTGTTTGAAGGTAAAATATTAATTAATCTTGATTCAGAAGAAGAAGGAAAGTTGTTAGTTAGTAGTGCCGGAGGAATAGATATTGAACAAGTGCTTCCAATAGAATGGGAGGAAGTATTTGGAGAGTATACATGTTTAAATATATACGTTAAAGGGCTAAAAGGCGGACACTCAGGTATGGCAATAGATAAAGGTAGAGGAAATTCTAATAAAATTATGGGAAGACTTTTAGAATTACTGAAAGGTAAATTTAGTTATCATATAGCTGAGATAAATGGGGGATCAAAGGTAAATGCAATTCCGAGGGAAGCAGAAGTAAAACTTCTAATAAATTCTGATCTTAAAAATGATTTTATAGCTGAAATAAATACATGTGAAAAAGTGTTTAAAAATGAATTTAGAACAGCAGATCCAGATTTATGTATATACATAAAAAAATTAGACTACATCCCAAGTAAAGTATTTTCTAAAGAAACCACGAATAAATTAATAGATACTCTTATATTAATTCCTAATGGTGTAAATACTATGAGTCAGGATATAGAAGGATTGGTTGAAAGTTCTAATAATTTAGGTTTGGTTTATAATGATGATAAAGATATATTTTTTGAAAGTGAAATAAGAAGTTCTGTAAAGAGTTTAAAATCAGATATATTGATTCAAACAAAAACCATTGCGAAATTGTTGGAATGCAAGTTTAATACTTACATGGAATACCCTGAATGGATATATAATCTTGATTCTAGAATTAGAGAATTATGTATAAGAGTATATAAAGAAAAGTATGGTAAAGAACCAGAGATAATAGCTTGTCATGCTGGTATAGAAAGCAGTATTTTAATTGATAAGATAGAAGGTCTTGACGCTATTTCTATAGGACCTAATATCTATGAAGTTCATAATCCAAGTGAACACATTAGCATTTCTTCTATATTAAGAACGTGGGAATTTTTGCTAGAAATATTAGGAAATATTAAAAAATATTAATTAATATGGTAGGAGCTAGATCTTACCATACATTTAAAATTCAGTATATTTGCAAATAATAAAATAAAATTTAAATTTGGAAAATTCAAATGATATACTTATAAAGTATATTTATAAACAATTAAAAATTTAAATAAATATATATGATTTATAAGGGGGCGAATTAATATTGAAAAGTGTATTAGAGACAGATGAAAAAATAAAAGTTCCGAAAAAAAGTAGATTTGATAAGTTCTTGGATAGGGTTGAGGTCATTGGAAATAAGATGCCAGATCCAGTAACTTTATTTTTAGGATTATCTCTTTTAGTTATGATAATATCATGGCTAGCAGCAGATATAACTGTTATAAATCCATCAACAAAAGAAACAGCTAAAGTAGTTAATCTTATGACAAAAGATGGCATTAGAAAACTACTTATGGAATCAGTAAATGAGTTTCAAAAGTTTCCACCATTAGGTATGGTACTTGTGGTTATGTTAGGAGCAGGAGTAGCAGAGAAATCTGGTTTAATGTCAGCTGCTATGGAAAATACCATAAGAAAAGTACCTAAGCAATTGGTAACAGCAACAGTTATTTTAATATCGGTATTATCAGATGGAGCTGGAGATGCAGGTTTTGTATTATTACCACCTCTAGCAGCAACTATGTTTTGGACCATAGGTAGAAATCCATTAGTAGGTATGTTTGTAGCTTATGCAGGAGTAACTGGTGGTTTTGGAGCTAATTTAATAGTAAATATGACGGATGTGTTAGTAGCAGGTTTTACTATTCCAGCGGCAAAGTTAATAGACCCGAACTTTAATTCTACACCAGCTATGAACATAATTTTTATGATATGTTCAACAGTTATATTGGTAGTAGCAGGTGTATATGTAACTGAAAAAATTATATCACCTAGATTTGAGGGTAAAGAAATAGATGAAGAGCATGGTAATCAACATATACAAATAGGGGAAAAAGAAAAGAAAGCTTTAAAATGGGCTGGAATTTCAATTATAATAATAGTTTTAATAGTAATAGCATTATGCTTAGGGAAAAATGCATTACTTGCAGATCCAGAAACAGGTTCGCTTTTAGCATGGGAATCTCCACTTATGCAAGGGCTTATTCCTATAATGACAATTGCATTTTTAATTCCAGGAATAATATATGGGAAAATGACAGGAAGTATAAAAAATGATAAAGATGTTGTTAACATGATGGCAGAATCTATGAAGGATATGGGAGGATTTATAGTATTATCTTGTGTAGCAGCCATATTTATAGCATTGTTTTCTTGGAGTAATTTAGGAATAGTTCTAGCAGTGAAAGGTACAGAATTTCTTCAAAATTCAGGTATTAACGGAGTTGGAATTATAGTAGGTTTTATAATATTAGAATCTTTTATAAACATATTTATAGGAAGTGCTTCAGCAAAATGGGCTATAATGGCTCCAATATTTGTACCTATGCTAATGTTAATGGGATATAATCCTGCTGTAACTCAAATGGCGTTTCGTATTGGAGACTCTATAACTAATCCTATATCTCCTTTATTTGAGTTTTTTCCATTAATGATAGTATTAATGCGTAAATATGATAAGAAAGCTGGTATGGGAACTTTAATCTCTAATATGTTACCTTATTCAATAGTTTTTGGGGTGTTATGGACAATATTGCTTATAATATTTATTGTATTTAATATTCCACTAGGACCAGGTGGAGCTATAAAATATATAATACCATAGCAACTTATTGCATGGAGTTAATAGTGTGTATAAATAAGAGAGTGTAAAAAGATAGTTTTTTCTATCTCTTTACACTCTCTTTTATTAGTGTAAGTTCTTTTGGATAATAAACTTTCTTCTTAGATGTAATAAGTCTAGTAAAAGATGATACCAATATCATCCCAGTAGCTAAAGCTCCTGCAATTGATAATGTAGTAAGACCTATAGATAGAGCTGCATTAATATTGCCAGTAATGCACTCAAACATAGTATAATACATGCCGCTTCCAGGAACTAAAGGTATTAAAGAAGAAGCTAAGAAAACAGTAACAGGAGCTTTGAATTTTCTTGCTACAATTTCAGAATAGGTGGATATAAATATTGTAGCGTTAAAATAACTAAATATTTCTGAGCAATTGTATTTATTAGATATAAGGTATATTGCCCAGCCTAAACCTCCACCTAAAGCTGTGAGAAATAAGTTTTTTCCTTTAACATTAAAAATAATGCCAAAACCAAGAGACGTTAAAAAAGCGTATAAACAATAAATAACCATATACAAAATCACCTCTATAAAAAGTTAATTCCAAATGATAATGTAATTCCAGCACCTATAGCTATAGCAGCAGCGATTAAAAAAGCTTCAGTAAGTTTAGAAAGACCTGATACCAATTCACCAGCTATGATGTCCCGTATAGCATTTGTTATGGAGAGACCAGGAACTAAAGGCATTAAAGAACCTATTATTATTTTGTTCATGCTATTGCCAAATCCAATAGTAGTACTGAAATGTGCAATAAAGGTGGTTAATGATCCACATAATATATTAACAAAAAAAGTATTAGCTTCAATTTGAGATAATCTTAAGGATATAATTTGTAATAGAGCTCCAATAAAAAGGGATACAAAGAAATCTTTAAAATTTCCACCAAAAAACAATGTAAAAAAACCTGCTACTATTGAAAAAGCAAAAATTTGCATAAAATCATTATATTTATTATTAGAATTTATAGTATTTAATGATTCTTCTACTATATTCAAAGGAATATGATCTGTACATATTTTTCGTGAGAGATCATTAACTTTAGAAACTTTATCTAGATCCACTGTTCTACTTTGTATTCTTTTTACTTTAGTTAAAGTTTGTCCATTATCGAATGATACAGAGATGATTATACTAGTAGGTATAACAAAGATATCCGTATTAAATATTTCATAAGAATTGCAGATTAGTTTCATAGTTTCTTCTACACGATATGTTTCAGCTCCGTTTTCAAGCATTATTTGACCTGCATAAGTTACTAAATGAAGAATTTTATCAATGTTCATAAGTTTACCTTCTATTCTAACAAAATATATATTTATGAAATATTATAACATAAATATATAGAAAAATGTAGATTAAAGTAGATAATATTTTGAAATATGCCTAATTTTCATAAGAGACTATAATCATATAGCTTATTTTTGAATATTCGAAAGAGAGAGAAGAAAGTTATTGACGTTTTATTGACGTTAAAAAAGAGATTATTCAAAGTAAAGTAGTAATAAAAACCAAGTTTTGTACAAATATCAATAGTAAAACTAATTTTTAGTAAAGAAAATGTTTTCAATAGAGGAAATAATAAAATTTTTTAAAAATTCAAAATAGACTATTAGTTGACGAATTTGTGATATAATTGAATTAATAAAAGGATGGGAGTGGATAGTTATAAGACTACGATTTGTAAAAATAAACCCAGTGGGAAATATGACCATATTTGTAACAGACCCTGTTCCTAAGGAACTATATAAAGACATTTCAAAACAATTAATGCAATATACCAATATACATGGAGAACAAGTAGGGTTTCTAACTAGTTCTAAGGAAGATGAAAAAATCATAAAATTAGATATGATGGGAGGTGAGTTTTGCGGCAATGCTTCAAGATCATTAGGAGCACTTTTGGTTTATAATAATTATCCATATATAAAACAAAAAGAAAACTTTTATGAAGTTAAACTACAGTGTTCTGGTTATGATAAAGTATTGAATTGCGAAGTCAATCCTACAGATGTATTAAACATTTATTATTCAAAGATAGACATGCCTCTTCCAAACAATATAAAATCAGAAAAATTAGAAAATTATCAAATTTATAAAGTAGAGTTTTCAGGAATATATCACTTTGTAGTTAATAGCAATGAAATTAAAAATGAAGATGAATTTTTTGAACTAATAAAAAATACTATAGAAAAAAATCATCCTGATTATGATGCTTTTGGTATTATGTTCTATAATTTTAGTGAAAATTATTTAAAACCGTTAGTATATGTTAAAGCAACGGACAGTCTATTTTGGGAGGAAAGCTGTGCTTCAGGAACTTCTGCTGTAGTAGCAGCATTAGCTTATAAGAAGAAAGAAGATGTTTCTATAAACATAAGACAACCAGGGGGAGAATTAGAAGCTACTGCTAAATATAGTGGAGAAAAAATAAATAATATAACAATAAAAGGTACAGTGGAAATTGTGGCTGAAGGCATAGTTAATGTAAACTTGTAAATTATCTTATTAAGTTTTAGGGGGAGATAAATATGATATTGTTAAATCCGGTTGTAATATCTGTAATTGTAATGTCAGCTTTATGTTTGATGAAATTAAATGTTCTTTTGGCAATTTTATTAGCGGCTATGACGGCAGGGATAGCTGCAGGCATGCCAATTGGAGAAACTATGTCAACTCTTATAGATGGTATGGGAGGAAACTCAGAAACCGCATTAAGTTATGTATTACTTGGAACTTTTGCTATAGCTATAAGCAAAACAGGATTAGCTACTATATTAGCTAAAAAGATTTCACAGGTGGTAAAGGGAAATAAAATCGCATTTACATTAATAATAGCTTTTGTAGCTTGTTTCTCTCAAAACCTTGTACCTATTCATATAGCATTTATTCCTATATTAATACCACCATTAATTTCTTTAATGAATAAGATGAAACTAGATAGAAGAGCTGTAGCTTGTGCTCTTACTTTTGGACTTAAAGCACCTTATGTAACATTACCAGTAGGTTTTGGACTTATATTCCACAATATTATAAGAGACCAAATGATTCAAAATGGCATTGAAGTTACTACAGGTATGATTTGGAGATCTATGTGGATTGCAGGAGCATCTATGTTAGTTGGATTACTATTAGCTGTACTAATAGCTTATAGAAAACCAAGAGAATATGAAGATATAAAAGTAGAAGGATTTAGTTTAGATGAAGAAGTTGAAATGACAGGTAAACAATGGTTAGCACTTGTAGGTGCAGCAGTGGCTTTTGTTGTGCAACTTAAAACAGGATCATTACCATTGGGAGCTTTATCAGGTTTAATAGCATTAATAGTTACTGGTTCAGTAAAATGGAATGAAATAGATGAAATGATTGATGGCGGACTTAAAATGATGGCATTAGTAGCAATTGTAATGTTAGTAGCAGCAGGATACGGAAATGTTTTAAGAGAAACAGGAGCAGTTGAAGCATTGGTAAGTTCAGCGGCTTCAGTAATAAGCACTAAAGCTACAGGAGCAGTTATTATGTTATTAGTTGGATTGTTAGTAACAATGGGAATAGGAACATCTTTTGGTACAATTCCTATTTTAGCAGCTATATATTGTCCATTAGGATTAGAATTAGGATTTAGCGTTCCAGCTATTATATTACTAATAGGTATAGCTTCAGCATTAGGAGATGCAGGATCACCAGCTTCAGATAGTACATTAGGGCCAACATCAGGACTTAATATAGACGGACAACATGATCATATTTGGGATACTTGCGTACCAACATTTATATTCTATGATATACCTTTATTAATATTTGGTGCAATAGGATCATTAATGTTATAAAATAAAGTAAATGTAGAACAATTTAAGTTAGGAGGCTATAAATATGACTGAAAATAGAGAAATATTACTAACAGGAAACGATTTAACTCTTGAGGAACTTGTATTAGTGGCAAGAGAAGGTTATAAAGTATCTTTAAGTGAAGAAGCTAAAAAAAATGTATTAGAATCAAGAAAAATTATTGATGATATAGTAGAAAATGAAAAGGTTGTATATGGTGTAACTACAGGATTTGGTGAATTCTGTAATGTAAGTATATCAAAAGAAGATTGTAAAACATTACAAGAAAATCTTATTCGTTCACATGCTTGTGGATATGGACCAAAATTTTCTACAGATATAGTAAGAGCTATAATGCTAACAAGAGCAAATGCATTATCTAAAGGATATTCAGGAATAAGAATAGAAACATTAAATACATTAATATCAATGTTAAATGCAGGAGTACATCCACAAATACCTGAAAAGGGTTCACTAGGAGCATCAGGAGACTTAGCACCACTTGCTCACATGGTTTTACCAATGCTTGGACTTGGTGAAGCAGAATATAAAGGTGAAATAATGAGTGGTAAGGAAGCTATGGATAAAGCAGGAGTTCCTGTAATTCAGTTAGATGCAAAAGAAGGATTGGCATTAATAAATGGAACACAAGTATTAACATCAACAGGTGCATTAGCTGTATATGATGCCATAGAATTATTAAAGGTTGGAGATATTGCAGCAGCGCTAACTATGGAAGCATTAAGAGGAATAACAGATGCTTTTGACGCTAGAACTCATGTAATAAGAGCCCATGAAGGACAAATGGCTACAGCAAGAAACATATTAAAATTAGTTGAAGGAAGTACTTATGTAACTAGACAAGCAGAATTAAGAGTACAAGATGCTTATTCATTAAGATGTGTACCTCAAATTCATGGTGCTAGTAAAGACACTATTGACTATGTAAAGAGAAAAGTTGAAATAGAAATAAACTCAGTTACAGATAACCCAATAATAACAAGAGAAGGGGATGTAATATCCGGAGGTAATTTCCACGGAGAGCCAATGGCACAACCATTTGATTTCTTGGGAATAGGAGCAGCAGAAATTGCTAATATATCAGAAAGAAGATTGGAAAGATTAATAAATCATCAATTAAATGATTTACCAGCTTTCTTAGCAAAACATGGTGGATTAAACTCAGGATTTATGATTACTCAATATGCGGCAGCAGCTTTAGTATCAGAAAATAAAATTTTAGCTCACCCAGCATCAGTAGATTCCATCCCATCCTCAGCAAACCAAGAAGACTTAGTAAGTATGGGAACAATAGCAGCAAGAAAAGCAAGAGATATAGTTGACAATGCAAAAAGAGTATTAGCTACAGAAATGATGGCAGCATGTCAAGCAATAGACTTTAGAGCAGATAAAGGATTTGAACTTGGAAAAGGAACTAAAGAAGCTTATAAAGTAATAAGAGAAGCTTTAGATTTTATAGAATATGATACTGATATACAAATGTACAAAGAATTAGATAAAGCTACAGAATTGATAACTAGCGGAAAGTTATTAAAAGCTGTTGAACAAGTAGTAGAATTAGAACATTAAAATAAAAAATAGCTTGTAATTAATAAAAAAATTACAAGCTATTTTTTATTTTTAAAATTAGAATTAATTATCATAAAGCATTCGAATTAATAAAAAATAATATAATAAATTAAGATGAAAGAAGGAGTAGAGGTATTATATATAGAAATTATAGTATCAAGAACTAAAGATAAATCTAAAATAGTACTATAAGATATAAAAAATTGTGGATAATATGTATATAATGTACATATATTCTATTAATAAATGAATAAATAATAAATTTATTTTTTATAAAAATTAATAGGGGGAAAAGTTATGAGTAAATTAAAAGAGAACCTGGTTGTAAAACTTTTAGCTGGCGTTGTAATTGGAATTATAGTAGGATTATTTGCATCAGAAAGTCTTATTGGAATCATAGCTACAATAAAATATATCTTAGGGCAAGTTATATTTTATTGCATACCTTTAGTTATAATAGGATTTATAGCGCCAGCTATAGTTAAAATGAGGTCAAATGCTAGTAAAATGTTAGGGATAACAGTTGTAATTGCTTATTTATCTTCAGTTGGAGCAGCAACATTTTCAGCCATATCAGGATATGCAATAATTCCTAAATTATCAATATCCACAGAAGCAGGAAACTTAAAAGAAATTCCAGAAATAATTTTTAAATTAGATATACCACCAATTATGACTGTTATGACTGCACTAGTTACAGCAATATTAATAGGATTAGCTACAGCTTGGACTAAATCAGACTTAGTTGAAAAGTTGTTAGATCAATTCCAAAATATAATGCTATCTATTGTTTCTAAAGTAGTAATACCAATATTACCTTTCTTTATTGCCACTACTTTTGCAGGACTTGCATATGAAGGTAGTATAACAAAACAGTTACCAGTATTCTTAATAGTTATAGTATTGGTTTTAGTAGGACATTTTATATGGTTAACTCTTCTTTATGGAATTGGGGGAGCCATATCAAAGAAAAATCCTATGGAAGTTGCTAAACATTATGGACCTGCATATTTAACTGCTGTGGGAACTATGTCTAGTGCAGCTACATTGCCAATAGCATTAAAGAGTGCTCATAAATCAAGTGTATTAAAAAAGGAAATAGTAGACTTTGCAATTCCATTATGCTCAACTATACACCTTTGTGGTTCTGTTTTAACTGAAACATTTTTTGTAATGACAGTTTCACAATTAGTATATGGACAATTACCACCTGTAGGAAGTATGATTCAATTTATAGTTTTATTAGGCATATTTGCCATAGGAGCACCTGGAGTACCAGGGGGAACAGTTATGGCATCCTTAGGATTGATTACTGGAGTTCTAGGATTTAGTGATTCAGCAGTGGCATTAGTATTAACTATATTTGCCCTACAAGATAGTTTTGGTACGGCTTGTAATATAACAGGAGATGGAGCTATTGCATTAATGCTTAATGGAATAGTTGAAAAACATCATATAAATATAGAAGAAGATTTAACGGAATAAAATTATATAAAGTAAAGAAATAGAGCTGTGATATCACAGCTCTATTTTTGTTTGCGATATATTCAGAATTTAAAAAACATACTGCAAATTATGCATAGCGGCAAAATTTGCAGGGTAATAATAAAAAAAATAGCGATTAATAGGGGATTTGGTGTTGGCACAAAAAATGCTATGTATATAAGTAAGAAATTATAATCAAATATTGTAAAAATATAAAGGAGGGTTTTTATGAAAACAGAAATTATAGAAGGTATATTAACTTTAAAAATCGATATGGTAACTACTTTAACATTAGCTGTTCTTATGTTCTTTCTAGGAGATTTATTAAAAAAGAAAGTAAGTTTCTTTGAAAGATTTTGTATTCCTGCTCCTGTTATAGGAGGACTCTTATTTTCTATATTTACTTTAATATTAAAACAAACTAATGTAATTGCTATAACTATGGATACTACATTTCAGTCACCTTTTATGTTGGTGTTTTTTACTACTATAGGATTGGGTGGAAGTTTTTCTTTACTTAAAAAAGGTGGAAAACCTTTAATTATTTATTGGGCATTATGTGGTATATTGGCAGTGTCACAAAACTTACTAGGTGTATATATGGCAAAGGTTGTTAATTTACATCCACTATTAGGAATACTTATGGGAGCAGTATCTATGGAAGGTGGACATGGTGCAGCAGCAGCCTTTGGTCCTGAAGTAGAAGGACTAGGAGTAGCAGGAGCTACTACTGTAGCATTAGCAGCAGCAACCTTTGGGTTAATAGCAGGAGGTTTAATTGGAGGACCAATAACTAAGACACTCATAGATAAATATAATTTAAAACCTTCAGAAGAAGAGCAAAAAGAAGATATTTCTTATAGAGAAGTTGCAGGAATAAAAGATAAGGGAAACATAACAGCATATGGATTTCTAATGCATTTAGGAATAATAACTGTATGTATGACATTAGGTTCTATTGTTGGAGGATGGGTAAGAGCAGGTGGATCAGTTTTACCTGGATATGTAGGAGCTATGTTTATAGCAGTTATATTTAGAAATTTAAATGATAAGTTTAATTTTATAAAACTGGATTTTTATACAATAGATTTAATTGGAGATATTTCCTTAAGTATTTTCTTATCTATGGCACTTATGACATTGAAATTATGGGAGTTAGCTAATTTAGCAGGACCTATGTTCGTGGTTTTAATTTCACAAGTTGTATTTATAGCTTTATATACAGTATTTGTAACCTTTAGACTATTGGGAAAAGATTTTGATGCAGCTATAATGTGCGCAGGAATGCTTGGTCATGGTCTTGGAGCTACACCAAATGCTATAGCAAATATGAGCACTGTTTCTGAAAAGTATGGACCATCTACAAAGGCATTTTTAATAGTACCTTTAGTTGGTGCCTTCTTAATAGATTTAATAGGAATACCAAATATTATTTATTTTATCAATGCTTTCAAATAATGAATTTAAAAAATATATTAATGTTTTGGAATTGTTATAAAAATTAGACGATTTGTTGATGGAGTACAAAGTATAATGTTATTAAACAGAAAAAAACTCTAGTTAATATAATACTTGAGTAAAATATAAAATTAATATAAACTTATAAGGAGGAAACATATTATGGCAAGATTAGTTGAATGTGTACCAAATTTTAGTGAGGGAAAAGATAAAAAGATAATTGAAACAATAGTAGATGAAGTTAGAAAAATAGAAAGTGTAAAGCTTTTAGACTATTCATCAGATGAGGATCATAACAGATCAGTAGTTACTATGATAGGAGAACCTGAGGATGTAAAAAAAGCTGTATTAGGATTAGCTAAAAAAGCAATAGAATTAATAGATATGACTAAGCATCATGGAGGACATCCAAGAATGGGAGCGGTAGATGTTATACCTTTTACTCCAGTTTCAGATGTTACTATGGATGAATGTGTAGAACTTGCTAATGAAGTTGGAAAAGAAATAGGAAGTTTAGGAGTACCAGTTTACTTATATGAAGATGCTGCTACAAAACCTGAAAGACAAAACTTAGCAAAAGTTAGAAAGGGACAATATGAAGGATTCTTTGAAAAAATAAAAGAGGCTGAATGGAAACCAGATTATGGTCCACAAGAAATGAATGCAAAGAGTGGATGCACAGCTGTAGGAGCAAGAGTTTCATTAGTAGCATTTAATGTGAACTTAGGAACAGATAATTTAGAAGTAGCCGATGCTATAGCTAAAAAAATAAGATTTATAGGTGGCGGATTAAGATTTGTAAAAGCTATAGGATTAAAATTAGAAGAAAGAAATATAGTACAAGTTTCAATGAACCTTGTAAACTATGAAAAGACAGCAGTATATAGAGCTTTTGAAATGGTAAAAATGGAAGCTAAAAGATATGGAGTACCTGTACTAGGAAGTGAAGTAATAGGAACAGTTCCAATGAAAGCATTATTAGATTGTGCAGAATATTATTTACAAATTGAAAAGTTTGATATAAGTCAAATCTTAGAAAAGAGACTTCTTGATTAATTATAAATTATTTATTAATTATAAACTAAATGTCAATTAAAATATGAGGAGGAACATATATGGAAAAAGTATTATCAGATATAGAAATAGCACAAAAGGCACAAATGAAACCAATAACAGAAGTAGCTGAAGAATACGGAATATCAGAAGAAGAGTTAGAGCTTTATGGTAAATACAAAGCAAAGATATCTTTTGACACTTTTGATAGAGTAGAAAATAATCCAGATGGTAAATTAGTTTTAATTACAGCAATATCTCCAACACCAGCAGGTGAAGGTAAATCAACTACTTCAATTGGGTTAGGACAGGCGTTAAATAAATTAGGAAAGAAGACTTTTATTGCGTTGAGAGAACCTTCATTAGGACCAGTTTTTGGAGTCAAAGGAGGAGCAGCAGGTGGTGGATATGCACAAGTTGTTCCAATGGAAGATATAAATTTACATTTTACTGGAGATATGCATGCTATAGGTGTAGCTAATAATCTATTATCAGCTGCTATAGATAATCATATTCACCAAGGAAATGCTCTTAAAATAGACTCTAGAGAAATTGTTTGGAAAAGAGTCGTAGATATGAATGATAGAGCATTGAGAAATGTAGTTGTAGGAATTGGTGGAAAAGCTTGTGGATTTACAAGACAAGATGGATTTATGATAACAGTTGCATCAGAAGTTATGGCTATACTTTGCTTAGCTAAAGACCTTATGGATTTAAAAGAAAGATTAGGAAATATAATAGTTGCTTATAGTTTAGAAGGAAAGCCAGTAACAGCTAGAGATTTAAAAGTAAATGGTGCTATGGCTATGCTTTTAAAAGATGCTATAAAACCAAATCTTGTTCAAACTCTTGAAAATACACCAGCTCTTATTCATGGTGGACCATTTGCTAATATAGCTCATGGATGTAACTCATTAATAGCTACTAGACTTGGATTAAAATTAGGGGACATTGTTGTAACAGAAGCAGGATTTGGAGCTGACCTTGGAGCAGAAAAATTCTTTGATATAAAATGTAGATATGGAAACTTAAAACCAGATGCAGTTGTTATAGTAGCAACAATAAGAGCTTTAAAGATGCATGGTGGAGTTAAGAAAACTGAACTTGGAGCTGAAAATGTAGAAGCTTTAGATAAAGGATTTGCTAACTTAGAAAGACATATTAATAATATGAGAAAATTTGGATTACCAGTAATGGTTGCGGTTAATAGATTTGTTAACGATACTGAAGCTGAAATAGATTTATTAATTAAGAAATGTAAAGAGTTAGGTGTAGAAGTATCCTTAAATGAAGTTTGGGCTAAAGGTGGAGAAGGTGGACTTGATACAGCTAAAAAATTAGTGGAAATTCTTGAAAATGAAAAAGCTGACTTTAAACCACTTTATGATGTAGAATCTTCGATTATTGAAAAATTAAATACTATAGTTAAAGAAATGTATGGTGCAGATGGAATTGTAGTAGAAAAATCAGCTATGAAACAAATTAAAAAGCTTGAAGAAATTGGTCTTGATAAATTACCAATATGTATGGCTAAAACCCAATTCTCATTTTCAGATGATCCAACATTAATGGGAGCTCCTAAAGGATTTAATATTACTATTAAAAATGTTAGAGTTTCAGCAGGTGCAGGATTTATAGTATGCGAAACAGGAAATATAATGGTAATGCCAGGACTTCCAAAAGTTCCAGCAGCAGAAAAAATGGATGTTGATGAAAACGGAAATATATCAGGATTATTCTAATATAAATTAACTAAATATATCACAGTTTCTTATTAAAATTAGAAACTGTGATATAAAATTGTTATTGTGTTTTTAGTAAGAAGAGGGGGATTTAAATTATGTTAAAAGATATGACTATAAAAGAATTTATATATGAAACTGCATCAGATTCACCAGCACCAGGTGGTGGAAGTATAGCAGCATTAAGTGCAGCATCAGCAGCAGCTCTAATCGAAATGGTTGCTAATTTAACTATAGGAAAAAAAGGATATGAAGAAGTAGAAGAAGAAATGAAGGAACTTAAAGGTGTAGCAGCAGAATACAAAGAAAAATTTATAAACTACATTGATGAAGATTCAGATTCATTTAATAAAATAATGGATGCATTTAAAATGCCTAAAAATACTGAAGAAGAAAAGAAAGCTAGAACAAAGGTTATCCAAGAAGGATTTAAAGGAGCTGCTACAGTACCTTTAAATGTAGCTAAAGATGCTTTCGAATTACTTGCTTTAGCAGAAAAAGTTATAGAAAAAGGAAATCAAAATGCTGTTACAGATGGTGCAGTTGCAGCAATGTCAGCAAGAACAGCAGTTCATTCAGCTTTATACAATGTAAAAATCAATTTAGGATCAATAAAAGATGAGGAATTTGTAAATACTACTAAAAAGAAAATTGAAGAATTAGAATCAAATGTTAACAAAATAGAAGAAGAAATTTTAAATAAAGTAGAACTTTAATTATATATCTTTTGTTACTATTGACAGTTTTAAAAATTAAGTTATAATAAATGTTATCATTAAATAATAAAAGCTGTGAAAAAGAGGATTAGAGAATAACTATCACTAAGAGAGGAAAGTTCATAGGCTGAAAGACTTTCTGTGAAAAGGTTCTTGAAGGTAGCTTTGGAGCTTCCTTACTGAATTTTTAGTAAGTAGGGACGGTGAAAAACATCGTTAAATTTATTAAGAGTCTGTACTTAAAAGTACAGGAAAAAAGGTGGTAACGCGCACTGTCGTCCTTTAAATTTAAAGGACAACAGTGCTTTTTTTATATAAAGAATCATTTTAAACTGTTAGTAGTATAAAAGAATATATAGGAGGAGATACAAATGAATGACAATATAAATATTGCTAAAACGTATGATCCAAAAGAGTTTGAAGAAAGAATATACAAAATGTGGGAAGAAGGGAAATACTTTACTCCAGAGGTGGATAAAGATAAAAAGCCATACACTATAGTTATGCCACCTCCAAATATAACAGGAAAATTACACTTAGGTCACGCATTAGATAATAGTATGCAAGACTTTTTAATAAGGGTTAAAAGGATGCAAGGCTATAGTACTCTTTGGCTTCCAGGTCAAGACCATGCAAGTATTGCAACAGAAGTAAAGGTTGAAAATGAATTATTAAAAACTGGTCTTAAGAAAAAAGAAATGGGAAGAGAAGCTTTTCTTGAAAAAGTATGGGAATGGTCAGATGAATATAGAGAAAGAATAAGAACCCAATTAAAGAAAATGGGTGTTTCAGCAGATTTTACTCGTGAAAGTTTTACTATGGATGAAAATTTAGATAAGGCTGTAAGAGCGGTTTTTGTAAAATTATATGAAGAAGGATTAATATATAGAGGAAATAGAATAGTTAATTGGTGTCCAAAATGCATGACTGCATTATCAGATGCAGAAATAGAATATGAAGAGCAAAATGGACATTTTTGGCATATAAAATATCCAGTAGTAGGTTCTGATGAATTCTTAGAAATAGCTACTACAAGACCTGAAACTATGCTTGGAGATACTGCAGTAGCTGTTAACCCTGAAGATGAAAGATATGCTCATTTAGTAGGTAAAAAACTTATATTACCATTAGTTAATAGGGAAATTCCTATAGTTGCAGATGATTATGTAGATGTTGAATTTGGTACAGGAGCAGTTAAAATAACACCGGCACATGATCCTAATGATTATCAAGTAGGAAAGAGACATAACCTTCCAGAAATAATAATTATGAATGAAAATGGAACTATTAATGACTTAGGTGGAAAATATGCTGGTATGGATAGATACGAAGCTAGAAAAGCTATAGTTGAAGACTTAAAAGCCGAAGGATATTTAGTAAAAATAAAAGAACACGTTCATAATGTAAGTTGCCACGATAGATGTGGAACAATAATTGAACCTATGATATCAAAACAGTGGTATGTAAAGATGGAAAGTCTTGCAAAACCAGCTATAGATGCTGTAAGAAATAAGGATATAGAATTTGTTCCTGAAAGATTTGATAAAATATATTTTAACTGGATGGAAAACATACAGGATTGGTGCATATCAAGACAATTATGGTGGGGACATAGAATACCTGTATGGTATTGTAAAGATTGTGGAGAAATGATAGTTTCTACAGAAGATCTAACTAAATGTAGCAAGTGTGGAAGTTCTAATTTAAAACAAGATGATGATGTATTAGATACTTGGTTTAGTTCAGCACTATGGCCTTTTTCAACCCTTGGATGGCCTGATAAAACAGATGATTTAGAGTATTTTTACCCAACAGATGTTTTAGTAACAGGATATGATATAATTTTCTTCTGGGTTGCTAGAATGATATTTTCAGGTCTTCATAGCATGAAGGATATTCCATTTAAAACAGTACTTATACATGGAATAGTAAGGGATTCAGAAGGTAAAAAAATGTCAAAATCCTTAGGAAATGGGGTAGACCCTCTTGATATTATAGATAAGTATGGAGCAGATGCTTTAAGGTTTATGCTAATTACAGGAAATGCTCCAGGAAATGATATTAGATTTTACGAAGAGAGAGTAGAATCAGCTAGAAACTTTGCAAATAAGATTTGGAATGCTTCTAGATATGTTATGATGAATTTAGATAAGGATCTGATGGAAAAATATAAAGATTGTAAAGATTATAATATTGCAGATAAATGGATATTATCAAGAATAAATGAAGTAACTAAAGAAGTAACAGATAACATAGATAAATTTGAATTAGGAATGGCGTCTCAAAAGATTTATGAATTCATGTGGAATGAATTTTGTGATTGGTATATAGAGTTATCAAAACCTGTATTATATGGAGAAGATGAAAAGGCAAAGGGAGTTACATTTAATGTTTTATTTAATGTTTTAACTACAGGACTTAAGTTATTACATCCTATAATGCCATTTATAACTGAAGAAATATACACTCATATTCAAGATAAAGAAGAGACTATAACTACTTCAAAATGGCCTAAATATAAGGAAGAACTAAGAGATAAATCTGCAGAAGAAAACATGAATTATATAATAGAAGCTATAAAATCCTTAAGAAATGTAAGAACAGAAATGAATGTACCTCCTTCAAGAAAAGCAAAAGTTATGATTTATGCTGTTGAAGGTAAAAAAGCTTTTGAAGAAGGAACTGTTTATTTTGAAAAATTAGCTTCAGCTAGTGAAGTGATATTTTTAAATTCTAAAAATGATGCACCAGAAAATGCAGTATCAGCAGTAACAAAAGGTGGCGAAATGTTTATGCCATTACTTGATTTAGTTGATTTAGAAAAAGAATTAGAAAGATTAAATAAAGAAAAACAAAAACTAGAAAAAGAGATAGAAAGAGTTGAAAAGAAACTTTCAAATGCTAATTTTGTAAATAAAGCTCCAGAAGCTGTTGTCAATGAAGAAAAAGCCAAAGGTGAAAAATACAAAGAAATGTTAGATGCTGTATTGGAAAGAATTCAATCTTTAAAATAAAATTTAGAATATGCTACAGTAATAAGCTGTAGCATATTTTAAAAGTTTAAAAAAAGTAGGTGGTATTTTGAATTATACTGAAGCCATAGAATATATACAGAATACAAGTAAATATGGTAACAATACTGGAACTAAACGAGTTGAAAAAATATTAGATATATTAGGTAATCCACATAAAGATTTAAAATGTATACATATAGCTGGAACTAATGGAAAAGGTTCTATAACATCTATGATTACGTCTATACTAATAGAATCAGGATATAGAGTAGGTATGTATACATCACCTTATATAGAGGATTTTGAAGAAAGAATTCAAATAAATAGAGAGAATATTTCAAAAGATGATTTAGCATATTATACTACTATAGTATCTGAAGCTATAGAAAAAGTAGTTTCAATGGGGTGGGGATATCCAACAGAATTTGAAACAATAACTTGTATTATGTTTTTATATTATAGCAAAAAACAAATAGACTATGCTGTAATTGAAGTTGGATTAGGTGGTAAATCCGATTCTACAAATGTTATAAAACCTTTAGTCAGTATTATAACATCAATAAGTTATGACCATGTAAGTATTTTAGGAAATACAATAGAGGAAATAGCTAGTGAAAAAGCTGGAATAATAAAGGAGAATGTGCCAGTTATATTGTATCCTCAACAACAAGGAGCCTACAAAGTTATAGAAAAAACTTGTAAGGAAAAAGGTAGTAAATTAATACAAATAGATGAAAATTTAATATATCATATTCCCAATGAAGATTTTAATAAGTCTTATCAGCTGTTACAGATAAAAACCAATAAAGATGAATATAAAGTACAGTTATCTTTACTTGGAAGTCACCAAAGGATGAATTGTGCAGTGGCTATTTATACCATAGAAGAACTGATGGATAGAGGAATAAAAATAACAAAAGAAGATATTTTACGAGGACTAAGCAATGTAAAATGGCCAGGAAGACTTGAAATGTTAAAGAGTAACCCGCTAGTGGTATTAGATGGTGCACATAATTTAGATGGTATAACAAAGCTTAAAGAAAGTGTAGAGCATTATTTTAGATATAAAAAATTAGTTTTAATAATTGGTATATTATCAGATAAAGATGTGGAAAAAATGATAGAAATTATTACCCCTATGGCAGATAAAATTATTGCAGTTACACCTAACAGTTATAGAGGGAAAACAGCTCAAGAATTAATAAAAATAATAGAAAAGCATAATAAGAACTGCGAAGCTTTAGATGAGTATAAGGAAGCTTATATTAAAGCTTTAGATTACTGTGACAATGAAGATATGATTTTAATATGTGGTTCCTTATATATGATTGGAGATATGAGAAAGATAATAAGAAATATTTAAAAATAAAAGGTTACTCAATTTATAAAAAGAGTAACCTTTTATTTTTAAGATAGAGCTTGTCTTATAGCTTTAGCCAATTGATCTGGACAAGAAGTTTCTTTACGTCCACATTTAATTCCGCTAAGTCTTTTTATAGCGTCATCAGGTTCCATACCTTCTATTAATTTAGAAAGTCCTTTTAAATTTCCATCGCATCCACCTAAAAATTCTACATTTCTAATGGTATTATCTTTTATATCAAAGGTGATTTTCCTTGAACAAACTCCTTTAGTTTCATAAGTAAACATTTGTGTCCCTCCTTAGAATTCATATAAATGATTATATATCATAAAGAAATTTTACACAATAAATTATTTATATAATCTCATTTTCAAAATCATTTACATATTATATGAGTGAATTCGGAAACTAATTTCCAATTGGCTCCAAAATGGCTTTAATATTATTTTAGTGCGGAGCATTTGTTATATTACTGTTTTTATTTAACTTTATTTTAAAAAAGAGTATAGCAAAGCTAACTCACCGATAGGTGAATTTTCTTAAAATTTAACAATTATCTAGACTAGCATGCTTTGTTTGCAGTTAATTTTATAATGTCTAATAGGTTAGTTTTAGAAACAGATAGTTGAGCATCCAAATGAATATTGATGCTATGGATTAATGTCCACCAAGACCAACGTTTTTTACCACGGCAGTGGGTTTGTTCCATGTTGTAGTCTTCAAGTATTCTTTTATTTACTCGCTCTGAAGAAGTTCTCTTTTTCATTATTTGTTTCCAAAGGTCAGAGTTTCTAGGTATAGCAGTAAATAAACGTAAGTCATCACTTGGCTTTACGTATATTACACGGCCGTAGGCACTAGGAGAACATTCTTCCTTATGAGGACATTCTTTAATTTTACCTTTTACTAAAGGACATCTATATTTAATTCTACTTCTGCCTTTATCGTACCAATCATATACCATTGGTTGGTTGCATTTGCAGATGGGAATACCGTCCTTAGTATATCCAATTGGTGGTTCATATTTATTTTTACCTTCACCCTTTGGATTAAGGGATATAACAGCTTTTATATTCCATTCATTAAGAAGCTTATACGTAGGATAGTTATCATGAGCAGCATCTGCGATGAACTTATCAAAGTTAAATTGAGGATACATCTTTCTAACTTCTGAAAGTGCAAAAATTGCAGTAACACCATCATAACGCTGCGCTTGTACCATCCTAAAATATATAGGAAGATCCTTTTTAAGTTTAGGATTATAGACACTAAGAAAATATAGGCAATGACCATAATACCATTTTTCGTGGTAACTGTCCCAACCGCGTCTAGCGTCAGGGTCAGAGAATCTTCTATTACATTTGCAGTTAAAAATACCTTTTTTAATGCAATCACAGGTCTTAATGCCTAATGAGCTACCGCCAGTTTCAAGACAGGTACCATCTCCTGATATATCAAGTTTTTGAGTATTACCAAGGAGACCGAGTTTAGCGGAAGGCTCAATAGCTAACTTAGCAAAAATTTGTTGAAATAGCTTTTCAGGGCGAGTTTCGACAGTTCGTCCTTTAAGAGCCTGTTCAACTAAATTTTTAATAACACCAGGATGTTTTGGTGGTAGTTTTTCATTCTTGCCAAGTTTTTTGTGGGGCTTGGAAGTAAAAGAATGAAGTGAGTCCTTGGCTGATTTTTCAGCCTTAGGGCTCATACCCCAAAATCTCGATATGAAATCATAATGAGTACCTAATCCTGGTACATTAGATTTTTCAACACCAATGATGGTGCAAAGTATATCATGTGCACGTAAGTGCTTAATCCATTTTTGTAGACTATGAAAACCTAAGTCAGACATTAATATAAATGATCTGAAGAGTTCCGGTTGCTGGTTTGAAGGTTTACCAGTTAGAGAATATGTTTCTCTAATTAATGGTTTTATATCATCAAGATTTAAATTATATAGTTTTTCAATACTTGATGAGTAGTATTCCACGATAGTGGGATCAGTTTTATAAAGTTCACTAATGCTTGACAAAAGAAGACTTTGGTAATCACAATGGCTACGCCAATAACCTAACATAAAAAATCACCTCGCAATATTTTGTAAATAGTTTCTATAGTGCGAGGCTACAAATTTTACAAACTTTGTCAAGTGATTTTGGAAAAAATATAAGTTTTTTTGATATTTTGTTTAAAATTCTGGGGGGAAGTTAAAATTGACACCCTTCGGGATTAAGATAAATGGAGGCCTAAGGGTTTCCGAATATATTTTATATTTTTGAGGAGGGAATTACTATGAAATATCTATTTATATGCAATACTTCATCAGATTGTATTTCAAAAGTGAATTTGGAGAACTTTAAGGAAGAAAGAAAAATAGATCTAAATAGTTCAAATTATAGAAGAATAGGTCCTCATGGCATATGTAAATATAAAGACAAACTAATAACGGCCAATAGCTATGGAAATGGTATTTCAATTGTAGACATAAAGGAAAATAATGAAGTTAATGATCATTTTATAGGCATGCATTGTAATGATGTAATAGTGCATAAAGATAATGCTTATATAATTTGTGGAGAATCCAATAATGTAGTCATATTTGATTTAATAAAAGGCAGATTATTAGAGGAGATACCTTGTGGAAATCTACCTCATAGTATAGCTATAAATAAGGAAAAAGAAATAATTTTAATAAGTAACATGAAAAATGATAGTCTAACTTTAATAGATTTAAATAATAGTAGTAGTAAGACAATAAGAGTTGGAGCTTATCCAACAAAATCTATATTTAGCTTTGATGGCAATTATATTTTTGTATGTGAAAGCAATTTAGGTTGTGATGCAAAGGGGAGTATAGCTATTATATCATTAAAAAATTTAAGTGTTTTAAATAGAATAAAAGTTGGAAATTCACCTGTAGATATGTATTATGATGGGAGATATTCATATGTATCAAATTTTGGAGATGGAACTATAAGTATAGTTGATACAAGTCGTTATAAGGAAGTAAAAAGACTAATTGTAGGTGGAATGCCCAGAGGAATAGTAAAATTAGATAAAAAAATATATGTGGGAGATAATTATAATAATTTGCTAATAGAATATAATTTAGGGGAAAATATAAAAAAAACCATACCAATAGGTGGAGAACCTACGGGCATGGTTTTAATCTAATAGAGTATTTAAAATTTCTGTATACATTTTAGAAGAAGTTTTTTTCCACTTTTCACAAAGTTCTTTAGCTTTATCCTTTGAATCTACAGTAAGTTTTATGTCTATTAAATTAATTTCATCTTTACTTAGTTTTAATGTTACAACAAATTTATTTTTATAGGCTATAGTATAATCAGAAATTACACTTATGTCTTTTTTTATATTGTTCATTTGTTTTTCTAAATAATCATCTATTGTTTCTATTTTTTCTTGAGAAACTCTATTTATAAATAGAGAAAGAACCTTTTTACCTTTAGAGGTTATTTTTAATTTATGTTTATTACCATCTTCTATAGTTTTTAAAAAATTAGAAGATATGAGTTCAAATAGATATTGCTGTAACGTAAAATAATTAATAAAATTATTTTCCAATATTATATCTGTTACTTGACTATTTGATATGGGAAGATTTATTTTATCAATTATATAAAGTAGAAGTAGTTTATTTTCTGCTAGTTCTAAAGTATCTTCAAACATTTTATATCCTCTCCAAATTAAAAATTATTCTGATAATACTATATATTATTATAGCATAAATATTTTAAATGAAGAAAATTACTTTTAATATTTATGAGGAATAAATTGTGTATAGTGTAGCATATAGAAATTAGTGAATAATAATTTTGGAGGTAAAACTTTGAAACGTAAAGTGTGGAAAAAAGTAATTACATCTATATTGCTATTGATATTTAGTGCTGTATTTTCTGTTTATTTTGCAAATAAAAGTGTGTTTTTTATTTCTGAGAGAAAAGTTCCAATATATTCTGTGGATACTCAGGAAAAAAAGGTGGCTATAACCTTTGATGTAAATTGGGGAGATGATAATACTAAATCTATATTGGATACTTTAGATAAGTATGATATAAAAGCTACATTTTTTTTAATAGGAAATTGGATAGATGATTATCCAGAGCAAGCTAAAGAAATATATAAAAGAGGACATGAAATAGGTAATCATTCAAATTCACATCCTGATATGGCAAAGATATCAATGGAAAAAATAAAAAAGGATATAAATATTGCGGAAGGGAAAATATTTAATTTGATTAGAAGTAATTCTAAACTATTTAGATTCCCAAGTGGCAGTTATAATGATAGTGCTGTAACGGCTGCAGAGGAAATGGGATACTATTGTATACAATGGGATGTGGATAGTGTAGATTGGAAAGAAGAAGGAGAAGAAAAAGAATATAATAGGGTGATGAAAAAAACAAAACCAGGATCTATAATTTTATTTCACAGTGATAGTAAATATACACCTAAAACCTTACCAAGAATAATTAAAGACCTTAAGGAAAAAGGATATGAATTTGTTAAGGTTGGAGAATTAATATATAAAGAAAATTATAATATAGATGCAAATGGAAGACAAATTAGGAAATGATCATATAAGTATAAAAAATCAACTCCTGCTAAAAATATTAAATAATAGCTGAATGGGAGTTGATTTTTATGGAAAAAATATTAATTTTAAGCAAAAATGATAGCCTAGAAAATTATTTATTTCAAATGCTTTCTAAATTAAATATAAATGTAGAAAATATAGATTTTAAAAATTATTCTAATGAAAAAATAAAATATTTGATTATTGATAATGTTGGAAAAATAAAATTTAATAAATTCTATTGTAATTATTGTTTAGTGAATATGGATGAGTTTAAAAATAATTCTTTAGAAATATATGGAGACCTAATAACTGTAGGGTTTGGCAATAAAAATACAGTGACTTTATCTAGTGTAGAAGAAAACAATGAAGGATTTGTTTACTGTATTCAAAGAAAAATTATAAATAATAAAAATAAGGAAATACAACCTCAAGAGATACCTATAAATAAACAATTTAAAAATAGAACAGAATTATATATATTTATGTATTTATTTACTATAGGCTTATTAGAAAACATAAATATCGAAAAATTAAAAGATATATTAGAAAAATAAATTTTTAGTATAATTTGAGCATGCTTTGAATATTTATATGGTGAGCTAAATAATTTAATAAACTTAAGGGAAAGAGGGGTTATAATGGAAAACTTATCACAAAATAATAGAATTTATCTTGAGGGAGTTATATCTTCTAAATTAGAATTTAGTCATGAGATGTACGGAGAGGGTTTTTATACTTTTTTTTTAGAAGTGTCAAGATTAAGTGAAGCAAAAGATGTTTTATATGTAACTGTATCGGAAAGACTCATTATGGATATGGATTTAAAAATAGGATCAGAAGTTGTAATAGAAGGGCAACTAAGATCTTATAATAAATTTATAAACGGATCTAATAGGCTAATACTTACTGTTTTTGCAAGGAATATATATTTTTGTACAGAAAAAAGCAAAAATCCAAATCAAATATTTCTAAATGGATTCATATGTAAGGAACCAGTATATAGGACAACTCCCTTTGGAAGAGAAATATCAGATGTACTTTTAGCAGTAAATAGGGCATATAATAAATCAGATTATATACCAACTATTGCATGGGGAAGAAATTCTAGATTTTGTAAAGGCTTAAAAGTTGGAGATAACATAAGAGTTTGGGGAAGACTTCAGAGTAGGGAATACCAAAAAAGAATATCAGAAGATGAATTTGTAAAAAAGGTAGCATATGAAGTGTCTATATCAAAGATGGAAAGAGTAGACAAAGAAGTTAAGGAAAATGAAGAATAAAAATAAATGAACATAATAAAAGCCCTCAAAATGAGGGCTTTTATATAAATTTAATATTTTAACATACAATCCATATTATACATGCCTGCAGACTTACCTTTCATAAAGGCAGAAGCTTTTAAAGCTCCTATGGCAAAAACTTCTCTAGATATAGCTGTATGTTTAATTTCTATACATTCTCCAATACCTGCAAAAATTACATCATGATCACCTACTATAGATCCACCTCTTATAGCATGGATTCCTATTTCATTGTCACTTCTTTTGGAATGACCTAATCTGCCATAAGTGTATTCTAATTTTTCCGGTACATTATCTCTTATTGTATCTGCTAGAAGTAGAGCGGTACCACTAGGAGCATCAACTTTTTGATTATGATGTTTTTCTATGATTTCGATATCGAAGTCCTTATAAAGTTTTTTACTAATGTTTTGTAAAATGGAATTTATTATATTTATTCCTATAGACATATTAGCCGATTTAAATATAGGTATATTTTTAGATGACTCTTCTATTAAAGCCAACTCTTCTTCTGAATACCCAGTAGTGCATAAAACTAAAGGTAAATTCTTCTCTGAGCAGTAGTCAATTAAACCTTTTAAAGAAGACGGTCTTGAAAAGTCTAAAACTACATCACATTCTATATTAGAAGAATGGATATCTTCAAATATAGGAAAATCAGGATTAGAAGTTGAGTTTTTATCTACACCAGCTACTATTTCAATATTATTAAAATCCTCAGCACAATGAGTTACCATTTTACCCATTTTACCATTGCAACCAATAAGCATTACTTTAACCATTGAATTTAACCTCCACATAAACATAAATTTTTACTTAATAAGATTATGATTTAATAGTTCTTTTTTTAATAATTTTAAATTATTTTCATCCATATTGCAAAGTGGAAGTCTTAGCTCACCTACATCTATTCCCATAAGATTCATTGCAGTTTTTATAGGAATAGGATTAGTTTCTATAAATAATGAATTTGTAAGAGAAAGAGTATCTAATTGGATTTCTAAAGCTTTTTTAATTTGTCCATTTAAATAAAACTTACACATATTATGAACTTCTTTTGGCATAATATTTGCTAAAACAGAGATTACACCAATACCCCCTACAGATAGTATAGGAATAATTTGATCATCATTTCCTGAATAAATATCTATTCTATCTTTTAATAATGCTTTTATTTTTATAATTTGACTTAAATCACCACTAGCTTCTTTTATGGCAACTATATTTGAACATAATTCACATATTTTAACTAATGTTTCTGGTAGTAAATTAAGCCCGGTTCTACCTGGAACATTATAGAGAATCATAGGTATATTAACATTATCATTGATGGCTTTAAAATGCTCTATGATACCTTTTTGAGTTGTTTTATTATAATAAGGAGTTATAAGCAATAAACCATCTACTCCTATAGATTTAGCCCATTTACTTAATTCAATAGTAGCGCTGGTATTGTTACTTCCAGTGCCAGCTATTACTGGAATTCTGCCATGAACTTTTTCTACAGTAAATTTAATAGTTTCTTTTCGTTCAGTTTCAGTCATAGTGGAAGATTCTCCGGTAGTTCCACATATTATTATAGCATCTGTATTGTTTTCTATATGCCATTCAATAAGCTCTTCAAGCTTTTCAAAATTAACACCATTTTCGCAAAATGGTGTTACTATAGCTACCCCAGAACCTTTAAATATATTCATATAAAAACCTCACTTTAAATTATTTGTTTTTAATCATACATTCAGCAATTTGAATTGTATTAAGAGCAGCGCCTTTCCTTATGTTATCAGCTACTACCCATAAGTTTAGTCCATTGTCTATACTAAAGTCTCTTCTAATTCTTCCAACAAATACATCATCTTTTCCAGATGCATTTATAGGCATTGGATAAACTAAATTATCTATATCATCTTCAAGAGTTACACCTTCTGCATTTTTATATAGTTCAAAAATATCCTCAACATTGAATTCTTTTTCTAATTCAATATTTATACTTTCAGCATGACTATTAAAAACAGGAACTCTAACAGTTGTAGCAGTTATTTTTAAATCTTCGTTGTGGAATATTTTTCTGGTTTCGTTTACCATTTTCATTTCTTCTTTTGTATATCCATTATCTAAAAAAGAATCTATATGAGGTAATGCATTACCAGCTATGGCATAAGGGAATTTTTTAGGAGCTACACCATTATAACCATCTTTTAAATCATTATATCCAGCCATGCCAGCACCAGAAACAGCTTGATAAGTTGAATATATTATTCTCTTTATACCATAGTTATCATATAAAGGTTTTAAAGCAACTACGGCTTGTATAGTTGAACAATTTGGATTTGCAATTATACCTTTACTTAATTTAATATCATCTGGATTAACTTCTGGTACAATTAGAGGAACACTAGGATCCATTCTCCAAGCACTACTATTATCGATAACTGTAGCACCATATCTTACAAAAATTGGTGCATATTCTGTACTTATAGTACCCCCTGCTGAAAATAAGGCGATATCTATTTTTTTATTTTTTATGTTATCTTCCTTTAATTCTTCAACAGTAAACTCTTTTTCATAAAACTGAATTTTTTTGCCTGCAGATCTTGCAGAGGCAAAAAGATAAAGATTGTCAATAGGAAAATTCCTTTCTTCTAATATTTCTAAAAATTTTCGACCTACCATTCCTGTACATCCAACTACAGCAACATTATACTTCATAAACAAATCCCTCCTAAAGTATCTATTATTATATATTATATAACTGATATATGAAAAATTATATACTAAATATGCAAAAATAATTATTCATAATATTCTAAATTAAAGCAAAATAGAGTTTTAATAAAAAACAAAGTTACCTTAGTATAAATAATTTTTTAGTGTAAATAATATTCAGTGAGGTTATTTAATTTTGTTTAGGAGGGATTTTTATGTCAAAAACACCCCTTAAAAAAGTTATAAAGGCTAAACTGAAAGCTAACAAGGAATTAACACCTATGGAGAAACTTAGAGAGAAAATGAAATATGAAATAGCGGAGGAATTGGGGTTAATAGATAAAGTTAAAGAACAAGGATGGAGTTCATTAACTTCCGAGGAAACTGGAAGAATAGGTGGTATAATGACAAAGAGGAAAAGACAGCTGAATATACCTAAAAATGTTGACTTACAGAAGAAAAATATATAATATATGTAAGTATAAAAGTATTAAAGGGGTATATAAAGATGGAGTGCTATAAAGACTTTGCACAAATATATGATGATTTAATTAAAGAGGATATAGACTATTATAGCTGGAGTAATTTTATTATGGATATAGTGAATACCCATAATGTAAAAAAAGATGCATATTTGGATCTAGCTTGTGGTACTGGTAATATTACAAAATTAATATCCAAGCATTTTAAAATTACTTGGGCTGTGGATTTATCTAGTGATATGCTTGCAGAAGCAGAAAGTAAATTAAGATATAGTGGAGTTAAAGGAAATTTTATAAGACAAAATATAAGTAAATTAGAATTAGGTAAAAAATTTAATTTTATAACCTGTTGCCTTGATTCAATAAATTATTTAACAAGTATGGAAGATGTAAAAAGTTGTTTTAATAGAGTATATGACCATTTAGAAGAGGAAGGAATATTTATATTTGATATAAATTCTTATTATAAAATAACGGAAATACTTGGAAATAATATTTATAATTACGATAGTGAAGAAGTATTTTATACTTGGGAAAATTATTTAGAAAAAGATATAGTAGAAATGTATTTAACCTTTTTTATAAAAAAGAGCAATGGATATTATGAAAGATTTGATGAATTACATAGAGAAAGAGCTTATAAAATGGAATGGTTAGAGAATTTGATAAAGGAAATTAACTTTAAGATAATAGGGAGATTTAATGGATATGAATTTAAATCTGTAAATGAAAAAAGTGAAAGAATAGTTTATGTTTTAAAGAAATGATATATGGAGGGAAATAAAATGGCAGATAAATTAGTAAAAGCTACTGCGAAAGATGGCCAAATAAGAATAATAGGAGCTATAACAACAGAATTAGTTAACAAAGGAGTTAGCATACATAAATGTAGTCCTACAGGGGCTGCAGCTTTAGGTAGATTATTGACAGCAGGAAGTCTTATGGGAAGTATGTTAAAATCAGAAAAAGATACTATAACTATAAAAATTGATGGTGGAGGAGAAGCAAAAGGGGTATTGGCAACTGCATATCCTGAAGGAAAGGTAAAAGGATATATAGGAAATCCATTAGTGCATTTACCTTTAAATGAGCAAGGTAAATTAAATGTAGGTGGTGCTATTGGGAAAAATGGTAATATAACTGTTATAAAAGACTTAGGACTTAAAGAACCCTACGTAGGACAAGTTCCTATATATTCTGGAGAAATAGGAGACGATTTAGCATATTATTTTACTGCTTCGGAACAAACACCTTCAGCTGTGGGACTGGGAGTTTTAGTTGATAAAGATTTATCTATTAAGGCCTCTGGAGGATTTATTATACAGATGATGCCAGATGCAGATGAATTGATTGCTGATTTTGTTACTTATAGATTAGAAGAGATTCCATCAATAACTGAGTTTATAGCTAAGGGAATGAGTGTAGAAGATATATTAGAATTTATTTTTGAGGGAATGGATTTAAAAATTTTAGAGAGTGTAGTACCAGAATATACATGTGATTGTTCTAGAGAGAAAATTGATAGAGCACTTATTAGTATAGGATATAAAGATTTAAAGGAAATTTATGATGATGGAAAAACTGAAGAGTTAGTATGTCAATTTTGTAATAAAAAATATTATTATGATCATGAAAAAATAGGGGAACTACTAGAAAAAACAAAGAGATAAATTAGGTATGTTTCCATTAAAACACATTGAAAAAAGCCACATAAAGCCTTATAATGTTAATAAATTGTAAATTAAATACTAGATTTTAGGTGTAATTTTTTAATTACTTAAAAGAGAAAGTGGTGAAAATCCACTACAGCCCCCGCTACTGTAATAGTGGACAATTCCTATTATCCACCAGCTATAACTGGGAAGGAAGGATGAGAAAGAAGCTAAAGTCAGGAGAACTGCCTAGAATATATCACTTCGGAGGGAAGAATTGCTAAGATTAATTCTCCTTGCTTAAAAGCAAGGAGTTTTGATTATAAAAAGCTTCCACTTTAAAGTGGAAGCTTTTAAATTTAAGAAAGGTTGGTAAAACAAGTATGAATCTATTAGAAGAAACTCTAAAAAGTATCAAGCCAGCAGATAAAGAAGCTGTAAAAAAAGCATGGGAGAGAATGGACAGTTTAAGTAAGCCTATAGGAAGCTTAGGTAAATTAGAAGAAATTGCAGTGCAAATATCCGGTATTACAGGAAAAGTAAAAAATGAAATAAATAAAAAAATGACTATAATAATGTGTTCTGATAATGGCATTTGTGAAGAAGGAGTAAGTGCTTGCCCTCAAGAATTAACTGCTCTATTAGCAGAAAATTACGTTAAAGAAATAACAGGTATTGGAGTTCTTTCTAAGCATGTTAATGCAGATATGTGTGTAGTGGATATAGGCGTAAAATCAGATTTAAAAGATACTAGAGTAGTTAACAAAAAAGTAGCTTATGGAACTAAGAATATGGCAAAAGAACCTGCTATGACAAGAGAAGAAGCTATTCAAGCTATAGAGACAGGAATAGAATTAGTAGATAAATTTGTAAAGGAAGGATACGATTTATTTGGTACTGGTGAAGCAGGTATAGGAAATACAGCCACTAGTGCAGCAGTAATAAGTGTATTATCTGGAATAGATTCTGATAAAATAGTTGGAAAAGGATCTGGACTTACAGAAGAAGGTTTTTTAAATAAGAAAAAAGCTATAAAACAAGCCATAGAAATAAATAAACCTGTTAAAGAAGATGTTGTAGATGTAATAGCTAAAGTAGGTGGATTTGATATTGCAGGAATATGTGGATGCTTTTTAGGAGCAGCTAAAAATAGGGTTCCTATAGTTATAGATGGTATAATATCATCAGCAGCAGCATTATGTGCGTATAAAATGAATGAAAATGTAAAGGACTTTTTAATACCATCTCATCTTTCAGCGGAACCAGGCATTGAATATGTTACAAAAGAAATAGGGCTTAGTCCATGTCTTCATATGGAAATGAGATTAGGAGAAGGTACAGGATGTCCCCTACAATTTTTTATGATTGAAGCAGCTCTTTGTGCTATGAATAACATGGCTACTTTAGCAGAGGCTAGTATAGTGGATAGTGAATTTTTAGTAGATATTAGAGAAAAATAATAAATGATTGAAAATTATAAATACATATTGACAAAATAAAAAATAGTGGATATAATTGTGTTGTATTGCTTATATGTTTTTTAAATTTAAAATATATAAGCAATTTGGCTCGATAGCTCAGTCGGTAGAGCAGAGGACTGAAAATCCTCGTGTCCCTGGTTCGATTCCTGGTCGAGCCACCAGTATTGCGGGAGTGGCTCAGTGGTAGAGCGTCACCTTGCCAAGGTGAACGTCGTGGGTTCGAATCCCATCTTCCGCTCCAATATATGGCACTATAGCCAAGTGGTAAGGCAGAGGTCTGCAAAACCTTTATTCCCCAGTTCAAATCTGGGTGGTGCCTCCAAATAAAAAAAGCATCTTAAAACAGAACTGTTTTAAGATGTTTTTTATTTAGTGAATAACTAATAGTGAATAATGAACAATTGAGGATGATTTTCTTCCGTTGCACTACAGAAAATCTTTATTTAGGGAAGCTAAATATCAAGGTTTAATAAAATTAAACGCTTTTCGAAATGACAATGGAGAAAAGCTATCCATAATTATTCATTGTTCATTATTAATTATTCATTACACAAAATGCTTCCCCTATCTATAAGGTTTCCTTTTCTTAAATAAACAGGTTTTACATTATGTTTAAATAAAAAATCTTTTATTTCATTTCCATATTTAAAATAATCTAAATGGCCGAAAAAAGCCATTATATTTTTTCCTATAAGTCCACAACATCCGCCTATAAATCCATAGTCTAATCCAGGTAAAATTATATCTCCAGGAGGAATTAAAAGTACATCTAAATCTACTTTTTTAGCTTCATGAGCAATAACTTTATCAGAAGTAATTATTGCTTTATTGCTAACTACGGCCACAGAACATTTAGTATAACCTTGATTTACATTTATTAATTTTTTGTGTTTTACACTGTTAAGTAAAACAGGATCTGTATATTTTAAATTATGTATAAAAACATTATCTAAGTTTACTGCATTTAAGCCTATATCCATTGGATAATTAGAAGATAATGAGTTTTGAGATAGTTTTATATTAAAACCTAGAGTTTTTAATTTTTCTATAAATTTTTTATTTGCATCTTTATGTAAAACTAAATTTTTTTCATCTAATATGTGTATAAGTATGTCAGGATGACCAGAAATAGCATAGTATAATAAAGAGAATAAAGGGCATTTTATAATATTGTAACCTAAAGAAGTTAAATTAGATTCTTCTTCTATGGATAACCTACTATCTACAAATAAATATTTCATAAATACATCACCTAATAGTAAATTTTATATTAGATTTTTACTAATTTCAATATGAATATACATAAAAATAAAACACATACTATGACAGAGGGGAGTGAAATATATGGCAGTATTTAAAATAATATATGAAGATGATTTTAAAGAAGTTATTGAAGGAATAAATATTTTAAAAGCTTATTTTGAGTTCGAAATAGGTGTATGTGAAAGCATTGATAATAAAATTCATTTTATGAAAATATATATTCCGGATGAAAAATTGACCACAAAGACTAAGAATATATTTTATTTGCATATAGCTGATATAATATACAAAATATATATAGATAAATTTTTAAAAGAGAGATTGGTTGAGTTTTTAGAAGACAGTTATTTTTTCTTAAACTCAAAAGATATAGAGGAAATAGAAGGAAAAATCAGGGATATACTTACAAATAACGAAAAAATCATAGACAGTTCAAATATATATTATATGAACAAAAAAAATGAAATTATGGATGAAATATTAGAATGTATACGTGAAACAGATGAGATTAATATAGAAGGATTTTTAACTTTCAGAACAAAAAGTTTAGAAAAAAAATTAAAAGTTATAATAGAAAAAGTAGTAGAGGAATATATTGTAGAAAAAGAATATAATGAATTTATAAAACTATTAAAGTATTTTGTTAATATACAAGAAAGTAGAATTGATGAGGTTAATATAATAATATATAAAGATGGTAATTATATAATAAAAGATAAAAATGGAATAGATATAACTAAAGAGTTATTTAAGGAATTTGTTTCTAATAATATGTCATTAGAAATAAATTTAGATGATATATTAATAAGTGGTTTGATAACCTATTGTCCAGAAAAAATAGTTATACATTGCGTTGAAAATTGTTTGAACAAAGAACTTATAAATACTATAAATAATGTGTTTTTAAAAAAAGTGGTTTATTGTAATAATTGTGAAACCTGCAGAAAAATAAATAAACAATATAGGGAATAAAGTTATTGACAATAGTTGGTTAGATGAATATAATTATATAATAAGATGTTAAAAGCTAAGAAAAGGAAGAGTAAATAAAATTACTATTATAAAAGAGAGGGAAATTCTTAGGCTGAAAGATTTTCTTAATAGTATTTATTGAAAACCACCTTAGAGCTGAATACTGAAATTAAGTAAGTATTTCCGTTACCTGCGTTAAAGGATCTCAAAGGATAATAAAATTAAGGTTTTATTATCGAATTTGGGTGGAACCACGAGATAATCGTCCCATTAGAGGGGCGTTTTTTTATTTTTTGAATATAAATAAGCACTATATTTAAGGAGGGAGTATATAATGATAAATATAACACTAAAAGATGGAAAAGTAATAGAAGTAGAAAAAGGAGTAAGGGTAAGCGACATAGCTATGAAAATAAGTCCAGCTTTATATAAAAAAGCTGTAGGGGCTAAGGTAAATGGCGAAGTAGCTGAACTTATGACAGAAATAAAAGAAGATAGTCAGTTAGAAATATTAACTTTCGATGATGAAGACGGAAGAAGAACAGTAAGACATACAGCTTCACATATATTAGCTCAAGCAGTAAAAAGACTTTATCCTGAAGCTAAATTAGCAATAGGACCAGCAATAGATAATGGATTTTATTATGATTTTGACGTAGATTTTACTTTTACACCAGAAATGTTAGAAAAGATAGAAAAAGAAATGTCAAAAATAATAAAAGAAAATTTAGAAATTGAAAGATTTGAACTTCCAAGAGAAGAAGCTATTAAGCTTGCCAAAGATGCAGATGAACCTTATAAAGTTGAATTAATAGAGGAACTACCAGAAGGAGAAGTTATTTCTTTTTATAAACAAGGTGATTTTGTAGATTTATGTGCGGGACCACATATGCCTTCTACAGGAAAAATAAAGGCAATTAAACTTCTTTCAGTAGCAGGAGCTTATTGGAGAGGCGATGAAAAAAATAAAATGCTTCAAAGAATATATGGAACAGCATTTTTAAAGAAAAGTGAATTAGAAGCATATTTAAAATTATTAGAAGAAGCTAAGAGAAGGGATCATAGGAAATTAGGAAAAGAATTAGACTTATTTAGTATAAATGAAGAAGGACCAGGATTCCCATTTTTCCATCCTAAGGGAATGGTAGTAAGGAATATTTTAGAAAACTTCTGGAGAGAAAAACATACTAAAGCAGGATACGATGAAATAAGAACTCCAGTTATATTAAATGAAGAACTATGGCACAGATCAGGACACTGGGATCATTATAAAGAAAATATGTACTTTACTAAAATAGATAATGAAAACTTTGCTATAAAACCAATGAATTGTCCAGGTTCAATTTTAGTTTATAAAAGCCATTTACATTCCTATAAGGAGTTTCCAATGAGATTAGGGGAACTTGGATTAGTTCATAGACATGAATTATCTGGAGCATTACATGGACTTATGAGAGTTAGATGTTTTACTCAAGATGATGCGCATATATTTATGACAAAGGAACAAATAAGAGATGAAATATTAAATGTAATAAAATTAATTGATGATTTCTATAAAGTTTTTGGATTTGAATACTTTGTTGAATTATCTACTAGGCCAGAAGATTCAATGGGTAGTGATGAAGATTGGGAAGTTGCAACTAATGGATTAAAAAATGCTTTAGAAGCAGCAGGATTAGAGTATAAAATAAATGAAGGGGACGGAGCTTTTTATGGTCCTAAGATAGACTTCCATCTAAAAGATTGTATAGGCAGAACATGGCAATGTGGAACTATTCAGTTAGACTTCCAAATGCCAGAAAGATTTGATTTAACATATATAGGCCAAGATGGAGAAAGACATAGACCAGTAATGGTTCATAGAGTTGTATTTGGAAGTATAGAGAGATTTATAGGAATACTTATAGAGCATTTTGCAGGGGCATTCCCAACATGGTTAGCTCCAGTGCAAGTAAAAGTTATGACTATTACAGATGCACAAAAAGATTATGCAAATAAAGTAGTTGATAAGTTAAAGGAAAATGGAATAAGAGTAGAGTTTGATGATAGAAATGAAAAGATAGGATATAAAATAAGGGAAGCTCAACTTCAAAAGGTGCCTTATATGATTATTTTAGGAGATAAAGAAGTAAATGAGAATAAAGTTGCAGTAAGAAGTAGAAAAGAAGGAGATTTAGGAGCTATTGCTTTAGAAGAGTTCATACAAAAATTAAACTATGAAATAGAAAATAGAGTAATAGAAAATTCTAAATAAGCATAAAAAAGCTTGACAATAAAAGTTAAAGATAGTATAATATAAAACGTTAAGAAGAAACCAGCCGTTTCTCACCTTACAGCACAGCTAGTAAGGTTATGAAATTAGTATTTTAATTTTGATTAGAGGACGGCATTTGCCGTCTTTTTTTATTTTAAATCCACCTAGGAGGTGAATATTATTAAAAAAGGTTTCCTTGTTAATGAAGAAATTAGAGAAAAGGAAGTTAGAACTATTGACGAAAATGGAGAACAACTAGGAATAATACCTACATCTGAAGCTTTAAAAAAAGCTGAAGAAAAAGAATTGGACTTAGTAATGATAGCTCCAACAGGAAAGCCGCCTGTTTGTAAGATAATGAATTATGGAAAGTTTATATATGAACAGACCAAGAAAGACAAAGAGGCAAAAAAGAAACAAAAGGTTACTAATATAAAAGAAATAAGATTAAGTGCAACAATAGAAGAACATGATATAGGAATTAAAGCAAATAATGCAAGAAAGTTCTTAAAGGCAGAAGATAAAGTTAAAGTAACTGTTAGATTCAGAGGAAGAGAAATGGAACATTCTAATGTAGTAGGTAAAAAGATATTAAATGCTTTTTTATCTAAACTAGAGGATGTTTGTGTTGTGGAGAAACCAGCTAAGTTAGAAGGTAAAAATATGACTATGGTTTTAGCTCCAAGAAAATAAAATACTTTAATCTGTAGTGTTGAGAGGAGGAACATAATATGCCAAAAATGAAGACTCATAGAGGAGCAGCTAAGAGATTTAAAAAGACAGGAACAGGAAAGTTTAAAAGAGCAAAGGCATATAAAAGCCATATATTAACAAAGAAAAGCACAAAAACAAAAAGAAATTTAAGAAAAACAGGATACGTTTCAGAAACACAAGAAAAAGCAATGAAGAAGCTATTACCATACTTATAGTTTTCGGTTAAAGGAGGTTTGTTAAAATGGCAAGAGTAAAAAGAGCAATGAATGCACGTAAAAAACATAAAAAAATATTAAAGCTATCAAAAGGATACTTTGGTGGAAAAAGTAGATTATTTAAAACAGCTAATGAAAGTGTTATAAGAGCTTTAAGAAATGCTTATGTTGGAAGAAAGTTAAAAAAGAGAGATTATAGAAAATTATGGATAGCAAGAATTAATGCGGCTACAAGAACAAATGGTCTTTCCTATTCAAGATTTATGAATGGACTTAAACTTGCAGGAATAAATATGAATAGAAAAATGTTATCAGAAATAGCTATAAATGATCCAAAAGCTTTTTCTGAATTAGTTGAAGTAGCTAAAAAACAACTTAACGCATAAAAAATGCAGCAATTTGCTGCATTTTTTTAACTTAAAATGTCAATTGTATGAATATATCATATAATTGACATTTATCTTTAGAATGATATAATTTCATTAAAATATAAAAACAACAATTAAGTATCATTTTAGTAAGAGGGAGACATATATATGAACTTACAAAGATTTAAAATGAAAAGAGCTACTCCATTTCGAATCTTAGCATTAGGATTTGCAATAGTTATTTTTACAGGTGCTATATTATTACATTTACCTATAGCTACTCAGAGTGGAGAGCAAACTCCTTTAATAGATTGTTTTTTTATATCTACGTCTGCTACTTGTGTTACTGGATTAGTTACTGTAGATACAGGGACTTATTGGAATTATTTTGGCAAAACCGTTATAATGTTATTGATTGAAATAGGCGGATTAGGATTTATGTCTTTTGGTACTCTAGTTGCTTTAATATTAGGCAAAAAGATTACTTTAAAGGAAAGAATACTTATGCAAGAAGCATATAATTCTTTTTCTACACAAGGTATTGTCAAAATGGTTAAATATATTTTAATATTTACATTTTCGGTACAAATGGGAGGAGCTTTGATTTTATCAACACAATTTATACCGGAATTTGGTATAGGAAAAGGTATATATTATAGTATATTCCATTCAATATCTGCATTTTGCAATGCAGGATTTGATCTTATAGGAAATTATAGTAGTGTTACAGGATATTATGATAATTCAGTAATTATATTGACTATATCGTTACTCATAATTATAGGTGGTTTAGGATTTTATGTATGGCAAGAAATATATAATTTTAAAGGATTTAGGGAATTATCTCTTCATTCAAAAATATGTTTGTCTACAACTGCTATATTAATAGTTGTTGGTACTATTTTAATGTTCTTATTTGAATTTAATAATCCAGGCACTATGAAGAATATGAGTTTTAAAGGAAAAGCATTATCTTCTTTTTTTGCATCAGTATCTCCAAGAACAGCTGGATTTAATTCTATATCGACTTCAGATATGACTACAGCTGGAAAATTTTTAACCATTATCCTAATGTTCATTGGAGGTTCCTCAGGCTCTACAGCAGGAGGAATAAAAACTACTACATTTGGATTAATGTTTATGACTATATTATGTGTAATAAAAGGGAGAGAAGATACTGAAATCTTTAAGAGAAGAATTTCTAAGGATAATATATATAAGGCGTTGGCAATTGTAGTAATTGGATTTTCTATAGTTACTGTTGTAACAATGCTATTATCTATTACGGATAGTTCTAATTCTTTTGAAAATTTACTTTATGAAGCTACTTCAGCCTTTGGAACCGTTGGATTAACTTTAGGTATAACCACAAAATTAAGTTCTGCGGGAAAAATTATAGTAGCACTAACTATGTATGCTGGAAGAGTAGGTCCTTTAACATTGGCATTAGCTTTATCAAATAAAAAATCCTCTAGGAATATAAAATATCCAGAGGGAAAAGTTTTAGTAGGATAAGGAGTGTTTAGATTGACACAGAGACAATTTGTAGTTATAGGTTTAGGGAGATTTGGAACTTCTGTTGCTCAAACATTGTATTCCCTAGGAAATGATGTTTTAGCAATTGATTCTGATGAAGATAGGGTACAAAATATTTCTGACAGTGTAACCCAAGCAATTCAAGCAGATGCTACTGATGAGAATAGTTTAAGATCTATTGGAGTTAGAAATTTTGATGTAGCAGTAGTTACTATAGGATCTGATTTACAGGCAAGCGTAATGGCAACTCTTTTAGTAAAAGAATTAGGGGTAGGATACACCATTGCAAAGGCTAACAGCGAATTACATGCAAAAGTTTTATATAAAATAGGTGCTGATAAAGTTGTATTGCCAGAAAGAGATATGGGAGTAAGAGTTGCACATAATTTAGTTTCAACAAATATATTAGATTATATAGAATTATCTTCAGATTTTAGTATAGCAGAGGTAATAGCACCACAAGAATGGTATGGTAAAAATTTAGAAAATTTAAGTATAAGAGCAAACTATGGTATAAATATAGTAGCTATAAAAAAGAAGGAAGAAATAAATGTTTCTCCTACAGCAGGTGATGTAATTGAAGAAGGAGATATTATAGTTGCAATAGGTGGAACAGAGGAATTAAATAAATTAGAAACTTTGGTATCTAAATAAAGGGTGAATTAAAATTGAATACTATAACTAGCAAAGACAATAATTTAATTAAGTTTGTTAGAAAACTAAGAGATAAAAAGCATAGAAAAAAAGAAAAAAAGTTTATAGTAGAAGGCTTTAGGTTTGTAGAAGAGGCATTGAAATCAGATTATTGTATAGAATATATATTAATACAGGAAAATTCTTTAAATAAGTTACAAGAATTTAATATAAGTATAGAAAGTATAAAAGATAAAGCATACATATTAAGTGGCAATGCATTTAATAGTATAAGCGGCACTGAAAATTCACAAGGGATATTGGCAATTGTAAATATGAAAGAAGTATATCAACCAAAAGAATCTGGTATATATATATTGGCAGATAAAGTTCAAGATCCTGGTAATATGGGAACAATAATAAGAACTGCTCATGCAGCTAATGCCTCTGGTATATTGATAACTGAAGGTACTGTAGATATATACAATGAAAAAACTTTGAGAGCTTCTATGGGATCCATATTTTATATGCCAATTATTGAGGACTTTAAATTAGAAAAGTCTATATATTTAAAATCAAAAGGATTTAAAATTATAGCTAGTAGTTTAAATACAGACAAAAGTTTATATGACTTAGATTTACATAAAAAAAATTTAATACTAGCTGTTGGAAATGAGGGAAATGGATTAAGTGATGAAGTTTACAATATAAGTGATGAAACTTTTATAATTCCTATGCCAGGGAAAGCTGAATCACTTAATGCGGCAGTAGCTACATCTATAATAATTTTTGAAATAGTAAGACAGAATTTAAAATAATGTTGACAATTACACATTTAATATGTAAAATTGTAAATTAAAGACCATTTTAAATTAATATAGTAAACTATGACGAAGAGAGTAAATGTAAAGATTATTTTAGGGAGAAAAGGTCACAGACTGAAAGCCTTTTTATTAATTATTACGTTGAAGTTCGCTTCTGAGTTCTAATTGTGAAATTTAGTAGCAATTGGCGGATATGAACCGATATTCATAGAGCTGGATACTTTTTGTATCAACAAGGGTGGTACCGCGGAATAAAGTTCGTCCCTATTTTGGGAGGGGCTTTTTTTAATTTAAATAAAAGGAAAGGAGTTTACATATGAAAGAGGTAATAGAAAAAATTAAGAAAAATGCTATTGAAGAGTTAAATAATGTAGTAGATAAGGAAACTATAGAAAGTATAAGAGTTAAATATTTAGGTAAAAAAGGTGAGTTAACTAAAATACTTAGGGGAATGGGAGGATTAAGTCCAGAAGAAAGACCTATAGTAGGAAAATTAGCTAACGAAGTAAGAAAAAATATTGAGGAAATAATAGAAGTAAGTTTAAAAGAAATTAAAGAAAAAGAAAAAAATATTAAGCTTTCAGAAGAAACTATAGATATAACTTTACCAGGGAAAAGACAGTATTTAGGTAAAAGACATCCGTTAGAACAAACATTAGATGCAATGAAAGAAATTTTTACTGATATGGGATTTACAATAGAGGAAGGGCCAGAAATAGAATTAGATTATTATAATTTCGAGGCTTTAAATATACCTAAAAATCATCCAGCTAGAGGAGAACAAGATACTTTTTATATAAATGATAGTGTAGTTTTAAGAACTCAAACATCACCTATTCAAATTAGAACTATGGAAAACCAAAAGCCACCAATAAAAATGATAGCACCAGGTAAAGTATATCGTTCTGATTCAGTAGATGCAACACACTCACCTATATTCTACCAAATGGAAGGATTAGTAGTAGATAAAGGAATAACCTTTGCTGATTTAAAAGGTACATTAGAGATGTTTGGTAAAAAGATGTTTGGAGAGGATTTAAAAACAAAATTTAGACCTCATCATTTCCCTTTTACAGAACCATCAGCGGAAATGGATGCTACTTGTTTTGTATGCCATGGAGAAGGATGCAAAATATGTAAAGGTGAAGGATGGATAGAAATCTTAGGAGGAGGAATGGTTCACCCTCAAGTATTAAAAAATTGTGGAATAGATCCAGAAGTATATAGTGGATTTGCCTTTGGATTTGGTGTGGATAGAATGGTAATGCAAAAATACGGTATAGATGATATAAGGCTTTTATATGAAAGCGATATGAGATTTTTAAATCAATTTTAATAAAAGAATATAATAAAGGAGGAGAATAAAGAATGAATATTCCATTTAAGTGGTTAAAAGATTATGTTGATATAAATATTTCTGCTAATGAATTAGGTGATAAACTTACTTTATCAGGTTCCAAAGTAGAAGAAATAATATCTTCTGGAGATGATATACAAAATGTAGTAACAGGAAAAATAGAGAGAATAGAGAAACATCCAGATGCAGATAAATTAGTAGTATGTAGTGTAAATATTGGAAAAGAAGAGCCTATCCAAATAGTTACAGGGGCAACTAATATGAAAGAAGAAGATATAGTACCAGTAGCTGTTCATGGAGCGATATTACCAAATGACGTAAAAATAAAAAAAGGTAAATTAAGAGGTATAATGTCCTATGGTATGATGTGTTCTGAAAAGGAATTAGGTATACCAGAAAGTGGTGTAGATGGATTAATGATATTGCCACCTGATACTCCAATTGGAAAGGATATAAAGGAAGTTTTAAATTTAGATAACGCAGTAATAGAATTTGAAATAACTTCTAATAGACCTGATTGTTTAAGTGTAGTAGGTATAGCAAGAGAAGCAGCTGCTACATTGGGAATAAATTATACTATGCCTAAATTGGATTATACACCTAAAAATAAAGATAATATAAAAGATTATTTAGAAGTAGAAATAAAAGATGATTTATGTAGAAGGTATATGTCAAGAGGAGTAAAAAATGTTAAAATACAACCATCTCCTACATGGATGCAAGAAAGACTAGAAGAAGCAGGTGTAAGAGCAATAAATAATATAGTTGATATAACAAATTTTGTTATGATAGAGCTTGGTCAGCCACTGCACGCTTTTGATGGAAGACAGATAACTTCCAATAAAATAGTAGTAGAAAGAGCAAAAGCTGGAGAAAAGTTTACTACTCTAGACGATGTAGAGAGAACTATAGATGAAAGTGTTTTATGTATAAAAGATGGTGATAGGACAGTAGCTTTAGCAGGTATAATGGGAGGATTAAATTCAGAAGTAAAAGAAGATACAAAAGAAATAATATTAGAATGTGCTAATTTTGATGGAACAAATATAAGGGTATCTTCTCAAAAATTAGGATTAAGAACAGAGGCATCTTCAAAGTTTGAAAAAGATTTAGATCCTAATTTAGTAGAAATAGCTATGAATAGAGTTTGTCATCTAATAGAAGAGTTAGGTGCAGGAGAAGTAATGGAGGGAACTATAGATATATATAAAGATATAGTAAAAGAAAGAAATCTTAAAGTAGACTATAACTGGATTAATAGTTTCTTAGGTACCAATATTTCTAAAGAAGATATGAAAGAATACCTTGATAGATTGGAATTAAAAACAAATATAGAAGGAGATATTTTAAATATAACAGTTCCTACCTTTAGAAGTGATATAGTATTAAAACAAGATGTAGCAGAAGAAATAGCTAGAATTTATGGATATAATAATATACCAACTACTATGTTCAACAGTGTAAGTGTAAGATCTGGTAAGACACTAAAACAACATTTACAAGATAAAGTTGTAGAAATATTAATAGGAAGTGGCTTAAATCAATCTATAAGCTATTCATTTGTAAGTCCTAAGATTTTTGATAAGATACTTATACCTGAAGATAGTAATTTAAGAAATGCTGTGAAGATTAAAAATCCTCTAGGAGAAGATTATAGCTTAATGAGAACTACTACACTTGCATCAATGATGGAAGCTTTAGCTAGAAATTATTCTAGAAATAATTCTTATGCTAGATTATTTGAAATGGGAAAAGTGTATATTCCAAGTGAAGATGAAAAAATATTGCCTGAGGAAAGAAATACTCTTGTGATAGGAATGTATGGAGATGTAGATTATTTAAGTTTAAAAGGAGTAATTGAAAATTTAGTTGAAGAATTAAATATAGAAAAAAGCTCCTATAAGAGAGAATCAGAACACCCAACATTTCATCCTGGAAAAACAGCAAAATTATATGTTAATAAAGAATTTGCTGGTTTATTAGGAGAAGTTCATCCAGATGTATTAGATAATTACGATATAGATGAAAAATGTTATATAGCGGAATTAAATTTAGATATGTTATTAAAAAATGCTAATATTGAGAAAAAATATAGTCCACTACCTAAATTTCCAGCAGTAGAAAGAGATATGGCACTACTTGTAGATGATGAAGTACTTGTTCAAGATATAGAAAATATAATAAGAAATAAGGGTGGAAAAATACTAGAAAATGTTAAGCTATTTGATGTATATAAAGGCTCACAAATACCTAAAGGAAAGAAAAGTGTTGCATATTCAATAGTATATAGAATGCCAAACAGAACATTAACAGATTCTGAAGTAAGTAAAGTTCACAATAAAATAGTAAGAACTTTAGAAAATAATTTAGGGGCAGAATTAAGATAATTAATTACAAATAAGTAAGTAATTCTATATAAGGGGTAAATTCTATTTTAACTATATGAAATTTATGTTAGAATATAGATATATGAATTTATCTGAGAGGGTGTGTACAGTGAATATAGTCGTTGTAAGAATAAACGGAGTAGAATATAACTTAAAAGGAAATGAAAAAGAAGAATACTTACATAGAGTTGCTAGTCATGTTGATAAAAAAATAAAAACTATTTTACAAAACAATACTAAATTAAGTACATCCTCTGCTGCAATATTAACTGCTTTGAATACTGTTGATGAAGTATTTAAAAGTAATGAGAAAGTTGAAGAACTTTTGGAAGAAGTTAACCTTTTAAAAGAAGAAAACAAAAAATTGCAAACAGAAATTGAGGAACTTACAGATAAATTAGAAGCCTTATATAGAGAAAATCAGCAAATAAGAGAAGAAAAAGAAAAAATCAGAGATGAAAAGGAAGAATTATTAAAAAACTCTAATAGCAATAAAAATGATGAAAGCTTAAAGGAAAAGGATTTACAAATAAAATCTCTGAAGGTAGAAAAAGATGATTTATATAATAAATATAATGAAATCAAAGATGAAAATGAATCTTTAAAAGTTGAACGCAAAGAGCATAAATTTCAAATTCAATCTGCAAAGTATAAAATAATAGACTTGCAAAATAAATTGATAGAAACTCAAATAGAACTTGCTAAAGAAAAGAAGCAAAATAATCCTTTAATAAGTGATAAGGCTAAAAAAAGTAAAAAGTTAGGCTGTTGATTTTTCAACAGCCTTTTTTGTAGTATAATAATCATTAGATTTAATTAGAGAGGTGGATTATGAAAAAGGTAGAATTATTAGCACCAGCAGGAAGTATTGATAGCTTATATGCTGCTGTGCAAAGTGGTGCAGATGCTGTTTATTTAGGTGGAAGTAAATTTTCAGCTAGAGCTTATGCATCAAACTTTAATGAAGAAATAATGAGAAAGGCAGTAGATTATTGCCATATATATGGTGTTAAAGTATATGTAACAGTAAATATTTTATTAAAAGAAAAAGAGTTAAAAGAGGCTTTAGAATATATAAGATATCTTTACAACATAGGAGTAGACGCTCTTATAATTCAAGATACAGGTCTTTTCTATTTAATTAAAAAATATTTTCCAGATTTTGAAATTCATGCATCTACGCAGATGACAATACATAATATTCAAGGAGCAAAATTATTACAAGAAGTTGGATTTGAGAGAATAGTTTTAGCAAGAGAATTATCAATAGAAGAAATAAGGAATATATCCAATAATTTAAAGGTTGAAACTGAGGTGTTTGTACATGGAGCATTATGTATATGTTATTCAGGACAATGTCTAATGAGTAGCTTAATAGGTGGGAGGAGTGGTAATAGGGGAAGATGCGCTCAACCTTGTAGATTGCCTTATACCATAGTAAATAATAAAAATAATGAGAAAAAAAGTGGATATTTATTAAGTCCTAAAGACGTTTGTACTATAGAAAATGTGGAAGATTTTATTTTGTCAGGAGCTCATTCTTTTAAAATCGAAGGTAGAATGAAGCGTCCAGAATATGTAGCTGGGGTAGTTAAAAGCTATAGAGAAGTGATTGATAGTTTTTACAATGGAAATATTAAAGAAATAGATTATAAATTGAAAACTAAAAATTTATTAAAGTTATTTAATAGAGAAGGTTTTTCTAAGGCGTATCTTTATGGCAATGAAGGAATAGACATGATATCAAAAAATTTCCCTAAAAATACAGGTATATATATAGGAGATGTAGAAAATAAATCTAATATTAAATTAAAAGAAGAATTAACTTTAGGTGATGGTATTAGAATTAATGAAAAGGGATTTACTGTATCTAAAATAATAAAAAATAATAAAGAAGTAGATACTGCATATGCAGGAGATTTGGTAAAAATATATCCTGATATTTATAAAAAAGGAGATAAATTATACAAAACATCAGATGTAAAATTACTAAAAGAAAATAGTATATATTTTGAAGAACCTTATGGTAAAAAAATAAAAATAAAAATAAATATAGTATTTAAAAAAGAAATGCCTATAACTATATACACTAATATAGGTGATGAACTTATTTCAGTTGAAGGTGAAATTGTAGAGAAGGCAATAAAAAGACCTTTAAGTATTGAAAAAATAAAAGAAAACGTAGATAAGACAGGAGATACTCCGTTTATATTTGAAAACATAAATTTTGAGGTTTACGAAGAAGGATTTTTACCAGTTTCAAAAATAAACGAAGCTAGAAGAGAGTTTTTAAGTAAACTAGAAGAGTTTTTACTTAAAAAATATAGGAGAAATGTATCAAAAGAAGAAATAAATTTAGATAAAGGTAATAAAAAATATGAATGTAATGAAGAACTACCTAAATGTATTGCAACAGTAAAAACTAAAGAACAATTGAAAGCAGTTATACAAAATGGTATAAAAAATATATGTATAAATCCTTTTATCAGAGACAATCAATTAGATATTTCATGTTTAAATAAAGAAGAAATTAATATATACTTGAAAATACCTAATATAATAAAAAAGGAATATAATTATATTTATGAATATATAAATAATAATTTAGATAATATAAAAGGCATAATAACTGCCAATTTAGGAATTATAAATGATTTTAAAGATAAAATATCAATTATAGGAGATTATAAACTTAATATGTTTAATAGTTACTCCCTAGAATTTTTTAAAGATATTATATATATGGGTTGCTTAAGTACAGAGTTAAATAAAATGGAAATAAAAGATGTTTTGAAAAAAAGTAGTATACCTGTTCAGCTATTACTTTATGGAAGAATTGAACTTATGGTAAGTGAGTATTGTCCTATAGGAAGTTCTTTTTCTCATAAAAATAAATTAAAAGAGTGTAATAATGTTTGTCAAAAGGATAATTTTAGTTTAATTGATAGAAAGGGAGAAAAGTTTCCAATTGTAACAGATAAATTTTGCAGAAGTCATATTTTAAATACAGTTCCTTTAAATTTAATTCAATATATAAAAGAATTAGAAGAAATGGGTATACACTCTTTTAGAATGGAGTTTACAGATGAAGATTACAATGAAGCTGATAAAATATTAAAAGCATTTAAAAATAAAAAATGGAAAAAAGATTTTAAAAATTATACAAGGGGACACTATAAAAGAGGTGTAGAATAAAATAACGAGGTGTTTAATAATTGAACAAAAGAGCTTTAAAAGTACTAGAATTTTATAAGATAAAGGAAAAATTAAAAAGCTTTGTAAAAACTAATGCAGCAAAGGATATAATAGATAATTTAAAACCATATGAAAGTCTTTATGAAGTAGAAATGCATTTAAAAGAAACAGTGGAGGCTTTAGATTTACTTCAAACAAAAGGGGAACCGCCTTTTGAAGGAATATATGATATAAGAGATATTTTAATTAGAGTAGAAAAAGCTATGGTTTTATTACCAGGTCAACTACTAAAAGTAGCATCTATTTTAAGATCAGCAAGAAGATTCAAAGATTATGTGGCAAGAAAATATGAAGAAAGTCCTCATGAAAACATAGAAGATATATGTGAAAGTATAGAGCCGCTTAAAGGGCTAGAAGAGTCTGTATTTAATGTGGTTATAAGTGATGATGAAATAGCGGATAGAGCAAGCTTAAAGCTTTATGGTATAAGAAGAGCTTTAAGAGATAAAAATGATTCATTAAGAGACAGGGTAAATTCTTTAGTTAGAAAGTACTCTCCTTATTTACAGGAAAATATTTATACCATAAGAGGAGATAGATATGTACTACCAGTAAGAGCAGAACATAAGGGTGCTGTACCAGGACTTGTTCATGACCAAAGCTCTTCTGGATCCACTTTATTTATTGAGCCAATGAGCTTGGTAAATCTAAATAATGAAATAAAAGAATTATTGCTAAAAGAAAGAGAAGAAGTAGAGAGAATATTAGAAGAGCTTTCATTAAAGGTTTATAATAATTTAGATGTAATAAATATTAATGCTAAGATAATATGGGAGTTGGATTTTATATTTGCAAAAGCTAAATTTGCAAGTCATAATAATTGTACTTTACCTAAGGTTAATGAAGATGGAGTAGTAGATATAATAGAAGGAAAACATCTTCTAATAGATGCTGAAAAAGTAGTTCCAACAGATATATATTTAGGTAAAGATTTTACATCTTTAATTATAACAGGACCTAATACGGGTGGAAAAACTGTAACACTAAAGACTCTAGGTTTGATACATATAATGGGATTAAGCGGATTGTTAATACCTGCTAAGGAGAATTCAACTATAGCGTTTTTTGAAGAAATTTTTGCTGATATAGGAGATGAACAAAGTATAGAACAAAGTCTTTCAACTTTTTCATCTCATATGGTGAATATAGTAGATATAATATCTAAGGCAGACAATAAATCTTTGGTATTATTTGATGAGTTAGGGGCAGGAACAGATCCTACAGAAGGAGCCGCCTTAGCTATATCAATTTTAGAAGAATTAAGAAAAAGAAAATGTAAAATAGTAGCTACTACTCATTATAGTGAATTAAAAGGATATGCCTTAAAAACTGAAGGAGTAGAAAATGCTTCTGTAGAGTTTGATGTAGAAACTTTAAAGCCTACTTATAGATTGTTGATAGGTGTGCCAGGAAAATCTAATGCCTTTGAAATATCTAAAAGATTAGGATTAAGTGAATACATTATAGAAGAGGCTAAGAAGAATATAGAAAGTGATAGTTTAAGATTTGAGGATCTTATTGAAAAATTACAATCTAAAAGTATAAAAGCTTCTGATGATGCAAGAAGAGCAGAAATGTACAAATTAGAAGCAGATAAATTAAAAGATAAATATGAAGATAAATTAAGAGTAGTAGAAGAAAATAGAGAAAAATTATTAAGAAATGCTCAAGATGAGGCTAGAAAAATCATAAAGGAAGCAAAAGAAGAAGCGGATGAGATATTAAAAAATATAAGAGAACTAGAAAGAATGGGTTATTCATCTACAGCTAGACAAAAGCTTGAAGAAGAAAGAAAAAAATTAAATAATAAGATGCATAAACTTGAAAAAGAAGAAGAAAACTTAAATAAAGAAAAAGGAAAAAAGATAGAGAAAGTAAATTTAGGTGAAGAGGTTTATCTTCCTAAATTGGATCAAAAGGTAATAATACTTTCTAAACCAGACAATAAGGGAGAAGTTCAAGTACAGGCAGGTATTATAAAAATAAATGTAAAATTAGAAGATTTAAGAGTTATAGATAAACCTAAAGAAGAGACTAAAAAGGCAAGAAAAAGAGAAGCTAAATTGAGATTAAAAATGGTAGAGCCAGAAATAGACTTAAGAGGAATGGATTCTATGGAGGCTATCTATAATACTGATAAATATTTGGATGAGGCATATGTAGCAGGACTTAAAGAAGTTATCCTAATACATGGAAAAGGTACAGGAGTTTTGAGAAAATCTATAAATGATATGTTGAAAAGGCATCCGCAAGTAAAAAGGTATAGATTAGGTGAATATGGAGAAGGCGGAACGGGTGTTACTGTTGTAGAGTTAAAATAGTATTATGGAGGTTATAATGGTGAAAATTATAAGTGCATGTCTATGTGGTGTGAATTGTAAATATAATGGTAAAAATAATTTAAAACAAGGAGTAGAAAAACTTTTAAAGGAAGGAAGATTAATACCAGTATGTCCAGAGCAATTAGGCGGAATGGAAACGCCAAGGGAACCACATGAAATAGTAAATAGTACTGCATCAGAAGTATTAGATGGAAAAGGAAAAGTTTTAAGCAAAACTTACAAAGATTCAACAGATAAATTTGTAAAAGGGGCCTATGAAACTTTAAAAATAGCTAAGGCTTTAGGTGTAAAAGAAGCCATATTAAAATCCAATAGTCCTTCTTGTGGATTTGGTACTATTTATAATGGTAATTTTTCAGGTAAAAAAATAAGAGGAAATGGTGTTACAGCAGAATTGCTTAAAAGGGAAAACATAAAAATTTACAATGAAGAATATATTGAAAAGTTGTTAAATGAGTAGATATAAAAAGTAAAGTCCTTAATATAAGGACTTTACTTTACAACTTTTATAAAATTAACTTCTGAATCTTCTGTGCCTTGTACATAAAGACCAGTATCCTTTAATTTTTGTATATAATTAATTATTTCTTCTGTGATTATTTCACCAGGGCAAAGCACAGGTATTCCAGGGGGATAAGCTAATAAAAATTCTCCACTTATTCTTCCTCTACTATCTTTTAAAGGAAGAACTACTTTTTCACTATTAAAAGCTTCCCTAGGGATTTGAACTTGTTCTGGTATAGCTGGTATATCTATAAAGTCAGATTTTTTATTTTCGTTATTTTTATATTCTTGGCTTATTTCTTTTAGTGCATTAATTAGTGCATCTATATTTTCTTTTGTATCGCCAAAAGAGCCTACAGCTAAGCCATTATATAAATCCGATAATTCTAATTGAATGTGATATTTATTAGATAAAATCATATCCAATTGAAAACCAGTAATGCCTAAATCTCTACAAGTTATAGTTATCTTAGTAGGGTCTATGGCAAAAACACCAGGGTTTCCTATAATCTCTTTACCAAAGCAATAAAAACCAGGAATTTTATTGATTTCTTCACGAGCATAATTGGCTAAATTTATAGCTTTATCTAATAATTCTTTACCATTTATAGCTATTTGTCTTCTGGCACAATCAAGTGAAGCCATTAGTATATATGAAGGAGATGTAGTTTGAAGTAAACTTAATATTTGTTGAACTCTATTTACATCTATTCGCTCAGAACCAACGTGAAGTAGGGAACATTGGGTTAAAGCACCTATTATTTTATGTGTGCTTTGGCAACAAATATCTGCACCAGCTTCAATAGAGGACATTGGCAATTTATCATTAAAGCCTAAATGAGGTCCGTGAGCTTCATCTACAATTAAAGGAATATCATAACTGTGAACTATATCAGCTATTTTTTTAATATCTGTAGCCACACCATAATAGGTCGGATTAATTATTAATACGGCTTTAGCATCAGGATTTTCTTTTAGGGTTTTTTCTACAGTTTCAGGAGTAACACCATGAGCGATGCCAACTCTTTTATCTAATTCTGGTTGCATATAAACAGGAGTTGCTCCACTTAATATAATGCCAGAAGTTACTGACTTATGAACATTTCTTGGTATAATTATTTTATCACCAGATTTAACTACTGACATTATCATTGCCTGTATGGCGCCAGAAGTACCATGAATGCAAAAAAATGAAGCTTTAGAACCATATGCATCAGCAGCTAATTCTTGAGCTTTCTTTATAGGACCTGTAGGATGATGCAAGCTATCAACTAGTTTAAAAACAGTAACATCGATTTTAAAAGGATTTTCACCTATAAACTTTTTAAATTCTTCGTCTATTCCTACTCCTTTTTTATGACCAGGAACGTGAAAAGGTATAGTTTCTCTATCTACATATTCCATTAATGCATCAAATAATGGAGTTTTGTATTGATCTAATCTATACAACTAATAACACCTTCTTTCAATATCAGTTAAAAGTCTTTAAATAACAATGTCTCATGACTATAGTGTATGTATTTAAAGCAATATTAATTATAGTTTAAATAATTGGCAATTGCAATAAGCATATTCAATGAACAACAAATTAAAAGTAAGGGAGATGGATGTAATTTGAATAATGGAAAATCTTTTTCAGAAAAACTAGAAAAGGTTTTGTTTTTGGAAGTAGACGAAAACAAATTAGAAAATATTTTTAAGGTAACAATTAAAGAAAAAGTATATTTACCAATCAATGCTGATGAGATAATTAAAGAAGTTAAAAATGGAAATAATATGGAAAAGATATCTATAAGTAATTTTATAGAAGGTATGTTTTTTGTAATGGGAGCAGATAAGGAGTTTAAATATAATAAATACTATATAAAAATGATAAAAAATATACCTGAAAGTATAAAGTTTATAAAGGGTAAAATATTTAAATTAATAGATGAAAAAAAATATGAAGATGCCTATATAACTTTAAAGGGACTTATTCAAGTAGATAGCAGTAAAGAAAATTTTGAAAAGCTACTATTATTGGTGAACGGATTAAGAAGCTTAGATAAAAGCTATATAGATGAGGAGTTATGGGCAATAGATAAAACTAAAGAATTATTCGAGGATTATCCATTACCATATTTATATGAATGTATCATAAATAAAGAAAATGGAGATTATAGTAAAGCATTATTTTTACTAAATAACTATTTAGTTAGAGGAGGAGAAGAAACTAAAGAGATAACGGATTTAAGAGTAGCTCTTAAATCTATAGTGGATTATGAGAAAGCAAAAGAGATATTATATGATTCCCCCAGAGAAGCACTAGAAATTTTAATTCCATTATTAGAAGAATTTGAGGATGATCCATTAATATATTATTATGTTTCAATAGCATATAGAATATTGGAGAACTATGAAAAAGCTATATATTATTTAAATAAATCTATAAATATAGATAGCGCTATACCAGAAGTAATTAATGAATTAGGTATAAATTATGCAGCTTTAGGAGAATATGAAAAAGCTATAGGATATCTTAGAAAAGTATTTGAAGTTACAAAGGCTGTGGAAGTATGTACTAATTTAGTTATGTGTTATTTAAATATAGGAAAAATAAAAGAGGCTAAGGAACATTTAGAAATAGCAAAAAAAATAAAACCGGAAGATGAAATAGTAATGGAATTAGAGGGTATTCTAAAAAATATATAAATTAAAAATAGTATAATAATTAATTTTATGTAAATTATATATTATTGATTGGGGAATTATTAAATTTTATTATATCATGAAAGGGGATATTATTATGAAGGTGAAAAAGGCAGTTATACCAGCTGCAGGCTTAGGAACAAGATTTTTACCTGCTACAAAGGCACAACCTAAAGAAATGCTTCCTATAGTAGATAAACCCACTATTCAACATATAATAGAAGAGGCTGTAGCTTCTGGAATAGAAGAAATATTAATTATAACTGGTAGAAATAAAAGGGCTATAGAAGATCATTTTGATAAATCTGTAGAATTAGAACAGCAATTAAGAGATACAGGGAAAAAAGATATGTTAAAAATGGTAGAAGATATATCTAACATGGCAGAGATATATTACATTAGACAAAAAGAGCCTAAAGGATTAGGTCATGCCATTAGTTGTGCTAGAACTTTTGTAGGAGATGAACCCTTTGCAGTTATGCTAGGAGATGATGTGGTTTATAGCCAAAAACCTTGTTTAAAGCAACTTATAGAATGCTACAATGAATATAAAACAACTATATTAGGGGTACAACAAGTAGCAAGGGAAGATGTATATAAATATGGTATAGTAGATGGTAAATATATAGAAGATAATGTGTATAAGGTAAAGGGCTTAGTAGAAAAACCAAAAGTTGAAGAAGCACCATCTAATATAGCTATATTAGGTAGATACATAATAACTCCTAAAATATTTGAAATGTTATCCACTATAAAGCCAGGAAAAGGTGGAGAAATTCAGCTAACAGATGCTTTAAGAGAACTAGCTTCAAAAGAAGCCATATATGCATATAATTTTGAAGGCAGAAGATATGATGTGGGAGATAAATTAGGATTTTTACAAGCAACTATAGAATTTGCCCTAAGGAAAGAAGAAATAAAAGATGAATTTGAAAAGTATCTTTTAGGTATTTCAGATAAGATAAAAACAGAATGAATAGTGAATAATTAATAGTGAACAATGAACAATTATGGATATTTTTTCTCCATTGACATTAGGAAAAAATTTTAATTATATAAAACTTTGATGTTCAGCAAAGCTGAATGAACTTTTTTATACAATAACTATCTACTTTTTTAATAAGATTATAGATTTTCTGACGGTGGGAAGAAAATCTTCATTAATTGTTCATTATTCATTGTTAGTTGTTCATTAATTAAAGGTTTTGGTTGAATAATTTTAAAAATGAGGTAAAATTATTAAGGTGGTTAAAATATTTTATTCGGGAAGTGATATATTGAATAAAAGTAAGAAACTCATAGTTTATGATATTATATTACTGGTTTTAGCTTTATACTTATCATTACTACTAAGATTAGATTTTATGATATCCAATGAGTATATGGAATTTTTTAAATATGCTATTATACCAGTAATTTTAATAACTTTATTTTTTAATGAAATGTTTAAACTATATGATAGCATTTGGAAATATGCATCTATTGAAGAGCTAATGTCTATAATCTATTCCATATCCTTATCTAATGTGGTAATTATACTATATAATTATTTTGTTACTTATAAATTGTTGGAAACCAGATATATGAGATTTCCTTATGCTGCACATATAATATTTTGGATACTATCTGTAGCATTCTTGGGAGGGACAAGGTTTTTATATAGAATAGTGGATGAAAGACATTCAGGTAAAATTTGTGATAAAAAGAAAAATAGGTTACTTATAATAGGCGCAGGTGATGCTGCGGCACTGTTAATTAAAGAAATAAAGAAAAGTGCCAATTTAAACTATGACATAATAGGACTTATAGATGACAATGAAGAAAAAACGGGAAGAACCATAAATGGAATAAAAGTAATAGGTACTAGAAAAGATATTATAAATATTTGCGAAGAAAAAGATATAGAAGAAATAATACTAGCTATTCCATCTGTAGATGTAAAAACTAAAAGAGAAATAATAAACATTTGCAAAAATACTAAGGCAAAGTTAAAAACTCTTCCAGGAATATATGAAATAATAGATGGAAGAGTAAGTATTAGTAAAATAAGAGATGTAAGTATCGAAGATTTATTGGGAAGAGAAGAAGTCAAATTAAATAATAAGGATATAAACAAGTACATAAAAGACAAAGTAGTATTGGTAACTGGTGGAGGAGGCTCTATTGGTTCAGAACTATGTAGGCAAATTGCAAGATTTAATCCTAAAAAGCTTTTAATATTAGATATTTATGAAAATAATGCCTATGACCTTCAAATGGAATTAAACTATAGTCAACCTAATTTAGATAAAGAGGTAATAATAGCATCAATTAGGGAAGAAGATAGACTAAGAGAGATATTTGAAAAATACAAACCAGAAGTAGTTTTCCATGCAGCTGCTCATAAGCACGTTCCATTAATGGAAAATAATCCTGCAGAAGCAGTAAAAAATAATATAATAGGTACTTATAATTTAGTTAAATGTAGTCATGAATATAAAGTAAAAAGATTTGTGCAAATAAGTACAGATAAGGCTGTAAATCCTACCAATATAATGGGGGCAACTAAAAGATTTTGTGAAATAATGATACAAGCCTTTGATAAAATAAGTGAAACAGAATACGTAGCAGTTAGATTTGGAAATGTTTTAGGAAGTAATGGCTCTGTTATTCCATTATTTAAAAAGCAAATAGCCCATGGTGGACCTGTTACAGTTACTCATCCAGAAATAAATAGATTTTTTATGACTATACCTGAAGCTGCTCAATTAGTTATACAAGCAGGGGGTATGGCAAAGGGTGGAGAAATATTTGTATTGGATATGGGAGAACCAGTTAAAATTAAGGATTTGGCAAGGGATTTAATAAGACTTTCAGGATATGAACCAGACATAGATATAAAAATAAAATACACTGGATTAAGACCTGGAGAAAAATTATATGAAGAAATTTTAATGGATGAAGTAGCGTTAACTAATACACAACATGATAAAATATATGTGGAAAAACCTACAGAGTACAATATTGATTTTATAAAGGAATCTATAAATGAATTTAGAAACATAGTTTATAAAGATAAAGAAAGTATTTTTAAACTAATGGAAATAAAAGTACCAACATATAAAAGAAAAACAAATTAAAATATTAAAGGTGAATTATATGAAAGTTTTAATTATATCGCATATGTATCCTTCAACATTTAATAGTATGGCAGGAATATTTGTTCACCAACAAGTAAAAACTCTAAAAGAAAAGGGAATAGAGGTGAAGGTAATAAGTCCAGTACCTTTAGCGCCTTTTCCATTGAACCTAATTAGTAAAAAATGGGCAAGATATAGAGAAATACCTTACAAAACAAATATTGAAGGTATAGATGTATATTATCCAAGATATTTAGAGTTTCCTAAAGGCATAATGTTTCATAGATCAGGTTTTTTTATGGCTAAGGGAATTAAAAGAATAATAAACAAAGTTTATAAAGAATTTAAATTTGACTTAATTCATTCCCATGTTGCAGTTCCAGATGGATATGCAGGAATGATTTTAAATAAAGAATTTAAAGTTCCCCATGTAGTTACTATACATGGTCAAGATTTTCAAAATACAATAAGTAGAAATATTAATTGTAAAAAAGCTTTGTTTAATGTTTTAAACCATATAGATAAAATAATAACTGTAAGTAATAAACTTAAAAATGTAGTAAAAGATGAAAATTTCTACAATAAAATAGAGGTAGTCAACAATGGTATTGATAAAGACTATATAAGTGTGGATAAAATACAAGAGAATTATATTGAAAAAAATAGAATTAATAAAAATTTAATAAAGATTTTAAGTGTATCCAATTTAAAAGAAACTAAGGGAATACACATAAACTTAAAGGCTATAGCTAAATTAAAAGAAATATATTCTAACATTTCCTATGATATAATAGGGGATGGAGAATATAGAGGGAAACTTGAAGAATTAATAAAAGAACTAGGTTTAGAAGATAATGTGTCTTTTTTAGGAAAATTAGAGCATAAAGAAGTTATTGATATTATGAAACAGTATGATATATTTTCTCTTCCAAGCTATAAAGAAGGTTTTGGAATGGTTTATATAGAGGCTATGGCACAGGGAATACCTGTTATTGGGGTGAAAGGTGAAGGCATAGAAGATGCTATAGAAAATGGTGTTAATGGATTTTTAGTGGAAAGAAAGAATATAGAAGAATTAGTAAAAATAATGAAATTTTTAATAGAAAATCCCTATAAAAGAATAGATATAGGGAAATGTGCAATTGAAACTGTTTTAAATAAGTTTACTTGGAATGTAAATGCAGATAAAATGATTTCTATTTATAATGAAATGATTTTAAAATAACTAAAAACTATATAATATAAAAAGTTTGACCATAATATTAACAAAGTATATAATTTAGTTGTAAATCTTATGAAACCTGGGAGGGTAAAATGATGTCACAGATAAGAGATGAATTAATAAAAAAATTAGAAAACAAAACAGCAAAACTTGGAGTAGTAGGATTAGGATATGTAGGATTGCCATTAGCAGTTGAAAAGGCAAAGGCTGGTTACGAAGTAATAGGCTTTGATGTTCAAGAACAAAAAGTAGAAATGGTTAATAAAGGACATAATTACATAGGTGATGTAGTTAATTCAGATTTAGAAGACATAGTTAACAATGGTAAATTAAAAGCTACTACAGACTTTAGCTTTGTAGGTGAAGTAGATGTAGTTGCTATATGTGTACCAACACCACTTGATTTATATAAACAACCAGATTTATCTTATGTAGAAAACTCAACTAAAAGTGTTGCTAAGTATCTTAAAAAAGGTATGTTAGTAGTATTAGAAAGTACAACATATCCAGGAACTACAGAAGAAGTGTTAAAACCAATTTTAGAATCCACAGGACTAAAATGTGGAGAAGATTTCTTTTTAGCATTCTCACCAGAAAGAGTGGATCCAGGAAATAAACAGTTTAAAACTAAAAATACTCCAAAAGTAGTAGGAGGATGTACAGAAGAATGTACAGAAGTTGCTGCAACATTATATAAAAATGTACTTGAAGGTGAAGTATTTACAGTATCATCACCAGCAATTGCAGAAATGGAAAAAATATTTGAAAATACCTTTAGAAATATAAATATAGCACTAGCAAATGAAATTGCTATACTATGTAACAAAATGAATATAGATGTTTGGGAAGTAATAGATGCGGCTAAAACAAAACCATATGGTTTTATGGCTTTCTATCCTGGACCAGGATTAGGGGGACATTGTATACCATTAGATCCATTTTATTTGGAATGGAAAGCAAAAGAATATGATTTCCATACAAGTTTAATACAAACTTCTGGAAGAATAAATGATTATATGCCTGAATTTGTATTAGAAAATGTAATGAAACTTTTAAACGGAAAGAAAAAATCCTTAAATGGTTCAAAAGTACTTTTAATGGGTGTAGCTTATAAAAATGATATTGATGATATGAGAGAGTCTCCAGCATTAAAGGTAATAGAACAATTAGAATCCCATGGAGCAGAAATTGTTTATCATGATGCATATATACCAGAATTTCAACATAAAGGAAAAACTTATCATTCAGTAGATTGGAAAGAAGTAGTTTCAGATTCTGATATTGTTGTAATAACTACAGCTCACAGTGATGTAGACTATCAAGCTTTAGCAGATAAAGCAGATTTAATTTATGATACAAGAAATGCAACTAAAGATGTTAAGGGAAATACAGAAAAGATATATAAACTTTAAAATAAATAAGGATAAGTCTAAAGACTTATCCTTATAATAAAATTATGAGGTGATTTTATGGAAAAGTTAAAGGTAGCTATTATTGGTTGTGGTAGAATATCATACAAACATGTTGAAGCGTTAATAAATAATAAAGAAGAGATAAAATTAGTAGCACTTTGTGATATAGATATAAAAAAAGCAGAACTTGAAAAAGATAAGTACATAGAAGGAATGAAGGAATTAGTAGAGATTCATTTATATGAAGATTATAAAGAAATGTTAGAAAAAGAAGAAATAGATATAGTAGCTATTTCAACTGAAAGTGGATATCATCCAGAAATATCAATGTATTGTATGAATAAAGGAAAACATGTAATCGTAGAAAAACCTATGGCTCTTTCTATAAAAGATGCAGATGATATGATAGAATGTTCAAGAAAAAATAATGTTAAATTAGCAGTTTGCCATCAAAATAGATTTAATGAACCCATACAAAAATTGAGAAAAGCCATAGAACAAGATAGATTTGGAAAACTTGTAAATGGAACTGCAAGAATACTATGGAATAGAAATATGGGATACTATGAACAAGCACCTTGGAGAGGAACTTGGAAATTAGATGGTGGTACATTAATGAACCAATGTATACATAATATAGATTTGCTTCAATGGATGATGGGAGGAGAAATAGACACAGTTTATGCACAATGTGGAACATTTCTAAGAGACATAGAAGCAGAAGATTTTGGTGCAATAATAATAAGATTCAAAAATGGTGCTATAGGTATAATAGAAGGAACAGCTTGTGTATATCCTAAAAATTTAGAAGAAACTTTAAGTGTTTTTGGAGAAAAAGGAACAGCTGTAATAGGAGGACTTGCAGTAAACAAAATAGAAACTTGGAAATTTGCAGATGAACTAGATAGTGAAGAAGATATTTTAAAGAAACAAGAAGGAGATCCAGATACAGTTTATGGATTTGGTCATAGCACATTATATAAAGATGTAATAGATGCTATAAAGAATAATAAAGAACCATTAATAAATGGTGAAGAAGGTAAAAAAGGTATGGCTATAATTTTAGCAGCATATAAATCAAGACTTACAGGAGAAGCAGTTAAATTCCCATTAGAAAACTTCTCAACAATGGATATGGTAAAACTAAGTGGTAAAGAAAGATAAGATAATAAAAATACTACTGTTTAAATGTGTTTAAGCAGTAGTATTAAAAGTTTAAAATAGGGAGAGTTTATTATGAATTATATATCTGAAAAAGCTAGCATAGGAAAAAATGTTTCTTTTGGAAAGTTTACTGTAGTAGAAGATGATGTCGTTATAGGAGAAAATTGTATTATAGGTCATAATGTTATAATTCATAAAGGAAGTAAAATAGGAAATAATGTAAGAATAGATGATAATACAGTAATAGGAAAAGAACCTATGAGATCTGTAAATAGTATTTTTAAAGATGAAAAAAGCTATTTGCCTACTAAAATTGAAGATGAATGTTTAATAGGAGCTGGAGCTATTATATATGTAGGATGTAAAATAGGTAAGAAAACTCTTGTAGCAGATTTAGCAGTTATTAGAGAAGATGTATCTATTGGAGAAAAAACTATAATAGGTAAAGGTGCTACTATAGAGAATTTTTGTAAAGTAGGATCAAGTTGTAAAATACAAACTAATGTATATTTAACTGCTTACTCAGAGGTAGAAGATTCTGTATTTATAGGACCTTGTGCAGTAACCTCTAATGACAATTATGCAGCAAGATCTAAAGAAAGGTTTGGAAAGTTTAAAGGAGTAACTGTTAAAAAAGGTGGAAGAATAGGTGCAGGAGCTACAATATTACCAGGTAAAGTAATTAATGAAGATGGATTTGTAGCAGCAGGAAGTGTAGCTACAAAAGACGTATCAAAGGAGACTATAGTAGTTGGAAATCCAGCAAGGGAACTTAGAAAGGTTCCAGAAGATCAATTGTTAAAGAACCAATAATAATTAGCTAATTTCAGGAGGGAAATAAGTGAAAATATGTATGCTTACATCAGGACATGATGTATTTGATAATAGAATTTACTATAAAGAAATATTGTCTTTAAGAAAGAAATATAAAGAGATATATATGATAGCTCCAGGATATAAGGATTTTATTACAGATGATGGAATTGTTGTAAAATGTTTTCCTCCTAGAAAAAACTGGAGAGATAGAATAAGGCCTATGAAAGATATGTTTAATATAGCAAAAGAATTAGGAGCAGATATATACCATGCTCATGAACCAGATTCTTTTCAAGTGGCTACAAAGATTAAAAAGGCCTTAGGATGTAAAATAATATATGATTCTCATGAATATCATCCAGAAGCTTTTGCAGAACATTTTGGTGCTATAAAAGCGCCAATGGAAAAATTAATATATTTGTATGAGAAAAGTTTAGGTAAAAGAGCAGATTGTATTGTTACAGTCAATGAATTATTAGTAAATAAATTTAAAAAATACAATTCAAATGTAGAATTAATTCCTAATTATCCTGTTTTAAAAGATGAAGAATTTGTAAAAGAGCAAGTAGATAAGCCAACTTTTATATATGTAGGTGGATTAAGAGAAGATAGAGGTATATTTAAAATATTAGAAGCTATTAAATTAGTAAAAAAAGAAGATTGTAAATATATGTTTATAGGACCTTTTGAAACCAAAGACTTTGAATCAAAATGCTATGAATTTATAGAAAAAAATTTAAAGAATAAAGATATAGTTTTTACAGGGAAAATTCCACATGTAGAGGTTTTTGATTATTTGAAAAAATCTCATGCAGGTTTTGTTATATTGCAACCAGATAATTGGAGATATGTAAATGCAGAACCTATAAAATTATTTGAGTATATGAGCAGTAAAACAGCTATTATAGGTAGTGATTTTCCTATGGTAAGAAATATAGTGGAGGATGCAGAAAGTGGACTTTTAGTAGAAGCTACATCACCTGAGAGTATAGCTAAAGCCATTGAAGTATTGTCTAATGATTTGGAAAAGACAAAAATTATGGGACAAAAAGGTTATTTAAAGGTAAAAAAACTTTACAATTGGTCTGTATGTGAAAAAAGATTATTAGACGCATATGAAAAATTAAGTTAAGCGATTTTGGAGGAGTTATGTCTGAATTAAAAAAAGATGTTAAGAATGCAGCAAAATATAGCATGCTTATAACAATAATGCTTGTAATAAGCAAGTTTACAGGCTTTTTAAGAGAATTCATAGTTGGTATTCAATTAGGAGCTACTAGAGAATCTGACATATTTAAAACAGCCAGTGCAATGCCACAGGTGTTTTTTAGTGCTGTAGCAGCAGCATTAGTAACTACTTTTATACCTATATTTGCTAATATAAAAAATGATGAGGAAAAAGCCAATAGATTTTTCAATAATGTATTAAATATAATAACCATATTATGTATACTATTATCAATAATTGCGGTTATATTATCTCCACAATTAGTAAACTTATTTGCCAGTGGATTTGAAGGAGAAAGTTTTAATATTACTGTAGAGTTAACTAGAATTTTAATGCCATCTATAATATTTTTAGCTGTAAGTGGATTATACACAGGATATCTTCAATCCTATGGAAAGTTTGTGCAACCAGCTTTAACGGGAATTGCTGCAAATATTGTTATTATAATAGGTCTTATAATATTTTATAAGAGGTACGGATTAACAGCAGCAATAGTATCAGTTTTTTTAGGAGCAGTAGCTCAAGCACTTACTCAAAGGCCCTTCTTAAAAAATAATTATAAGTATAAATTTATTATAGATTTTAAAGATGAAAATGTGAAGAGAATGTTAATTTTAGCTATTCCAATACTTATAAGTAGTGCGGTATCTCAAATAAATCTTATGGTGGCAAGAGATTTTGCTTCAAATTTGGTAGAGGGAAGCATTTCTGTAATAGATTATGCTAGTAAATTTAGTACTATAATAAATCAAGTATTTATAGTGTCTATAACTACAGTATTTTATCCTAAATTAACAGAAAAATTTGCAGTGGATGATATGGAAGGGTTTAAACAGTTATTTATAAAGTCTGTAAATTTAGTTATGATAGTTGCTATTCCATTAATTTTTGGATTAGCTACATTAAGTGAACCTGTTATAAAATTGGTTTTAGAGCATGGTAAATTTGATAGCGAAGCCACAAGAGCTACCTCTATGTGTTTAAAATATTTGTCTTTTTCTGCTTTTGGATATTCTTTAATGGACATACTAGGGAAAGTTTTTTTTGCTATGAAAAATACAGTAACACCGATGATAAATGGATTTATATTGGTAGTGGTTAATGTAGGTTTAGTTCTATTATTAGGACCATTGCTAGGGGTAAATGGTATTGCATTGGCTACAACTTTATCAGTAACTATTTTATCTTTAATTTTATTTATTGAAATAAAGATCCGCTTAAAAGGAGTAAATTATAGAAAAATATTTATTGCATTTCTTAAAATGTCCTTATCAGGGGTTATAATGGCATTGGCAGTATCACTTTGTAATAAACAATTATATAATATTATGCCTAAGAATAATTTATATTTACTTATAAATATAATTATATCTACAGCAGTAGGTGCATTAGTATATGTAGGAATGTTAATAATATTAAAAACTGAAGAATTACAGGACTTAATCAAATTAAAGTTTAAAAAGTGATTAGGAGAGAGTTAAATGAATAATAGAAAAATTAGGACTATAATATATTGCACTTTAATAATACTTATATTATTTGCATCAGGGGTATATAAACTAAAATATTATAAAAGTTATGCAAATGAAAAAGAAAATTTACCTCCAGAATTAAAAGATAAAACTATAGTTAGGTTATGGATGAAAAAAAGTGTAATATCTCCTACTAGATCCTATCAAATTGAAAAGTTTAATAAAGAAAATAAAGATAATATACATATAATTTTTACCGAATATAAGGAAGATTATTATAATGCAATAAGAACTACATTAGCTTCAGGTCATGGACCAGATATATTTGAATATGGATTTTCTACCCTTATGAAAAATGAACAGGTAGCTAGCTTAGATAAAATAAATATAGATATGAAGAATATAGATAAATCAAATATAGTGAGATTTAAAGAGATGCCTTTAGGTATAAAATTAATGGAAACCAATGTAAAGTTTATATGGAATAAAGATTTATTTAAAAAAGTTGGATTAGATCCTAATAAACCTCCTAAAAACTGGGAAGAAGTTATAGCTTATAGTAAAATAATAAAAGATAAATTCCCAGAGGTTACCCCTTTTGCATTTCCATTAAAAGAGTATGAAGATGTAAAAGTATCCATAGGAGAGCCTAGTGTAAACTCAGGTAATATATATACTAGCTTTTGGGACTATAAAGAAGGAAAATACAATTTTAATTATGCTAAGGAAATTTTGAATATTTATAATAAAATGTATAAATTAAATTATATTGATGAAAATTTTGATAAAAAAAGTAGAAATCAGCTTAGATCAGAATTTTATCAAAATAATATAGCTATGATGATAAGTACCTTTGAAGATAAGGGCTATTTTTCCAATATACTTCCTCTAAATTTTGATATGGGAGTTGAGGATTTACTTCAAGTAAATAATAATAAAAATAATATTTATTATTATGTGCAAAATATGAATTTTTTAGTTGTTAATAATGAATCTGTTAAAGATGAAAATAAAAAATTTGCAATAAAAAAAGTATATGAATATCTTTTAAGTGAAGATGTAAATAGAGAGGTTTTAAGAACTCGAAGTGCTTTACCAGTAAATGTAAAAGATACAAAAGTTAATAAAGATATATATGATGAATATAACAAAATAGATAAATATAAAAATGAAGATTATGATCCAACTATATTTTTAAGTAGAAATTCTTCTTTAGAAATAAATTTAATATTAGATGCAATAAAAGGAGATAAGACTATAGATGAATCTATAAAAGGATTAAATGAACAGTATGATAATTATTTTAAATTTGCAGAGGAAAAAGAGAATTTTGACTTTAAATACTATAAGAAATAGACTTAGGATAATATATGAATGGAGAAGTGTCAATAATGTATAAAGATATACATAAATATTTAAAACAACATTATAAAGTGATAGGAATATCAGCTATAATATCACTAATATTTACTTTAATTTCCTTTAAAAGAATTGGAATTAAAAATGCAGCAATGCTTTTAGTGGCTTTGTTCTTTCTAATATTAGATATATATTTAATATGTGAAGATAAAAGAAAGTCTATTTTAATGTTTTTACTTTTGTTACCTATATTTACTACAGTAAGAAGGTTATTTTATTTTGATTTATTATTTATGAAAATTACATTTGAAACGGTATATATTACAATATTATTTTTATCAAGTATCAAGGATATATTAAATACTTTAAAAGAGTTATATAGATCAAAGAATATTTTATCATATAAATTTATATTTTTAATATTAGCATTTCTCTTATTTTGTATAAATAGTAGTTTTTATGCAGCTAATATATTTAGCAGTTTAAGAGAAGTTTATATAGGACTTGTTACTCCAATTATGTTAATGCTTTGTTTTATTACTTATTTTAATAAAGAAGATAAATACAAGGTATATTATTGTTTAATTGTAGCATTGAATTTTAGCTGTTTGTATGGATATTTTCAATTGTTAAGTAAGGGAGTAACTTTAAGTTCCATAAAGAAAAATAGGATTTTTTTAACTTTTGGATTCCACAATGTAAATATATTTGCAGGAATATTAATTTCCATAATTCCATTGCTTTTAGAAATGATACTTTATAAGAAAAATAACAAAAGAGAAAAATTATTTTTATATTTATCTTTTTTAAATTATTCTTTGGCTATACTTATATCTTTTAGTAGAGGCGCATGGTTATGTTACCTTATGGTTTTATTTATATCTTTAATAAGTAGCAAATATAAAAAAATTATATTTGCTATGTTAATACCAGCATTAATTTTAGCTAAACCAGCTTTTCACTATATAATAAATAGAGGAACTACAACATCCTTTTTAAATAACGAATCTGCAGTAGCTAGAATGCAGTCAATTTTCACAGATTTAATTATTATGAAAAATTATCCTTTTGGTATAGGAGGAGGCAATTTTTCACAGGTGTATAAAAAGTTTTCTTTTCAAGGATATTTGTTAATGCCAGAACATATTAGATTTAATTCAACAGCAGCGCACTATCCTTTAGAACATGCTCATAATTTATTGCTGCAAATAGGAGTGGAATTTGGTGTAATAGCAGCTATAGTGTTTGTTTTTATTATAATAAACAGATTAAAGTTTGCAAAAACTAATTTTAAATATAATAGAGGAGCATTAAATTCTGTTATAATATATAGTATATTTTCATTAATTACTGGAAATGAATTTAATCATAAAGGAGTAATAACAGGTACTTTAGTGATATTTATAATATTTGGAATTATAGAATTATCTCATAAAAAAGAACACACAAAGCTTAAGGAGAGTAAAATATGAATTCAAAAAAAGACTTAACAGTTTCTATAGTTATTCCCTGTAGGAATGAGAAAAATTATATTAGAAAATGTATAGATTCTTTTTTAAATCAAAGTTACCCTAAAGATTTATATGAAATTTTAATATGTGATGGTATGTCTAATGATGGGACTAGGGATATAATAAAGGAATATGAAAATAAATATGATAATGTTAAATTAATAGATAATAAAGGATTGTCAGCGCCTAAGGGTATGAATGAAGGAATAAGATATAGTAAAAAAGATGCTATAATTATTTTCGGAGCTCATGCTTATGCAGATAAAGATTTTGTTAGGGAGAATATAAAAGCTCTAACTTCTAATGAAGTTGGTTGTGTAGGGGGACCTATTGAAACTATAAACGAAAATGATAAAGGAGCTTCTATATCTATGGCTATGAGTTCTCCTTTTGGAGTTGGAAATGCTTTATTTAGATATGCACAAGAAGAAACCTTTGTAGATACTGTGGCCTTTGGATGCTATAGAAAAGAGGTTTTAAATAAAATAGGGTATTTTGATGAAGAGTTAGTTAGAAATCAAGATGATGAACTTAATTTTAGGGTTATTAAAAATGGATATAAAATATTATTATCACCTAAAATAAAATCCTATTATTATAGTAGATCCTCATTAAAAAAATTATGGAAACAATATTATCAATATGGATTTTGGAAAGTAAGGGTTATGCAGAAGCATGGTAAACCTGCATCTTTAAGGCATTTAGTGCCTGCAACTTTTGTAATTACAAATATATTAGGGGCAATATTAAGTTTATTTAATAAATACATATTTTATCTTTGGATGTTAGAAGTAGCACTTTATATATTTTGTGATTTAATTTTTTCATTTAAACTTATTAAAAAGAATAAAAATATAAAAAAATATATATTTTTTATATTTCCTATACTACATATAAGTTATGGAATTGGATTTATAAATGGATTATTTAATTTCTATATATTTAAATCTAAAAAGGCTATAGAAAAAAATACAAAAATGTCTAGATAAGCTATTTAAAACACACAATATTGAAATATCAATAGCTGTGTGTTAATTTTCTTTAGAATGTAAAAATCTAAAACTTAAATATTTAAATAGTAGAAAGGATTTAAAAATGAATAATAGTAGAAAAATACTAAGTGTGTTAATTTTACTTTATATTATGGTATTGCCCATATTTCCCGGAAAATATAACTTTAAAAATGTTCCATTTAATGGAGATGTAATACTGGCATTAATTATGTTGATTTATTTATTAAGCATAATAATCCATAAGGATTCTAGGGAAAGATTTATAAAAGGTTTTAAAGACTTTTTTACAAATCCTTTGAGTTTATTTATATTTGCAATAATATGTGTTATGAGTATATCTGTAATTTATGCAACAGATAAAAAGATAGCTATAAGTGAAACCATAAGATTTGCAACTTATGCAGTATTATTTTTTATCATAAAATATGAACTAAATGAGAAAAAAATAATAGATAATATTTTAAAAATCTATTTTTTAACCACAGGAATAATAGGAGTAATAGGTATAGCTGAATATTTTTTAGGTATAGGATTTATTCAAAAAAGTGAAAGTGGAGTTCGAAATAGAATTTTTTCTACGATGGAAAATTCAAATAACTTAGGAATGTTTATGATATTAATAATTTTTCCTTTGATTATGTTATTTTTAAATGAAAAGGAAAGAAAACACAAATACATATATGGAGCATTATCTCTTATTGCTTTTATAAATATAATATTAAGCTATTCAAGAAATGCATGGTTAGGTTTTGGAATAGGGCTTATAGTACTTACTTTAATATATAGTTGGAAAATTATATTAGGCATTTTAGGTATAGGGATAATATCTATATTCATACCTTCTATTTTTAATAGACTTAAAGAATTTACAGATATATCTCAAAATATGTCTAGAATAAAACTTTGGGATATAGCATTACTTATGATAAAAGATCATCCAGTAAAAGGTGTAGGAAATGGAAACTATAGAGTTTTATATGATACTTATAAGCTTAAATTAAATAAAAAAATAGAATATTATCCTTCAGAAAATTTTCATCCCCATAATATATTTTTAAAAATACAATCAGAAATAGGCGTTTTTGGATTAATATTTTTTCTAGGAATGATGATTTCTGTATTTAAAAATATAATTAATTTTATAAAAAAGTATAATGGATATTATGGTAATTTTTATAAAGGATTTTTAGCTTCTTTTGTAGCTTTTTTATCTATGAATTTTATTGATAACTTTTTCTCAGCACCTAAGGTTATAGCATTTTTTTGGATATTAATTGCTATTTTAGAAGGAATAAAATATAGAGAAAAAGTAGGTGGTCTATATTAATATATTGCAAGTTATATCGGGAAATGATAATGGCGGTGGTGGAAATCATGTTATAAATATATGCATCAATAATATAAAAGATATGAACTGTAAGCTAGCTTGCATAGGTAAAGGAGAACTTTATTATAAGAGTAAAACTTTGGGTATAAATACCATATCTTTTTCCTCAAAGGAAATAATAAATGGAAAACTTTCAGAGTATATAAAGAAAAATAATATAGATCTAGTAAATTTTCATGGAGCTAAGGGAAATTTTTTATATTGCATAATTAAAAAAACTATAAATGTACCAGCAGTAGTAACTATTCATAGCGATTATAGATATGATTTTTTAAATAATAAATTTAAAAAAATATTTTATACACCACTTTCAATAATGGGATTAAAAAGTTTTAATAATTATATATGTGTATCTAAGCATTTAAAAGATTTAACGGACAAAGATGGATTTAAAGGAAATAAGTTTGTAGTAAATAATGGAGTAGATTTTAATAGTTTTTGTAATAAAAATCAGAGTTTAATTGATAAACATAGTTTAAATATAGAAGAAGGAGATTTTATATTTACTATGGTAGCAAGAATGCACCCTATTAAAAATCATAGAAATACTATAAAAGCTTTTTATAAACTATCCCAAGAATTTAATAATATTAAATTAATACTACTAGGAGATGGAGAAGAAAGACAATATATTGAAAACAAAATAGAAGAATTAAATATAAAAGATAAAGTTAAAATATTGGGATTTAAAAGCAATGTTAAAGATTATATAAAAATAAGTGACATAACAATACTAACATCTTTTAGTGAAGGGGGAGCACCTCCCATTGCTATATTGGAAAGTGGAGCATTAAAAGTTCCTATAATAGCATCAAGGGTTTGTGATATACCAGATATTATAAATGATAATAATGGATATTTAGTAGATCCCAATTCTGTAGAAGATATTTATAATAAAATGAAAGAAAGTTATTTAAATAAAGACAATCTTAAAGACTTAGGTAGTAGACTTTATGAAGATATATTAAATAGCTACTCTATGGATAAATTTCATGAAAGCTATTATAAACATTATAAAAGTATATTAAAGAATAGCTAATGCGGAGTGGAGAATTTTATGGCCAATAAAAAAGTAATAAAAAGTTCTTTATTTGTGATGGTATTAATTATATTAGGAAAGGTATTTGCACTTTTTAGGGATTCTTTAATAGCTGCTAAATTTGGTGCTACCTATATAACTGATATTTATAATTTTGCACTAGGTGTAGTTTATTTATTAACAACTATAAGTTATGGGTTAACAACTACTTTTATACCATTACATACAGAAAATATAGAACAAAATAAACAAGATAGAGACAAATTTGTAAATAATGTTTTAAATGTTTCATCTATAGTAACTATAATATTAACTATAATTATGATTATTCTATCTAAAGACATAATACATATTTTTGCTCATGGATTCCAAAAGGATCTACAAGTATTTAATATGGCTGTTAAGGTTATGAGAATAATGTTATTATCTTTAGTATTTGTAAGTCTTCAAAGTGTTGTTACAGGAGTATTACAATCTCACAATGAATTTTTAGAACCTGCAGCTATGGCTATGGTATCTAATATAGTTTATATTATTTATTTGGTATTTTTAACAAATAAATATGGAATAACAGGATTTGCAGTTGCAACAGTGGTAGCTTTTTTTGCTCAGTTTATAATAAATGTACCTAAATATAAAAAACTTGGGTATAATTATAATGCTTATGTAGATTTTAAGGATAATAGACTTATAAATTTATTTAAGCTTATGATACCAGTTATAATAAGCACTTCAGTTATTCAGCTAAATGCTTTTGTAAATAGATCTTTTGCTACTAATATATATTTTGGGGCAGTTACAGTTTTAGATTGTGCAAATAAAATAAATACTTTAGCCTATGAAGTGTTCGCTATTGGAATTGCAATGATAGTATATCCTACCTTATCTAAGTTAGGAAATAAAGAAGATAAAAAAGAATATAAAAATGCTTTAAATAAAGCTATAAATATGATACTGTTAATTATGATTCCGGCAGCTTTTGGCATAGCTATTTTAAGGGAACCACTTATAAATATAATTTTTAAAAGGGGAGCTTTTACAGATGAGGCGGCCAAGCTAACTTCACAGGCATTGCTTTTATATACTCCAGCTATGATAGCTTACGGAGTAAGGGATATATTAAATAAAGCTTTTTATGCTATAAAGGATACAAAAACTCCTATGGTTAATAGCTTTATAGGAATTATAATTAATGTAGTTATAAATATATTTTTAATAAAGACTATGCAGGTAAGTGGATTAACTTTAGCTACAACTATTTCATCTGTTATAATAACTTTACTTATGTTATCAAATTTAAATAAAAAATTAAAAGGAATAAATTTAAAGAACACATTTGTATCCTTTTTAAAGATAAGTTTAGCCTCAATTATTATGGGACTAGTAGTTATACCTGTAAATAAAATATGTTTATATAAGTTTGGAAATTTTACTAAGGGAAGTTTAATATCATTATTAGTTTCAGCTATTTTAGGAGGAATAGTTTATTTAATTAGTGTATATTTATTAAAAATACCAGAGGTGGAGTATATAATTAATAGTATTTTACAAAAACTAAAAGTGAAAAGAAATTAATACAGGAGGATTTTATGGAAAATAATATGCCTATTATAGATATAGAAAAAGATATAAAGAAAAAGAAATTTCAATTTGCAATAAAAAGGCTTATGGATATAATACTTTCTTTTATAGGAATAGTAATATTATCACCTATATATTTAATTTTAATAATATCTATAAAAATAGATTCTAAAGGACCTGCTATATTCAAACAAGTTAGAGTTGGAAAAGATGAAAAAGAATTTGTTATATATAAATTTAGAACTATGGTTGTAAATGCTGAAAAGAAAAAAAGTTTAGATATAAATCCAGAGGATATAGGTAATTTTGTGTTTCAAAGTAAAGAAGATAATAGAATAACTAAAGTTGGAAAATTTTTAAGAAAAAGCAGTTTAGATGAAATCCCTCAGCTTTTCAATGTGTTTATAGGAAATATGAGTTTAGTAGGTCCAAGACCAGAAATACCAGATGTAACAAAGTATTATCCTAAAGAATATGCTCAAAGACTTTTGGTTACACCAGGAATAACAGGCTTAGCTCAAGTAAGCGGTAGGGGAGAGATTGAACTTAAAAAAACTATATATTATGATTTAACTTATATAAAGAATTTTTCATTGTGGTTAGATATAAAAATACTTTTTAAAACTGTATTTTCAGTATTTAAAAGTGAAGGAGCTTTTTAACATTGGAGGAAATTATGTTTAGTAAAATATTAAGCTATGATGTATTTAAAGGTAGTAAAGAAAGTCTCTTAAGATATATAGATAATTTTGATAAAGTTCATATTATATCTGGTAATCCTGAAGTTTTATATAATGGGTTAAATAATAATATTTTATATGAAAACTTTATAAAAGAAAATTCTATAATTATTCCTGATGGAGTAGGAACGGTAATAGCTTCTAAAATAGTAAAAAATCCTGTTAAAGAAAAAATAGCAGGGGTAGAGTTTGTAGAAAGTTTATTTCAAAAATTTCAAAAAGAAAATAAAAGTGTTTATTTATTAGGAGCTAAAAAGTCTACTTTAGAAAAGTGTATACAAATATTAAATAAAAAATATCCTAAATTGAATATAGTGGGAAAAAGAGATGGATATTTTAATATAGATAATTGTGAAGAATTAATAGATGAAATAAATGAATTAAACCCTCATGCATTATTTGTAGCTATGGGTTCTCCTAAACAAGAAACCTTTATAATTAAATATATGGATAGATTAAATGTGAAGGTATTTATGGGAGTAGGGGGAAGCTTTGATGTTATTTCAGGAGAAGTAAATAGGGCACCTAAATGGATGATTAATTTAGGATTAGAATGGCTTTACAGAGTAGCAAAAGAGCCATTTAGAATAAAAAGATTATCTTCCATACCCAAATTTTTATTTAAAGTAATAAAAGAAAAGTAGAGAATAATAAATGGGACTTCTCTACTTTTCTTTTATTTTTAATAATATTATTATTTTAACTCTTCTAATGAAGCAAATCTAAAGCCTTTTGCTTTTAGCTCTTTTATAACAGAATCCAATATTTCTGTATTAGTTTTAGATACAGCATGTAGTAAATAAATTGCACCATTATGAGCTTTATCTACTATACGCTTTTTTGCGCTTTCAGGATCTGGTTGTTTATCAACGTTCCAATCATTATAAGCAAAACTCCAAAATATAGTCTTGTATCCTAATTCCTTGGTATAAGCTAGGGAAAGTTCACTATACTTACCCATAGGAGGTCTGAAGAATTTAGGCATTTCTTTGCCAGTTACCTCTTTAAAAATTTCTTCAACTCCTGTGAATTCTTCTTTGAATTTTTCTTTACCTTTTAAGGCAACCTGTGCCATTGAAGGATGATGAACGGAGTGATTACAAACTAAATGACCTTCATCCACCATACGTTTAATTAAATCTTTATTAGTTTTTATATAGGGTGTAACTACAAAGAAGGCAGCTTTTACATTGTTTGCTTTAAGTACATCTAAAATTTTACCTGTGTACCCATTTTCGTATCCCTCATCAAAGGTTAAGTAAATTACTTTTTCACTGGTATCTCCTAAAAAGTAAGTAGAATGATTTTTAATTACATTTTCTACATCACTAGGTACTGTAGAAGGAGAACCATCTTTTTTAGGTTCAAAAAACCAATCTCTTTCCTTAGTTTCTAAAGATGATTTACTAGAAGTATTTTTACTGCTATCTATGTTGTCTTTTTCAGTATTTTTTTTATCTTCATCAGAAATTTTATTATTATCTATTTCTTTTTCTATGTTCTGTTCTTTATTTTCATCATCTTTTATATCTTGTTTTTTATCTTCATTATCCATAGCAGTTTCCACTTTGGTTTTATTTTCTTCATCATTATATGAATGATCAGCGGAACAAGAGGTTGTAGTTAAAGATATAAAAGAAAATATAATTAAAATACTTATAACTTTTTTCACTTAAATCACCTACCATAATTATGTTATACTTTATTTTGTGCTATACTAAAAATAATATACTTAAAGAGAGGTATATACGATTATGATAAATATTTTAAAAGATATAGAAAATTTATATAATGTAATTGTACAACCAATAGATAATGTTTACAAGAATATAGCTATAGAAAATTATAGAAAAAAGTACAATTTAAAAGAAAATGAACTAATGAGAGATTTGTACATATCTAATGTGGAGAAAAAGAGCGGCGTTGTATATACGACAGAAAAAATATCTAATTATTTGGTAAGAAATACAATAAAAGAACAGGATATAATAAATAATCCTTATATAAAAATAGTAGATCCTTCCTGCGGATGTGGAAATATTATATTTTCTATATTTGATTACTTGAATAATATCTATATAAATAATATAGAAGAAATAAACAAAAAAAATAATTTAAGATTATCTTTAAAAGGAGTAAAAAGACATATAGTTAACAATAATCTATATGCTATAGATATTGATAATTTAGCACTAAAAATACTAGTTATAGATTTTTTTTATAAAAATTATGTAATATTTCCTAATATACAAAATAAAGATTTTTTAACAGATAATATAGAAGAAAAATTTAATGTTTTTATTGGAAATCCACCTTATATAGGACATAAGGACGTAGGAAAAGAATACTTTAAAAATATAAAAGAAAATTATGGAGAAATATATATAAATAAAAGTGATTTATCTTATTGCTTTTTTAAAGGAAGTTTTAATAAGGGAGAAAATGATTGTAAGATAACTTTTATTACTTCTAGATATTTTTTAGAATCAGAAAGTGGAAAAAATTTAAGAAGATACATTGCAAATAATTTTTATATAAATAAAATTGTAGATTTTTATGGCATCAGACCTTTTAAAAATATAGGAATTGACCCCTGTATTATTTTTCTTACTAAAATAGATGAGAATAATATATATAATAATAGAAAAACTGAAATCATAAAACCTAGTAGGGGAGATAGTAAAAAAAATGAATTTATTGAAAATATAATTAATAACAAAGAAATTAAATATAGGGGATTTTTAAAGGAAGTAAAAGAATTTAAAAAAGATAGATGGCTATTAATTAATGAACAAGAATTAAATATATTAAAAAAAATAGAGAGTAAATGTAAAATTTCATTAAAAGAAATATGCAATAGTTATCAGGGAATAATTTCTGGATGTGATAAAGCATTTATAGTAAATAGAAAAATTATAGAAACTAAAAGACTAGAAAAAACTATAATTAAACCTTGGATAAAAAGTAGCCACATAAAAAAAACGGAAGTAGAAAATAAAGATATGTTTTTAATATACTCTAATGAAATAAAAGATGAAAACAAATATCCTAATATAATAAATCATTTATATGAATATGTAGATAAATTAAAAAATAGAAGAGAATGTAGAAATGGAATAAGAAAATGGTATGAACTTCAATGGGGGAGAAAAAAAGAAATTTTTGAAGGGGAGAAAATAATATTTCCCTATAAAAGTAAAAATAATATATTTGTTTTAGATAAGGGAAATTATTTTAGTGCAGATGTATATTGTATGTTTATAAAAGAAGATATGAAATATGACTATGAATTTTTAACATCAATATTAAATAGTAAAATATATGAATTTTACTTTCAATGTTTTGGTAAGAAGTTAGGAGAAAATTTATATGAATACTATCCTAACACTGTTATGGAAATGAAAATACCTGATTATTTTAAAAAAGGATTTATAAAAGAACAAGAATTATATGATTATTTTAATTTAACGGAAGAAGAAAAAGAAATAGTTGTTAATGAATAATGAATAATTATGGATATTTTTTCTCCATTATCATTGAGAAAAAATTTTAACTAGCTTCATATAATACAATTATACTTAATAAACCAAATAAAATTAAAGCTCTTCTGACGTAAGGAAGAAGAGCTTCATTAATTGTTCATTATTAATTGTTACTTATTCATTATTCTCTAATATCAGCGAATAAAAGGTTTTCCACAAATTTAGGCAAAACAAAAGATGCGGAATGTAACCTTGGAGTGTAATATTTAGTTTCAAAAGGTAAATTTTCAGGAACTACTGCTTTTTCAGGATCATACTTTTTTGAACCAATAGTAAAACTCCAATAGCCTGATGGATAGGTAGGAATAGCAGCCATGAACAATTTTGTAATTGGGAATACTGCTTTAGAATCATCATAAACTTTTTTTACTATTTCAGGTAAATAGAAAGGAGTTTCTGTTTGAGCTACAAATATACCATCCTCTGTTAGACATTCTGATATTTTACCATAAAAACTTCCACCAAAAAGCCCTTCAGCTGCTCCAAAAGGATCAGTAGAATCTATTATTATTACATCGAATTCATTTTTATGTTCGTTTACATATTTTATGCCATCACCTATGAAAACTTCACAACGGCTATTTTCTAAAGCATTATTGCTTATTTCAGGTAGGTGTTTTTTACATTCTTTAATTACTTCTTCATCTATTTCACAAAGCACAGCTTTTTCTACAGAAGGGTGCTTTAGTATTTCTCTTATGGTACCGCCATCTCCACCACCAACTACTAAAACCTTTTTAGGGTTTGGATGAGTGTAAAGAGGGATATGGGTTATCATTTCATGGTATACATATTCATCTTTAATAGAAGTTTGAACTATGCCATCTAAAACAAGCATTCTTCCAAGAGCATAAGTATCCACTATAGCTAGGTCTTGGTATTTAGTTTTTTTACTAACAAGGGTTTCCTTTACTTTATAGGTCATAACAGCATCTGAAACTTGACCTTCTCTTAGCCATAAATCCAATAAAATCAGCCTCCTAACAAGTTAATATATTTTTAATACGATTATTATAACAGGCTTTACTATGGTATGCAATATTGAAAAAACCACAAAACAATTTTTTAGTTAATAGTGTATAAAAGTAGATATATATGGTAATAATAAAAAATAGGACAAAATAAAAGAAGGAAAAAATTGTAATATATAGAATAATAATAAAGAGAAGAATGTAGTGAAAATATAATGCAAAATGGGGGGATTAATTTTGAATATAAACTTTAATAAAATTGATGACAAGCTAATAGCTGAAATAAATGGTGAATTAGATCATCATAGTGCGGAAGAAGTAAGAAGCAAAATCGATGATAGACTCTCTAGAGACAATATAAATAAATTAATAATGGATTTTTCAGGAGTGACTTTTATGGACAGCTCAGGTATAGGAGTTGTAATTGGAAGATTTAAGAAATTATCCTATGAAGATGGAGTAGTATGCCTTATCAATGTTAGAGAAAATATTAAAAGGGTGTTTGAGTTGTCTGGTATGTTTAAAATAATAAATATATTTAATACCTTAGAAGAAGCTTTGGAGAATATTTAATGGGGGGAAATAAATATGTTTGATAATATGATGAAATTAGAGATTTTAAGTAAATCAGAAAATGAAAGCTTTGCTAGGGCCACAGTAGCAGCCTTTGCATCTCAACTAGACCCTACTTTAGATGAATTAACAGACATAAAAACAGCTGTTTCAGAAGCAGTTACTAATTCTATCATTCATGGATACGAAAATAAAGGAGATAAAACTATAAAAATTGAAGCTTACATAAAGGGAAAGGAATTGACAGTCATAATATGGGACGAGGGTATAGGAATAGAAAATGTAAATTTAGCAATGCAGCCACTATATACCTCAAGACCAGATTTGGAGAGATCAGGTATGGGCTTTACTGTTATGCAATCATTTATGGATGAATTAGAAGTTAAATCAGAAAAAAATAAGGGTACGAAAATTATTATGAAAAAAATTTTTAATAATTAAGTTAGGTGAAATTTATGAGTGAGGGAGTAGTAAAAAAGGATAGTTATGACTATGATGATAATATTTTATTACTAGAAAAAATTAAAAATGGGGATAATAAAGCTATAGATAAATTAGTGGAACTAAATTTACCATTGGTAGCCACTATAAGTAAAAAGTTTTTAAATAGAGGATATGACTATGAAGATATATATCAGGTAGGTTGTGTTGGACTGGTAAAAGCTATTAATAATTTCGATTCAAGCTATAATGTTAAGTTTTCTACTTATGCTGTACCTATGATAATGGGAGAGATTAAAAGATTTATAAGAGATGATGGCATAATAAAAGTAAGTAGAAGTTTGAAGATAATGTCTAGAAAACTGTATTACCATAGAGAAACTCTATGTAAAAAATTAGGTAGAGAACCAACTATAGAAGAATTATCTGAATACACAGGGGTAGAAGTAGAAGAAATTGTTTATGCAATGGAATCTTCTAGTAATATGCAATATTTACATGATGTAATTCACCAAGATGATGGAGCACCTATAACTCTTATGGATAAAATAAGTGATAATTATTCAGAAGATACCGATTTAATAAATAAATTAGCTTTAAAAGAGGCAATAGGTAAATTAGATGCTAAGTCAAGGCAAATTATAATGCTTAGGTACTTTAAAGATAAAACTCAAGTAGATGTAGCAAAAATGTTAGGTATAAGCCAGGTACAAGTATCTAGGATAGAAAAAAGAGTATTAAAGGCTATGAGAGAAAAATTGGATAACTGGTAAAAAGTAGGGTAACAAATTATCCTACTTTTTTTGATTAAAAAAAAGATTTATACATAAAATAAACATAATATCTATAAAGTTAAAAATATTTTATTGGGTTAGAGGTGAGAAAATGAGTGTAAAAGAAAATAATATGAAACAAAAATTTGATACCTTAGTAAAACAAGTGCAACCTAAAAAAAGTTTATTAAAGGATTGTATAAATGCGTTTATAGTAGGTGGATTAATATGTGTTATAGGACAATTTTTTAATAATTATTTTTTAAGTAAAGGAATTTCAACAGATGATGTAGGAACATATGTATCTATAGTTATGATTTTTATAGGAGCATTGCTTACAGGCATTGGAGTTTATGATAAAATAGCAAATTTCGCTGGAGCTGGAACTGTTGTACCAATAACAGGTTTTTCTAATTCTATAGTATCACCAGCCATGGAATTTAAAAAAGAAGGATATGTATTTGGAGTAGCAGCAAAAATGTTTACTATAGCAGGACCCGTTTTAGTATATGGAATAGGTTCTTCGTGGATAGTCGGATTAATTTATTATTTTATTAAGTTATTATCGTAAAAATAGTGTTTTAGTAAGGAGGATATAATAATTGAGCAAAAAAATAGGAAAACAAACATTAAAATTAGATACAAAGCCTAGATTAATATCTACGTATAGTATAGTGGGACCTAAAGAAGGAGAAGGACCATTAAACATGTATTTTGATAAAATAATCCAAGATGATTTAGCTGGCAAAGATAGTTTTGAAAAGGCAGAAAGTAATTTATTATATACTGCAGTAATAGAAAGCATAAAAAGTGCAAATTTAAAGGAAGATGATATAGATATTTTGTTTGCAGGAGATTTACTTAACCAATTGTCCTCTTCTAGTTTTGCAGCAAGAGATATGAATATACCATTTATAGGACTTTATGGGGCGTGTTCAACTATGTCAGAATCTTTAGCTATGGCTGCTATGACTATAGATGGAAATTTTGCCAATAATGTTGTAGCGGCAACATCGTCCCACTTCTCATCAGCGGAAAGACAATTTAGATATCCTCTAGAATTTGGAGCACAAAGACATCCATCGGCTCAATGGACAGTAACGGGCTCTGGAGCAACAGTGTTGAGTAGAGAAGGAAATTTTCCTTATATAACATATGTTACTATAGGAAAAGTAAAAGACTATGGAATAACAGATGTAAATAATATGGGAGCAGCTATGGCACCAGCAGCTGTTTCTACTATATGCAATCATTTTAAAGATACAGGTAGAACACCAAAAGATTATGATGTAATAGCTACAGGAGATTTAGGTAAAGTAGGTAAAAAAATAACTTTAGAGTTACTAAAAGATAATGGTTATGACATAACATCAAATTATATAGATTGTGGTGAAGAAATTTTTAATAATGAAGAACAAGGAACTTCATCTGGAGGAAGTGGTTGTGGATGTTCAGCAGTAGTATTTTGTGGATATCTTTATAAAAAGCTTATGGAAGGAAAATTTAAAAGAATACTACTTGTATCTACAGGAGCGCTTTTGAGTACAACTTCTTCTTTACAGGGAGAGAGTATTCCAGGAATAGCTCATGCCATTTCCATAGAATATGGTACTGGAGGTAAATGATACATGATTAACGATTATATTATGGCGTTCTTAGTAGGTGGAGCAATATGTGTAATAGCTCAAATTCTTATAAATAAAACTAATTTTACTCCAGCTAGAATACTAGTTACATTTGTAACTATAGGAGTAATTTTAGGAGCTCTTAATATATATGATGTAGTTGTGGACATTGGTAAAGCAGGTGCAACAGTTCCACTACCTGGATTTGGTTTTAATTTAGCAAAGTCAACCATAAAAGAGGTAAATGAAAAAGGTTTTATAGGAATTTTTACAGGAGGAATGAAGGGATCTGCTGGAGGTATAACAGCTGCAATAGTTTTTGGGTACTTAATGGCTGTAATATTTAATCCGAAAACAAAAGAGTAAATTCCATTAGGAATTTACTCTTTTAAATTTATTAGAGCACATCTGTATTTTTGTCATTACTTTGTTCTTTATCATTATCTATTTTATCTAAATCTTTATTTTTATCCTTGTTTTTATCCTTGTTTTTACCTTTAATTTTATCTTTGATTTTATCTTTTAATTTATCTTTATCATCTTTCTTTTCATCCTTATCATCATCTTCATTTTTGTTTTTGTCATCATCATTTTCTTCTTTATCGTCATCAGGTATACCAGTATGATAATCACATATTTCTCCAGGGACAGTTCCATCTATGAAGAATTCTAATTTAACACTACTTTTAGGACAAGAAGATGATGGAATTTTACCAGATTTACTACATACATATGCTTCTGTTATACCAGCAGGTTTTGGTATAGTTTTATATTCTAGATTTTTATGAGCTTCTGCCATTATAATCTTCCATACCAAAGCAGCATCGCTACTTCCTATATATCTACCAAATTCATTAGTAAAACTGGAGTAATCATCTTTTCCTATCCATACGGAAGCTGAATAATAAGGAGAAAGGCCACAGAACCACAAGTCAGCAGACATATTACTTGTACCTGTTTTACCTCTAGTCATTGGTCCAAAGTTTGCTTTAGATCCAGTAGCACCTGGCTCATAACTTACAGGTCCTTTTAATAAATCATAAAGTATATAAGCGGCTTCTGGAGACATAACCTTAGAAGATGAATACTTATTTTCTAACAATACTTTTCCGGTTCTATCAACTACCTTTTTATAAACAACAGGTTTAGATAAAGCACCTTTATTACCAAAAACACCATAAGCTGATGCCATACCTAATGTATTAGTACCACTTACTCCTGTTTTAGCACTTAGCTGACCTAAAGAAAGAGCAGAAATGCTAGTACTATCTGTTGAATCATCTATAGCTAATCCAAATTTTTTACCATATTCAGCACCAGTTTTTAATCCTAATTCATGTTCAATTCTAACAGAAACTACATTTTTGGATTTCATTAAAGCTTCTCTCAATGTCATTTTACCTTCATATATGTTTGGACTGTTTTTAGGATTATAAGGCTTTCCACCATTAGGATAGAGCCTACCTATATCCTCAGGAACTGGAGCATCATCATAACTAGTTGCTGCAGTAGAAGATTTAGTGTCGATAGCAGGTCCATAAACAGTTAATGGTTTTATAGTAGAACCTGGAGCTCTATAAAATTCTGTAGCTCTATTAAAGGATAAAGGAGGCTGTTTACCCCTTCCACCAATAAGAACTTTCACGTTACCAGTTTTATAATCCACTATAGATACAGAAGCTTCAGGTTGAATTATTCCATTATAATCTTTTGAATTAATTCCTAAAATTCCATCTAAATTATCTAAAGTATTTTGGGAAAAATCCTGCAGAGATTTATCCATAGTACCATATATTTTTAACCCACCATACATTATTGTCTTATCTGCTTCTGTAGAGCTTATCTTATATTTATCCATTAAATCTTTTTTTACTTGTTTAATAATCTCTCTAGAAAACCACTCATAATTTAATCTACTTATACTTATATTAGATGTTTTAAGAGGAATTTTGTTTTCATTTATATAGGATATTGACTTATCGTAGTCTTCTTTTGATATATAGTTATGTTCATACATTTTACCTAGTACTAGTTTAGTCCTGTTAATATATCTTTCTGTATTGTTTTGGCTCATTGCTGCATTGTAAAAAGTAGATGGACTCTGAGGTAAACCTGCAATAAATGCGCTTTCAATTAAATTTAAATCCTTAACACTTTTACTAAAATATTGTTTAGATGCTGCTTCAACACCGTAAGCACTTCCTCCTAAAGGTATAGTATTCATATAAGCTTCTAGAATTTGCTCCTTGCTTACTTTCTTTTCTAGTTGAAGAGATAAATACATTTCTTGTACTTTTCTTTTAATTTTAACCTCTTGGGAAAGTAATGTATTTCTTATAAGTTGCTGAGTTATAGTAGAGGCACCTTGTAGTGCAGAATTACCCTTTAATTTATTGGAAACATTTCTAAAGAAAGCTCCAAATATTCTTTTATAATCTATTCCTTTATGATTAAAAAAACGTTCATCTTCTATACTAATAAAGGCGTTTTTTAAATTATTAGGAACTTCTTCATAAGAAACTATTGTTCTGTAAGTGTCAGATATAACTGTGTCAACCAATTGATCCTTATCATCATATATAACAGAAGGTTCGCTTGGATTTAGAACCTTATCTACGTTTAAAGGGGGAGCTGCTTTTATCATAGCCAGACCTACTCCAGCTCCTGCAACACAAGAAAATAAAAAGATCATAAGCAAAGTAATAAGGGTTAACCTTAGGGCTTTATGTCCATTTTTTTTCTTTTTTCGCTTTCTAACATTAGCCATAATTTTCCTCCTGAAAATACTATTATTTAATTTTTAACTAATTATATCATACAATGTAGTTTTTATAAAATATTTAAATATTGGCGAATTAGTTAAAAGAATTCAGAATAATTCTTTGATAATACAAATATATCTTAAATAATAAGGTTATTTAGGATGTGATATTATAAATATAAAAAGAAAAATAATACTAATTGGAATATTATTAGTGTTTTCATCAATAATATTTTTATATAAATTAGATAAAATAATATCTCCTATAATATTAAATGCTGCAGATATAGAAATGAAAAATAAGACTACTGAAATAATAAATAAAACTGTACTAGAAAATTGTGAGAAAAATTTTGTTTATAATGAAATAATAAATATATACAAAGATGAATCAGGAAATATAAATATGATAAAAGCGGATACAATAAAATTAAATAAATTAGCTTGTGATGTGGCACTAGATTCTCAAAATAAATTAAAAGATTTTGGAACTAGAGGAGTTAAGCTTCCTGCAAGTTATATATTTAAAAACAATATAATATCTTTCTTTGGACCTAGTATAAAAGTTAAGATGCAGCCTATAGGATATACAGAAACAAAATACATTTCTGATTTCACTAGTGCAGGAATAAATCAAACAAACCATAAAATTTCAATGGAGGTAATTACCAATGTTAGAATAATAATACCCTTAAATAGTAAAGATATAGAAGTGAAAAAGCAGGTGCCTATTTCTGAAACTATAATAGTAGGAAGAGTGCCAGAAAGCTCTATAAATATGGAGATAGGAGAAACTACTTTTAAAACTAGATATTATCCATTAGAAGATTTTCATATTAAAAAACATAATTAGGGCTATTTCTTATAATGATTTAAATCATTATAAGAAATAGCCCTTTTCCTTAAATTTAGTTAAATTACTCTTCCCAATTAAAAATATAAGGTACATTTCTATAATAGTCCCCATAGTTTAATCCGTATCCAACTACAAAAACATCTGGGATTGAAAAACAACAATACTCAGGAACTAAATCAAGTTTTCTTCTTTCAGGTTTATCTAAAAGCACACAGGATTTAACTGAATTAGCGCCTAGGCTTTTAACATGATTTATAACAAAATCCATTGTTATTCCAGTATCTACTATATCATCTACAATTAGTACATCCATTCCTTTTATATCATCAGGTATGTCATTAACTATTTTAACCTTTCCAGTAGAAACTTCTTCATGTCCATAACTAGAAGTTGTCATAAACCCTATTTTTGTAGGTATTGTAATACATCTTACTAAATCTGATGCAAATATGAAACTTCCCCTTAATAAAGATAGAACGTATAAATTTTTTCCTTCATAATCTTCAGATATTTTTTTGCCCATGACTTCTACTTTTTTTTGTATTTCTTCTGATGTAATTAATATATTTCTTGTTTTTTCTTCCATAGCTACCTCCATATATAACCTTCATTAAATATTTACAATGTTGTTCTTATAGTATAGAATTATATAAAAGTTGTCAAGAAATACTTAGATTAAATGAACAATGAATGAAAATTTTCTTTCTTAAGTCAGAAAACCTTGTATTAAAGGACAATTGTTAATTGATTTTTAGTGAAAAAAGTTATTAAATAAAGGGGAGGAATAATTTTGATATATGGAAATACAGAGGGAATAAGGAATACTATTTTAGAAAAGCTAGAAGAAATATATAATATGGAGATTGCAAAAGACGAAATATGCAGTAAAGAATTAATAAGTATTTTGGCGTATTTTACGGACCTCATTGGAAGAGAAATAAGTATTGCAATAAATAGAAGAGGAAATATAGAAAGTATTACATTAGGAGATAGTAGTACAGTAGAACTGCCTATTTTAGAAATTAAAGAAAGAAAACTTTCAGGTATAAGAATAGTCCATACACATCCTAATGGTAATTCCACTCTATCTTCATTAGATTTGTCAGCATTACTTAAGTTAAAATTAGATTGTATAGCAGCTATTGGGGTTATGGATGGAAAAGTAAAGGATACGACTGTAGGATTTTGTGATGTTCAAAATGATAGTTTAAAGTATAATAATAGTAAAAAACTTAGTGTAGATGAATTTTTAAATATAAATATTTTAGAACGATTGGAATATATAGAAGATATTATAAAGAGTAGTAAGGTAGAAGAAGATTATGGAGAAAAGGCTATAATAGTTGGAATAGAAAATGAAGAAAGCTTGGATGAATTAGCAGAGCTTGTAAGAGCTTGTGAAGTATCTGTGGTAGGTAGAATTTTCCAAAAGAAAAGCAAAATGGATCCAGCCCTTTATATAGGTAGTGGTAAAGTTTCAGAGGTAGGACTTTTAGCGCAAAAAACTGGAGCAAATGTAGTGATATTTGACGATGAACTCTCTGGTTCACAACTTAGAAATTTAGAAAAGTATTTAGGAATAAAAGCTATAGATAGAACTACTCTTATATTAGAGATATTTTCTAAAAGGGCTAAAAGTAGAGAAGGAAAAATACAAGTAGAATTAGCTCAGTTAAAATACAGATTGCCAAGACTAATAGGGATGGGTGCAGTATTATCTAGAACAGGTGGAGGAATTGGAACAAGGGGACCAGGAGAACAAAAATTAGAAACAGATAGACGTCATATTAAAAATAGAATATATGATCTAACAAAGGAATTAGAAAAAATAAAGAAAATAAGAAATACTCAAAGGAGTTCTAGAAATGAAATTCCCAAAGTTTCACTAGTAGGATATACTAATTCAGGTAAATCCACTCTTAGAAACTATATGTATAATTTATTTCAGTCAAAAGAATTAAATAAAAAAGATAGTGTTTTAGAAGCAGATATGCTATTTGCAACTTTGGATACAACTACAAGAGCAATAAATCTGCCAGATAATAGAGTCATAACTCTAACAGATACTGTTGGGTTTATAAGAAAATTACCTCATGATTTAGTGGAATCTTTTAAATCTACATTAGAAGAGGTTATAGAATCAGATTTACTACTTCATGTGGTAGATATATCATCTGATCATTATTTAGAGCAAATAGAGGCTGTTAACAATGTATTAGAAGAATTAAATGCATTACATAAGCCAATTATACTTTTAATAAATAAAATAGATAAAATAGATAAAAATGAATTAGAAATTAAATTAGAAAATTTGAAAGAACATGAATATGTATGTATATCTGCAAAACAGGGAATAAATATAGATATATTATTAAAAGAAATAGTTAATAAATTACCCAATAAGCTTAAAAAGGTGGAATACTTAATTCCATACAATAAGCAAGATGTAGTTGCATATCTTCATAGAAATGCTAAAGTTAATGAACAAAAATATAAAGATAATGGAACGTATATATGTGCTGAAGTAGATGAGTTAGTATACAATGTATGTAATGAATATATGATTAAATAAATATTTGCGGGGGTTTTTTATGAGCATCTTAATTGAAAATATTATGATAGTTACTATGGATCAAGAACAGGATGTAATAGGGAAAGGATATATACTAATTAAAGATAATAAAATAAAAGAAGTGAATGTAGGAGAATATTTAGGCAAAGAAGAAAATTTATATAAAATAGATGGCAAGGATCATTGTGCTATGCCAGGATTAATAAATGCGCATACTCATGCTGGAATGACTATATTTAGAGGTTATGGAGAAGGGCTGCCTTTAATGAGATGGTTAAATGAAAAAATATGGCCTATAGAAAGTAAATTAAAAAATAATCATGTTAAAATAGCTACAGAATTAGCAGCATTAGAGATGTTAAGAAGTGGAACAACTTGTTTTAATGATATGTATTTTTATGAAGAAGAAGTTATAAAAGTTGCAAAAGAGTTTAACATAAGAGGTGTAATAGGCGTTTCTATAATGGGAGATAATTGGGAACATCAATTGAAAGAAGCAATAGATTTAGATAAAAAAATAAAAGAGGACAAAAGTGGATTAATAGATTCCATGATAGCACCTCATTCACCATACACTCTATCTATTGATGCATTAAAAACTATTGCAAAAGAGGCTAAATTAAAAAATAAAAATATTCATATACATATATCTGAAACTCAAGATGAAGTTAACATTATAAAAGAAAGATACAATAAAACCTCTTGTGAACTATTACAAGATATAGGTATATTTAATTCAAAAGTGGCAGGAGCTCACTGTGTGTATTTAACAGATAATGATATGAATATATTAAAAGAAAATGGAGCAAGCGTTATATACAATCCTCAAAGTAATATGAAATTAGCTAGTGGTATAGCAAGAATTGCTGAAATGAATGATATAGATATAAATGTATGCTTAGGTACAGATGGTACTTCTAGCAATAATAATCTAAATATGATAGAAGAAATGGAAACAGGGACAATACTTCAAAAGCTTTACTATAAAGATGCTACAAAACTAAATGCTAAGCAAGTATTAAAAATGGCTACATACAATGGGGCTATGGCTTTAATGAATGATAAAAAGTTAGGAAAGATAAAAGAAGATTATTTAGCAGATATTGTTTTGTTGGATTTAAATAAACCTAATATGATTCCTATAAATGATATTCATTCAAATATAGTGTTTTCGGCTAATGGTAGTGAAGTAGATTATGTAATAGTAAATGGTAATATTGTAATGGAAAAGGGTGAATTTAAACATATAGATGAAGAAAAAGTATTGCATAATTTTAAAGAAATGTGCAATGATATATTTAATAGACAGTAAAGATAATTATTTTTAAATAATAACTTCTATTGAAAAAACCAGGTATTTATACTATAATTACATTAAATTAATAATTTGTATAAAATAAGGAGGAATTAAAATGGATAAATATGTTTGTACTGTATGTGGATATATATATGATCCAGCAGTGGGAGATCCTGATAGTGGAGTAGCAGCAGGTACCCCATTTGCAGATATTCCAGATACTTGGGTATGTCCTCTATGTGGAGTAGGGAAAAGTGAATTTGAAAAAACAGAATAATAAATAAGGAATTTAAGTTATAAAAAGTGATTGGGTTTTTCCTGATCACTTTTTATATTTGATAAAATTTTTTATGATGGTTATAATTTAATTTTGCATTGACAATATGAAGGGGAAAGAGTATTATAATTGCATATACAATTTAGAAAAGAGTTTTTTAATTAATAAAATGTAGTTTTTAAAAGGGTTTAATATTAGTGAACTTTAAAATCTAACAAAAATTTGAATTATAAAAAAAAATAACTTTCAATATATAGAATTAAAATAGTCATAATTAAATTGTCAGAAAGGAATGAATTAGTGGTGATTAAAAAATTTAAAAGAGTTTTGGTGGCAAATAGAGGAGAAATAGCCATAAGGATTTTTAGGGCTTGTGAAGAGTTAGGTATAAGAACAGTTGCCATATATTCTAATGAAGATAAATTTTCTTTATTTAGAACAAAAGCAGATGAATCTTACCTTATAGGAAAAAACAAGGGCCCTGTTGAAGCATACTTAAATATTGATGAAATAATAAGTTTAGCCATTAAAAAGGGAGTAGATGCAATACATCCAGGATATGGTTTTCTTTCTGAAAACAGTGAATTTGCTAATAAATGTAGAGAGGCTGGAATTGAATTTATAGGTCCTACAGGGGATATAATAGAAAAATTAGGCGATAAAATTCAATCTAAGATAGTAGCTAGAAAAGCTGGTGTAAAAACTATTCCAGGAGTAGAAAAAGCTATAACATCTGAAGAAGAAGCTTTTAAAATAGCAAGAGAATGTGGCTATCCTGTTATGGTAAAAGCAGCTGCCGGTGGTGGCGGAAGAGGTATGAGAATTGTAAAAGAAGAAAAAGATTTAATTTCAACCTTTAATAATGCTAAAGATGAAGCTAGAAAAGCTTTTGGAATAGATAGTTTATTTATAGAAAAATATTTAGAGGGTCCAAAACATATAGAGGTTCAAATTTTAGGAGATAAATATGGAAATATAGTTCATTTATATGAAAGGGATTGTTCAATACAAAGGAGACATCAAAAAGTTGTGGAGTTTGCTCCGGCATTATCCATATCTGAGGAAAAGAGAGAACAAATTTGTGAGGATGCTTTAAAAATAGCTAGAGCTGTAGGATATGTAAATGCAGGTACTGTGGAATTCTTAGTAGATAAATATGGAAACCACTATTTCATAGAAGTTAATCCAAGAGTTCAAGTAGAACACACAATAACTGAAATGATAACAGGAATTGATATAGTTCAAAGTCAAATATTAATAGCTCAAGGATATAGTTTAGATTCACCAGAAATAAATATAAAATCTCAAGAAGATATAAGGAAAAGAGGATATGCAATACAATGTAGGGTAACCACAGAAGATCCTATGAACAATTTTGCACCAGATACGGGAAAAATAGATGTTTATAGAAGTGGATCTGGATTCGGTATAAGATTAGATGGAGGAAATGGATTTACAGGAGCTATAATAAGCCCATATTATGATAGTTTGCTAGTTAAAACCACAGCTTGGTCTAGAAGTTTTAAAGATGCAGCAAGTAAAGCAAAAAGATCTATAAGAGAGTTAAAAGTATCTGGAGTAAAAACTAATGTAGGTTTTTTAATAAATGTATTAAATCATCCAACATTTTTAAAAGGTGATTGTACTACTAATTTTATAAATGACAATCCAGAGTTATTTGATATAAATGCAAAAGCTGATAAAGAATTAAGACTTTTAAAATATATAGGAGAGAAAGTAGTTAACGAAACCCATGGAAACAAACCTAATTTTGATGTACCAGTAGTACCTAAAGTTTATAGTAATAAAGAAAAATATGGAACTAAGCAGATATTAGACAAAGAAGGGGCAAAAGGACTTGTAAACTGGATAAAAAATCAGGAAAAGCTTTTAATAACAGATACTACAATGAGAGATGCTCATCAATCTTTAATGGCTACTAGACTCAGAAGTAAAGATATGATAAAAATTGCAGAGGCTCAATCCAATTTAGCATCAGATCTTTTTTCTATGGAAATGTGGGGGGGAGCTACCTTTGATGTATCCTATAGATTTTTAAAGGAAGATCCTTGGAAAAGACTACAAGAACTTAGAAAGAGAATTCCAAATATTTTATTTCAAATGCTTATAAGAGGGGCAAATGGTGTAGGATATAAAAGTTATCCAGATAATGTTATAAGAGAGTTTATAAAAAAATCTGCAGAAAATGGAATAGATGTATTTAGAATATTCGATTCTTTAAACTGGTTAAAAGGTATTGAAGTAGCCATGGATGAAGTTTTAAACAATGGAAAAGTTGCAGAAGCATGTATTTGTTATACTGGGGATATTTTAGATGAAACTAGAGATAAATATACATTGAAATATTATGTAGATACAGCTAAGGAAATGGAAAAAATGGGGGCTCATATACTTGGTATAAAGGATATGTCTGCTCTTTTAAAACCATATGCAGCTTCAAAATTAATAAAGGCATTAAAAAATGAAATAAGTATTCCTATACATCTTCATACTCATGATACTACAGGAAATGGTGTAGCTACAATACTTATGGCAGCAGAAGCAGGAGTGGATATAGTTGATACAGCTTTTAGCAGTATGTCTGGATTAACTAGTCAGCCAGCTATGAACTCAGTTGTTGCTGCATTAAAAAATACAAATAGAGATAGTAAATTGGATTTAGATAATTTGCAACAAATATCAGATTACTGGACAGCAGTAAGACCAGTATATGCTCAATTTGAATCTGACTTAAAATCTGGAACTACAGAAATATATAAATATGAAATACCAGGAGGACAATATTCTAATTTAAAACCTCAAGTAGAAAGTTTTGGATTAGGACATAAATTTAATGAAATAAAAGAGATGTACAAAAAAGTAAATGATATGCTAGGAGATATAGTAAAAGTTACTCCATCTTCTAAAATGGTAGGGGATTTAGCTATATTTATGGTTAAAAATAATTTGACACCAGAAAATATATTAGAAAAGGGTGAAAGTATGGCTTTCCCTGATTCAGTGGTTTCATATTTTAAAGGGATGATGGGACAGCCTAATGGCGGGTTCCCAAAAAAACTTCAAAATATAGTTTTAAAGGAAGATAAACCTATAAATGCAAGACCAGGAGAACTTTTAGAACCAGTAGATTTTAATGAAATAAAAAAATATTTACAAGATAAATATAAAAAAGAATTTACAGACGAGGAAATAATGAGTTATGCACTATATCCAGATGTATTTGAAGATTATTTAAAATATATACAAGAATATGGAAATTTAACTAATATGGGTAGTGATGTGTTTTTCCATGGTTTGAGAGAAGGAGAAACTAGTGAAATTGAAATCGAAGAAGGAAAGACACTTATAGTTAGACTTCTTGAAATAGGAAAATTGCATAATGGTAAAAGAAATTTAGTATTTGAAGTTAATGGAAATAGGCGAGAAATACAAATATTAGATAAGGCTAACAATTTAAAGAATCTACAACAAGAAGATCATATAGCTATGGCAGATAAAGAAGACAAATCTCAAATAGGAGCAAGTATACCTGGAAGCATAAGTAAGATACTTGTTAAAGAAGGAGACACTGTAAAAAAAGGAGATGGCATAGCAGTAATAGAAGCTATGAAAATGGAAACTAATATAGTATCTAATGTAAGTGGTAAGGTTAAAAAAATATTTGTAAAAGAGAATGAACAGGTAAAAGTAGGACAATTAATAGTAAAAATAGGAGAATAAATATATATAATAAAATTATATGGAATGATGTGTAATTTAGCATCATTCCATTTTTTTGAATATAAAAAACATATAGTGCAAAAATTAACACTATGAGAGGAGTGATATCTATGGAAAAAGTATGTCCAGTATGTAATAGCCTTTATACAGTAAAGGATAAATGTGATAATTGTAATGGTATTATGGAGAATAAAGGTAGAGCAGATGAATATATGGACCCCTATAGTAATCAAATGCCAATAAGTGATAGTAGAGATTATTGCATACATATATTTGAATGTACAAATTGCAAGAAGTTTTATAGAAAACGTATAAGTAAAGTAGGCGTATAATAAAATTTTGCGCCACAAAATTTTTATAGAGGACAATTGACAGAGGACAGAGGACAGAGGACAATGAAGGATGATTGACAACTATCCTTAATTCTCCATTCTCCACTTTCCATTTTCAATTATATCTACATTGACATTTTTATTGATGGCTCGTTAAAGCTTTGCTAAACATCGCTTTAGCTCTTACAAAAGCTCATATAATCAAGGATTTTTGCAACAAAGTAAAAAAATCCTCAATAATTATTCATTGTTCGCTGTTCATTATTCATTAATCAACGGCAGCCTATCGGCTTGCGACACAGTCGCTAGATTAATAGCAAGTAATTAAAATAAATTATTATATAAAGATTAATTTATTTTAAATCTGGTCAGATTTTATAAAATTAAAGATTTTCTGTAGCAAAGCGGAGGAAAATATTCCTTCATTGTCCTATGTCAATTGTCCTCTGTCATCTGTTAAAAAAATTACATCGTAATTTTTTTATATTGTACTTTTACAACGTATTATTATATAATATAAGATAATTTAAAATTCATATTGCACTTTAAGGGGGGCGCGTTATTGTGTATAGGACTATAATGCAATATCAAGACGTATTTAATAGGTTAGTTAATAAGTTGAAAAGCAAAGACGAAATCTTAGCAGTGATGGTATTTGGGAGTATTGTAACTGGAGATTTGTGGGATGAGTCTGATATAGATTTATTTGTAATTACAAATAAAAATATGAATGGTATAAGAAATATATATATAGAGGAAGATAATATATCCGTTCATGTTAAATTAATGAATAAAAATACCTTTGTAGCATTGGTTAACAAGAATATTAAAGGTGGATATGTTCATAGAATATTTACTTCTTGTAAATTAGTTTTTTCAAAAGACAGGGATATAACTAATTTATATGATAGAGGAAGATATTATCCAGATATAGATAGAGAAAGATGGAATATGGTTTATTTAAGTAATTCTTTAAAAAGTATAGGAGTTTGTAAGAAATATTTAGTAAATGATGGAGTTTACACTGCATATATATCTGTAGTTAAGGCAATAGAGGAGTTTTCAAAACTATATGTAAATTTATCAGGTTATATGATAAGCAAAGATGCTATAACTATGGCAGTAAGTTTAAATAAGGACTTTAAACAATACGTAGATGATTTATTTTTTAATAGAGAAGAAGTTCATGATAGCATAAAAAGAATAATAGATTTTATGGAAGAAAACATAAATAAAAATATTAGGAAAACTACGGCTATATTATTAGAATATATGAGAAAAAAGGATGAATTCTTAAGTGCAGAAGATATTATGCATGATCCTTTGTTTAAAAACTTTGATATTTCATTAGAAGATATATTAGAGAGACTTTATGAAAATGAAATAATAAAAAGAGAAACTAGAGACTATAAAACTGAAGATGGTGAAACACTATTTAAAGAAAATGTTTATTATTTATAGTTTAAAATTGGAGTTGTTGCACTAAGGAATTTACATACAATATGTTGATTTATAAATTTTAAATTGGCACAATATATTGTAGCGTTTATTATTAATGCAACAACTCTTTTTTTTCTAAATTAAAATAAGGGGATTATATGTTATGGATAAATATAGTATATCGTTTGAAAATATAAAAATATCAAAATATGAAAAAATAGCTCAACATATAAAAAAACTAATAGATAAAAATATAATAAAAGATGGAGAAAAATTACCATCAATAAGAAAATTAGCTGTTTTTCTTAAAGTAAATAATACTACCATAGTAAATGCCTATAAAAAACTAGAAGAAGAGGGATATGCTACTCAAAAGGTTGGTAGTGGTACTTATGCTAAAAGAAAAGAAATAAGTATAAATATAAACAAAAAATATGGCAAAGTAGTAAGAAAGATAAATCTTAAAGGGGTAGAAAACTATATAGATTTTTCTGGAGAAGCTGCTTGTAGTGATACTTTTCCTATAGAACCGTTTAAAAAGGTTATAAATGAAGTATTAGATAGAGATGGTACAAAAGCTTTAGTATATCAAGAGGCTCTAGGATATGAAGGATTAAGAAATTCAATAAACAAATATTTTTGGAATGATAAAATAGATATTAACAATATTTTAGTAGTTTCAGGAGCACAACAGGGTATAGACATAGTATCTAAATCCATTGTTAATGTTAGTGATAATATAATTATAGAGAGACCTACTTATGGCGGAGCTATAGCTGTATTTAAATGGAGAAGAGCAAATATATTAGAAGTTCCTATGGAAGAAGATGGAATGGATTTAGATTATTTAGAGGATTTAGTTAAAAAAAATAAAGTTAAAATTGTTTATGTAATGAGTTATTTTCAAAATCCCACAGGTATTGTTTATAGCTTGCAAAAGAAACAAAGACTTTTAAATATGGCTGAAATTTATGATTTTTACATCATAGAAGATGATTATCTTTCAGAATTAATATATAATGATGATAAATACATAAGTTTTAAAAGCATGGATAGAAATGATAGAGTTATATATATTAAAAGTTTTTCTAAGATATTTTTACCAGGAATAAGACTAGGATATATGATTACTCCAAATAAATTTAGAGATGTAATTCAGAATTCAAAAATAAATACGGATATAGCCACTTCTAGTTTAATGCAAAGAGTTCTAGATATATATATAAGAAAAGATGTTTGGAAAGGTTATATAGAAAAATTAAATAGTATGTATAAAAGTAGATATTTGTTTATAAAAGATAATATAAAAGATTTAGAAAAATATCTAGATATATATGTGCCAACAGGTGGATTACATATATATGCTACAATTAAAAATCCTAGTATAAATTGTTTAGAACTTTTTAAAATATTAAAAGAAGAAGGTGTACTTATAACACCAGGAGTTATATTTTATAAAAAACCTGAAGAAGGTATGAGGTATTTTAGAATAAGTTTTTCACAAACTAGCATAGAAGATATAAAAAAAGGTTTTAAAATTATAGAAAAAGTATTAAAAGAATGGAATTAGGTGAAATAAAAATGAGAAAAGGCTTATTAAAAGTGGATTGGAATAATGTACAACAATATTCCAATGAAGAAATAACTTATTTTTTATTTCTAGAAGGTAAAAATATAGATACAATATGTAAAATAAGAAATATGAGTAAACAAGAAGTACAGAATCATATAATTCATGGTAAAATAAAATATAGTTTTTTTGTGAAAAGCCAGGATGAAAAGGAATTACTAAAAAATATAGGTAAAGCAGGTAAGTTAGATAAACTAAGTTTATTACAATCTTTAGAAGAAAAAATAAAGAAAAATTTATTGAATTATATAAAAAATAATTATGCTGATATGCCACCGAAAGATAAGGAAACAGCTGTATGGATTGTGGGAGAATTAAAAGCAACAAATTGTAATAATGTACTTTTAAAGGGATCTGTTCACAAGTTTATAAACATAAGGAGAATGGCCATATCTGCCATGGGAAAAATAGCTCATGAAGATTTTGAAATACCTTTAATAAGAGCATTAGATGATGATAATCCACAGGTGGTTTTGTATGCTATAAAAGCTTTAGGGAAAATAAAAAGTAAAAAGGCAATAGACAAAATAAAAACCTTAGAAGAAAAATGGGACAAAAATTATATAAAAAATGCTTGTGAAAATTATACAGAAGTTTTGAAAGAAGAGGATTCTAATTTAAAGAGGTGAGTTAATGGCTTATTATACTATAAAAAATACAGTTAGTACAGAATTTGAAGAAAGAAAATCTACATTTATAGGTCATGCAAAAAGGGTCTATACAGAAGATGAAGCAAAAGAATTTATAGATAAAATAAAAAAAGAACATAGTAGCGCTACTCATAATGTATATGCATATATTATTGGAGAAAATATGGGAATACAAAGATATACTGACGATGGTGAACCACAGGGAACAGCAGGGGTACCTGTATTAGATGTTATTAAAAAAAATGGGATAACGAATGTTGTAATTGTGGTAACTAGATATTTTGGAGGTATATTACTAGGAAAAGGTGGATTAGTAAGAGCCTATAGTAAGGGAGCAGCTCAAGCTATTCATGAAGCAGAAATAGTACAAAGAGTTGAAGGTTTTTCTTATCATATATTCATAGAATATGATATTTTAGGGAAAGTACAATATATTTGTGAACAAAATAACTGGCATATAGAAGAGAGCATTTATACAGATAAAGTTGAAATAATAATATATTGTACAAATGAAATGAAAAATAATATAAATAAAGAAGTTGTACAAGCAACTTCAGGAAAATGTGATTTTAAAATTGATAATGAGGGATACTATTTTAAAATTGAAAATAGATTATATAAGGGAGAATAGCAGATTATATTTGAGAAAAATATATTATATATGATATAATTATTTAGTGTTTTTTCTTAGGATATAGATGAATTAACCTTTATTCTAGCATATAAAAAGGAGGAGATAGAATGTCAGGACATTCTAAGTGGCATAATATACAAGCTAAAAAGGGAAAAATGGATGCTAAAAGAGGAAAAATCTTTACTAAAATAGGAAGAGAATTGATAATAGCATCAAAAGAGGGTGGATCTAATCCAGATACTAATAGTAAATTGAGAGATATTATAGCTAAAGCTAGAGCGAATAATATGCCTCAAGATACCATAACAAGAGCCATAAAAAAAGGAGCAGGAGAACTAGAGGGGGTTGACTATGAAGAAATGACTTACGAAGGATATGGACCTAATGGTGTAGCCTTTGTAGTATCAACTTTAACAGATAACAAAAATAGAACAGCAGGAAATGTAAGAGCAGCTTTTTCAAAACATGGAGGTAACTTAGGGGAAACAGGATGTGTAGGTTGGATGTTCCAATCTAAAGGACAGTTGATTATAGAAAGAAATGAAGATATGGATGAAGATGAAGTCATGATGATAGCATTAGATGCTGGAGCTGAAGATTTTGAAGCGTCAGAAGAAGTTTTTGAAATAATAACTTCACCAGAAGATTTTGGAGAAGTTAGAGAAAAGTTAGAAGCTGAAGGTTTTGAATTCTTATCTGCAGAAGTTACAATGATTCCAGATACAACTATTGAAATACCTATGGAACGAGCAGAAGGTCTTCAAAAACTTATAGATAAACTTGAAGATGATGATGATGTTCAAAATGTTTACCACAATGCTGAATTCCCAGAGGAATGGGAAGGCTAAAAGTAAAAAAACAAACCACTTTCAATAGGGATACAAGTTGTCTCTATTGAAAGTGGTTTTAATTTATAAAAGATATTTTATTCATAATCTTCTAAACGTGCTAAAGCTTCTTCTCTTGTATTGCATTGAAAGTATTTATCACCTTTAGTTAAAAGTTCAATATCCTGTTCTTTTAAATGTTCTATTTTTTTCTTAGTTACATCTTTTTCTTCATTTTCTATAAACATGTTTCCGAATTTATCTGTTTTATAAATAGCTAAATGTTCTCCTTTTATCCCAAGTACATATTTGTTTGGGGAATATTTATCTATCTCTCTTACTAAAATTGCTTTATCTGGAGTAAAGCTTTCTATAACATACCCATCTTTACTAAATTTTAATTCTATTTCTTTTCTTGTTTTTTCTTTAAGATCAGAAATATCTTTTAGCTTTTGGGTTTTATCAATTAATAAATCTCCACTTTTCATATACTTGGTTTTTAATATGATGGAGCCATCGTCTTTTAATGTATTTTCTTTTTCTACTTGTAGATTTATATCATTGTTTTTTTGATTGATACTATTTACTTGCAATTTACCATCATCATTAACATTCTTTTTTATTTTAACTGTGGAAATATAATAGGTTAAACTAAATATAGAAATACATAGCATAATTCCTATTATAAAATACAATCTTCTCTTCTTAAATATATCCATTTTATCACTCTCCTATAGGATATTATTGACAGTTAAACAATGTTATATACATCTTTTTTCTTGAATTAGCTATATTATAGTGGTAAAGTTATAATGGATAAATTTTAGTATAATGTATAAGGAGTTGGAGAACGTGTATGACTACATAAAAGGAATATATAAAGGAATGCATAAAGATTATATAATAGTAGAAAATAATGGCATAGGATATAAGATATTTACTTCAGGCAATACTTTATATGAAACTCCTAAAAAAGATGAAGAAATAAAATTATATATTCAACAAATACTAAGAGATGATTCTATAAATTTATATGGTTTTTTTACAAAAGAAGAAAGGGACATGTTTAATTTATTAATGACTATAAGTGGAGTAGGAGCTAAATCATCTTTATCTTTACTTTCTGTAACTAGTATTAATAAATTAAAATACTCAATTGTAACAGAAGATACAAAACTTTTAACAAAGGCACCAGGTATAGGGAAAAAAACAGCAGAGAGAATAATATTAGAATTAAAAGATAAATTTAAAAATGATGATATAATTTCAGATATTGATGATATAGATGGTGTGAATAATTTACAGATGAATTGTGTTGAAGCTCTAGCAGCTCTAATGTCTCTTGGATATTCTCAAAAAGAAGCAGAGAAAGCTTTGAAAAATGTAGATAAAGAAAATAGTTTAGAAGATATAATAAAGGAATGTTTAAAATATTTAATGGGATGAAAGGGATGATTTATGTTGGATAATAGATTTGTAACCCCCTTAAGTATTGAAGAAGATGCAGACATTGAATATAATTTAAGACCCACTCAGTTAGAAGAATATATAGGTCAGAGTAAGGTAAGAGAAAAACTTAGAATATTTATAAAAGCTGCTAAAAATAGAGGTGAATCTTTAGACCATGTATTATTATACGGTCCTCCCGGATTAGGAAAGACTACTTTGGCAAATATAATAGCTAAAGAGATGAAGGGAAATTTAAAGATAACTTCTGGTCCGGCTATAGAAAGGGCAGGGGATTTAGCAGCTATTTTAACAACTCTAAATGAACATGATGTGCTTTTTATAGATGAAATTCACAGATTAAATAGAGCAGTAGAAGAAATATTGTATCCTGCCATGGAAGATTATGCTTTAGATATAGTTATTGGAAAAGGGGCTGCTGCCAAATCCATAAGATTAGACTTACCACAGTTTACTCTTATAGGGGCTACTACAAGGGTAGGGCTTTTAACAGCACCTCTAAGAGATAGATTTGGGGTTTTATGTCCTATGGAATTTTATAATGAAGGGGAATTAAAGGATATTATAATAAGATCTTCTAAAATATTAAATATAAAAATACAGGAAGAGGCGGCTTATGAGTTAGCAAGGCGCTCTCGTGGAACTCCAAGAATTGCAAATAGGATATTAAAGAGGGTAAGAGACTATTCGGAAGTTATGGGAGATGGAATAATAGATTTAAATATGACTAATAAAGCATTAGAACTTTTAGAAATAGATAAAGAGGGATTTGATAGTATAGACACCAAGATATTAAAGGCTATACTAGATAATTTCAATGGAGGACCAGTAGGATTAGAAACTCTTGCTTATTTTATTGGTGAAGAATTAGATACGATAGAAGATGTTTATGAACCGTATTTACTTCAGAAGGGATTTATTATGAGAACTCCTAGGGGAAGGGTAGCAACTGAAAAGACCTATAAGCATTTTAAAAGAGATATAAAAAAAGAAAATATAAACCAATATAAATTTAAAATATAGGATAGTAGATTTTAAAGCTAAGGAGAGGAAATAATGAAAGCAAAAGATTTTGATTACTATTTACCAGAAGAATTAATAGCGCAACATCCTTTAGAAAAAAGAGATGAATGTAGATTAATGATATTAGATAAGGAAACAGGACAGGTGGAGCATAAGGTTTTTAAAGATATATTAGATTATTTAAATAAGGGGGACTGTCTTGTACTAAATGATACAAGAGTAATGCCTGCAAGATTAATTGGAGAAAAAGAAGAAACTAGAGGTAAAATGGAATTTCTACTTTTAAAAAGAAAAGATAAAGATACCTGGGAGACTTTAGTTAAACCAGGGAAAAGAGCCAAAATAGGCAGTAGATTTGTCTTTGGACAAGGAGAGTTAAAAGCTGAAGTTATAGGCATGGGAGAAGAAGGAAGCAGAATAGTTAAATTTCAATATGAGGGTGTTTTTGAAGAAGTTCTAGATAGACTTGGACAAATGCCTTTACCTCCATATATAACAGAGAAGTTAGAGGATAAAGAGAAGTATCAAACTGTTTACTCAAAAGAAACTGGTTCGGCAGCGGCACCTACTGCAGGATTACATTTTACTGAAGAATTATTAAATAAAATAAAAGAAAAAGGAATTAAAATAGCATTTTTAACATTACATGTAGGCCTTGGAACTTTTAGACCAGTGAAAGAGGAAGAAATAGAAAATCATATAATGCATTCTGAATATTATAGCATAAATAAAGAAACAGCAGATATAATTAATTCTACGAAGGAAAATGGAGGAAGAGTTATAGCAGTAGGAACTACTTCTTGTAGAACATTAGAAACATTAGGTACTAAATATGGTAAAGTTATTGAAGATTCAGGATGGACTGATATTTTTATGTATCCAGGTTATGAATTTAAGGTTACAGACGCATTAATAACAAATTTTCATCTTCCACAATCTACTTTAATAATGTTAGTAAGTGCTTTATGTGGAAGAGAAAAAGTTTTAAATGCCTACGAAATAGCAGTTAAAGAAAGATATAGATTCTTTAGTTTTGGAGATGCTATGTTTGTAAAATAGAAATTATTTATATAATGAAAAACTTACAATAGGGAGTGAACTTATGTATACTTTAATAAAAAAATGTGGAAATGCAAAAAGGGGAAGATTTGAAACTCCTCATGGAACTATAGAAACACCTGTATTTATGAATGTAGGTACTTTAGCAGCAATAAAGGGTGCGGTTTCTACTATGGACTTAAAAGAAATAGGATGTCAGGTAGAATTATCTAATACATATCATCTTCATTTAAGACCAGGGGATGAAGTTATAAAAAAAATGGGTGGACTTCATAAGTTTATGAATTGGGATAGACCTATATTAACAGATTCTGGTGGATTTCAAGTGTTTTCATTAGCTAAAATAAGAAAAATACAAGAAGAGGGAGTTTATTTTAATTCTCACATAGATGGAAGAAGAATTTTTATGGGACCAGAGGAAAGTATGAGAATACAGAGCAATATAGCCTCAACAATAGCTATGGCCTTTGATGAATGTATTCCTAACCCGTCTACTAGAGAATATGTAGAACAATCTGTAGCAAGAACTACTAGATGGTTAGAAAGATGTAAAAAAGAAATGGATAGATTAAATTCTCTACCAGATACCATAAATAAAAAGCAAATGTTATTTGGAATTAATCAAGGTGGAACCTATGAAGATATAAGAAAAGCTCATGCTAAAACAATTGTGGATATGGATTTAGATGGATATGCTATTGGAGGATTAGCAGTAGGGGAAACTCACGAAGAAATGTATAGAATCATAGAGGAGGTAGCTCCAATTTTTCCAGACAATAAACCATTATATCTTATGGGAGTTGGACTTCCAAGTAATATATTAGAAGCTGTTGATAGGGGAGTAGACTTTTTTGATTGTGTATTACCTGCAAGAAATGGTAGGCATGGACATGTATTTACAAAGTATGGTAAAATAAATTTAATGAATGCTAAATTTGAATTAGATGAAAATCCTATAGATGAAGGATGTGAATGTCCAGCGTGTAAACATTATTCAAGAGCGTATATAAGGCATTTATTTAAAGCAAAAGAAATGTTAGCTATGAGATTATGTGTTTTACACAATTTGTATTTTTATAATAAATTAATGGAAGATATAAGAAAGGCTATTGAAGGAGATTATTTTAAAGAATTTAAGAAAGAAAAATTACAGAATTGGAATGGAAAAGCTTAAAAAAATTAAAATATATGCTTTACATGATAACAAACAATTTATAAACTATATAATATAGTTTAATATTATAGGAGGTAAAATTATGGGAAATTTATTTTTAGCTGCAGCTGCTCCAAAAGGAGGCATGCTAGGGGCTTTTATGCCACTTATACTAATGCTGGTTTTATTTTACATTATGATGTATATACCAGAAAAAAAGAGAAAGAAAAAGTATGGTGATATGCTAAGTTCTCTTAGTTTAAATGATGAAATAATAACTAAAGGGGGTATATTAGGAAGAATTGTAAATATACAAGATACATTTATAATTCTTGAAACTGGACCTAATAGAGCAAGAATAAAATTAGATAAGAATGGAATATTATCAGTATTACAATCTGCTTCAATAGAAGAAGAAAGCAAAGAAAAAGAAGATAAAAAAGATGAAGAAAATAAGGAAATAGGATATAAAGAAAACTAAAAAAATTAGAATAAAACACCTCTTTTTTACATAAATAATAGTAGATGGGGGTGTTTTAAATTGGAAAAAAGTAGCTTTATACCTATAGGGGAAGGGATATTAAGAAGCAGTGTACTAACAGTGGCACTAATGGTTATTTATGCAATAATTATGAGTTTTACAGATTTAAGTGATAAATGTAATTCTATTTTTTATACTATAGTTTCTATACTTAGTATAATGTATGGAACTATTTATGCTGTTAAAAAGATAAATAAAAAAGGATGGCTAATAGGTTTAATAATAGCCACTATATACATGATAATTTTATATGTACTTTCAATAATTGCAGGAAATACTCCAGGTATATATTATGTGAGAATTGTAAGGGTTGTAATGGCAATGTTGGTAGGTATACTTTCAGGGATGATAGGAGTTAATGTTTGAAGTTTTTTATTTTACAGATTATTAATCTACTTTATTTTATAATATTTTCGTGTTATAATTTTATTGATATATCAACAAAATAGGAGGAATTTTAATGAAACATATAAGAACTATTAATAAATCAAATATAAAAAATAGCTTAAGTAAGCCAGGATGTAAGGAATGTGCTAATTCATGTCAATCAGCATGTAAAACTTCATGTACAGTTGCAAATTTAGCTTGTGAAAACTAATGAGTTAAGAGGCAGTAACTTAAAAGTTACTGCTTTAAATTTTAGTATTTTAAAAAAAATTAGTACTTTAGTTAATTTAGGAGGAAGAAAATTTTGAGCACTATACATAAATTTAAACAAGAAAATGATTATTATATTTTGGATGTTAATTCAGGTGCTATTCATGTAGTAGATGAATTAGTTTATGATATTGTAGGACAAGATTCTTTAGCGGATAAAGAGTATATATTGGATAAATATGGTCAAAAATATACAGAAGAAGAAATAAACGAAGTATATAAAGAAGTAGAAGAATTAATAAAAGAAGAACTTTTATATTCAAAGGATCTTTATGAAGATATAGGCTTAAAAGCTGGAGAAAGCGAATCTTATATAAAAGCTCTATGTTTAAATATAGCTCATGACTGTAATTTAAGATGTAAATATTGCTTTGCCGATGAAGGAGAATATAAGGGAAAAAGAGAACTTATGACAGCGGAAATAGGAAAAAAGGCAATAGATTTTGTTATAAAAAGTTCAGGACCAAGAAAGCATATAGAAGTGGATTTATTTGGTGGAGAACCGTTAATTGCTTTTGATACTGTAAAAGAAATAGTAGAATATGCTAAGGAAGAAGAAAAAAAGTATAACAAAGAAATAAGATTCACCATGACTACTAATGCCACATTATTAAATGATGAAATTATGAAATATATAGATGAAAATATGGGCAATATTGTACTAAGTATAGATGGTAGAAAAGAAGTTAATGATAAGGTAAGAATTACAAGGGATAATAGAGGAAGTTACGATAAAATACTTCCTAATATAAAGTCCATGGTAAAAATGAGAGATAAGAATAAACAATACTATGTAAGAGGAACATTTACAAGAGAAAATTTAGACTTTTTTAATGATATTATGCATTTAGTAAATGAAGGATTTGATGAAGTATCAATAGAACCAGTAGTTCTTCCAGAAGATCACCCTCTTTCATTAAGAGAAGAAGACTTACCTAAGATATTTGAACAATATGATAAATTATGTAGAGAAATGATTAAATCTAAAAAAGAAGGAAAGAATTTTAAATTTTATCATTTCAATATAGATTTACAAGGTGGACCTTGTGTATATAAAAGAATATCAGGATGTGGAGCAGGACATGAATATGTTGCTATAACTCCTTCTGGAGATATATATCCATGTCATCAATTTGTAGGCATTGAAGAATTTAAAATGGGAAATTTAGAAGATGGCATCATAGATAAAAATTTACAAAAGTATTTTAAAGAGGGTAATATATATTTTAAACCAGAATGTAAAGAGTGTTGGGCGAGATTTTATTGTAGTGGAGGATGTCAATCCAATAACTATAACTTTAACAAAGATATTAAAAAACCATATAAATTAGGATGTGAAATGCAAAAGAAGAGAATAGAATGTGCAATAGCATTAAAATATAATACTATGGAATAGTAGTTAATTAATTGACTTTTTATATTACTTTAAGTGAGGAGGAAAAACATGAGAAACAAGAAAACCAGTAAAGGCAAAAGCGCTTTTTTATTGGCACTAAGTGTTATAGTAATATTATCCTTAGCTTATGTGGGTGCTTTTGGAATAAATAATATATTTGGTTATAAGGTAAAATCTTTTGGAGAAACCATTAAGAAAGGATTAGACCTCCAAGGGGGAGTATCCTTAGTAGAGGAAATACAAAGCGACAAAGTAGATACAGCTACAATAGATAGAACTATAGAGCTTTTATCTATGAGAGTTAACAAATTAGGTGTAAGTGAAACTTCTGTAACTAAAGAAGGACAGAAAAAAATAAGAATAGAGATACCTGGAATATATGATACTAAAGAAGTTATAGAAACAGTAGGGAAAACTGGAGAATTAAAGTTTATAGGACCAGATAAAAAAGTTATATTAACAGGTAAAGATGTAAAAGATGCATCCCCTCAGCAGCACCCAGATACCAAATTACCTGTTATAAGCTTTGAATTAACAGATGAAGGAACAAAAAAATTTGCAGAAGCTACAAATAAATTTAAAGGGCAACAAATTGCTATATATATGGACGAAGAACTATTAACAAACCCTGTAGTTAATAGTGTTATACCTGATGGTAAAGGAATAATTGAAGGAAGTAAAAGTTTAGAAGAAGCTAAAAGACAAGCCGATATAATTAAATCGGGGGCACTTCCAGTAGTAGTAAAACCTGTAGAAGTAAAGTCAGTAGGAGCAACACTAGGAACTAATGCATTACCTTTAAGTTTAAAGGCAGGAGCAATAGGTATAGGATTAGTATTTTTATTTATGTTAATTTTTTATAGAGTACCAGGCCTTATTGCAAATATAGCATTGGTATTATACATAGTAATGGTACTTGGAACTTTTGTTTCTATAGATGCTATTATTACTTTATCAGGAATAGCTGGATTTTTATTAACAATAGGTATGGCAGTAGATGCTAATATACTTATATTTGAAAGAATAAAAGAGGAATTAAGTACGGGAAAATCCATAAGATCTTCTGTAGATGCAGGATTTAATAGAGCATTAACATCTATAATGGACTCAAATATAACTACAATAATTGCTGCTGTTGTTCTATATAATTTGGGAACAGGAGCAGTAAAAGGATTTGCTCTTACTCTTATGATAGGTATTGTACTAAGTATGCTAACAGCAGTAATAGTTACAAGATGCTTACTTAAATTAGCCGTAAATGCTGGATTATTAAATAGTTTAGCAGCTTTTGGTGCAAAGAGGAGGGCAGAATAAATGAAGACATTGAAGATTATAGAAAAAACAAAAATATGGTTTATTATATCTTTAAGTATTATGATATTGGGATTAGTTTTTGTTATAAAAGATGGATTAAATTATGGTATAGAATTTAAAGGTGGTACTTTAGTTCAAATAAACATGAATAAAGAGTTTGATAAGGGTGACGTAGAAAAGATATTGAAAAAATATACAAATGATTATACAACCAATGAAGCTAGAGATAACAATAACAATATACAATTAGAAATAAGAAGTAATTCTTTAAAAGATGATCAAATAAAACCTATGTTTAATGAAATAAAGGCTAAATATAAATTACAAGATAAAGATTTATTAGCACAACAAAGAATTGGACCTTCAGTAGGTAAAGAATTGAGGAGCAAGGCAATATTATCTTTGATTATTGCTAACATAGCTATGCTAGTATATGTAGGATTTAGATTTGAGTTTAAATTTGGTTTGGCAGCCATATTGGCACTTGTACATGATATATTAATAACTATATCTGTATATGCTATATTGCAAATACCTGTAAATTCAAGTTTTATAGCTGCAATACTTACTATAGTAGGGTATTCTATAAATGATACTATAGTTGTATTTGATAGAATAAGGGAAAATAGAAAGAGAAATAGAAAAGCAAATGAAGCGGAAGTTGCCAATGTAAGTATAACTCAAACTATGAAAAGATCAATAAATACTAGTTTAACAACATTATTTACTATAGTTTGTGTTTATATATTTGTACCTTCAGTAAGGGAATTTGCACTACCCCTATTAATAGGAATTGTTTGTGGGGCATATTCTTCTATATTTATAGCAAGTCCTTTATGGGTTGTGTTCACAAAAAAAGATAAAATTTTGAATTAAATCCCAAAAAAACAGAGTTTCTTAAGCTCTGTTTTTTTATTTTAAGAAAATAATAAAATAATTTGTCAAAACTAATATTTTAAATTATAATATAATATGCTTTTTAATATACAAATATAATAAAAAGGAAGGTAGTACAATTGGCTAATGAGTATACTCTGCATGATCCTTTTTTAATGAAAGGAATGGATAAAGCCTTAAAAAGAATAGTAAGGGCAGTAAATAAAAGAGAAAAAATTGTTGTATATGGTTGTTATGATTTAGATGGTATAGCGGCTGTATCCGTATTATTTCTTGTTTTAAAATATTTAAATGCAGATGTAGAGTATTTTATATCTGATGGAAAAAAAGATAATTTTGAAATAAATTCGGATATAGTTAAGAATCATGTGAAATTTTTGGGTACAAATTTAATGATAACTGCAGGATGCGGAAGTAATTCTTATGATCAAGTAGAATTATGTAAAAGATTAGGTATAGATGTAATAATTACTGATTATCATAAATGTAAATGCAAAGTACCAAATTCCATAATTATAAATCCCAATCAAGACGATTGTACATATCCTTTCAAAGACTTGACAAGTTCTGGAGTAGTTTATAAATTAGTTCAAGCTATTTCATGTTATTATCAGATGAAATGTGTAAATAAATATTTAGATTTAATAATGCTTGGTGTATTGTCTACTAAACCTCCTTATGTTGGAGAAAATAAATTTATAGTAGAACAAGGTCTTTATCATATGAATTTTACCAACAATTATGGATTAAAAGCTTTAGCTAAAGTTAATAAAGAAAAAAGGATAACTTTTAAAAATATAAATAAGATTTTAGAAAATTTAATGCCAAGCTCCAATAGTTCTAGAATGTTAGCTAATTCAAGAATAACTGTAGAGTTATTTACTACATCAAATATAGATAGGGCAGAGCAAATAGTTAAATATTTAAAAAAGGAGAAGAAACTAGTAAGTAATAAGCAGTTAATTGCAAATAGTGAATAAAACTTTATTTAAAATTTGGTGTATTATATAATTATATAGTATTTATATATTTAAATTAAAACATGGGGAGGAACAATAAATGAATTTAAAGGACAAAATTCGAGTGATAGAAGGATTTCCAAAAGAAGGTATTAGCTTTAAAGATGTAACTACTATATTACAAGACAAAGAAGCTTTTAAATATACAATAGATACTTTAGTTGAAGAACTTAAAGATAAAAAAGTTGATGTTATTGTAGGACCAGAAGCTAGAGGGTTTTTGTTTGGTGCACCTTTAGCCTATGCATTAGGAGCAGGTTTTGTACCTGTTAGAAAAAAAGGAAAATTACCTAGTAATACTATTAGTTCTAAATATGAATTAGAATATGGTAGCGATGAATTAGAGATGCATAAGGACGCAATAAAGCCTGGACAAAGAGTAGTTATAGTAGATGATCTACTGGCTACAGGAGGAACCATATGTTCTGTGATTGAAATGATTGAGTCCTTAGGTGGAGAAATAGTATCTATTAATTTTTTAATTGAATTAACAGATCTAAAGGGAAGGGAAAAACTAAAAAAATATGAAATGTCTTCTCTTGTAAAATATAATATTTAAAAAGGGTAATTGAATTTTAAAATTGCAAGTTTCTACAGAATATTATATAATATTAGTAAAAAATAATGGCTGGTTTTATTAACCAGCCATTGATTTTAGGGGAGTAACAATATGCTTGAGAATTTAATAAAAAAAATAGAAAAAAATTGTTCCAAGGAAGAAATAGAACTAGTTAAAAAAGCATATGAAATCGCTAATGGAGCTCATAAGCAACAAAAAAGAGAATCAGGAGAACCATATATAGTTCATCCTGTGGAAGTAGCTTGTATTTTAGCAGATATGGGTATGGACGCAGATACAATAGTAGCTGGTCTTCTTCATGATGTAATAGAAGATACTGAGTATACCTATGAAGATATAGAAAGAGAATTTAATAAACAAATAGCTGATTTAGTGGAAGGAGTAACTAAATTAGGAAAAATAAAATATAAGAGTAAAGAAGAGCAGCAAGCAGACAATGTAAGAAAAATGCTTTTAGCCATGGCACAGGATGTAAGAGTAATACTTATAAAGTTAGCCGATAGATTACATAATATGAGGACATTAAAGTATATGCCTGTAGAAAAGCAAAAAGAAAAGGCAAAAGAAACCTTTGATATATATGCACCTTTAGCTCATAGGTTAGGAATATCTAAAATAAAATGGGAATTAGAAGATTTAGCTTTTAGATATATAAATCCTAATGAATATTATAGTTTTGTTAAAGAAATAGCTGAGAGAAGAGTTGAAAGAATAGCATATATAGAATTGATAGTAAATGAATTAAAAGAAAGCCTTGAGGGGGCAGGAATAAAATCTGACATAGAAGGAAGACCTAAGCATTTCTATAGTATATATAGAAAGATGATTAAAAAAAATAAGACTTTAGATCAAATTTTTGATTTAACTGCAATAAGAATATTAGTAGATACAGTTAAAGATTGCTATGCTGCACTAGGTATAGTTCACACTATGTATAAACCCATTCCAGGACGTTTTAAAGATTATATTGCAATGCCTAAACCTAATATGTATCAATCCTTACACTCAACTGTTATAGGTCCACAAGGCAAACCTTTTGAAATACAAATAAGAACCTTTGAAATGCACAAAACAGCAGAATATGGAATAGCTGCACATTGGAAATATAAAGAGGGAAAAACTGAACAAAATAATATAGATATAAAACTTACTTGGCTAAGAGAAATATTAGAATGGCAAAGAGAAACATCAGATGCTACTGAATTTATGGAAGGGTTTAAAATAGATTTGTTTTCTGATGAAGTTTTTGTATTTACTCCAAAGGGTTCCGTTATTAATTTACCAAGTAAATCTACACCTATAGATTTTGCATATAAAATACATACAGATATAGGGAATAAATGTGTAGGAGCAAAAGTAAACAATAAAATGGTACCTTTAGATTATAATTTAAAAACTGGCGAAATTGTAGAAATAATTACATCATCAAATTCTAAAGGACCAAGTATAGATTGGCTAAATATTGTAAAAAGCAATCAAGCTAAAAGCAAAATAAAATCTTGGTTTAAAAAAGCTAAAAGAGAAGAAAATACAAGTAAGGGCAAGGAATATTTAGAAAAGGAAGCTAAAAAACAAGGATATAATTTTGGAGAAATTTCAAAAGGTGAGTTTTTAAATATAATATTAAAAAAATACAATTTAAACTCCGTAGAAGATTTATATGCAGCAGTTGGAATAGGTGATTTAATAGCGTCTAATATTGTTTTAAAATTTAAGGAACAGCATGAACATAGTCAAAAGGTTAGTATTTCAAATGAAGAAGTAATAGAAGATTTTAATAAAAATACTAAAGTTAATAAATATAATAAAAAATCCAAAAGAAAAAAAGGTAATGGACTAGGAGTAGAAGTAAAAGGGCAGAATAATATATTAGTTAGATTTTCAAAATGTTGTAATCCAGTACCTGGTGATGAAATAATAGGTTATATAACAAAGGGTAGAGGAGTATCTATTCATAGAAGAGATTGTAAAAATCTACAAAATTTAATAGAGGAGGATATAAGTAAAATAATTGAAGTAAATTGGGTAGGATATAGCTCAGGAGAATATATAGCAGAAATAGAGGTAGAAGCTGAAGATAAAGAGGGATTATTATCCCAAATTATGGATATAATTAATAATGAAAAAGCTAATTTATATGCTATAAATGCTAAAACTACTAGAGAGAAGAAAGTATTGATAAATATAAAATTAAAAATATCAAATATTGAACAACTAGAAAGTGTTATGAAAAAAATAAGAATATTAAATGGTATAAATGATGTTTATAGGACAAAAAATTAGAGGTGATTTAAATGAGGGCAGTGGTACAAAGAGTTAAATCTTCAAAAGTAGAAGTAGATGGAAAAGTTATAGGTAGCATAAATGGTGGATTAAATGTTTTATTAGGAATATGTAAGGATGATACTCAAAAGGATTTAGAATATTTAGTGGATAAAGTATTAGGACTCAGAATATTTGAAGACGAAAATGGAAAAATGAATAAATCTTTATTAGATGTAGGAGGAGAACTACTTGTAATATCACAATTTACTCTTTATGGAGATTGTAGAAAAGGTAAACGACCTAGCTTTATAGAAGCCCTTTCAGGAGATGAGGCAGAAAAACTTTATGAAGAATTTGTAGAAAAGTGTAGAGAAGTTTTAGGAGAAGTGCAGACAGGTGAATTTGGAGCAGATATGTTAGTTTCAATAGAAAATGATGGACCGGTTACTTTAATAATAGATAGTAAAAAAATAATTTAGGAGTGATAAAGTGGAATTAAAGAGAATCCCTGTGGGTATGTATCAAGCTAACTGTTATATATTAATGGATAAAAAAAGTAAGGAAGGTATAGTTGTAGATCCAGGAGAATATGCTGATTTAATCTTACAAGAATTAAATAAAATGAATTGTAAGGTAAAATATATATTGTTAACTCATGGCCATGTAGATCATGTAAGCGCAGTTAAAAAGGTAAGAGATGCATTAAAGGCTCCAGTATGTATAAATGAAAAGGATGAAGAGGCAATTTTAAAAAGCTTACAATTATTTGGCACACCAGAAACCTGTGGAGCAGCAGATATTAAAATAAAAGAAGGGGATAGCTTTAAAATTGGTGAAAAAGATATAAAATGTATAGAAACACCTGGTCACTCCTTGGGAGGAATGTGTTTTATAGTAGATGATATAATATTTACAGGTGACACCCTTTTTGAAGGCTCTATAGGAAGAACAGATTTTTATGGAGGAAATTTTGAAATACTAATAAATAGCATAAAAGAAAAAATATTAACTCTTCCAGAGGATACATTAGTATTGCCAGGACATGGAATGGAAACTACTGTAGGTAAAGAAAAGATATCTAATCCTTTCTTATAAATTTTATAGAAATAAGGAGATATAATGATTATAAATATAAAATTAGATATGAAATTAAATCATGCAAAATATAAGTATGGAATTTATCAGCTATTTAATATATTTTTTCCTAATGCAGAAATTAATTTTGTAGAAGAACAAGAAGCTAATTACAATGTATTTTTAGAAGATAACTATATTATCATAAATGGAAAAAATAATAAGAAGAAGTATTTAATAGATGAAAGTATATCTCAAAAAGATAATGTAAAAAAATCAATTTATTTATATTTAAAAGATGAAACAAAAAAGAGCTTTCCATGGGGAACCTTAATTGGTATAAGACCTAGTAAAATAGCTCTTTCTTTGTTGACTAAAAATAAAACTTCTCAAGATATAATAGATTATTATTATAAAAACTATCTTACATCTAGAGAAAAAGCGCAATTGTGTATAGATGTAGCAAAAAGAGAAGAGAACTTTGTAAACAAAGATAATAAATCTATAAGCATTTATATTGGCATGCCTTTTTGCCCTACAAGATGCTTATATTGCTCTTTTACATCAAATCCTATTGGGAAAAATAAAAAATTGGTGGAAGAGTATATAAAGTGCCTAAGTTTTGAAATAGAAAAAATAAGAAAATATATAGATAAAAAAGAATTACTTGTAGAAACTGTTTATTTTGGTGGTGGTACTCCTACTTCTGTAGACAATAATCAATTTGAATATATAATGGAAAAAATATATAATAACTTTATATGCAATAGAAATACAAAAGAATTTACAGTAGAATGTGGTAGACCTGATAGTATAAATAAAGAAAAATTTAAAACTATGAAGAAATACAATGTTTCTAGAATAAGTATAAATCCTCAAACTATGAATGATGATACTTTGAAAGTAATTGGGAGAAGTCATACAGTGGAGGATGTGATTAGAAGTTTTAATGAAGCAAGGGAACTTGGCTTTGACAATATAAATATGGATATAATTGTAGGACTTCCAGGAGAAGGTATATCATATATTGAAAATACATATAAAAAAATATTGCAACTAAAACCTGATAGTCTAACAGTTCATGGTATGTCTATAAAAAGGGGCTCTAAGCTTTATAATAAATTAGAGAGTATATTAAATTATAATCAAGATGAATTAAATGAAATGTTTCAAACAACTTCTAAATTAGCAGAAAAATTAAATATGAAACCCTATTATATGTATAGACAAAAGAACATGTTAGGAAATATGGAAAATGTGGGTTATTCCACAGAAGGAAAAGAATGTATATATAATATACAAATGATTGAAGAAAGACAAACAATAATTGCACTTGGAGCTGATGGAGTATCAAAAATAGTATTTAGAGATGAAAATAGGATTGAAAGAGTACCTAATGTAAAGGATGTAATAGAGTATAATAAAAGAGTAGAAGAAATGGTTAGAAGAAAAGTTCATGCATTAGAAGAACTTTATAAATAAAATTCAATAAATATCAATATTTAAATTGATATGAGGAGGAAGAAAAATGGGAGAAGCATTAAAAGGACTAAAAAGAACCATTATGTGTGGTCAATTAAGAGAAGACAATATAAACGAACAACACACAGTAATGGGATGGGTTCAAAGAAAGAGAAATCTTGGAGGATTAATTTTTATAGATTTAAGAGATAGAGATGGAATTCTTCAAGTAGTATTTGGAGAAGAAATAAATAAAGAAGCTTTTGAAAAAGCAGATACAGTTAGATCAGAGTATTGCTTAGCTGTTACAGGAAAAATAATAAAAAGGCAAGCAGTAAATGAAAACTTACCAACAGGAATGGTTGAATTACAAGGAGAAAGTATAAAGATTTTATCAGAATCAGAAACTCCTCCTATATATATAAAGGAAGATTTAGATGCAGGAGAAAATATAAGACTTAAATATAGATATTTAGATTTAAGAAGACCAGATATGCAAAAAAAATTAATGGTAAGACACAAAACAGCAAAAGCTGTTAGAGATTTTTTAGATGCAGAAGGTTTTTTAGAAATAGAAACTCCTATGCTTACTAAAAGTACTCCAGAAGGTGCAAGAGACTATCTTGTGCCAAGTAGAAACTATCCTGGAATGTTTTATGCATTGCCTCAATCACCACAGTTATTTAAGCAGCTATTAATGGTATCAGGTTTTGATAGATATTTTCAAATAGTAAAATGTTTTAGAGATGAAGATTTAAGAGCTAATAGACAGCCAGAATTTACACAAATAGATTTAGAAATGTCCTTTGTGGAAATGGATGATGTAATAGATTTAAACGAAAGATTAATAAAGCATGTATTTAAAAATGTAGTAGGTAAGGATGTTAAGCTACCTATAGAAAGAATGCCATATAAAATAGCCATGAGTAAGTATGGATCAGATAAACCAGATCTAAGATTTGAAATGGAAATAGAATACTTAGAAGACGTATTAAAAGAAACTAATTTTAAAGTGTTTAAAGATGTTATAGAAAATGGTGGAACTGTTGGAGCTATAAAAGCTGAAAACTGTGCAGACATGGGCAGAAAACAAATAGATAAATTAGGTGAATTTGTAAAGACATTTAAAGCTAAAGGATTAGCATGGATAGCTTACAGAGAAGATGAAATAAAATCTCCTATAGCTAAATTCTTAACAGATGAAGAATTAAAAGCTATTATTCATAAAATGGATGCCAAAGTAGGAGATTTAATACTTATAGTATCAGATGCTAAGGAAAGAGTAGTTCAACAAAGTTTAGGTCAATTAAGACTTCATTTAGCCAAAGAATTAGAACTCCTTAAAGATAATGATGAATTTAGATTTGTATGGGTTACAGAATTTCCATTAGTGTCCTACAATGAAGAGGAAGATAGATGGGAAGCTGAGCATCATCCATTTACATCTCCTATGGATGAGGATATACCATATCTTGATACAGATCCAAGTAAAGTTAGAGCAAAGGCTTATGACATAGTATTAAATGGAGAAGAATTAGGTGGAGGAAGTATTAGAATACACGATAGCAAGCTTCAAGAAAAAATGTTCCAAGTTTTAGGATTTACACAAGAAAAAGCTTGGGAAAGATTCGGATTCTTATTAGAAGCATTTAAGTTTGGACCACCACCACATGGGGGATTAGCTTTTGGATTTGATAGAATGATAATGTTCTTAAGTGGAACTGAAAATATAAAAGATGTAATAGCTTTCCCTAAAAATCAAAATGCATTCTGCCCAATGACAGAAGCTCCAAATGTAGTAGATGAGATGCAATTAGATGAATTGGGAATAAAAATAAAGAAGTAATATGACTTAACAATATAAAAAAAATATAGTATAATATATATAACAATTAATTGAATATAAGTCCTGCTATGTACGGAAAAATAGATTTATCCTGATCCAACACATTTACAAAGGGAATCCAAACTCTCGTTGTGGAATGATGCTTAAACATTGTTTTAAGAGACAAGAAGCAATGAGGAGATGCCCACTTAAGAAGGGATAGGGTTCAAGGAGTTAATCTATATAACGTCATAGCGGGACTTTTTGTTTAATGAATAGAAATAAATAAAATTTAATAAAAAAATGGCCTGTCCCTTATAGGAATAGACCATTTTTTATATATAGCTTTTTTAATTAAAATTCATTAACTGTTTTATTTCCTTTTGCTTTTACATAGGCTAAAGAAAATAAAAATGCTATTACAGCAGGTATTAGCCAACTAAAGCCTATATTGGATAATGGAATAAATGAAATAAATTTATTTATGAATCCAATATTTAAACCTACAGATTTTAGATTATCTAAAATACCTATCAATAATGTAGTGTATGCAGTTATGGTTAAAATAGTTTTATTATTAAATCCTAAAAATGTTAATATAACTAAAACTATTACTATAGGATATAATATTTGTAATATAGGAAAAGCAAAGGCAACTATATCATCTACACCTAAAGTAGCAATTAGTATGCTCATAACTGAAACTATAATAGCATTTAATTTATAGTTTAATTTCCCATTGGTTATTTCTTCAAAATAATTAGCAGCTGAGGATGTAAGTCCTATAGATGTAGTCATACATGCTAATGCCACAGCTAAAGCAAGAAAAACAGAACCGGTTTTACCTAATATGGTTTGGGTTATTTGGGTAAGTAGGGTAGTTTTAGTTATATCCCCAGGGAAAATATTTACAGTTTGACTTCCAAGATACATCAGACCACCATAAATTGTTCCAAGTCCTATAACTGCGATAATACCAGATAAAGAAGTTATTTTTATTATATCAGAAACATTATCATATCCTTTTTGTCTAACAGTAGCTATTATAATGGAAGCAAAAATTACTGAAGCAGTAGCATCCATTGTTTGATATCCTTCCAATAAGGAATTTGAAAATACATTTTCAAAAGGAGTACTTGAAATAGAGCCAATTGGAAATAAAATCCCTTTTATTATTATAGTTAATAGCAAAATAAGAAGGGCAGGTGTTAAAAATTTCCCTATAGTGTCTATTATTGATGATGGTCTAAGTACGAATGCTAAATTAATTAAAAAATAAATTATAATAGCAGTAGTTATATTTATATTTGGAAAAAATGGTTGTATACTTAATTCATAAGTTGTAGCTGCTGTTCTTGGAATAGCAATCATAGGGCCTATAGCTAAAATAATGGATGTGGTTACAGCTACTGCAAAAATTTTTCCAACAGGACTTGCTATATCCCTAAAGGTACCATTAACTTTGGCACAAGAGAGTATACCAAGTAAAGGAAGTCCAACTCCAGTTATAAGAAAGCCCAGTATAGCTATAGGATAATTGTTTCCTACAAGCTTACCAAGATAGGGAGGAAATATTAAATTCCCAGAACCAAAAAACATAGCAAATAGTGCTAATCCGATAACAAATGCGTCCTTAGTACTTTTTTTCATGTGAATTTCTCCTATTCTCTAATTTAGATTTTCCTTATATTATATCATACTGAAGGTGAAAAATAAATTGTTAACAATAAATTAATTTTATAAAAAAATCATAAATTTTTATGATTTATCTGAATATATTTATAAATAAAGAGGAATTGTTATAAAAAGGTAGAATATATTTACATAAGAACGGGGGGATTTAATGGGAGAATTTAGAGAAGAAATAATAAAACTTGCTGAAGAAATTTTATTTTTAATAAAAAGAGATGGGTATGACATAGATAATATGACATCAGATCAAATGAATGAATTAGTAGATCAATATTTAAATAATTTAAATATTGATAATTTAGATGAATTTATGAGTTTAAATTATGCTGAAGACTTTTTACTAGAAGAATACAACTATGAGATTAAGAAAAGTGGTTTTTTACAATTCTACGATGAATTTATAAAAAATATGAGAATTAATAATATACATAAACAAGAAAAAAAGTACATAAATTAAAATTAATTAAAATAAGAGAGCTATCTGAAATTAGATGGCTTTTTTGATTTAATTATATAAGAAAAATCTTGTGTTAACTTATATTCTGGCAGTTTATGTATTTATAATTTAACTAGGAAGGGGGATGGTATTATGTTTGGAATTGTAAATTATGGTGTTTTTATAATTTCAGCTATTATGTTAAATTTAACACCTGGTGCAGATACTATGTATATATTGGGAAATAGTATTTCAAATGGGAAAAAGGTAGGAATAATGTCTGCTTTGGGCATTAATACTGGATGTATTATACATACAGTAATGGCAGCTCTAGGTTTATCAGCAATATTAACTAAATCAGCTTATGCTTTTAACATTATTAAGTATTTAGGTGCAAGTTATTTAATTTATCTTGGTATTCGTTCATTAATATCAAAATCCTCTATGCTTGTAAAAAAGGACGACAATAAAAAAAATAGCATTAAAAAGATATATTTTCAAGGAGTTATAACTAATGTTCTTAATCCTAAAGTAGCATTGTTTTTCTTGGCATTTTTACCTCAATTTATTAATTCTAATAATACATATGGAGCAATTCCATTTTTATTACTTGGATTTACATTTGTTATAACTGCAACTACATGGTCTATAATTCTAGCGGTATTTTCATCATATATAATAGAAAACATAAGTAAAAAATTTGGATTAGCTAATTCATTAAATAAGATAACAGGAATTATATTTATTGTATTAGGATTAAACCTATTAAGAGCTAAATTAGGGAATTAGATGCATATAAAAAGTAACTAAAAAGGTGGATAAAGATAAGAGATAGATCTATATAGAAGTATCTCTTATTTTTTTTATGTAAGCAGTTGTATAACACAATTAAGAGATTTTCTTGTAACCTCTTCTAGAGAATAATCACCATTATTTAAACACCAATCATAAATTATACCATGAGAAAGTCTTATTAAATAGTCTATAATATCCTTACATTGCATGCTTTGTCTAACTATATTTTATAACGTTTACATTGAAATGTCTAGGTATTATGAATTTATTGGAAATTTGATCTTGCAGTTATGAATAATTAGAATAGTATTTATAGAATAAAATTATATTAAAAAAAGCTGTTATCAAATAAAATTGTCAACAGCTTTTCACATTTAATCCTTTTTAATTTCTTTTATAATAGTTTTATGGTATTCTTCAAGAGATCTTGCAACTAAAGCATTGGTATAGGCTATTAATAATTTATAAGTTTCAACCTCATCTGCTATATCCTCAGGTAAAGCTAAAATTGATGGAGAACATTTTAAAGCATCTTCAGTAGCTTTAATAGAAACTTCATTTACTATTTTTTCAAAGTCAATTTTCAAAATATCACAACCTTTCTATATAAAGATTTTACCATAGTATAAAAATATATTAAAAGACTTTATGTTAAAAAATATTTTTAATTTCATTATTTATTTTATCAATATCTACATTATCTACTGTATTATTATTTATTTTATATTTTTCTTTTAATTTTAGTATTCTATAAACACTTTCATTGATTCTATCTTCTGTTATTGTACCGTTTTTTACGGCCTCTTTTAGGGATGTTATTATAGCTGTTTGGTTATTATAACCATGACATACTAAAATAATATCTGTTCCAGCATTTATAGATTTAATAGCTGCATCAGAAATAGCATAATTATTTGTAATAGCTCCCATAGTCATATCATCTGTAATAACCACTTTATTAAAGTTTAGATATCTTCGTAAAACATCTGTTATTATTGTTTTTGACATAGTTGCAGGATAGGCAGGGTCTATTTTAGGTAATAATATATGGGATATCATTACTACATCTACATTATTATTTATGGCCTCTTTAAAAGGCATTAATTCAAATTCTTTTAATCTTTTCATATCATGATTAATTAAAGGAAGTCCCACATGAGAATCAACTGAAGTATCACCATGTCCTGGGAAATGTTTTACTACAGAGATAATGTTACCATCTCTTAATCCTTCCATAGTTTTAATACCTAATTTACTAACTATATCTACATTATTACCAAAAGATCTATCCCCAATTACAGGGTTTTGTGGATTACTGTTTATATCTAAAATCGGTGCAAAATTCATATTAAATCCAAGGAATGTAAGTTCTTTTGCAATTATTCTACCTATATTGTAACTAAGATTACTATTATTTATTTTACCTATAATTTTATTACTAGGGAGTTTTTTAAATTCTCTAGGCATTCTGCTAACCCTTCCACCTTCTTCATCAACAGATATAAACAGAGGTATTTTATTATGTGAATTTAAAGTTTTTAATGCATTAGTTAAATTTATTAATTGATGTGCATTTTCTATATTGTGGCTAAATAAAATGACTCCTCCTACATGATTTTCTTTAATTAATTTTTCTATGTTTTCATTTATATCATATCCATCAAAGCCTACAACAAGTAATTGACCAATTTTTTCATCTAAACTCATACTATTAAGTTTTAATTTTATATTATCATTATTAGTATCTGAATTAGTATCTGATTTTTTATTATTAGAGGTTTTATTTTTAATATTTTCACTATGGTAAGCATTATTTCTACCGCATCCTAATAAAAATACAAAGGATATTAATAATAAAAACATATACAAATTAGATTTTTTCAATTTAATCTTCCTTTCTTAAAGGTGTGTTGTTATTATTTAATTATATATAATAATAATTAAAATTAAAGGGGAGAAGTTTATGTGTTTATCAAAATATAGTTTTTTAGATACTCCATCATTAATTGTTGATTATGATATTATGATGGATAATATTGATTTTATGCAAAGAAAAGCAAATAAATATAATGTTAAATTAAGACCTCATACTAAAACCCATAAGATGCCATATATTGCAAAACTTCAATTAGAAAAAGGCGCAAAAGGTATAACTGTTGCAAAGGTTGGGGAAGCTGAGGTTATGAAAGATAGCGGTATAAATGATATATTTATTGCAAATGAGATAGTTGGAATATCAAAATTAAAAAGAGTTAGAGAACTTAATAGAAAAATAAATATAAGTATAGGTGTAGATAATAAATTTCAAATAGACCAGTTACAACAAGTATTTAAAAATGAAGAAAAACCTATAAAAGTATTAATTGAAATAGAGGTTGGAGAAGAAAGATCTGGGATAATTACAAAAGAGCAACTCGTGGATTTGGTAGAGTATATAAAAACAAAGGATAGGATTAAACTTAAAGGGGTATTTTCCCATTAAGGACATTGCTATAATGTGGAAAACTCAGAAAAGTGCATAGAAGAATCTCTTATTAGTCAAAGAAAAACCATTAAGGCAGGGGAAATTGTAAAGAGTTTAGGAGTGGATATAGACACAATAAGCATAGGTTCTACACCATCTCTTATGCATGGAGAAATTTTACCTCAAATAACTGAAATAAGACCTGGAACATATATATTTATGGATACATCTCAGGGGTTTGCTATAGGGGATTTTAATAGATGTGCTGCAACAGTATTATCAACTATTATAAGTAAACCTACAGAAAAAAGAATTGTTTTAGATGCAGGAGCTAAAGCCCTAACAGCACAATTTAGAACTAAGGGAATATGTTCTACAAATGTTACTAATGGATTAATTAAAAACTCAGATGGAATTATGCTATCTGGAGTGTATGATGAACATGGACTAATAAACAATAAAGACTTTAGTAAAAAAGTAAACATAGGAGATAAAATAGAGATAATTCCTAATCATATTTGCCCTGTATGTAATTTATACGAAAAGGCTTATTTAGTAAAGAAAGGAAAAGTTATAAAAGAAGTTTCTATATTGGGAAGGGGAAAAATTCAATAAAAATATAAAGAATAAACTGTAAATAATTATAATTGTTTACAGTTTATTTTCGTAAGAAATTTGTAATAATTAATAAAGATATAATTAAACTTTATTAATTATAATTAACTTATATCAATACTATAGGAGGAATTTGTCTTGAAGAAGAGAAAAGTAAAAATAATTATAAAGTTTTTATTTGTAGTTATATTATCTATAATGGCATTACAAAAAATTAATGCTATTGAAAATAATAGAGAGTTAAGAAAAAATATATATAAATATTTACAAGATAAAAATAATAGAATAGAGACCTATTATTCAGGTGTAGCTTTAAATAATGGCAAGTCTGAAAATACTTGTGTTTATTTTATATCAGAAGTACTTAGAAAAAATAATTATAATGTTCCAAAGAATATGGCAAATACAGAAAGCCTTATAAGTTTTTTAGAAGGGCATGGATGGAAGAAAAAAACAGATTATAAAAAATTAAAACCAGGAAATATATGTTTTACAACAGATGGTTGTGGAAATAAAAAGAGTGTTCCAACTCATACTTATGTGTTTATGGCATGGGTAAAAGAAGGAAGCTACGATTATGCCTATATATGTGATAATCAAGCAAAGGACTATGAAAATAAAATATATCATATTAGAAATATAAAAAATGTGGACAAGGCTAATGGATACTCCAAAGATGCTTTTAGCTTTTTTATGGAGAAATAGAGTAGATAATATTTTAATAAAATAGTTTATGATAATATATTATATATAAAATATTTATAGTGAAGGGAGAAAACAATATGAAGAGGAAGTTGAAAAGAATAGGAAATTTCAATATATAAGAAAATTTTTTGATATGAGCAAAAAAGGAGAATATACAATTGATGATGATACCTGGAGCGATATGGACATGGATAGTGTCTATGAAAAATTAGATAGAACCAATAGCACTCCAGGAGAGTCGGCTTTATATTATATGCTAAGAAATCCACTAAAGGATGAAGAAAGTTTAAAAAAGAGGGATAAATTAATTGAGGTATTTAAAAATAATTCAAATTTAAGAGAAAAACTTTTATGTATATTTTTTGAATTGAGTATAGATGCAAAAAATACTTTTTTAGATATGATAGAAAGAATATATTTTATACATTAGGGGAACTAGATGCAATACTTTCAATATCAGGTTATCAAAAAAGCTTAAAGTATGATTATGTAAAACCAAATTTTGTAGATGAGGTTTCATTAGATATTACAGATGGAATTCATCCCCTTTTAGATAATCCTGTGGCAAATACTATTTCCATTAAAGATAAGGGTGTTGTTCTTACAGGTACAAATATGTCTGGAAAATCAACTTTTTTAAGAATGTTAGGTATAAATATAATTTTATCTCAAACCTTTTACTTTGCATTAGCTAAGAAATATAAAGCTTCATTTTTTAATATAGTTTCATCAATTAGTCCTAATGATGACTTATTAAAGGGAAAAAGCTACTATATGGCTGAAGCAGAAGGAATACTTAGAATAGTAAATGCTCTAAAAAAAGAATTACCTGTATTTTGTCCTATAGATGAAATATTTAGAGGAACTAATCCAATAGAGAGAATAGCTATGTCAGTAGAGATATTAACTTACATAAATAATGAAAAGACTATTTCTATTGTAGCTACACATGATAGAGAGCTTGTAGATATTTTAAAGGATAGTTATGAATTCTACTACTTTAGTGAAGATGTTAATAGCCAAAGTGGATTGAGTTTTGATTATAAATTAAAATCAGGAGTTTTACAGACAAGAAATGCAATAAAGCTTTTAGATTATATTGGATATCCAAAGGAAATAACGGAGAAAGCGTATAAAAGAGCGGAAACCATTGAGGGATTCATATAACCCAAACCCCCTAACCTAGAAACACATTGTTTTAAATAGGTTAAGGGGTTTCTCTTTTTTATATGGTGCCGAAGGCGGGGGTCGAACCCGCACGAGGTTTAAGCCCCACTGGATTTTGAATCCAGCGCGTCTGCCAATTCCACCACTCCGGCAAGTTACAAGAAAAATAATATCATATAGACTAATAATAGTCAAGTATATTTAATGAATAAGCAGCAGTAAATAAAGAATGGCTAATGGACAATTAATGTAATTTTAGTATATAATTATTTCATTGAAATTATAGTTGAAATTTTAGGAGATGAAGATATTGGCATATACAGCTTCGGACTTATTAGCTAAAATAATTTATGTAGAGGAAAAAAAGAGAAGTATTTGTGGTGCTAGATTAGAGGAAATAAAAAATAATACAAGAATATATGTACTTATCAAAGTGCTTATGAAAAAATTAGATGAGAATATAGAGTTTAATAAAAAATTAAAAGAAGAAGTAGAAAAAACACAAATGGAAGAAATTAATTTTGTTGTATATGATAAGATCTCTTTTTTAATAGATGAATTTAGTAATAAAATTGTAGCACCAGATGTGTTTAATATTAAAAGTGTTTTTAAAAGTTGCTTAGAATTTCAGAAGGATATTTTAGCGCTATATATATATATTCAAGGTAAAGTTGTTCAAAAACAAGCAGATGTAGGTACAAGTACCTATAAGGTATTAAATACTATGATAGCTAAAAAGAAAAAAGAATTAAAGGAATTAGAGGATTTTGAAAAAAAATATTGTTAATTCAAATGAGAGAATTAACAATATTTTTTTATATTTTTATAATATTTAATATTTTACTTATAAATAAAATTTAAATTGCTATATCTCCATAAAGATTAAAAATTATAGATTTAATTTTGCTTGCTTCAAAATCAGGTATAGATATATTCTTTAAAAATTCTAAAGTCGCTAATGGGGATGAGATTAAATCTAGATTTTTATCCATAAGAGCATATTTTAAGTATTCATTATAGTAATTGCAATATGAAAAATAATCTTTTCGTTCTCTTGAAAAAGCTGAGTAGTTCTCCCAGCAAGCAGAGATAATATTTCTACATAGATACAAATTGCAAGGGTGAGGTCTTAGAGAGAAATCTAAGGAACATCCCTTATCTGTAACAAAAGAACATTTTCTAAAAAATAATTTATAGTCAAAACAATTATCTGTAGGTTCATTTTCTTTTATAAACTTTATATATTCTTCTTCTTCAAAAGAACCTTTAACTTCTATAGAATAACTAGATATATTTGAATTTTTATTGTGTAAAAGAGAAATTATAAAATCTTCTTTATCCATATTTAAAATGTTTTTTATGTTAAATAGCGTATATTTGGGAAAATACCAACAGCAGCCTCTATTTTTTACTGAAGTAAATGATGTAGCCTCCATTTCTTTGTTACAATGTCCACAATAATTGCATTTGAAAATAGGAGTATTGTTTACAAATTCATATTCCAATTTGTGCATCGTGCACCTCCAAAAAATTTAATAATATAAATTTAATTCAATAAAATGTAAATTTCAACCTTTAAATGTAATAAAAAATAAACATAAACTAAAGACAGAAAGTTATAATTTAAGTAAAATAAATTATAGAGTTCTATAGAAAATAAAATGAAATTTGAAAAATAAAGTAAGTTATGAATGAATAAAGGCAAAATATATATTAAAATAGTATTAGACACAATTGGTTAATATAATTAATTTGAATGGAGAGATATAATATGCTTAGATTTTTAGATGCCGGAGAATCTCATGGTAAAGCAATGGTAGCTATAATAGATGGAATTCCATCTAACTTTAAAATTGATATAGATTTTATAGATAATGAATTAAAAAGAAGGCAAAAGGGCTATGGTAGAGGAGACAGAATGAAAATAGAAGAAGATAAAGTACAATTTTTATCAGGGGTAAGGGGAAATACCACAACAGGAAATCCAATTACTATGGTTATATATAATAATGATGCCCCTAATTGGAAAAAAATATTATCAAAGGAAGCAAAAAGAGATGAAAAAATAACCATACCTAGACCAGGGCATGGAGATTTAGTAGGATATTTTAAATATGGTACAGGTGATATTAGAGATAGTATAGAAAGAACCTCAGCAAGGGAAACTAGTATAAGAACGGCAGTGGGGGCACTCTGTAAACAAATGCTTAAAAGTATTGGTATAGAAGTAAGAAGTAAGGTTCACAGTATAGGAAATCTTTTCGATGAAAAGGTTGATTTATTTGATCCTTGTAAATATAAAAAAATAGATAACAGCATACTTAGATGCTATAATGAAGAAGTAGAAAAATCTTTTATTAAGAAAATAGATATTTGTAGAGAACAGGGAGAAACTATAGGAGGAACAGTATTTTTATCTATAAAGGGTGTTCCTATAGGACTTGGAAGCTATTCTCAATGGGATAGAAAATTAGATGCTATACTTAGTTATGCTATTATGTCACTTCAAGGAGTTAAGGCTATAGAATTTGGAAATGGTATGGATTTAAATTTAAGAGGAAGTACTTTTAATGATGAAATTATATATGAAAAAGGAAAGATTAAAAGAGTTACAAATAATTGTGGAGGTATAGAAGCTGGAGTTTCAAATGGAGAAAATATAGATATAAAAGTATATATAAAACCCATACCGTCTGTAAGAAAAGATATTAGGACTGTAAATTTAAGAAATAGAAAAGAAACTACAACAAGATATGAGAGATCAGATGTATCTGCTGTTGTACCAGCATCTATTATTTTAGAAAATATAGTTGCTTTTGAAATACTAAAGGAAATATTAAATAAGTTTCCTTCAGATGAATACTATGAATTAAAGAGAAGTATATCAAATTATAGAGGAACTGTATACTTAAGATAGATTTTGATAGGAGAGATATTAATGTTACAAAAGGATAAATTAGTAATATTAGATGGTAATAGCTTAATGAATAGGGCTTTTTATGCATTACCACCATTAACTAATCATGAAGGAATTCATACTAATGGGATATATGGCTTTATAAATATGCTTTTAAAAATTAAAGAGGATATAAAACCAGACTATATAGTTTGTACATTCGATAAAAGTGCACCTACATTTAGGCATGAGGCTTATAAGGATTATAAAGCAGGAAGAAAGAAAATGCCAGAAGAATTGGCAGAGCAATTCCCTATATTAAAGGATTTACTTTCTAAATTGGCAATAGAAATATTTGAGATAGAGGGTTTCGAAGCTGATGATTTAATAGGTACTTTATCTAAATTTGCAGAAGAAAAAAATATAGAAGTTTACATAGTAACTGGAGATAAAGATGCTCTTCAATTGGCGTCAGATACTACAAAGATTTTATTTACTAAAAGAGGTATAACTGAAAGAGAAATATATGATAGACAAAAGGTTATAGATGAAATGGGTGTTACTCCACAAGAATTTATAGATGTAAAAGGGCTTATGGGAGATCCTTCAGACAATATACCAGGAGTTCCTGGTATAGGAGAAAAAACTGCACTAAAACTTATAAAAGAATATGGTAGTGTAGAAAATGTATTAAATAACATAGAAAATTTAAGTGGGAAAAAATTAAAGGAAAATTTAATAGAAAATAGCGAACAGGCTATATTTAGTAAAAAGTTAGCCACTATTATGAGAAATGTTCCTATAGACATGGATTTGGAAAAAATTAAATCTAAAGAAGAATATGATATAAATGGAGTAAGAGAAATATTTACAAAGCTTCAATTTAAAACTTTAATGGATAAAATACTTAAAGGTGAAAATACTAAAGATTTAGAAAATGAAGAAGATGTAATATATGAAGAAATTCATAATATAGATGGTTTATTTAAACTATGCTATACAATAGAAAATAGTGAAGATGAAAAAATATATGTGAATTTTAAAACTACAGATACAAGTTTATATTCTAAAATAGCTTTAGAAAAATTATATATTCTATTTAAAGGAAGTTGCTATGTAATTAATATAAAAGATATAATTGAAGAAAATAAGGATAAAATCGTGGAATTTCTGAAAAATATTTTTGAAAAAAATGGTTCTAGAATAGTAGGTTATGATGTAAAAGTACCAGCTATAGCTCTTAAAAAATTAAGTGTGGAATTCAATATAGCTTCTTTTGATTTAAAAATAGCGGCATATCTTATAGATTCTTCAAAGTCAGACTATGGTTTACCTATATTAATACAAGAGTATTTAAATAAAATTGTAAAAGACGATGAAGAAAAAGAAATAAGAGAAATTTTGTTATTAGAAAAATTATATGTAAATTTAAAAGAACAAATTACTAATTTACAAATGGAAAAACTTTATTATGAAGTAGAATTACCTTTAGCCTTTGTCCTAGCAGATATGGAAGTGGAAGGTTTTAAGGTTGATGGAAAAATGCTAGAAGATATAGGAGATAAACTTCAAGGTGAAATAGAAAAAGTTCAAAAGGAAATATATGAATTAGCAGATGAAGAGTTTAATGTAAATTCACCAAAACAACTGGGAAAAATTTTATTTGAAAAATTGGATTTACCTGTTATAAAGAAAACTAAAACAGGATACTCTACCAATGCACAAGTTTTAGAAGCGTTAGAAGATAAGCATCCTATTATAAATAAAATAAGCTATTACAGACAGCTTACAAAACTGTATTCAACTTATGTAGAAGGACTAAAGAATGTAATAGATGAAGATGGAAGAATACATTCAAGCTTTAACCAAACTGTAACAACTACAGGAAGACTTTCAAGTACAGAACCTAATCTTCAAAATATACCTATAAAATATGAAATGGGCAGGGAAATAAGAAAGGTTTTTGTACCTAATTATGAAAATAGCATTATACTATCAGCAGATTATTCCCAAATAGAGTTAAGGGTTCTTGCTCATATAGCAGATGATAGGAATTTAATAGATGCTTTTAAGCATCATGCAGATATACATACAAAAACTGCATCTGAAGTTTTTAAAGTACCTATAGAAGAAGTAACGGAAACTATGAGAGGAAATGCTAAGGCAGTAAATTTTGGAATAGTATATGGCATAGGAGATTTTAGTTTAGCTAAAGATTTAAAAATTTCTAGAAAAGAAGCAAAGGGATATATAGATACTTATTTTGAAAGATATCCTAATGTAAAAAAATACATGGATGAAACTATAGATAAAGCCAAAAAGGATATGTATGTGACTACCATATTAAATAGGAGAAGGTTTATACCAGAAATAGGCAATAGAAATAAAATAGTAAAAGCCTTAGGAGAAAGGTTAGCTATGAATACACCTATTCAGGGAAGTGCTGCTGATATAATAAAAATGGCTATGGTTAAAGTCTTTAATGCACTTAAAGAAAGAAATTTAAAAAGTAAAATTATATTACAAGTTCACGATGAGCTTATATTAAATGTTTATAAAGATGAATTAAAAGAGATTGAGAGTATAGTTAAAGATTGCATGGAAAATGTATTACCCCTTAGTGTACCACTTGAAGTTGACATAAATAAAGGAGAAAATTGGTATGATGCTAAGTGATATAGATCTAAAATGGTTTAAAGAAAAATATTGTAAAAAAAATAAGGCGAAGTTTTTAAAAATAGGTCTTACTGGAGGCATTGGAAGCGGCAAAAGTACTATTGCTAAAATGTTTAAAGATAAAGGTATAGATGTAATAGATGCAGATAAAATAGCAAGAGAAGTTTTAGAAAAATATCCTTCTATACTGGAATATATTAAAGATAACTTTGGAGAAAAATATTTAGATGAATATGGCGATTTAAAAAGAAGAGAGTTTGGAAACTATATATTTTCTTGCTCAAAAGAAGAAAGAAAAAAATATGAAGATATAATAATACCATATATAAAGATGGAAATAGAAAATCAATTTAAATTGTATAAAGAAATGGGTAAAAAAGTTTGCTTACTAGATGCACCTCTGTTAATTGAACAGGATATGCAAAAGGATTTAGATTTTGTAATACTTTCATGGGTGGATAAGATAACTCAAATAAAAAGGGTTGGAATTAGGGATAATTTACAAGAGAATGAAATATTAAATAGAATAGAGGCACAAATTCCCTTAGATGAAAAAAGAGAGTTAGTAGATTTTGTAGTAGATAATAGTGGTACCATTGAAGAAACTAAAATGCAAATGGAAAAACTATTTAAATTTATCAATTGTTTATAGGAAGTGGGAGGTTAATTTGAAAAAGCTGTTTAAATTAGTTTGGATAATTATTATAGTAATACTTTTAATAAATTTATCAATGTTTTTTGTAAAAAAGGTTTATCCATTAAAGTATTCGGAAAGTATATTTTATTATTCAAATAAAAATAATTTAGATCCTTATTTAGTGGCGTCTATAATAAAAACAGAAAGTAATTGCAATCCAAATGCAGTTTCAAATAAAAATGCTACAGGTCTTATGCAGATAACACCAGAAACAGGCAAATGGATAGCTGAACAGATGAAGATAAATGACTTTAGTGTAGAAAGATTACATGAACCTGAATTAAATATATCAATGGGATGTTGGTATTTAGATAATTTAAGAACTGAATTTAAAGATATTGAGTTAGTTATAGCAGCCTATAATGCAGGACGAGGAAATGTTCAAAAATGGTTAAAAAACAGTGAGCATTCTAAAGATGGACAAAACTTACACAATATACCCTTTGAAGAGACGGATAAGTATGTGAAAAAAGTAAAGGTAAATTATAAGATATATAAATTTTTGTATGACAGATAGAAACTTTAGTCAATGAACAATTAATAATTAATAATGAACAATTAAGGAGGATTTTCTTTCTTGTGTCAGAAAATCTTTAATTTTATTGGCTTAGGCATGCAGTTGTTTTATGAGTAGTTCGTTCAGCTTTGCTGAACATCAGGATTCTATACAATTAAAATTTTTTTGTAACATTAGTGGAGAAAAAATATCCATAATTATTCATTATTCCTTGTTCATTATTCATTAATTAAGGTGTTGACAAATGCAATAGGAATAGTATAATTTATTTATAATGCAGGTGTGCTGGAATTGGCAGACAGGCACGCTTGAGGTGCGTGTGTTCAATGAACGTATGGGTTCAAGTCCCTTCACCTGCACCAAAAATACTCTTGAAAAAATAAAGTTTATTTGATATAATACAAGAAGAGAACAAAAGAATAATTTCTGAAATATTTGAGGGCTCTATATTTTGAACCTACAGAGCATAAAAGGGAGTTCAAAATTTAGATATAGAATTAACCAATAAGACCAGTTTAAGGCAAGGATAATGAAGTATCTGTGAGAACACCCACCTATCAGAAGATAGGGTGTCAAAATTAGGGCAAACGGTATTTTGGATTTAAAGTTGAGAATAAAGAGAGACATTAATGTCTCTCTTTTTATTTTTTTAGTCATATTATGAATACTTAATATGTTTTGTCAAATAATATATTAGGTAGAAAATCATATCATATGGAGTGGTTTTATGGTAAATTGTCTAAAAAAACTTCTAGGATCTAAAAAGAATAGAAATAATAATATAAATAAAGATAATACTAAAGAATACGTCATAAAAAAATCACTTGAAGAGAATACAGAACTATGATAAGACGAAGAATTAATTCCTCAGAATTAAAATTTCATTTTAAGGAAATGGGGGTTAGAACTAAAACAAAAATTTGTATAGCGTATATGGATGGAATAGTAAACAAAAAAATATTAAATGAATTAGGAGATAGACTAAATAAAATTGATATAGAAGGTTTTTTTTCTACAGGTACAATACAAGAATTTATAAGGGATAATCCTCTTTCCCCTTTTAATACCATAGGAAATACAGAAAGACCAGATGTAGTTGCATCTAAACTTTTACAAGGAAGAATTGCTTTATTGTGTGAAGGATCTCCCACAGTTCTAACTTTACCATACTTATTTATAGAGCATTTTCAAGTGAATGAAGATTATTATGATAACTTTCTATATGCTTCTATAAATAGATTTCTAAGAATAATAGCTTTTATATTAACTATAACTATTCCAGCAATTTATGTTGCTTTTGTTACATTTCATAAAGAGATGATTCCTATTAAATTAGCTTTTAGTATATATTTAGCAAGAGAAGGTGTACCACTACCTACAGCTATAGAGGCAATTTTAATGTTGATTACTTTTGAGATAATAAGGGAAGCTGGAATAAGATTACCCAAACATATAGGTGCCACTGTAAGTATTGTAGGAGCTTTAGTATTAGGTGATGCTGCTGTAAATGCTAAATTTGTAAGTGATCCTATAGTAATTGTAACAGCTATTGCAGGAATATCTGAACTAATATTATATGAACTGAGAACAGGTGTAATTGTTTGGAGATTTATATTTTTAATTTTAGCTTCTATTTTAGGAATATATGGAGTGATTTTTGCAGGTATGGCATTAATTATTCAATTAATGTCTATAAAGACTTTTGGAATTCCATATATGTTAAAACTAATAGATTTAGAAAAATACAACATAGTGGATTCAACAATAAGAGCACCATGGTGGTTATTGAAATATAGAACAAAATTTATTTCTAAAGATAGAATACGACTTAAAGATTATGTAAAGAGAAGGAAAAGCAATGAAAGTAATTAAAAATAAAATTATTATTTTTTTTATGATAATTTTCCATATAATATCCTTTTGTGGGTGTTGGGATTATTCAGAAGTTGATGATTTTAAACATGTAGCAGGTGTAGCTGTAGATAAAGACAAAGATAAAGACGAATATATAGTTACCGTAGAAATACTAGAAACATATCCAGGTTCAAAGCAATTAAAATCTCATGTAGTACAAAGTAGAGATAAAACTATACATTCAGCATTTAGAGACGCAATAAAAAAAATAGGAAATAAACTTCAACTTTCCCATGCAAGAGTATTTATAGTGAGCAAAGATATTGCAGAAGAAGGGATAGTACCTGTTATTGATTTGATTAATAGAGATGTTGAAGTGAGAAATGATATGTGGATTGTGGTATCTAAAGAAGATCTTGCATCAGAAATACTTACTAAGCCTAAAAGTGAACAAAAGATAATATCTTATGATATAGAAGCTGCTATTAAGAACAGTGCTAAAGTAGGAAAATATATAGGGATACAAACTTTTCAACATTGAGGTAGCTATATCTGAATTAGCAGATTCAGGAATAAATTATATTGATGAAGAAGGAAGAAATAAATTAAAAAATTGGTCAGAAGAGCGAATAGAAAGTGATTGCAATTTATTAATAGAAAAACTTAAAAAACAATATAAAAGCGATATTATAGGTTTTGGAAGAGAGCTTAAAAGAAAGAAGCCTGATGAGTGGAAAAAGATTTCTAGCAATTGGGATGAAATATTTGAGGCTTTAGATATTAATATATCTGTAAATATAGATATAAAATATAGTGGATTAACTAGCAAGAATATAGAAGTAAAGAACTAAAGTGATATATGGAGGCATTTATGAAAAAAGAAAGTATATCTAATAAACAAATACAGCTTCTTATATTTAGTTATTGCATAGGTGCATATTTATTGTTTAGCATGGGAACAGGAGAAAAACAAAATATTTGGATATCCTCTATTTTAGCTATAATATTTACTATACCTATTGTAATGATGTATGGTAGAATTATGAATTTATATCCAGGTGAAAATATTTTTACTATTTTAGAACAGGTATTTGGAAAGGTATTTGGAAAAGTTTTCAATATAATATTTATTTTTCATGCATTCTTTTTAGGTGCTTACATATTAAGAGATTTTGCAGATTTTATAAAGGTAACTGCCCTTTTTAGTACACCTATAATTGTACCTATGATATGTATTGGAATTTTGAGTACATGGATATTAACAGAAGGTATCGAGGTTTTAGCAGCTTGGGCTAAATTTTTAATAAGGATTATATTAATATCTATGACTTTAATATGGATAATGTTAATTCCAGAAATGCATATCTCAAATTTGCAACCAGTTTTTTATGCAGATTTAAAAGATATATTAAGTCAATCTCTTCATTTAATCACTTTCCCTTTTAGTGAAGTAGTTATATTCTTAAATTTTTTTGATCATGTTGATTATAATAATAAAACTAAGAATGTATTCATTAAACCCTTAATCCTAGGGGGAATATTAGTTGTTTTATATACTATGATTAATTTAATGATATTAGGGGGAGAATTATATTCATTTTTCTATTATCCTAGTTATGAATCTATAAAAAGATTAAATTTAGCTGGTGAGTTTCAAAGATTAGAAATAATAGTTTCTATAGGTTTTACTATAATACAATTTCTTGAAATAAATTTTTGTGTGTTAGGAGTATCAAAGGGTATTACTAAGGTTTTTAATTTTAAAAATTATAGAAGTACTTTAATACCTATAGTTATTTTATTGATAATTTTTGCTTATGTGATGTTTGGAAGTGCTATGGATGCTTTTGAAGTTAAAAAAAAGATTTGGCCAGCTTATGGAATTGTAATGCAGATAATATTACCTTGTGTAATATTTATATTTGCAAGTGTTAATAAAAAAATAAGCTTTCTAAATGTAATAAATAGTTTTACTAAATATTACCTCAATAATATTTAGTAAATTTCCCTACAATAATACTAATTTATTGTATAATAATGGTATGTAAGAAATTTAGGAGGGAAATAATGAATAAAATGAGACTTAATAAGAAAATTGCCAGTATTGTAATTTCAATGACAATAGCTTTTAATATGTTTATACCCATTAACGTACAAGCCTTGGGAAAGTTTGATATTAAATCTTCTTTCATATCTAAGGAAATAGACAATAAAAGGTTGGAAATAGTTCCAGGAGTAACGGAAAAATCATATAATTTTATAGATAAGGATGGTAAAAAACAATATGTATCTTTGATAGAGGTAAAATGGACAAGTTCTAAAGTTGGTATTAAAGCTGGAACACCTAATAATAAGGATAGTTATGGAATGCAATCTGTAATTATGCAAGCAAAAGCAGCCATTACATCAGGAAATAATGTTGTTGGAGCAGTGAATGGAGATTTTTATTATACTGTAACCGGTGAACCCATTGGAATAGTATATAAAAATGGAAAGGCGATAAAATCAAATCCTGCACCAGAATGGAACTTTTTTGGTGTTTTACAAGATGGAACTCCAATAATAGGAGATATGAAAAAATATAATGAAGTTAAAGAAAGTTTACAAGAAGCTCTGGGAGGCAATGCCATACTTGTTAAAGATGGTAAGACTTATCAAACTCCCAATGTAGGTGCCAATAGAGAACCAAGAACAGCAGTAGGAATTAAAAAAGATGGTACTATATTTTTTATAACTGTAGATGGAAGGCAAGAAGGTTATTCATCAGGAATTTCTATGCCTAATTTAGCACAGCTAATGATAGATTTAGGAGCTGTACAAGCACTGAACCTAGACGGAGGAGGATCAACAACTTTTGTTTCAAGAAAATTAGGAAGTGAAGATTTAATATTGAAAAACAGACCTTCTGGTGGAACTATGAGAAGCGTTGGGAATTCTTGGTTAATAATTAATAAAGAAGAATCTGATGGTATTGTTTCATTAGCTCATATAGAACCCTTTCATAAAACGTTCAAAGAAGGTACCAAAATTCAATTTAAAGCTACTGGTGTAGATAAAGGGGGAAAAATAATCTCGCTGCCTCAAGGATCTATAGATTGGAGGCTTTCAGATAATTCCTATGGAACTATTGATAATACAGGAAACTTTGAATCTAACGGAAAAATTGGACAGTTTCAAGTTCAAGCAAGTTATAATGATATAATTATAGGAAGTACTTGGGTTGGAATTGTTAAACCTGTAGAAGATAGTAAATTTACTATAGAAAATAAAACTAGAATATCTGGTAAAAATAGATTTGAAACAGCTGCTTCTATAGCTAAATCCATGTATAAAAATGGATGTGGAAATGTAATTATAGCTAATGGGTATAACTATACAGATCAAATATCTGCAAGTATTTTAGGAAGTAATTTAAAAGCACCTGTACTCTTAGTAGGAAATAATGAAAAGCAAGATAAAGAAGCTTTAGATTACATAAAAAAGTATATGAATAAAGATGGAAAAGTGTTTATTGTAGGTGGGAATGGTGCAGTAAGAGAAGAATTTGTAAGTAAGCTAAAATTATTGGAAATTAAAAATATAGACAGAATGGATGGTAAAAATAGATATGAAACCAATATTAAAACCAATGACAAATTAAATATTAAAAAGGGAAGCCCAATAATTATAGCTAATGGGGAAGGTTTTGCAGATTCTTTAAGTATAGTTAGTATTGCCCAAATGAAAAATTATCCCATAATATTAACTAACAAAAATAGTTTATCGAAAGATGTAGAGAATTATATAAGAAATATATCTCCATCTAAAGTTCATATTGTAGGCGGAGAAGGTGTGGTAAGCAAAGAAGTTGAAAATAGACTTAGTAAATTAACAGGGTTGAATAAGGATAATATAATAAGGCTTCAAGGAGCAAATAGATACGATACAAATTTAAGTGTATTAAAATATTTTGATACAATAGGAGATACTTTAGCTATAGCATCAGGTATAACCTTTCCAGATTCCTTAGTTGGAAGTGTATATGCTTCATCTAAAAATGCTCCTATATTATTAGTAAATAATGACATGGATTTAGTAGAACAAAATAAATATATAGATTTAAAAAAGTATAAAAATTGCATAATATTTGGTGGAACAGGTGTTGTGAAAGATTCCATATTTAAAAATTAAAAGTCAGATGATTAATCATCTGACTTTTAATTTTAGTTTCCAAAAAATACATGATTCAAATTAAAAAATCTATGTTAAAATATATCATTATAAGGAGGAATTTTAAATGGGAAGAAAAAGAAATTCGCTGAAATTTTTAATAGTATTTTTATCAGTATTTTTCATTTTTACATCTAAAGCATCAGCAACTCCAGGGATTAAGAGGTTTGGTGGAGACAATAGATATGAAACATCAGTGAAAATCTCCCGAAATAATTGGACAACATCTAACTATGTTATATTGGTATCTGGGGAGGATTATCCAGATGCATTAACTGCTTCACCCTTATCTAAAAAATATAATGCGCCTATTTTATTAACTCAAAGTGGAAAGATAAATAGTATAACTTTAGAGGAAATAAAAAGATTAAATGCTAAAAATGTAATTATATTAGGGGGACCGTCTATAGTATCTGAAAGTACAGTAAATATATTAAAAAATATGGCAATAAATTGTACTCGTGTATACGGCAAGGATAGATATGAAACCAGTGTAAAGGTGGCTAAAATGGTTGGTACTAGCAATGGAATATTTATTGCATCAGGAAGTGGTTTTGCAGATGCTGTATCGGCAGCACCTATATCAGCTTCAAGACAAATGCCTATTCTTCTTACATCACCCAATAAGTTGTCAGATGTAGTAAGAAATTTTATAGTAGAGAATAAAAATAGTACATATTATGTAGTTGGAGGATATGCTTCAGTTAACCCAATAGCTGTAGATGGCATTATCAACTATAAAAGATTAAGTGGACAAAACAGGTATGAGACAAATTTAGCAGTTATAAATGGTTTTATAAATAATATAAATTTTAATAGTACTTATTTAGCAAGTGGACAAGGTTATGCAGATGCGCTATCTGGATCTGCTGCAGCTGGGAAAAGTTCATCACCAATTATATTGGTAAATAATTCAATTAGCACTAATTCTATAATAAAATCAAAATTGGATATTATATCTACCATAAATGTATTAGGAGGCACTGGTGTAATATCAGATACATTAGTAAATAAACTCATACAAAATCAAAAAACAAATATAAAAGTTTGTTTAGATGCAGGTCATGGAGGATATGATCCTGGAGCCATTGGTCCTACAGGAGTTAAAGAGAAAGATGTAACACTTTCAATAACTTTAAAAGTGGGAAGAATACTTAAGCAAAATGGTGTGGATGTTGTATATACAAGAACCACCGATAATGTATCCTGGCCATCAAACGAAAGTGAAGATCTTAAAAAACGTTGTGATATAGCAAATGCTTCTAATGCACAATATTTTGTATCCATACATGCCAATAGTGCAAGTATTTCAGAAGCTAAGGGAACAGAAGTATATTATTCTCCTGGTAGTGTAAATGGAGAAAAATTAGCAAAATATATACAAGATGAAGTTGTAAAAGCTACAGAACTATATAATAGAGGTATAAAAACAGCAAATTTCTATGTTTTAAGAAACACAAATGCTCCAGCAGCACTTGTAGAAACAGGATTTATTAGTAATCCTAAAGAAGAGAAGCTTTTGAAAAGGGATGCTTTTCAAGAAAAAATGGCACAGGCTATAGCAAAAGGAATTTTAAGAGCAGTGAACAACTAATAATGAATAATGAACAATTTAGGTGGATTTTCTTCCTTGCGTCAGAAACTCTTTAATTTTATTAGATTAGGCATGCAGTTGTTCTATGAGTAGTTCCTTCAGCTTTGCTAAACATCAGGATTCTATACAATTAAAATTTTTTCGTAACGCTAGTGGAGAAAAAATATCCACAATTATTCATTATTAATTGTTCATTATTCATTAATAAAAGGCTGCTGTTGCAGCTTTTTTATTTTATCTTTAAAAGATTGGATTTAATAAGAGAAATTTTTACCTTTATACCTATTAAATAAGCTATAAATATTTTTACTATATCTAAAGGAATAAAAGGAACAGCCCCCACCATTATAGACTTTTTAATAGGCATTTTTGTAACAAAGGATAATTGTAAAACTCCTATAGAATAACAAAATATTAATGAAATTATTAGACCTAAAGACAATGAAATAATTCCTATATCTTTTTCTGAAATCTTACCTACAATAAAAGCAACTATAGGAAAACTTATTAAAAATCCACCAGTAGGACCTACTATAGATTGGAATCCACCAGAAAAATGAGAAAATACAGGAACCCCTACTGCTCCAAGTAGTAAATAAATAATTTGTGATAATGTAGCTAGTCTACTTCCTAAAATAATTGATGATAAATATATAGCAAAAATTTGAAGAGTTATAGGTACAGGGCTAAAAGGAAGAGGTATAGAAATTTGAGACATTACTGCTGTCAAAGCAGTAAAAGTAGCAGCTACACTTATATCTCTTATTGAAAGTTTATTATTCATATAAATCCCTCCAGTACATTGTTAACTATAATTATGATAAGAGTTTACAATTAAATTATATTTAAAATTTGTTCGTATGTCAACCTAATTATCAAAATAGATTAACAATATATAATGAACAAATTACATGAATTTTTTATTGGGTTAGAAAACTTTTATTTAGTATTTAGTGAATAATTAATGATAAGTAGTTAATAATTTAAGTAAATTTTGTTAGAGTTATTAAATGTGTTAAAATGTTATAAGCTAATAAAGTAAATAAAAGGTGGGATAAAATGTTACAAAAGGCCAAAGAAGCTTTAAGTAAATATTTTGGATACGATGAATTTAGAGATGCGCAAGAAAAAGTAATAGAAAGTATTTTAAATAAAAAGGATACCGTAGCTATCATGCCAACAGGGGCAGGAAAATCTATTTGTTATCAAATACCTGCTCTACTTATACAAGGAGTTACCATAGTAATATCTCCACTTATTTCTTTAATGAAGGATCAAGTGGATTCATTAAAAGAAATGGGGGTAAAAGCTACTTTCATAAATAGCTCATTAAATAATTTAGAAATACAAGAGAGAATATTTAATGCAAATATGGGAATGTATGATCTTATTTACTTAGCACCAGAAAGATTAGAATCAGAGGAGTTTTGTCGTAGTTTAAATGAATTAAATATTTCATTAATAGCTGTAGATGAGGCCCACTGCGTATCTCAATGGGGACACGATTTTAGACCAAGTTATACAAGAATTAGTAGATTTATTGAAGGATTAGAAAAAAGACCTATAGTGACAGCTTTTACAGCAACAGCTACTAAAATGGTTAGAGAAGATATATTAAAATTATTGGCATTAAAAGATCCCCAGGTTTTTGTAACAGGAGTTAATAGAGAAAATCTAAAATTTATTGTTATAAAGGGCGAGGATAAAGATGAATTTATATATAATTATTTAAATAATAATAAAGGAAAAACAGGTATTATATATACATCTACTAGAAAAGAAGCAGAAAATTTATATAGAAAATTAGAAAGAAAAGGACATAAAGTTGGGGTTTATCATGCTGGTTTAGGAGATGCTGAAAGAAGAAAAATACAAGAAGCTTTTTCTTTTGATAATATAGATATAATAGTTGCAACTAACGCCTTTGGTATGGGAATAGACAAATCTAATGTTAGATATGTTATACATTATAATATGCCTAAAAATATGGAAGCTTATTATCAAGAAGCAGGTCGTGCAGGAAGAGATGGAGAAGAAAGTGAGTGCATATTACTTTTTTCTCCTAGAGATATACAAATTCAAAAGTATTTTATAGATCAAAGTTTTTTATCACCTGTAAGAAAAAATAATGAATACAATAAGCTAAGAGCAATGGTAGATTATTGTTATACATCTAGGTGTTTAAGAGCGTATATATTAGAGTATTTTGATGAAGAACCTTTTATAGAAAACTGTGGCAATTGCAGTACTTGCAACGATGATAGAGAAAAGAAGAATATAACAATAGAAGCACAAAAAATATTTTCTTGTGTATACAGAATGAAAGAGTCTTTTGGAGTAAATATGATAGCAGATACACTTAAAGGTTCAAGAAATAAAAAGGTATTAAATGCAGGATTAGATAAACTATCTACCTATGGAATAATGGAGGAATTTACTCAAAAGGAAATATCCTCACTAATAAATAAACTTATAGCAGATGGATACTTAACGACAACCGATGATAAGTTTCCGGTAGTAAAACTTCAACCTAGAGCTAATGAAGTTTTGAGAGGAAATGAATCTGTTTATATTAAAATAACAAAGACCAAAAAAATATCAAAACCTGATAATGATTTATTGGAAATTTTAAAGGATATAAGAAAAGAAATTTCACAAGAAGTGGGGATACCGCCTTTTATGATTTTTCATGATGCTACTTTAAAGGAACTTAGTGAGTATATGCCTCAGGATATGGAAAGTTTTTTAAGAATAAAAGGAGTAGGAGAAAAAAAGGCTGAAGTATATGGAGAAAAGTTTATAAATGCAATTTCTAATTATGTAAAAGATAAAAATATAATAGTCAAATTTCATAAAGAAGATAACTTTGATAAAAAGTCTAAAGAAAAAACTCATGTAATAACCTATAATCTCTATAAAGAAGGAAAAAGCATAGAAGAAATTTCAAAAGAAAGAAATTTACAGATATCAACTATACAGGAACATTTATTTAAATGTTTAAATGAAAATATGAAGGTTAATGTAGATGATCTTATAAAAAAGGATTATGAAAAGATCATATTAGATACAATTAAGACAATTGGTGGGAATAAGTTAAAACCTATAAAAGAAGCTTTACCAGAAGAAGTAGATTATATGTCAATAAAATCTGTTTGGTATAAATACGGAAAAATAGTATGATTTGAAAAGCATGCGTAAGTGTAAATTTACATTTACGTGTCTTTTTTTTGTGTGAAATTTTAATATGAAAAATAGTTAATTATTGTAATAAATGCAAAAACATATTAATAAACTGTATAAAGCAAATTTAAATAAGGAGGATTTATTGTGGACGATGGTAGAGCCAAATTAACGCCTATCAAATACTTACTAGTAGGAGGAGCCATATTCGCTATGCATTTTGGAGGTTCTAGTATGATATGGCCTATGACTTGGGGAAAGGAAAGTGGTATGAGTGTATTTCCTGCATTTATAGGTATATACTTAACAGCATTATTTTTCCCATTATTAGGTTATCTAGCATTATCTAGATCCCGGGGTACTTTTTATACTATGTCTTGTAAAGTATCACCTGGTTTTGGAAAGATATTTTGTAGTATAGCAATGTTAGTATTGGGGCCTTTATTTTGTATACCTAGAATGAGTGCAGCAGCTTGGGATGCTTTTTTACAAGTAAGTGGTTTTACTCCTGAATCTTTTGTGGCACCTTTAATATTTTCCATAATATATTATCTTATTACTTATTGGTTTATAGCCCAGAAATCAGATGCAGTAGATAAAGTAAGTAAAATATTGTTTCCAGTACTAGTAATAGCTGTAATAGCTGTAATAGGCAAAGGTATAATATCCCCATTATCCGTTCAAAATCCAAAGGTATATACTGTTAATGCTTTTGCTTATGGATTTAAAAATGGCTATGCTACTGCAGAACTTATTTGTGCATTAGTATTTGCTACTATAATCATTGATGATTTGAAATTTAAAGGAATAACAGATGAATATATAAATTCTAATTTAATAAAGGTTGGAATAATTGGAATTACTATGCTTACGTTAACTCATTTAGGACATATGATAGTTGGATCTTATACGGGGGACATATTTGAGAATTTAAGATATTCTGCTCTTTACTCTGCTGTAGTTTTAAAATTGTGGGGTACTGTAGGAGGAGCAATATTTAATATTGCATTACTTTTTGCTGCTTTAACAACTGCTATAGGACTAGCAGTAGCCACTGCTAATTTTTTTCAAGAGATTACACAGGGAAAAATATCTTATAAAAAATCAGCGGGTTTTACTTTAATTATAAGTGCATTTGTAACAGTACTAGGACTTTCATCTATTGTAGAACTTGCAGCACCTCTTTTAGATATAGTCTATCCTGCAGCCATAACTATGACTTTATTTTATGCCTTTATACCAGGATTAGAAAATAGAAAGAAGTTATTTTCTTCTTATAAAGTAGCTATGATAGTTTCGTTTATATGGGGAATATATGAAGGAATTTTAACTTATTTAAAAATGTTCAATATAAGATTAGGATTTCTTGAAAACATTTATAATAATGTGCCGTTATCAGATATGGGGTTGGGCTGGATACCTATAACTTGTACAGCTATTATAATTGCACTAGTTTCTTATAAAAAAGACATTAAAGTAAATTATAAATAAAATTGGAATTTAAAGGAATAAACTTTTTACAGTATTCATAGTATGTACTATAACTGATAAATAATAAATTAGTTAAGGAGGAGTATTATGAGAAAAGCATTATCAGGATTAAAGGTATTAGATTTAACTCATGCTTATAATGGACCTTTTTGTACAACCCTGTTAGCAGATAATGGTGCGGATGTAATAAAGATTGAAAGTCCAAAGGGTGATCAGTGTAGAACATGGGGACCTTTAGATCCTAAGAGTGGAGAAAGTGGATTTTATGCATTTTTAAATAGAAATAAGAAAGGCATTACTCTAAATTTAAAAACAGAAAGAGGAAAAGAGATTTTTTACGAAATGGTTAAAGAGGCAGATGTAGTGGTAGAAAACTTTAGAGTAGGTGTAATGAAAAAATTAGGAATAGATTATGAAACTTTAAAGAAGATAAATCCTAGAATAATATATGCATCAGGTTCAGGGTTTGGTCAATATGGGCCTTTATCTAATAGACCTTGTTATGATATAGTAGCTCAATCCATGGGGGGAATGGTTAACTTAACAGGTTTCCCAGATGGACCTCCAACAAAGGTTGGGCCATCAGTAGCTGATAATGTTACAGGAATATATCTTTGTGTAGGAGTATTAATGGCACTATATAATAGAGAGAAAACAGGAATAGGTCAAACTGTAGATGTAGCAATGCTTGATACTATATTTACACTTTTAGAAAATTCAATAATTGTAAATACAATGACAGGAGTTGTTCCAGAAAGACAAGGTAATATAGATCCTTCTATAGCTCCTTTTGATATATATGAAGTTCAAGATGGTTATATAGCAGTAGGAGTTGGAAATGATAAGCTTTGGGAAAAATTTTGTAATTTAATGGGTAAACCTGAACTAATTAATGATGAAAGATTTCAAACTAATGATTTAAGATGTAAAAATTATCTTCCAGATTTAAAAAATATTATAGTTGATTGGATTAAAGATAAGCACAAAAATGAATTAGAAGAAATGTTTGATAAGGCAGGAATTCCATGTGGACCTGTACTTAATATGAAAGAAGCTATAGAACATCCGCAAATACAAGCAAGAGAAATGATGGTTACTATAGATCATCCAACTATAGGGGAAATGTATTTCCAAGGTGTTCCTATAAAATTATCCCAAACACCAGGAAGTGTAGAAACGCCAGCACCATTACTTGGACAACACAATGCAGAGGTGCTTAAAAAATTTGGAGTAGATGAAAAAGAACTTAAAATATTAGAGGAACAAGGGGTAATTTAATTATATAAGGAGGATTAATTTATGAGAAAAGAAGCAATATTAAGTTATAAAATGACTCCTGAAGATGGAAATAATTTGGGAGATGTTATACCAGTAGGAAGACAATTAGATTTTTGGGGAGATGCTGAAACAGAACTTATGATTTTAGTTGATGGAGATGAATCTCTATGTTTAGGATATAATGACGCAAAATTTTACCATGAAATATATGTAGGAGATCAACTTGATATAAAGGCCACTTTGGTTAAAGTAGGAAATACATCTAGAACATGTAAATTAGAAACTTATAAAGTTGCTACACCAGCTAGAAAAAATGGAAGATTAGATGCGGATGAAAGAGAAGTGGATTATTTAAAGACTCCCATTCTCTGTGCTGAAGGATATTCTGTTTTAGTAGTAAAGAAAAACCTTCAAAGAGGTGTTCAGCCATCAGGAATAGTTAAAGATCCATGGAAAGAAGTAGAATAAGGAAAGGGGAGTTATAAATGGCTTTTAAAAAACCTAGTAAAAATTATGAAACAAAAATGCGTATAAGAATGTCATCAAAAGATGTATTTTACGGCGGTGGAGTTGTAAATGGATCTCGCTCTATAAGACTTATGGGGGATGTGGCGGAAAGACTTATGATTATGACTGAAGGCAATGAAGGAAAATGTATAGAGTATGAAATGATAAGATTATATAATCCTATATTTGCAGGAGATTATTTAGAAATGGTTGGAAGAGTAATAGGTGAAGATGGAAGTAAAAAGAAGATACAATGCAGAACTTTTAAAATAGCTACTAACCCTAATATTGAAGAACAACCTAGTGCCATAGATGTGCTAGAAGAACCAATTTTATGTACAGAATTTATAGGAACTTATGATAGTGTTATAAATTCTTAAAATAAAAGCTTTATAAATTAAAATTTTTATTCCATGAATAAATAATAGTTTTTTCAGTAGAGAACTAACAGTGAACAATGAATAGCCAAGGATAGGAATTATCCACAGTTGTTTATTGTTCACTATTCATTATTTACTAAATAATAGGAGGGAGATAGATGGATTTTAATATAAATGAAGAGCAAAAGATGATACTAAAAGTTGTAAGAGAGTTTTCAAAAAAAGAGATAGAACCAATAGCAGCTGATATAGATGAAACAGGTGAATTTCCAAGAAAAAGTATAGAAAAAATGGCTAAATTAAATATGTTGGGTATTCCCTTTTCAATAGAATGTGGTGGGGCGGGACAAAATGAATTAGTTTTTTCAATGTGTATAGAAGAAATTGCTAAACATTGTGCATCTACTGCTGCCATATTAGCAGTGCATAATATACCTTGTTGGATAATACAAAAGTTTGGAACAGATTATCAAAGGGAAAAATATTTATATAATCTTGTGAAAGGCAAATATATAGGTGCTTTTGCTTTAACAGAGCCCAATGCAGGTACAGACTCTGCTAGTCAAAATACTAAGGCAATAAAACAGGGAGATAATTATATATTAAATGGTCAAAAATGCTTTATAACAAATGGCGGAGAAGCAGGGGTTTATATAGTTTTTGGAATGACAGACAAGAGTAAAGGAACAAGAGGAATTACAGGTTTTATAGTAGAAAAGGATCATCCAGGATTTTATATAGGAAAAAAGGAAAACAAAATGGGCATAAGGGCATCTTCTACTTCAGAATTAATATTTAAAAATTGTATAATACCAAAAGAAAATATTATAGGCAAAGAGGGACAGGGATTTAAAATTGCAATGCAAGCATTAGATGGTGGAAGAATTGCCATGGCATCCCAGGCAGTAGGAATTGCTCAAGGTGCTATGGATAGAACTGTAGATTATTTAAAAGAAAGGGAGCAGTTTGGAAGACCTCTATCTTCTTTCCAAGGATTACAGTGGATGCTAGCAGATATGGAAACAAAGATAAATGCTTCAAGATTATTAGTACAAAAGGCAGCAGTAAAATTTGATAATGGAGAAAATGTAAACAAAGATGCTGCTATGGCAAAATTATTTGCAGCGGAAACAGCTATGGATGTTACCATAAAAGCAGTTCAGTTACATGGTGGTTATGGATATATGAAGGACTATCCATTAGAGAGAATGATGAGAGATGCCAAGATTACAGAAATATATGAAGGTACTTCAGAAGTACAAAGAATGGTAATATCTAAAAATATATTGGATAAGAGGTGATTAGATATGAAGATAGTAGTTTGTATAAAACAAGTTCCAGATACTACAGAGGTAAGGATAGATCCTATAAAAGGAACATTAATAAGAGAGGGAGTTCCTAGCATAATAAATCCTGATGATAAAAATGCTATAGAAGAAGCATTGAGAATAAAAGAAAAAATAAAAGACACTACAGTAATAGTAGTAACTATGGGACCTCTTCAATCAGAAAGTGCACTAAGAGAAGCTTTAGCCATGGGAGTAGATAAAGCAATTTTATTAAGTGATAGAAAATTTGCAGGTTCAGATACTTTAGCTACATCTTATATATTATCTTCAGCCATTAAAAAAATAGGAGGCTATGACATAATATTTTGTGGAAGACAGGCAATAGATGGAGATACTGCACAGGTAGGACCAGGCATTGCAGAACATTTAAACATACCTCAAATAACCTATGTAAGTGATTTGAATATAAATGGTAATAAGATAATAGCTAATAGGAATATAGAAGAGGGTTCTTATGTTATAAAGTCAAAAATGCCAATACTTTTAACAGCTATAAAGGAATTAAACGAACCAAGATATCCTTCTATTGATGGAATATATAAAGCTCATAGAGAAAAAACAATTGATATATGGACGGCTAAGGATTTAGATATAGATGAGAAAAAAATAGGACTTAATGGATCACCTACCAATGTGAAAAAATCCTTTACACCTTCAGTAAGTTTTGAAGGAGAAATATTAGAGGGAACAGTTGAAGAAGTGTCATATAAACTGGTTTCAAAATTCAGAGAAAAACAAATAATATAGGAGGTTAGCTATGGAGTTAAAAGATTATAGGGATGTTTGGGTTTTTATAGAACAAAGAGAAGGAAGAATAGCTAATGTATCTTTAGAACTTTTAGGTGAAGGTAGAAAAATAGCAGATAAACTAGGAGTAAAATTAAAAGGTATACTATTGGGAAATAAAATAGAAGCTCTGGCAAAAGATGTGGTTAAATATGGGGCAGATCATGTTATGTATGTAGATGATAAATTTTTAGATATTTACTCTACAGAAGTTTACACTAGGGTTATAAGTGAAGTGGTAAATAAAAGAAAGCCAGAAATAATACTTTTAGGGGCTACTACCATAGGAAGAGATTTAGCGCCAAGACTTGCTGTAAGACTTAAAACTGGTTTAACAGCAGATTGTACTTCATTGGATATAGAAGAGGAAACAGGAAATTTATTAATGACAAGACCTGCTTTTGGAGGAAATTTAATGGCCACTATAGTTTGTGAAAAACATAGACCTCAAATGTCTACTGTAAGACCAGGGGTGATGGAAAAGGCTACATTAGATGAAAATAGATCAGGAAAAGTAGAAAAGATTAATTTTAAATTGGAAGAAGAAGATAAAAAGGCATTAGTTATAGATATAATAAAGAAAAAGAAAAAAGAAGTTGCACTAGAAGAAGCTAATATAATAGTATCTGGTGGAAGAGGACTAGGGGATAAAGAAGGCTTTAAATTATTAAAAGAATTAGCAGATAAATTAGAAGGAGAAGTAGGGGCATCAAGAGGAGCTGTAGATTCTGGTTGGATAGATAGTGAGCATCAAGTAGGACAAACTGGCAAAGCAGTTAGGCCTAAATTATATATAGCTTGTGGAATATCAGGAGCGGTACAACATTTAGCGGGAATGAAAGAATCAGATTGTATAGTAGCTATAAATAAAGACAAAGATGCACCAATTTTTCAAATAGCTCACTATGGAATAGTGGGAGATTTATATGAAGTAATTCCATTTATAATAAAAACACTAGACAGCGAGTAACTAATAAACTAACAATGAATAATGAACAACTTATGAAAAGCCCGATATTAAGCTTTAGCTTATCGGGCTTTTTAATATATCATTAATTATTCATTGTTCATTATTAATTGTTATCTGAATATGTTTCCAGCAATAACCATTTTCTGTACTTGGTTTGTACCTTCATATATTTGAGTGATTTTTGCATCTCTCATCATTCTTTCAACAGGATAATCCTTTGTATATCCGTATCCACCAAATAGTTGAACAGCTTCTGTAGTTACAAACATAGCTGCATCTGTAGCAGCTAATTTAGCTCTTGCTGCAGAAAGTGAATAAGGTAATCCATTATCTTTTTCCCAAGCTGCTTTATAAACTAAGTATCTTGCTTGCTCTATTCGTAAATCCATATCTGCCATCATCCATTGTAAACCTTGGAATTTACATAATGGCTTACCAAATTGTTTTCTTTCCATCATGTATTTTTTAGCATTTTCAAAAGCACCTTGAGCAATACCTAGTGCTTGAGCTGCTACACCAATTCTTCCTCCGTCTAGGGTTTGCATAGCTATTTTAAAACCTTGACCTTCTTTGCCAAGTAGATTTTCTTTTGGAACTTTACAATCTTTATATATAGTTTCAGCTACCTTTGCAGCTCTTAATCCCATAGTATCTTCAAGTTTACCTACGGAGAATCCAGGAAAGGATTTTTCAACTATAAAAGCGGATATTCCTTTTGGTCCCTTCTCTTTATCTGTCATAGCAAATACTACAAATATGTCAGCAACAGGACTATTAGTTGTAAATTTTTTTTCACCATTTAATATATAGTGGTCACCTTGTAATACAGCAGTAGTCTTTTGACCACCAGCATCTGTACCAGCATTAGGTTCTGTTAGTCCAAAACCACCTAGTACTTTACCAGAAGCTATTTGACTTAGATACTTTTGTTTTTGTTCTTCTGTTCCATATTGTAATATAGGAGAAGCACATAAAGATGTAGATACAGAATAAGAAATTCCAGTAGCTGCGCAAGCTTTTGAAATTTCTTCAACAGCTAGAGCATAGGAAAGATAATCTCCACCTGTGCCACCATATTCTTTTGGAAAAGGAAGTCCTAAAAGGCCTAAATCTTTCATTTTATCAAAGGTTTCTTTAGGAAATTCACCAGATTGATCGCTTTTAGCAGCTATGGGCTCAATCTCTTTTTTAACAAAATTTCTAATCATTTCCTTTAAAGATTCTTGTTCCCTAGTTAATTTAAAATTCATAAAACATACCTCCTTAAATATATCATCATAATAATACATATGTAATAATTTACCAAAGTATGTTAATGTATTTAAAAATTTGAGAGGATTTTTATAAGCTTTATAGAAATTAGAATATACAGAGATGAGGTGAAAATATGATAGATATTTTTATTAAATATCATGATATTGAGTTTTCTAACGTAACTAAAGATGATTTAAAGGATATACATAAAAGTTTGAGCTTAGATAAAGAATATTCAAACAAAAGTATATGTTTTGATTATATATATGAAAGATTTTTAGAATACTATATAAGTGAAAATGAGTTTTGCCTTAAGTTTAAGAATAAAGACAGTAATATAGGGATAATAAAAGGAAGAATGGAATTTGCTAACACGGTTGAAATATGGTTAAATTGTTTTTATATTTATGAAGAATACAGAAATAATGGGCAAGGATCCAAAATGTTAGATATATTTACAAAAGAAATAAAAAAAGAATTTTTAGTTGATGAAATTTATTTACTATTATCTAATGAAGAATTAAAGTCCTTAAGTTTTTGGTATAAAAATGGATATAGTGTTATAAAGAATATAAAAAAACATTACAATTATAATTATGATAATTTTATTATTTTAAAAAAAGGAAGGTAGTGATTTTTAATGGACAAGAATCTTCAATGGACAATACAAAAAAGAGTAGAAAGAGTTATAAAATCTTTAGAAAAGAACAACATGGTAGGATATTATGTTGAAGATGAGAAAGAGGCTTTAGATAAAATAAAAGAACTTTTAAAAGAAGAAACTATAACTACTGCTGGAGGATCAAGAAGTTTATTTGAAATAGGAGTTATAGACTTTTTAAGAAAAGGAAATTATAATTTTTTAGATAGAGATAAAGAGGGAATAACAAAAGAAGAATGTGAAAAAATTTATAGAGATGCTTTTTATGCAGATACTTATTTATGTAGTACTAATGCTATAACTGAAGAAGGAGAACTATATAATATAGATGGAAATGGAAATAGAGTAGCAGCTATGATATTTGGTCCGAAAGAAGTTATTGTAGTTGCTGGTATAAATAAAATAGTTAAAAATATGGAAGAGGCAGAAACGAGACTGAAAAATATAGCAGCTCCTGCAAATGCTAAGAGACTTAATTTAGATACTCCTTGTGCTAAAGTTGGATATTGTGTAGATTGTAACAGCGATAATAGGATATGTGCATCCTATGTAACTTTAAGAAGACAGAGAAAAAGGGGAAGAATAAAAGTTATAATTGTAAATAAGAATTTAGGATATTGAATTATAAAATATTAAGAAAAATTTAATAATTTATTAAGAATCCTTGACTTATTAGTTTTAAATATTCTATAATTGATATTGTGCTGAATCCTATAAAAGAAAACAGGTACGGAGGAACCAAGAAACAGGGGTTAATCTTTATGTATTTAAAGAAGGGTAAACCTTTACCTAACCCGTCAGCTAACTTCGGAAGCAGGAAAGGTGGAAGAAATGGATAATAAGAAAACAAAAAACTTAGTAATTTCTATGCTTATGTTCTTTGCTATATTATTTGGATTAAATAAAATAAATGTTGTAAAAGCAGATGCACCTATAAGAACAGCAAGCACTCTTAGCAAAAAAGTAGTAACAGCAAATGTAAAAACTAATAAGTACATAGTGGTGCCTAAAAAAAATACAGGAGCATCACATAAAAATGGAAGTTCTTTAAGTAGAGGAAGTTCTAGAGGAATAGATTTAGTATCTTATTCCTATAAATTTATGGGAAAACCATATGTGTGGGGAGCTTCAGGTCCAAGTTCATTTGATTGTTCAGGTTTTACTTCTTATGTATATAAAAATTTTGGAATATATTTAGACCATTATACAGGGTCACAATATTCAGTAGGAAAACCAGTAAATAAATCTGAATTAGTTCCTGGAGATTTAGTATTTTTCAATACTACTGGTAACATTTCTCATGTAGGTATCTATACAGGTGAAGGACAATTTATACATGCTTCATCTGGAAGTGGAAAAGTTACAGTAAGTAATTTATCAGGTAGTTATTATGTAAGCAGATATGCTGGTGCTAGGAGAATGTTTTAATTTTAAGTTTGGAGATTTTAATTTTATAGCCTAACTTTAAAAAATATTTTTAAAGTTAGGCTTTTTATTGTCATAAAATATATAAATAAAAATATTAATTATAATATAGGGATAATTTGGAGGTGGATAATATTAAATATACAAGGTATGATTTAAAAAAGAAAAGAAAAAGTAATTTTTTATTTGTGATAATAATAGTTGTCATATTGTTATTAGCTTTTATAGTAGGAAGTGCTTTTTTTAAAATTTTTGTTAGAGAATCTTCAGTAAAAAAAACACAAGAAAATCATGGTAAAGTAAATGAAAACAAAAAAGAAGTTTATATAAAAATGAAAGAACAGAAATTTGTAGCTATACAAGGAGGAATATTCAAGAACAAAGAGTATTTAGAGAATAATAAAAATAAATTAAGAACTTTTGGAGAACCATTTTGTATAGAAGAAGATAGAGGAACTAGAGTTTTTATGGGGATATACGAAGAAAAAGAAGCAGAAATAATGAAAAGAAAATTAGATGAAAAAAATATAGATAATTCCACAATGAATTTTAATATAAAAATACAAAATCAATGTGACGCTCATATATCAGAAATATTAAAAACATATATTAAAATTTTAAATAAATTAAATGAAAAAGATACTAAATCTATAAAAATAAAAGATTTTAAAAATTGGTGTAAAAGTCTAGAGGATTCTAATAAAACATATAAAAATCTAAAAACAAAAGAAGAATTAAAAAATCATATAAATAAATTACCAGATGAATTACATAAAGAAAATGTTAATAAAGAGTATATTTATATTTTCAATTTTTTAAATAAAATATCAAATTAAGAAATAAGGCAAGTTTTACTAAATATAAAAAAACTTTTAACAATATAGTTAACATACTTGTTTAACATTTTATTAAATGATAAACTATAAAAAGATATGTATAATATATCTTTTTATAGTTTATTATTTTGGAAATAAATTATGAACTATGATATATTTTGTACAATAATGGTAATAATCATTAATAAACAAAGTTTGGATGTGAAATAGTGAATTTTATACTAGCGTCCTCTTCAGAAAGAAGAAAAGAATTGCTAAAGAAAATAATAGAAGAATTTGAAGTTATACCTTCAAATTATGATGAAGATCAAGTTGTATTTAATGGAGATTGTTCTGAATATGTTATAGAATTATCAAAAGGAAAAGCCTTAAATGTGGCTAGTAAATTAAAAAGAAGAGATGATGGAATTATAATAGCGTCAGATACAATTGTATATTTTAATGGAAAAGTTCTTGGGAAACCTTACTCTGAAAAACATGCCTATGAAATGTTAAAAGCTTTGAGTGGAAAAGTCCACGAAGTTTATTCAGGAATTGTTATCTATGATTTAGCATCAAAAAAACTAGTAACAGATTATAGTTGTAGTAAAGTAAAATTTTCAAATTTAGATGATGAAATTATAAAAGAATATATAAAAACTGGAGAACCAATGGATAAAGCTGGAGCATATGGAATTCAAGGTTATGGAGGGATTTTTGTTGAAAAAATTCATGGTTGCTATTATAATATTGTAGGGCTTCCTATAAATAAATTATATTTTTTATTAAGGGAGATGGGGGTAAATCTATAAAGGAGAATTTTATGTATGAATAGTGCTATAAAAATTATGGATTTACCACAAAATGAAAGACCTAGAGAAAAATTATTAAGATATGGAGTAGAAAGTCTTTCCAATATAGAACTTTTAGCTTTAATCTTAAGAACAGGTAATAAAAATGAAAATGTAATAAACCTGTGTGCAAGAATTTTAGAAAGATGTGGAGGACTAAATGGACTCTTTAATTCGAATATAGGAGAATTGCTAAAAATAAAGGGAGTGGGAGAGGCTAAGGCCTCCCAAATACTAGCTCTTTTAGAATTAACTAAGAGATTTAGATCTTTTAAGTCTGGAGAGAATGTTAATATAACAAATCCAAAGGATGCAGCTTATTTAGTAATGGAAGAAATGAGATGGTTAAAGCAAGAGTATTTAAAAGTAATATTATTAAATACAAAGAATTATGTAATAAAAGTGAAAGATGTATTTATAGGTAGTTTAAATTCTTCTATAGTACATCCAAGAGAAATATTCGTAGAAGCTATAAAAAATAATAGTTATTCTATAATAATATGTCATAATCATCCCTCAGGGGATCCTACCCCAAGTAAAGAGGATATTAATGTATCAAATAGGATAAAAGAATGTGGAAAACTAATAGGAATAGAATTATTAGATCATATAATAATTGGAAATGGAGTTTACATAAGTTTAAAAGAAAAAGACATACTGTAATTGAAAGGAGAAAAGTTAATGGGATTATTTGGAATGTCTAAAGATATGGGAATAGATTTAGGAACAGCAAATACACTTATATATGTAAAGGGAAAGGGCGTTGTTTTAAGAGAACCTTCAGTTGTAGCTATTAATAGTGATACTAAAAGAGTTTTGGCAGTAGGTGATGAAGCAAAGCAAATGATAGGTAGAACACCAGGAAATATAGTTGCAATAAGACCTTTAAAAGATGGTGTAATTGCTGATTTTGATGTTACTCAGGCTATGCTAAAGAAGTTTATTGAAAAAATTAGTCCTAAAAGTGCATTTACCAGTCCAAGAATAGTGGTTTGTTTTCCTTCAGGAGTAACAGAAGTTGAAAGAAGGGCTATAGACGAAGCTACCAAACAAGCAGGAGCAAGAGAAGTACTTTTAATGGAAGAACCAATGGCTGCTGCAATTGGTGCAGGATTACCAGTTAATGAACCTACAGGTAGTATGGTAGTAGATATTGGAGGAGGTACTACTGAGGTAGCAATTATATCATTAGGAGGAATAGTTACCAGTAAGTCTTTAAGAGTAGCAGGAGATGAGTTAGATCAAGCGATAATTAATTATACAAAGAAACAATATAATTTAATGATAGGAGAAAGAACCGCAGAAAATGTTAAAATAGAATTAGGATCAGCTTATGAAAGTGAAGAAGAAGAAAAAGTCATGGAAATAAGAGGAAGAGATTTAATATCAGGACTTCCTAAAGTAATAACTATTAGAGAAAATGAAGTTAGAGAAGCCTTACAAGAACCAGTTGCAGCAATAATAGATGCCATAAAAAGTACTTTAGAAAAAACACCACCAGAACTTGCTTCAGATATTATAGATAAAGGTATTATGTTAACAGGTGGAGGAGCAATGCTAAAAGGAATAGACTTACTTATAAATAAAGAAACCCATATGCCTGTAAATATAGCAGAAACAGCCATAGATTGTGTTGCAATTGGTGCTGGAAAAGCATTAGATACTTTAGATAAACTTATGGAAAATAAAAAAAGATAGACTATGAAATTCATAAAAAATAAACTGGCAGTAACTATAGTAATACTGTCAGTTACATTTTTAATATTAATAGGTTATAGTATAAAAAGAAATAAGGTATCTATTGCGGAAAGTAGTGCAGGTAAGGCAATTAATTCAGTTCAAGGTGTTTTTTATAAGACTAATAAAGGTATAAAAAATTTTTTTTATGTAATTTTTAATTACTCAGATATAAAAAGTGAATATGAAGAACTAAAGCTAGAGAATGAAAAATTAAAGGATAAAGAATTGGCTTATGATACATTGAAGGAAGAGAATAATAAATTAAGAGAGATGCTCAATTTTAAAAGACAAGCAGAAGGTTATGAGTATGTAGGTTGTGATATAATAGGAAAAAGTGGTGGAGTATATTTAGATGGTTTTACTATAAATAAAGGATTAAAAGATGGAATAGAAAAACAAATGATAGCAGTTACTAATCAGGGATTGGTAGGACAAGTTATTTCTGTTGGAAGAAATTGGGCGGTGGTTCAAACATTATCCAATGAAAACATGGCAGTTAGTGCTATTGTACAAAGCACTAGAGAAAATATGGGGGTTGTTAAAGGATTTAAAGATAGTAACAATAACCAACTAGCAAAACTGTATTATCTTCCATTGGAATCTAAAATAAAAAAGAATGATGTAATTCTTACTTCAGGATTAGATGGGGGATTGTATCCTAAAGGTATAAAAATAGGGTATGTTATAGATATAGAGGAAGATAAAGGGAAAGTTATGAAAAATGCTGTGATTCAACCTTATGTAAATTTTAGTAAATTAGAAGAAGTGTTTATTGTAGTGCCAAAAGAGAAACTTAATATAAAAAATTAGGGGGATAAGAATGAAAAAAGTTGCCACTTTATTTTGTATAGTTACGGTTTTAATTATATTAGATAATTCTTTTATTCCCTTTTTTTCTATTAAAGGTTTTTATCCTAGCCTAACATTTATATTTATAATATCGTATTCTATTATAAATGGAATATGGTCAGGAATTTGGATAGGGATATTTTCTGGATTACTTCAAGATTTGCATTTTATAGGTGCAATAGGTGTAAATGCTTTTACAAATATGATATGTTGTATTTTGGCTGCATTTATAGGAGAAAACATATTTAGAGAGAAGTTAGTGATTCCAGTTTTGAGTGAATTTTTGTTAAGTCTATTAAAAGGGTTGATATTATTTATAATATTATATGCGTTAAATATGAAATTAAATGTTAAATCTGTGCTGATCAGTGGTATATATAATATGATTATATCTATAGTAGTTTATAAATTAACATTAAGACTATGTAGTTTAGATTATATGCAAAAGGATTGGAAATTTTAAGGAATGGTGATATATGAACAAGAAAAAAAAACAGATAGATAGGTATACTGCTTTTTTTCTTATTATAGCTTTGGTTTATTCTCTTATAGCTTATAAATTATCATATCTTCAAATAGTTAAATCAGAACAATATAAGGAAAGAGCTAATAATACAGCAATAACAGAGATACCAGATGCTGCTCCAAGAGGAAATATAATAGATAGAAATGGAGTAGTTTTAGCTACTAATAAACAAAGCTATATGCTAGTTTATAATGAAACTCCAGAAAATAAAAAATATTTTTTCCAAACTATGGATAAATTATTTGAAATATTAGATGAAAATAAAGAGCAATTTCAAGATGAATTAGAACTAAAAATAAATCCATATAGATTTGAATTCAAGTCTAATGATGAAAATGTCAAAAAGGCACAGGAGCTTAGATTTAAAAAGGATAGAGGATTAGATGAGAAAGTTAAAAAACAACTTTTCCCTGGTAAAAAAGATAAATTAACGGATGAAGAAAAAAAGCAAATAGATAGAGAATTATTAAAAATTTCTCCAGAGGAAACTTATAGTTATTTAATAGAACAGTATGGCATATATCCTAGGGAAGATTTTTTAAATCTATTGAATCAATATAAAGTAGATAAAGATGAAGCGTATAAAGAAATTATTAAAAGATTTAATATTCAACCTTCAAAGGATTTCAAAAATAAATTAGAAGAGTATTCTAAAAGTAAAACAAAAGATGCTAAAAAAATATATGAAGAACTAATAAGTAAATATGGCATAGATAAAATGGAATATGATAAAGAACTTCAAAGAAAATATATGATAGTTAGAGATACTATGAAAATGCAAAGATTTTCAGGATACAAGCCTGTAATTATTGCTAGTAATATAGAAAAAAATACAGCCTTTATAATATTGGAAAGATTAAATGAATTACCAGGTATAGATGTAAGTATTCAACCATTAAGGTATTATCCTTATGGAGAATTAGGTTCTGCATTTATGGGGTATATCTCAAAAATAAGTGGAGATACGGAAAAATATAAAGAAAAAGGATATGATGTAAATTCTGATTATGTTGGAGTTGCAGGAATTGAAAGTGTATTTGAAGATAGATTAAAAGGAGCTAAGGGAGGAAGAATAGTAAAGTTAAACCAACAAGGAAGAATAATAGAGGAATTGGGAAGAAGAGAGCCTTATCCTGGGCAAACATTAAAACTTACTATAGATAAAGAAGTACAAAGGGCTGCAGAGGAAACTTTAGATAAGGTAATGGAAGATTTAAGAAATAATCCAAACCAAAGTTATGATGCTGCTAATACTGCAAATGCTACAAGAGGAGCCGCTGTGGTTGTAGATGTTAGAACAGGAGGAATATTAGCATTAGTTAGCAGACCTGGATACGATCCTAATATATTTGCAGTGCCAGGAAAGCTTACTACTGAATTGTATAATAAGTTCTTTAATCCTGATTTAGAGGATTTTGCTAAAAAATATATAGCGGCAAGAAATTTACCAGTTACTGTAGATGAGTTATTTCCACCTTTAAACAAAGATACAAAAAGTAGCGGAAAAGTACCTAGAAAAGATGAGTATGACATATATCCTAAGCCATTTTTTAACTATGCTACTTCATCTTTTGCTCCACCAGGTTCTACTTTTAAACCTTTAACTGCTATAGCAGGACTAGAGGAAGGAGTAATAACACCTGAGGAAACAATATATGATAATCTTATATACACTAAACATGGGTATCGAGGTAAAAGCTGGAATGCATCTAGTAAAGGTAATTTAAATGTAATAGAAGCTCTAGCATATTCTAATAACTATTATTTCTTCGAAGTGGGAGATAGACTTTATCAAAAAGGACTAGATACTTTAGCAAAATATGCTTGGAAATTTGGATTAGGTACAGATCCTAACGGAAAAGAATCTCCTAGTACGGGTATAGAAATACCAGAAAATTTTGGACAGGTTTTTAATGTACAATCAGAGAAAAATAAAGCTTCTAACATATATATGTGGAATCTATATGATGAATTAAAGACTATTAAAAATGTTGAAGGTAAAAATCAAGGCATAAATATTCAAATAAATGAAGATGATAGTGAAGATATAAAAGAATTAAAAGGAAATATTCAAGATATTATAAGGAATGAGATGAGATATGGTAGTGTAAAAGACTTTTCAAAAAAAATAGAAGTGCTGCTAAAAGAACTAGTAGATAAGGATTCAAAATTAAAGGAAATAAAATTTACTAATGGTGATATATCTAAAGCTGTCAATAAAATAAATATATCAGTAAATGGAGTTAAAGAAGAAGCAACAAGACCAGGAAATGTATATAATGCATCTATAGGTCAGGGATCAAATTATTTTACACCATTACAATTAGCAAATTTTGCTGCTATGATTGCTAATGGAGGAACTAGATATTCCCTTCACTTAGTAGATGAATATTTAGATCCAGATAATAATGTAATACAAAAGATAAAACCAGAAGTAATTGAAAAAATAGATATAAAACCAGAAAATCTTAAAGCAGTAAAAGAGGGAATGTATGCAGTTACATCCTATGATGAAGGAACTGGATCATCTTATTTTAAAGACTTCCCAATAAAAACAGGAGGTAAAACCGGATCAGCTACCTTTAATGAGAAAATACAGGAGAAAGTAGGTAGAACATCTGGTGGAGTTTATATAGGTTTTGCTCCTTATGATAATCCAGAAATTGCAATATCTGTAATGGTATTAGATGGAGCTCATGGAGGATATGTTCTTCCTGTAGCTAAAGCTGTTTATGAATCATATTTTAAAGAAGAATTAAAAAAACAAAATTATAATTTTCAGTTTTATAAAGAAAAATAAATTAAAGGGCATATACAACAATGTATGTGCCCTTTTTTAGAAAAAATACTTAAAAATGAAGGATTTATTTAATTTATGTTGAAATATACTATATGTCGGCTTTTGGAGGTTTATAATATATGTTAGATAATAGTATTATAATAAAAGGTAATAGAGATGGGTTAAATGCAGTTATAAATATGAATAGCTTTGGGGATTTTGATGACATGTTAGAATCTTTAATTGAAAAGCTATCTAAGGGACGACTCTTCTACAAAGGATGTACTCTTAAAATAACTACAGAATTAAAATATATAAATGAAAGAGAGTTTAGAAGATTAAAGGATGTATTATTTGATGAATTTTTAATAAAAGATTGTATATTTGAGGATTCTGAAGAAAAAGAAAGTAAGCCATTTTCTGGTATATATGAAGGGAAAACTAAATTTATAAGAAGAACTGTTAGAAGTGGACAAGTAATTAGATATCCAGGGAATTTGGTTATTTTAGGAGATGTGAATTCAGGTTCAGAAGTATATTCTGGAGGAAATGTAATAGTTTTAGGTTCTTTAAGAGGATATGTACATGCTGGAGTAGGGGGAAGTAGGAAGGCGGTAGTTGCTGCATATTTTATGCAACCTCAAATACTTCAAATTGGAGATGTAGCCACTAGGGCTCCAGAAGATAATATAAAACCTCAATATCCTGAAATTGCAAAAGTAAAAGGAGATACAATTGTAGTAGAACCTTATCTACCAAATAAGTTTATATGAGGAGGAAATCATATGGGAGAAACTATAGTAATAACTTCAGGCAAAGGTGGAGTTGGAAAAACAACTACTACAGCTAATTTAGGTACTGCATTGGCATCCATGGATAAAAAAGTAGTTGTAATAGATGGTGATACTGGTCTTAGAAATTTAGATGTATTGATGGGATTGGAAAACAGAGTAGTTTTTACTCTTATGGATGTTATAGATGGAAATTGTAAATTGAAACAAGCACTTATAAAGGATAAAAGATTTAATAATCTTTATTTATTACCTACAGCTCAGATAAGAGATAAATCTGATATTAGCCAGGAAAATATGCTAAGTCTAATAACTGAACTAAGAGGTGAATTTGACTATATCTTAATAGATAGTCCAGCGGGAATAGAACAAGGATTTGAAAATGCCATAGTTGGTGCAGATAGAGCAGTAGTTATAGTGAATCCAGAAGTAACATCCGTTAGAGATGCAGATAGGGTTATAGGTAAATTAGAATCAAAAGGTATAGAAGACCATCAGTTAATAATAAATAGAATAAATCCAGAAATGGTGAGAGTAGGAGATATGCTAGCGGTACAAGATATTTTAGATAGTTTAGCTATAAAGCTTATAGGAATTGTACCTGACGATAGGAATATAACTATATCAACTAACAAAGGAGAACCTATAGTATTAAATGATAATGCTAGATCAGGGCAGGCGTTTAAAAATATAGCAAAGAGAATTGTTGGAGAGGAAGTTCCATTTATAGACATGGAAAGTAATGAGAGAGGTTTCTTTAATGCATTAAAGAAATTTTTTCGTGTATAAATAAGGAGGGATTAATATGGGTATCTTTGATATGTTTAGCAAAAAAAATTCCTCTAAAGAATTAGCAAAAGATAGACTTAGACTTATATTAATACATGATAGATGTAGTGTATCACCAGAAATATTAGATGAAATAAGAAAAGATATAATGAACGTTATATCAAAATACTTGGAAATAGATGAACAGGAATTAGATATAAAAATGACCACTGCTGAAGAAATAGAAGGCAATGCTCCTGCACTTGTGGCTAGTATTCCAATAAAATCTATGAAAAAAAGATAAGTGCAATTAACAATTAACAACTAACAATGAATAATGAATAATTTAGGAGGATTTTCTTCCTTGCGTCAGAAAATCTTTAAATAAAAGTTCAGCTTTGCTGAACAAAAGAATTTTATATAATTAAAATTTTTTCGTAATGATAATGGAGAAAAAATATCTATAATTGTTCATTCTTCATTATTAATTGTTCATTAAAAAAAGGCTATGTATAAATTTACATAGCTTTTTTTTTATGGAATTGCTATAATCATAATGTAATGGAGGTAAAATAAATGTTAAAAAAGTTGAAAATAAGTAAAAAAATGTTAAGGGAATTAGATTATAGCATAATAATAATTTGTTTGATAATAGCTTTATTTGGTGCATTAAATATATATAGTGCAACCCATTTAAAATCAGGTATAGCTGTTTTTAAATCTCAATTGATTTGGATTGTATTAGGATTAATTGTAACTTATATTATGATTGCCGTTGATTATTCTTTAATAGAAAATTATGCTGATATAATTTATTGGTTTGGAGTAGTATTATTGTTTTTAAATGACACTATATTTAAATCCACAGTTAATGGAGCTGGTTCTTGGTTAAAAATAGGTTCTGTTACTATAGGACAACCATCTGAGTTGGCTAAAGTAGGACTTATACTAATGATTGCAAAAAAAGTGGATCAAATGGAAGGAAATATAAATAATTTAAAAAATCTATCAATTCTTGCTTTATATGCTGGAATACCAATGATATTAATAGTTATACAGCCGGATATGGGAATGACAATGGTTTGCTTTTTTATAGTTTTAGGAATGTTATTTATGGCAGGACTTGATTTAAAAATAATAGCAGGAGGATTTTCAGCTATAGTTTTAATGATAATAGGTATATGGAATTCACCTCTTATGCAACCCCATTGGAAAGAAAGATTAATATCTTTTGTCAACCCAGAGGCAGATGAATTAGGAATTGGACATCAGGTACTACAATCTAAGATAGGTATAGGTTCTGGTGGGTTTTCAGGAAAAGGATTTTTAAAAGGCACTCAAGTTGCAGGAGGCTTTGTTCCAGAAGCGCATACAGATTTTATATTTGCGGTAGTTGGAGAAGAATGGGGCTTCATAGGAGGAATATTTTTATTAGTTTTATATGGTATGTTAATGTATAAATTTATAAATATAGCTAGAACTTCAAAGGATATATTTGGTACTATGGTATGTGTAGGAGTTACATCTATGTTTTTATTTTCAATACTTCAAAATATGGGTATGGCCATAGGACTAGTACCAGTATCTGGTATAACCCTACCATTTATGAGTTATGGAGGAAGTGCTCTAACTACTGCATTTATGTCTGTGGCATTAGTACTAAACGTTGGTATGAGAAGGAAAAAAATAAATTTTTAGGGGGGATTTATATGAAAATAGCATTAATAGCTCACGATAAGAAAAAAAGTGATATGATAGCCTTTACTCAAAGATATGAAGATGTTTTAAAGATTCATGAATTATATGCAACAGGCACTACAGGAACAAAAATAATGGAAAATACAAGTCTTAAAGTACATAGATTTTTATCTGGTCCTTTAGGAGGAGATCAGCAAATTGGAGCATTGGTTGCAGAAGGAAATATGGATTTTATAATATTTTTAAGGGATCCATTAACATCTCAACCACATGAACCAGATGTAAATGCATTATTAAGATTATCAGATGTTCAATGCATACCTTTAGCTACTAATTTGGGTACAGCAGAAGTATTTATAAAGGCATTAAAAGCTTATGATTTTAAATAATTAATGATAAAAAACTGTTAGCTCTAAAATGGGGTTAACAGTTTTTTATGTGTTTCTTCTAATTATATTCTAACATTATTAATATTTAATATAGAAAGTAAATATATATAATATAGGATTAATTACTGAGGAGGTTATTATATAATGTCAGGATATAATTCTCAATATGAAGAATATTATAAAGGACTTAAAAGTGGAAGAAGTAGAAATTTTAATTTCTATACAAGTTCAATAGATAGAAAGAATAAAAGGAGACCAAAAAGTATTTGGGATAAAATTATAAAACAATTAATTGGAACAGCTATATTATTTTTTATAGTTATACTATGCAAATTAGTAGTAACTCCTGAAACAAAGGCGTTTTATAATTATTCCAAAGAAGTTGTAAATAAAAACTATGATTATAAAAAGATATATAGTAAAATAAATACCATAGAATTTAAAAATGTTGAAGATGAGATTATAAAATATATAGAAAAAATAAAAAAGAAAGCTATAGGAAAACAGACAATAATGGAAAAAACCAAAGAAAATTTTATATTACCAATAAAGGGACCGATAACATCAGATTATGGATACAGAGAAGATCCTATGGATAAAAGGAAAGTATTTCACTATGGAATAGATATAGATGCAAAGGAAAATACAGAAGTATTAAGTTCATATAGTGGTAAAATTAAGGACTTAGGTGAAGATGTAACTTTAGGAAAATATATTTTAATAGATCATGGAGAGGGAATAGAGACAAAATATTGTCATCTTAATAAAATAAATGTAAAGAAGGGAGATAGCATCGAAAAAGGACATGTTATTGCATACAGTGGTAATACAGGAAAATCCACAGCACCTCATTTACATTTTGAATTTATGTATATGGGAGATAGCAAAGATCCTAAGGAATTTATAGATATGAAGTAGGTGAAGAATAAATATTGGTAAAAATAAATAAATACTTTCTACCCTATGTAATAATTTTGTTAATGTTAGGCTTTAAAGAAAAAATTATTTTTTCTTTTATATTGGTTTTTTTACATGAATTAATACACTGTGCAGTGGCAAGAGTTTTAGGTTTCAAGGGATTTAATATAGAGATACTTCCTATTGGAGCAGTATTAAAATTAAAAGATATAGAGGAAGCCTCAGCTAAAGAAGATTTAATAATAGCATTATCTGCTCCTGCTTTTAATGTATTTTTAGGAATATTATTTTATTTTTTATATGGAATGTATGGAAGAGATTTATATTATACTTTTTTTCAGTATAATATGATAATAGGAGGAATTAATTTAATACCAGCTTTCCCACTAGATGGAGGAAGAATAGTTAGAGATGTAATAAGAAGTAAAACAGTGTATAAGGTAGCAAATAAAGCAACAGTATATATAAGTATATTTATAGGAATAATTTTAATGGGAATCTATCTTTTTTTATTTTTTGGAGGGAATAATAATATTAGTCTAGGAATGATTTCTATATTTATAATGATTTCATCATTAAATGAAAAAAATAGAATGGCCTATGTAATTATGAGTGACATCATAAACAAGCAAGATAAATTTGTTAAAAGAGGATATATAGAAAATAATAGTATATCTGTATATTATAAAAAGGATTTGTTAAATGTAATTAGTATAATAGAAAAAAATAAATATAATATATTTTTTGTATTAGATGAAAATATGAATATAGTTGATACATTGTATGAAAGTGATATTTTAGAGGGATTAAAATTGTATGGAAATATAAGCTTAGAAGAACTTTGTTTAGTGAATAACGAATAACTAATTGTTAATTGTTTATTATTCATTATTCATTATTCATTGTAATTGTCCATTGATTTAAATATGTGATAAAATATAGGAATGAAAACCTAGGAGGAGGAAATTTATTTAATGAACTTTAATTTAGATGATATACTTTACAAAGTTGAGAAACCAGGAAGATATATAGGAGAAGAATTTAATTCCTACATAAAAGATAAAGAAAAAGTAGATATAAGATTTGCATTTTGTTTTCCAGATGTATATGAAGTTGGAATGTCTCATTTAGGAATGAAAATACTATACTATACAATGAACAAAAGAGAAGATACCTATTGTGAAAGGGCCTTTGCACCTTGGCCAGATATGGAAAAGGAATTAAGGAATAATAATATTCCACTTTTCACATTGGAAACAAAGGATTCTCTAAGCAAATTTGATTTTGTAGGATTTACTCTACAATATGAAATGAGTTACACTAATATTTTAAACATGTTAAACATGAGCAATATACCTTTAACATATGAAAAGAGAAGAGAAGAGGATCCTTTAATAGTTTGCGGAGGACCTTGTGCATACAATCCTGAACCTTTATATAAAATAGTAGATTTTTTTGTATTAGGTGAAGGTGAAGAAGTAACTAATGAATACTTAGATTTGTATAAAGAGTTTAAAAAACAGGGAAAAAGAAAAAGTGAATATTTAAGAGCTATTTCAAAAATAGAAGGGATATATGTGCCCTCTCTTTACGAGGCTTCATATAATCAGGATGGGACATTAAAAGATTTCAAACCTATTTATGAAGATGTACCTAAAAAAGTAAAAAAGAGAATAATAAAAGATTTAAATCAAGTAGATTACCCAGATAAGCTAACAGTTCCTTATACAGAAATAGTTCATGATAGAATTACTTTAGAAACTTTTAGAGGTTGTACTAGAGGATGTAGATTTTGTCAAGCTGGCATGATATATAGACCAGTAAGGGAAAAAGGAAAAGATAAATTAATAGAATTAGCAGATCAGTTATTAAAATCTACAGGTTATAATGAGATATCCTTAACATCTTTAAGTATTTGCGATTATTCAGATGTAGACAATTTAATAAAAACATTAATAGAAAAGTATATGGACGAAAAGGTAGGAGTATCACTTCCATCCCTTAGAATAGATTCATTTTTTGTAGAATTAATAAATGAAATACAAAAGGTTAGAAAGACAGGACTTACTTTTGCACCAGAAGCAGGAACACAAAAAATGAGAGATGTTATAAATAAGGGTGTAACTGAAGAGGATTTAATAAGAACCGTAAGAAGTGCTTTTGAATCCGGTTGGTCCACTATAAAATTATATTATATGTTAGGATTGCCATATGAAACTGTTGAAGATGTAAAAGGAATTGCACATACTTCTGAAAAAGTAGTTGATGAGTATTATAAAGTTCCAAAAGATAAAAGAAAAAAAGGACTAAGGGTTAATGTAAGTGCATCCATATTTGTACCTAAACCATTTACTCCTTTTCAATGGGTAGCTCAAGATAGAGAAGAAGATGTAAAAGAAAAAATATATGCATTAAAAGATGAATTTAAAAGTAGAGCAATACATTTTACTTATCATGCATCCAAAGTAAGCTTTTTAGAAGCAATATTTGCAAGGGCAGATAGAAGAGTATGTGATGTGCTTATAAGAGCTTTTGAAAAAGGATGTAAGTTTGACGGATGGTCAGAATATTTTAATTATGATGCTTGGATGGAGGCTTTTGAAGAGTGTGGTATAGATCCAGAATTTTATGCTTATAGAAATAGAGAGTATAGTGAATTATTACCTTGGGATTTTATTGATATAGGTGTGAATAAATCTTATTTAATAGAAGAAAATGAAAGAGCTAAGAGAGCAGAAGTAACAAAAGATTGCAGGCAAGGTTGTACTAACTGTGGAGTAAATAAAAACTTAGGAGGTAATTGCTTTGAAGGTTCGATACTTAATAAAATTCACTAAAGGAAGTAGTATAAAGTTTATATCACATTTAGATCTTATGAAAACATTACAAAGAATTATAAAAAGATCAGCCATTCCAATAGAATATTCTAAAGGATTTAATCCTCATATGACTATGTCTATAGCCCAACCGTTATCAGTAGGGATATATTCAGAAGGTGAATATATGGATATTGAATTAACAGAAGATGTGGATACAAATACAATTAAAAATAGATTAAATAAAAGTACCACTAGAAATATAGAGTTTTTAGAAGTAATAAAAATAGAAGACAAAGAAGGGAAAAAAAAGACTCCTAAATCTATGGCAGCTATTGATGCAGCAAGATATAAAATAAAAATGAGATATAATAATACAGAAAGCTTAGAAGAAGAATTAAAAATATTAATAAATTTAAAAAATTGGAATACTATAAAAAAGACTAAAAGGGGAGAAAATGAAGCGGATATAAAACCATTAGTTAAAGAAATAAGTTATACTATAGATGAAAAGAATCTTTATATAGATTGCGTTTTGAGTTGTGGAAGTAGAGAAAACTTATCTGCAGACTTATTTTCACAGTATATTAAAAACAATACTAGTAATTGTGATTTAGATGCTTTTATAGATATAAAGAGGCAAGAACTTTATGGAATTAAAGGAGATAAATATATTCCATTATATGATTTTTTAAAATAAAATATCCTGTATAAGGGGTGTTGAAATTGAATGAAATATTTATAGAACGACAGGATAATATTTTTAGAATAGCTATAAAGAAAAATGATGAGTTAAAAGAATGTTATATAGAAGAAGAAACCTTTGAACCTTTACCTGGTGAGATATATAGAGGAATTGTTAAAAATATAGTTCCAGGAATTAAATGTGCTTTTATCGATATAGGGTATAAGACTAATTGTTATATGTATTTAGATAAAAAGTTTAGAAATTTAAACATAAAAAAAGGTGAAGAATTAATGGTTCAAGTTCTAAAAGAACCATTAGATAAAAAAGGAGCTAAAGTAACTAATGCAGTATCTATACCAGGTAGATATTGTGTTCTAAATGTTTTAGATAATAAATTGAAATTTTCTAAAAAAATAAGTGATGATAATTTTATAGAGTATGTAAAAAATAATATAAATAAACCAGATGATGTAGGGTTGATGATAAGAACTAAAAGTGAAGATGTACCAATAGAAACTCTAAATGATGAAATAAATAATATATATAAAAAATATTTAGAGGTAAAAAATAAAATGACCTACTCACCTAAAATAGGTTTATTAATGAAGGGAAATGGAATATTAGGTAAAATTCTAAGGGACAAATTAGGATATGAAAATACAAAAATATATATTAATAATAGTAATGATTATGAATATATAAAAAATATATTGACAATTTAGAAGATATAAATGTAGAACTAATACTTCATAAAGAGAAAAGAGAATTATTAGATTACTATGGTATAGAAAATGAAATACTAAAATTAAGAAAAAGTAAAGTTTCTTTAAAATGTGGTGGATATATAGTAATTGATAAAACTGAAGCTATGTATGTAATAGACATAAATTCGGGAAAAAATACTAAAAATATATCTATAAAAGATACTGCTTTTATAACAAATAAGCAAGCTGCTATGGAAATTATAAATCAAATAAAGCTTAGGAATTTAAGTGGAATAATATTAATAGATTTTATAGATATGCAAGAAGAGGACAAAAAGAAAGAAATACTAAAAATATTAAGAAATGGCTTTAGTGAAGATAAATCTAAAGTAGTGGTATACCCATTTACAGAGTTAAATCTTGTTCAAATAACAAGAAGAAGAATGGGAAAAGTTTTGTATGAATACATAGATGAACCTTGTAAAATTTGCAATGGTAAAGGAAGAAGAATAAAAATGTCTTATGTAGAATTTCTAATAAAAAATGAAATTCAGAAAGATGATTCTATGAACCATGTATACATAGAATTGAATAAAATATATGAAAAAGAAGTAAAAGAAAATTTAAATGAGTTTATTAAAAAAATTGGAGCAATTGATAAAAATATATATCTTAAATTTTCAAATACAGATGAGGTATTTAAGGTTGAATATTTAGTATTTAAAAGTCAAATAGAAAAATTAAAATCTTATAAAGTGTAGCAAAGTAAAAAAATCTTTACAAAGGGTACCTTATGTGTTAAAATGGCATTTGTAAGCCGCACAGAAAAGGTTAAAAACATAATTTTATGTACCTTAATGGCGAGTCTGGATAGAGGAGGTGTTTTTAGTGTACGCAGTTGTAGTTACAGGAGGAAAGCAATATAAAGTTGCAGAAGGCGATGTAATATTTGTTGAAAAACTAGATGGAGAAGTTGATTCAACTATAGAACTTGAAAATGTACTTGCAGTAAATAAAGACAATGGTGAGTTTGTAGTTGGAAAACCTGTAGTTGAAGGAGCTAAAGTAACTGCTAAAGTTTTAAAGCAGGGAAAAGCTAAAAAGGTTGTTGTATTTAAATACAAACCTAAGAAACATTACAGAAAGAAACAAGGACACAGACAACCATATACAAAACTTCAAATAGAAAAGATTAATGCATAATTATGATTATAGCAATCTTTAAAAAAAAATGTGGTAATATAATTTCTTTTAACATTAAAGGACACGCAAATTCAGTAGAAGAAGGCTATGATTTAGTTTGTTGTGCTGTATCAGCAATATCAATAACTATAGCTAATGGAATAACTGAAATTGCAAAAGTAAACTCTTCTATTCATATGGAGGATGGTTTTTTAAATTTAGATTTGGAAAATAATAGTTTAGAACATATAAAAAAGTGCCAAATGTTAATGGAAACTATGGTTCTTGGTTTGAAAAGCATAGAGAGAAATTACAGTGAATATATAAACGTCAAAATAGAGGAGGTGGAGTAATATGTTACTAATGAACCTTCAGTTATTTGCTACAAAAAAAGGAGTAGGTAGCTCAAAGAACGGAAGAGATAGTGAAGCTAAAAGACTAGGTGTTAAATGTGCAGATGGTCAATTTGTTTTAGCAGGAAATATATTGGTAAGACAAAGAGGAACTAAAATTCATCCAGGTCAAAACGTAGGTAGAGGTGGAGATGACACTTTATTTGCTAAAGCAGATGGAGTAGTAAGATACGAAAGAGTTGGAAAGAATAAAAAGAGAGCTTCAGTTTATCCTATAGATGTAGAGGAAGTAATTGCAGCAGAATAAAATAAAAAAAGCACCCTTTTTAAGGGTGCTTTTTTAAAATTAAATCTTAAAAGGGTGAAGTAAATGAAAGATATGGGGTTATTTATAGACAGCCTAAGAAATCAAAGACATGATTTTATGAATGATATCCAAGTTTTATATGGATATATGCAAATTAATAAATATGAAGAGGCATTAAGGTATTTAAAGAAAATTAGCAAAGAAAATGAAAATATAAGTAATATATATAATCTAGGAGATAAATTTTTAGGATATATTTTAGAAAACAATATAAAAACTATGAATAAATATGGTATATTATTAGATATAGAATTAGAGATATCGTCCTTTAATGACATTTATTTTGAAAAAGATTTTTATAAAAAAAGACATTTAGTAAATAATATATTTAATGAATTAAAAAAGAATTCAGAGAAAATATATGTATATTTGTTTGAAGATGAATTAGGAAAAAGTTTATTAATATCTAATAATGAAGAAGTTAAAGATGAATTGGATTGGATAGAAGAGTGGAATAATATCCAAGTAGATATTGAAAAATTCTATATTTATAGGTATAAAGATAACGGTGAGATAGGCTATAGAATAATTTTTGAGAAAAAGTGAAAAAGAGGTGAAGAAAAGTTGTTTATAGATAAGGCTAAGATATATGTAAAATCAGGCGATGGTGGAAATGGAGCAGTATCTTTTAGAAGAGAAAAATATGTACCTTTAGGAGGACCCGATGGAGGGGATGGTGGTAAAGGTGGAGATATTGTTTTAGTATCAGATCCAGATATGACTACACTTTTAGATTTTTCTTATAAAAGAAAATACAAAGCTGAGCCTGGAGAGAATGGTTCAAAATCAAGGAGTTATGGAAAAGATGCAGAAGATCTTTATATAAAAGTTCCCATGGGAACCGTTGTAAAAGAAGCTTCTACCGGAAAGATAATGGCTGATTTAGCAAAAGAAGGAGATAAATTAATAGTAGTAAAAGGTGGAAAAGGTGGAAGAGGTAATGCAAGATTTGCTACTTCTACAAGGCAGTCACCTAATTTTGCGGAACCAGGTATGCCAGGAGAAGAAAGAGAAATAATTTTAGAATTAAAGCTTTTAGCAGATGTAGGGTTAGTTGGTTTCCCAAATGTAGGAAAGTCTACAATACTTTCTACAGTTTCAAATGCAAAACCCAAGATTGCAAATTATCATTTTACTACTCTAAAACCTAATTTAGGAGTAGTAGCTATTAAGGGATTGGAACCTTTTGTTATAGCAGATATTCCAGGGATAATTGAAGGAGCTTCAGAAGGAGTAGGCTTAGGACTAGATTTCTTAAGACATATTGAGAGAACTAGAGTACTTATTCATGTAGTAGATATATCCGGAATAGAAGGAAGAGATCCCTATAATGATTTTCTAAAAATAAATGAAGAACTTAAAAATTACAGTGTTAAATTATGGGATAGACCTCAAATTGTTGCAGCTAATAAAAGTGATTTAGATGGAGAAAATAAAAAGTTTGAGGAATTTAAAGAAAAGATACAAAAACTAGGTGATTATAAAATATTTAAAATATCTGCAGCTACTGGAGAAGGAATAAAAGAATTAATGGCAGAAGTCTCAAGAACTTTATCCACAATACCTGTACAGCAAATGGAAATAAAAAGAGAAGACTTATTTATACCAGAAGAAAAAAGATTCACTTATGAAATTACTAGAGATGATGACGGAACTTTTGTGGTAGAAGGAAGTTTTGTAGATAGACTATTAGGAAGTGTAAATGTAAATGAACCGGATGGATTAAGATATTTCTATGTAGTATTGAAAAATAAAGGGGTTATAGATGAACTCATCAAAAAAGGTATAAAAGATGGTGATATGGTAAGATTGAATGACTTTGAATTTGAATTTGTAATATAATAAAAATTAAATAGGAGGAGAATATGCTAACGAGTAAACAAAGAAGCTACTTAAGATCTTTAGCTCATAATATGGATCCAATATTTCAAATAGGAAAACTAGGAATAGAAGAAAATTTTTTAAAACAAGTGGATTCAGCATTAGAAGCAAGGGAACTTATTAAGATAAAAGTATTAAATAATAGTGAATTTACAGCTAGAGAAGCTTGTGAATTATTATGTGATGAATTAAGATGTGAGGGAGTTCAAGTTATAGGAAATAAACTTGTTCTGTATAGAAAATCTCAAAAAAAGGCTAAAAAATTAGAATTACCTTAAAAGGAGTATTGAGTACTATATGAATAGAAAAGCTATATTTGGAGGAACCTTTGATCCAATTCATAATGGTCACCTCCATATAGCCTATAAGGCTTTAGATAGATTAAAGTTAGATAAGATAATATTTGTACCTTCTGGAAATCCACCTCATAAACATAAAGAGTTTATAACAGATAAAAATATTAGATATGATATGGTTAAATATGCTATAGAGCAAGAGGAAAAATTTGAGATAAGTGATTATGAGGTAAAAAAGAAGGGAAAGAGTTATACATATGAAACTATAGAATACTTTAACAAATACTGTCCTAATACAGAATTATATTTTATTGCAGGGGCAGATTGTTTAATGGATATACATAATTGGAAGAATGTTCGTAGCATAATGGAGAAAGCTAAACTAGTTATTTTTAATAGATCTGGGTATTCAGTAAAGTCCATCCTATTTAAAAAAAGTCGGGTTGAAGAAAGATTTAAAAAAAATATAATATTTTTAGATATACCTCTTTTAGATATATCTTCTACAGAAATTAGAGAAAAAATAAAAAATAAACAAGAAGTTGCAAATTTATTACCTAAAAAAACATATTTTATAATAAATAAATATAAACTTTATAGATAAAGCAGGGGGAATAGGTGTGTGGAGTGAAGAGAAAATAGAAGATTATTTAAATAAAAATTTAAAAGAACATAGATTTTTACATAGTTTGAGAGTAAGAGATACAGCTATAAAAATGGCTAAGTTTTACAATGTAGATATCGAAAAAACTAAAATAGCAGCCTTAGTTCACGATTGTGCAAAAAATAAAAAAAATGAAGAACTAATAAATATAGTAAAAAAATATGGGTATGATATAAATAATGAATGTGAAAAAAATATACAATTACTACATGGGTTAGCAGGCGCATTAATAGCTAAAAATTTAATGGGAATTGAAGATAAAGAAATATTAAATGCTGTGCGTTATCATACTACAGGTAGAGAAAATATGAGTATGTTGGAAAAAATAATATATCTATCTGATTATATAGAACCTGGTAGGAAGTATGATGGAGTTGAAAAAATAAGGGATTTATCATTTCATAATATAGATGAAGCATTGATAAATTCTTTTAATATAACCATAAAATATGTAATTGAAAAAGATGAAATTTTACATTTAGATACTATAAAGGGAAGAAACTTTTTATTAAAAAACAGTAGGTGATTTAATTTGAAAAAGATTAAAAAAAGAAGGAAAAAGAATAAGGGCAAAGGCATATTTCTTATACTTCTTCTACTAATTGCTACAATGGCTAGCTTTTTTTATTTTTATCTTTTAAGTTTTAGTGAAGGTAAGGCAGGCAAAACACCTCCAGTAGCTAGCAAAAGTGGAGAACCTATTAATATATTAATTATGGGTGTAGATATTGGTGGTATAGAAAGTGTAAATGAACCTAAGAGAACAGATACCATAATTTTAATGAATTATAATCCTAAAAATAAAAAAATTAATATAGTTTCTATTCCGAGGGATACAAGAGTTGTTATACATAATAATTGGCAAAAAATAAATAATGCTCATGCTATTGGTGGGGTTAATGGTTTAATAGATTCTGTAGAAAACCTTTTAAAGGTCAATATAAACTATTATGCAAAATTAAACTTTGAAGGTTTTAGAAAATTGATAGACAGTGTTGGTGGAATAGATATGGAAATAGCTCAAAATATGTATTATGATGATGCATCTCAAAATTTACATATAAACTTTAAAAAGGGAGAAATAGCTCATTTAGATGGTAAGAAGGCTGAAGAATTTTTTAGATGGAGAAAAAATAATGATGGTACAGGACTTGCGGAGGGAGATTTAGGAAGAATAAAAAATCAACATTTATTTATTGAAAAATTTATTGAGAAAATAAAAAGTCCTTCTGTTATAGCTAGATTACCTGTTATGTTATCTACTTTACCTAAATATGTGGAAACTAATATGGAACCAAATGATATGGTTAAATATGCATATAACTTTTTAAAAGTTGAAAAATCGGATATTCAAATAAGAACCTTAAAAGGGGAAGCAAAATACATAGGAAAGATATCATACTTCATATATGATGAAAATGCAAGCAAAGACATTGTAAATGTATTTAGAGGAGAAACTAATGAAGACTCATATGATACCAATAAAGATGATACAAAAGTTGAAATATTAAATGGAACAAATATAAATGGATTAGCAGCTACTATAGGAAATAAAATGAAGGAAAAAGGATTTTTTAATGTATCTGTAGGTAATACTAAAAAATCTAAAGAGTCAAAAATAATATATAATGGATTAGATAAAAAGACTTTAAAAAGTATTTCAAAGGACTTAAAGATAAATAATATTGAGAATTCTAGTTTGGCGGATAATGGAAAGTTTATAAAGATAATTATAGGAGAAGACTTTAAAAAATAGTTTCATAAGGAGTGACTAGTTATAAGTAAGCTACAATATAATTATGACAAAGAAGAACAGTGTAATATAAAAGAATATTTAAAGTATACTTTAAATATTTCAGGAAGATTTATAAGAAAGTCTGCAAGAGATGGAAGAATAAAGGTAAATGGAAATAGTATTAATTTGAGATATAAATTAAACAAGGGAGATAAAATAGAGATAGATCTTCATAAGGATGAAACTCAAAATATAGAACCAGAAAAAATGGAGTTGGATATAGTTTATGAAGATGAAGATATTTTAGTAGTAAATAAAAAACCAGGTGTGGTAGTTCATCCTACTAAAAGTCATCCTAAAGGAACTTTATCCAATGGAATATTGTATTATTTCCAAGAAAAAGGTGAAATTTGTATAGTGAGGCTAGTTAGTAGATTAGATCGTGATACATCTGGTCTTATAATAATTGCTAAGAATCAATTTTCACATATGGCATTGGCTAGAGATATGAATAAAGATAGTTTTAAAAAATTTTATTTAGCTGTTATTCATGGAATTTTAAAAGAAAAAGAAGGTACCATAGATTTGCCTATATATAGGCCAGATGATTCAAGTTTAAAGAGAGTGGTAGATCCTAAAGGACAAAGAAGTATCACCCACTATAAAGTAATAGAGGAATTTAAAGATGCTTCGTTAATAGAACTTTTACTTGAAACAGGTAGAACACATCAAATAAGAGTTCATGTAGGACATTTAGGTCATCCTATTATAGGTGATAGTTTGTATGGTGAAGAAAAGGATAAAATGCATATAGAGAGACAGGCGCTACATGCTTATAAATTAGTTTTTCCACATCCAAGAACAGGTAAGTTACTAGAATTATCCTGTGATATTCCACATGATATTAAAGAGCTAATAGAAGTTTTAAATGAAAGTTAAAAATATTATTTTAAATAAAAGGAAATGTATGTTAGATTTTAAAATTTAATATACATTTCCTTTTATTAATTTAATAAAAATATTTACGATATTGTTTTTTCTTTTTTAATTTTTTTTTGATTTTAATTATAAATATCATGAGAATTAAAAATGAAACTATAAAAATAGTAAACAAAATTAATTTATTACCCGAGTTTATCCCAAAAGAAGAAACTTGATGATCACAATCGCTAGAAAGATTTAATGTACCAAGATTATTATTATCTAAGAGAATTTCAGCATTTAAAATAACATCTCCTTTATGAAAATCAACTGAATTTAAATTTTTATTTCCTAAATTTAAAGTGGCCTTTGAATTATTATTTTTTTCTTTTACATAATAAAAATCATTACAAGCAATTAAGTTTAAATTTAAATCTTCTTTACTATATTTTGTTACGATATCACCCCTAGAGTACATTTTCACCAATTCAAAGTTATTAAATCCATAGTTTAATAGATTTACAGAATCTTCAAAAAACGTTTTCTTGCTATCATGTAATAAAACTGCTATAAGTTTAAAATTATTTCTATTTGCACTTACTACATAGGAATGTTGTGATTGAGTAGTATAGCCAGTTTTACCTCCATTACAACCTTGGAAATAGTACTGAGAATTTTGTTGAACTAACTTATTTTTATTCCACAAAGGTCTTTCTTCTTTACTTTTATTAGTGGGCTTTATTTTATATGTAATGGTATTAGAAATTTTTCTATAATCTTCATATTTAGAAACTTCTCTCATGATTAAAGCTAGATCTTGAGCAGTAGTTCTGTGCTTGTCATGGTAAAGTCCACTGGGATTAACAAAGTTCGTGTTAGTACAACCAAGTTCCTTAGCTCTTTTATTCATTAATTTAGCAAAGTCTTCTATAGAACCACTAATGTGTTCAGCTAAAGCTTCAGCAGTATCATTAGCTGATTCTAAAAGCAGAGCATATAGTAGATCTTTTACCTTTAGCTTTTCTCCTTCAAAAATAAATATTTTACTTCCATCAGCTAAAGGAGGTTTTTTACCAACTACTACTTCATCATCTAAATTACAATTTTCTAAAGTAAGTAGAGCTGTCATTATTTTTGTTGTAGAAGCAGGAGGGTATGGGCTATTAATATTTTTTCCATATAATATTTTACCGGTTTGTGCATCCATTAAGATAGCGCCATCAGCAGATACAGAAGGTGGCTTTAAGGTTTTAGCATTAATTGTAGTACAGTTAATAAAAATAAAATTAAGGAAAAATATAAAAAATACTAGTGTGTTTTTTTTCATTATTATCCTCCTTATTACCATTAAAAATAATTATATCAAAAAAATAATTATAATGCGATAATTATTTATATATTTGTCAATAATATGGAATAACATAGTTTTCTAAGGAGGTAATATATTATTGAAAAATTCTAGAAAAATTGTAGGATCTATAATTTTTTTATCTATATTAGCTATATTTTTATTTACAGGTTATTTTATAAAGGATAAAAGAGATGATGTAGCAATAAATGACGTTTTTGAAGAAGAAGTTACAGATGAAAAAAGTAGTAAAGAAACTATAACAGTATATGTAAATGGAGAAGTTAAAAAACCTGGAGTTTATAACTTGAAAGAAGATAGTAGAACAGAAGATTTAATAAAAATATCAGGTGGTTTTACTGAAAAAGCAAATAGAGAAAGATTAAATCTTGCTAAAAGGTTAAAAGACGAGGATTATATATATGTAGATAAATTAGATACAATGGAAGACGGAACTGTATTAAAAGGTAAAGATAAAGATTCTAAAATAAATTTAAATAAAGCAAGTAAAGAAGAATTAAAATCTATCCCTGGTATTGGGGATGTTACAGCAGAAAAAATTATAAACTATAGAGAAGAAAATAACGGATTTAATTCTATAGAAGATATAAAAAATATAGATAGAATAGGAGAAAAAACTTTTGAAAAAATAAAAGATAAATTAGATATAAGATAAGAAGAGCATTGATTATTGACATAAATTAATAAATAATATATAATTATACAATAAATGGGAGAGGTCAGTGAACAATATTTATTAAAAATCAAAGGAACTTGATGTATATATAGTAAATTAACGATAAAATGAAGTAATTTAAGACTTTTTATATATTACAAACCTTTACAAATAATGAAAATTAAAATAGTATTATATTAGGTGAGTGTCGTATAAATTTAAATATACGCTTTTTTAGCGCGTTATGTTATTTTATTATCATATTTATAGTATAGGGGGATAGCTTTATGGTTAAATTATGCCAAGGGAAAGGTGTAATGCTTTATAATGAATTTTCGCAAAATAAAGACTATATAGAAAAGGCACTAAAAATGGACTTTGCTGAGGAGCTTATATGCATAAAAAATATCTCTATAATTCCTATGAATAAAGATATATATGAAAAATATAAAACTAACAAATTAAAATTGTTAGTTCTTGTTGCTGCCATAAGTTTTAAAAAGGAGGGTATAAAAGATTTTGACTTAGAAAATATATTAGGAAGGATAAATGTATTACTAAAGTATTACGATATAAATTATCCAGAAAAAGGTAAGAATAAAGTTTATTTTAAGCCTAATATATCTAGAATAACTGATGTGGTCAAAATTAAAGAACTTGAATCTATATGCCTATAAAATATTAAAAAATTAAATGTATTGAAACTCTTCTATATTCACGATAATTAAATTGCTTAATAAGTTATGTTAATTAAAAAATGATGATATAATATAACTATTAGGCAAATGTAGTTTAGTAAATATGGAGGGGTTAATTTGTTTGATTTAGATACATGCTTAGGATTTATAACAAATAATGTTGCAAAAGAGATAGCAGAATGCTTTAATGACAGATTAAATTTAGTAGGAATAACTAGAGTTCAATGGATAGCTCTTTATTATTTAGGAGAAGGAGAGACCATTAGTCAGTGTGAACTTGCAGAGAAAATGGGCATAAAGGCATCTTCAGTAGCTAGGTTAATAGATAGAATGGAAAGAGAAGAATATGTTTTAAGAAAAAGAAGCCAAGAAGATAAACGAAGAGTGGATCTATATATTACTGACAAAGGGAAAAAACTTAGAGAAAAGCTTCTACCTGAGGGAGAGAAAATGAGTAAATTAGTATCTAAAGGTATCAGTGATGAAGAAATAGAAATATTTAAAAAAGTTCTAAAAAAAATGAGTATAAATTTAATAGAAGAGACAAATAAATAATTAGGAGATAAAAAATCCAAGATATCTTGAATTTTTAAAAAACCATTGCTATACTAATAGTTAGTATGGCAATGGTTTTTTAAAAATAAATACACATGAAAAGGAGAGTTTATATGATAAAAGAAATAAAATTAGAAAAATTATCCTCAGGTAGTAAAGAAGGAAAAGTAGGTAAAGTACATAAAAGTATAGGAGATAATATAAAAGCGGGAGAAACTCTAATAGAAATAGAGGGCAAAAAAGGTAATATACCTTTAAAAGCAAAAGAAGAAGGAAAAATAAATAGCATAGAAATAGAAGAGGGAGCTATTGTAAAAATAGGCGATACTCTATTAAAGATAGAAACAGAAGAAATAAGTGTGAAAGAAAGTGCTATAGACAAAGATAATAATGTTAATAAATCTGAATTAGAATGCGATATAGCTATATTAGGGGCGGGACCTGGAGGATATGTTGCAGCTATTCAAGCAGCTAAACTTGGTGCCAAAGTTGTACTTATAGAAAAAGATAAAGTTGGAGGAACTTGTTTAAATAGAGGATGTATACCAACTAAAGCTTTTGTTAGATCCTCAGAAGTATATAGTAATATAAAAAATTCAGAAGAATATGGAATAAGTTTACAAAATCCTTCTATAGATATTAAAAAGGTAGTATCAAGAAAAGACAATATTGTAGATAAACTTGTAGGAGGAATTCATTATTTAATAGAAAAGCACAATATAAAGCTTATTTCAGGAGATGGTAAATTAGTAGATAAAAATACCATAGAGACAAAAGACTCTCTAGTAAAAGCTAAAAATATAGTAATTGCATCTGGTTCTAAACCAAGTATATTACCTATAAAAGGATGTGATTTAAAACAAGTTATAACTAGTGAAGAGGCATTAGATTTAAAAGAGCTACCGAAAAAAATTGCTATAATAGGTGGCGGCGTTATAGGTATGGAATTTGCTTTTATATATGCTAATATAGGAGTAGAAGTATCTGTTGTGGAATATTTTGACAATATTTTGTCAATGCTTGATGAAGATGTTATTAAAGAAATAACAGAGATAGGAAAGGAAAAAGGAATAAGATTTTATACTAGCTCAAAGGTAGAGGAAATTTTGGAAGATGAAAATGAAGGATGTATAGTTAAATTTACAAATAAAAATGAAGAAAAGTTTATATTCTGTGATAAGGTATTAATGTCTGTAGGAAGACAGCCGTATATGGAAAATATGGGTATAGAAGAACTGGGAATAGAATTAAACCAAAATAAAAGAGGAATTAAAGTAAATGAAAAAATGGAAACAAATATACCAAATGTATATGCTATAGGAGAATGTATACTATTTTCCCTAAAATATATATATTAAAAAATGAAAAAATAAATGCAACTATTATAAAATACAAAGATAAAAGTATAATGTATTGTGATTATGATATAGAAAATGGAAAGTATGTACTGGAGATAAAAGATAATTTTAATATAGATAAAGTTATTCAAAATTATAATCAATATATTCCTGTCTATATAAAAGAAAATAAGTTAAAATCTATTAACTATTATAAAGAATACTTTCAACAAAATATAAATAATTATGATAGTTATGATATAATTTGTATGAAAAGTAATGATTATAAGGAATACAGAATTGTATTTGGAAAGATATTTAAAATAAGATAAAATCAGAATAGGTGATTTAAATGATTGATTTAAGAACATATAGAGAAGAAATAAAAAAAAATGATATTAAAAATTGTTATATATTTTATAGTTCAGATGAAGATATGATTAAAGAAAATATAAGACTTATAGAAAATAAATTAATAAAAGAAAAATTAATTAATAAAGATTTTATTGACTTAAATTTTGCAAAGTTTGATGGAAATAATTTAGAGGAATTTGATGAAGTTATAAATGCCTGTGAAACCCTTCCTTTTATGTCCGATAAAAAAATTGTGTTAGTATATAGAGCTAATTTTTTAGGGAAAAATAAAAAAAATGAAGGAGTGTATTTAAATTTTAAAAACTACATAGAAAATATACCTGAAAGTACAATTTTAATATTATACTATGTATTTAAAGAAAAAAGAGAGAGGGTAGAAAATAAAGTTTTAAAACTAAGTAAAAAATGCGACATTATAGAAATTAAAGATTTAAAGGGAAGAGATCTAGAAAAAAAAGTTAAAGAACTATTTGAAGAAAAAAATAAAAAAATTGGTGTTGTGGAATTAAAATTATTTTGCTCTAATCTTCCTAATAATATGGGAATAATAGAAAAGGAAGTGGAGAAGCTCTGCTGTTATACATTAGGACGAGAGATTACAAAACAGGATATAGGAGATATGTTTCCTCCAAAAGAGGAAGAGGATATATTTGTCCTTGTGGATAAAATAGGAGATAAAAGAGTAAAAGAAGCCATAGATAGGTTTAATGAATTGCTACACATAGGTGAGAATGTTTTTAATATATTGTATATGATAGAGAGACAGTTTAATTTAATATATCAGGTTTCTCAATATGTAAAGGAAGGTAAAACCATAGAACAAATTAGTAGAATAATTAGATTACCTAATTTTATATGTACAAAATTAGTAGGGCAGAGTAAAAAGTTTACAGAAACTCAAATTAAAAATGCTATAAATAAATGTTTAGAAACGGAAAAAATATTAAAAAGCACTTCTACTAATAAAAAAGTGGAGATGGAAATGTTGATAATCCAAACTATAGCTATGTAATTATAATAATAAAATAAAGACTAACCAATTGGTTAGTCTTTATTTTATTAGATTAAGCATTTAATTTTGCTGATAATCTAGATTTAGTTCTAGCAGCTTTGTTTTTATGTAGTACTCCCTTTGAAGCTGCCATATCTAGAGCTTTTATGCATTTTTGAAGTTGAACTTTAGCTTCTTCCATGTTTCCTTCTGCAACAAAAGTTAAGAATTTTTTAATATCAGTTTTTAATGCTGATTTTATCATTTTATTTTGAGCAGTTTTTGCTTCAATAACTTTAATTCTTTTTTTAGCTGATTTTATATTTGCCATTTCTTCACCACCTTGCATTTTATTAAGGGTATAAGCAGTTTGGGAAATCTGCATACAAATCTCAATTTATTAACAAAGGTTATTATATCATTTATTATAAAGGACTTCAAGTGAAAATTTATTTAGATTATAACTAAAATGAGAATTAATTTATAGATTTTTATATTTCTCAATAAAATTTATAATTTTATTAGAGTGATATGGAAAATAATGATAAAATAGAAGAGAGAAGTTTAGAGATGAGGTGTAAAATATGATAATAATATTTAGTCTGTTATTTACGTTTTGCTTATTAACTTTATCTGTTTACAAAGGAATATTTGTAGCATATCCATTGTTAGTAGGATTTTTTATATTTTCATATATTGCTTGGAAAAAAGGCTTTAAACCAATGGATATTATTAAAATGTCATATAATGGTGGTAAGAAAGCATTTGTTGTTTTAAAAATATTTATTTTAATAGGAGCTATTACTGGGATATGGATGGCATCAGGTACAGTACCAGGAATTATATATTATGGAATCAAGTATATGAATCCAAATTTTTTTATATTATATACATTTATAATAAGTTCTACAGTATCTTTTTTGTTAGGCACATCCTTGGGAACAGTTAGCACAGTGGGTATAGCTTTAATTCTTATGGCCAAAAGTGGTAACGTAAACATAAATATGGCAGCAGGGGCTATCATAGCAGGAGCGTATTTTGGAGATAGATGTTCACCAATGTCATCTAGTGCAAATTTAGTTTCAAATTTGACAGGTACAAATCTTTATAAAAATATATCAGGTATGTTTAAGACTTCAATAATTCCATTTATTTTATCAATAATTTTATATTTTATCCTTTCATTAAAACAACCTTTAAATTTTATGGGAAGTAGAATAGATGTTGAGATAATAGAAGTTTTTAAAATTAATTGGGTTGTTTTATTACCTGCAGCAATAATTTTGATATTTTCTATCTTAAAAGTAAATGTTAAAATATCAATGTTTGTAAGCATTATAGTAGCTTCATTAATAGCTTTAATAATGCAAAAATATAAAATTACAGAAATTCTAAAATATATACTATTGGGCTTTAATTTAAAGTCAGTTAGCCCATTGCAAGGCATATTAAAAGGTGGAGGAATTATATCCATGTTAAAAGCCTCTCTAGTTGTATTTATATCTTGTTCTTTAGCGGGTATATTTGAAGGAACTAATATGCTGAAAAACATTGAAAATGTATTGATGAAAGCAAAGACACGTTATAAACTTTTTATTTATACAATTATTGTGAGTATTTTTACTGGAGCTTTTGGTTCTAATCAATCTATAGCAGTTGTTTTAACAACACAACTTATGAAAAAAAGTTATGAAGATAAAAACATTGACAAATATGAATTAGCTATTGACTTAGAAAATACAGCAATTGTTTTATCAGCACTTATTCCATGGAATATTGCTGCTTTTGTTCCAACTACCACAATGGAGGTAAGTAGAATAGGATTTATTCCGTATGCTTTTTATTTATATCTTATTCCAATATGCAATATTATATTTCTTAAAATTTTAGAAAAAAACAAAGTGAATTTATCTAATAACTATCCAGTTTAACTCTAATACTTACATCTTTTTTGGAGAGAGAGTATAAAAACTACTTTTGAAGATTAGAAATTTGTTTGTGTTTTAGCATATAATATAAAAATTTATAAAAAGGAATATAATTATAATTATGCGGAAAAACTATGTTTAAAATCATAGAAAGGATGTAATGTAAAATGAGTGTGAGAACAGATTTAGCTGTGGAAGCTAAAGAAATATATGAAGAAAAAAATACTGGAGAGATTCCAGGAGTAGAATTAAAAGAATATAGAAAGGGAAGAGTAAAAATTACAGAAGTAAATGTATTAAATGAACAAGGCGAAAAAGCTATGAATAAAGCCATAGGAAACTATATAACTTTAGATATACCAAATGTAAATGAGTACGATACAAAATATAAGGAACATATAAGTAAAATTCTAGCAAATACTTTAATACCTCTATTAAAAGTTGATGAAAGTATGACAGCTTTAGTTGTAGGATTAGGTAATTGGAATATAACACCGGATTCTCTTGGACCTAAAGTAGTTGAAAATATTATGATAACTAGACACTTAAAACAGTATATTCCCAATGAAATAGATGAAGGAATAAGGCCAGTGTGTGGAATATCTCCAGGTGTATTAGGGATTACAGGAATAGAAACAGCGGAGATAATAAAAGCAGTATCTCAAAAGATAAGTCCAGATATAATTATATGTATAGATGCTTTAGCATCAAGAAGACTTGAGAGAGTTAATAGAACTATACAAATAGGGAATACAGGTATATCACCAGGAGCAGGTGTTGGAAATAGAAGAATGGAATTGAATGAAAAAACTTTAGGAGTACCTGTAATTGCAATAGGAGTACCTACTGTAGTAGATGCAGCAACTGTGGCTAATGACACTATAGACATGGTTATTGATGAAATGATAAAAGTAGCTGATAAAGATAAAAATTTCTATAATATGTTAAAATCTTTAAATAGAGATGAAAAGGAAAAAATGATAAAAGAAGTTTTAACTCCATATGTAGGAGAATTAATGGTTACACCTAAAGATGTTGATACTTTAATGGATTCTATTTCAAAGATAATTTCTACTGGAATAAATATAGCATTACAACCAGCGTTAGATTTAGAAGATATAAATAGCTATTTAAATTAAGAATATAATCACAATCTTCTCATATAATTTTATATGGAGGAGGTGTGATATGAAATCTAAATATGTTCTAAAAAAAAGGGGTAAAAATATAAAAAAATTATATATACTATTTTTAATATCAACACTATTCATTATTTTACCTGTAGTGGTAAAAGCGAATCCTAATAAATATAGCGAAAAGAATAATATGTTTTATATTCAAGTGCTAAATAAAAGTATACCTTTAGCAAAAGCTACTGTATTTGATGAGGAAAATTTAGCGGAGAATTCTTTTAATATAAAAAGAGAATTATTAAAATTATTTAGTATAAAATTAGAAGAACCATTAACAATTATAGGGAAAGAAATGGCTTTTATTGATACAAGTGAAGTTTATTATAATGAAGAAAATTATAAACTTAATCCCTTTCAGTTAGATGAAAAATATGTTTTGAAAGAAGAACAAGAAAAAAAAGAAATAGATAAAAAAATTCATAATCCAAAATTGAAAAAGAAATTAAATAAAAGTAAACCAGAGGTTTTTATTTATCATACCCATTCTACAGAAAGTTATAAGCCAGAGGGAAATTTTTCTTTGGATTTGAATAAAACAGTATGTTCTGTAGGAGATGTCTTAACAAAGGAGTTAGAAGATAATTATGGAATATCTGTAATACATGATAAAACAGTTCATGATGCTAATGCATATGCAATGAGTTATGAAAGATCAGGGGTTACAGTAGATAAATATTTAAAAAAATATGGTGATTTTAAACTCATAATAGATATACACAGAGATGGTTTAGATAATCCCAAGCCTGTTACAACTACTATAAATGGAGAGAATGTTGCAAAAATAATGTTTGTTTTAGCCAAAAAAAATCCTCACTATGAAGAAAATTTTAAGGTAGCAAGTACATTATCAGAAATTTCAAATAAACTTTTCCCTGGTTTTTATAGAGGACATCATTTCTATGAATATGGGACAAGGTATTTTCATCAAAATAAAAGTAATAATTCCATATTAATAGAAGTAGGTGCTAATAGCAATAAATTACAAGAAGCTAGAAATTCAGCAAAATATTTAGCTAGAATTATTGGAGAATACATAAATGGGAAATGAATAATTATTTATTAAAAGGACACCCTTTATAGTAGTGATACTGTAGAGAGGTGTTTTCTTATGAAAGATAGAAAAGTAATTTTTATATTATCAATATTTTTTATAATAATAGTTTTAGGCTTTTTTCAAGTAAGTAATGCTACATCTAATTTCATAAAGAAAAATTCTGTTTTTAAAGTTTATATGAATAAAAATCCTTTGGACATAAAAATTGAATTAGCTAAATATACTTTTCAATTAAATAAAGAAATAGTTGTAAATACAAAAGAAAAAATTATAAATTCAACTATAGTTGATAAAATAAAAGAAAGTGAAAAAATAAATAATATAAATAAAGAAATAATATTGGTTTTTAATAATAATGTTTTAAAAATAAACAAAGCCTTACGTTTAATGAACAATAGTTATTCATTGTTCATTATTAATTATTCATTGCAATGTATTGACATCCTCCCTTAATTTTATGATATAATTTAATCTGAATCATTGAAACGATGGAGGTAGAATGGATGACAAGTGAAAAACAAAAGCGTGTAAGAAATTTTTCAATAATTGCTCATATAGATCATGGTAAATCAACTCTTGCAGATAGATTATTAGAAGAAACAGGAACCCTTACTCAAAGAGAAATGGATGAACAAACCCTTGATACAATGGAACTTGAAAAAGAAAGAGGTATAACAATAAAGTCACAAGCAGCTAGATTGATTTATAAAAGGGATAACGGAGAAGAATACATACTAAATCTTATAGATACACCAGGGCATGTGGATTTTAACTATGAAGTATCTAGAAGTTTAGCAGCATGTGAAGGAGCTATATTAGTAGTAGATGCAACTCAAGGAATACAAGCACAAACTTTAGCTAATTGTTATTTAGCATTAGAACATGATTTAGAGATTGTTCCAGTTATAAACAAAATAGATTTGCCTAGTGCAAGACCAGAAGAAGTAAAAAAAGAAATAGAAGATGTTATAGGAATAGATACTTCAGACGCACCATTAATATCAGCAAAAACAGGATTAAATATAAAAGATGTATTGGAAGCGGTAGTTGAAAAAATTCCACATCCTACAGGTGATGAAGAGGAACCTTTAAAAGCTTTAATATTTGATTCTTACTATGATACATATAAAGGAGTTGTATGTTACATAAGAGTTAAAGAGGGTAAGATAAAACCAGGTACAGAAATAAAACTAATGGCAACAGGTAGGAAGTACGAGGTAATTGAAACAGGAGTATTTGTACCTGAATACATGAAAATAGATGAATTAAAAGCAGGAGATGTTGGATATATTACTGCATCTATTAAAAATGTAAGAGATGCAAGGGTAGGAGATACAATAACAGAAGCTAAAAGACCAGCAACAGAACCTTTAGAAGGATATAGACCAGCAATTCCCATGGTATTTAGTGGTATATACCCTGTAGATGGTGCTAAATATGGCGAATTAAAAGAAGCTTTAGAAAAACTTCAAATAAATGATGCGGCCTTATCTTTTGAACCAGAAACATCTATAGCCCTAGGGTTTGGTTTTAGGTGTGGATTTTTAGGTTTACTTCATATGGATATTATTCAAGAGAGAATAGAAAGGGAATTTAATTTAGATATTATAACTACAGCACCTTCAGTTATATATAAAGTTACAAAGACTAATAAAGAAACTATAGATGTTACTAATCCTACAAATTTACCAGAAGAATCTGAAATAGCCTATATGGAGGAACCTATAGTAGATGCATCTATAATAACACCTTCAGACTTTGTTGGGCCTATTATGGAATTATGCCAAAATAGAAGAGGAACTTTTAAAGATATGCAATATATAGAAACTACAAGAGTAGTTTTAAATTATGACATACCTTTAAATGAAATAATATATGACTTTTTTGATGCGTTAAAGTCAAGGAGCAGGGGATATGCATCCTTAGACTATGAGCTAAAGGGATATGCTCAATCTAAATTAGTTAAATTAGACATACTTTTAAATGGTGATAATGTAGATGCTTTATCTATGATAGTTCCTGAGGAAAGAGCTTATGCAAGAGGAAGACAAATAGCTGAAAAGTTAAAGGAAATTATACCAAGACAGATGTTTGAAGTGCCTATACAAGCTGCGGTAGGTTCAAAAGTAATAGCAAGGGAAACTGTAAGAGCTTTAAGAAAAGACGTTTTAGCTAAATGTTATGGTGGAGACATATCTAGAAAGAAAAAACTTTTAGAGAAACAAAAAGAAGGTAAAAAGAGAATGAGACAGATAGGATCTGTTGAAATACCACAAGAGGCATTTATGTCTGTATTGAAAACAGAAGATTAGAAATTAGTAAGGAAGATTGATATATCAATTTTCCTTATATTTTATGTTAAAGAGAAATAAGGTGATTTTATGAAAAAATGTTATGATAATAATAACGGAATAGGATTATATATACATATTCCATTTTGTAAAGAGAAATGTAAATATTGTGATTTTGTATCTTATGCTAATAAGGAAAATTTTATGAAACAGTACATAGAAGCACTATCAAAGGAAATCAAAAAAGAATGCCAAAGTAAAAAATTTAGAAGTATATATATAGGAGGCGGTACTCCTAGTTATGTATCCAATAAATATTGGGAAGTATTAAAAGAAAGTATTGAAAGTTTAGATAAAAGTAGAGATGTGGAATTTTCTATAGAAGCTAACCCAGGTACAGTAACAGAGGAAAAATTAAAATTATTTAAAGAATTAGGAGTAAATAGAATAAGCTTTGGGTTGCAGGCATGGCAGTATAATTTACTTAATAAATTGGGTAGAATACACAATGTAGAAGAGTTTTTACATAGTTATAAATTGGCAAGAAAATTAGGTTTTGATAACATAAATATAGATTTAATGTTTGGAATTCCAGATCAAAAATTAGAGGATTGGAAAGAAACATTAGAAAAAGTAGTAGAACTTAATCCAGAACATATTTCTTGTTATAGTCTTATAGTAGAAGAAGGCACTCCTTTTTATAAATTATATGAAAAAGGACAGTTGAATTTACCTAATGAAGATATAGAAAGAGACATGTATAGATACTCTATTGAGTTTTTACAAAATAAAGGATATCATCAATATGAAATATCAAATTTTGCTAAAGAAAATAAAGAATGTATACATAATTTAACTTATTGGGAATTAGGAGATTATATTGGATGTGGCTTAGCAGCACATTCATTTTTAAATGGGTATAGGTATTCAAATGTTTATAATATTGAAGAATATATAAAATTAATCAATGAAGATAAAGAAATAAAAATTAATATTTATAAAAATTTAATAAAAGATAATATGGAAGAGTTTATGTTTATGGGTCTTAGAAAGATAAATGGTGTAAATATAGATGAATTTTATAAAAGATTCCATAAAAACATATATGAAGTTTACGGTGACGTAATAATGAAATATGTAAATAATGGGTTGATTATAGAAGATCAGGGTAATATATTTTTATCTCCAACAGGAATAGAGATATCTAATAGTATAATGTGCGACTTTATTTTGGATTAAATCATTTCAGTTAGAAAAATAGAGCATTAGTGAGATAAAAGTTATAAAAGCTAAAAAAACTAAAAAAAATAATCACTATATAAAAATACAATGTGTATAGTAATTTGACAAATATAAAATAGAATGATATTTTTTAATCATAGCGATTAGCACTCAACAAGAGTGAGTGCTAATAAATGAGGTGATTATTATGGAAATGGATAAAAGAAAAATAAAAATACTTCAGGCTATAATTCATGACTACATTGAAACAGCAGAGCCTGTAGGTTCCAGGACCATAGCTAAAAAATATGATTTAGGTGTTAGTTCTGCTACTATTAGAAATGAAATGTCAGATTTAGAAGACATGGGTTACTTAGAACAGTTGCATAGTTCATCAGGAAGGAAACCATCAGATAAAGGGTATAGATTATATGTTGATAAACTAATGAATATTCAAAAGTTATCATCAGTAGAAGAGTACGCCATAAGGACTCATATAATAAATTCTGCTTTGTATGAAATTGAAAAAGTTATAAAAGAAGCATCTTCTATATTAGCAGATTTGACTAAGTTGACAACTGTTGTAGTGTCACCTTCATCTATAAAAAGCTACGTTAAATCTATTCAGTTAATAGGGTTGGATGTAAATACATTGTTATTAGTTTTAGTTATAGACACTGGCATAATAAAAAATAATTTAATAAGACTTAACAATAAAATAAAAATAGATGAATTAGTTAAAATAAATAACATATTAAATATTAAATTAAGCAAAATAAGAGTTGAGAATATAAATTTAGAATTTTTAAAAACATTGACAGAAGAATTTAAACAATATGAAAAATGGCTTAATGATATTTTACCGGTAATTTATGAAACATTATTGAATGATATAGATTCCAATGAAATACATTTAGAAGGAACTACAAATATATTTAATTATCCAGAATACAATGACATTGAAAGGGCTAAAGAATTTTTATCACTTATAGATGATAAAAATAAGATTAAGAATTTAATAAAAAGTGATGATAATATTACAATAAAAATAGGAAAAGAGAATTTTATAGAAGATGCTAAAGACTGTACCATAATAACAGCTGTATATAAATTAAAAAATAGACCACTAGGAAGTATAGGAGTCATAGGTCCTACTAGGATGCCTTATTCTAGAGTCGTCTCTATATTATCTACATTAGTAGATGAGCTAGACAAATTGTTAAAAGATGATAATATCTAAATGTGTAGCAAGAAATAAAAGAAATGAAATGGAGGCATGATTACATGGCGGACAAGAAATATGAGAATTTAGATATGGACTTGAAAGAAGAAAATTTAGAAGAAGCAGAAGTAAATGAAGATGAAGAATTTGAAAATGAGGAAAAAGATTTAAATAATAGCGAAGACAAAAATAAATTAGAAGAGGTAATATCTGAATTGAAAGATGAGAATGAGAAATTAAATAATGAAGTAGAGGCTTTAAAGGACAGATTATTGAGGATATCAGGAGAATACGATAATTATAGAAAAAGAACAGATAAGGAAAAAGAAATTCTTTATGTAGAGGCTTGTGAAGATGTTTTAAAGGAAATGTTACCAGTATTAGATAACTTAGAAAGAGCTATTTCAGCTAAAGGAGACATAGGGGATCTAAAAAAGGGAATAGACATGACTTTAAAGCAATTTGAAGATTCATTTAAGAAGTTAGGTGTAGAAGAAATTTCTACAGAAAATGGATTTGATCCCAATTTACACAATGCAGTAATGCATATAGAAGATAGCCAATATGGAGAAAAAGAGATAGTAGAAGTATTTCTCAAAGGCTATAAAAAGGGAGATAAAGTAATAAGACATTCTATGGTTAAAGTTGCAAATTAAAATAAAAATTTGAAATATATAAGTTTAGAGAAATAGAGTTAAACTTAAGGAGGTAGTTAATAATGTCAAAAGTAATAGGTATAGACTTAGGTACAACAAATTCATGTGTATCAGTTATGGAAGGTGGAAATCCAGTAGTTATAACAAATTCAGAAGGCGCAAGAACTACACCATCTGTAGTATCATTTCAAGATAATGGGGAAAGATTGGTAGGGCAAATTGCTAAAAGACAGGCAATTACAAATCCAAATAAAACTATAATGTCAATAAAGAGATATATGGGAACAGATCATAAAGTAAATATAGATGGGAAGGAATACACACCACAAGAAATTTCAGCTATAATACTTCAAAAATTAAAAGCAGATGCTGAAGCTTATCTTGGAGGAACAGTTACTCAAGCGGTAATTACTGTACCAGCTTATTTTAATGATAGCCAAAGACAGGCGACTAAAGACGCAGGAAAAATAGCAGGATTAGAAGTTCTAAGAATAATAAATGAACCAACTGCTGCATCTTTAGCGTATGGATTAGATAAAATGGATACAAATCAAAAAATATTAGTATATGATTTAGGTGGCGGTACTTTCGACGTATCAATACTTGAGCTAGGAGATGGAGTGTTTGAAGTTAAATCTACAAATGGTAATACTAAACTAGGTGGAGATGATTTTGACCAAAGAATAATAGACTATATAGCAGAAACATTTAAAAATGATACAGGAATAGATTTAAGAAATGACAAAATGGCTCTTCAAAGATTAAAAGAAGCAGCAGAAAAAGCTAAAATAGAATTGTCTTCATCAACACAAACAAATATAAACTTACCATTTATAACAGCTGATGCTACAGGTCCAAAACATATAGACATGAATCTAACTAGAGCTAAATTTAATGAATTAACTCATGATTTGGTTGAAGGTACATTAGAACCAATAAAGAAGGCATTAGAGGATGCAGAAATGTCAATAGGTGACATAGATAAGGTAATATTAGTTGGAGGTTCTACAAGAATTCCAGCAGTTCAAGAAGCTGTTAAGAAGTTTACTGGTAAAGAACCATCAAAAGATGTTAATCCAGATGAATGTGTTGCTATGGGTGCAGCAGTTCAAGCAGGAGTATTAACAGGGGATGTAAAAGATGTATTACTTTTAGATGTAACTCCATTAACTCTTGGAATTGAAACATTAGGAGGAGTAGCTACTCCATTAATAGAAAGAAATACAACTATTCCAACAAGAAAGAGTCAAATATTCTCAACAGCAGCAGACGGTCAGACATCCGTTGAAATACACGTAGTTCAAGGTGAAAGAAAAATGGCTGCAGACAATAAAACATTAGGAAGATTTACTCTATCAGGAATAGCTCCAGCACCAAGAGGTGTTCCTCAAATAGAAGTAACATTTGATATAGATGCAAATGGTATAGTAAATGTATCAGCAAAAGATAAAGGTACAGGAAAAGAAGCTAATATAACTATAACAGCATCAACCAATTTAACAGATGAAGAAATAGAAAAAGCTGTTAATGAAGCTAAGAGATTTGAAGAAGAAGATAAAAAGAGAAAAGAAAGTGTGGAAGTTAAAAATAATGCAGAGCAAATATTCTATCAAACAGAAAAAACTTTAAAAGAATTAGGAGATAAAGTATCACCAGAAGATAAGACTACTATAGAAGAAAAGTTAAGTGCGTTAAAAGCTGTTAAGGATGGAGAAGATATAGAAGCTATAAAGAAAGCTACAGAAGATTTAACTCAAGCATTCTATCAAATTTCATCAAAAATATATCAAGATGCAGGAGCGGCTGGAGCAGAAGGCTTTGATCCAAATATGGCTGGAGGAGCTAATACAGAACAAAGTACAAATAACGATGATAATGTAGTTGATGCAGATTATAAAGTAGAAGATGATGAAAAATAATCAATCTTACAAAATTAAGGGATATCCTATCCCTTAATTTGTAGATTTTTAATAGGTGGTGAAAAAATGCCCAAAAAAGACTTTTATGAAGTTTTAGGACTTGAAAAGGGAGCAAGTGATGCAGAAATAAAAAAAGCTTTTAGAAAATTAGCTTTAAAGTATCATCCAGATAAAAACCAAGGAAATAAAGAGGCAGAAGAAAGATTTAAAGAAATAAATGAAGCTTATCAAGTATTATCAGATCCACAAAAGAGAGCTCAATATGACAGATTTGGAACCGCAGATTTTAATGGTGGCGGAGCTGGTTTCTCAGGATTTGATGACTTTGATTTAGGAGATATATTTGAATCCTTTTTTGGAGGCGGATTTGGAGGTTTTGGTGGAAGTTCTAGAAGAACTGGACCACAAAAAGGACCAGATGTTAAATATTCTATAAACTTAACTTTTAACGAAGCTGTTTTTGGAGTAGAAAAAGAGATAAGTATAACTAAAAGTGAAAATTGTGAAACTTGTAAAGGGACGGGTGCAAAGCCAGGTACTAATGCTAAAACTTGTCCTAAATGTAATGGTTCAGGACAAATTAAAGTTCAAAGGAATACAGCATTAGGTAGTTTTGTGAGTGTAAATACCTGTGATATGTGTGGTGGTAAAGGAACTGTAATATCTGAACCGTGCAATACTTGTAAAGGAAAAGGTACAGTTAGAAAGCAAAGAAAGATAAAGGTAAAAATACCAGCAGGGGTGGATACTGGTAATGTAATACCTATAAGAGGACAAGGTGAGGCTGGAATAAATGGAGGTCCACCTGGAGATTTATATATATCTGTAAGAGTAATACCTGATCCATTCTTTAAAAGAAGAGGAGATGATATATATATAGATCAACATATAAGCTTTGCAAAGGCAACTTTAGGAACAGAATTAAAGGTTAAAACTATAGATGGGGAAGTTAAATACGATGTACCATCAGGAACTCAACCAGGAACCGTATTTAGATTAAAAGGAAAAGGAGTACCTCATGTTAATGGTAGAGGAAGAGGAGATCAGTATGTAAATATAATAGTTGATATCCCTAAATCCTTAAATCAAAAACAAAAAGAGGCACTATTAGCTTATATGGAAGCTAGTGGAGAAATACAATCTTCAGAAAAAGAAGGTTTTTTTGATAAGATAAAGAAAAACTTTAAATAAAAAGAATTTGTTTCTCAAAAGAGAAACAAATTCTTTTTATTTAATGAACAACTAATAATGAATAATGAACAATTAAGGATATTTTTCTTCACTATACTCAGAAAAATTTTAAATTTATTTGATTTGTTAAAAGAAATTATTTTATGTATAGTTCGTTAAGCTTTGCTTAACATCAAGGTTTTATAAAATTAAAAGCTTTGCGAAATGATAATGAAGAAAAGTTTTCCTTTTTTATAGTATAATATATAATATTAAAGAAAAACACTTAAATTAATATTATGGAGGAGAAACATGAAAAAACAAGATAAAGATTGGATTGAACTTACTATAGTAACTAGTAGTCAGGCAGTAGAGATTGTATCAGCTATATTATACAATACAGATGTGCAAGGAATAGCTATAGAAGACTCAAAGGATGTAGAATTTCAGAAGAAAAATAAAGGTGATTGGGATTATTTTGACGAAACTTTACTTAATATAAAAGAAGGAGCTGTAATAAAAGCATATTATAGGGAAGATGAAAATTTCCCTAAATATTTAAAATATATAGAGGATAGTGTTGAAAATTTAGAGCAATTTGGATTTGATAAAGGAGAGGGTCTAGTTACAGCATCAAAAGTTAATGAAGAAGACTGGGAAAATAATTGGAAAAAATATTATAAGCCTGCTAAAGTAGGAGAAAAAATTGTAATAAAACCTATATGGGAAGAATACCAAAATAGTTCAGAAGATATAGTTTTAGAATTAGATCCAGGAATGGCATTTGGTACAGGAACTCATGAGACTACAAGAATGTGTATAGAGTCTTTAGAAAAATACGTTAAAGAAGAGGATGTTGTTTTTGATATAGGAACAGGATCAGGAATACTTGCTATAGCAGCTGCTAAATTAAATGCAAAAAAGGTAATAGGAGTAGATTTAGATGAAGTAGCAGTAGATTCTGCAAAGAAAAATGTAGCAATTAATGAATTAAATAATATAGAAATAATTCATGGAGATTTAATGGAGGTTGTTAAAGGAAAGGCTAATATAATAGTTGCAAACATTATAGCAGACATAATAATTCTTTTATCTAAAGGTGTAAAAAAATTCTTAGAAAAAGGAGGACATTTTATATCTTCTGGAATAATAAAAGAAAGAAAAGAAGAAGTAGTGGATGCTTTAAAGGAAAATGGATTTAAAATAAAAGAAGTTAAAGAACAGGGCGAATGGGTTTGTGTAGTAGCAAGTTTATAAGGAGGAACATAAATGCATAAATTTTTTGTGCCTAAAGAAAATATAAATAATGAGAAAGCTATAATATTAGGTGAAGATGTAAAACATATATATAAAGTTTTAAGACTTAAAAAAGAAGATGAAGTTATAATAAATAATTGTGAAGGTGAAGAATTTCTAGGAGAAATTTTATATATAGATAAAAAAGAAGTTATAGTAAATATAGAAAAAAAACTAGATATAAATAACGAAAGTTTTATACAAATATATCTTTTTCAAGGTATGCCTAAAACTAGCAAAATGGATTTAATAGTTCAAAAAAATTGTGAGCTAGGAGTAAGAGAAATAACTCCTATAATCACTGAAAGAGTAGTAGTTAAACAATATGGTGGACAATATAAAAAGCTTGATAGGTTAGAAAAAATAGCAATAGAATCTTCAAAACAATGCAAGAGAACATTTATACCAAAAGTAAATAATCCTATAGAATTTGAAGAACTATTAGAAAAATTGAAAACTATGGACTTAATAGTAGTTCCCTATGAAAATCAACAAGGTTTTGGAATGCGAAATTTAATTAACAATATTGAAAAAAATAAAATCATAAAAATAGGTGTAGTAATAGGACCGGAAGGTGGTTTTGAAGAAGAAGAAATAGTGGAATTAAAAAATGTAGGAGCAAATATTATAACATTAGGTCCTAGGATTTTAAGGACTGAAACCGCAGGATTTGTGACTACTTCACTATTGATGTATGAATTAGGAGACTTAGGAGGAAATGATTGATGAAAGTTGCTTTTGAAACTCTTGGTTGTAGAGTTAATCAATATGAAACAGAAGCTATGATAGAAAAATTTATAAAATCAGGTTATGATATTGTACATTTTAATGAACTAGCAGATGTATATGTTATAAATACTTGTACAGTAACTAATATGGGAGATAAAAAATCTAGACAAATGATTAGTAGAGCTAGAAGGATAAATAAAGATGCTATTATAGCAGTAGTAGGTTGTTATTCTCAAGTAGCTCCAGATAAAGTTTCAAAAATTCCTGGAGTAGATGTAGTTATAGGTACTAGAAATAAAGGAGACATAGTTAAAAAAGTTGAAGAATACATAAATAAAAAAGAACAGATAATTTTAGTTGAAGATGTTTTAAAAAATAATGTATTCGAGGAGCTAAATATAGAAAGTTATAAAGACAAAACTAGAGCATTTTTAAAAATACAAGATGGATGTAACAATTTCTGTTCTTATTGTTTGATTCCTTTTGCAAGAGGTGGAGTTTGCAGTAAAGAACCTAAAAAGGTAATAGAAGAAATAAAAAAATTAGTGGAACATGGATTTAAAGAAGTTACATTATCAGGAATACAAATAGCGCTTTATGGAAATGACTTAGAGGATAGTTGGGATTTAATTAGTTTATTAGAAGAAATAGATAAGATAGAAGGTATAGAAAGAGTTAGAATAGGATCTATATCACCTAAATATTTTACAGACCAGGTTATAGAGAGGTTTTCTAAATTAAAAAAATTATGTCCTCATTTTCATTTATCTTTACAAAGTGGATGCGATGAAACTTTAAAGCGAATGAATAGAAGTTATACTACAAAGGAATATAAGCATATAGTAGAAAAACTTAGAGAAAAAATAAAATATGTATCCATAACAACTGATATAATAGTAGGTTTTCCAGGGGAAAGCGAAGAAGAATTCAAAAATACATATAAATTTTTAGAAGAAATAAAACTATCTAAAATGCATGTATTTAAGTATAGTCCTAGATCAGGTACTAAAGCTGCTGAAATGAAAGAACAAATAGATGGAAATATAAAAGAGGAAAGAAGTAATATTTTAATAGAGTTAAACAAAAAACTTGAAAAAGATTTTATGAAGAAATTTTTAGAAAAGGAATTTCAAGTTTTATATGAAGAAAAATCTGATTGTGATGAGAATTCCTATGAAGGGTATGCTCAAAATTATATAAAAGTAGTAACTAAGAGTGATATGAATTTACAAGGAAAAATAGTAAATACTATTATTAAATCAGTAAAAGAAGACTATGTTTTGGGAAAATTAAAATAAAATAAGAGGAAATGTAGCATAAATGTTGAATTTATTAGTAAATAGTGAAAGTTATTTATGTTATAATTATATTAAGACATTTTAAGGAGGTGAAAAAATGGAAAATTGCATATTTTGTAAAATAATCAAAGGAGAAATTCCCTCTGAAAAAGTCTATGAAGATGAATTAATATTAGCATTTAAAGATATAAGTCCAGCAGCACCAGCTCACGTTTTAGTAGTACCTAAAAAGCATATAAAAAGCTTAAATGAATTAAGTAAAGAGGATTCAGCTATTATAGCTCATATCTATATTAAAGTTAAGGAACTAGCAAAAAAATTAGATATAGATAAAAAAGGTTATAGAGTGGTAACTAATTGTGGAGAACAAGGTGGGCAAACGGTAGATCATATTCATTTTCATTTATTAGGAGGAAGAAATTTACAGTGGCCTCCAGGATAACTATAGGATATTTTAATAAGGAAACACCCATGAAATTGTTGACAATACAAGTAATTTTATTATATAATGAAATGTGTGTTATTTAACCTGCATTGCCTGTGTTTAATTTATTTAATAAATTGAACTAGCGGAGGGAGGGAGAAGAATATGTCAGAAATAAAAGTTGGAGAAAATGAATCTTTAGAGAACGCTCTAAGAAGATTTAAGAAAAAGTGTGCAAGATCTGGTGTTTTATCAGAAGCAAGAAAAAGAGAACACTATGAAAAGCCAAGCGTAAGGAGAAAAAAGAAATCAGAAGCTGCTAGAAAGAGAAAATTTAAATAAGAATATCTTTGAAAGAAGGTACTGTTATGGTCCTTAAAGAAAAATTACAAGAAGATTGGAAACAAGCTTTAAAATCAGGAGATAAATTTAAAGCTAATACAATTAGTATGGTTAGATCTTCTATACTGTTAGAAGAAAAAAATAACGGTAAAAAACTTAACGATGAAGATGTCATTGGAGTTTTAGCTAAGGAAGTCAAACAAAGGCGAGAAGCTTTGCTTGAGTTTAAAAAAGGGGGCCGACAAGATTTAATCGAAGAAGCCCAATCCGAAATAGAAATTTTGTTAAGTTACCTTCCTCAGCAACTATCAGTAGAAGAAATAAAAGATTTTGTTAATCAGGCAGTGGAAAAAGTAGGGGCAAATAACATAAAAGACATGGGAAAAGTTATGGGTATAGTTGTACCTAAACTTAAAGGTAGAGCTGATGGAAAGCTTGTTAGTGAAGTAGTAAAAGAAGTTTTAATTAGCAAAAGTAAATAATAAATATTATACAAAGGCTGAGATATCTCAGCCTTTTTATTTTTCATACTGTCATTTATTTTGTATTATCTTCATAAATTAGTATGAAAGTACTTTTTAGAAGGTGAAGTATGGATAGAAAAATAGAAAATGCTAAAGGGGAATTAATAGATAAATTAGAATTGCCAAGAGATATACTTATGGATTTACCTAGAATAGTTGTTACAGGCAATACAGAGATATCTATTGAAAATCATAGAGGAATAGTTGCTTTTGAAGAGAATATGGTAAAAATAAATTCCAGGGTAGGACTTATAATTATTTATGGAAAAAATTTCGAAATACTCTTTTTAGGAGGAAAAACCATAACATTAAGAGGAGTATTTAAATCTATATTATATGAGGGAAGTGAACATAATTAAATTAGAGAAATTTAAAAAAAGCAATATTACCCTGGAAATACAAAGTTTAAAACCTGAAAAAATAATAAATTTAGCATGGAAAAATGGAATAGAAATAAAGAATATAGAGAGAAAAAATATAACAACTATAAAATTAACTATAAACTTAAAAGATTATAATAAATTAGAAAAATTAGCTAAGAAAACTCAATGTAAATTTAAAATATTGGAAAGAAACGGTATAGGATTTTTAATATTAAAGCTAAGGAAAAGAAGAACTTTAATATTGGGAAGTATTTTATTTGTTATTATAATATATTATTTATCAACTTTTATATGGAAAATTGATATAACTACAGAAAAAAATTTATCACCATATGAAATAAGAATGGAACTTTTAAATTATGGAGTAAAAGAAGGTGTAAAAAAGAAGAATATAGATATTTACAAATTAGAAGAAAAAATTATGAAGAATAACGATAGTATAATGTGGATTAGAATAAGAATTGAAGGATCTTTGTTAAAAATAACTGCTTCAGAAAGACAAAGTCCACCTAAGGTAATTTTAATAGATGATCCATGTAATCTAGTAGCTAAAAAAGATGGGGAGATTGTAAGAGTGTATACATCAGCTGGAACTGCACTTGTTCAAAAAGGTGACATGGTAAAAAAGGGGGATATACTAGTTAAAGGGGAACAGGGAAAAGAAGGAGATGAATATAATGTACATGCTAAAGGACATGTAATTGCTAAAACTTTTTATGAGGAAATAAAAGAGGTAAAACCATATAAGATTGACAGAAATAGAACTGGTGAAAAAATAACTAACATATTTATAAACTTTAGAGGGAAAAAAATATTTTTAAAGAAAACTATGAATAAATTTAAACAGTATGATAAAATAGAGGATAATAAAGGTCCTATTACATTTGAAACATATTATGAAGTAAAAGAAAATAAAATAAATTTAGATAAAGATAGTCTTGTAGGTAAAGTGGCAAAGGAATTGGAAGAAAAAATAACTTTAAATTTTGATAAAAATGTTATTGTAAAAGATAAAATTATAGAAAAAAATGATTATAAAGATTATATAGAAGTAAGACTACTAATTGTAGCAGAAGAAAATATTGCAAAAGAGGCAGAAATGGAAGAGGATATGGTAACTGAACCAAAGGAAAATTAATATATTATACAAAAGAAAATTAAGAAGCTATACAAAGGAATGATTTATTGTGAATAAAAATATTTTAAGTGAAATGAGAGAGAGCACAGATACAAGAAATAAGACTTTAATATTTGCAACGACTTTTATAATTATATACTTTGTACTTATAACTTCTATTGTAACTCAAAAGTACAGTTTAATAGAAGGGGAGATAGCTAATGTTGATATAAAGGCAACAAGAGAGGTAGTTGATGAAATAGCTACTAAAGCTAGAGAAAAACAAGCTGTAGAATCTGTACCATTACAATATAATAAAAAGCCAGAAATAAAAAATAATGTGATAGAAGATATAGATAAACTTTTTAACAAAATTCCATTAGTTGCAAATTTAGAGATATCAGATAAAGAAAAAATAAATAAATTAAGAGAAGGTATTAATATAAAATTATCTGATGAAGATTATATGGAACTTTTAAAATTAGAGAAAGATGATTTAGCCAATCTTAAAGCTACTTTATTAAAAACTATATCAGAACTGTATGATGGAGTGAATATAAGCGACGGAAGTGCTGGAGACAATAGTGATGATATAAAAAAAGCACGTGAATTTATAATAGAAAGGATAAATGATTCCGAATTAAATAAAAAAACTTTGAAAAATTTAGCTACAGTAATAGCTTATTCAGAAATAAAACCAAACTTTTTTTATGATAAAGAAAAAACTGAAGAACTAAGGCAGGAAGCAAAAAAAAGAGCACCAGTAGTAATAAAAAAGGGACAAATAATTGTTAAAGAAGGGGAGCCTGTAACTAAAGCTCAAATAGATATATTAGCAAAATTAGGATTATTGAATTCTAAAGATAGTTTTGAATGGTATATTTATTTGAGTTTAGGTATATTAATAGCTCTTGTAATGACAATTCAATGGGTGTATATAAGAAAGTTTAATAGAGAAATATTTAATAATTTAAGTAAATTAGGATTAATAAATATATTTACTTGCATGTTTGTAATATTTGCAAGGGTTTTAAGTAAACAACCTTTTTTAATACCTTTAGCATGTATTCCTATGTTGTTTACATTGTTAATTGATGGGAAACTATCTTTAGTAGTTAATGGTCTTACTTGTATTCTTATAAGTTGTGCTGTTGAATTTAATGTGGAGATAACTCTACTGACTATAATAAATGTATTAAGTATATCTATAATATTAAAAAAAATGCAACAGAGAAATGATATATTATATTCTGTTTTATATGTATCTATAATTAATGTTATTTTAACTTTTTCTGCAGGAGTGTTATTGAGTAATAATACTGTTGATGTAGTAAAAAAAGCAGGATTTTCTCTAGTTGGATCAATACTTTCAGGAGTATTTACTATAGGTTTTCTACCTTTTTTTGAGAGCACTTTTGATATAGTTACTACTATAAAATTGTTAGAGTTATCTAATCCTAACAATCCGCTACTAAAAAGACTTTTAATGGAGGCACCTGGTACCTATCATCATAGTGTACTAGTTGGAAATTTAGCGGAAATGGCTGCAGAACAAGTGGGAGGAAGCCCGGTATTGGCAAGAGTAGCATCTTATTATCATGATATAGGCAAAATAAAAAGACCATATTTTTTCAAAGAAAATCAATTGGGAAATGACAATCCGCATGATAAAATAAATCCTAATTTAAGTACTTTGATTATAACAGCTCATGTAAAAGATGGTATAGAATTAGCAGATGAATACAAAATACCAAAAGTTATAAGGGATATAATAGAACAACATCACGGAACAACTTTAGTAAAATATTTTTATATAACAATGAAAAATTCTATGGAAAATCCAGAAGAGATTAAAGAAGAGGATTTTAGATATCCTGGTCCTAAACCAGAATCTAAGGAAGCAGCAATAATTATGCTTGCTGATAGTGTAGAAGCAGCTGTCAGATCTATTAATGACCCAACTAAGGGTAAAATAGAGGAGATGGTAAATAATATAATAAAGGGAAAATTAAATGAAGGACAATTAGATAATTGTGATTTAACTCTAAAAGATATAGATAAAATTAGAAATTCTTTTGTGAAAATTCTATTAGGGATTTATCATCAAAGAATAGAATATCCTACTGATAAATGGGAAAATAAATAAGAGAGGATGAAATAAAAATTGATCTATATAGACAATAGACAAAGCAAAATAAAAGTTGAAAAAGATTTAGATGAATTAATAAATAAAATAATAGATTATGCACTGAAAAAAGAAGGGGTAGATATAGAGTATGAGATAAGTGTAATATATGTGGACAATGAAACTATAAAAGAGATTAATAATGATACTAGAGGTATAAATAAAGAAACAGATGTACTTTCCTTTCCAATGCTTGAATATCCAAAAGGAATGGTATTTAGTGAGTCTTATAGAGAATATAGTTTTGGTGTAGAATATTTAAATGAAGGTAATTTAGTTCTTGGAGACATAGTTTTATCCTTAGAAAAGGCTTTAGAACAAAGTAAGGAATATAATCATTCATTTTTAAGAGAGGCTTGTTATTTAGTGGTTCATTCAGTATTGCACCTTCTAGGATATGATCATATGGAAGAAGAAGAAAAATGTATTATGAGAAAAAAAGAGGAAGAAATACTTGAAAGTTTTAGTATTAGCAGAGTATAGACTATAAACCAAGTAGGTGTTAAAATATGAAAATTAAAAAGTTAATAGATAGCTTTAACTATGCCATTGAAGGATTAGTATATGCAGTGAGAACACAAAGGAATATGAGAATACATATGATAGCAGCTCTTTTAGTTCTTACTGCTTCTTTCTTTTATGATATGACAAAAGTGGAACTTTTAATTGTACTTCTTACCATAACATCTGTAATTACAGCAGAACTATTTAATACGGCCATAGAGTTTACTATAGATGCTACTACTAATTATTATCATCCTTTAGCTAAATTAGCTAAAAATATATCAGCAGCAGCAGTGCTTTTAACAGCTATAAATGCTTTAGCGGTAGGGTATATCATATTTTGGGAAAAGTTAGATAATATAAATTTTAAAGTAATAAAAAAAATTAAAAACTCAGATCCATATATGATATTTTTAATATTATTTATAGTTTGTATAGTAACTTTAGTTATAAAAGCCGTATATGGTGAAGGAACCCCTTTAAGAGGAGGTATGCCTAGTGGTCATAGTGCTATAGCATTTTCTATAGCAACTACTATAGCACTTCTTACAGAAGAAACAGTTCCTATAATGCTAAGCTATATATTGGCTTTAATTGTGGCCCAAAGTAGAGTTGATTCTAAAATTCATTCTATAATAGAAGTATTAGCTGGAGCTTTTTTAGGAATTTTTTTAACTATATTTTTATTTAAAATTTTTGGTGGTTAGTATGGTATAATTTACTTACTATCATATAAAGATATGAATAGAGATATATTACTTTTATGGAGGGAATCGATGTTATGAACAATATAGACTATAAAGAGTTAATAAAAAAAGCTATAGAAGCAAGAGCCCTTGCCTATGTACCCTATTCAAATTTTAGAGTAGGAGCTGCAATATTAACAGAAGATAATAGTATATATAATGGATGTAATATAGAAAATGCATCCTATGGAGCTACTAATTGTGCAGAAAGAACTGCTATATTTAAAGCGGTGTCTGAAGGGAAAACTAAAATAAAAGCTATTGCAGTAATAGGACGCAAAGATGAATTTACTTATCCTTGTGGTATTTGCAGACAAGTAATTGCGGAATTTGCAGATAAAGATACTATTGTAATACTTGCAAAAAATATAGATGAATATGAAGTAAAAACTCTAGAAGAAATTCTTCCAGGAGCATTTACTCAAAAAGATCTTAACATATAAGGAGGAAAAATGTTTAAATCAGGATTTATAACTATAATAGGAAGACCTAATGTAGGCAAATCAACATTGTTAAATAACATAATGAAGGAAAAGCTTTCAATTGTATCACACAAACCACAAACTACAAGAAATAATATACAGACAATATTAACACAAGAGGATTGTCAAATAGTGTTTGTAGATACTCCAGGTATGCACAAGCCAAAGCATAAGTTAGGAGAGTATATGGTTAAAGTAGCAGAAGAAGCCCTAAAGGATGTAGATATTGTAATATTTATGACTACGCCAGAAGGTGAATTGGGAAGAGGAGACGTTTATATATTAGAACAATTAAAAAAAATAAAACAGCCAGTATTTCTTGTTGTCAATAAAATAGACGAAAATGAGCAAGGAAAAGTAGCTGAAACATTAAAAAATTATCATGAAGCATATCCTTTTTTTAAAGAGATTATTCCTATTTCAGCATCAAAAGATAAAAATATAGATACATTATTGGAATTAATGAAAAAATATCTTCCAGAGGGACCTAAATATTACCCAGAAGATATGATAACAGATCAACAAGAAAGATTTATAGTATCAGAAATAATAAGAGAAAAAGCATTAAGATTATTAATGGAAGAAGTACCACATGGTATAGCAGTGGAAATAATGACTATGAAAAAAAATGAAAAAGGAAATTATGAAATAAATGCAACTATGCTATGTGAAAAAGATTCCCATAAAGGAATAGTAATTGGTAAAAGTGGTTCTATGTTAAAAAAGATAACTCAATATGCAAGAGAAGATATAGAAAGATTTTTAAAAAGTAAGGTTAAATTAAAAATATGGGTAAAGGTAAAAAAAGAATGGAGAGATGACAATAGAATTTTAAAAGAATTAGGATATAGACAATAATTGAGGGGTTGATTTTCTGTCTGTTTTTAATACTAGAGCTTTAGCGATAAAGACTCAGGATTATAAAGAATGGGATAAAATAATTTGGTTTTTTACAGAAAAACTAGGTAAAATTTCAGTTATAGCAAAAGGAGCTAAAAAAAACAGTAGTAAATTTTTCTCAGCATCCTTACCCTTTTGCTATGGTAATTATATATTTTATAAAGGAAAAGGTATGTATACTTTAAATGAAGGTGAAATAGTAGAATCCTTTCAAGATTTTTTAAGTGATTTAGATACTATAACTTATGCTTCTTATTTTTGTGAATTAATAGATATATGTTTTCCAGAAGGGGAAAGCAATAGAATGCTTTTTAAAGAACTTATAACAGCTTTTTACTTAATGAAGACAAAAGCTGTGGATTTAGAAACTTTGGCAAGAGTATTTGAACTTAGAATACTAAAGGCAACAGGATATGAATTGAGTTTAGATAAATGTTCAATTTGCAAAGAAAAAATAACTTCTTCTAATTACATAAGCTTGCAATACTTAGGGGGAGTTTGTAATAATTGTATTAAGAGTAATGGTATAGATATAAGTAATGCTTCTTATAATATAATTAAGTATCTAAATAGGTTACCTATTGAAAAAACCTACAGAATTAGTATACCTGATAACTTAAAAAAAGAAATATATGATATACTAAAGTATATCATATCTCAAAACTATATTAGAAAACCTAAAAGTTTGGAAATATTAAATATATCAAAGGAGGGTTAAAAATGGATGAAATTAATTTGGAAAAAATTGATCTTATAATAGAAAGAACTAAAGTTGGATATAAAGAAGCAAAGGAAGCTTTAGAAATTTGTAACGGAAATGTAGTAGATGCATTAATATATATAGAGGAAAAGAAAAAAGCTAAGAAAGAAGAATTATACGTAACCAAAGATGAATTTATAAAGTGGGTAAAAGATCTAATAGAAAAGGGAAATATAAATAGAATAATAATACGTAAAAAAGATAAAGTAATTGCAGATATACCTGTTAATGCAGGAGTAGCTGTTACAGGTATAGGATTAATGTTAAATCCTATATTGACATTAATCATATTTGCAGCAGCTTTAACTGAGATTACTATAGAAATTACAAAGAAAGATGGTTCTGTAGAAGTAGTAAATAAAGTAGTTAAAGGCATAGTAAAAGATGTAAAAAGCAAGTTTAATAATAAAACATCAAATATGAAAGATAAATTTTCATCTAAAGAAGAAAAATATGAAGGAAATGTTTATAGCTATAGTGTAGATTTCGATGATGATGATGATATAAATAAATAAGTCAGCAGATATCTGCTGACTTAATAATTTAGAATAAAGGACATCCCTATAATATATATGATATACTATATAAGCAAAATGTAACAAAAAAGATTAATTAATGTAGCATATTAAAGAAAAATAACAAAAAAATATGAAATTTAAATATAATCAGCTATAATAGTATCAAAGTGCTATACTATTTATTTAAATAAATGTTATAATAAATATGTTTAAAGGTGATTTCAAAGAGAGAGGGTGATAAAAATTAAGCTATCACAGAGACAGAAAAAAATAATAAAGTTAGTTAAAGAAAATGAGCCTATTACTAGTGAACAAATAGCATCAAATTTAAGTGTTACTAGAGCGGCATTAAGACCAGATTTAGCAATACTTACAATGACAGGAATACTAGATGCAAAACCTAAGGTTGGATACATATATTCTAAAAAACCCTCTTATAGTCTAGCTTATGAATACATAAGAAATTTAAAAGTAGAACAAATTATGTCTGATCCTGTGGTGGTTAATGAGGCAACCACTATATATAATGCAATAGTAAATTTATTCCTAAATGATGTAGGTACTTTATTTGTTGAAAATGAAGGTGTGCTAGTAGGTGCGGTATCTAGAAAAGATTTTTTAAAATTTGCTATGGGCGGAACGGATATGCATAAAGTTCCAATTGGAGTAATAATGACAAGAATGCCTAATATTATAATGCTTAAAAAAGATGAAAGTGCCTATGATGCTGCAGTAAAAATAATAGATCATGAAATTGATAGTTTACCAGTAGTAGAAAAAGAGAATTCAGAAGACAAAAAGGATGCTTATAAAATAATTGGAAAAGTATCAAAAACTAATATTACCAATATGGTAGTAAATATGGCAAAAAACGTTTGATTTAAGGTATATCCATAAATAAAAATATATGAAGGGGATGTTTATTTTATGGAAAGTAAAAAATATGTTTACTTATTCAGAGAAGGAAATGCAAAAATGAGAAATCTTTTAGGTGGAAAAGGTGCTAACTTAGCAGAAATGACTAATTTAGGAATACCAGTTCCACAAGGATTTACTATTACAACAGAAGCTTGTACTAAATATTATGAAGATAATAAAAAACTTTCTGATGAAGTTATATCTCAAATATATAAGGCACTTGAAGAAATTCAAAAAGAAACTAAAAAGAGCTTTGGAAGTATAGATAATCCTTTGTTGGTATCTGTAAGATCTGGGGCAAGAGTTTCTATGCCTGGAATGATGGATACTATATTAAATTTAGGATTAAATGATGAAACAGTAAAAGCTGTTAGCAGATTAACAAACAATGAAAGATTTGCTTATGATTCATATAGAAGATTTATTCAAATGTTTTCAGATGTAGTTATGGGATTAGACAAAAGAGTGTTTGAAGATGTTCTAGAAGATGCAAAACAAGCTATAAATGCAAAATTTGATACTGATTTAACTGCAGAAGATCTTAAAAAAATAGTAGAAAAATATAAAGAAATTTATAAAAAAGAAGTGGGAGAAGATTTTCCACAAGATCCAAAAGTACAACTTCTTGAATCGGTAAATGCAGTATTTAAATCCTGGGATAATCCAAGAGCTATAGTGTATAGAAGGCTTAATGATATTCCAGGAAACTGGGGTACAGCAGTAAACATTCAAGCTATGGTATTTGGTAATATGGGTAATACATCTGGAACAGGTGTTGCATTTACAAGAGATCCTGCTACAGGTGAAAACAAAATATTTGGTGAATACTTAATAAATGCTCAAGGAGAAGACGTAGTAGCAGGTATAAGAACACCTCAACCAATAACAAAATTAAAAGAAGATTTACCAAGTTGTTATGAGGAATTTATTAATATAGCTGAAAAATTAGAAAATCACTATAGAGATATGCAAGATATGGAGTTTACTATAGAACAAGGGAAATTATACTTCCTACAAACTAGAAACGGAAAGAGAACAGCTCAAGCAGCATTAAAAATAGCAGTGGATATGGTTAATGAGGGATTAATAACAAAAGAAGAGGCTTTGTTAAAGGTGGAACCAAAACAATTAGATACATTACTACACCCAAATTTTGACCAAGAAGAATTAAAAAAAGCTACTTCCATAGCTAAAGGACTACCAGCTTCCCCAGGGGCTGCTTGCGGTAAAGTATATTTTACTGCAGAAGAAGCAAAGGAAAAACATGAATTAGGTGAAAAAGTTATATTATTAAGAGTAGAAACATCTCCAGAAGATATTGAGGGAATGGTAGCAGCGGAAGGAATACTTACTGTTAGAGGAGGTATGACCTCACATGCTGCAGTAGTTGCAAGAGGAATGGGAAAATGTTGCGTAGCAGGTTGTGCTGATATAAAAGTATTTGAAAAAGAAAATACCTTCCAAATAGGAGAAATCATGTTTAAAAAAGGAGATTATATATCCATAGATGGTAGTACAGGAAAAGTATATGGAGAAGCTGTTAAAACTGTAGCTCCAGAGATAAGTGGATATTTTGCAACATTTATGGAATGGGCTGATAATATAAGAAAATTAAAGATAAGAACCAATGCAGATACACCAAAGGATGCAAAACAAGCAGTAGAATTTGGAGCAGAGGGTATAGGACTTTGTAGAACAGAGCATATGTTCTTTGATGAAAAAAGAATACCTGCTGTAAGACAGATGATTATGGCAGACAATGAAGAGCAAAGAAGAGAAGCATTAGAAAAACTTTTACCAATGCAAAGAGAAGATTTTGTTGGAATTTATGAAGCTATGGAGGATAGACCTGTTACAATAAGATTTTTAGATCCACCATTACATGAATTTCTTCCAACTGAAGATGAAGATATAGCGGAACTTGCAAAGGATATGGGAGTAACTTTTGAAAGAATCAAATATGAAATTGAATCACTAAAAGAATTTAACCCTATGATGGGTCATAGAGGATGTAGATTATCTATAAGTTATCCAGAGATTGCAGAAATGCAAACAAGAGCTGTTATAGAGGCGGCTATAGATGTACGAAATAGAAAAGGATATGATGTAAAACCAGAAATTATGATACCACTTGTAGGAGAAGTAAAGGAACTTAAATTCTTAAAGGATATAGTTATTAATGTAGCAAATGAAGTAATAAAAGAATCAGGCGTAGAATTAGAATACTTTGTTGGAACTATGATAGAAGTTCCTAGAGCTACTATTGTGGCAGATGAAATTGCAGAAGAGGCAGATTTCTTCTCCTTTGGAACAAATGACTTAACACAAATGACTTTTGGTTTTTCTAGGGATGATGCAGGAAAATTTTTAAATAACTATTATGATAATAAAATATATGATTTTGATCCTTTCCAAAAGTTAGATCAAAAGGGTGTAGGACAATTAGTTCAAAATGCTTGTGAGTTAGGAAAAAAAGCTAAAGAAAATATAAAACTTGGTATATGTGGAGAGCATGGAGGAGATCCATCATCCATTGAGTTTTTCCATAAGGTAGGGTTAAACTATGTATCATGTTCACCTTACAGAGTACCAATAGCAAGACTTGCAGCAGCGCAAGCAGAAGTAAAATATCCAAGAAAGTAAAATAAGGTTTATGTCAGACAGAGTTAATCTCTGTCTGATGTTTTCAAATAGAAGGGTTAGCATTAGAAAGCTAACCTATTTTTTACTTAAAGTAATTTTGTGTTAAATTTGTTTTCTATATATTTTATAAAATCAATAACAAAGTCATCTTGTCCTTTTTCTTTTTCTATGGAACTAGTTAACACCTTCAAGAACGAATTTTTATTGCATCTTTTTATATTTCTATAATAATCTCTAGATATTTTCCAAAATTTTTGAGGAAAACCTATATAACATAGGATATATTTATGTTCATCTAAATTTAAAGGATTTGTGCTTTCGTAGATTTCTATGCATTCTATGGCTTTTTTTAAATCCCAATTTGTTTTATCCCTACGCAAATATCTTCTCATAAAGTATCCTATATCATGTACACGATAATCTATTCTGCATTTATCAAAATCAATAACCCAAACATTATTATCTTTATCAAATATGATATTTTTATTTACATAATCTAAATGGCATAAGTTTTTTTGAAGATTATTATGATTTATTGTACAGGATAAAGCTAATATAGTTTTAGCAGTATTTAAATTGGAATCAAAATGATTTAAAAAACACTTTGAAAATTTATCTTTATATTTAAAGGCAAGATTTGAACATTTTAAAAGTTGATTAAATCGTTTTTCTGTAGTGTCATAAACATTATCAAATTTTTTACGATTATTACTACCCATTATCGGGAAAAATTTACTTGAATGGTAATGCATTAAAGATAGATTTTTTGTGGATTTACTTACATGAATAGGATTATCATAATCGCATTTGCATCCTTCTATCCATGGGGTTAGTATAAATAACATATTTTCATAATTAACAAATCTATTATTTTCTAAAGTGGGTAATATTCTTGGAACCTTTATATTATATCTATGCATCCATTCTATAGCTGAATATACGAATAATAATTCTTCTTCAGGGAAGTATACTTTTTTAAGACAGTAGTTTTTAGAACCATGACTTACTTTATAAACAGCTCTTTGTTTATCAGTATTTTTAAATTTTATTTGTGCTACTATTGAATTTTCTAGATTATAATGATTTAATACATTTAATGCTACATTTTCTTCAGATAAAAGTTGCAAATTAGATGCATTAGTAGTACTTGACATAACAAAACTCCTTTATTATTTATCTCTGTATAATAATATTAAAAAGAGTTGTAGAATATACATAATAGTTAGTATTAAAATTATATACTTTTATGAAATTAATAAGTAAAAAAGGACTTTTGTATAAAATATAGAATAAGTTAATTATTAAGAAAGGGAAAAGTGAGTAGTGATAAGATGAGTTTAAGAGAAAGAATTGAAAATATAGAAAAAATAAGTATAATTTCTCAAGGAACTAGATCAGATGAAACAAAGGGGAGAGCTATAAAAGAAGAGCAAGATGATATAAGAACTGCATTTATGGTTGATAGAGATAGAATAATTCATTCAAAGTCCTTTAGAAGATTAAAACATAAAACACAAGTTTACATAAAAACTTGGGGAGATCACTATAGAACAAGACTTACTCATACATTAGAGGTTGCCCAAATAGGAAAAACCATAGGCAAGTCAATAGGATTAAATGAAGATTTAATAGAAGCTATAGCTTTAGGACATGATATAGGTCATGTTGCTTTTGCCCATAATGGTGAAGAAGTTTTAAATGAACTTTTACCTCATGGATTTAAACACAACATTAATAGTATAAGAGTGTTAACTAAGATAGAAAAACAAGGAAAAGGATTAAATTTAACTAAAGAAGTATTAGATGGTATACTACATCATAGCGGGTTTTCAAATAAAGAAAATTCTACTAAGGCATTTACTCTAGAAGGACAAGTAGTTAAATATAGTGATAAAATAGCTTATGTAAATCACGATATAGATGATTCTATAAGAGCAGGACTTTTAAAGGAAAGTGATTTACCAAAGGATATAATAAATATATTAGGAAAAAATCATAGTGAAAGAATAGATACTTTAGTTAAAGATTGTATAAATAAAACATTAGAAAATATAAAAATTGGCACAGTAGAAGTAGGTATGAGTAAAAAAACAGAGGAAGCTTTAAAGGAGCTAAGAAAATTTATGTTTGAGAGGGTTTATAAAGGGGCAATTTTAAAAGAGGAAAGAGATAAAGCAAAATTTGTATTATATCAAGTATTTAATTACTATTTGAAAAATCCCAATAAAATGCCAAGGTTTTATAAAAATATTGTTGAAAAAGAAGGATTATATCAAGGAGTAGCAGATTATATATCAGGTATGAGTGATGATTATTGCTTATTACTGTTTAATAGTATATATGTGCCTAAAATTGTAATTTATTAAAAGTATTTAGTGTATTTTCCATATAAAAGTGGATAAACTAATAATTGTACTGAAAAATATAGAAAAAATATAAAAATGAAGGATATTTAAAATAAGCAAAGAATATATATTATAGCTGCATTTTAAATATACTTATTTAAATAAAAATAAATATAAAAAAGAAGGAAAAAACAAAAAAATGTCGAATATATATCTCCTTTGTAAGGGGAATATAAATATCAGGCTAAAGGATAGGTGAAGTTATTAATTGATATCGAAAGATGTCATACAACAAGTAAAAGAGTCAAATGATATAGTAGATGTAATATCAGAAAGAGTTAGACTAAAAAGATCTGGAAGATATTATATGGGATTATGTCCTTTTCATAATGAAAAAACACCTTCTTTCACAGTCACTCCAGATAAGCAAATATATAAATGTTTTGGATGTGGAGAAGCAGGAAATGTGATAACTTTTGTTATGAAAACAAGAAATTTACCTTTTGTAGATGCAGTGCATTTATTAGCAGATAGGGCAAATATTGAGGTAACCTATGAAAATGGGGAAACACCACAAAGGGATGCTAAAGAGGAATTATATAAAATAAATGTAGATGCGGCAAGGTATTTTTTCAATAATTTACGAAGAAATAAAAAAGCTCTAAACTACTTACATAACAGGGGATTGTTACAAAAAACTATTAATAATTTTGGCATAGGATATGCTGAAGATAAATGGGATGGACTTTTAACTCACTTAAAGAAAAAAGGGTATACTGAGTTAGATATGTTATCGGCGGGGTTAATTATTAGAGGAAACAAAGGGAATATTTATGACAGGTTTAGAAATAGAATAATATTCCCAGTGTTTGACTATAGAGGAAGAGTTATTGGGTTTGGGGGAAGAGTGTTAGATGACTCAAAGCCTAAGTATTTAAATTCACCAGAAACTCTTGTATTTAAAAAAGGTACTAATCTTTACGGTATTAATTTTGCAATAAATAATAATATAAATAGTATGTTTATTATAGTTGAGGGTTATATGGATTGTATTGCTCTTCATCAATGTGGTATTACATCAGCAGTAGCTTCCCTAGGTACGGCATTAACACCTAACCAAGCTAAGCTTTTAAAAAGATATTCTAATAAAGTAATAATATCTTATGATGCAGATTTAGCTGGACAAAAAGCTACACAAAGGGGATTAGATGTATTAAAATCACAAGGACTTGATGTAAGAGTAATTATGATGCCAAAAGGAGAAGATCCAGATGATTTTATAAAAAAACATAGTAAAGAAGCTTTTTTAGAACTTATAGATAAAGCTCTCCAATTAATAGATTATAAATTACAAAAGGCTTCAGAAGGAATAAATTTAAAAGAGCCTCAGGGAGTTATCAAATATGTAAAAAGGGCTATAAATATTATAAAAGATTTACAACCTATAGAAAGAGAAATATATATAAAAAGGTTGTCTGAGGAAACAAAGCTCGAGAGTCAAGTATTATATGATTTATTAAATAATAAATTGAAAAAAGATGTAAATAATAATATTAATGTGAATATTGAAGAAATTTTAGGGAATAAATTATATTTAGAACCGTCTTATATAAAAGCGGAAAGAGTACTTATAAAATCTATTATAGAAAGTGAATTTATAAAAGATTATATTTTTAATAATATTAAAGTAGATGAATTTATATTAAAATCTCATAGAGATATAATTAATATAATATTAGAAAATTATGATTTAGGTATAGAAGAAATTAAAAATAATATAGAAATAAATTATGAAAACACTGACATAATCAAAGAATGGATAAATATACAGGAATCTAAAAAAATTGGAGAAAGTGATAATTATAAAGTCATAGTACAAGATTTCATTAAAGAAATAAAAAAGTATAAGTTAGAAGAAAAAATAAAAAAAATAAAACAAGATATAAAAAAATTCGAATCAGAAGGAAACATAGAAAAATCCCTAGGCTTAGCTCAAGAACTCATAAATATACAAAGAAAGCTAAGTGGTACACAGTAAAGTGGAAGGAGGCAAAATAATGAAAGATAAAAATGCCAAAATGAAGGTAGTAAAAAGTTTAATAGATAAAGGTAAAAAGAATGGATCTCTTACATATAAAGAAATAATGGATGAATTAGAAGAGATAGAATTAAGTCCAGAGCAAATTGAAAAGGTGTATGAAGCATTAGAATCAATGAATATAGATGTATTAGGGGAAGAAGGAAAAAAAGAAGAAGAAGAAGAAATTGATATAACTGTGCCTGAAGGTATATCTATAGATGATCCAGTAAGAATGTATTTAAAGGAAATTGGGAAAGTACCTTTACTTACGCCTGAGGAAGAAGTAGAATTGGCCCAAAGAATAGAAGCAGGAGAATTAAAGGCTAGAAAAAAACTAGCAGAAGCAAATTTAAGATTAGTTGTAAGTATAGCAAAAAGATATGTTGGTAGAGGTATGTTATTTTTAGATTTAATACAAGAAGGAAATTTAGGATTAATAAAAGCAGTTGAAAAATTTGACTATAGAAAAGGATATAAATTTAGTACTTATGCTACTTGGTGGATTAGGCAGGCAATTACTAGAGCTATAGCAGATCAGGCAAGAACCATAAGAATACCAGTTCATATGGTAGAAACTATAAATAAATTAATTAGAGTTTCAAGACAATTGCTGCAAGAATTAGGTAGAGAGCCTACCCCAGAAGAAATTGCAAAAGAAATGGAAATATCAGTAGATAGAGTCAGAGAAATAATGAAAATAGCTCAAGAACCAGTGTCATTAGAAACCCCTATAGGAGAAGAAGAGGATAGCCATTTAGGAGATTTTATACCAGATGATGATGCTTTAGCTCCAGCTGAAGCAGCAGCTTTTACTATGTTAAAAGAACAACTTATAAATGTATTAGATACATTAACACCAAGAGAAGAAAAAGTATTAAGATTAAGATTTGGATTAGATGATGGAAGAGCTAGAACTCTTGAAGAAGTAGGAAAAGAATTCAATGTAACAAGAGAAAGAATAAGACAAATAGAAGCTAAGGCTCTTAGAAAATTAAGACATCCAAGTAGAAGTAAAAAATTAAAAGATTATTTAGACTAAATACAAAGCACCATTAGGTGCTTTGTTTATAATTCAAAGTAAAAGGTGAATGATATGGAGAGATATGACTCAATTAAAGGAAAAGGATTAATTTATATCTTAGGAGAAACTATTTTATATAATTTAATAATTATGTTTTTAATTTATTCAACAAATTCTTTTGAATTAACATATTTATTAAAAATGACTTTGATAGTAGTGAATATATATCAATTTTATTACATATTTTTATACTTATTTGTAGATTATACTATTGATGAAAAGACCTTAAATATAAATATAATTAAAGGATTTGTAAAAGAGAAAATTTTAATAGATGATATAGAATGTTATAGTAGAAAGAAAGAAAAAATAAATGGAATAAAAATATCTGGACATGGTAAAGATTCTTTTGCATTAGGAAAATCCATAATCGATAAAATTGGATTAACTAGGATGTATGTTACTTCAAATGAAGATGTAATATATTTAAAAACAAAGGATATAACCTATGGAATATCTCCACAAAATGGAGAAAAACTTGAAAAAACTCTAAAGGAAAAGGGGATAAAAAATTCAAATTGGGAATATTCTACAAATAAAAATATTAATTTACATAAGAATAAAAGGTACTTTATTCCATTTATAATAAGTACTATTTTAATAATTATACTTACACTTAACCCTTTTATAAAATATTTAAAAGGAAGTTTACCATCTAAAGTACCAATATCTTTTGATCCTTCTTTTAATCCTATTTCTTTTGGGACAGGCAAGCAATTTGCTTTTAAGCAAATGGTATATGGCGTACTAAATATGGTATTATTACTTTGCATGTACTATGCATCTTACTTTTATGCTAAATACGATGAAAGATCATCTTACAAATATATATACATATCTTTAGCAATATCAGTATTTTTTTTAATAATGCAGTTTAAAATACTAAATACTTTTTAAAATTGGAGTGTAGAAAATATATGGATATAAGTTTAAGATTAAAATCTATAGCATCTATGGTGGATAGATGTGATGTATGTGTAGATATTGGAACAGATCATGGTTATATACCTATTTACCTTATTGATAACCATATATGTAATAGAGTTATTGCAACAGATATAAATAAAGAACCTTTAAATAGAGCAAAAGAAAATGTTACAAAAAGACGATATAGTGATAAGGTTGATTTTAGACTAGGATCTGGACTTAATACTATAGATAAAAATGAAGCTGATGTAGCTATTATTGCAGGTATGGGAGGTAATTTAATAAAAGAAATAATAGACGAAAATATAGAAAAATTCAAATCATTTAAATACTTAATAGTTCAGCCGGTTCAAAATGTAGATGTTTTAAGGAAATACATATATTCAAAAGGATTTGATATAATAGAAGAGAAAATTTGCATTGAAGATGATAAATTTTATGAAATCATAAAAATAAAGTATAATAGTGTTATAATAGAAGAAGAGGATATATTTTATGAAGTAAGTAAATATCTTTATGAAAGAAAAGATGAAAAATTAAAGAAATTTATAGAATATAAAATAAAGACATATGAAAAAGTATATAGCAAGATAGAGTGCAATACTGCTAAATCTACAGAAAGAAAAAAACAGTTAGAGAAAAAAATAATTAAACTAAAGGAATTGATAAAATGAGTTTAAAGTTAAAAGAAATAATAGAAATAATAGAAAATGAATATGCGCCCCTAGACTTTAAATTGGATTTCGATAATGTAGGTCTTATGGTAGGCGATGTCAATGAAAATATTAACTCAATATTGGTTGCTTTAGATTGTACTATTAGGGTTATAGAAGAAGCAAAAAAATTAGGATGTAATCTTATAATAACACATCATCCTATATTATTTAAAAGTCCTAAAAGTATAACAACAGATACTCTTTTAGGTAAAAAAATAATTGAACTTATAAAAAGTAATATAAATGTATATTCTAGTCATACTAATTTAGATGCTGTACCAGAAGGTATAAATGAAATAGTTATGAATGTATTAGGATTTAAAGACTATTCAATTATAGAAAAAAACTTAATGGATTTTAAAGGTGAGGAAGTAGGAATAGGTAGAATTGTTGAATTAGAAAATAAAATTACTTTAGAAGAATTATGTTATAAAGTTAAAAATTCATTAAGTATAGAAAATTTAAGATATGCAGGAGAAGATAATCAGTTAATAAAGAAAATAGCTGTTATAAATGGTAGTGGTACAGATCTTTTAGATTCTGCTAAAAGATTAGGAGCAGATTGTGTTATAACAGGGGATACTACATATCATTATGTAAGTGACTATGCGGAAGAAGGTATAGCTATTATAGATGCTGGACATTTTGAAACAGAATGGCCTAGTATGAAAGTTATAGCTAAACGTTTAGAGAAAAAACTTAATTCTATAGATAAAAATATAAAATTATATATTTCTGAAGAATCTTTTTCACCATATAAGTATAAATAGAAATAGGCATATTGCGTCTATTTCTTTTTTTTATAATAAAAAATAGAGGAGTGACTAATTTGAATTTAGAAAATTTATTTAAACTACAAAAGCAGTATGAAAGTCTAGAAAATAATGAAAAAATGTTACAAAAGTACAAGGATATATCATTATTAAAGGAATTAAAGATAAAATTTGATAGAAATAAAAAAGAGTTTTTGGATTCTAAAAGAAAACTTGAAGAAGAGATAAAAAAATACTTAAAAATAAATAAAAAATCAGAAGAGATAAAAAGTAATATAGAAAAAATGGAATACACTTTATATAATGATGCAGGATCAGATATAAAATTAATAGAAAATCTTCAAGAGAGAATAAGACAAGAGAAAATACAACTTAATGAAGTAGAGAATCACATTATAAGCTTTTTGGAGAATGAAGAAGATATGGAAAAAAACATTTTAAAGTTAGAAAATAAGATTTCTGAAATAAGAGAAGAGTTTACTAGGGTAAAATGTGATCAAAAATATAAATTTGATAAAATTACTAATGAAATTTCTAATATAAAAAACAATATAAAAGAATTAGAAAAATATATAGATGAAGATATTTTAAGGGAGTTTTATGATAGAAGAGAATATAATAAAATAGTTATATGTGAATTAAAAGATGGAGTATGTGATGGATGCAAAATAAAAGTTTCCTATGAAACAAAAAGTAAATTAAATAAAAATAATATAACGCATTGTGATAATTGTGGGAGAATTCTTTTTAGCAATAAGATAAAAAAGGATGAACATGAAAAATAAAACATTTGCAAAAATAGCTTTAGTGTGGTATCATTTACTTTGCGAGTAAGCCAGACAGTCGCTGCTGCATAATTTGCAGGAGAGGAAAGTCGGAGCTCCATAGAGCAGGGTGCTGGGTAACTCCCAGTAGAGGCGACTCTAAGGATAGTGCAACAGAGAGATACCGCCAAAGGACTTTTTAGGGACTTTGGTAAGGGTGGAAAGGCGAGGTAAGAGCTCACCAGCACACTGGTGACAGTGTGGCTATGTAAACCCCACTTGGAGCAAGATCAAATAGAGAAGCAGGAAGATTAACTTCCAGGGGCTGCTCGTCCCGCTTCCGGGTAGTATCGCTAAAGCCTATCGGCAACAGTAGGCTTAGATAGATGACTGTCTAATACAGGACTCCGCTTATAGACTTAGTCGCTTGAATGGTTTTGAACACAATCCACTTGGATTGTGTTTTTTACTTATATTTATAAATAATAACAATAAGTTGGAAATTTATGATAAGATAAAGTAAATAATTTAAATATATTATTTAAGGAGAGTATTATGAATATAGGATATAGGACTTTAAAAACAGCTATAGGATCAGCACTAGCTATAATTATTGCTAAATGGTTTGGACTTCAGTATGCCACAGCAGCAGGTATTATAACTATATTAAGTGTTGGTAAAACAAGAAAAAAGTCTATGAAAATAATGTTGAAAAGAATAATATCAACATTATTAGCACTTCTTATATCTTTAGTACTTTTTAATATATTTGGATTTAAAGAAATAGTTTTTGGTGCATTTTTATTGATTTTTATTCCATTAGCAGTAAAATTTAATGTGGAAGAAGGAATTGTTGTAAGCTCAGTTCTGGTAACACATCTTTTAACTGAAAAATCAACTAGCTTGTTTTGGATTATTAATGAAATAGCACTTATGTTAGTAGGGGTAATAGTAGCATTAATAGTAAACTTATATATGCCTAATACAGAAGATAAAATTAAAGAATATCAAATGTATATTGAAGAACATATGAAGGAGATATTATTAAAAATGTCTTTTACAATGAAAGATGGGAAAAAGTGTTTTGTAAATAATGTTTTATTAGAAGAGCTAGAAAATGTATTAGACAAAGGAAGAAAACTTACCTATATTAATTTAAATAATAATATTGTTCAGGAAGATAAGTACTATGTTAGATATATGAATATGAGAAAAAATCAAGTAGAAAGTATAAAATATATGTTAAATCATTTTAAAGAAGATTTTTCAAGATATGAACAAGCTCTTATTATGGCTAATTTCATTGAAAAGGTAGCAAATTCTATATATGAGAATAATACAGCAGAAAATTTACTAGAAGATTTAGATAAATTGAGAGAAGACTTTAGAAAAATGGAACTACCTAAAACTAGAGAAGAATTTGAAATAAGAGCATCTTTATTTCAGTTTTTAAATGATATGGAACAATTTTTGAGGATAAAAAATGATTTTAAGAAAACAGAAATAAATTGAAAATATATTTCTGAATATTAAAAAAGTATATTGATTTTAATGGAAATATATAGTATAATTAAATAAAAATATTATAAAATTACTGCTCTGTTTATACAGATGCCCAAAGCATTGACGTGAACAAAGCCCAGTAAATGGTATACATTTATTGGGCTTTTTTGTACAAAAAAATAAATTAAAGGGGGAAAATAAATGATTACAAAAGGTTTTACTTATGTAGCGTTTCTTTTATTCTTTGCAAGTATGCTTGTCCTAGCAGAAAAGAAGTCTAAATCAAATTTTTTTAATTATGTTCCAGCAATTGTAGTATTATATTTTACTGCTATGTTACTTTCAACTTTTGGAGTATGGCAAAATAATAAAGAAATAACAGCAGTTTATAAGGGATTAAAAGATAATTTACTTCCTGCTATGATATTTTTAATGCTTTTAAGATGTGATATGAGAAAAATAATAAAATTAGGACCTAAGATGCTAATAGGATTCTTTTCTGCATCTATAAGCATAGCTATAGGTTTTATAGTAACCTATGCAATTTTCAAGAGATTTTATGAAGCAGATACTTGGAAAGCTTTTGCAGCTCTTGCTGGAAGTTGGATGGGGGGAACTGGTAATATGGTAGCGGTACAAGGGGCGCTTAATGTACCAGATTCAAAACTAGGATACACTTTGCTTATGGACTCTATAAATTATTCTATATGGGTAATGTTTTTATTATGGTTGGTTTCATTTGCACCTAAATTTAATAAATGGACAAAGTCTGATACCAAAATAATTGATGAAATAGGAGAAAAATTAAGTAAAGATCAAGAAAAAATGAGAAAAGAAATAGAGTTTTCAGATTTAATAATATTACTTGGATTAAGTTTGTTTGTTTCAGCTATATCTCAATATTTTGGAGGAATGCTTCCACAAACTGTATTTTTTCAAGGAACTACATGGACAGTTCTTATAGCTACTTCAATTGGAATAATACTTGCAATGACACCAGTTGCAAATATACCAGGATCTTCACAACTTTCAAATATTATGTTGTATACTATAGTGGCACTTATAGCATCAAGAGCCAATTTTGCAGAACTTACAAAGGCGCCAATTTATATAATTTCAGGATTCTCTATACTTGGAATACATTTTTTAATTTCAATATTGGCAGCAAAAGTATTTAAATTGGATCTATTTACCTGTGGTGTAGCTAGTCTTGCAAATATAGGAGGAGTTGCATCAGCTCCAATATTAGCTGCAGCATATAGTGAAGCATTAGTACCTATAGGAGTTTTAATGGCACTTATGGGATATATTATAGGAACAGGTGGAGGCCTCTTAGTAGGTAAGATACTTTCAATTATGTAACTGAATTATACTTAACAAATAAATTACACTAATGGTATAATATCTCTTGAGGTGATTTTAATGTATAATGACAATACAACCTATGTAGTTGGTAATTCAAAAACTAACACAGACAATGCTATTACTAATAGGTTTAATTCTTTCTTTATAGGATTTGTAGTAGATGTAGACACAGATACAATAGTGGATTTAAGTTGTTCATCTACCATAAGGACTACAGATGAATTTGTAAAAACACTTTTAATAGGAAAGAGTTTAAAAGTGTTTGATCCTAATTTAGAAAAAGAAGTAAAGAGAAGATATCATGGTTCATCTCAAAGAGCTATTATAGTTGCTTATAAAGATGCAATAAAGAAATACAATGAAATAAAAATAAGATATCATTAAAATACTGCTTTATTTAACGAAGATAGATTAAACATCTATACTAATGTAAATAAAACCCAGTAAAAGCAATAGTTAAATTTATGCTTTTATTGGGTTTTTTATTATATGAGGAGGAATTTTTATGAAAATAACTGATATAAAGCTAGGTAGAATATCTGTACCTCTTAGAACACCATTTAAAACTGCTTTAAGAACTGTTAATAGTGTGGAAGATATTATAGTAGAAATACACACTGATACAGGTAATATAGGATTTGGAGAAGCACCACCAACAGGGGTTATAACAGGAGATACTACAGGAGCTATAATAGGAGCAATAGAGGATCATATAAAGAAAACAATAATAGGTATGAATGTAGAAAATTTTGAAGAAATAATGTTGAAATTAAATAATTGCATTTTAAAAAATACTAGTGCAAAAGCAGCAGTGGATATAGCACTATATGATTTATATGGACAATTATATAATGCACCTTTATATAAGCTATTAGGTGGATATAGAAATAAGATAATAACTGATATAACTATTAGCGTAAACGAACCAGAAGAAATGGCAAAGGATAGCATAGATGCAATAAATAGAGGATATAATACATTAAAAATAAAAGTAGGAAAAGATTCAAAAAAAGATATGGAGAGAATGAAAGCAATAAGGAAAGCAGTAGGATATGATGTAAATCTTAGAATAGATGCAAATCAAGGTTGGAGGCCAAAGGAAGCAGTAAAGATACTAAGAGATATGGAAGATGTAGGATTACAAATTGAATTTGTAGAGCAGCCCGTATCAGCACATGATATAGATGGATTAAAATTTGTAACAGATAATGTAGCTATACCTGTTTTAGCGGATGAAAGTGTATTTTCACCAATGGATGCTTTGAATATTTTACAAAGAAGAGCAGCGGATTTTGTAAATATAAAACTTATGAAAACCGGGGGAATATATAATGCATTAAAAATATGTTCTTTAGCAGAAATATATGGAGTAGAATGTATGATAGGTTGTATGTTGGAAGCAAAAGTAAGTGTAACTGCTGCTGTACATTTAGCTTGTGCTAAAAACATTATAACTAAAATTGATTTAGATGGACCAGTTTTATGCAAAGAGGACCCAGTAAAGGGAGGAGCATTGTTTGAAGAATATATGATAACTCTTACAGATGATCCAGGGTTAGGTATCAAATCTATAGAAAATGTTAAATATATATAAAAGGCAGGTAATTCTGCCTTTTATTTTAATCTATTTATTTCGCTAAATCCATCTTTAAACCATAAAGGTATTGACTTATGCAATGCATCAAAATCTTTATTACTATCATATTTTAGATTTTTAAATCTTGTAACAGATAAAGATAGTACATTAATACTCAATGTTCCTATGTTGTTGATAGAAGGACTAATTTTATTTACTTTTCCTCCTATATCACATTTTTCTGGAGAACTTATGGAGAGAAATTTTCTACAATTAAAGGGCCTTACAGGGTATATCATGCAAGTTTTTTCATCAGATAAAAATACACAGGGTATTTTTTTGCTTAAATAATTATGCGCAATTTTAATATTTTCTTTTATTTCATAGGGAGAAGGAATTGTTGGCAATAATTCTTTAACTTTATTCATAAAAAGTTCCTTGTCGTCCTTTGGAAAATTAGCTTGTACATAATCACGAATAAGTTCTGCTTCTATCGCGGTACATTCTACATAAAGACAACAACAATCACTACAACCTTTACTACAAGATGCATATTTTTCAAATTGTTCGTTGCCTTCATCATAAAGCTTATATATTTTATTCAAAAATTCCCTACCCTTACTTACACTTAATTGCTTATTATATATTTCTGACATAAGTACGTTTGTTATTTTATCATAAATTTTATTAGTATCATTTTCATTAAATAATATGTTTTCTCCTAAGTAGTTTTTGCCTAAACTTTTAAGCTTAGTATTACTCAAAAAAATCACCTCTGGAAGGATTATAGTATAAAACTAAAAATTTTACAATATGTAAAAATTATTCCTAAGATGTACTTTAAATTTTGTTGAAAAATATCTAAATATGTGGTAGCATAGCTTTATTAATATTAAAAATTAAGAAATATCTTTCAATAGAAAGGAAATTATTAAATGAGAGATTTTGAAATATTTACAGATTCATGTAGTGATTTGCCTAAGGAATATATTAAAGAAAAAAATATAAAATTTGCTAGACTTACATGCACATACGATGATAAAACCTATTTTGATGATTTTGGTGAAAGTCTATCATATAAAAAATTTTTTGATGATTTACGAAATGGAACAATAGCTAAAACTTCTCAACCAAGTGTAGATGAATTTTATAGCAATTTCAAGAAAATAATAGACAGCGGTAAGGATGTTTTATATATATGTGTTTCTACAGGTTTAAGTGGATCAGAAAATAGTGCAACTATAGCTAAAAATATGATATTAGAAGAGTATACTGAAGTAAATATATATATAGTAAACGTTTTAACAGCCTCTCTTGGACAAGGTATAATGGTAATGAAGGCGGTTGAAATGAAAGAAGAAGGTAAATCTTTAGGGGAAATAGTAGAATATATAGAAAAAAATAAGCAAAGATTAAATACTTTTATGACTGTAGATGATTTAAACCATCTAAAAAGAGGAGGAAGATTATCTACAGCTGCAGCTATGATAGGAACTGTTTTTAGTATAAAGCCTATATTATCAATAGATACAGATGGAAGGGTAATATCTATTGATAAAGCTAGAGGTAGAAAAAGTTCATTAAAAAAATTGGCGGATCTATTATTAGAAAGAATAGAAGAAGCTGAGAAACAAATAATAGGCATATCCCATGGTGATTGCATAGATGAAGTTTTAAAACTTAAAGATGCTATTTTATCAAAAATTAATGTAAAAGATGTAATAATAAATTATACAGGTCCAGCAGTAGGAACCCATGGAGGACCAGGTAATGTAGCTATATTTTTTATGGGAAAAGAAAGAAAAATATTATAGATGAATTTTTAAAACTATAGGATTAAAATCCTGTAGTTTTTTTATTTAGAATAAAAAATATAATGTATAAATATATATTATAGATGGATTATTATTTTTAGGGTGATTATTTAAAATGACAAAATTTTATTCTCAATTAAGTAGAAAAAGAATTATTTATTTACAAAGAAAAATTTATTTTAGCCTATGTCCTATTGAAAAATTATACTATAAAAATTTATTAGAAAAATAAATAATGAATTTACAAATGTTAAGTAATTACTATAGTAGGCAAGAAACTAATGAACCTGAAAGACAATTTACCCTAGAAGAACTTGCAACTTATAATGGAACTTCTGGAAAACCAGCATATGTAGCTGTAAATGGAATTGTATATGATGTAAGTCTACAAAGTACGTGGGGAGGAGGCACTCATTTTGGACTGTATTCAGGAAAGAATTTAACAAAAGAATTTAATGAATGCCATGGAAGAGAAGAGATTTTAAAAGTTTTGCCTAAAGTAGGTATTTTAAAAGGATAAATGAGGTGGTATAAAATTGTCAAATGGAAAATGTCCTATACTAAAAAGCAAACAAAATATTCCAAGGCAAGTGATTGATTTAACTTTAGAAAATATAAAAAAGAATAAAGATAAGAAAATAAATCTTATTTGGTTAGAAGCCTCAGGATGCTCAGGAAATATTATATCTTTACTAAATGCAGAAGACCCAGATGTAATATATTTACTTAGAGAAATGGTGAATATGACCTATAATAATAGTCTTATGGCAGAAGAAGGAGAAAGGGCTTTTGAAAGGTTTTTAGAAACTTTGGATACAGAATTTATTCTAGTAGTAGAAGGGGCTGTTTCCACAAAAGATAATGGATTATATAATGTTATAGCTAAATATAATGATAAGTATATAACTGGTATGGAAGCCGTGGCCATGGCTGGGAAAAAAGCTAAATATGTTTTAGCTGTAGGCACTTGTGCATCTTATGGAGGACCTACTGCGGCAAGACCTAATCCTTCAGAAAGTAAAAGTGTATATGATTTTTTAGATAGAAAGGTAATTAGAGTACCAGGTTGTCCTAGTCATCCTATATGGGCTATTGGCACATTAGCTCATATTATATTATATGGTGAGCCAGAATTAGATAGGGAAAATAGACCTATAATTTTTTATGGGGTAACCATTCATGATAGATGTGAAAGAAGAGCTTATTTTGATAATGAAAAAGAAATTACTGAAAATGTACATTATTCTTGGTATAAATCAGACAAAGAAAGTATAACACCAGAAGAAGCATATATTGAAGGGGATGTTTATAAAAAAGGTGCATATAGTTGGGTTAAAGCTCCTAGATATAATGGATATGCTATGGAAGTAGGACCTTTAGCTAGAATGTGGTTAAGTGGAGAATACACTAGAGGAATATCTACTATGGATAGAACTATTGCTAGAGTATTAGAAACTAAAAAAATATGCAATATAATAGAAAATCTTTTAAATAATATAAAACCACAATCTGCAAATCAAAAAATATATAAAGTACCTAATAAAGCTAAAGGTATAGGTCTTAGAGATACTACCAGAGGTGCTTTAGGACATTGGATAAACATAGAAGAAGAAAAAATCAAGAATTATACAATTATTACACCATCTACTTGGAATTTATCACCGCAGGATTCTTATGGAGTAAAAGGAGTGGTGGAAGAAGCTTTAATTGGAACTTATATAAAAGATGTTAAAAATCCTGTAGAAATTGGCAGAATAGTTAGAAACTTTGACCCATGCATTTCCTGTGCAACCCATGTTATAAGTGATGAAAATTTTGATATTAACATAAGAATTACTTGAAGACTATAAAAATTATCGCCATAGGAAATAAAATCATGGGAGATGATGGTATAGCCTTAAAAGTTTTAGAAAAAATTCAAAGAGATATTTATAAAACTAATTCTAAAGTAGAGATAATTTTTGGAGAAACAGATTTTATATACTGCTTAAATAAAATTTCTAATGGAGATAAGGTCATTATAATAGATGCTATATCTTTAGGATATCCATTGGGAAAAGTTAAATTTATTGAGTATAAAAAACCTACAAGTAATCTTAATTCTCAACATAAAAATAATCTTATGGATATGATAATGCTTTATAAAAAAAATGTGAAATTCTATGTAATAGGAATACAAGTTAATGATATTTGTTTTAGATAAGGGGTTAAGACTAAAGTTAATATATGTTTATTAGAAAAGGTGGATATAGGGGATTATATTTTAATACATGCTGGATGCGCTATAGAAAAAATAAATGAAAAACAGGCAAAAGAAACCTTAAAATTATTTGAAGAGATTTTAAGCTATGAATAAAAAAAATATGAATTATATAGATGAGTTTAACAATTTTGATACTTCGAAAAAAATATTAGAGAGTATTTATAATAAAACAGGAAAAGAAATAAGAATAATGGAAGTATGTGGAACTCATACTACTACCATAGTTAAAAATGGTATAAAAAATTTGTTGCCTAAAAATATAAAGTTAATATCTGGACCAGGATGTCCAATATGTGTAACCCCTACATCATATATAGATGCAATTATAGAGCTTACAAAAATAAAAGATATAATAATATCAACCTTTGGAGATGTTATGTCTGTTCCTGGTTCTAAAAGTTCTCTTAAAATATGTAAAGCTTTGGGAAAGGATATTAGAGTAATATATTCTCCACTACAAGCCATTGAAATTGCAAAGAAAAATTCTGAAAAAGAAGTGATTTTCTTAGGAATTGGATTTGAAACCACAGCTCCAATAATAGCAATAGCTATAGATAAGGCAAAAAAAGAAAGTATAAAAAACTTTAGTGTTTTTCAATCTATAAAAACTATGCCCAGTATTATAAGAACTATACTATCAGATAAAAATTCTACTCCATTACAATGTAAATTGTTTAGGAAAACTTGTAATTTACAAAATCCAGTAGGAGTATGTATGGCATCAAGAGAAGGAACTTGTGCTATATATTATAAATATGGATAGTAAGAAAAGGTGAATTTATGAGTATAATTACTTTATCCCATGGTAGCGGAGGGAAAGATACGCAAGATTTAATGAAAAGTATTTTTTATAAACATTTTAATAATGATATATTATTGCAGGAAAATGATTCTAGTATTGTAGAGAAAGTAAAAGGAAGACTTGCTATAAATACAGATTCTTTTGTAATAAATCCATTATTTTTTCCAGGAGGAGATATAGGTAAATTATCTATATGTGGAACTATAAATGATTTATCTGTAATAGGAGAAGTCATAGATGATGATGGAAATAGAGTATATTTAAAAACTAAAATGGGTGGAACTAGGGTATTAAATTCAATAGAGGAAGATTTGATACCGAGAATATGTTAATTTATAAATGGAAAATATAAAAGGACAATTTATTTTCAATTGTCCTTTTGCTTTTTATTTGGATTTTTTAGCTACTTCTACGTTTAATTTTCTTCTACATAGAGTTTTATCTATGCAGTTATCCATTAAATCGCCGACACGATCTGATGCTATATCAACAAAAGTAAATTTGTCTAGTATATCTATACTTCCAACTTGGCTTTTATTTATATTAGCATTATTATCTAAAAACTCTAACAAAATTTTAGGATTAAGCCTATCTTTACGACCTACATTTAAAAATATTCTAGTAGTATCTAATAAATCAGAGTCTACATTATTGTCATCATAATTATATGAAATTTCGTCATTATATAATATGTTCATTAAAGCTGCGGTAACATTTGTTAGATCAAATTTATTTTCTAGATCTTTAACTAAAGGTATAAAAGTATTATAGTCATCTTTTGATAAAGTTTCTTCGATATCATTTAAAATACTATCAAATTTAGCTTTCAATACGTCGTCCATAGTAGGCAATTGTCTTTTACTGATTTTACTTTTACTAATTTTTTGTATTTTTTTAAGAGAGCTAAATTCTTTAGGTGTAACAAAAGTATAAGCTGTACCTTTTTTATTGGCTCTTCCAGTTCTACCAATTCTATGAACATAAGATTCTGTATCTTGAGGCAAATCATAGTTTATAACGTGACTTGTATCTTTAACATCTATGCCCCTTGCAGCTACATCAGTGGCTACAAGAAAAGGTATGCTTCTTTCTTTGAACTTATTTAAAGTATTTAATCTATGATTTTGTGTCATGTCACCATGCATTCCCTCTGCATTAAATCCTTTTTCTTTCATAGATGCTACTAATTCATCTACACCTTTTTTGGTTTTACAAAATATTATAGCTCTTGTTGGTTCATCAACAGAAAGTACTTTACATAAAGATTCAAATTTATTTTTTGGTTTAACTTCGTAATAAAATTGTTCTACAGATGATACTGTCATAGAATCTTGAGCTATAGCCACATGTTTAGCATCTTTTTTCATATATTTTTTAGCTATTTTCTTTATTTCATTTGGCATTGTTGCAGAAAATAATAAAGTACGTCTATTTTCATTACAACTTTTTAGTATATTTTCTATGTCATCTACAAAGCCCATATTAAGCATTTCATCTGCTTCGTCAAGAACAAGAAATTCAATATAGGATAGATTAAGAGCACCTCTATTAATTAAATCTTGAACCCTTCCAGGAGTTCCTATTACAATGTCTATTCCTTTTTTCAAACTTCTTATTTGTCTTTCTATAGAATCTCCTCCGTAGACAGGTAGTAATTTGAATTTAGTGTATTTTGCTATAGTTGTAAGCTCTTTATATACCTGAATAGCGAGTTCCCTTGTAGGAGCTAGTATTATGCTTTTAACATTTTTAGATTCATTACTAATGCTATTTAAAACAGGAGCACCAAAGGCAAGAGTCTTACCAGTACCTGTTTGAGCCTGACCTATAACATCGAATCCTTGTAAAACAACGGGTATAACTTCAGCTTGAATTTTAGAAGGAGTTTCAAACCCCATATCTTCAATTGCTTTAAGTATATCTTCATTAAGTCCTAAATTATTAAATTTTAAATTTTTCATTCATTATTCCTCCAAACTAATCAATTAATTATAATACAGTACGTAGAAATTAACAAGGGGGTTTTGGTGATGAACAATTAATAATTAATAATGAACAATTAAGGATATTTTTCTTTGCTGAGCTCAGAAAAATTTTAATTATTGTTTTTTTATTATTAATTATAAAAACTTGTTGCAATTTAATAAAATGTATGTTATACTGAATAAGTTGTGTGGTTCAAGTGAATTACACAATGAGATTTAAATATGGTCATAAACATTTCCTCAAGTTAGAAAAGTTACATGAATCAGTTTTAAATCTTAATATATGAAAAGGAGGAATGTTTCAATGGCTGATAAGAATTTAGTTTGTAAAGATTGTGGTAAAGACTTCGTTTTTACTGAAGGAGAACAAGAATTCTACAAGGAAAAAGGTTTTGAAAATGAACCAGTAAGATGTCCTGATTGTAGAAGAGCTAGAAAGCAACAAAACAACAGAGGATTCAGAAGATAATTGAATTTAAAAAATATACCCTATAAGAAGTATTTCTTATAGGGTTTGTTTTTATTCAAATAATATTACTAAAATACAATATTCCAAGTATTTACAACTATAATTAGTGCCATATTTCATAATTAAACCATAAAATAAATAAAGGGCCTTTAAGGAGGTTTGATTATGAAAAATATAAAGGGGTTATGCAAGAAAATTAAGGAAAAAGAAATAAAAATAATTAGAGAAGATGAGTTAAAAGATAAATCTAAAGAAGCTATTGAATTAAAATTTATGTTGCAAAATAGTATAAGAATTTAAAATAAAATATATTATAGGAGTGAAGTAAAATAGATACTAATAAAAAAGATGAAATTTAAGGCATATGTTATTATAAAAATAATAGCATATGCCTTTTAAATTAATCTTTAGTATTGTCTACATATTTAATAATTTATAAAAATAAGGGAACAATTAAAATAATAATTAATTTTAAATATAGAAAAGTATTGATAATTGTTATTAAATAATATATAATATTAAGTATAAAATTACATAAGGTGGTAATGTATATGGAAAAGAAAGGGATCAAAATATCTATAATAGGGGCAGGATTTGTAGGAGCAACTACTGCATATGCTCTTATGATGGAAGGATTAGCCTCTGAAATAGTTATAGTTGATATAAATAAAGATAAATCAGAAGGAGAAGCTATGGATTTATCTCATGGTGTTTCCTTTGTAAAACCTGTAAATATTATAGCTGGAGATTATAAAGATACTAAAGATTCGGATATAGTTATAATAACAGCAGGAACGGGACCAAAACCAGGAGAGACTAGATTAGATTTAATAAATAAAAATTATGAAATATTTAAAGGTATAGTTCCTGAAGTTGTAAAATATAGTCCTAAATCAATTTTACTTGTGGTTTCAAACCCAGTAGATATATTAACTTATGTAACTTATAAGTTATCGGGATTTCCTCCAGAAAGGGTAATAGGATCAGGAACAGTATTAGATACATCAAGATTTAGATATCTTTTAGGAGAACATTTTAAAATAGATGTTAGAAATGTTCATACCTACATATTAGGAGAACATGGTGATTCTGAAATAGCAGCATGGAGTTTAACTAATGTGGCAGGTATAAGTGTAGATGATTATTGCAAAGATATATGCAAAGGTTGCGAAGGAAACTTTAAAAATAGAATTCCAGAAGAAGTAAAAAATGCAGCTTACGAGGTTTTAGAAAGAAAGGGATATACTTCCTATGCAATAGCTTTAGCTGTTAGAAGAATAGTAGAAGCTATAATAAGAGATGAAGATTCTATTTTAACTGTGTCTACATTATTAAGAGGTGAATATGATATACATGATATATATATGGGAATACCTTCTATAATAGGAGAAACGGGAATAAAAAAGGTGCTTGAGGTAAAACTTAGTGAAGATGAAGAAAAACAACTTAAAGAATCTGCAAAAGTTTTAAAAGAAAATTTAAATAAAATACCTATAAAATAAATAAAGGGAGATACAAATCTCCCGCAGGCTGTTGATAAGTTGTCAACAGCCTTTTTAAACTTCAAAAGCCCAATTGCCCTCTGTAAATACAGGGATTTTGTCTCCGTCCCAAGTTACTCCAGTGATATTAAGATCTTTAGTTCCTATCATAAAATCTTCATGAACTAAAGAGGTGTTAATGCCATGTTTTTCCAATTCAGCTTCATTCATATTTTCTCCATCTTTGAGGCATACAGGATAAGCCTTTCCCATGGCAAGATGACAGGAAGCATTTTCATCATAAAGAGTGTTATAGAAGATTATATTTGAGTTTGAAATAGGTGAATTAAAAGGTACTAAGGCCACCTCTCCAAGATAATGAGAGCCCTCATCGGTAGCTATTAAATGTTTTAAAGCATCTAGACCTTTTTTAGCATCAAAATCTACTATTTTACCATCTTTAAAAGTTATATAAAAGTCTTCTACTATGGTTCCATTACAATTTAAAGGTTTAGAAGCTACAACAGTACCATTAACACCAGTTTTTAGTGGAAGTGTAAATACTTCTTCTGTAGGCATATTTGCTATGAATTCTATACCTTCAGGAGTGTAATCAGCACCACCAAGCCATATATGACCTTTTGGAAGCTCTATTTTTAAATCAGTACCTAAGGAATTCTTATAATGTAAATATCTAAAATTGTTTGAGTTTAAGAAATCCATACTTTTTTTAAGATTATTTTTATGTTCTTCCCAAGCAGCAATTGAGTCCTCTTTATCTATTCTCATTATTTTAAATATATTTTCCCAAAGAGTTTTAATAGCTTCATCACAGGATAGATTAGGGAATATCTTCTGAGCCCAAGCTTTAGTTGGAATAGATATTATAGACCAAGGATTTTTATTGCTCATAAGTCTTTCGCTGTGTTCTTTTAAAGCTAATTGTCTGGTCTTTTGAGATGTAGCTATTCTTTTTTGATCTACTTCTTTTAATAATTCTGGGTCAGATGCATATATACTTAAAAAAGCTGCACCTTTTCTACTATAATATAGGTAGAAATCTTTTTGCCAAGGAGGCATTTCTTCAAAAACTTCTTTAGGAGCTTTTAAAAATCTCATTTTAGAAAATAATTCATCATTCCAATTGATTATTACATCTTTTGCACCATTATCATAAGCTTTTTCAGCTATTAAACGTGTAAAATAAGCACATTCAATTGGGGATGATATAACTAATAGTTGATCCTTTTGTATGTTAACTCCTATTTTTACTGCTAGTTCAGCATATTTTTTCAAAAGATTATCATGTGTCAATAAGATCATCCTTTCTTTAGATTAAATTTATATAGATTTATTATATCATTATTAATTATATATTTTCCTAGTAGAAGTAAATTTATCCTGTTGATTCGTAAATAAACATACAAATTGGGCTATTGAACAATGTCCAATAGCCTAGTTTTAGTTTTAATATAGTTAAACACTAAATTATTATTTTATATTATATTAAAAAATTGCATTAAAGAAAATTGCTGCTATAATACCACCAATGATAGGACCTACAATTGGTATCCAGGAATATCCCCAATCTGAATCTCCTTTACCTTTTATAGGTAATATAGCATGTGCTATACGTGGACCTAAGTCTCTTGCAGGATTTATAGCATATCCAGTAGGACCACCTAAGGATAATCCAGCAGCGAGAATTATTAAACCAACAACTAGAGGAGATAATCCATCTACCATTTTAGTATTTGAAACTCCCATAATACCAAATACTAAAAAGAATGTACCTACTATTTCAGTAATTAAATTTGATGTATTATCTCTTATAGCTGGAGCTGTACAGAAGACTCCAAGTTTAGCAGCTGGATCTTCGGTTGCTTCCCAGTGTGATAAATAAGTAATCCATACCAAAAATGCACCAATAATAGCGCCTATTAACTGAGCAATTATATACATAGGAACATCTGCCCAAGAAAATTGACCAATAGATGCAAAGGCAATAGTTACTGCAGGGTTAAAGTGTGCTCCACTTATTGGACCAAATATATATACAGGTATAGCAACTGCAATAGCCCATCCAATTGTAATTACTATCCATCCAGCATTTTCACCTTTGGATTTTTTTAGTGCAACGTTAGCTACAACACCATCACCTAATAGAATTAAAAGCATAGTTCCAAGCAATTCAGCCATAAATGTTGACATATAAATCTCCTCCTTATAGTAAATGTTTACATTTACTTATTTTTAGTAAAATAGAAGTAAGTCCATTTTGTAATAGAGTAGACTTAGTTATAATTATATTAAATTATAACTTGTCCATAGTAGATCTATCCCCCTTTACTTTTATTTAAAATATAAAAATGAAAAGCCAAATAAAACAAAGATTGTCTTTATTTTATCTGGCTCTCATATTCTCTGCCACAAATAAATATTATACCTTTCTTATATTTTACTGTAAAAACTTACATATTTCAAGAGTATTTTTTAAATTGTTTATATATTATGAAAATTTAAGTAGTTGATTAAAAGAACCTTTACTTTAGTTTATTTTATATGAAACTATTTTATTACTATTTTATTATTGAAAAGTTTACCTAAATTGTTTATTATGTACTATTATTTGATAGTTACTAATAAAATTAAGAATACAATAAATTTTTTAATGTTGCGAATAATAGTCTTATATAGTTGAATTTGGAAGTAAATTAGAATATAATTAAAGTAATCATTACTGTGATATACTATAAGAACATGTACATTAAAAATAAGGAGGTAATTTTCATGGAAAATGTTAATAAAATTGTAGAAGATATAAAATCAGGTAAAGCAAATTTAGAATTATTGGATGATAGAGTTACACAAAATAAAAAATTAGACTTTGTTCAACAAAGTGGATTTGAAAAGCTTTGTGAATTTGGAAATGATGAAACATTTAAAGCTTTATATAAAAAAGAAGGAAAATATTATTATGCTGAAAGAGAATACTGTGCTGATAATGCACAAACTGGTTCTTGTGAAATGCAATATGATAAATTATACCAAGTAATATTATAATGAATAAAATAAGCTGTCTTTTCTAATATTAAAGAATTATTAGAAAAGGCAGCTTATTTTATAGTAATAATTTATTTTGAAAGAAATAATAATTTATAAGTATTTTTTCAGTTGGTCAACAGATGGAACCTTACCCATTATTTTAACTTTTTCATCTACAACTAAAGCAGGGGTTGCCATTACCCCATAGGATACAATATCTTTAAAATCAGTTACTTTTTCTATTGAAGCATTAATACCTAATTCTTCTACTGCTTTTCTTACATTAGACTCTAGTTTTTTACAGTTCATACATCCAGATCCTAAAACTTTAATAATCACAGTTAATTCCTCCTTTATTTATATAAAAATATATGAAAATATATTAAATGTATATCCTATTATTAGGATTCCAATTGTAACAATAAAAACAAATATGGATAATAATTTTGGTTTTATTACCTTGCTTAACATAATCATTGAAGGAAGTGAAAGAGTGGTTACTGCCATCATAAAAGATAAAACAGTACCAATTCCTACTCCTTTTGCTACCAAAGCTTCTGCAATAGGTATTGTGCCAAATATATCAGCATAGATAGGTATACCCACCAATGTAGCTAGTATAACTGCAAAAGGATTATTAGTACCCAATATTTTTTCTATAAAAGATTGAGGAATCCAGTTGTGTATTGCTGCACCAATTCCCACTCCTAGCAAAATGTATAGCCATACTTTGTTAATAATATCTTTTAATTGGCTCTTTGAAAAATTTATTCTATCTTTACGAGTCATTTCTTCAGGTTCTAGGTCTATATTTGGGGCTGACCACACGTATTCTTCAATATGTTTTTCCATATTTAGTTTGTCAATTACAGTTCCACCTATAACTGCAAGAACTAAGCCTAACAAAACATAAGCTGTTGCAATTTTAATTCCAAAGAAAGATGTTAATAATAAAAATGATGCTAAATCTACCATAGGTGATGATATTAAAAATGAGAAAGTAACACCTAATGGAAGACCTGCTGATGTAAATCCTATAAAAATAGGTATACTAGAACAGCTACAAAAGGGTGTTATAGTACCTAATAAAGCGCCTAATATTCTTCCTTTTATACCTTTAATTCCTCCTAATAATTTTTTGGTTTTTTCTGGAGGAAAGTAACTTTGGATATAGGATATTATAAAAATCAATACTGATAAAAGTATAAAAATTTTGATGGTGTCATAAATAAAAAAATGTATACTACCACCTAATTTATCATTTATAGATAAGTTAAATACTTTTTCTACAAGTACTCTTATAAGTTCCCAAAGCCACTTCATTTTTAACAATTGGTCATTTAAAAAAGAAAATAATGTGTTTAATATATCCATAAAGTACACTCCTCTATTTAGTGAATAATTAACGATATTTTCCCATTACCATTTTGGAATAATTTTGATTTTACGAATCAAAGTTGTTTACATGATTTAAGATATTTTTCTGCATCCTTAATTTTTTTAATATCACTTTTTAAAACTGGATATTTATCAATATTATCAATGATATTTTGAAATATACCTTTTAAAGTTTTATCTTCTATATTCAAAGAATAAAATATAAATTGTTCTTGCCTTTCGTCTTTTACAAATTGCATATCCCTAAGTTTAGCAAGATGCTTTGATATATTAGGTTGAGATATTTCTAAAATCCCACATAACTCACAAACACATAGTTTTTTATGATACAACAAAACCAATATTCTCAAGCGAGTTTCATCGGAAAGCAATTTGAAAAGATTCATTAGTTTATACAATAAAAGAACCTCCTTTGAACTTAATATATTAATAAAATACTTATATGCTCATATAGGCATATAAGTATTTTATTCTTATTTTGAATTTTTGTCAACATTCATTGATATATTTTATTAAAGGTAACGTTTACAATATTATACAAAGGATGTATAATATTCTTAAAGATATTTTAGATATATTTAAAGAAGGGGGAGTAAAAATGTTTAAAGAAAGAAGTTTCAAAAAAATTTCTTCTTGGTTAGTTGCAATATTTATGATGTTGAATATATTTATGCCAATGAATACATCAGCGGCAAATAACAAAGAAGATAGCAGCGTTAAAACTATTAATATAGTTACTTTAAATGATTATCATGGAATAGTAAAAGAGTCAGGTAAGGATGTAGGAATTTCTAAATTTATAGAAAGTGTAAATGAATTTAAAAAAGAAAACCCTAATACCATAGTACTAGGAGCAGGGGATCTTTTTCAAGGTACCGCACTTTCAAATTTGAACTATGGAGCACCTATAAATGAAATGGTAAAAGAACTTGGAGTTATAGCTTCTGCAGTAGGAAATCATGAATTTGATTGGGGAGTTAATAGCATAGCAAAATGGGCAGAAGAAGGTGGCTATGAATGGTTAGCTTCTAATATATATGACAAAAAAACAGGAGAACCAGTATCCTGGGCTAAGCCTTATAAGGTTGTAGAAGTAGATGGAGTAAAAATAGGACTTATAGGACTAGCTACTCCTGAAACAGCATATAAAACAAAACCAAGCAATATAGAAGGAATAGAGTTTAGAGATCCAATAAAATCAGCAAAAGAATGGACAGAAAAGTTAAAAAGTGGAGATATTGAAGAAGGAAAAGTAGATATAGTAATAGCCCTAACACATTTAGGATCTATTCAAGATAAAAATACAAAAGAAATAACAGGAGAAGCTGCAGAGCTTGCAAAGGCCAATTTGGGAATAAATGCTATAATTTCTGGACATACTCATATGACTGTTGCAGGAGAAGTAAATAAAACTCCTATTGTACAAGCTTATAAAAATGGTAGAGCTTTTGGTAATCTTCAAATAAAATATAATTTAGATGATAAAAAAGTATCTATAAAACCAGAAGTTATAGATTTAGCTTCACAAGTAAAAGAACTAAAAGAATCAGAAGAAGGCAAAAAAATAGTTGAAAAATATGAAAAAGCATCTGCAAGTAAACTAAATGAAGTTGTTGGACATACTAAAAAGGATTTAACTCATGAAAGATTTGAAGGACCTTCATTATTAGGAGAATGGGTTTGTGAAGTGATGGCAAAGACTACAAAATCCCAAATAGCAATTACTAATGGAGGAGGACTTAGACGTCCTATAGATAAAGGAGATATAACTGTAGGAATCCTTTATGAATTAATGCCTTTCGACAATACATTAGTAACTATGGAAGTAAAAGGTTCTGACCTTAAAAAACTTATAGAAAATGGAATAGGAAATGATAAGATTGGTTGGGTTGCAATCTCAGGTTTGAAAGTAAAATATGATTTAAAACAACCTTTTGGTGATAGAATTTATGATATAAAACTTAGCGATGGTAAAAAAATAGATATGAATAAATATTATACATTAGTAACTAATGATTTTATGGCTGAAGGTGGAGATAATTTTGATTTCACTAATGCTAAAAATAAAATAGATACAAATTTACCAATAAGAGATGCGCTTATAAAAGAATTAAAAGAAGTTAAGACTATATCTGTAGATAGAAAGAATTATTTAGAATCAGGAATAAAACCTCAAGCCAAACCTCAACCAAAGCCACAGCCAAAACCAGAAATAAAACCTTCACCAAAAAAGGTTATTTATACAGTTAAATCAGGGGATACTTTATATAGAATAGGTAAGAAATATAAAATAGATTATAAAACTATTGCGAAAGATAATGGAATTAAAAATCCTAATTTGATATTTATAGGACAAAAAGTAATAATAAATTTAAATTAGCAAAAAATATAGAGGTAAGAATTTAAATTCTTACCTCTATATTTTTGTTATATTAATTGTAATATATTTACAAAATAAGAGTTTTTATTGAGATAAAGGAATAATATAGTTATAATAAAATTATAAAAGTATAATTTTATTATAATGTAAGAAGGGATAGTGAAAATATGGAAATACAAAAGTTTATAGATCACACATTATTAAAACCAGAAGCTACAGAGGAACAAGTTAAAAAAATATGTAAAGAAGCAAGAGATTATAAGTTTGCTTCAGTGTGTGTAAATCCTTATTACACTTCATTAGTAAGCAAAGAATTACAAGGCACAGATGTAAAAACTTGTGTAGTTATAGGATTTCCATTAGGAGCTAATACAAAAGAAGTAAAAGCTTTTGAAACAAAACAGGCTATTGAAAATGGAGCAAAAGAAGTTGATATGGTAATAAATATAGGCGCTTTAAAAGATAAAAAATATGATGTAGTAAAAGAAGATATAAAAGCTGTTGTAAATGAAGCTAAAGGAAAAGCTTTAGTTAAGGTTATAATTGAAACTTGCCTTTTAACAGAAGAAGAAAAAGTAAAGGCTTGTGAAATATCAAAAGAAGCAGGAGCTGACTTTGTAAAGACTTCTACAGGATTTTCTACAGGTGGAGCTAAAAAAGAGGATGTTCAATTAATGAGAAAAACTGTAGGAGAAAACATAGGTGTAAAGGCATCAGGTGGAATAAGAGATTATAAAACTTCCTTAGAAATGATAGAGGCAGGAGCTAATAGAATAGGAGCAAGTGCAGGAATTAAAATAGTAGAAGAATCTAAGTAGCTCCCTACATTTATTCTTAGGAGGAATTTATATGAGAATGTATGATTTAATATTAAAAAAGAGAAATGGCGAACAACTGACAAAAGAAGAAATAGATTTTCTTGTAGAAGATTATACAAAAGGCAATATTCCAGATTATCAGGTTTCTGCTTTATTAATGGCCATATATTTTCAAAAAATGAATAGTACAGAAACTGCTAATTTAACTATGGCTATGGCAAAATCAGGAGATACTTTAGATTTATCTAAAATAGATGGAATAAAGGTTGATAAACACAGCACAGGAGGAGTTGGAGATACCACTACTTTGGTACTTACTCCAATGGTTGCAGCTTTAGGTATACCAGTAGCTAAAATGTCAGGAAGAGGACTTGGACATACAGGTGGTACCATAGATAAATTAGAATCTTTTTCAGGTTTTTCTGTAGAAATATCTGAAGAAAAATTTATAAAAAATGTAAATGATAAAAAAATTGCTATAATGGGTCAAACAGCAGATCTAGCTCCAGCAGATAAAAAATTATATGCATTAAGAGATGTAACAGCTACAGTAGATAATATCTCTTTGATAGCATCTAGCATAATGAGCAAAAAAATAGCATCAGGAGCAGATTCTATAGTATTAGATGTAAAGGTTGGAGAAGGAGCATTTATGAAGACTCATAAGCAAGCATTAGAACTTGCTAAAGCCATGGTTTCCATAGGTAAAAATGTAGGAAGAAATACGGTAGCTGTAATTTCTGATATGGATCAACCATTAGGTTTTGCTATAGGAAATGCACTAGAAGTTAAAGAAGCTATTGATACATTAAAGGGAAAAGGCCCTAAAGATCTTTTAGAACTTTGTTTAGTTCTTGGAAGCAATATGGTAGTGCTTTCTAAAAAGGCTAATACAGTAGAAAAAGCTAGAGAAATGCTATTAGGAACAATTAAAGATGGGTCAGCTATTCAGAAATTTAGGGAATTCATTGAAGCACAAGGTGGAGATCCATCTCAAGTAGATAATCCAGAGAAACTTCCAAAGGCTAAATATATAGTTCCAGTAGAAAGTGACAGAGATGGGCATGTAACTAAAATACATGCTGACAATATAGGATTAGTAGCTATGGAACTTGGTGCAGGAAGAGCAACTAAAGAGGATAAAATAGATTTAGCTGTAGGTATTGTTTTGAATAAGAAAAGAGGGGAAAAAGTTCAAAGGGGAGATATAATTGCCTATATCCACTCCAATGATGAAAACAAAATAGAAAAAGCAAAAAAAGGAATACTTAAAAATTATGAAATATCTAAAGAAATAAAAGAGGATATTCCATTGATTTATGATGTAATAAAATAAATAGAATCCTGCAATTATGCAGGATTCTATTTATTTTAATTAAAATTTACAGCAATGGATAAATAATGTATAATGGTATTATATTACTATTATTCTATTAATACACTATGGAATAATAGATAAAAGAGGGGGAAGGTTTATGTTTAGAAAATTTAAATCTAATAAATGGGTATCTTGGCTAATAGCATTAGTTATGGTATTAAGCTTTGTTACACCATTTAATGTATCAGCAGCAGAAAAAACTGTAGACATACAAATACTTGCCACAAGTGATACACATGGAAAATTTGTGCCATATGAATATGCTACTAATTCAGAAAGTAAGTCAGGTAGTATGACACAAATTGCCACAGCAGTAAAGCAATTTAAAAAGGCAAATCCTAATACAATAATTGTGGATGCTGGAGATGTTATTCAAGACAATTCAGCTAGTTTATTTTTAAATGAAGAAATACATCCAATGGTTTTAGCTATGAACGAAATAGGATATGATACTTGGACTTTAGGAAATCATGAATTTAATTACGGAATTCCTATGTTAGATAAAATTTCTTCTCAATTTAAAGGAACAGTATTATGTGGAAACGTTTATAGACAAGATGGAACAAGATTAGGACAACCTTATAAAATCATTGAAAAATCAGATGTAAAAGTCGGTATTATAGGAATGACTACTCCGAATATAACAAAATGGGATGCAGAAAATTTAAAAGATTGCAAAGTCACAGATCCTGTAGAAGAAACTAAAAAAGTAATATCTGAAATTAAAGATAAAGTAGATGTTATAGTTGCAGTAGTTCATATGGCAGAGGGTGAGGAATATGGAAACAAGAGTTCTTCAGCTATTGCGCTTGCAAAGGAATGTCCTGAACTTGCTGCTATAGTTGCTGCACATGAACACAAGGCAGTTGAAGGAGCAGTATATAATAATACTCCATTAGTTGAAAATAAAAACTTAGCTCAAACAATGTCTAAAATAGATATAAAACTTACAAAAAAAGATGGAAAATATATAATAAATGATAAAAGCAAAGATGTTAAATCTAAGATTATATGGATGATGGATGGCAAAACTAAAGAGGTGAATTATGAATCAGATAAGGACTTAGAAGAAAAATTAGATTCATATCATAAACTAGCTTTAGATGATGCAAATCAGATAATTGGAGAACTTAAAGGTGGAGATTTAGTTCCTAAAGATGAAGTAAAGGGTATACCTGCTTCACAAATACAAGAAACTCCTATGATTAATTTAATAAATGAAGTACAAATGTACTATACAAAAGCTGATGTTTCAGCTGCAGCAGCATTTAGATCAGATGCTAATATGAAGGAAGGTAAAATTAAAAAAAGTGATGCTTCATTGATATATAAATATGATAATACAATATATTTATTGGAAGTAACAGGAAAACAATTGAAAGATTATATGGAATGGTCAGCAAGCTATTATAATACTTATAAACCAGGTGATTTAACTATATCATTTAATGAAAAAATAAGAGGATATCAATATGATATGTTTTCAGGAATTAAATATGAAATAGATATATCAAAAGAACCAGGTAATAGAATTATGAATTTAAGAAAAATGGATGACTCACCAGTAAAAGATACAGATACTTTTAAATTAGTAGTAAATAATTATAGAGCTAGCTCACAACTCTTAAATCCTAAAAGTGAAATATTTAAAGATGGAAGTTTACCAAAAGTTATAGAAAAAGATGCAGTATCAGCTACTCCAATAAGAGATCTAATAGGAAAATATATAAAAGAAGTAAAAAAAGGAGTACTAACTCCAAAAATGAACAATAATTGGAGGATTACTGGAAACAATTGGGATGCACAAAAAAGAAGCCAAGTTGTAAAATTAATAAATGGAGATAAAATAAAAATTCCTCAATCTGAAGATGGAAGAACTCCAAATGTAGCATCAGTTACAGAAAAAGACTTAGAAAATTTCATAATATCAAAGCCAGAAGATAAAAAGCCAATAGACAAGAAACCAATTAAAAAGCCAGAAAATAAGAAAATCATATATACAGTTAAAAAGGGAGATTGTTTATATTTAATAGGTAAGAAATATAATATTTCCTATGATAAAATAGCAAAAGCAAATAATATTAAAAATGTTAATTTGATATTTATAGGACAAAAATTAGTAATACCAGTTCATTAAATAAAGGAGCATATATTGTGTAAAAATTTTCACACAATATATGCTGTTTATTATTTAAATACTTTATTTTTTAATTTAAGTCCGGTAGGTGTTGTTGCAAGACCACCTAAAGCAGTTTCTCTAAGTTCCATAGGCAGTTGTCTTCCTACTTTATACATAGCTGAAACTGTGTCATCAAAAGGTATAGCACTTTTTACTCCAGCCATAACCATGTCAGCGGATGTAAGGGCACTTACAACGCCAGCAGCATTTCTTTTAGCACAAGGTATTTCTACAAGACCTGCAACAGGATCACATACTAATCCTAATATATTTTTTATAACTATAGCAGCTGCATCTAAAGATTGTTCAACAGTTCCACCCATAAGTTCTACAATGGAAGCTGCGGACATAGCAGCAGCAGATCCACATTCAGCTTGACATCCTCCTTCAGCTCCTGCTAAAGTAGCATTTTTAGCTATTATAACTCCTACAACTGAAGCAGTAAATAATGCTTTAACTAATTCCTCATCAGACTTATTTAAAGCTTCTCCAGCAGAAAGCAGTGCAGCAGGTAATATACCACAAGAACCTGCGGTAGGACAGGCTACAATTTTACCCATAGCAGCATTTACTTCGGAAGAAGATAATGCCCTAGCCATGGCTTTAACTATAACAGGCCCTGTCAATGTTTTTTCACTTTGAGAGTATTTATTTAATTTATAAGCATCTCCACCAATAAGCCCACTTACAGACTTGACTTCTTTTTCTAGACCTAAATTTGCAGATTGTTTCATAACCTGAAGAGTTTGATTCATTTTATCTATTAAAAAATCTTGGCTCTTCCCGCTTTCTTCAATTTCAATACTTAATCCGTATTCCCATATTTTTAAATTTTTTTCTTTACATATATTTATTAACTCTAAACCAGTATTAACAAACAATTAAACCTCTCCTTCCCCCATTGGATTTATTATTTTTATACTATGTATTTCTGGAATTTCTTTTAGTTTTTCAATAGTAGCTTGAGGGATTACATTATCTGTTTCTAAAGCCATAGTAGCCATAGACCCTTTACCATTTCTATATAATTTCATAGTGCCTATATTTAAATTGTCTTTATACATAATTGTACTAATTTTAGAAATTACTCCAGGAGTGTCTTTATGTTTAGTCATTAGAGTAGGATAATCTCCTTTAAACTCAACTTCTTGACCATCTATATCAAAAATAACTATATTTCCACCACCTATAGAAGAACCAATTACAGAAGTGGTTGAGTTATCTTCTTTTGTAATAACAAATTTAACTGTATTAGGATGTACATTTTCTAACTCTACTTCAGAAAAACATATTTCTAGTCCTTTTTCCTTAGCAATTTTAAAAGAGTCTTTTAGACGATCGTCCCAAGGATCCATTCCTAGAATTCCAGCAACTAAAGCTTTGTCAGTTCCATGACCTTTGTATGTTTTAGCAAAGGAACCATGTAATTGAAAATCTACTTTTTTTATTTTCTCACCAGCAATAGATGCGGCTAATTTTGCAAGTCTTGCTGCACCAGCAGTGTGAGAACTAGATGGACCTATCATTATGGGGCCAACTATATCGAATACACTAAAATTTCTACTCATTAAAAAATCCTCCTTATAGAATTTATAAATTGGGCTCCAATACATTATAGACTATTTTTTGCAATAAATAAATCCCATGAGGAAATCTCATGGGATTTATATGTTAATTTGTAATTTATTTAATTTCTTCAGTTTCTTCTATGGTCATTAAAGAATTAAGAAATTCAAAATAATCTAAGGAATTATCTTTATTTGTTTCTGGTAGAGATACTTTTATACTATTGTCATTTATATTAGACATAGAATTGTTAAAGTTTATCTTCATTCCAATTTCTCCATTAGCAGTAGGAATAAAGTTTTTAAAGTTAACATTTATATCTATAACTCCTTCAGAAGATATAGGAATATTTTTGTCATCTAGATAAAACTTCATTTTTATGCCATCATTACCTAATAGATTTAAAGATTTAAATCCATCTATTGCTTTGTGCATAGCTAAAGAATTTCTAGGACTATTGCCTAATAGATTATCTATACTATTTTGTATTTCTTTTTTCATTTCTATCATTTCATCTTTATTTAATCCTTCAAAGTTCATAGATTCCATATATATATTCATATAAGATTTAATGAAAGTTGCAACTTCTTTATCCTCAAATATATTTAATATACTATTTCCACTATATCTTAGAAGAGTAGCTAAATTTTCATTATTTAAAGCTATTGAATAACAAGTTGTTTTTCTTCCGTCTTTTAAAGTAACGTTACCTTCATTTTTAACTACATCTAAATTAGGATTAAATTCAGAAGCAAATCTAAGAGAGATTTTTTCTAAAAGTTTTTCATTATCTTTTAAGAAAGATATTAATTTATCTGTATCCATACTAAATCCTGCTTTGCTTTCTTCACCAGGTATGGACATATTAAATGGATCTAATGTTATATAATCTTTATTTTTTAATTGGTCAAGAGATTTATCTTCTACATCTTTAAGTAAATCCTTTGGTATACCATAGGTTATTTTCATTTCTGGTTTTGCTTTATTTGAAACATTGGTATAAGCCCACATAGGGAAAGATAAATTTTTGTCTTTCATTGAACCACCTAATTTTAAATTAGCAGTGAATTCTTGTTTAACTTCATTTTCTGAAAGGGCTTCTAATTTACCATTAGTTTTAACAGTTATAGTATCTCCTATTTCCTTAGTGAAAGCATTAAAACCTGTTTGAATATCACTAGGAAGATTTTTAGAAGTAAATTTTATAGTAACATCAGACTGAGTTGCACAATTTTTTATTTCTTCAGCTTTTGCTAATTTATCCATAAATTCACCAGTAGCTTTTGAAGGTTCTTTAACTGAATTTAAGATACCTTCTATTGATTTATTTACGGAACCATTTAATCCAAGTATGAAAAAGTTTCTATAATTTGTAGAAGCTAAATAATCTTTTTCATTTTGAAAGTTCTTGTTATTAGTAAGTATTATAGGAGCATTATATTTACCTGCAAGAGCACTTCCAGATAAGGCATCTGCAAAATCCATGCCTGATGCTACAAAAGCATTATTAGATTTTATGTTAAATGCTTTATTTATAAGAATATTTGTTTCAAATCTATCATTACCATATATTCTAACAACATCATCTATTTTTAAATTCTTATTTATTTTATATAATTCTTCTTGAACCTTTTGAGAAATTAGATTTTCTGATCCTATTATATATACTTTTGATGGTTGTAATTTAGCTAATTGAGCTTTTAAATTACTTGGTATAGTATCTTTAGTAGTCATTATAACAGGATAGTCTTTTATTGCAGATATACTAGAAACACTTAAGGAATCTGCAAATCCATATCCATTAACTAAGAAAACAGGGGTACCCTTTGGGGCATTTATTTCATTTAAAACACTATTATTTGTTTCAAATCTATCTTTACCGCTTAATCTTTTAAATTTAAAGCCTGATTTTTTTACACGAGTTTCAACATCTTTGTTTATAGATGCTTCTCCACCAAGAAAATAAACAGTTCCAGACTTACTTAAATGCTTGTCTATATAACTAAAAGCATCTTTGTATTGACTATTACTGCCTCCTACTAAAAGTATAGGTGCATTTAATTTTTTTGATAATAAACTTGATACCAAAGCATCAAAAGGACCATTACCACTAGCTAAAATTACTTTATCTATGGTGCCATTTGAATATTTTTCAGCTATAAATTTAGCAGTTTCATAGCGATTTTTTCCTCCCAATCTATTGTCTACTTTAGCTTGAACCATAGATAAATTTGTAGTAGCAATTATGGTTGCTAAAGCAGCAGAAGAAAGGGCTTTATTAAATTTTTTCATTATAGAACCTCTCCTTTACCAAAAATTAATAAATAATACATTATAACTTAATTATTATATATATACACCTATATGACAAGGGATTTATGAAGAATTTAAGAAATAAAATAGTTATTTTATAAGATTGATAAAAAATTAACTATATGATAAAGTTGACTAGGGAGGGTTTTTTATGATTGAAATAAGTATATGTGTTGGAAGTGCCTGTCATTTAAAAGGAGCACCTTATATAATAAAGAGCCTTGGAAAATTAGTAGATAAATATAATGTAAAAGATAAAGTTAATTTAAAGGGAGAATTTTGTATGGGGGATTGTACCAAAGCTGTATGTGTAAGAGTTGAAGATAAAATTTATTCCCTTAATAAAGAGAATGTTCAAGAGTTCTTTCAAGAAATTATATTGAGGAGGATAGAAAAATGACGTATATGGATTTTTCTATGTCCAATTGTAAAAACTGCTATAAGTGTTTAAGATATTGTCCTGTAAAAGCAATAAAATTTGAAAATGAAAAAGCTAATATAGTGCAAGAAAGATGCATAAATTGTGGACATTGTTTAGAAATTTGCCCTCAAAATGCCAGAAGAATTTATAGTGATTTACCTATAGTTAAAAATGCTATATTGGCAAGAAAAAAAATAGTAGCTACTATAGCTCCATCTTTTTTTGGACATTTTGGAGAGAGCTATGGAAAAGTTTTATCTGCTTTAAAAAAATTAGGATTTAGTGATCTTCAAGAAACAGCTTTAGGTGCAGAAATTGTAACTAAGCTTTACCATGACTATATAAAAGGTACCAGTAAAAACAACTATATAACCACCTGTTGTCCATCTGTTAATCATTTAATAGAAAAATATTTTAGTGAACTTATAGATTACGTTATACCTATAAATACACCTATGATGGCTCATGGGAAAATAATAAAAAAACTTTATGGAGAAGATACATTTACAGTTTTTATAGGGCCTTGTATAGCTAAAAAATCAGAAGCTGATAATTACTTACTAAATGATAGGTTTATAGACGCAGTACTTACTTATGAAGAAATAGAAGAATGGATAAAAGAAGAGAATATAGATTTAAATAGTGAAAATCATATAGAAACCACTAATATAGCTTTTAAAAAAGGAAGAAGATATGCTATACATGGTGGAATAATACAGGCCATAGGAAATATTGAGGGAAAGAAATTAAAAAAAATATCTATTAGTGGAATAGAAGAGTGCATAGAAATTTTTGAGAGTATGAAAAAGGGATATTTAAAAAATACCTTAGTTGAAGTTAGTGCTTGTAAAGGCAGTTGTGTAGGTGGACCCCATTCTATAAAAAGAAATGGAGAATATTTCAAAAAATTATCAAGCATAAAAGAATATGTAAATAAGAAAGAAAATAATAAAATTAAAAGGTATATACAAGTTCCAAAGGATATAGATTTTACTGTAAAGTTTATGCCTAAGAACATTGAGGATAAAGTGACAACAGAAGAAGAAATAGAAAAAATAATGAACAGTATGGGCAAGTATAGTGAGGAAGATGAGCTAAACTGTGGTGTTTGTGGATATGATACATGTAGAGAAAAAGCTATAGCAGTTTATAATGGTATGGCTGAGACAAATATGTGTCTTCATTATATGCGAAATAAGGCAGAAAGTATGAGTAACTTTATATTTGAACACTCTGGTACTTGTGTTTTAGTATTAAATGGAGAATTAAAAATAAAGGAAATAAATCCAGCAGGAGAAGAAATGTTTACAGTGAAGGCCGAAAATGTTAGAGATAAGTCTATATCTGTATTAATGAATGAGGAAGATTTTAGAGAAGTAAAAAATACAGGAAAAAGCATAATAGGTAAAAAAATAATAGTGTCACAATATGATTTGGTTTTTATTGAAAACATTGTTTATTTACCTAAACAAGATATAATTGTAGCTTCTATGGCAAATATAGTGGAAGAAGAAAAAAATAGAAAAGAACTTTTAAAAGTTAAGGAGAACACTTTTAATGCAGCTCAAGAAGTAATAGAAAAACAGATGAGAGTAGCTCAAGAAATAGCAAGTCTCCTTGGTGAAACTACTGCAGAAACTAAAATCACATTAACTAAGTTAAAAAAGGTGGTGGAAGGAGAAGAAGGTGAAATTAGATGAAGATTTTTATAGATGTTGCTCACTGTAGTTTAACAAAATATGGAGAAGAACTTTGCGGAGATAAAGTGGAGATTGTAAAACTACCTCAGTGTACTATAATAGTTCTTGCAGATGGATTGGGAAGTGGAGTTAAGGCGAATATTTTGGCTACTTTAACTACTAAAATATCCGCAACTATGCTAAAAGAAGGGGCAGATATCTATGAAACTTTAGATACTATAGCTAGTACTTTGCCTGTATGTAAAGAAAGAGAAATTGCCTATTCCACATTCACATTAATAAAAATTAGTAATGAAGGCAAAGTATATATGGCTGAATATGATAATCCTAAAGCATTTATATTAAGCGGAAAACAAGAAAAAAATATTGGGAAAAAGAAACTAATAATAAATAATAGAAAAATCTATGAAAGTACTTTTAATGTTAAACCTGGTGACTCTATAACAATAGTAAGTGATGGAATAATTCATGCAGGCTTAGGAAATACCATGAATTTTGGATGGACATGGGATAATGTGTTAAATTATATACAAAGAAATATAGAAAATAAAAACGATGCCCACAGTATAGCAAAGGATTTAGTAGAAGTTTGTTGGGATTTATATGGTCATAAACCAGGAGATGATGCAACAGTGGTCAATATAAAAATAAAAAGACCAGAATATGTAGATTTATTTACAGGACCTCCTAAAAATAGAGAAAAAGATGAAGAGATAATAAGTAAATTTATAAATAATAGAGAAGGGAAAAAAATAATTTGTGGTGGAACTGCTGCTAACATCGCATCAAGAGAATTAGGTAAAAAACTTATAGTTGATTTAGATTCTTTTAGTGAAGATATACCACCTATAGCATTTATGGAAGGATTTGATTTAATTACAGAAGGAGTTATTACATTAAATAAAACCATAGAAATTATAAAAGAGTATAAAAAATCCTTATCTTTCCCAGGTAAATATTATGAAGTGAGTAAGGAGGATGGAGCTAGTAAATTAGCACATATATTATTGCATGAATGTACTCATTTAAATATATGGTCAGGAAAAGCTGTAAATCCTGCTCATCAAAATCCAGATTTACCAGTGGATTTAGGAATAAAACTAAAATTAGTAAAGGAATTAAAGGAACTTTTAAAATCTTTAGGGAAAGAGGTAAATTTAATAGAATTTTAAAATAAAGAGAACTTACTAAATTGCTGGCAAGTTCTCCTTAAATTTTAATTAATCTCTTTTCACATAGCTTGTATGAAGTAATTTATGAGCTTTTTCACCATAAGGTTCTCCTAAGAATTCATCATATAATTTTTTTATAAAAGGATTTTCATGAGACTTCCTTATTATTTTATTTTGATCTTCTCTGTATAGGGCTTCAGCTCTTTTTTGTAATATACTAATATCTTCATGAATGTAAGGCTGTCCAGCACCATCAATACACCCACCAGGGCAAGCCATTATTTCTATCATATGGTAATGAGCCTTACCTTCTTGTATAGCTTTTAAAAGTTTTCTAGTATTTCCAAGACCGCTGGCTATAGCTACTTTTATATCCTGATCCTTAATTTTTATAGTGGCTTCTCTAATTCCATCAAATCCACGTAATGCTTCAAAATTTACATATTGAAGTTCTTCTTTAGTTATCCATTCATAAGCTGTCCTAAGAGCGGCTTCCATAACTCCACCAGTTACACCAAATATAGTTCCTGCTCCTGTGGACTCACCAAGGGGATTATCAAAGTCTTCATCTTGTAAAGAATTAAAATCTATTCCAGCCTCTTTAATCATTTTTGCCATTTCTCTTGTACTTACAACTATATCCACATCAGATATACCATTAGTACTCATTTCAGGTCTATTAGCTTCGTATTTTTTAGCAAGACAAGGCATTAAAGATACTACAATTAAGTTTTTAGGATTCACACCCATAAGATCTGCTAAATAGGTTTTAGCTATAGCTCCAAACATTTGTTGAGGTGATTTACAAGTTGAAGGTATATCTAATAAGTCATTGAAATCATGTTCAAAGAATTTAATCCAACCAGGGCAACAACTTGTAAGCATAGGAAGTTTACCATTGTTTTCAAGTCTATGAATAAGTTCAGAGGCTTCCTCTATTATGGTTAAATCTGCAGCAAAATCAGTATCAAAAACTTTATCAAAGCCAAGAGATCTTAAAGCGGCTACCATTTTCCCAGTAACTACTGTACCTGGTTCTAATCCAAATTCTTCACCTAATGCAGCACGAATTGCAGGAGCAGTTTGAATTATTACAACTTTTTCATCATCATTTAACACATCCCAAACTTTTGATGTATTATTAACTTCTGTTAATGCACCAGTTGGACATACAGCAACACATTGGCCGCAGAAAGTACAGTTGGTTTCTAACATAGGACTTTCAAAAGCAGGGGATATAACTGTTTCAAAACCTCTATTTACTGGAGATAAAACTCCTACAGTTTGAACTTCATTACACATGGTTACACATCTTCTACATAGAATACATTTATTTAAATCTCTAACTATAGAATAGCTAGAAACATCTTTTTTAAAGGTATTTTGAGCTCCTTTATATTTAATATCTTTTATACCCATATCTGCTGCTAATTGCTGTAATTCACATTCTGTATTTTTTTCACATAGCAAACAATCTTGAGGATGGTCTGATAAAAGTAGTTCAACCATTGTTCTACGAGCTTTAATAGCTTTTATGGAATTGGTTTTAACTACCATGCCATCCACTACAGGAGTACAACAGGCAGGAGCTAAATTTTTACGACCTTCTACTTCTACTACGCAAACTCTACAGGAACCAGGGTGATTTTCATGCTTATTATCATGTATTTTTAAATGACATAAAGTTGGAATATTTATATTAAGTTTTTTTGCAGCATTTAATATAGAGGTCCCTTCTTCTACCAAAATTTTCCTATTATTTATAGTAATAGTTATTAAATTCAACGCAAACACCTCTTTTTCTTTATTTTCTTATAATAGCTCCAACAGGACAAGAACTATAGCAGGAACCACATTTTATACATTGATCCTGAATTATAGTATGTTTTTCCTTTACCTTTCCATCTATACAGGATGCAGGACAAATTCTTGCACATTTTGTACAACCAATACAACTATCTGTAATTTCATAACTAAGGAGATTTTTACAAACACCAGCGGGACATCTTTTTTCTTTTACATGGGCTTCATATTCATCCCAGAAATATTTCATTGTACTTAAAATAGGATTAGGAGCAGTTTGACCTAGTCCACAAAGAGAAGTATCCTTTATGGTCTGAGATAATTCTTTTAATTTTATAAGATCTTCTTCTGTACCTTTACCTTCTGTTATTTTAGTAAGTATTTCTAAAAGACGTTTGTTGCCGATTCTACAAGGGGTACACTTACCACAGGATTCATCCACTGTAAATTCAAGATAGAATTTAGCTATATCTACCATACAGTTATCTTCATCCATTACAATCATTCCTCCAGATCCCATCATGGAACCTATAGCTGTAAGGGACTCATAGTCTATTTCTGTATCTAAATGAGAAGCAGGAATACATCCACCAGAAGGGCCACCAGTTTGAACGGCTTTAAATTTACGTCCATTTTTTATACCGCCACCAATTTCATATATGATTTCTCTAAGGGTTGTTCCCATAGGAACTTCAACTAAACCAACATTATTAACTTTACCCGCTAGGGCAAAAACCTTTGTTCCACTAGAAGTCTGTGTGCCTATGGATTTAAACCAATCTATTCCCTTTGTTAATATAGCCGGAACTATAGCTAAAGTTTCTACATTATTCACACAGGTAGGTTTTCCCCAAAGTCCACTTTCAGCAGGGAAAGGGGGCTTATTTGTTGGTTCTCCACGTTCACCTTCAATAGAATGAATCAAAGCAGTTTCTTCACCACATACAAAGGCACCAGCACCATATTTTATATTAATTTTAAAGGAGAAGTTTGTTCCAAGTATATTATCACCTAATAAACCGTATTCATGAGCTTCATCTATAGCTTTATAAAGTCTTTGAACAGCTAGGGGATATTCAGCCCTAATATATATATTTCCTTCATCTGCACCAATAGCATATCCAGCTATGGCCATAGCTGATAAAACACTATGAGGGTCACCTTCCAATATAGAACGATCCATAAAAGCACCAGGATCACCTTCATCTGCATTGCAAATTATATACTTTTTAGGACTATCATATTTTTTAGCAAATCCCCATTTTACACCTGTTGGAAATCCACCGCCACCTCTTCCTCTTAGCCTAGAATCAGTAATGGTTTTTATTACATCTTTAGGACACATCTCAGTTAATGCTTTACCTAAAGCCATATAAGAGTCTTGTGCTATAGCTTCCCTTATATCTTCAGGATTAACTACTCCGCAATTTCTTAGAGCAATTCTATATTGTTTTTTGTAAAAGGACATTTCATCTTGTCTTTTTACTTTCTTTTGAAGAGTAGGCTCTATGTAAAGAAGCCTTTCTATCATTTCACCTTTTAATAAATGTTTTTCTATTATTTCGTCTGCATCTTCTGGTTTTACAGAAACGTAGAAAGTATTGTCAGGTGTTATATGCACAATAGGTCCTTGCTCACAAAAACCAAAACAACCTGTAATTGATACTTGTACTTCATTTTCTAAGCCAGCTTTTTTAATGCCTTCTTTTAAATTTTCTAGTATTTTATAACTATCTGAAGATTTACATCCAGTACCACCACATATAGATATATATCTTGGACACCTTTTGTTTTCAGCAGCTAATTCCGCTTCAGGAGAAGTCTTTTTTAATTTCATAAGAGATTTAAATTTATCATGTAAATCTTTAAGTTCTTTAAAGGATTTTATTTTAGTCAATTTAATTCCCCCTATTCTAAATAGTCTGACAATAAATTATCTACTTTATCTTTCGTAACGTGACCATAAACTTTATCATTTATGGTTACAACAGGTGCTAAGCCACATGCACCTACACAACGTAAAACATCAAGTGTAAATTTATTATCCTTAGTAGTTTGTCCAACTTTTATATTTAATTTTTTTTCAAATTCCTCTACTACATCTCCAGCACCTCTAACAAAACAGGCAGTACCCATACATACACTTATAACATATTTCCCTTTTGGCTCTGTATTAAAGTAAGAATAAAATGTTATTATTCCATAAACTTTAGATACAGGAACTTGTAATTTTTCTGCAATATGAATTTGTACTTCTTTTGGAAGATATCCAAATATGTTTTGCGCCTTGTGAAGAACTGCTATTAGTGAACCATTTTTATTTTCAAGATTTTCAATAAAACTATCAAGTTCTTTAAATTTAGTTTTTACTAACTCATTTTTACAACACAAAGTTAAAACCTCCTTCTGCTAATAAAATAGACTATGATAAAGAATTTTAAAAATAATAGTAGTATTATTAAAAATATTTAGATATTTATATTGATTTTACCATTATAACGAATAAAATCAACATAAAATATTAAATATCCAATATATTTTTTAAGTTTTTAACGTTACCTCTACTAATTGGTATCTCTGTATTCTTATCATCTTTCATTACCAATTTATAAGTTCCATTAAACCAAGAAAATAGTTCTTTTATATTATCTAAATTAACTAAATAACTTCTATGAGCTCGAAAAAATTTGGTCTTTTTCTGTAATTTATTTAATGTGTAGTTAGTTATATATCTTTTATTATAGGTTTTAACATATATTTTATCTTTTTCTGTATAACAAAAATAAATTTGATTAAGAGGAATTAGTATGATTTTTCCACAGTACTCACAAGGGATTTTTTTCATTGAGTTTTCTTGTAATTGCAATTTATTTAATAATTTGTCTAAAATTTCAGGTATATGCTCATCAGGATTTTTGGGTTCTACTGCTTCTAATAGTCTATTTAGGGCTATATTTATTCTCTTTTCTTCAAAAGGTTTTAAAATATAATCTAATGCCTGAATTTCAAAAGCTTTTACTGCATATTCATCATATGCAGTAATAAATATTATTTCTATATTTTCATTAAAAGCTTTTATTTCTTTAGCTAAATCCATTCCATTTTTAGAGGGCATATTTATGTCTAAAAATACTGCTTGTGGATTTAATTTTGTTATAAGTTCTAGTCCTTTTATTGCATCCTGCGCTATTCCAACTACATTAATAAAATTGTAATTTTTAAGAATATAATTTAATTCATCTGCAGAAGGGATTTCATCTTCTATTATTATACAATTTATTTTACTCATACTTTCATCTCCTTAGGTATTGAAAAAGATATAGAGGTACCTTTATTAAGTTTACTTTTTATATTTAATTTATATTCTTCTCCAAATAGAAGTTTTAGTCTTTCATTAACATTACTTAATCCTATACCTGTGGAAAAAGAATGTATTTTTTTAAGATCAGTTTCCTTCATACCAATTCCATTATCTTTTACAATAAAGTTTAAATTGTCATTAGATGAGCAAGCCTCTATTGTAACAGTTCCACCAGATGGTTTAGGTAAAATTCCATGATTTATGGAGTTTTCTACTAAAGGTTGAAGTAGGAAAACAGGTATTTTATAATTTAATAAATCTTTAGGAAAATTTATATTTACTTTTAATCTTTCCCCAAAACGTGCATTTTCTATAGAAAGATAAGAATTCAAAAAATCATATTCTTCTTTAATTGTAATAAAATCTTCTTGTCTTTTCAAAGTTTGTCTAAAGTAACTAGATAAATTTAATATAAGCTCTCTTGCTTTAACAGGGTTTGTTCGGCAAAAAGAAGAAATGGTATTTAAAGCATTAAATAAAAAATGTGGATGTATTTGAGCTTTTAGTGCTTTAAATTCAGCTACATAAACTTCATTAGCTATTTTATTTAGTTTATAAAGCTTTAGTTGAGTAGATAGTAGGGTACTTAATTGTTTAACAAATAGTATAAAATATTTATCTACAAAAGTTTCAGATATTATCCTCAATCCAATTACTAATTCTAAGTTGTTTTCATCATAGATTGGAATAGCAAAAAATATATTTTCAATTGTTTCAGATGAAGGATCTATGTATTTAATTATTTTGTAATCAGGGCATTTATAGTAATCTTTTAATGAATTATTTAAGAGATTAAAATCTATATATTCACCATAATATGAGATAACTTCTTTAGTATCTGAAATAAAAACACTTTCATAAGAAGTGTTTTCCCAAATGATTTTTGCTATTTTTTTAGTATTGTCTTTATCAAAACCTTTTTTAAAATAATTTAAAGTTTTTTCAGCTATATTTAAAGCCTTTTGTGCTTCGGTAGCACCAATTCTATTATATTGTTCTAATGCATCTTTTGTAATATACACAAAAATTAAAACACCAACAGAATTCATAATTATCATAGGTAAAGCAAAAATTTTTTCTAATTGGAGAGCCTGATTAAAAGGTTTAGGTAAAACAAGTATAATTATCATTTCTAATATTTCTGCAATTATTGCAGTTATAAAAGCAAGTTTTGGATTAATTGCTTTAGATTTAGAATATTTTTGGCCTAAAGCACCACAAAGACCTTCTACTATTGTAGATATAGCACAGGCCAATGCTGTAAAACCACCTAAATAATATCTTTGAAAACCAGCTATAAGTCCTACACATATACCAACTAGAGGACCACCTAAGTAGCCAGCAGTTATAGCACCAATGGGACGGGTGTTAGCTATGGCATAGGGCTTCAAATCTATTAATGAAGATTTATTAAAACTAGCTGGAGCCATGGAGTCTATGCTAACCCCAGTATATGTACCTAATATAGATAAAAGACTGAAAAAGATTATTAAAGATAGTTTATTAAATCCTTTATCTAAGCAAAAAAGTTTTTTAGATATATAATGTTGATTAAAAATATAGGCAGATAAAGCTATTGTAGACATGCTACCTAAAAGTTGCATATATATCATATATATCATCCTCTCAAAAAAGTTACATAAATATTATACAATAAAAAACTAAAAATTAAGTGCAATTGGGCTTATATAAAATGCATTTGAACCTTTAATTTTGTCCTTTTAAGGATAACATGTATTATTTTAAAGTAATAATTATTAAAATTAGTATAAAGAACTTTTTAAAAGGTTTTCATATTAATCTTAATGGAAGGGGGATAATGATTAATGGTAACATTTATTTTATCTATTATTGCATTAATAGTTGGTTATTTTATTTATGGGACTGTTGTTGAAAAGGTTTTTGGTATTGATGAAAATCGGGAAACACCAGCAGTAAGACTTGAAGATGGTGTGGATTATGTGCCTATGCCAGAATGGAAAATATTTTTAGTACAATTTTTAAATATAGCAGGATTAGGACCTATATTTGGTGCTATATTGGGGGCCATGTTTGGACCAGCCGCATTTTTATGGATCGTATTTGGTTCCATATTTGCAGGAGGAGTTCACGATTATTTTTCAGGCATGCTTTCAGCAAGACACGATGGTGCAAGTGTACCTGAAATAGTAGGTAAATATTTAGGACAAGGGTTTAGAAATTTTATGAGAGTATTTTCAGTAATACTTTTAATATTAGTTGGTGTTGTATTTGTTATGGGTCCTGCGGATCTATTAGCGGGATTGACTCCAGAAAAGTTTGGTAGGAATTTCTGGCTTTATATTATTTTCTTCTATTATATATTAGCAACATTATTACCAGTAGATAAAATTATAGGAAAGATTTATCCTATATTTGGAATATGTTTATTGTTAATGGCTGTTGGTGTTGGAACAATGCTTATTGTAAAGGGGTATCCTATTCCAGAGGCTGTACCTTCAAATTTATACAATATGCATAGTAAGGCAAGTACCATGCCACTATTTCCAGTATTATTTGTAACTATTGCCTGTGGTGCTATTTCAGGATTCCATTCAACTCAGTCACCACTAATGGCTAGATGCATAACAAACGAAAGACAAGGGAGAAGAGTATTTTATGGATCAATGATTGCAGAAGGTATAGTTGCATTAATATGGGCAGCAGCAGCTATGAGTTTCTTTGCAGGTCCAGGTGGAACTAACGGGGTTGGAAAGTTTAATGAAATTATGGCTTCTAATGGAAATAATGCAGCTTGGGTAGTAAACGAAGTTTGTAATTCTTTATTGGGAAAAGTAGGAGGAGTACTTGCAATACTTGGAGTAGTTGCATGTCCTATAACTTCAGGAGATACAGCTTTTAGAAGTGCTAGATTAACTATAGCCGATTCATTAAAATATAAACAAGAGGATATTAAAAATAGATTATCCATAAGTATTCCTTTATTTATAATAGGATTTGCATTAACAAGAATAGATTTTAATATAATTTGGAGATATTTTGCTTGGTCTAATCAAGCATTAGCTACTGTATTGCTTTGGGCATCATCTGTATATCTAGTAACTATTAAAAAACCTCATTGGATTGCATCAATACCAGGAACATTTATGACCGCTGTAAGCGTAACTTATATAATGGTTGCACCAGAAGGATTTAAATTATCAACATCTATTGGATATCCAGTAGGTATAATATCAGCAATAGTAGTATTTGCAATATTTTTACTCAAAGCAAAAAAAGAAAAAAGAGAAATTCATGATTCAAAAACCGCTTAGGATATAATAAATTAGACTGCTAAAATAAAAAATTAGCAGTCTAATTTTTATGGAAATAAAAATGTATCCATACATTTGAACATATTTTCAAAAACCTTTATAATTGCAAATGTAAGTTAAATAAAGGGGGAAATGTTATGGAAAAAAGAACTGATATAAAATTAAAAACTTTACAAATGGTGTATGTAGCGTTAATGGTAGCAGCTACCTGTGCAGCCACAATGAGCATAAGAATACCTACAATAACAGGTGGGTATGTACATCCAGGGGATAGTATGGTGTTTTTATCAGCTGTTATATTAGGTAAAAGATATGGGGTAGTTGCAGCAGCATTTGGTATGGCACTAGCAGATGTTTTTTCAGGATATATGATATGGGCACCATTTACATTAGTAATAAAAGGGATAATGGCATATATAACTGCTAGAATAGCATATAGAAGTAATTATGATGGAAATAATATCAAAAATAATGTATTTGCATTTTTAGTAGCAGGTATATGGATGGTTATAGCTTACTATTTTACTAGTGTAGTAATAACAAGATTCATATATGTAGAAACTGCTACTTTAACAGAAAGTTTGCTTATAGCATTAAAAGGTGTGCCAGGTAATATAGCCCAATTTATAGTAGGAATTGTTATAGCATTACCTTTGATTAAAGGAATAAAGACCTATATAATGAACAACCTTTAGTCAATGAATAATTAACAATGAAGAATGAACAATTAAGGATGATTTTCTTCCACTACGTTATAGAAAATCTTAAATTTTGTTTTGTAGGCTCGTTTGCTTCGCTAAACATCGCTTGTTTTAGTGAAAAACTGCTTAATATATAAATAATATAATTAAAATTTTTTCGTAACGATAGTGGAGAAAAAATAACCACAATTTTTCATTCTTCATTGTTCATTAAATTAAGGTTGTTCATTAAATAAGGGGCTTGCAATTTTAAAACTAAAGTGGTATAATGTGAAACATAAATTGAATAAAGGTTCGGATGAAGATAATAGGAGAGAGGTCTTTAGACCCACCGAAGATGCAAAAATCTTTCAGGTACCATTGTTTTATGGCAGGGACTGTTATTGGACGAAACTCTGGAGAGACTCTTTTTTTATAAAAGAGCACCGAAGGAGCAAGTTGGAATATTCCAATGAAACTCTCAGGTAAAAGGACAGAGCGTAGAAGTGAAGTTTAAATCCAGAGGTCTACTTTTTGATGACCTCTTTATTTTTTTTATTGACATTTCTATTAAAACTCTGTCCCCATTAAAACAAATATTTAATAGGAGGATGGAACATGGAAAAGGCATTACAAATTTTTAACAAAATCGATTCATTGGTGTGGGGACCACCGCTTTTAGTTCTTCTTGTTGGTACAGGAATATATCTAAGTATAAGATTAGGATTTCTGCAAATCGGTAAACTCCCTTTAGCACTTAAATATTTATTTAAAAAAGGTGACGATGATAGTACAGGAGAAGGGGATGTAACTAGTTTCCAAGCTCTTTGTACAGCGCTTGCCGCAACTATAGGAACAGGAAATATAGTAGGGGTAGCAACAGCTATTAAAGCAGGAGGACCTGGTGCTATATTTTGGATGTGGGTAGCAGCTTTTTTTGGTATGGCAACAAAATATGCAGAAGGATTACTTGCGGTAAAATATAGAGTTACTGATAAGAATGGTCAAATGTCCGGTGGACCTATGTACTATATAGAAAGAGGTTTAGGCAAAAAGTGGCTTGCAAAGATGTTTGCTATATTTGGAATAGGAGTTGCTTTCTTTGGAATAGGAACTTTTGCTCAAATTAATGCTATATCTGAATCATTTAAAGACTCATTTGGAGTCCCAGTAGTAATAACAGGTATTATTATAACTATATTGGTAGCAGCAGTAACTCTTGGAGGAATTAATAGCATTGCAAAAGTTGCAGAAAAGATAGTACCATTTATGGCTATTTTATATGTTACAGCTTCAGTAATAATAATAGTAACTAATGCAAAATTAGTTCCAGCAGCGGTAGTTTTAATAATAAAAAGTGCTTTTAATCCTACAGCAGCTATGGGTGGTTTCTTAGGAGCTACAATTAAGCAAGCTATACAAAATGGTGTGGCTAGAGGAGTTTTCTCAAATGAATCTGGATTAGGAAGTGCACCTATTGCCTCAGCAGCTGCAAAAACAAAATCTTGTGTACGTCAAGGACTTATATCTATGACAGGAACTTTTATAGATACTATTGTAATATGTACAATGACAGGAATTACTTTAGTTTTAACTGGTATGTGGAAATCTGATTTAGCAGGAGCTGCTATGACTAATGCAGCATTTGTACAAGGAATGCCCTTACCAATACTCGGTAAATTAATAATAAGTATAGGATTAGCATTCTTTGCATTTACTACTATATTAGGATGGAATTATTATGGTGAAAGATGTACTGAATATTTATTTGGAATAAAAGGAATTAAACCATATAGATATACTTTTATAGCAATAGTAGCTATAGGAGGATTATCCATACTTAAATTAGATTTAATATGGGTTATAGCAGATATAGTAAATGGTCTTATGGCAATACCTAACTTAATAGGACTTATAGGATTAAGTGGAGTTGTAGTTAGTGAAACTAAAAAATATTTTAATAATATGAATGAAGAAGAAGTTGTAGAAGAAGCAAGAAGAGCTATTGCTAGATAATCATGAGATAATTTAAAAATGACTTATTTCAGAGGTGAGTAAGTATCCTTTGAAATAAGTCATTTTTATTAATATTAAACATGAAAATGAGGAAAAATATATATAAAAAACATATATAAATATGTTTAAATTAGGAGAAGTTACGAATAATAGAACAAAATAATAAAAAAATGTTGACTTTATTATATAAAAATGCTAATATTATTCTATAATAACGCGATCAATGTTCGTGTTTATAAAAATAGAAGGGATGGTAAACTCATGGAACAATTAAAAGAAAACAATTTCCAGGGTAATAAAAAACCGAAAGGAAATAAAAATAGTTTTTTGGAATCATTTTTTAATTTATCAAAAAATAATACAACAGTTAAAACAGAGGTTATAGCAGGAGTAACCACCTTTATAACAATGGCATATATAATATTTGTTAATCCATCAATATTAATGCAAGCAGGTATGAATATGCAAGGACTTTTAGGTGATGATGCTGTTAAAGCAGGAATTAATGCTTTAAATGATGGAATGGTAGCATCTGTATTTGCAGCTACATGTATATCAGCAGCTTTAGGAACTTTTATAATGGGATTCTACGCAAATCTACCTTTTGCTCAAGCACCAGGTATGGGATTAAATGCATTCTTTGCATTTAGTGTATGCTTGACATTAGGATATACTTGGCAACAAGGATTAGCAGCTGTGCTTATATCTGGTATTTTATTTATAATAATTACGTTAACATCTATTAGAGAGAAAATAGTAGACTCAATTCCTAAGAATTTAAAATTTGCAATATCAGCAGGAATTGGATTATTTATAGCACTTTTAGGATTTAAAAGCGGTGGAGTTATAGTTTCAAACCCAGCTACTTTAGTAAGTTTTGGGGATTTTACAAAGTCAAATGTAATATTAACTTTAATAGGTCTTACAATAACAGCTATTTTGATGGCAAGAGGAGTAAAAGCAGCTATATTAATAGGAATACTAGCTACTACAATTATAGGAATACCTATGGGAATAACTAATGTAGTTCCAATGTCTTCATTAGTAAGTATGCCACCATCACTTGCTCCAACATTTTTAAAGTTAGATTTGCCTGGACTTTTAAATGCAAGTGGTACAGGAATATTTAGTTCAATTTTAAATATATTTATGGTAATTATATCTTTCAGTTTAGTTGATATGTTTGATACTATAGGAACACTAGTTGGAACAGCACAAAAAGCTAATATGGTAGATGAAAATGGAAGACCACGCAATTTAAACAAAGCTCTTATGGCTGATGCCATTGCTACAAGTGTAGGTTCCCTTTTAGGTACAAGTACTGTTACTACTTATGTAGAATCTACAGCAGGAGTATCTCAGGGAGGAAGAACAGGACTTACTTCCGTGGTTACAGGAATAATGTTTTTATTAGCTATGTTCTTTAGCGGATTAGTTGGTATAGTTCCAGCAGAAGCTACAGCACCAGCTCTTATTATAGTAGGAGTTCTTATGATGGGGGCAGTAACTAATATAGATTTTTCAGATTTTACAGAAGCTCTACCAGCATTCTTTACTATAGCTATAATGCCATTTACCTCAAGTATTGCAAATGGTATAGCTGCTGGATTAATATTTTATCCAATAGTAAAATTAGCAACAGGAAGAAGAAAAGAAATTCATCCAATTGTTTATGTTCTAGCAATCTTATTTATAATAAGATTTACAATACTCCCTAAATAAAATAACTATAAACGCAAAAAGAGCTGTCGCATTAAGAATAAATACTACAATTATTTCTTAGTGCGATAGCCTTTTTTTATAATATAAAATTGATTTAATATCTAGATTATAATAAAATTTAAAATAGAGATATGTAACATAAGTTACGTATAAAATAAATAGAAAACTGCTGAGAAAATTAATTCTCAACAGTCTTAATATTATTTACCAGGCTTTGGTGAGGTAGTTGATTGATTTTGTTGTTGATTTTGCTGCTGTTGCTGGTTTTGAGCCATATTTTGTTGTTGAGCATTTGGAGCCATGTTTGTAACCATTTCAGGTATTTTATCGATTAATTGACCCATATTACCTTTACCATTTACAGGTAACATGGATACAGAGTCTTTATCAATAACTACTACAGCATTAGTTGTGACTCTAGCACCTAAGCCAACATTAGGATCAGTATTTGAAGAATTAGAATTAGATTGTGCATTTTTTGCATTACTTGTTGCACTACCGTATCCTAAACCTACTGAAACTATGGGAACTAAAGTTTTATCCTCTACAACAAGAGGTTTTCCCATAACGCTTTCGGTTTTAACAAAGTCCTGTAATCCTGAAAACAGAGCATTCATGTTTTGTGTAAAATTTACATTTTGACTCATTTTTTAAAAATCCTCCTTTATTTATTTTCATAAGAAATTTGTTTATTATAATTTTTTTTGTTTATAGTTAATAATTTAATGATAGATAAAGGCTTGAACTTCATTATTGTAGTTATATCAAAATAGTCGTAATCCATACTAAAGTCTGGATTATTATGGAATACATCAAAATTTATATATTGAGATAGTAAATTTATAATGCCATAAGTGACTCCTGTATTAGAGGGATCGCTAAAACCATAAGAAGTCTTAATTTCTGCATAACTAGGTTTTAATTCTTTCAGCATATAAAACGAATTTTTAATGTTTCCATTATTTTTAATAGGTTTTTTATAAATTTTTTTATTAAAAAAATATATATCAAGGTATATATCCCCATTATTTGATATAATATTACCTTTGATAAAGGGGTATAACCATGAAAACAAAATATTAAAATTTGGAATATCATAAGAATTAAAATTTCCTATAACCTTAATAGGATAAATATTTAATAATAATAAAAATATTAAAATAACTATTAATAAAAATAAAAGTACATACATAAACAAACATCTCCAATTTATTTAATAAGGTTTGCTTTTATAGTTTATGTTTATTTACTATAAATATTTGTTGTAAAGATTGTATAAAAAGTTAAAAGGGAGATTTAATCAAATGTTTATCCATGATTATGTATTATTAGTCATTAAATTTGAATTAAATAAAATTTTAGGAGAGGATATATAAATGGATAAAATAAATATATTAGAAAATAGTATCATATTTAAGGATATGGAGCAAAAGGATATAATAAGAATATTGGATAGTATAAATTATACTGTGAAATTTTTTCATAAAGATGAGAATATAGCAATAGAAGAAGATCCTTGTAATAGCTTAGGTATAATAATTAATGGTAATGTAGAGATTCAAAAAATATTTGCATCTGGAAAAGCTATAACTATAGATAGGCTAAAGTGTGGAAATATTTTTGGGGAAGTTATAATATTTTCCAATATGAGAAAATATCCAGCTACAATTACAGCAGTAAGAGAAACATCAGTGATGTTCATATCTAGAGAAGAAATACTTAAATTATGCAGTTTAAATAGCAAATTTTTAAATAATTTTATGGGACTTTTATCAAATAAAATATTAATGCTCAATAAAAAGGTTAAAAACTTATCTTACAATAGTATAAGGCAAAAGATAAGTAGCTATTTATTAGAAGAGTATAATAAAATAGGAAGTTTAAATTTAAAACTTAATATTTCTAGAAAAGAAATGGCAGAACTTTTAGGTGTACCTAGACCTTCTTTATCTAGAGAAATGATTAAAATGAAAGAGGAAGGATTAATAGATTTTAATAAAAATGTAATAAAAATATTGGATGAAGAGGCTTTAGAAGATGTTTTAATATAAAGACAAAGAGGAAGATGTATAATGATATATGCATCTTCCCTAGTTCTACTCTATTCTTACTTTAGAAGGTAATAATTTTTTAAAAGCATCAAAGGAAGACAAATTAAAATTCATACGTTTAATTTCACCATCTTCATTATAAATTAATACAGTTCTAGCTATATTATCATCAGTATAAAATTCTACTATATTATTTAAATCTATTGAATACTTTCCTAAATAAACAAATAATTTATCTAAAAAATTTAAATTATTATCTTCTATCCATACTAAAAGATTTCTATACTCCGGTAATTTATTTTTTTCAATACTCTTTTTATATTTAGCAGAAGACTTTTGAAAGTCTTTTAAGTAATTATTTACAAACATTTTACCTTTGATTTTCAAGAATTCTAAAAGCTCATCTAAATGAGAAAAATTTTTACTTTGCTTTATATTATTTACAGCATAAAAAAAAGATTTTCTAACCTTATAATGTTTGTCTAAACAATCCTTTAAAGTAGTTTTTTTATAATCATACAAAAGTGATAAGTCAAAATTCTCCAATTCACTATTATATAAATTATCTAAAAAAATATTACCTTCTAGATAGCATAAATTTAAGGCATTTAAAGGTGCATAACATTCATTGAATTCATCTCTATATTTATTAATAATTTCTTCTATATCGTTCATAGTTTTTTTATCCACTTTTTTATTAAAGAAAAGCATTCAACCAACTCCTTGTAGAATTTATTTATAATTTTATCATAAATAAAGGTTTTGTGAAGTAAATTTTTTATTTTACGAACAATAACTATAAGTTTTAAGAAAATAACATAGATATATGCGAATGATTTAATAAAAAATCATATAAATGTTATTGAAAATAGAATAATACTGTGATACTATAAAAATAGGATATATTATAAATATACGGAGGGATAATTATGAAAGTTGCTATAATATTTGGCAGTAAATCCGATAAAGAAGTTATGAGTGGAGCTGCAAAAGCATTAAAAGAATTTGATATTGAATACAAAGCATATATACTTTCAGCCCATAGAGTACCGGAAAAATTAGATGAAACTTTAAAAAAATTAGAACAAGACAATTACGAATGTATAATAGCAGGTGCAGGACTTGCTGCCCATCTTCCTGGAGTTATAGCATCTAAAACTATAATTCCAGTCATAGGAGTTCCTATCAACGCTTCATTAAATGGTATGGATGCATTACTTTCCATAGTTCAGATGCCAAAATCTATACCAGTAGCAACTGTAGGTATAAATAATGGCTACAACGCTGGTATGTTAGCAGTTCAAATTTTATCATTAAAATATGAAGATTTAAAAATTAAAATGCTTAATTATAGAACAAATATGAAAAAAAAATTTATTGATGAAAATGAAGAAGGTATAATATTATAAAATAAAAAGATAAAAATTTAATGGATGATAGGTGAGATTATGGAATGTAATAATATTAAAGAAGATAAATTTAAAGACGAATGTGGAGTTTTTGGAATATTTACTGGTGAAGAAAAGGAAATAGGGATAATAAATTATTATGGATTATTTGCATTACAACATAGAGGACAAGAAAGTGCGGGAATGGTAGTATCTAATGGAGAAAAATTAATATTACATAAAAAAACAGGACTTGTTGGAGATGTATTTAATTACGATAAGTTAAATAAGCTTAAGGGAATATGTGGTATAGGCCATGTAAAATATTCAAGTTGTAAAAATGGAGATTTAGATAATGTTCAACCAATACTTGGAAAATCTAAACTAGGATCTATTGCTGTAGCTCACAATGGAAGCTTAGTGAATGCAAAAATAATAAAAGAGCTTTTAGAAGAGGCAGGAATTGTTTTTCAGACTAGTGTAGAATCAGAAGTGGTATTAAATTTAATATCTAGATCAAACAAAAAACATATAGAAGATGCTTTAATTGAAGCACTTCAAAGCATAAAAGGATCTTATGCAATGCTTTTAATGACCCAGGACAAATTAATTGGGCTAAGGGATCCTAAAGGAATAAGACCACTTTGCATAGGAAAACTTGAAGATAGTTATGTTATTTCCTCTGAAAGTTGTGCTATAAATGCTATAGGTGGGGAGTTTATAAGAGATGTAGAACCAGGAGAAATGGTAGTTGTAGATAAAGATGGATTAAAGAGTTTAAGATTTGCAGAAAAGACAAGAGGAAGTATATGTGCTTTTGAATATATATATTTTGCAAGACCAGATAGTAATATTGACAATATAAGCGTTTATGAATACAGAGTTAAATCTGGAGAAGAACTTTATAAAGAGTGTCCTGCTGAAGCAGACATTGTAGTAGGGGTTCCGGATTCAGGAATACCTGCTGCTATAGGATATTCAAAGGCTTCAGGAATTCCTTATGGCATAGGTTTTATAAAAAATAAATATATAGGAAGAAGTTTTATACAACCTTCACAAGAAATGAGAGAAAGAGCAGTTTTGGTAAAATTAAATCCATTAAAATATAATGTTGAAGGAAAAAGAGTTGTAATTATAGATGATTCTATAGTAAGAGGAACTACTAGTAAAAAACTTATAAGTTCCCTAAGACGAGCAGGAGCAAAGGAAGTTCATTTTAGAGTAGCATCACCAATGGTTAAATTTCCTTGCTATTTAGGTATTGATACACCTAACAAAGAAGATTTAATGGCATCTAATTACAATTTAGAAGAAATAAGAGAAATGATAGGCGCAGATAGTGTAGGTTATTTAAGTATTAAAGGACTTACAAAAGCTTTAGAATGTAAAGATTGTAAAAAAGAATTTTGCTTAGGATGTTTTAGTGGAGAATATCCAGTATCAATACCTAGGGAATAAATTTAGGAGGAGATAGTGATGGCAACATATAAAGATGCAGGGGTAAACATAGAAGAGGGATATAAATCAGTAAGTTTAATGAAGAAACATGTAGAAAAAACTTTTAATAAAGGTGTGCTAAATGGTATAGGCAGTTTTGCAGCTATGTATGAGCTTGGAAAATATAAAAATCCTGTACTAGTATCAGGTACTGATGGAGTTGGTACTAAATTAAAAATAGCTTTTGAGTTAGAAAAGTATGATACTATAGGAATCGATTGTGTGGCAATGTGTGTAAATGATATATTGTGTCATGGAGCTCAACCTATATTTTTCTTAGATTATATGGCATGTGGAAAATTAAAAGGTGAAGTAGCAGCGGATATAGTAAAGGGCGTTAGTGATGGATGTTTAAGAGCAGGATGTTCTTTAATAGGTGGAGAAACTGCAGAAATGCCTGGATTTTATAAAGAAGGAGAATACGATATTGCAGGCTTTGCTGTAGGAGTTGTAGAAAAAGAAAATATTGTAAATGGACAAGATATAAAAGAAGGGGATGTTTTAATAGGAATTGCATCTTCAGGAGTCCATAGTAATGGATATTCTTTAGTTAGAAATGTTATAAAGGATTTTAAGGAAGAGTTTAATGGGAAATTTATAGGAGAAGAACTTTTAACTCCCACTAAAATATATGTAAAACCAGTATTGGAATTATTAAAAAATTATCCAATAAAGGGAATGGCTCATATAACTGGAGGAGGGTTTTATGAAAATATTCCAAGAATGTTTAAAGATGATTTAAATGCAGTAATAAATAAAAATTCATTCCCAAGACCTGATATATTTAAGTATATAATTTCAAAGGGCGTAGAAGAAGAGCATATGTTTAATGTATTTAATATGGGTATAGGCTTTGTAATATGTGTAGATCCTTCCTATGAACAAAAGGTTATAGAAAAATTAATTGAGCAAGGTGAAAAAGCTTATAAAATAGGACATATAGAAAAAGGAGAAAGAAAAGTTATCATAAAATAGTTTAAACAAAAGGGAGTAAAGAAGGGATAGAGTGCATATGGCAGAAGGCTTTAAAATTGCAGTATTGGTGTCAGGAGGGGGAACAAACCTACAAAGTATTATAGATAATATAAAACAAGGTAATTTAAATTGTACTATAGATATGGTAATAAGTGATAGACGGGGAGCTTATGCTCTAAAAAGAGCCCAAGAAAATAATATAAAAACTTACATAGTAGATAGAAAAGAACAAGGTAAAAAACTATCCTCTAAAATATTAAATCTTGTAGAAGGTAAAGTAGACTTAATAGTTCTTGCAGGATGGCTTTCTATATTAGAAGGAGATATTTTAAAAGTATTTAAAGATAGAATAATAAATATTCATCCTTCATTATTGCCATCTTTTGGAGGCAAAGGAATGTTTGGCATAAAGGTTCACGAAGAAGCTATAAAATACGGTGTAAGATTTTCAGGTTGCACTGTGCATATTGTAGATGGTGGTACAGATACGGGGCCTATAATATGCCAAAAGATAGTTCAAGTACATGAAGATGATGATGCAAAAGCTCTTCAAGAAAGAGTATTAATAGAAGAGCATAAAGCTTTATCAGAAACTATAAAACTTTTTATAGATAGTAAAATAGCTATAGAAGGAAGAAAAGTTAGAATTCATAAGTAAGGGGGACATAAACTTGATTAAGAGAGCTTTAATAAGTGTATACAATAAAGAAGGTATATTAGAGTTTGCTAGATTTTTAGAAAAAAATAATGTGGAAATAATATCCACAGGGGGAACTTACAAACATCTAAAAGACAATGGGGTAAAGGTAACAGAAGTATCTCAAATAACCAATTTTGATGAGATATTAGATGGAAGAGTAAAAACCCTACATCCAGTTATTCATGGTGGAATACTAGCTATAAGAGATAACAAAGAGCATATGGATACAATCAAAAATAAAAATATAGCACCTATAGATATGGTTGTAGTAAATTTATATCCTTTCTTTGAAAAAATAGGACAAGGTTTATCTCTAGAAGAACAAATAGAATTTATAGATATAGGTGGACCTACAATGATAAGGGCAGCGGCTAAAAACTTTAAAGATGTATTAGTAATTACAGATCCTAAGGATTATAAAAATATAGAAGAAAAGTTAGAAAAAGAAGGAAAAGTGGATTTTAATACTAGAAAGACTTTAGCAGGAAAAGTATTTAATTTAATGTCAGCTTATGATGGAGCTATAAGTAAATTTTTGTTAGAAGAAGAATATCCAGAATATCTTTCATTAAGTTATAAAAAAGATAAGGATTTAAGATATGGAGAAAATCCTCATCAAACAGCAGCTTTTTATACTTCTCTTACAGAAGGTGGAGCTTTTAAGGATTTTGAAAAATTAAATGGAAAAGATCTTTCTTATAATAATATAAAAGATATGGATGTTGCTTGGAAGGTTGTGGGAGAGTTTGAGGAAATAGCATGTTGTGCATTGAAGCATAATTCACCTTGTGGTGTAGCTATAGGAAATACTTTATGTGAAGCCTATAAAAAAGCCTATGAATGCGATCCAGTATCTATATTTGGAGGAATAGTTGCTTTTAATAGAAAAGTTGATAAGGAAACTGCAAGGGAACTTGTTAAAATATTTTTAGAGGTAATAATAGCCCCAGACTATGATGATGATGCTTTAGAAATATTAAAAGCAAAGAAAAATTTAAGAATTATAAAGTGTAATACTAAACCCTCAGATAAAATTGAGGTTTGCAAAGTAGATGGAGGCATATTAGTTCAAAGCACAGATAATACTCTTATAAAAGATATAGATGTAGTAACAGCAAAAAAACCAACAGAAGAAGAAATGGAAAATATGATTTTTGCCATGAAAGTTGTTAAATATGTAAAGTCTAATGCTATAGTAGTTGTTAAAGATAAGAAAGCTATAGGAATTGCTGGAGGACAAGTAAATAGAATATGGGCGGCATGTCAGGCGTTAGAAAGAGGTAATGGCTCAGTAGTTTTAGCTTCAGATGCCTTTTTCCCTTTTGATGATGTAGTTAAAAAAGCTTCAGAATATGGAATAAAAGCTATAATTCAACCAGGGGGATCTATTAGAGATAAGGACTCTATAGAAGAATGCAATAGAAATGAAATATCCATGGTATTTACAGGAATTAGACATTTTAAGCATTAATTGAATAAAAGAGGTGTTAAGTTTGAAAATATTAATAGTTGGCAGTGGCGGAAGAGAACATGCAATAGCTTGGAAAGTAGCACAAAATCCTAAAGTAGAGAAAATATATTGTGCACCAGGAAATGGTGGTACAGCTTTAATGAATAAATGTGAAAATATAGATATAGAACAAATAGGTATTTTAGCAGATTTTGCAGAAGAAAATGCAGTAGATTTAACCATTGTAGGACCAGAAGTACCTTTAGTAAATGGTATAGTAGATATTTTTAAAGAAAGAGGGTTAAAGATTTTTGGCCCTAGTAAAAAGGCAGCAGCTTTAGAAGGAAGCAAGTCTTTTTCAAAGGACTTTATGAAAAAATATGGAGTAAAAACCGCTGCTTATGAAGTGTTTTATGAAAAAAATAAGGCTTTAGAGTATTTAAAAGTATGTAGTTATCCAATAGTAATAAAAGCAGATGGCTTAGCAGCAGGTAAGGGAGTAGTTATATGTGAAAATTATTCCCAAGGGGAGGATATCATAACAAAATTCATGGTAGAAGATATGTTTGGTGATGCAGGTAAAAAAGTAGTAATAGAAGAGTTTTTAGTAGGAGTAGAGGCATCTATTTTATCTATAACTGATGGGAAAGTTATATTACCATTTATATCATCAAAGGATCATAAACAAATTTATGATGAAGATAAGGGACCAAATACAGGAGGTATGGGTGCCATTGCCCCAAATCCATATGTTACTGAAGAAGTTATGAAAGACTTTAATGAAAATATATTAAAACCAACATTAAAGGGAATAAAAGAAGAAAATTTCGATTATAAAGGAATAATATTTTTTGGGATAATGATAACTAAAAAAGGAGCTTATCTTTTAGAATATAATGTTAGAATGGGAGACCCAGAAACTCAAGTAGTATTACCTCTAATGGATAGTGATTTAGTAGAGCTTATAGAGGCTTCTTTAAATGATGAACTTTCTTCTTTTGATTTAAAGTGGAAAAAAGCTCACTCTTGCTGTGTAGTAGCAGTATCAGAAGGATATCCAAGAAAGTATGAAAAAGGCTTTAAAATAAACATGTCTAAAGAAGTTAACTCCTTTGTAGCTGGAGGAATATTTAAAAAAGGAAATCTTATAACCAATGGCGGAAGAGTTTTATGTACTTATGCTGTAGAAAATAAATTAGAAGATAGTATAAATAAAGCCTATGAAGAAATGAATAAAATAGATTTTCACGGTATGTATTTTAGAAAAGATATTGGAAAACTTAGATATTAGAAGTAAAGTGGTGGTTGAAATATTTTAGCTACCACTTTACTTTGCTATTCATAAAAAAAAATTGTATGCTATAATATTAAGCTAAGGGATATAATTTACTAGAAAATATTTGAATTTCTTATTAAATTAAGTTAAAATATTAATAGTTTATCATACTAAAGCAACGGAGGGATATATATGAGTAAGGATATTGTAAAGCCATCAATATTGCCAGGTTTTATGGAATTATTGCCGGCTGATCAAATAGTTTTTAACAAAATGAAGGATACAATAAGACATAATTATGAAAAGTTTGGATTCATCCCTTTAGATACACCTACTATAGAAAAGTCAGAAATATTATTAGCTAAAGGTGGAGGGGAAACCGAAAAACAAATATATAGATTTAATAAAGGAAACACAGATTTATCATTAAGATTTGATTTAACTGTTCCACTAGCAAGATATGTAGCACAACACTTTTCAGATTTGACCTTTCCTTTTAGAAGATATCATATATCAAAAGTGTTTAGAGGAGAGAGAAATCAAAAGGGACGTTTTAGAGAATTCTATCAATGTGATATAGATATTATAGGTAATGGTAGTTTGAGCATAATAAATGATGCAGAAATACCAAGTATCATATATCAAACTTTTAAAGAATTAGGATTTGAAGATTTTACTATAAGAATAAATAATAGAAAAGTTCTAAATGGATTTTTTGAAGGAACAGATGTAGAAGATAGAAAAGGTGTGCTAAGATCTATAGATAAGCTTGAAAAAATAGGGGAATCTGGAGTAAGAAAAGAATTACAAGAATTAGGCTTGGAAGATGAAAAAATAGATAAAATAATAAATTTTATAAATATAAAGGGTTCAAAAGAAGATGTAATAAAAAGCTTAAAAGAACTAAACATAGAAAATGATGTATTTAAAGAAGGAGTAGAAGAATTAGCAAAAATTATACACTATATAAAAAGCTTTAATGTTCCAGATGAAAATTATAAAATAGATTTAACTATTGCTAGAGGATTAGATTATTATACAGGAACAGTTTATGAAACCGTGTTAAATAATTATCCACAAATAGGAAGTGTTTGTTCTGGTGGAAGATATGATAATTTGGCTGAACACTATACCAATCAAAAGTTACCAGGTGTAGGTATATCTATAGGATTAACAAGGTTATTTTATCAATTAAGAGAAGCAAAAATAATAGGAGAAAATGCATCATCAACACTTTCACAGGTATTAGTTATTCCTGTAGGGGATACTATGGAATATTCAATAAAGGTTGCCAATAAATTAAGAGAAAATGAAATTATATCAGAGTTATATTTAGAAGATACAAAAATAGGTAAAAAATTTGCTTATGCAGATAAATTAAAAATACCTTATGTAATATTAATTGGAGAAGATGAGTTAAAAGAAGAAAAAGTAAGTGTTAAAAATATGGAAACAGGTAATCAAGAAAGCATGTCTTTAGAAGAAGCAATTAAAATAATTAAAAATGTATGATAAAAAGAGATAAAGCCTTAATAAAATGAGACTTTATCTCTTTTTAAAATATTAATAATTATTTTCTAGCATATCTAATAAATCATTAAATCTTTTAATAACAGCCTCCATAGGTTTTGAAGTAGTCATATCCACACCAGCTTTTTTTAGAATATTAATAGGATAGTCGCTACCACCACTTTTTAAAAATCCTATATATTTATCTAAAGCACCTTCTGTATCTTTTAAAATCTCAGTAGCAAAGGAGTTAGCAGCAGCATAACCTGTGGCATATTGGTAAACGTAAAAAGGAGAATAAAAATGAGGAATACGTGACCACTCCATGTCTATTTCAGTATCTATTATAATATCTTCTCCAAAATATTTTAAATTTAAATCATGCCATATATTGCACAAGTCATAACTAGTTAGAGGAATTCCTGACTCTAATTTTTCATGAGTTATTTTTTCAAATTCAGCAAACATAACTTGCCTAAATACAGTAGTTCTTATTTGTTCTAACTGTTGATTGATAAAATATAATTTCATGTTTTTATCATTTTCATTTTCTATCATATAATTTGATAGAAGACATTCATTTGTAGTAGAAGCAACTTCTGCACAAAATATAGTGTAATTAGAGTAAATATAAGGTTGATTTTCTTTTGAATAATAACTGTGAATAGAATGCCCCATTTCATGAGCTAAAGTGGATACATCATTTAATTTATAGTTATAATTTAATAATACATAAGGCATGGTATCGTAAGAACCAGTAGAATAAGCTCCACCTCTTTTACCTTTATTTTCATATATATCAACCCAGCCATCTTCAATACCTTTTTTAAATATATTTAAATATTCTTTTCCTAAAGGATTTAATCCTTTTTCTACCATTTTAATTCCTTTTTCAAAGGGAATATTAATATTAGGAGTTTTTACTAAAGGAACATAAAGGTCATACATGTGCATTTCATCTAATTCTAATAATTTTTTCTTAATTCTTACGTATCTATGAAGAGAAGATAAATTATCATTTATAGTTTTTATAGTTGTATTGTAAACTTCTACAGGAATATTATTAGGCTTTAGGGAACTTTCTAAAGAAGAATTAAATTTACGTGTTTTAGAATTAAATATAAAATTTTTTATAGCAGAAGTTAGAGCAGTTGACAGTGTGTTTTTATATTTTTCATAGGTATTAAATAAAGCTTTAAAAGCATCTTTTCTAACCCTTCTATCTTTAGATGATATAAAAACAGAATAATTTTTATCTGTAAGTTCTACTTCTTCTCCTTGTTCATTTTTTATTCTAGGAAAACTTATATCTGCATTGGAAAGCATATTGTAAATATCACTAGGTGCATTTAAACAATCACTTACAGATGCTAATATCATTTCTTCTTCTTTACTCAATGTATGGGGCTTTAATTTTAAAATGTCTTCTAATAAAAATTTATAAGTTTTCAATTCATCAATTTTATTAAGCGAGTTTAATAAATCTTTTTCATTTATAGATAGTATTTCAGGTATAAAAAACGAACTTAATCCAAGTATTTCAGGAAAGAAACTATCAATTTTTGATTTTAATGCTTGAAAGGTTGTATTAGTAGTATCTTCATCAGATCTACAATGAGCATAAACAGATAATTTTTCTGCAAGCCTTAATATAGATTCTTCTATTTTAAAATATTCCAATAAAATCTTAGGATCTTTAAGCTTACCTTGAAAGTTAGAAAGTTTGGGTGCGATTTCTTTTAAATGTTGAAAATCACATTCCCAAGCATCTAGATCTTCATATAAATTATTAATATTCCATTTGTATTTTTCATCTATTTCCTCTCTGGATTTTAAAGTTTTATTACTCTCCATATAAAAACCTCCATAAAAATAGTAACTATTTAAATTATTTGTATATTCTCTATAAATTATAACATAAGCGGAGATTATAAGGAGTTGGAGTTAATAGTTAAAATATATAAATAAAAACATTGACAATACAAAAAATAAGTAATAGAATAACAGTATAACAACATATGAACATATGAACATATGTTAATCATAAGGAGGATAGCCATGAATAATGAAGAAAAATTAGAGTTAGTTTTAGAAGGGCTAAACTGCGCAGGATGCTCAGCTAAAATAGAAGATAGAGTAAATAAATTAGAGGATGTAGAAAGTGCGTCCATTAATTTTGCAAATAAAGTTTTAACTATTAAGTTTAGAAATTTAAATAAAAAAAATATTATTATGAAAGATACAAGAAGTATAGTTAATAAATTAGAGCCTCATGTAAAAGTACTAGAAAGACAAAAAAACCTAAGAAGAAAAAAACCTATAGAAGAACAAGTTTGTAGCTGTAGTCAAGGTGAGCATTGTCATAATAGTGAAAAGACACATAGCCATGGTCATTCCCATGATCACGGAGAAACAAAATTAGGTAATGAAAGTATTAGTAAAATATCTATGGCAATAGGAATTATATTAGCAATAGTGGCTTTCCTTATTAAAGATGAGGAAAGTTTAAAAACAAGCTTGTTTATAGTATCTTACATTTTAGTAGGATATGAAATAATAATAATAGCTTTAAAAAATATATTAAGAGGAGAAATTTTTGATGAGAATTTCTTAATGGCAGTGGCGACTATAGGGGCAATAGCTATAAAAGAATATCCAGAGGCTGTTGCAGTTATGGTATTTTATAAAATTGGAGAAATATTTCAAGATTATGCAGTGGATCATTCGAGAAGATCTATTGCCAATTTAGTAGACATTAGACCAGAGTTTGCTAATGTAAAAAAAGGTGAGAATATAGAAATGATGTCACCAGAGGAAGTGCAAATAGGAGACATTATAATAGTAAAACCTGGTGAAAAAGTTCCACTAGACGGAGAAATTATAGAAGGGCAATCCTATTTAGATACCTCTATACTAACAGGAGAATCTGTAAATAGAAAAGTAGAAAAAGGAGATGTTGTTTTATCAGGATCAATAAATAATACTTCACTTTTAACTATAAAAGTAACAAAAAATTTTGGACAATCTGCTGTATCTAAAATATTAGATTTAGTGGAAAATGCTAGTTCTAAAAAAGCACCAACAGAAAATTTTATAACTAAATTTGCAAAGTATTATACTCCAGCGGTTGTATTTTCAGCTCTAGCTTTAGCTGTATTGCCGCCAATTATACTTGGAAGTTATGAATTTTCAAAATGGATATATAGAGCTTTGGTATTTTTAGTAATATCTTGTCCTTGTGCTTTAGTAGTTTCTATTCCACTAGGATTCTTTGGAGGAATTGGAGCAGCATCTAGAAATGGCATATTAATAAAGGGAGGCAATTATTTAGAAGCCTTACAGAATGTAGAAATTGCAGTGTTTGATAAAACAGGAACTTTAACAGAAGGAGTATTTGAAGTATCACAAGTTAAAACACATAAAGATATTAAAGAAGATGAACTAATAAGATTAGCAAGTTTAGGAGAAAGTTTTTCTAATCATCCAATTGCAAAATCTATAGTTAATTATTATGGAAAAGATATAGATAAGCAAGAAATAAAAGAATATGAAGAAATTTCAGGGCATGGAATAAGGGCATTGTTAGATGAAGGAGAATTATTAGTTGGAAATCATAAATTAATGGAATTAAAGGAAGTAAATTATGAAAAAACTAAGGATTTTGGAACAATAGTATATGTAGCATTAAATAAAAATTATTTAGGTTATATAATTATTTCAGATAGAATTAAAGAAGACTCAAAGAAAACAATAAAAGAACTTAAAAATATGGGAGTCAAGAAAACTGTAATGTTAACTGGAGATAACAAGTCAGCAGGAGAAAGAATTGGAAAAGAACTTGCTTTAGATGAAGTGCATACAGATTTATTACCAGAAAATAAAATAGAAGAATTAGAAAAGTTATTTTCACAAAAAAGCTTAGGAGGTAAGTTAGTCTTTGTGGGAGATGGAGTAAATGATGCACCAGTTTTGGCAAGGGCAGACATTGGCATAGCTATGGGAGGATTAGGTTCCGATGCAGCTATAGAAGCTTCTGATATAGTTATAATGGAAGATAATCCATTTAAAATTATAAAGGGAATAGAAATAGCTAAAAAAACTAAAAAAATTGTATGGCAAAATATAATATTTTCTTTAGGAGTTAAATTTGTAGTGTTGACTTTAGGAGCATTAGGTTTTGCTAATATGTGGGCAGCGGTATTTGCAGATGTAGGCGTTACATTAATTGCAGTATTAAATTCTATGAGAACACTTAAGTAGTGAATAACTAATAATGAACAATGAATAATTATTCATTGTTAGTTGTTAGTTATTCATTAAAAAAAAGGGGACGGTTCTTGAAATATTTCAAGAACCGTCCCATTTTTTCCCCCTTTTTTTTCGTAGCAACTTTTTTGTAACATATTTAAATTTGTTTTGTATTAATATAGAATTGAAGTATAGTGCAAAATTATAATTAATACAAAGGATGGGCTTTTATGAAGGGAAAAATATTATTGGTGGAAGATGAAAAAAGTATACGAGGATTTTTGAAGATTAACCTTAAAAGAAGTGGTTTAGAGGTAATAGAAGCACAAACAGGAGAAGAAGGTATAAGAAAAGCAAAAATAGAAAAACCAAGTATAGCTTTATTAGATGTTATGTTACCTGGTATAGATGGATTTGAAGTTTGTAAAGTATTAAGAGAAGAATTTCCTAATATGGGCATAATAATGCTTACAGCAAGAACTCAGGATATGGATAAAATTATGGGGTTAGAATTTGGAGCAGATGATTATGTAGTAAAACCCTTTAATCCATCAGAGCTTACCTTGAGAATTAAAGCATTATTAAGAAGAATTAATTCCACTGACAGTACAAATAAAAATATTTTAGTTAGCCATATATTTAAAATAAATACCTATTCACAAAAAGTATACAAAGGCGAAGAGGAAATAGATGTTACTCCAAAAGAATATATGATTTTAAAAATATTTTTAGAAAACGAAGAAAGGGCTTTTAGCAGAGATGAGCTATTAGACTTAGTATGGGGTTATGACTTTGTAGGAGATCCTAAAATTGTAGATGTAAACATAAGAAGATTGAGAGCTAAAATAGAAGATGAACCTTCTAATCCTAAATATATAGAAACTGTATGGGGCAAAGGGTATAGATGGAGAAAATTATAACATTAGGAAGGTAAATGATGAAAAGTATAAAATTAAGATTGCTTAAAAATTTTATGTTAATAATAGTAATTAGCATTTTGGCTTTTGAAGTTTTTTTAATAAGCTTTACCAAAAGATATTATTATGGAAATTTAGAAGAAATGTTAACTAATCAAGTGAAATTATCTTCAGATTTTTATAGTAGATATTTTTCAAATACCACTTTAGAAGAAAATATAATGGATAATGTAGATGTATTTTGGAAGCAAACTAATGCTCAAGTTCAAATAATAAATACTCAAGGGAGAATATTATTGGATTCTATAGGGGTAAGTACTGATGAACCTATTAAAACAACGGATTTTAAAAATGCTTTAGATGGTGATAAAGGTATTTGGATAGGGGACGTTAGTTACGATAAGCATAGGGTAATGTCTGTAGCCTATCCTATAATTGTTGATAATAAGATTATAGGAGTACTAAGATATATAAGTTCATTAAAGGAAATAGATAAAGCCATAATTAAAATGTCATCTTTCTTTTTTAGTATAGGACTTATTGTTATTTTTGTGGTTGGAATTCTTAGTATATTTTTATCAGATACTATAATAAAACCTATAAAAAAATTAACTAAAGTAGCAGAAAAAATGGCAGGAGGAGATTTAGAGATTAGAAATGAAAAAGAATTTGATGATGAAATAGGAAAATTGTCTGATACATTAAATTATATGGCAGAAGAAATATTAAAAAAAGATAAATTAAAAAATGAATTTATATCATCTATATCCCATGAAATAAGGACACCGTTAACTTCTATTAAAGGGTGGGCAATAACTTTAAATACTGATGATTTAGAAGATAAAGAGCTTATAAGAGACGGTCTTAATATAATTGAAGAAGAAAGTGAAAGGCTGTCTAAAATGGTAGAAGAACTTTTGGATTTTTCTAAGTTAATCTCTGGAAAAGTTACTATAAAAAAAGAAAAATCTGATTTAAATAAGGTTATTTTCTATATAGAAAAATATTTAAGACTAAGAGCAAAAAGAGAAAATATAGATTTTGTGGTAGAAAAGAATTATGATTTACCTATAATGTATATTGATGAAGATAGAATGAAGCAGGTATTTATAAACATATTAGACAATGCTTTTAAATTTTTAAAAGAAGAGGGAGAAAAAAAGGTATTACTTAGTACAAAGATAGAAGATGAAAATGTTATAGTTTTAATAGAAGACAATGGTTATGGTATAAGTAAAGAAGATTTACCTAAGATAAAAGAAAAATTTTATAAGGGGCAAAATAGTAAATCTCAAAATGGTATAGGATTATCTATATGCGATGAAATTATTAAAATGCATGGTGGAACATTGGATATTGAAAGTGAAGTAAATAAGGGAACTAAAGTTTATATAAAACTTCCTTATTCTGATGAAAGGAAGATGAAAAATGAATAAAAAAATAACTATAATATTTACAATAATACTACTTATAATAGCATTTTTTTTATTCCAAAAGTATGTACCTTATAATATGGAAGTTAGGGATAAAATAATACCTCCTGAGAATAATAAAATATCTATAGAAGGAATATGGGAAGTTAAAAAAATTTCAATTTTTAACAATAGTTATAATAAAGAAGATGTAGATAATTTTAAAGTGGATAATTTAATAGGGGAAAAAGCTGCATTTAATAATCAATATGTTTTTTTAATAGATGAGCTTTCTGTAAATCCTCAGTATAAAGTTAAGAATGTGAATATAAAGGATTATTTTTCTTATATATATAAAATAAATATAGAGGATATTGGATTGAAAAATTCAAATATATCAAAGACAGAAATAATATCAGTTATATCAGACGGAAAGCTATTTTATGAATTTATAAAATTAGATGATAGTAATCTAATAGTTCAAAGAGAAGGTGTGTTTTTTTATTTGGAAAAAATAGAAGAGGATACTGAAAAATTTTTTAGTGAAAGCAATTTGAAAAAATTAAAGATAAAAGAGGACACTAAGAAATTAGAAGAAGACAAATTATTAAGATCTGGAGTACTTATAGGAATAAGGGATGATAGCCTTGTTAAGGATACAAATGGTATAGGTAGTCAAGGAAGTAATTATAGAACTATTTGGATTCCAGTTAAAAATAGAAAAGTTTTAGATGTAGTACAAGTAAAAGACTTATTTTTACCTAAAATAGATGGATTTTGGAGAGTTGGTGTACAAAGACATATAATAAGAGAAAATAGCTTTAAAGATGAAATTTTTGCTTATAACAATCAAGAGGAAAATAATACAGTTTCAATTGATGATAAAAATGAATTAAATATACATAAAAAAATAATATTCGCAGGAAATGATTATTTATGTATGGAGTATAGTAAAATACAAGGTGATAAAAGCAAAGATTTTTATAAGGTTTTACCTATACATGCAGTAAAAAATATAAGAGGTGTAAAAATATCAGATATATTTGGTGAAGATGGGAAAAAGGCTATAAAGAGTTCATTAGAAGCTTTTTTAGCATCTCAAGATAAAACTAGTATAAAAAATATTGAAAAGGAAGCCAATGAAGAAAATTTTTCTTTAGTAAGAAATAATGGCTATTGGATTGTAAAAGGAAGATTAAATGAAAAAGATCCAACCGGATATGATTATAAGGACTACAATATTAATATAAATCCATCAAATAAAATGGTTAATTTTAATGCTTTTTATCTCTCATGGAATGCAGTTAAAAGTAGAGTACCAGACGCAATAGATGCATATACTTCTCCAAATAAAGATGTTGCTTTAATAGTAACTAAAGATAATATAAAAATTTATGAAATAAAAGACAATGAATTAGGTAATAAAGCAATATACAAAATATCTATAAAGAAAGATGAATCTATAGTAATGGCTGAATGGGCTACAGGAGATTATGTAGAAAAATGGAATAAAGAGATAGGTAGTAAATAGCTAAAAATAAGAAGAAAAATTCTCTTAGTTATATACATTTATATTTCACTATGTTATAATTATAAAGTATATTTTTAAATATATAAGGCTGTGAAGAAGAAAAGTAGTTATTTTTGTGTTTTATATAGAGAGCATGGGGGTGGTGAAACCATGTGTTGCAAAAATTTACGAAATACGACTTTGGAGCGTTAATGGTAAAACATTAACGGTTGTCATCCGATATAATGACTTAGAGGCATATTGTTTTAGTGAATAATTAATAGTGAATAACTAATAACTAATGGAAATATGCGAAGTAAGGTGGTAACACGAAATACAAACTCGTCCTTATACATTTATGTATAAAGGATGGGTTTTTTATTTTAAATATATTTTTTAGGAGGATGGTAGTATGGAAGGAAGAGAAACCTTTACTAGTAAACTAGGATTTATTATGTCATGTTTGGGATCAGCTATAGGTCTCGGAAATATTTGGATGTTTCCTTGGAAATTAGGACAATATGGAGGAGCAGCATTTTTAATTCCTTACTTTATTTTTGTTTATCTATTAGGAGTAACAGGACTTATAGGAGAATTCGCCTTTGGTAGATGGATGAAAGGTGGATCCTTTGAGGGAATACAAAAAGTATTTAAGAAAAAAAACTTACCAGCAGGAAAAGCATTTAGTTTAATTCCAGCTATGGCTGTTGGAGGAACACTTATTTTTTATGCAGTAGTAGTAGGATGGACTTTTAAATATTTTTTTGAAGCTGTTAAAGGAAGTTTTTTCACTCTTAATATGGAAGAATTATTTAATGGATTTACAGGAAGTAAATTAAGTATATTTTGGGCATTTGTAGCTATTTTTGTAACTTTACTTATAGTAAATATGGGAGTAATAAAAGGAATAGAAAATTTAAATAAAATAATGATGCCTTCTTTATTTGTTATTTTTGTCATATTACTCATAAGAAGTTTAACTTTACCAGGTGCTATGGAGGGAGTTGCATATTTAGTTAAACCAAGGTGGGATTATTTATTAAAACCTGTAACATGGGTTATGGCACTAGGGCAGGCTTTCTTTACGGTGTCTTTAAATGGAGCAGGAATGGTGGTATATGGAAGTTACTTAAAAGAAGAAGAGGATATACCAAAAGCTTCTATGCAGATAGCAATTTTTGATACATTGTCAGCTCTATTGGCAGCTTTTGTAATTATACCAGCGGTATTTGCTTTTGGACTAAATCCATCAGCAGGACCATCACTTTTATTTATAACAATGCCATATGTGTTCAAATCTATGCCCTTTGGATATGCTTTTGGGATATTGTTTTTTATAAGTATAATATTTGCGGCAGTTTCATCTTTAATAAACATGATGGAAGCTACCTCAGAAGCATTTTTAAGTCAGTTTAAGATAGGAAGAGTTAAGGGAGTAGCAATAATATCCATTATGGCTTTTATAATAGGAATACCCTTAAATCTAAGTATGGATGTATTTGGTAAGTGGGCTGATTTTGTAACAATATATTTAGCGCCATTAGGAACTATGATAAGTGCAATAACATTTTATTGGATATATGGAATGGATAAAGCACTTATAGAAATTAATAAAGGATGTAAAGAACCTTTAGGAAATTGGTTTAAGCCTTTAGGTAAATATGTATTTGTAATATCATCTATACTTGTGCTTATACTTGGGGTAATATATAATGGTATAGGTTAAAATTAATCCTTATAATTTAGGAGGTATATAATGAAAAAGAAGTGGCTAATTATATTTACTTCTATGTTTATAGCAGCTATTTGGGGATACTTTATAGATTTAAAAAATGGAAATATAACTGGATTTATATATAAAATAGTTTTTGTTGGAGCTTTTATGTTAGCCCTTCAATATTCTATTAATAGATCTAAAAAAAAGACATTAAAAAATAAGAAAAATAAATAATTTTTTAAAAGAAGCTATCGCATTAAGGAATCTACATACAATATATTGCAGTATTTATTCTTAATGTGACAGCTTCTTTTTTACTATGCTTTTTTAAAAAAATATAATTTCCCATCTTGAAGGGAGGAGTCTATATAATCTTTATCATGAAGATAAGTTATAAAGGAGCCTACAGTTGAAAGATCTACATGATATTGGGTAAAATTCATAGATATATCATTTAATATAGCTAAATTTTGAAGTATATCTTCCTTTGTTAAAGGTTGGTCTAAAAGCTCTAGAATTTGATTTATATAATTTTTTATGTTATCTAAATTTTTATCTACTAATGAAGATAGCTCATTTTTTTCTATAATATTTTTACCATGTCCTAAAACAAAATAATCTGCATCAATATCTTTTATAGTATTTAAGGTATTTATACTTTCTTCTATATCATATAAATAAGGTATAGAATATTTTTTCATAGTTGCATAGCTAAATACTGAATCACCTAAAAAACAAACTTTTTCAGGAGTTATAATTCCTATTTGTTCTTTTGTATGACCTCTTAATGGTATTATTTCAAATTTTTCATCATTTATTTTATTTATACCATAGTCTAGTACAAAATCTACATTAATAGACTTATTTGTTCTTATTAGTTCCTTTAAAGGTTTAGATCCAGACAACATTTCAAAACAAAGTTCTATATTTTCCATATAAACTTTTTCTTTATTTGAGCTATAAAATAGACATCCAGTATAATTATTTTTAAAATAACTATTTCCTCCACAATGATCTATATGACTATGGGTATTTATTATGTATTTAGGGTGAAGACCATTATTAATTAAAACTTCCTCTATTTTTCTAGCCTGTGTATTATTTATACCTGTATCTATTATTAAACAATTCTTATTTTTAAAAACATAAATACCTATGTTAGTTGGAGCATTTATATAGTATGTGCTTCCTTTAATTTTAGTTAGTTCCATTAATATCCCATCCTTTGTTTATTTATGTCTAATAAAATAATATATCACTTAAAATACAAATACAAGCTCATATTAGTGAACAACTAAGTATTCGTTATTCATTAATATAAACTTGTGGTATAATAATATAGAAATAAAAACATATTAATAAGTTATACTCCAAAAGATTGGGTATTTTAAACCTATAAAATTTTGCTGGAGGTATAGAAAAAATGGAGTTAAATAAAAAAATTAATGATCTTAAAACAGATTTGATAAAATCTACTCAAAAACTAATCAGAATAAAGAGTGTGGAATCCGAACCTAAAGAAGGAATGCCCTTTGGGGAAGGAGTAGCTCAAGCTTTAAATTGTGCTTTAAGTATAGGCAAAAAACTAGGATTTAAAACTAAGAATTTAGACGGTTATGTAGGATATGTGGAGTATGGAGAAGGAGAAGATTATATAGGAGTGCTAGGACATTTAGATGTAGTTCCAGAAGGAGATGGATGGGAACATCCACCCTATTCAGCTGAAATACACGAAGGAAAGATATATGGTAGAGGGTCCTTAGATGATAAGGGGCCAATTGTAGCAGCTCTATACGGATTGAAAGCTATTAAAGACGCAAAGCTTCCATTAAAAAAGAAAGTAAGAATTATATTTGGAACTAATGAGGAAACTGGAAGCAATGAAATGAAATATTATTTGGAAAGAGAAAAACCACCTATAGCTGGCTTTACTCCAGATGCAGAATATCCATTAATATTTGCAGAAAAAGGTATTCTTAATGTTAATATCAAAAAAGAATTAGAAGTAGAAGATACAAGTAAATTTAAAATTGAATATATTAAAGGTGGACAAAGACTTAACATGGTACCTGACTATTGTGAAACTGGAATTTCTTCTAAGGAAAAAGACTATGTAATAAAGAATTTAGAAAAATTTAAAACTAGAAATAATTATGATTTAACAGCACATATAAAAAGTGATATGGTAGTAATAAAATCTGTAGGAGTATCTGCTCATGGTAGCACTCCAGCATCTGGTGAAAATGCAATAATGCAAATGCTTCAATTTATAGAATTTTTATGTGAAGAAAATAAAGAATCAGATTTTTATAAGGTATCTTCTTTCTTAAATGAAAAGATAGGTTTTGAGGTTAATGGAGAAAGTTGTGGTATAGGTTTTGAAGATGAAGATTCAGGTAAATTAACATTAAATGTAGGTACAATTAATGTAGAAGAAGGAATTTTTTCCATGGGTGTAGACATAAGATATCCTGTAACCTATAAATTAGAAGATATAATAAAGCCTTTAAGAGAATTATTAGAAAGGGAAAGCTTTATTATAGAAAATATAAACAATAAAAATCCTTTATATTATCCTAAAAATCATTCTCTTATAAAGACTTTGCTAAAAGTATATAATGATCAAACTGGAGAAAATAGACAACCTATAGCTATTGGTGGAGGCACTTATGCTAAAAAGATGCCTAATATAGTAGCCTTTGGACCAATTTTTCCAGGAAAACCTGATTTAGATCATCAAGTAAATGAATATATAGAAATAGAGGATTTAGTAATGAATGCTAAAATATATGCTAATGCTATATATGAATTAGCAAAAAAATAAAATTATTAAGTTATGGAAACAAAAAATGTATATTTATAGATAATTTGTTTCCATAGCTTATTTTTTTATTTAATTCAAATAATAGGAAAATAATATTCAAAGTAAATAAAATATGATATAATTATAATGTCAGAAAATAGATTTAATTTAAAAGAGTGAATATTCACTCTTCAAGGAGGGCTTAAAATGTTAGCGAATGCACCCATGATTTATAAGGTTTTATTTTTATGTGCTGCTGGTTTTCTATCTGCATTTGTAGATGCCATAGCAGGAGGTGGGGGGTTAATAAGTCTACCAGCATATTTTATGGTAGGATTTCCACCACACTATACATTAGGAACTAATAAATTTTCAGCTACCTGTGGATCTATGGTTAGCACTTTTAAATTTGCTCAATCAGGCAAAGTGGACAAGGATATTATGAAAAAATTATTACCATTTACCTTATTAGGAGCTTCAGCAGGAGTATTTACTGTTCTTTTAATAGATTCTAGCGTATTAAAGCCTATAGTGCTAGTACTTTTATTAGGAGTAGGGATATACAGTTTTTTTTCAAAAAGTGTTGGCTTAGAAGATAATTTTAAGGGAATTAATAAAAGAAATATGATGCTTGGAACTATATTAGCTTTTAGTATGGGATTCTATGATGGATTTTTTGGACCTGGAGTGGGATCTTTTTTAATTTTTGGACTTATAAAAATATATGGTTTTGATTTTGTAAGAGCTAGTGGAAATGCTAAAGCAATGAATTTAACTAGTAATGCCACATCATTAATACTATTTGCTATAAATGGAAAGATAAGATATTTGTTAGGTATACCTATGACTTTGTTTATGATATTAGGAGCGCAAGTTGGAACAAAACTAGCTTTAAAAGAGGGATCTAAATTTATAAAGCCAGTATTTGTTACTATGTCATTAGCGATAGCTGGTAAAATGCTATTTGAAATGTTTAAAATGTAGAAAAAAACCTAGAGGCAAAATATATGCTTCTAGGTTTAATTTTTAATTCTTAAACCTTTTAAGTAAATTATGTTTAAGTATTAAATCCGAGTATTCTAATTCATTAATAGTTTTTTCTTTTAAATTCTTTAAATTATCGTTTTCTTCTATTTTTTCACCAGTAGATATATCAAAATAAGTATTTAAAGGTGACAGATAAAATATCTTACCATCTGAAAAAGAACCATTTCTAAAAATTACTTTACCGTCTTTACTATTGAATAAATCTTTTCCTAACATATTTTCTGTTGAAAGATTAAACATATTTGCCAATGTAGGATATAGATCTATTTGTCCACCATATACATTGTAATTACCTTTATTTTCATCCTTAGGGAAGTGTATAAACATAGGTACCTTTTGAAGTTCCATCCATTCTAAATCTGTAAAGGCCTCTTTATCTAAAAGTTTTGCTAAATCTTTTTCATGTTCTTTAGGTATAGCATAATGATCTCCGTAAACTGCTAATATAGATTTATCTAAAATACCTTCTTGTTGTAATTTATCTAAAAATATTCCTAACTGTTCATCAGTATAATGTATGGATTTTAGATAATTACCAACTAAAGTATTTTCTAATTCTCCTACTGGAAAATCACCATATTTATCAACAGCTTCATATGGAAAATGACTAGTTAAAGTAACTATAAAAGAAAAGTAAGGTTCGTCCAGTTCTTTCATTTTTTCTAAGCTTTGATTTAAGAAGGATTTATCACTTAATCCTAAACCTATTTTTTCATCTATATTAAAGCTTTTTTCACCAAAGAATTTATCAAATCCGTATTTAGGGTACATTATATTTCTATTCCAAAAGCTTTCTCTAAATCCATGAAATCCAGCAGTTGTATATCCTTTTTCCTTTAAGGCTTCTGGCAGAGCATTAAATTTATTTCCTGCATATAAATATGTAACAGAACCTGAATCTGTTGGATAAAGGGAGTTGTTACTTAAAAATTCTGCATCAGAAGTTCCCCCTGAGGCAGTTTGATAAAAGTAATTTGGGAAATTTGCACTTCTTTTTATCCATTTATTTAAGTTAGGAGTTATTTCTTTTCCGTTTATAGTTTTATTTATAACAAAAGATTGTAGAGCCTCTACCTGTATAACTATAAGATTTTTGTTTTCTCCAATGCCTTTTAACTTTGGAGTTTTATTTTCTGTGCTATTAGTTTGTAAATATGCCTTAACTTTTTCTTCTTTTTGTTTAGGAATAGGAGTTCTTTTAGTAATTCCATTAGCCAAAGAGTTAAAACAATCTAAGTAATGATAATTTACATTACCTAATTTTTTAGATATGTAAATCTTATTATACATTGTACTTAACAACCTAGGTTGCTCTTTAGATAATTTATAAAAATGATATCCTTCTATACTAGATGCTAATAAAAGTATTACTAAAAAGCTTGAAAATTTAAGTTGTTTGTTTAGTATGACTCTATTAACTTTTGAATGTTTATAGTGATCAATTATAAATTTAAATAATATTAAATCAGTAAAATATAAAAAGTCTGATATTTTAATTAGACTACTAACACTAGATTTAACAGCTCCTAATTGAAAGCTATTTAAAATAACTGGAATTGATAATACATCTTTAAAGTATCTAAAATAGTTTAAATCTGCTATTATAAATAAAGTAATTGCTAAATTCATAATAAATAAAAATCTAGCTCTTTTAATAGGTTTAAATAGTATAGAAAAAGCAATAATAATTAATAGGGAACCTAATATAGGAAAGAAAATCCCCCTATAAGTAAAATAGCCAGTTTCTATAGTTTTTCCGTATATCAATAATTTTACTGTAACAAAAACCATAAAAGCTATTATATCTATAAAATTTTTAAAAATATAATTTAGAGTATTTTTCATTTTATTCCCCCCAAAAAAACAGTTTTAAACTGTAATTCTACTATAAATTAAATTTATGTATTTTATTATAAGTTTATGTTAATAAAGTAAAAACAACGCAAACCATATATATTTTATAATTACAATATGTATTAGTCAATCTGTAGTTTACAATATAAAAAAATTACGAAGTAATTTTTTTAACAGAGGACAGTTCATTTGATAATTGACAGAGGACAGAGGACAATGAAGGATGATTTTCTTCCTTACGTCAGAAAATCTTTAATCTTATTAGTTAGAATTGAAAATGGAGAATGGAAAGTGGAAAATGATTGACAACTTTTCTCCATTAACATTACGAAAAGTTTTTAATTTTATAAGATCTTTAGGTTTAGCTAAAGATAAACCTTTTTTATATTAGACAAATCTAAACTATCCTTAATTCTTCATTCTCGAATTTCCATTTTCAATTATATCTACATTGACATTTTTATTGATGGCTGGTTTAGCGAAGCTAAACATCGCTGTTCCCTGTTCATTATTCATTGATTAACGGCGGCCTATCGGCTTGCGACACAGTCGCTAGATTAATAGCAAGTAATTAAAATAAATTATTATATAAAAGTTAATTTATTTTAAACCTGGGCAGATTCTATAAAATTAAAATTTTTTTGTAATGACAATGAAGAAAAAATATCTATCATTTTCAATTTTCAACTTTCAATTTTTAATTACATTATAAAATCTTCCTTCATTGTCCTATGTCAATTGTCCTCTGTCCTCTGTTTAAAAAATTACGTCGTAATTTTTTTATATTGTGGGTTAGTCTATTTACTTTATAAAAATACTAGTGCATAATAATATTTATATTAAAAATACTATGAAACGGAGGCAAAATTTAATGGAAGAAGATAAAATTAAGGATGAAAAAAATAGTGAGGTAGCTTTTAAAGATAGTTTTATGTCTAACTTAATAGACATGTCAATTGTATTTATACTATCATTAATAGCACTATTAGTTTTTGATAAAATTATATTAAGGATTTTAGGATATAAATTAGTTAGTGAGTATATAGTCCTAATGTTGATTATAATACTTGCTATAATATCAGTTTTATATCCAACTTATATGGAATGTAAAAAGGGTGCTACAATAGGTAAGAAATTTTCAAAAATGAAAATAGTTCAAATGGGTGAGATAACTGAAATAGAGCAAGTAGATGAAGTGAATACAGTAGATGAAACAAATGAAGTAAATGAAAAAGAAACAGAAGATAAGGAATAGAATGTGAGGTTTGACTATGAGAAAAGGTAAAGAATATGAATTAAATATAGAAGAAATAGAATTTCCATCTGTGGGCATAGCTTATCATGAAGGATTAAAAGTTTATGTTAAACATGGAATACCAGGACAAAAAGTATTAGCTAGGATAACCACTAAGAAAAAAGATCATGCAAAAGGAAAAATAATAGAAGTTTTAGAAGATTTACCTTATAAAATTGAAGCTAAGTGTCCAGTATTTGGACAGTGTGGAGGATGTGCTCATCAAGACATTCCTTATGAAAAACAATTGGAAATAAAACAACATGAGATAAAAGAATTATTTAAAAAGGCTAATTTATATGGATTTGAATTTTTACCTATAGAAGGAAGTCCAAAACAATATGAGTATAGAAATAAAATGGAGTTTACCTTTGGCGATTTAGAAAAGGGTGGAGAATTAACTCTAGGTATGCATGTAAAGGGAAAATCCTTTGGTATAATAAGTGCAGATGAATGTAAAATAGTAGATGAAGATTTTAGAAATATAACAAAGACTACATTAAATTATTTTAGGAAGAAAAAACTTCCACATTATAAAATAATGGCAAGGGAAGGATATTTAAGAAATTTAGTTATAAGAAAGGCTGAAAACACAGGAGAGATTTTAATAAACTTAGTAACTACATCTCAAATTGATTTTGATTTAGATGAGTACAAAGATATTATTAAAAATTTAAACTACAAAGGAAACTTAGTTGGAATTTTACACACTATAAATGATTCATTTTCTGATGTGGTACAATGTGATAAATTAAATATTCTCTACGGAAGAGATTACATAATGGAGGACATATTAGGACTTAAATTTAAAATAACTCCACTATCCTTTTTTCAAACAAACTCAAAGGGAGCAGAAAAGCTTTATAGCATAGTTAGGGACTTTATAGGTGAATCTAAATCAAAAACTGTATTTGACTTATACTGTGGAACAGGTACTATAGGACAAATCGTAGCTCCAGAAGCTAAAAAGGTTATAGGTATAGAACTTATAGAGGAAGCAGTAAAATCTGCCAGAGAAAACGCAAAATTAAACAATTTAAATAACTGTGAATTTATAGCAGGGGATATTGCCCAGGTAATAAAAGAAATAAAAGAAAAGCCAGATGTAATAATATTAGATCCTCCAAGACCAGGAGTGCATCCAAAGGCTTTAGAATATGTTATAAAATTTAATGCGCCAACTATAGTGTATGTTTCCTGCAATCCTAAGACTTTAGTAGAGGATTTAAAGGTTTTAGTGGAAAATGGATATGCAATAGAAAAGGTAAAGAGCATGGATATGTTTGCCAGCACACCGCATGTGGAAACTGTAGTTAGGCTAAGTAAGCAAAAGTAATACTTTGTGGGGTTAGCATATATAATAAATAGTGGTTTTTCCGCTATTCTTACTCTATAAATTTTAGGATAGCGGAAGATTATTTTAGAGAAGAAATAATCGATTCAAATCTAGCAACACTATCTTCACTTAAAGTTTTTGTAACATGAGAATATACATCCATAGTTGTAGCTAATTTACTATGACCTAATCTGTGTTGAATATCTTTTATATTAGCACCGGATTCTAGCAGCATGGTAGCATGAGTATGTCGTAAAGAGTGAAAAGAAAAATCTATAGCCAATTCATAATTAACTACACGACTTAAATATTTTAAAGTATCTGGAGTAACTAATTGACCATTTTCCTTAGTGCATATAAAATTAGATTCAGTATAATGTGTACCATATTTTAATTTGTTTTCTATTTGCCATTTTTTGTGGCGCTTTAATATATCATAAAGTGTTTTACCAATTAGAATGGTTCTATTTGAGCTTTTAGTTTTAGGAGTTCCAAATATCCATTCTCTTTCTTTTTTTAAGAGTATTTTTTCAACAGTTAGTGTTTGTTCATCAAAATTTATACAATCCCATGTAAGTCCGCATACTTCTGCTGCTCTTAGACCAGTATTGAATCCAATTTGAAGTGGAATATGAAAACTGCTTCCTTGGGGAAATCTATTTATAATTCTGTTGAATTGATCTAAAGTGATCATTCTTAAATAGTTTTTCTCTTTTTTAGCATCATCATATTTTGGCATATTTACATATTGCATTGGGTTTTCTTTTATAAGTTGATAAGGATATACGGCCATTCTTAAAGCACCAGAGAGAACACCGTAAAACCCTGAAATTGTATTTTTAGCAAGACCATTAATATATTTTTTATTTATAAATTCTTGCAATGCAGCTGGAGTTACTGTTTTAAGTTTATAAATACCTAATGCAGGTTTTATATGATTATCTATTATTCTTCTATAATTTAATTGTGTATTATACTTACAGTTTATAACTACATACTCATTAAACCAATAATCAAAATAATCAGCTACACTAATATTACTTTCATTAAGAACACTTCCGACATTTTCAAATTCCAGTAAGGCATCTCTAAGAGCTTTTTCTGCTTCTTTTTTAGTATCACCACCTGCCCTTTCAATTCGTTTTCTTTTTCCATCAATTGTTCCAACGTAGAATGAATAGTACCATCTGTTTCCTTTTTTTCTTACGCTACCTTTCAATTTTATATCTCCTTTCTTTGTATATATTTATTTATATAATCCAATTTTAAATAAATTGGCTATATACATATTGAATGTATATTTATTTTTTATATTTATAGCTAATAAGTTTTAACTGCTCTAATGATTCTTTTGAGAAATCTAATATTTCTTTTTCTGTCATTTCATTTATATCAATTTGTAAAAAATCTGTTATTACAGGATTACTTAATAACATTCTCATTAAATTTTCTGGAGTATTTAATGAAACAGTCTCCTTTAATAAATTATCTTTGTTTAAAGAATCATATATATGATTAATTTTTGCATCTGGATCTTTTTTTATTTCTTCCCTTATTGCATATATTTCTAAAGCATCTAAATTATTAAAGTGAATCTTAATAAAATTGTCTATATCATTATCTACTTTATTTTCATCTTGAAAGTATCCAATAGGTACTTCACAAGCTGTTGCTATAGCATTTAAAACTAAGAAGCTTGGATAAGTTCTCCCAGATTCTATATCTCCAATATAACTTTGAGATTTACCTATATCATCTGCTAACATTTGTTGGGTATATCGTTTTCCAAGCATTTGGGATTTTATTTTCCTAGCTTCTTTAACTAAATTCCCCAATTGCTTTTTGCTTAGTGCCAATTTAAACCACCCCTAAAATAAAATTATTATTACATATTGTAACGTAAATAACGTATAAAGTCAATTGTTTAACGTGAAATAGTCTACTAATGAACGTCATTTACAGTTAAATGAAGAAAGATTAAACTAATCTGAAAATTCACGAAAAATTAAACAATAATCGCAATTAAATGGGGTTGTAAAAATATAGGTATTTATGGTACATTATGGTTAACGTAAAACACGTTTAAAAAGGATGTGGAGGTTTTAATATGGATATTAGCAAAATAATCAGTAGTTTATCTTGGAATAAAAAAATTGAAGTTTTTAGAGCAATTAATAATTGGACGCAAGAAGAAGCGGCAAGAAAATGTAAAACTAATCAAAAGATGTATTGGAGTTGGGAGAAAGGAAAGAACTATCCTAGGAAAGATAGTCAAATATCCATTGCTGAAGCCTATGGCGTCAATGTTAAGGACATATTTCCTATATAAGTTAAGTAAATTTTAAATTTGACAATTCGGAGGAGATAGCTATGGAAGAATATTTATATACTGTAGAAGAAGTAGCAACAATTTTAAAAGTTAACAAAAATGCTGTATATGATTTGATTAGAAAAGGAATTTTAATAGCACTTAAACTTGGGAGGCTTAAAATAACCAAAGGAACATTAATAAGATTTTTGAGAGATTATGATGGCAAGGATTTGTCAGATCTCGATAATATAAAAGATTTAAATTTAAAAAATAATATAGAATAAGGAGATTTTAAAATGGCCAAGTATAGACAGATACACACAGAATTTTGGAGCGATGCTTTTGTACTTGATCTTACACCAGAGGAAAAATATTTTTATCTTTATTTAATAAGCAACTCTCACACTACACAATGTGGTATTTATGAACTTCCTAAAAGAATTATAGAAACACATACAGGATATAATAGAGAAACTGTAGACAAGTTGTTAAAGAGATTTGAAGAATATAATAAAATAAGCTACTGTGATAAAACAAAAGAAATAATGATAATAAATTGGGCTAAATATAACATCCCAAGTAATCCTAATGCAATAAAATGTGTTAATAAAGAAATTAAAAGTGTAAAAAATAAGGAATTTATAATTATTTTATACAAACAGTATTCTGATTTAAAATTAGATATGCATAAATTGTTTTTTGGAGTAGAGGATTTAAATATAGGAACTTTAAAACAAGACTCTTATAAGGAGGATATAAGGGACTATGAAGGTGCTTGTAAGGATATAGGGAGTAATAAAGTAATAAGTAATAAAGAAGAAATAACAAATAATAAAGAAGAAGTAATAGAAATAAGAAATGATGGAGCTGATACTAATGTGGGAGATGTATTATTATTTTTTAAAAATAATGTATATAATCCTACAGAATTTGAACATAAAAAAATCTTAGAATGGGGTGAGAAGATAAATTGTGATGTTATTATTTCAGCCATAGAGGAAGCTATAAGTTATAATGCTAAATCTATAAAATATATAGAAAAAATAATTAATACATGGATAGATAAAAAAGTAGATACACCGGAAAAGGTACAAAAATACAAAATGGAATGGGAGAAAAATAAGAATAAAAGAAGTAAAAAAGATAGTGATGCTTGGGATTATGAGGGTCAAAGGGAGTATAATTTTGAAGAGTTAGAAAGAAAACTCTTAGGATGGGATTAAAGAAACATGATTGGATGTAATAAAAATTAAAAGATGATATCATATCCGTAATCTCTATCAATAATTTTACTATATCTAGGATATTTTATAAGTTCTAAAGTCATTAAAATATCAGCTAAAGAGGATATAAAATTAACAATCAATAAAAAATTACTTATCCATGTGGGAAATAATAGAGAACCTAAAGATATTATTATAAAAGGAGCTAATAATACAATAGCAAATTTATATATAGCTAGTGCCTTTCCAGAGATCTCTTGAGTAGCTAAATATAGTATTCTAAATTTATATGTAACCTTTCCACCCAATAATTTATAAGTTAAGCCATGTATAAGTTCATGTACTATCGATAGTAATCCCATAGTTAATATTGCATAAGTATAAAGTAAAAGGATAGAAATATGGTTATGAGTTATTATATTTATGCAAAAATCTAGTATTGTATATTCAACAAAATCATAACATGATATACAAAAAAATATTGATACAATTATAACTTTCAAATGGAGTTTATAAGATATATTATATTTCAATTTATCACCTCAACTCGATTATTCCCATTCTCTAAAGAAATAAACAATTGAATAGATATAAAATATAATAGAGTTAATGTATAATAATGGTAAAGGGTGAGGTGATTTAGCATTGGAACAGCTATTTAAAAAGTATAAAGATGGAGATACTATGGTATTAGAAAAAATAATAGAGAAATTTAAGCCATTAATACTTAAAGAAGCTGCTAGATATAAAATTAAATGCTATGACTTTGAAGATTTAGTACAACATGGATATTTATCTGTTATAAAAGCTTGTAATATGTATAAAGGGAATGATAATAATTTTACCCCTTATTGTATTAAAGCTATAAAAACTAACTATAAAGCCCTTTTAAAAGGGGAGATAAAGCATTACCGAGAGATTCCAGATGAATATATATTAAATAAAACAGATAATGATTATTTATTTACATTAGAAGATGAAATAATAGCCTATGAAAAAGTAAAAGAATTATATAATGCTTTGGACAAGCTTTCCGACAAAGAAAGATATATCATAGGTAGTTTTTACATAAAAGATAAAGTTATGGGGGAGATAGCTTCCACTACCAACAAAAGCTATAATGAAATTCGTTATGCTAAAGATAAAGCAATAAAAAAACTGCAAAGGATACTTAAAGAACATATATAAAGATAGTAGCTCTAAGCTGCAAAGGTGGTGGGAACATGTTTGACGAAATTATAATGCTTATAAGTAATGTAGGGTTCCCCGTAGCGGTAACTACTTATCTTTTAGTAAGACTTGATCAAAGGCTAGAAGAATTAACTAAAGCTTTTATGGTTCTTACAAAGGTTATAGAAACTGCTTCAGAACACCAAAAAAGTGAGAAAATCTTAGAAAAGTGATTTTCTCACTTTTTCATTTTAAATTTTACTACAAACTTTATTAATATGTCATATATATAGGTGAAATACAAAATAAAAGGAGGTAATAAACATGGCTATAACAAAAGACATTTATGCAACTAGCCTAGTTTTAGAACTGGATCTTGGATTAGATGAAAAAGGTAAGCAAAAAAGAAAGAATAAATCATTATTCAAGCTTGATGTACTTGCTACAGATGAAGATGTATATGCAATAGGACAAGCAGCAGCAGAAGTTTTAAAGGATCCTATGGTATCTATATCTAGAGTAAATAAGAACTTATTATTAGGTGAATAAAATAAAGGAGGGAATAGATAATGCAAAAGACATTAGTTATGAAGTTTGTAGATGAAAAAGGTAAAAAAGTTAATATGTCTATAACTGAAATAAAAGATGACTTAACTGAGGAAGAAATATCCATTCTTATGGATGTTATATTAGCTAAGAAATCAGCTTTCAAATTAAATGATCCTTTAGTTGCAAAGGATTCTGCTCAAATAGTAGAAAGAACAGTTAATGAAGTTTATAAGGCGTAAAATAAAGCTCTCACTTTTGGGTGAGAGCTTTATTTAGTGAATAATTAATAGTGAACAATGAACAATTAAGGAGGATTTTCTTCCGCTTTGCTACAGAAAATCTTTGTTCATTAAAAAATGGAGGGATTTCATGAATGTTATAGATTCTAATTTAAAATTTAGAGGATTAACCTATGGCAATAATCCAATAAAAATAATTTTACACCATGCAGCTGCTACAAACTGTAGTATAGAAGATATTCATATTTCGCATTTACATAATGGCTGGTCCGGATGTGGGTATCATTACTTAGTAAGAAAAAATGGAAGTGTATATAGGGGTAGACCTGAAAATTCTCTAGGAGCTCATTGTATAAATTATAATTCCATATCTATAGGAATATGTGTAGAAGGAAATTACATGATAGAATATATGCCATCAAATCAAAAAAATTCATTAATAGAACTTATTAAATATCTATGTATCAAATATGGAATAAAAGAAATCTATGGCCATGGAGAACTTAACTCAACAAGTTGTCCAGGAAGAAACTATCCTTTGGAGGAAATAAGAAGAGAATTTATAAAGGACATAAATTGTCCTTATAAAAATTATCCTGGCTATTTAATTAAAATTAATGCTAATTTTAAAGATAATAATGTAAAAATCATTCAAGAAAATTTAATAGAAAATGGATATAGTGTTGGTTCCTATGGAGCTGATGGATATTTTGGTACCGCTACTTTTAATGCTATTAAAAATTTTCAAAGAGATAATGGCCTTATGGTAGATGGAATTGTAGGGATATCTACTTGGGACAGATTGTTTTATTAAAATATATAATCAACCGCCAGGACAAATTCTTTTCAAGAACTAGTCCTGGCTCTTTTATTCTATTGCAGGAAGTAAATTTATCATAAGAAGGTATAATTATAAAATAAATCTAACAAGGTAGCCTTGTACAAGCTTATCTTTGCTAGTTTTTAAGCATTCCTTTAGGGTGCAAACATAAGCTTATCCAAGGCAAAAATTATAACAAAAAAGAAATACTTACTATAAGGTATTCCTATGGGGGAGTATCTCTTTTTTTAGTACCAAAGCGGAAGTTTTGGACAAGCATATAACCGTTCTTTTAGGTAGATTTTTAGGTTGGCGGTCATATGCTTGTCCAAAACACTTAAAAATAGCTAGTCCAATAAAGTATTTCTATGTTACACATCAGTTATTCTAATAAAATTTATAATTATTCTATTGGATTAATAACAAAAATTAAAATATATGAATGTATATCTATTATATATAGTAGTGGATTTATAGCATTTTATATTTTTCCTTTTGGCACTATTCCCTGCACCCAAAAAAGGACAGGCTCCTATCTAGTAGCTCTAATCTTTTAAAAGTCTCTCCTTTAATCCTGAGCCTTTTAAAAGTAAGAGCTACACGATTTTAGCTAGTCCTTTATTTGGGTACCCGCAGGAGTGCGTTAGGGTATTCCTCTAGGGTCCTTATCTATTATGAATAGAAGGTTTTTTATTAGGTTGGGACGTGCTCAATGGAAAAATCAGGGGCGGACAAGCTCCTAGCACAAACCCATATAAGACAAGCTTCTACGAGCTCCAACCACCGCCACCGCCTGTACAAGCTTGCCTATATGGGTTTGGCTACAAGGCTTGTCCACCCCTCTTAGATGTTTTATGTTCTGCTTGTCTACTTCGCTAAACAAGAGGAAATTTAACGAAAGTACAAGCCTTAAAAGGACTTGTCCCTTCGTCAAATTTGTTGTTTAGCAAAATAAACAAGCATTCAAGGTATTCCTTTAGGGTCTTTATATAAATAAAAGGTTTCTAAAATATTTGAAAATCGTTCTACGAAAAACCCTTGGACTAGCCCAGGGCTGGTCCACCTTGAACATGCATTAAGGCAAGTACAAGGTCGGGTGGAAAGGTTCTTTATGCTAAAAACATATTACTTATATGGGGAAATGTGGTATATTATAATTATATAAGTAAAATTATGACGTAATAAATATTTATTAAGAGGGTAGATAATAGCCACAATTCAACAGGTTATGTATATAATGGGGAATTCAAATTTCGTAATTAAAGAAGTTAAGTATTGAAGAAATTTATTAAAATTTAGATTGCGATATAGTAAATATTATCATAAATAAGAGGTAGGTTTACTAAATTTGGGGGATGGAATAGTAGAAAGGTGTGATTCACCTCTGTAAAAAATCTATGGAAAGCATATTGATTAAGTAATGGGTATAATTTTTTTATTATGAAGAAATAATTTTTAGGTATAAAAATTAAATTTTAAAATAGCACTATATAGGTTTGTTATGTTTACTTGAAAGGGAAGAGAAGAGATTTTAATTATAATAATTGTCAAATAAAGTGTTATGAGGTGGAAAATAATGTGGAAAGATAGCGAAACAGAATTAGATTTTTTAGACTTTGATTATTTAAAGGCTATATTAAAGCTAATTATCAATGATGAAGACCTACTTCCAGCTAGTGTTGGTGTATATGGTGATTGGGGAAGTGGAAAGTCTAGTCTAATAAAAATGAGTATGGATGAACTAAACAAGAATAAAAATACAGTTTGTTTAATATTTAATGGATGGTTATTTGAAGGATATGAAGATGCTAAGACAGCTTTAATGGGAAGTATATTGGATGTAATTGAGAAAGAAATGGATTTTACACCAAAGGCAAAGGCTTGCATAAGGGGCTTATATAAGAGTATAGATAAATTTAAGTTGTTAAAATCAGGAGCAAAGATAGGTGCAGATATATTTTTAACTGGAGGGATTGGAACTTTAGTAGATATGGGAATGAACAAAGTAGGAAAATTAATAGCAGAAAAGATATCAAATGCAGCCAAAGATACAGAAAATATATCAGAAATAATCTACAATATTGATCTAGAAAAAATCCAAGAGAATATACAGGAAGAATTAAGTAATAAAGAAATAAGAAATGATATAAGAGAATTTCAAAACAACTTTGTTGAATTACTTAAAGAAACGAAAATAGAAAAACTTGTAATATTTGTAGACGAACTTGATAGATGTAGTCCAGATACAATACTAGAAACTTTAGAGGCAATAAGATTATTTCTTTTTATTGGAAGTGTTGCTTTTATAATAGGTGCAGATGAGAGGCATATATCATATGCAGTTAAGAAAAAATTTAAAGAGATAGAAGGATTACAAATCGATATAGGTAAAGAATATTTAGAAAAAATGATTCAATATCCTATTAGAATACCTCGTTTAAATTCGAAAGAAGTAGAATTCTATATAACATGTCTATTTTTTCAAAAAGATTTAACTAAAAAAGAGTTTGAGGATATAATAGAATATTTAAATAATGAGAAGAAAAAAGAGTTTTTAAATTTTAATTTAGATTATGATGCTATATCAAGATTTAATGTAGATATAGCCAAAAAAGTAAAAGATAGCATAATTACTGCTAAACAACTAGGAGCGGTACTAGCTAACGGTTTAAATGGTAATCCAAGACATTGTAAAAGATTTTTGAATTCGTTATACATGAGGTTAGAAATGGCAAAGTATAAACAGCAAGATTTAGATAGAAAAGTACTAGCTAAAGTTATGATGTTAGAATATTTTAAACTTCCATTATTCAGGAAAATTGCAGAATTAGTACAAGCATCAAATGATTGTAGTAGTACATTAAAAGAATTAGAAGATGATACAATAAATGAAAATAGTGAATTGAAAATTTGGAAGGAAGATAACTGGGTTAAGCAATGGGCTATGAGTGAACCTAAAATATCACAAATAGATTTAAAGCCATATTTTTATTTTACAAGAACATCTTTAGATGAAAGGTTTGATTTATCAGTAAAAAAATTAAGTCCATTAGCACAAGATACACTAAAAAAACTATTAAGTAAATCAGAGATTGCTATAAAAAGTGCCCTAAAAGAAGCATCAAATATAAATGATAATGAAGCGTCTAAAATTTTAGAAGAAGTTTTTTCTCAGATGGTAAAGGAATCTAAAATAGATATTAAATTGTTTAATTCATTTATAAATTGGGGAAGTACTAGAGAAATTCTTACAACAGATGTAATAAGTAATCTTATGAGTATAAATGGAGAGTTGATACCATTAGGGGCAATACCTTTAGTTGGGAGCTTTATAAATAAATCTAAACGTAATAGTGAGATGCTTGAAATACTTGAAAGATGGAAAAAAGAGAATGAAAAACTACAATTAGCTATAGATAAAATAATGAAGGGAGCAAAATAATATGGGGACATCGAGTATTTATGGAGGACCAATAGATAAAAAAAATTTGTTGCCTTCTGATTATGATGATTTGAATAATGAGGATCAAGATAACATTTCAGAAGAACCGTGGAAAAATACAAAAAAATTAATATCTCAGTATATTACAGGAAGTAATAACAATTTAAAAGGTGTAGTTAAAAATTATATAAAGGCATCAGGTGGAGCTAAAAGTTCCACACAAAACTCAAAAGCAGGTATTAAATCCACAGTAAATTTAGGACAACTTTTTTCTAATATAAAACAAAATGGTTTAAATAAGACTTTTAAAGAGCTAAATATAGAATATCGCGGAAGAGACATTCAGGAAGTATTATCGGAACTTGTTAATGTAATATCTTTTTCTTCTGATGAAAAGGAAGAAATAGTTGCAAAAGATGCAACTATAGAAACATTATCAAATTTATATTTATTTATAGAAGACAATAATATGGATATATCCTGTTTAGAGTCAATGAATGAAGAAATTTTTGATGTACTAATGTGTAAATATATATCATCTTATATTTGGGGGAAGATGTTAAATGATCTAGAAAGTAGATTTGAAGAATATTCTAATGACTCAAATAAGAGTGTAGAAATAGAAAATGAATTTAAGGAATACATAAAAAGTACTGTTGATATTACGTACAATGAGTTGAAGGTGAATATCAACAGTTTCAGTAAAAATAATATAAAAGATATAGTTAACTCACTTTATTTTGAATGCTACGATGTTTTAGGAGGAACACTATGAATAATATTATATGTAAACTGTCAATGGATGATGATTTTTTTATAGAGGATGAGTTTATTGATTTAAATATTGATAATGATGATGTCTTTAGGTATACATTTTGGAATGAAGTTAAAAATATACCCAATTTTATAAGTAATGAAGGTTTAGATATTTTATATATTTCATTATTCGTATTTGGTATTGATAGGATTATTCAGAGAAAATTAGGAAAAGATTGTTGGAGTAGAGAGATAAAAGCATATATACCAGTATTAGAAATAGAAAAATGGAATCAAAATATAGAAGTAGTTCAAAAATTATTAAACTTTTTAAGTGGTGATATTTGGAGAGTAGAGTTTAGAAAAAGAGATCTAACGAAGTTTGAGTTGGACAAGCGAGATAAAATATTAAACTTAAAAGAAGACAAGAAGATATATAAGAAGATATATAAGAAGATATGTATGTTTTCAGGGGGATTGGATTCTTTTATTGGATCAATAGATTTACTTAATTTAACAAATAATAACAATATATTATTTGTTAGTCATTATGGTGGCGGTAAAGGAACAAAAGAATATCAAGATATTTTGAGAAGTAAATTTATAAGAAAGTATAAAATAAGAGAATCAGATTATTATAGTTTCTATGCAGTAGCTAAGAAGGGAGTAGAAGATAGTACAAGAACTAGATCATTAATGTTTTTTGCACATGCTATTTCAATAGCAACTAGTATGCAAGAAAATGTAGAACTTATTATACCAGAAAATGGAGTTATATCTCTAAATATTCCACTTACGAATTCAAGGTTTGGTACAAGTAGTACAAGAACTACACATCCATATTATTTATATTTATTGCAATCATTATTGGATAATATGGGGATTAATGTTAGAATAACAAATCCATATCAGTTTATGACAAAAGGTGAAATGATTATAAATTGTAAGGATCAACAATTTTTGAAAGATAATATTACAAATACTATGTCTTGCTCTCATCCGGACATTGGAAGAATGAAGGGGGAGAAAGTTTCTTGTCATTGTGGATATTGTTTGCCTTGCACTATAAGGCGTGCTGCTATGAAGAAGGCAAATTTTGAAGATAAAACTATATATAGAGATATTAACTATAGCAGTGGAAAGACTGCAAGAATGAATTTAAATTCATATAATCTTGGAATTAGCAAGTTTAACCCTAAGTATGCATTTTTAACAATTCAAAAATCTGGTCCAATTACTGATAAAATAAATGATTTTACTGAACTATATATAAGAGGTATTTTAGAATTGAAGAAATTTTTGGGGGAATATAATGAATAATTTTAAATTTGATACACATATGCATTTAGATTTATTTGAAAATAGAGAACTTACTATAGATTATATTGAAAAAGAAAAATCTTATACAATAGCAATGACTAACTTGCCTGTGTTGTATGATAAATATACTAGTAAGTATAGGGATTTTAAATATATAAGGTTTGCATTAGGATTTCATCCAGAATTAGTGTACGACTATGAAAGCCAGATAAACGTATTTTTAGAGAGTTTAAAAGATGCCAAATATATAGGTGAGATAGGGTTGGATTATAAGGTTAAAAATCAAGCTAATATTAGTGCTCAAAAGAGAGTATTTAAAAAAATTATTCACTCATGCAAAAGAGAAGGAAATAAAGTACTTAGTGTTCATAGTAGATTAGCTGTTGATGATGTAAACAACATAATAGGAAAATTTAATGGAACTATTATAATGCATTGGTTTTCGGGAAATGAAATTGAGTTAAATAAATCTATAGAAAATGGGTATTATTTTTCGATAAATGAAAATATGATTAATACTGAAAAGAAAAAAAGGCTTATAAAAAATATTCCTATTTGCAAATTACTAATAGAAAGTGATGCTCCTTTTATAAAAAGAAATAAAACATATTCACTGGAGTTTATAGATAGTATTGTTAATAAATTAGCTAATATTCATAAGTTAGAAAAAGTAGATATGATGCATCAGCTTAAGGAAAATTTTAAGGATGCGATAAATGTTTAAAATATTTATAGAAAATATTAGGGAGTTGATAATACTAATAGTCAAGTATAAACTCTATCGGTAACAAATATGTAAGAATAGCATCTTCCCATTATGCATATAATGTGCAGGTAAAACTATATCATTATAATTTATTAATCTACCCTATATTTTATAATAAATTAGAAGAAGTATAATTACTGAGAAAAATCTAACATCTACCTATAGTTTCAATAAACATTAAAATTCACAGTAGAATTTATCGCATGAACAAGCTTGTATCTCAATTAATACAGGACAACTTGTATAGATGCTAGCGGTGCTTAGCGATTGCAGAAGCTAGTCAATATTAATTTGATATATGAGTTTCCATATGTAGCTGGCACAGAGTATTCAGAGCCTGAAAAGGAGAAAGTTTTTAAAAGAGGTAGGATTTTATGCTTAAGAGGAATACCAGAATAAGTGACCGAATAAAAGGTGTATCTACCTATTAATGCGTAAAGGTATGAAATGAAAAATAGTATGTATAGTAATAACAGCAATAGCAATATATATGAAATTTGATAATAGTTTTTAATAGTATTAGTTATAAGTGGTTGGAATATATGATGTTATGACAAGTCTTGCTAGATTTTATAATGTAATAAAACTTGTTGGTTTTCTACCTTTTTTATAAGACAGAAAAGGAATACTTCAAGGAGGTTTGGAGGGAGCCTCCATTAAGATTATTCTAATCCAATTTAGCTAAACATAAGTTTCTAGAAGTTATACTAGCTTTAATGGCTTGTTTAATTTTTAGAAACGCATTGTTTAGCGAAGTTGGATAGACCCTAGAGGAATACTAAGAAGGTTCGTTACGCCTACTTAAGAGTATGACAATAAAAAAGTAAGGAACCCAATGCTCTTTAGAAAGGAGATAGGGACAGGAGGAAAGGGCTACTTTGGCAATAGTATGTCTTTTCTTCACTCTATATGATTACAGTTTTATAGTAATATGAATTGTATTAGTAAATATGTTTCCTTAATTTTATAAAAAATAGAGATTAAGTTGCTTTTAGTGACCTAGTTTCTATTTTTTAGTTTAAAAGTGATAGTATAATTTAGGTAATGAAAGAAATAAGAGGTGATTAAGTGGGTTATGAATTTATGGGTTCTAGAATAAGGAGAGGTGATAGGTTTATTAATTTGGTAAAAGAATTTTCTAAAATGTATGATGAAAAAAGGACAAGCTAATTTAAATTTCACAGGAGTTTTTTTATAAAAAATAATGAGAAGGAGTGGAAATATGTTTACCAATATTCAAGGTGAAGAAGTAATGAAAAAATATCAAAATACACTAAAATTAATGGGATCACTTTCAAATTTATTTTCAGAGAGTTCATCTCCTTATTTAGGGTATAGAGCTGTTGAAAATATATTTTGTAAAGTTTTTAATGCTGAAAATCTATCACGTTCAGATTGCTCAGCAGACGCATCGAAAGATAAGATAGGAATAGGGATTAAAACATTTTTAAATGGTAATGGAAAGACATTACAAAAGATAGCGGAGTTTAACAGTGATTTGGAATTATATAGAGATAAAAACCCTAAAGAGATAATTAAAACTGTATCTAGATTAAGGAATGAGAGATTAGAAGCTACTAAAAGGATTCATGGGCTAGAACAATTAATATACCATTGTGTAGTTAGAGATGTTGAAAGGATAATGGTTTTTGAATGTCCCATGGATAAAATAGATGTAGATAAAATAAAGAATATAAAAATTAAGGAACATGTGCTATCCTTTGAAGATAATAAAAATGAGTATAGTTTTAATATGTCAAAAAGTACCCTTTACAAAAGATTTATTACTAAGAATATAATCTTAGATTTTAAAGTTAATATTATAGAAGATCCATATATATATTTAGAAAATATTTTATTAGAAAATTGTTCGGAAAAGCTCATATTTGCACCTATAAAGCAACATCCTCATATATATCTTCCGTTATTCTCTGATAAGGGAGTAAGAAATGTACCTGAAAGAAGTGGACTTAATCAATGGAATGCAAGAGGAAGGGCAAGAGACTATAATGAAGTTTATATACCAATTCCTTCTTTGATACATAAGAAGTTTCCGGGGTTCTTTCCGCCAAGGGATATAAGTTTTAACCTTAAACTTCCTAATGGCAAAAATATGAGTGCAAAAGTTTGCCAAGATGGGTCAAAGGCTCTTATGTCAAATCCTAACAAGGAGCTTGGCGAATGGATTTTAAGAGAAGTAATGAGATTAAAAGAAGGGGAATTATTAACATATAATAAGTTGCAAGAATTAGGACTTGATTCTGTAGTTATATATAAGTTAGATGATAATAATTTTACAATAGATTTCACAGCTATAGGGTCTTATGATGAATTTGTAGATCAAAATAAGTAAAAAGGTGTAATATAAAGTTTAAAATAAAAAAGGAAAAAACAAAAATATAATAGCTTGGTAAAATGTATTTCTAAAGATACAAGTTTTGCTATAGATTGTGAAATAAAATTACCCACTTTTTCGAATAAAACTGACCCATTAAACAAGCAATAAATATCTGTAAAATATGATTTTATTGCTTGCTTAATTTAATAAAATTATTCTAAGATATTTAATAGTAGCTTTATAATGAATACTTGAATTGAATTATATTAGCTTCGTCTATTATAATCACCTCAATTAATATAATAATTTAGTTTAGCATTAGTTGGTTCATAATAAAACTATTTATTCAAGAATTTAAAGTATTCAAAAAGCTGCTTTTTTATTCGTAGTATGCTATAATTACTATTTAGATAAGAATTATATGTACTAAAGAGAGGAGAATAAGAGCTAATGCCATTTAGGGTAGGAAGTTTATTTGCAGGAGTTGGAGGAATATGTTTAGGATTCAAAAATGCTGTTGATGAAAATGGAGATAATGGATATGAGCTTGTATGGGCAAATGAAATAGATGAATATGCAGCAGTCACATATAGAACTAATTTTAATCATAATCTTATTGTAGGGGATATAGAAAAAATAGTTAATTTAGATAGATGTATTGATGAGTTAGAAAGAGAACTTTATGAAACAAAGAGATGGCAGATATTAGATCATCAAATAGATATTTTAACAGGTGGTTTTCCTTGTCAGGCTTTTAGTATAGCAGGAAAGAGAAAGGGATTTGATGATCATAGAGGGAACTTATTTTGGAGCATTATTGATCTTGTAAATTTAATAAATAATACACACGGTGAAAAACCTAGGGTGTTATTTTTGGAAAATGTTAAAAATCTTCAAAGTCATGATGGTGGAAAGACTTATGAAGTTATAAAAAGAGAGCTTATAAGAATAGGATATACAGTTAAAGAAGCTGTGTTAAATACAATGGATTTTACTAATATACCTCAAAATAGAGAGAGAATATTTATTGTATGTTTTTTAAATGAAGAAGATGCTGATAGATTTACTATATTTGATAAAGATGAAAATGGAAGATATATTCATCTGAATGAATATAAAAATAATTTTACAGCTGATGATAGAAGAAATCAGATTAATGCTATAATTGACTATAATTTGAACTTTAATGATTTAGAAAAATATTATTATAAACGAGAAAAATATCCACACTATTTTTTAACTGAAGAAGAATACTTGCAAATACCCGTAGAAGAAAGAAAAGAAATCAGAATTAATTTAGATGAACAAATAACATATATGTATCAATTTTATCAGATTCGAAGAGGTATGTATGTTCGTAGAAACATGAATGGAGTTTGTCCTACTTTAACTGCTAATATGGGAACAGGAGGTCATAATGTTCCCTTAATAAGAGTCAATGATGGTATAAGAAAAATAACTCCAGCAGAAGCATTTAAACTTCAAGGCTTTCCAGTAGGATATGAAGATATTCCATTAATTGAAGGTGGAACTAATTATATATTACCAGCAAACTTATCTGATGGAAGGCTTTATAAACAAGCTGGAAATGCAGTGACAGTACCGTTAATAACATTTATTGCTGAGAAAATTTTAGAGGTTCTTATTTGAATATTGGGTTGAATCATAAAAGTTTAAAGTAAAATATTTTAACAACTTTAAATTATAATTAAGGGTGGCAAAAAATTTTGCTACCCTTATGTTACCTAATAAGGAAAATTAATGTTACTTTAATAAATTACAGTTAGAAGTAACTTACATATAATAATAGAAAAGATAAATAGTTAGATAAGATATTTATTATTTTATTAATATAGATATAAGTTTGAAATAGTTGATATCTAAGGTTAAAAGAAAATAGCGGAAGTATTAAATTTTCCGCTATTCTTACATCAATGCATGAGTTATTATAAAATTTTAGAAGTTATAAAAAGTTACGATAAAATTTTTATAATCTCACATGTTACTGTTCTGAAATGAAACCAAAGTATATTTTGATATAAAAAAATATACTTTGGTAATATGGTTAAATAAACACCGCACGTTGAGTCCGTAGTATTGATGTCAAGGGTTGAGAAGTAGGGGTATTCAAAACACTGATAAATAAAGGGTTTCCTGACATTGCATTTTCTCTCGGCAACTTTGCCGTGGATGTTAATGTCGGGAAACCCTTATTTTTATTCTTTGATGAAACATATCAACTACCCTGAAAGCTATAGGGTCGAGTTGACAGATTAGATTTATTATTGAGGTTGAGGAGACGTAAGCGTCAAAGTTTTAGCGTCTTCAATAATTTCAAAAATAGTATTAAAATATTCTAGTAAGGCAATACAAGCTTTACTAGGATTAATTTTATTTCTTTTCTTTAATTTTCATATTTTTAGGGATCTTATCAGACCAAGGCATGAGATTCTCTAGACTTTCGCTATCCGTTATATCTATCTTTAATAGATTATCAAACAGATAAACCAAGTACCTTTCTACAACTAAATTATTAGCCTTGGCAGTTTCAACAATACTATAAATATTGCTACTTGCAGTTGCACCCTTAGCAGTGTTAGCAAATAAGAAATTTTTTCTTCCTATAACGAAAGGCTTAATTGCTCTTTCCGCAGCATTATTATCAACTTCTAGAGAACCATCTAATAATACATTTTTTAATCCTGGTAAATGCTTTTTAGCATACTCAAGTGCCTTACCTAACGGACTTCTTGGAAGAGCATCTTTTATTTCTCTTTCAACATAATCAATAAAGTTATCTATAATTGGAGCTAGTTTCTCAGTTCTTATTTTAAATCTAATATCATAATAATTTTCATCATTTGAATAAGATTCTCTAAGTTCTTTTTCAAGTTTATAAATTTGCTCACAATAATTAAACCCTATTATTGCTCTAGAATTTTTTAGGGCTTCTTCATCTAAATCTACTATTATATTATGAAAATATCTTCTTATGTGAGCCAAGCAATATACCCTTGTAGCTCCGCTAACGGAATTGTATCCATTATATCCATCCGTTTGGAGAAAACCTTTAAAATCTCCATTAATTACTTTAAGAGTAGTTTCATCAGCATGAATGTAATTACGGCTAAGCAATTCTTTTTTCATATGGTTATATATCGGCTCTAAAGCATCTGCTGCAGACATAGTCCAATTGCATAGAGTTTGCCTTAAAAGAGTAGCTCCCATCATATCAAAGTAAGTTTCTTGCCTATATAGTGGCATTGCATGTTGATATTTAAGTATTAGAGTATGTGCAATTAACTCATTTGAGGCCATGCTATTATAAAAAATTGTTTTAGGGGCTTCTGGTGAAACTATTTTACTTTCACCAGTGGCTCTTTCGCATGTTTTACAAGCGTAGCTATAAATAACATGCTCCTCAATTATTAATTTAGCAGGAATGTATTTAACAATCTCTTTTCTAGATTTAACTCCGATAGGAGTAAGCTCTTCACCACATTCTCTGCAGTTAAGATCCTCACCTTCTAATTTATGTTCAACAACAACTCTTTCTAAATTAGCTAAATTGTCTTTCTTTCCAGTATAATTGCTTTTCTTAGCTCTTTTATATGTAATTTCCTCTAAAGTAGGTTCTTCTACCTTTGAATCACTATATTTTTCAGCCTCGTTAAAAAAAGATAATTGATTAACATCTACTTGTTCACTGGATGCTCCAAATATCTTTCTATTTCTATTAGATATAACACCTTTTAAGAATTCTAATTCATTTTTAAGTTTTCTTATTTCTTCATCTTTTGAGCTTAATTCTTTATCTTTTTCATTAATTTCATTTTCCATTTTTTCAATTAATGCTTTTGTATTTTCATCAAGCTCATTAGTTAAAAATTCGTGACTCATAGTTACCCCTTTAGCTTTATTTGATATTTCTATTATACCACAAAACCCTTGAAATTACTATACTTCAAGGGTTCAAAGTTGATATTTTTTTAATAATAGTTACTTGCTTTTACAGGTTTAAATTTAGATTTTGTTCTTACTTCATAGCCTTTTAAAAGCCAACGTAATTCATCAATATTAATCTTTAATGCATCGGCAGCTGTCGCTGGCCATTTGAAGCGATTAGCTTCTAAACGGTGATAATATAGCCAAAAACCTTCGTCAAAGTGAAGAATTTTTAATTTATCCATTTTCTTGTTGCAAAAAACAAATAGTGCTTTATCAAAAGGATCTAACTTAAATTGGTTTTGCACTATCATAACTAAACCATCAATACTTTTTCTTAAATCCGTATAACCGCAGGCAAGATAGACTTTTTCTACCTTATCTATATTTAACATTTTAGAATTAACTCCTTAATTATTGCTGTTATTAAAGTAGCTTCGCTAACAGGAATAAGGATATTAGCATTGCCTACATTAATTTTTACTTCTTTTAATGTAGATTTATTTTCTTTAGTATTATCAACTTTACTATTCAAAGAAATAGGCTGAAAAACAGGTTCTTTACTTTCAATTGCCTTTTCTACTCTTTTTTTATGGTAATAAAATTGACTCTTATTAAGGTTATTCTCAGCACAGAAATCTTTCACTGTTATTGTATCTTTAACAGAGTTAAATTTATTTAAATATTCCTCCCAAGCATCATTATCTAATTTTTTATACATAAGTAACCTCCCATTGATAATCTTTTACTTAAGTTTATCAATGGGAGGGTATGTTTTCTAGATACTTAATTTTTGACGCTTACACTTTTACAACATCTTTATGGAGAATCTTGTTATAATCTAATTAGGAGAATATATTATAATTTATTGGGAAACCTAAAAATATAGTTAGTAAAAATACAAATAATAGGAGCCTTTGAAAATGACTTTTAGAAGAAATGGTTTAAGTTCAAATAAAAAATCAACTTCAGATAGCGTCACCGAGAATCTATCAGCTGAAACAATAGAAAACCTGTTTTCTAACATGGCTGATTTCAACAAGATAAATTTAAACACACCTGGTGGTAACGAATATACTCTTTACTTTTTAAAATCCTTAATCAATGTTGACCAATTAAATTTAACTGTGATTTTGCCATTATTACACGGAAACAAAGGTAGTGTCCCTTTAAGCATTGGTTCTATAGAAGTAACAGAAATAGATACTTTACATAAGGCAATGGAGAATTTACTAACTGGCTCAATATTGATTGAAGATATAGTCCAAGAAAAGTATTGGAGTATAGTAATTCCTAGGGATTTGAGTCGTTCTATTGATACATCTGAGCAGGAAAGTATTTTATATGGGCCAAAGGATAGCTTTGTTGAACAAATTGATCAAAATATAACACTTATTCGAAGAAGACTACCTATTGCACAATTAAAATGCAAAGACTTTACAATAGGTTCTATGAGTAAAACAAAGCTTTATTTAATTTATATAGATGGTCTAGTAGATTCTGAAATATTAATAACAATGGAAGAAAAAATTAGAAATATCGATTATGATGTTTTTTTAAATACGTCTGACATAACTTCATTTTTAGATGATAATAAAAACAGCCTCTTTCCGCAATACCAGTTAAGTGATAGACCTGATGTTATTGTTTCAGCTCTTTCATCAGGTAAGATATCACTTATCTTGGACGGAACTCCTTTTGTTATAGTTGCACCTATAACTTTTTTTGAATTATTTCAATCTCCAGAAGACTATGTACATCGGTGGCTAGTAGGCTCTTTTTTAAGAACTATTCGGTTTATTGCTTTTTTAATTACTTTGTTATTAGTTCCAGCTTACGTAGCAATAACTACGTATAATTATGAGATGCTTCCGCTCCAATCATTGATAATCGTACTAACCTACCGGAGTGATGTGCCATTTAACCCAGTGATTGAAGCTTTTCTAATGTCTTTAACACTAGAAATTCTAAAAGAAGGTAGTTTAAGAATGCCTTCAAAAATAGGACCAAGTCTTGGAGTCATTGGGGGTATAGTAATAGGTCAAGCTGCAATAGAGAGTGGAATCGCTAGTCCTGTTCTGGTTGTTTGCATAGCTATTTCCGGATTGGCTTCGTTTCTTGTTCCTAACTATTTAATGACAAACTCTAGTAAACTAATCCAATTCATATTTATTGGATTAGCTGGCTTGTGGGGGTCTTTTGGTATCATTCTTGGATTACTCTTTCTAGGAATTCACTTGAATTCACTTACTTCTTTAGATCGCCCTTATATTGCTCCCCTAGCCCCCTTTTATTCAAAAGACTGGAAGGATATTATTATTCGTTCACCTATACAATATATGAAAACAAGACCAGAATATCTGCATACACAAAATAAAAATAGAACCTCTAGACGAAAGGAGAACATAAAATAGATGGATAGTGTTAATATTATCAATTCAAATAAATCTTATTTTTCAAGCAAGCATAAAATTGATTCTGTTATGCTTGCCTTACTGACAAATAGATTGCAAATAATTAATCTTATTATATTTTCAACTGAAAGATTACAATATCCTCATATGGTATGGCTTATTATTCTTGGCGGGGTGATTTCTCAACTTTACATTTACATATTGTCTAGATGGCTTTCAAGTAACATGGGAAAAAAGGGTGTTATCGGTATATTTGACTTGTTTGGAAATGTATTTACTAAAATCTTTTTGTTTGTTTTGTTGTGTTGTATGCTCATAAAATTCATTATTGCTAGTTCCTACTATGTTTATCTACTACACAAATATCTTATGACACAACACCGGAAACTAACTCTAGTACTTGTTTTAATCATTTCAAGCGTCTATTTGGCAAGTAAAGGTTTTTCAAATGCTTTGAAATTTTCAGTTATTGCATTTGTTTTTTCTGTTGGGATTTTATTGTTGTACATACTATTAATGTTTAATGCTTTTGTTAGCATTCAAGATATATTTCCGTTGTTTGGAAATGTATTTAATTCTAATTTTCTTAACTCTATGCTGTTAATATGGGGGTTCTTTAGCGGTCCTGAATATCTTATCTTAATTGGACCGTATATTCGTTCTGATGTAAACATTCACAAATCCATGTTTATTGGAAATTTAATGACTATTATTGAGTATGTAGCTTTTTTTCTTGGTACATTTATCTTTTATGGATCCGATTTTTTACCTTATGTTCAACATAGTTATATTAATATGATTAACTTTTTGCAATTTCAATTCATACAAAGAATTGAAATGATTACCCTGCCGGTTCTTATGGTAAATTTTACTCTTTCCCTTGCTGTAATTCTACTTTCTTCTTTTAAGGCTATTGTTTATATTACGGGAAGCAAGAAAATACCAAAAGAAACCACACTTGCATTTTTTATGACAAGCTCTTTTTTTACATTCGCCTGTATTTTTTTTATCTTAAAGCTTTTTACAACTGAAATTCAAGCACTCTTTTGGGACGATGTTCTATTATACTTATCCGTATTTACTTACACTTCAATCCCAGCTATAATATTCATTGCAATTTTAGCTAAGTCACGGAGGGTAAAATAATGTCATTTTTAAAGCGATATTTTATATTTACTATGATAGTGTGTTTATTTTTGACCGGTTGTACAAAACATAGGATACCTAACAAAAATTACATTGAGAATATAGCACCTTCGGTTTTATTTTATATTCGACCAACTGATGACGACAATATAGAGGTCACTACAATTGTACCTCCTATAAAAAAAGAAGAAAGGAAAATTATAAAATCAGAAGACAGAACCTTGACAGGTGCAATATTGAAATTAAATGCAAACTATTTTAGAGAAGTAAAAACTGGTCAATTGAGGATAGTATTTATCGATAAGAAAATAGCAGAACAGGGACTTTTTGATGTTATCAATACTTTTTTTAGGGACCCTTCCATTTCTCAGAGACTTTATTTAGCGGTAGTGGAAGGTGATATGGAAAGTTTTTTAAATACTACACTTAAGGAAAATATAGATATATTTCTCTATGAAAAAATGAATTTTAATGAATCTCAAGGAGAAATCTTAACACAAAACCTGCATTACTTTCTAAAGAGTTACTATTCTGCATATGAAGACCCTTATCTGCCCTTCTACAAAATACAAAATAATAAATTGGTTTACTCAGGTATTGCAGTATTTAACAATGATGCATTGACAGATACTTTGACACTTAAAGAAGAACGCATTTTTAGGCTTTTACACCCCTTAGTAAAATATCATAAAGTGCTACCTGTCACCATATGTGACATAACTTTATTAAACACAAAAACTACCACAAAGATAGACTTTTCAAATTCTTATAATGATGTTAATGTATCTGTAAAATTATCGTCTCACCTCGGAGAATACAAATATGCGATGAAATCTGATATACAAGAGAATTATCTGAAACTGGAAGATAGAATTCAATCTTCCTTGGAGCAAGAAGCAAAAGAATTGGTCAATAAACTTCAAAAGGCTAATAGCGATTGTCTAGGTATTGGTCGTTATACAAAAACCTTAACACAAAAACCATTCAACGGAGATACATGGAAAGATAAATGGAGTAGTCTAGAATTTAATATTCAATTTGAAATGACTTTTGATGATTTGGGTGTATCGAAATGTACTAAAAACAAGTAAAATTATTGTAAATGAAAAGGCTGGTAAATACTTTTTAATGACGATAGCCACACAAAACTAATGTTAAATGCAAATAGTGTAGGAAACTCTATTTTTTCTTGCCTTATAGATTTTAAAAGCATCCTTATGTGAAACGATTGTGCAAACTGGTGAAGAAAAATATTTAGATAGGAATTTCTCCAATAAAAAGATGAGAAAGATTGTTTCAGGCAAAATACTAAGAAAATGTCTGCATATTTTTATGTCGACATGTTTCCACATACCGATAGCAATAAAAATGCTGTGGATATGTTTCCGAGAACAGACAGTTCGAAAGACATTCATTCTGTCCTCTCGAGCCACGTTGAGGCAGCAATTCTGATGACGTATTGTGGTTCAGAGGGCGAATAAGAAGGTTTGGCCACAACATGTAGTGGTTTGAGGGCGAAATTTGGGTCAAAAATCGGTGAAAAATCACCCTTTTTTGACCCTTAAAAATAGGGCATTTGACAGATGACATTGGATAAGTGGGGATATAGGAAGAGTAAATGGTTAAATTTGATTGATACTATGGTAGGTTAATGATATACTGAAGATGAAGATTAGTGGAATTATACGTCATAATCAAGGAGGAATTTATGAAGAAAATTCAAAGTATGATATATCCTTTTTGGATTATTATATCTTTTTTTATTCCTATTTTCTTAATGATAAAATTATATCCCAATTATATAAATAATGAATTCCCTCTGTTTACAGATTTGACTTTATTATTATTTTTACCAGCATTTTTTATTTTTTCATATTCACTAATACATTTATTAGGCAATATATTGGGAAGTGTAGAAACTATAAATAATAAATTAATATTATTAATACAAACTTTTTTAATCTTCATATCCTTTATTATTTCTCTTAATTTTATGGAATTTAGTCTAGCTATTAGAATAATGCTTTCGATTGTTTTTATAATAACTAGTAGTCCACATTTTATAATAACAAAAATTTTATATAGAAAGCATTATAGCCAAATCTAGATTCGCATTATTATTATTATTATTATGTGCAACTAATAAGAAAATACTTAGACAAATTTAAAATGGAAATTATAGATGTATTAGAATATAAAAGATTCTAATACATCTATTTTTATATAATTCAAAACTAAATACAGATTGTAAGATGGCAAAGTTTTAGGTCAACTAAGTGACCAAAGAACTTCGCCATTTTTTATGCCTAAAAACAGAAAAGAAAGGATTGAGAACAATGTCAAAATTATTTATGTATGGTACATCATTGGAGGGAATAGAGCAGCTAATGGTTATGGTTCCAAATTTTCAGCCAAGAAGAAGTGGTATAGTCATCAATAATTATTTTAACTTAGTTGATTGCAAAACTAATGATTTAAAAAATTAAATACTCACCTTAAATTATAAATATTAAATTTTTAAAAAAACAAACTATAGATTAAGCAATTAATGATTTTATTGAGAGTATCTTATTTTTATTATTAATTTTATAGCTAATAATTACAGTAATTAATTGGGTTATACCTGCTAATAATAATTCAGCTTTTAAAGAATCCGTCTTATTAATTTTTAAGGTCGATAGACCTAATGGGTGTTTAATAATATTGTTGGTTCTTTCAGTAATAGTTCTGATTTTATATAAGTTATTCCATTTTTCTGTATTTCGAGGAAGAGGACAATTAAGTCTAAAGTCTTTATTGATGGTTGGATGATATATTCTTCCACAAGGTGAAGATGTACATGGATTTTCACAGGAAAGTATATACTTAGTTTTACCATTAATTCGTACTTTTTTAGATTTAGGGCAAAGCCATTTAACTCGCATAGAACGTCCTTTTTCTCTTGTAACTCCATCAAATTTCATTGGAAGAGAAGAGTCCTTCGGACATAAGGGAACTCCATTATCAGTAAAGCCGCTAGGCTGTGGTAAATCAGAAGAATTACGAGGATTAATTGGAATAATAGGTATTGTGTTGCAATCTTTAATTAGATATTTATAATTGTCATCACAATCATAAGCAGCATCACCTAGAAAATAATTATATTTGAATTTTTCTTTTTAGCAACTTTACCAGTATTTAAAAGAGATTCAAAATATTTAGGATTATTTTCTTTAGCATAAGCTTCAATACCAGTAGTATCAGCAATTATTATTTTAGATAACTCAGAATTAAGTTTTTTACAAATAGGTTCAGTAATATCAACTAAATGATTGAAAAAACTATGAATATGTTGAATAAAGTTAGATTTAAATCTAGAGAACTGAGATTCATGAGGCACTTTATTCAAATTACAAAGAGATCTTAATTCTTTAGACAAATTCAATATATTTATAAATAATTCAGTTTCAGAGATACCAAGTATTTGTTGCACTATGAATGCGGTTAGCATTGAAGAAAGAGAATAATCTCTAGGACGACCAGTTGAGGAATAGTAGGCATTATAAAAACTTTGAGGTATTAACATTTTCATGTTAATATGTTTTTCAAAAAGCTTAATAAATTTAGGCTTATCTTCTTCAAAACAGTCTACGACTTCTTCATAAATATTAGAAAGATGAATTTGGTTTTTTAAATTGATCACAAGGGTTCCTCCTTAAATTTATATTTGGTGATATTTATATAAATTCGACATTGAGTGGGGGAAATCCTTTTTGATAAAGCTTGAAATTCCTTGAGCCCTAACGGGCTTGAGGTTTTGCAAGCGACTAACAATTGCATAATAAAGGAGGAAATGAGTAATGAATTTAAGAAAATTAATCTTTGTAAACAATGACTGCTATAAGGCTGGAAAAACAATCACTCCAAAAGGAATTATGGTTCACTCCACTGGTGCAAATAACCCAAATCTTAAAAGATATGTTGGTCCAGATGATGGTCTTTTAGGAAGGAACCAATATAATAACCACTGGAATCAGCCACGTCCAGATGGAAGGCAGGTTTGTGTCCATGGTTTTATTGGAAAACTTGCTGATGGTTCCATTGCAACTTATCAAACTCTGCCTTGGAATCATAGAGGCTGGCATGCTGGTGGCAAGGCAAATGATACCCACATTGGCTTTGAAATCTGCGAGGACAACCTAAATGATGCTTCTTATTTCAATAAGGTTTATAAAAAAGCTGTGGAGCTATGTGTGCATCTTTGTAAGTTATATAAGCTTACTGAAAAGAATATCATTGGCCACTATGAAGGATATAAACTTGGTATTGCAAGTAATCATGGTGATCCTAGTAATTGGTTTCCGAAGCATGGTAAGTCCATGGATACCTTTAGGGCAGATGTAAAGAAACTATTAGTTGAGGAAAGTAAGCCTGCTACTAGTACCCCTGCTACAAAGAAACTCTATAGAGTCCAAATAGGGGCCTATTCCATTAAAGCTAATGCTGAAACTCAACTAGCAAAAGCTAAAAAAGCTGGCTTCACTGATGCCTTTATAAAATATGATTAATATTTATTTACTACACAATGATAAAGGCCATGCTGTCTAGATTAAAATCTAGGCATGGTCTTTATTCATGGTTTTAATTTGATGAATCTATAAATCACTTTCAATTGCCTTAACTGGGCAAACCTTTACTGCTTCATTAAGTTTTTCCTTATTTACTGTATCTTCATCATAATCCTTAACAAAAGCTTTTTTCCCATCGATTTTAAATACTTCAGGGTAAGTTTTAACACATAAGCTACATCCAATACAAGCCTTTTTATTAATTTCTATACCAACTTTTACTTCTTCCTTATTCGGAATATCTTCATCTTTTATTATTTTATCAGCAATCCAAGAAAATATGATTATAGCTAAAACAGTTAGAACCCAACGTATGATCATAAACTTAGGACCTAGGAATTTTGCCTCGTTTAAAAGCATTGGTATCTTAATTACAGCCCAAGAGCTTAAAATAACTACAATATTTCTTATAGAAGCTCCTTTTTTATGAAGCATTATTGACATTGGGAAGGCAGCATAAATAGGACCTGCTGAAATGCTACCAATTATAAATGATAAGACTAACCCTTTTCCCTTTGCTTCCTTTCCTAAAAGTTGCATTATCTTATCCTTAGGAACCCATAAATCTAAAAGGGCTGTTAAAACAAAAATTACAGGCATTATTATTAACATTTCTTTTATATAATAAGCACTATTTTTGACTGACTCAAAGGCCATTGTTGGCCTAAAAATACTTATTAAAAGGTATACAAGAAGAACTAGTATAAAAAATAAATTATCTTTTGCTTTTTTAATTATGTTCATATAATTACCCCCATTACAAGTGCAATAACTATTGCAAAAACAAAGCTAAAGCCGTTACGAACTAAGGTGAATTTAGTACCAAACTCCTTTTTTTCCAGTGGAAATGTAACAAGTCCAACCATGGTAAGAGTAGTCAAGAAAGCTACTGAAGGGACAGTACCTACTCCTGCATCTACTAAAGTTCCTATCAAAGGAAAGGCTATAAATGCTGGAATGAGGGTAATTGTTCCAAGTAAAGCCGAACCAACAGTTGCCAGAAAAAGAGACTGCTTGCTTACAAAGCTTGCAATTTCTGTAGGGGGTAAAAATGTTAGGATTAGACCTATTGCTAAAATAATAGAAAAAATGCTTATGGCCATACCTTTTCCCATATTAAGTGCCATTTTTAAAGCCTTTTTCGTTTTAGCACCATCCTTTTTAAAGGATATGAAAAGAAAAACAAGAGTAATTAACCATAAAATAATTGTAAATATATCCACTTTTATCGCCCTCCTTTTAAGCTTTTGGTGCTGGTGCTTTTACAACAATGATTTCTAGTGTTTCTTTATGAAGATTTTTTACATTCATTTTTGTCCCCTCTGGAATCTTTAATAAGGTATTGTAGCTGTATTCATGAGCTTCTTGTTCATCTAAAGCTATAGATAGAACTCCTCTTATAACAGTCATATAGACATTGGAGTTTGAATAATGCTCTGGTAAACCTTCATTCTCATTAAAAACCATGTGTAGATAATGTATATTTTCATCGAATATAACTTTTTCTACTGCTTTTTCATTGCCTTTTGATAAATTAAATGTTTTTTCTATCATTCTAAATCTCTCCTTTATTATTTTAAAATTAAATTTTATATTTCAATCTTACCATCATAAAACTAAATACAATAGACACCTATGTTTCTTTTTGTTATAATTAAAATAAAAAGGGGAACTTATGTATGATTAATATATTAAAGAATATATCACTCTTTAGAAATGTGGATACTTTGCTTTTAAAAAATGTAATTGGAACCTATAATCTTCAAAATAGAATTTATAATAAGGGTAAAACTGTTCATGACCAAAACGAAGTTTGTTCTGGAATAGATGTAATTCTATCAGGCAAGCTTGTTGCTTACTCTTTAACTAGTCATGGTTCAGAAACAACTGTATTTGAATTTACTAGTGGTGGTGTAGTAGGGGCTAATCTTTTGTTTGGTGATAATAACAAATATCCTTTAAATATTTATAGTATAGAGGAAACTAGTCTGATATATATCCCCAAATCTGCTGTAGACACATTGTTGAAAGATCAGCTTTTTGCAATAGAGTTTATAAAAATTTTATCTTCTAACTCACAAGGTCTTAATAGAAAAATTGCAATATACACCCAAAAATCTTTAAGAGAAAATCTCACAAACTACCTGTCTGCTCAAGCCAATATTCAAAATTCTAAAACAATCTATCTTCCCATAAGTAAAAAACAACTTGCAGACCATCTTGGTGTTCAAAGGCCTTCTTTATTTCGTGAATTAAAAAACATGAAGGATGAAGGACTGATTGAAATTAATAACAGAATAATTACTTTACTGATTTAGTAAACATCTAATATTCTCCACCCTTTACTAGTGATTAATGCCTTTATAAAATATGATTAACGTATAAAAGCCTGTGGGAAAACTCCTGCAGGCATTTTTTTATGCCTTTTTTTAGATATGTTTTCTCAAACCTCAACTTATAGCCCTTCCTGTGGCTATTAAGTAGGAGGTAATGCCATATGAAAGAAATAGAAAATAAAAAGACAAGTAAAATATCCAATGCAATTTTAGAAGAGGAAAATTTATCTACAAGAATATCTGATGATCAGCTGCAAGGAGAATTTAACTATTCACAGGCTGAAAGAATCCTGAAAAAAATGTTTAATAAGGGGCTAATAGACAAGGTGGAATTTAACAAAATTAATGAATTAAATCGTGAAACTTTCTCACCTATTTTAGTGAAGATAATGCCCTTAAATCGTTGATATATAAGGATTTTAACGGTAACATGTGACCTACCAAAGAGGGGGTGAGACAATGAGAAAGATAACAAAAATTGAAGCAAATAGACCAGATCTGTTTGCTAATCCCAAATTAAGGGTTGCTGCTTATTGTAGAGTATCTACAGATAGTGATGAACAACTTGAAAGCCTAAAAGCACAGACAACTCATTATGAAAAACATATAAAAGCTAATCCTGAATGGGAGTATTTATATATTTTGAAAAAGAAAATATTAACACCCAGTCCATGGAAAGTGAACTAATGCTTTCTATCTTAAGTAGCCTAGCGGAGAGTGAGTCAACATCTATTTCAGAAAACAATAAATGGGCAGTCCAGAAACGATTTCAAAATGGAACATTTAAGATTTCTTATCCACCATACGGATATGAAAATATAGATGGCCAAATGGTAGTAAATAAAGAACAGGCTGAAATAGTAAGGTACATTTTCAGTCAAGCTTTAGCTGGTAAGGGAACTGGGAAAATAGCCAATGCACTTAATAATAGAAACATTCCTTCTAAAAGAGGAGGCAAATGGTCAGGGACTACTATTCGTGGAATTTTAGTAAATGAAAAATATGTAGGTGACGCTCTTTTGCAGAAAACATACACAGATAGTAGTTTTAATAGACGTACCAACTATGGAGAGAAAAATAAGTACCTTATTCAAGATCATCACGAGGCAATTATAAGCCGAGAGGATTTTGAAAAGGCTGCTTTAATCTTGGAACAAAGAGCAAGGGAAAAGGGAATTGAAAAAAGGAATTCAAAATATCAAAACAGATACAGCTTCTCAAGTAAGATAATTTGCTCCGAATGCGGAGGGACCTTTAAAAGAAGAATCCATTCTACAGGCAAAATCAAATATGTGGCTTGGACTTGCAATACACATCTGACGCATAAAGAGGAATGTTCCATGCTCTTTATCAGGGATGAGGATATAAAGAATGCTTTTATAACCATGATGAATAAGTTAATCTTTGGCAAAGATTTTATTTTAAAACCTCTCCTTAATAAACTTAAAATAATGAGCAAATCAGGCAACCTTTCAAAGATTGAGACTCTTGAAAAACAAATTGAAAGCAATAGAAAGCAACAAGATTTACTAGTAAGCCTTATGGCAAAGAAATATTTAGAGCCTGCCCTTTTTAACAAGGAAAAGAATGAACTTCAAATGGAAGAAGGCAACCTTATAGAAGAAAAAGAAGGTCTAATCCAAGACTTAAATGGAGAGTTATCAAAAGGACAAGAAGTTAGTAGTCTAATAAAATACACAAATAGAGCGGCAATGTTAACGGATTTTGAAGATGAAGCCTTTAGCCAACATGTTGATAAGGTTATGGTCCTTTCGAGGGAAGAACTAGGTTTTGTTTTAAAGTGCGGAATTACACTTAGGGAAAGGATGTGAGGTTTATGGGACATACACCTTATGGATACAAGATAGAAAATGGTGCAGCTTTTATTGATGAGGAAAAAGCTAATAGGATACAAGCCTTTTTTAAGGAATATTTATCTGGACTATCCTTAAGTGCTGCAGCTAAGAAGTCGGGTATTAATGCTTACCATGGGACAGCAGGAAATATGCTAAGAAACAAAAAGTATCTAGGGGATGGATTTTATCCAGCCATAGTTGATAAAGAAACATTTAAACAGGCGGAAATTGAAAGGCAAAAAAGAGCCAGGAAGCTAGGCAGAGTATATGAAAGTAAAGAGCAAGAAAAGCCAGAGCAAGATTTTGATTTTACTATAGGTTCTATAGATGAAGATTATGAAGACCCTTTTGCTCAAGCTGAATATGTTTATGGCTTAATAAGAAGAAAGGAGCGTTCAAATGATACCTAATAGGAATGTAGTTATTATTCCAGCAATGAAGCGATCTGGTAATAACGGTAATAAAGATGAAATACCTAAACTAAGGGTAGCTGCATATTGCCGAGTTTCTACAGATAGCGAAGAACAGTCCAGCAGCTACGATGTGCAAATAGAGCACTATACTGAATTTATTAAAAAGAATAATGAATGGGCATTTGCAGGTATTTTTGCTGATGATGGTATAAGCGGGACAAACACTAAAAAACGAGAAGAATTTAATAAAATGATTGATGAGTGTATGGCAGGAAAAATTGACATGATCATTACAAAGTCAATCAGTAGGTTTGCCAGGAACACCCTAGACTGCTTACATTACATCAGAAAGCTTAAAGATAAAAATGTGGCAGTTTATTTTGAGAAAGAAAATATTAATACTCTGGATGCTAAAGGTGAAATAATGATAACTATAATGGCATCCTTGGCACAGCAAGAAAGTCAATCTTTAAGTCAGAATGTTAAACTGGGATACCAGTACAGATACCAGCAAGGACAAGTTATGGTAAACTGCTCTAGGTTCTTAGGCTACACAAAGGATGAGAATAAAAAGCTGGTTATTGTTCCAGAAGAAGCTGAAATTATTAAAAGGATTTATAGGGAATATCTTGAAGGTTCTTCTATGGATAAGATTAAAAAAGGACTAGAGGCCGATGGAGTGCTTACAGGTGCAGGAGGTAAAAGGTGGCATACCAGCTCTATTAGAAAAATTCTTAGTAATGAAAAATATATGGGGGATGCCCTTCTACAAAAAACCTATACCGTAGACTTTCTAACAAAGAAGAGGGTAAAAAACAACGGGATAGTTCCTCAATACTATGTTGAAAATAACCACGAAGCAATTATACCACGTGAAATATATATGCAAGTCCAAGAAGAACTTGTCCGCCGAAGCAGGGGTCATATAAGCTCAAGCGGTAAAAGAAGAAACTTTAGTTCAAGCCACGCCTTTTCACAGATTGTCTTTTGTGGGGAATGTGGTGAAATCTTTCGCAGGGTTCATTGGAACAATAGTGGAAAGAAATCAATTGTCTGGAGATGTGTGAGCAGGCTTGAGAGTACAGGCTTATCATGTAATGCCAGGACAGTGGGAGAAGATATCCTATATGAAAAGACTGTAGAGGCAATTAATATATTGCTAGGGCAGAAGAATGATTTTTTACCTCAACTAAAGAAGAACATAGAAACAGTAGTATTTGAAACCAGCAATGAAGCTGTAGAGGAGATAGATAAAAAGATGCTAGAGTTACAAAAAGAACTGCTTCAAAAAGCCAATGCCAAAGAAGATTATAATGATGTAGCTGGAAAGATTTATAAGCTCAGGGAAGAAAGGCACAGGGCTTTAACTGAACAGGCTGAAAGAAAGGGATCTAAACAAAAACTGGAGGAAATGGAGAAGTTCTTAAATGAGCAAGATGGCCTACTAGAAGAATATGATGAAAGGCTGGTAAGAATGCTGATTGAGAAAGTAACAGTTTTTGATGATAAGCTTACAGTAGAGTTTAAATCAGGTGCAGAAATAGAGGTATAAGAGAAGATTTACAGAGGCCGCCAACTGGGGATATATTCCTTGGAATGGCGGTTTTATTAATTATCAGATCTTAATATTGAATATATTAATTTTTTATGCTATAATATACGTTGATATAATTAAGAATTTAGGAGGAACCAAAACTATGACAGCTTCAATGCGTTTAAGATAAGCCAGCAATAAAAAGAGCAATTCTATCCACAGTGATAGGCTTTTTGTTGTGCTTATTTGTACGATATTGGAGTTGATTACGATAAGGAATAGCCTTTTTGCTATACCTTTATTTAGTGTATCCTCATATTGTATATATGCAGACCAAAGTCACATTGTGGGACTAGGTCTGCATTTTTTATTGCCTAAAATAGTTATAATTTGAACCGAATATTAAATTATAAGAATTATTCTGGAGAAATGTAGGAGAAGATAAAATGGAAAAATATAATTGGAAACAAAGGTTTTTTACTATATATGCAGGTCAGGCAGTTTCACTTATTACAAGTGCTATATTACAAATGGCGATTATCTTTTATATTACAGAAAAGACGGGATCTGCCATGGTACTATCAATAGCTTCACTTATTGGTTTTCTACCATATGCAGTCTTAGGACCTGCTATTGGTGTTTTAGTTGACCGTTATAATAGAAAGACGATTATGATAATAGCAGATTTAATTATTGCTATAGCAGGTGCGGTATTAGCATTTATTGCATTATATATGGAAATTCCGATATGGATGATTATGGTGGTGCTTTTTATACGAAGTGTTGGAGCAGCTTTTCATTCCCCAGCATTAAGTGCTGTAACACCACTTTTAGTACCAGAGGATCAGTTAACTAAATGTGCTGGTTACAGCCAATCATTACAATCTATAAGCTATATTATTAGCCCAGCTGCTGCAGCCTTTTTATATTCTATTTGGGAATTAAATGCGATTATAGCAATTGATGTATTTGGTGCCATAGTTGCTATTATTGCACTAGTATTGATAAAAATCCCTAAGCTTGATGTAGAAAAGCAAGAATTAGGCCTAAGTTTTATAAAAGAGATGAAAGATGGCTTTTATATTTTGAAAGAAAACAAAGGATTATTTGGCTTGTTACTAATAGGTACTTTATATATGCTGGTTTACATGCCAATCAATGCACTTTATCCATTAATTAGTATGGAATATTTTAATGGTACACCGATGCATATTTCTATTACGGAGATTGCTTATGCCTCTGGTATGTTGATAGGGGGTCTATTATTAGGGTTATTTGGGAATTACCAAAAGCGAATCTTATTAATAATGGCATCAATTTTTATGATGGGGATAAGCTTAACCATTTCAGGGTTACTTCCTCAAAGTGGATTTTTCATATTTGTAGTCTGCTGTGCAATAATGGGGCTTTCGGTTCCGTTTTACAGCGGTGTGCAAACAGCTCTTTTTCAGGAGAAAATTAAGCCTGAATATTTAGGACGTGTATTTTCTTTAACTGGAAGTATCATGTCTCTTGCTATGCCAATTGGGTTAATTCTTTCTGGATTCTTTGCTGATAGAATCGGTGTAAATCATTGGTTTTTACTATCAGGTATTTTAATTATTTGCATTGCAATAGTTTGCCCAATGATAACTGAGATTAGAAAATTAGATGCAAAATAAAATAAAGGGTGTGTTCGTATGATAGATAATATTATTCAATCAGTGACAGAAAAATTATCCTCTTTGCCTTATATAGAAGGCATCGTATTAGGGGGTTCCCGTGCAAGAGGTACCCATACAGAGGATTCTGATATAGATATAGGAATCTATTACAATTCAGAATCATTTGACCTGACAGCGATTAATCAAATTGCTACAGAATTGGATGATGAGAATAGAAATAACCTTGTTGTACCTCCCGGAGCGTGGGGTGATTGGATTAATGGTGGCGGATGGTTAGTTATAAACGGGTATCATGTTGACTTGATTTTACGTGATATAAAACGGGTGGAACAAATAATCAAAGATACGGAGCAAGGAAGTGTTACTGCCAATTATCAGACTGGGCATCCACATGGTTATATAAGTGCTATGTATCGTGGAGAATTGGCGATCAGCAAGATACAATATGCTAAAAATGAAAGCTTATGCGAATTAAAAAATCAGGCGGAAATTTACCCTGGTGCTCTAAAGAAGAGCTTGATAAACTTTTTTTTATTTGAAGCAGAGTTCTCTTTAATGTTTGTAAAAGCAAATGCGGGAACAGAGGATAAATATTATATTGCAGGCCATGTTTTTCGTATTATTTCATGCTTAAATCAAGTACTATTTTCATGCAATAATGCTTATTGCATTAACGAAAAGAAAGCTATAAAACTGCTTGAAACTTTTGAATATAAACCTAAAAAATATGCCGAAAGGGTAAATCATATTTTTGAAGTACTCGGTCTTTCACTTTTTGAATGCTACGATATGACCGAGAAGCTTTATAAAGAAGTGAAAAAAATTGCAACGGAGATAAATAACTTTTTAAACGAGGGGGAATTCAGATGAAAGAAAACAAATATGATGATAATATATTTTTTCAAAAATACAGTCAAATGAGTCGCTCACAGCAGGGACTAGCCGGTGCAGGAGAATGGGAAACATTGAGAAAGCTGCTGCCGGATTTTAAAGATAAGCGTGTGCTTGATTTAGGATGCGGCTATGGATGGCACTGTATTTATGCGATGGAACACGGAGCGTCTTCTGTTGTAGGTGTTGATATTTCTCATAAAATGCTCGAGGTAGCCAAAGAAAAAACACATTTTCCACAGGTTGAATATAAATGCTGTGCTATAGAAGATGTGGAATTCCCAGAGGAGAGTTTTGATGTAATATTAAGTTCACTTGCGTTTCACTATGTAGCAGATTATGAGATTTTAGTAAAAAAGATATATAGAATACTGAAGTCTGGTGGTAAGCTAGTTTTTACGGTTGAACATCCTGTTTTTACTGCCTATGGAACACAAGACTGGCATTATAACGAAAAAGGAGAAATACTGCATTTTCCGGTGGATAATTATTATTATGAGGGCAAACGGACAGCTGTGTTTTTGGGAGAAAAGGTTACAAAATATCATAGAACACTGACCACATATCTAAATACACTGCTTTCAAATGGTTTTATAATAAATCATATTGTGGAGCCGCAGCCGCCGGAAAACATGATGGATATTCCGGGGATGCAGGATGAAATGCGCCGTCCCATGATGCTGATTGTATCGGCGAACAAAAAAGTGGATAGATAGAACTAAAACACCTATAAGGTATAAATGGAGGTAATTTATGTTTAAAGAAAAAATTATTATAGAGATGAAAGAAGTATTCAAAGAAATTCCTTTTGGCATAGAGCATACTCTCAAAGTTTTGAAAAATGCAGAAGATATAATGAAAGGAGAAAATATCGGAGAGGAAGAAAAAGAATTCATCAGTATTATTGCTATACTACATGATATTGGTGCGGTTGAAGCACAAAAAAAATACGGTTCTATTGATGGTGTCTATCAAGAAAAGGAAGGACCAGAAGTAGCGAAAGAAATATTAAAAAAGGTAGGCTATAACAAAAATATTGATAGAATATGCTTTATAATAGGCAACCATCATACTCCATCTAAAATTGATGGACTTGATTTTCAAATACAATGGGAAGCTGATTTGCTTGAAAATTTAACGGTTATGGATAAAGAAAAAGAACAGGAAAAGATAAAAAAGTGTATAGATGAAAACTTTAAAACAAACACAGGAAAAAGGATAGCTTATAATCGCTTTATTTTAGATTAGTAGTAGATTATTACAGTTATGTATTTTATATCGCAAAGAAAAAATAGTAGTTAAGTTTAACCCTAGATAATAAGCAGCAAAGGAGTGCGATAAGATGATATCTAATAATACCTCCATGCCTACAACGGATGATGAGTTGCAAAAGAATACGGTTGGTTGTTAAGGATTCTGCTGATGAGTCATCCTACGTTCCAGTGTTGGAAGCGGCCGGATATGTGCTACAGATTCGAGAACCTGACTGGTTTGAGCATCGTTTGTTTAAAGGACCGGATACCGATATTAATCTGCATGTGTTCAGTTTGGACACATCAGAGATTGATAGAATGTTACGCTTCCGTGATTGGTTGCGGACTAATGATACTGATCGGGACAAATATGCACAAGTCAAACGAAGCTTGGCAAAGAATAAATGGAGGCATGTCCAGCACTATGCGAATGCTAAAACATCAATAGTACAGGAAATCATGAAAAGAGCGAATAGTAATAATGCTTAAGGAGAGTGTCATGTTTTCTTGGTTTGTTATAGGAGGTTATATCAATGAAAAATACAGTAGATAATTTGTCGAAAAGTAAAGTTATTTTAATGTGCGGCCCTGCGGGAGCAGGTAAATCAACACTAGCAAAAAAATTTGAAAGTACCGGGATGACAATACTATCTTATGATGAAGAATCATTCAAACGAGGTTTGAATGAACATCCTTTACCTCAGGAGGTTTTAGAAGATATTAAAACCTATCTTGATGAAAAACTAATTTCACTTATCATGCAAAACATTGATATTGTTCTCGATTATTCATTTTGGTCTAGAGAAATGAGAAATGAATATATTTCATTATTAAAGAAATACGACATAGAACCCAAAATCTATTATATAAAGACACCTAAGGAAGTTGTTATGGAACGTATTCGAAAAAGAAACGGAAATCATCAAAATGATATCATATTGACGGAGCAAACAGCTTCCACTTATTATGATCATTTTCAACCCCCAACTGATGAAGAAGGTGAAGTTATAGTAGTCGAGGGATATTAATATTGTGGTTTTAGGCATGGAAATTGTACTAGATGATAAGTTTTGTCAAATTTTTTGAAAGATATACTTCCAACAAGGGGATACCAGCTTCAGGTGATATCATTATTGTCATCTCAGAGCAGGGGGTAGTATTGATTCAGCCGGAAGAATAAGTGGCGATGCAATGAAGACGATGAATGCATTATTGAAATTACAGGAAAAAAACTTACTGAAATACGTTATGTTTATTCTTTTGACAACTCTACTCAATCATGATTATGCAATTAGACACGTTATTTTTTATCATGAATGGATATGTTCCCGTCTACCGATAGTGCTAAAAACGCAGTGGATATGTTTCCGAGAACGAACATACTCAAATGACATTCATTCTGTCCTCTCAAGCCATGTGGAGACAGTAGTTAGATTAATTAAGCAAAAGTAATACTTTGTTGGGTTAGCATATATAATAAATAATGGTTTTTCCGCTATTCTTACTCTATAAATTTTAGGATAGCGGAAGATTATTTTAGAGAAGAAAATGAATTATATCCGTTATTAGGATGAAGTGGATATAATTCATTTTCTTTTTCCAATATTTGCAGCCCTGTTTTTGTTTTAAAATGTGTTTTATCATTGCCAGAATGCCTATAAGTGCAATATTTTTTTTCTTACGCACAAAGCATATAAGCCTTCGGCGGAGTTGCTTTAATTTTATGTACATATCGTTTTACTGTATCATAGCTCCACCAAAGTTATAATCTCTTTGCAAATCTTGAAATATTCTTTTAGCTGTTAAATCCCCTATTAGTAGTATTTTAATTATATTAAACTACAAAGGACTTATATTTTTCTATATAGGTGAGAAATTTTCTTTCCCTTAAGTGGGTAATTTTATTTTACCACTAACAATCAGTGAGCTTGAATTATCGTATTTAACTTGTTGACTCTCACGTTACGTAATACTTTATAATAGCAACTGAAGGAGGTATATAAAAAAGATGAGTATGAAAGTAAAAGAGGTAGCTGATTTGGTTGGAGTTAGTGTTCGTACACTACATCATTATGATCAGATTGGATTATTAAAACCAAAAGAAACCACTGATTCCGGTTATCGGCTTTATTCTGAAGAAGATCTTGAAAAGTTACAGCAAATTTTATTTTTTAGAGAGCTTGATTTCTCCTTGAAGGAGATTAAAACGATTATAAATAGCCCTTCATTTAATCAACAGGAGGCGTTAATCTTACAACGGAAAATGTTAATCGAGAAACGAAATAGAGTGGATAAAATGATTGAAACCATTGATAAAACGATTAAACACATAATAGGAGAGATTCATATTACGCACGAAGAGAGGTTTGAGGGTATTAACTTTAGATTCAACCAGTATGAACAAGAGGCTCGCATGCGTTGGGGAAATCGATCTGTTGATAAGGTAAATGCGAAGTTAAAAGGCATGGCTAAAGATGAACAAGAAGATCTGTATCAAAATTGGGATATGATTTTCAATAAACTTGTACAACTACGCGCTTATTCTCCTAAATCGCAAGAAGTACAAAAAGCAATTAAAGAATGGTATGACTTTTTAAATGAGAATTTCGGTAATTATTCTCTTGATGCCTTTTATGGATTAGGTCAACTTTATATCAAAGATGAACGCTTTACACAAAACATTGATCAATATAGTGAAGGGTTGGCCAAGTTTATGAGTAGGGCAATGGAAATTTTTTCAGTAAATCAAAAGAAGAAAGGTGGTAGAGATGAAAATAATAATTGAAGATACAATCAAACAATATGAAAAACTATTTAGTATGGGAGAAGAGAGAGAAGACTTCTATCGATATTCAATGATGAAGCCCTTTAAAAAAATGTGGAATACTATTAATGTCCCATTAAAAGCAAATCAACCTAATGGATATGATGTAATAATGGCTACAAAAATGCTTGGTTACCTTGATATATTAAATAAGGAAACCGGAAAGATTGCGTTAGAAAATTTAAAAGAAATTCAAGCTCTTCAAACCGCCTATGAAACTTTGAAGAATTGTGTTGATTTTATTCAAAATAACAATCTGAAAATAAATGCCGATGAGTTAAAATTTGGAATGTATATAGCTGATCCCAAAAAACTCGAATTACAAAAAGGTTATTGTGGATTCGGTGGAATCCCAGGATTTATTCAGGTGTCTATTTACCCGAATTCCTATAATATCCCGAAAATCCCTGCTGTAATTGCACATGAATTTCATCATAATATACGTTTTTCATATTTTGACTGGGATCACGGGAACGTAACTGTTGGTGATTACTTAATTATAGAGGGGTTGGCAGAGTCTTTTGCAAAAGAACTATATGGTGAAGATTTTTTAGGACCTTGGGTTACTTCTTTTGACAAAGAGGATTTGGAATATTCAAAAGAGATAATAAAGGATTCACTAGATGTTAAAGGATTTGCTGAGGTTAGTAGTTATATGTTTGGTGACATTATTGCAAAAGAACAGGGTTATCAACCTGTTGGCTTATCATCATTTGCTGGTTATGCAGTGGGATATCAAGCGGTACAGTCATTTATGAAAGCCAATAATGTAGGAATAGGAGAAGCTACCTTACTTGATACAAAGGAAATACTATACAATTGTGAACTGTTTACAAGATAACCTATCTGTGACCGTTAATCAGGAGATAAATTCCTTGGTTGTGGTTTTTATTTTGTAATTGACTAAAGTTGCAAGAATGGTAGATGAAAATGGTGCAGCAATTATATTAAAGAATAATGTACCAAGATATGTTTTAATAGACTATAGTAAATTTCAGCAAGATACTATTGCAGATGATGCTACAGTAGAAGAAGCCGCAAATAATATTTTAAGTAAACATCTAAAAGCATTTGAGGAGTTGGCTAAATGAAACACCTAAGCAAGGAACAAATGATGTATCTGCATTCTATTAAATATTGATATTAGTTTAATATTTTGTCATAATGATTATTAAAAACAAGGATTACAAGAATTATATAAGACTATCGGGGTATTTATTGAATTTGATGCTACTAAGATATAATTTTAGATAGCCATTATTTATGCATCAATAGTTTTAGTATTATAAGTGGAGATTAGAGGTGTGGATATGGAAAGATATAATAACCCATTTGAATATCATGATACAGATTATTATGTGGCATGTGTAGGAGATAACGGAGGCACTGATAATTTTGGAATCAGGGAAGGGTATAAAAAATCTGTATATCTACTTATAAATGCAGTCAAACATGGGGAATCAGAAGATCATCTTATTTATCCAATAGTATATAATGCAAGGCATAGTATAGAATTAAGTTTAAAGATTATTATAGAAAATATACTTTGCATTTATAGATTAAAGAATATTAGATTTGATGAAATAGATAAGAAAAAAATATACACGCATGATATAGAAGTTTTGGATTCGATTATAACAAAGTATTATAAGGTAGATAATAGAATTGTTGAATTTTATGACAAAGTACTTTTGCACTTGAAAGATTACTTTTTCGATGTAAATGGTGATGCATTTAAGTATGAAGATGATCATAAAGGAAATTCTCATATGATAACACACAATATTACTTCAATTAGTATAGATATTTTAGAAGAAAAATTTGACAAACTAATGTCTATATTTGATTCTTTAATTTCTGAATTATTTTACCTATGTGAAGAATACAAAATAGGAACATTCACTAAAAATCTTTCAAGAGAAGATCTTAGAAAAATTGCTTTAATCCTTCCAAAACGGAACAAATGGTCAGAATCATATTTTACTGTTGCAAAATATGATATTAAAGCCGAATATATAATAGGGTCTAAGGAATTTACGGAGGCTTTGAATATTATTCAGAATCACAGAGAATTTTGTGTATTGATAGATATGGAAAAAGTGTTTGGTGATATTTCGGAAGATGAACTAAGAGAATATGCACGCTTAGTTATTTTGATGGGAAAGTACCATAAAGAGCATAGCTCATGGGAGGGATCATCAGAAAAAACAGCAAAAGAGTTCTTATGGGTGATTCAAGATAAAGCACAAAAGAGAAAAGAACTCGCTAAAAATATTTCTGATAGTACACTATCTTATCTAATGACGTTTCGTGAATATGGAAGAAACAGATGCTTTTCAGAAAGGCTAGATGACATTTTTTTATATATACAGAAACTTGACTTAAATAGAATGGACACTTTAAGTCAAGTGGCGAAATTGGATACTTGTAAACAAATTTTATCTGGAATGAAACAATGTGGGCAAGTAACATATCATAAAATCATTAAAGAAGAGTTTTATAAATTGGGAGAAGATATACTAATAAAGGAATAGCATATAAAATATAAGTTAGGGTGGAATGAATGGATTTATTCATCGTAGGAAATGGATTTGATAGAGCACATGGATTAGCAACATCGTACATTGACTTTAGAAGATATTTAGAAAAAGAGGATTGGAGCTACTTAGTTAGATTGGAGGAGCCATATGGATATGTTCCAGAAAGTAGACAAGATTTGGTAGAGAAACTTCTTTGGAGAGAATTTGAAAACAATCTCTCTGACATTAATGAAAGTGAAATTGTTGATGTAGCTACATCAATAGATATGGGACTAGAAGGTGGGGATGTTGGTATTGAGGATACTTTAAATGATTATTGGGAACAACAATATGGGTACATACAGGAATTAAATGATTATTTAAAAAGTTGGGTAGAACAGATTGATATTAATGTTAGAAAAAAGACTAAAAAAATAAATGAATTTGCAGATGATTTATTTCTTTCGTTCAACTATACATTACTTTTAGAAAAAATATATAAAATAGATAGTTGTCAGGTCCTACATATACATGGTTGTATGGATCAATCAGTAGGGTATCTACCTGTTATAGGACATGGAAATAAACAAAAAATAAAAAAAGCTAATGAACAGGCGCATGAGGCTTCAGAGAACTTTTGGGAAAAAGATAGTAGCATTTATAATGCAATGGCAAACTATTACATAAGAACTTTAAAAAATGTAGATTCGTATCTAAATTTTAATGTTGGATTTTTCAAACGCCTTAAGTCGGTAAAACAAATATTTATTATAGGACATTCTTTTGGAGATGTAGACTTACCATATTTTAGAGAAGTGTTAGAAAATATACCGAAAGATACTATATGGAATATTTACTACTATGATAGTGAGGAAGAAGCTTTATTTATAGATAAGGCTATTTCAGTGGGTGTAAAAGTCGAAAATATAAGAATGTTACCGTCAGCAAAGTTTTTTGATAAAGATTAATGCAGGTCTTAATAAAGGCAGACTATAAAAATATTATGAATACATTTAATAGATGAAGAGTAAGCGTCAAAAATTAAGTATCTAGAAAACACATCTTCTCATTGATAAACTTAAGTAAAAGATTATCAATAGGAGGTTTACTTATGTATAGAAAATTATATACTGATGCAAGGGAGGAATATTTAAATAAATTTAAATATATTAAAGATACAATAACGAAGTAAAAATTAATGTAGGCAATGCTAATATACTTATTCCCGTTAGCGGAGCTACAAGAGTATATTGCTTGGCTCACATAAGAAGATATTTTCATAATATAATAGTAGATTTAGATAAAGAAGCCCTAAAAAATTCTAGAGCAATAATAGGGTTTAATTATTGTGAGCAAATTTATAAGCTTGAAAAAGAGCTTAGAGAAACTCATTCAAATAAGGCACTTGATTATGCTAAAAAGAATTTACCAGGATTAAAAAATGTACTATTAGATGGTTCTTTAGAAGTTGATAATAATGCAGCTGAAAGAGCTATTAAGCCTTTTGTAATAGGCAGAAAAAACTTCCTTTTTGCAAATACTGCTAAAGGTGCAACTGCAAGTAGCAATATTTATAGTATTGTTGAAACTGCCAAGGCTAATAATTTGGTTGTAGAAAGGTACTTAGTATATCTGTTTGATAATCTATCAAGGATAGATATATCCGATAGCGAAAACTTAGAGAATCTTATGCCTTGGAGTAATAAGATTCCTGAAAATATGAAAATTAAAGATAAAAAATAAAATTAATCCTAGTAAAGCTTTCGATTGTCTTACTAGGATATTTTAATACTATTTCTGAAATTATTAAAGGTGCTAAAACTTTGACGCTTACATACATACTATAAAAAGTGCTCTTGTAAGCACTTTTTTATTTTACTTCATCCCCATTAGTATTCCCTAATTAACAGTATTAAATGAAAGATATTACCAGTATATGTTTGAATTTTCAGGCAATATTGAATTTATCAAGCAGATAATAGTGAATATATGGATAAGATAGAATATATAATAATTATTAAGCAAGAAGGGTGATTTTTTAATAGTAAGAGAAGTTTCATTAATATCTGTTACAAATTGATTCATTGATTAAAATTAATAATAATATTATCTCGTACAAAGATAAGTATTAAAGAAAATCTACTCATTCAAAAACCTATAGTACAACGAACCTCTTTCCTGTTTGCTATTTGTTAAATTATTTGCCGTAATTTTCTTACGATAAATTGAATACATTTCTTGATTTTAGGTTAAAATAATGTATAATTTAGTATGAAGATAATTAATAAACTAACATTTTAGAATTATGCACAAGACTAATATAATTTAGGGGTGATATTATGCTGAAAAAGTTTGAAGTAAAAGATTTCAAAAATTTTAAAAGAAATATAGAATTAGACTTTTCAGATGTACGAGACTATCATTTTAATGAAAATTGTATCAATGATGACTTACTGAATAAAATAATAATCTATGGAAAAAATTCAGTTGGAAAATCAAATTTGGGGCTAGCACTATTTGATATTACAACACATTTAGGAGACAAAAATGTTACACCAGGTGTGTATGATTATTATTTAAATGCAGATTCAGATTCCGATTTTGCTGAATTTCATTACATATTTAAATTAGCAGACGGAGAAGTGGATTACTTATATAGAAAAAATAATGAGCGAAAGCTATTATTTGAAAAAATTTCAATAAATAACGAACTTATAATGAGTTATGATTATAAATCAAAATCAGGAAATTTAGAAGGACTCATAAAATTAGTACCTTCATTAAATTTTGAATTTAGAGATGAGAGTATATCAATTTTAAGATATGTGGTTAATAATACTTTATCTGACAGTGTTAAACCACTTAAACAATTGGTGAGATTTGTGAGTAATATGTTGTGGTTTCGAAGTCTTGATGAAAATCGATATATCGGTTATAAAGAAGAAAGTACAGACTATATAAATTTTATATTTGAAGGAGATAATTTAAAAACTTTTCAAGAATTGATTCATACAGCAGGAGTTGATGAAGATTTAGTAGCTATAAACGATCCAGATGGTAAACAACGGTTATACTTTAATAAAAAAACACCTATTCCATTTTTCAAAGTAGCTTCCAATGGAACTAAAGCTTTATATACATTATATTATTGGTTAACAACCGCTACGGATGTATCATTTTTATTTATAGATGAATTTGATGCATACTATCATTTTGAACTTTCAGAAATGATAGTGCAGTTATTAGAAAAGCACAAGGAGTTTCAAACTATTTTAACTTCTCACAATACAAATCTTTTGACAAATAGGATTATGCGTCCAGATTGCTATTTTATACTAACACCAGATAAATTAACATCATTGGCTAATGCTACTAATAGAGAATTACGTGAAGGACATAATTTAGAGAAACTTTATATAAATGGTGAATTCAATGAGTAGATCTAACAAAAAGAAGATTTTGGTTTTGGTAGAAGGTGCTAAAACAGATGTATTGGTGATGAAAAAACTATTTAGTATCTATGAAATAGGTGCTAAATATGAAATAGTACCATATTATACTAATATATATACACTTTATCAAGAAATGTTTAGAGATGGAATTGATAGATTAAAAGATATGGATATTCTTCAGATTTTAAAGGCTAAAGAAAAAGATACTAACAAGAAGAAAATGTTTGACGAAAAATATACAGATATTTTATTAATTTTTGATTTAGATCCACAGGATCCAACGTTTACTCTTGAAAAAATTAAATTAATGCAAGATTATTTTTGTGAATCTTCCGATATGGGAAAACTGTATTTAAACTATCCAATGATTGAAGCATTCTATCACGTAAAATCTATACCTGATGATAATTATTTTGATAGAAAAGTTGAATTTAAAGAGCTTAAAGACAAAAAATATAAATCTCGTGTACAACAAGAAACTATTGGTAATGATTATCGTAAATTTGCAACAAGTAAAAATGACTTTAATATAATCATTTTACAAAATGCCATTAAGGCTTTATTTTTAACTACAGGTAAAGTTATTAAACCTGAAGATATATTAATAAATAATAATTCAATTGATTTAAGTTTAGTATTGAATAAACAGTTGTCATATCTAAAGAATGATGGATTTATATATGTTATTTGTACCTGTATTTTTTATATACTAGAATACAATCCAAAGCTTTTAATGTCTTAAATTATGAATACTTATTTTAGATTGTTTAAAAGGTATTTTTTATATTTGTGATCCCAGTTATTTACAAAAGCATATTTAAAGTGGTGTATTTGTAGAATATATGAAAATATAAGAGTTTAGTAAAGGAACAATTGAAAAATAAGGAGTTAGTAGAGCAACAAAATAATTAGATAAAAACAAGTTATATATAGACACTAGCATTAAAATTTAAACCTATCTTAAGTAGAAAGTAACTTCTATTCTAGATAGTATTTTTATTTTAAAAACTTTAAATGTGCAAAGTGAGTACATTATTTTGTAAGCGTCAAAAATTAAGTACCTAGAAAACACAACCTCTCATTGATAAACTTAAGTAAAAGATTATCAATGGGAGGTTTACTTATGTATAGAAAATTAGATAATGATGCCTGGGAGGAATATTTAAATAAATTTAACTCTGTTAAAGATACAATAACAGTGAAAGATTTCTGTGCTGAAAATAACCTTAATAAAAGTCAATTTTATTACCATAAAAAAAGAGTAGAAAAAATAGCTGAAAGTAAAGAAACTATTTTTCAAGCTATTTCTTTGAATAGTAAAGTTGATAATATTAAAGAAGATAAATCTGCATTAAAAGAAGTGAAAATTAATGTAGGCAATGCTAATATATTTATTCCTGTTAGCGAAGCTACTTTAATAACATCAATAATTAAGGAGTTAATTCTAAAATGTTAAATATAGATAAGGTAGAAAAAGTCTATCTTGCCTGCGGCTATACGGATTTAAGAAAAAGTATTGATGGGTTAGTTATGATAGTACAAAACCAATTTAAGTTAGACCCTTTTGATAAAGTGCTATTTGTTTTTTGTAACAAGAAAATGGATACAATTCCGTTAGCGTAGCTACAAGAGTATATTGCTTGGCTCACATAAGAAGATATTTTCATAATATAATAGTAGATTTAGATGAAGAAGCCCTAAAAAATTCTAGAGCAATAATAGGGTTTAATTATTGTGAGCAAATTTATAAACTTGAAAAAGAACTTAGAGAAACCCATTCAAATGATGAAAATTATTATGATATTAGATTTTAAATAAGATCTGAGAAACTAGCTCCAATTATAGATAACTTTATTGATTATGTTGAAATAGAAATAAAAGATGCTCTTCCAAGAAGTCCTTTAGGTAAGGCACTTGATTATGCTAAAAAGCATTTACCAGGATTAAAAAATGTATTATTAGATAGTTCTTTGGAAGTTAATAATAATGCTGCTGAAAGAGCTATTAAACCTTTTGTAATAGGAAGAAAAAACTTCCTTTTTGCAAATGCTGCTAAAGGTGCCACTTCTAGTGCTAATATTTATAGTATTGTTGAAACTGCCAAGGCTAATAATTTAGTTGTAGAAAGGTACTTGGTTTATCTATTTGATAATCTATCAAAGATAGATATAAAGGATAGCGAAAGTCTAGAGAATCTCATGCCTTGGTCTTATAAGATCACTGAAAATATTAAAATTAAAGAAATAAAATTAATCCTAGTAAAGCTTTTGTATTACCTTACTAGGATATTTTAATACTATTTTTAAAATTATTGAAAATGCTAAAACTTTGACACTTACATTTGAACTATTGTTACTAATGAATTAAAATAGAGGTATAATAAAAAGCTAGGAAAGTGAACTAATGAAGCCTACGAATTATTGGAAAAGATGCAGTTACATATGTTGTTTATTCAGGCAACATAAAAAATTCAGGGAATATTTTACAAACTGGAATAAATGAATTTAAAGTTAATACAATATCTATGGCCAGTAAAGATGGAGATAAAATATATAATGATATTGTAGAAAAAATAAAATCTGGAATAGAGATTACAAAACAAGATATAATATCTTTAACATTTACACCTATTATGGCTGGAAAGATAGGAATAGCTGATAAAATAATAAATGCTATACACGTAATAAAAGACATAAATAATGACTATAAGAATGATATAGAATCAATACTATATGCTTTTGCAAATAAATTTTTAAGCGGAAAAGATCTGGAAAAAGTAAAGGAGGAATTGAGAATGACTGAACTAGGTAAAAGTTTAATACAAGAAGGAATTGAAAAAGGTAAAGATGAAGGAAAAGCTGAGCTTTTGATTAAACAGCTAATGAAAAAGTTTAAAAAATTACCTAATGGATATAAGGAAAAAATAAAAGCACTTCCAAAAGAAACAATAGAGTTAATTGCAACAGATATATTTGAATTGAATTCAATAGAAGAGTTAGAACAATATTTCTAAAAAACAGTAAAAACATGAGAAATACCTAATATGTAAACAAAATAATTTATATAAACAATTTTTAAAGTATTCATATTATGATTTAAAAGAATTATTTAAAAAGGCGAAAACCAAAGAAGAACAAGACTTTTATATTGCTTTGTTAGATTTAATATTACAAAAAGAACAAGAAAAAGTAATAGGAAAAGGATAATGGCTACTTATACTATATTAAAAATGATATATCCTTTAATCAAGAGACTACTCTTTCAGGCAAAAGTATTGTTAGAAATATAAAAAAAGCAATAAAAAAAGATTTAGATAATGAAACGATAAAAGAATTAACTTTGAAACTAATGGTTTAGGAGTTCTAGATGAAGTTATAAGCTGTTTTATTACAGAAGAACTTAATGGAGATTATGAGTTAGAACTTGAATATTAAGCGAAGGGAAGAAAATCAAAATACTTAGAAGAGTGAAATATAATATTTAGGTATTTTTTTTATGCGTTGATACGGGAAGGATGAATATTATCTTTAGCTAGGCATAGGATATAAAGAAAATAAATTTAATGAAGAAATGGCCCAGCAAAAGCAGCAAGTAACAAGTGTAAAAGCTAAAGTTAGCAGGTTTTAATTATAAAAAAAAATTAGGCATTGATGTATATTTTGAAAAAGGAAATATACTTTAGATGCAAAAGGAGAGCTGGTAATTGTACCTAAAGAGGCAAAAATAATTAAAAGAATATATGAACAATATTTAGTTGGATATGGTACTAATAAAATATGTAGAAACCTTGAAAGAGATGGTATAAAAACACCAACGGGAAGTGCGGTATGCAGTTTAGAAAGAGAAGATGGGGGACTAAACCTAAGTATTATCAATACGTTTAGATATGCAAAGAAAGAGATGATAATGGCCCAAAAGCTTTCAGTATGCCAGCAGTTCATGAAGAAAAATTAAAGAAGGCTTTTGTAAGAGCAATAAATAAAGCGATAAGTGATAAAGAAGAATTTATTAAAAAGATTGTAAAGAACATTGAGAAAATTTGATAAAAATGATCTTATAAATGAAATATTAGATATAAAAGAGTTTTATGAAAGTACTGATTTTATTAAAGGTGCTAAATTTGCTTATAGGGTAAAATCAATACTAAAAAAGATAGATGTTTTAACGATTGGTTACATATATATCTGTATAAGTATGAAAAAATAATAATATAGGTATATTGTTAAGAGAGAAGTATGAAAATGAGGAGATAAAAAGTGAAGAGGAATTTAAGAAGGTATTAAAAAATGTGTTACTTAATAGCAAAGAAATTTGATAAAGAAGGAAGTTTAGTATTAGATGCAGAACAAGGACAGAGGTTAGCATCATTATCTAAGTATTTAACCCTAACAACACTTGAACGAGGGGTACAAATAGTAACTTTAAACAATTTGGATAGCTATAGAGAATATGCTCCATATATATTAATTAATGATGAGATTGAATTTATATCTAAAGTTATAAAAATGTAAAGGCTTTAAAGATAAATTTAGGAAAAGTTGAAAAAATAAAATAAATTTTATTGTATAATAAATGGGTAGATAAATCGTATAAAAAGGTTAATCTATCTTTGGGTATTTTTATATTTAATAAATTAAAAAGCATTTATTACAATACAGAACAAATTTTATAGTAAACGTTAGGGCGTGTAAAATTTTGGTTGAAATAATAAATAAACCTATAAATGATTTGTTTTATAATCTGGTGTCAGATAGTAGAAAAAATATAAGATTATGTGCACCTTATGTAAAACAGGATATAGTAAATAATATATATGTGAATAGAAGAAAGAATGTAAAAATAGATTGTATATCTAATTTTAGTATTCCTAATTTTTATAAAAGATCATCAGATATAGAGGCATTTAAAACTGTAATAGGATGGGAAGACAAAGTGTATAATTGTCAAATACTTCATGCTAAGCTTTATATTTTTGATGATAAATATTCAATTATAACTTCATCAAATTTAACACCATCAGGATTTAAAAAGAATCTTGAATATGGGGTTCTTATAAATGATACTTATTTAGTCAATAAAACTCTTACAGACTTTAAAACCATTTGTGATGATAAAAACACAGGAAAAATAAATTCTCAAAAGGTTATACATATTGAAAAGATACTAAAAAATCTTCCTATATATAAGGATATAGATTTTAAAAATTATAATAAACATACTGAGGTAGATGATATTTTAGATGTTGATATAGAACTAATAAAAAGAAGTTTAAATAGTTGGAAAAGAACTACATTTGAAGTTGTTGACATTATAGAAAAGAATGAATTTTCATTAGATGATATTTATGTTTGTGAAGAGATTTTTTCAAAAAGGTATCCTAACAACAATACAATAAAGGCTAGTATAAGAAGAAATTTACAAGAGTTAAGAGATTTAGGATTAATCAAATTTTTAGGAAATGGAAATTATAAAAAATTGTGGAGTAGTCAAAAGTAGAAATATAAAATAGGTATAATCATAGTGGTATAAAAATATCTTAATAGTCTATAATCATAAATATAAAAAAACAATTAGGCAGGTAAATCATATGTTAATCCCAGTAAAAATAAAAGACTCTATAGAAATTGAAGATATTGAAATAGAGAATACAAACTTTAAATCTTTAAATTTAAGAGAAGAACATATAGAAGAATTTTTAAGAAAGAACATAGAGGTTATATTTGAAGATGAAACTTTACTTGTAGTTGGGAAGCAAGTTGTAAATAAAGAAAACGGAAGAAGTGATTTAACAGCAGTAGATGAAAATGGTAACCTTGTACTGATTGAGATTAAAAGGGATGTTGAAGATATTAAACTAAGAAAAGAAGCTTTTGAATTTCAAGCTATAAGGTATGCTGCAAGTTATGCTAAAATTAAAACTTCAGACGATTTAGTTGATAAAATATTTGCATCATACATTGAAAAATATAAAGATGAATTTGAACTTGGAGAATTAACTACTTATGAAAAAGCATCAAGGATTTTAAATGACTTTCTTGAAAAGAATAATGCATTAAAAACTTTTAATTCTAAACAAAGAATAATACTTATAGCATCATCTTTTGATAAGCAAACATTATCAGCTGCAGCTTGGCTTATAGCTAATGATGTTGATATTAGTTGTTTTGAATTAAGTCCAATGAAAATAGAAAATAGCTGTTTTATAGATATTAATAGAATACTTCCTCCACCAGCTTTAGAAGATTTTTATGTTGAAGTAGAGGACAAAAAACGACATACATATAAAGTTAAAAGGGATACACCGATTAAAAGAACCACACTTCCAGGAATGGATAAGTTATTGGGGTGGGAAATTATTAAAGCTGGAGATGCTGTGGTAATTAAGAATAGAGATGATTCAGAAGCTACTGTTATTGATAATAAGTATGTTGATTTTAAAGGTGAAAAACTTACATTTAACAAGTGGGGACAGAAGGCTACTGGATGGTCTAGTATTAGAATTTATGATTGGGCTATGATTAAAGGAAATGACAAAACTTTGCATGAAATGAGGCAGGAGAAAATATTATCTCTTGAAAATGATACAGAGTAAAATAGTAATATATAAGAAGAACTAGCAGATGGTTTAATTTGAGTAACCTGCTAGTTTTTTTTAATTATCGGTAAATCTTTCATATTTCTTTCAAATGGATAAAATATCATTATTAGCTCGTAATTGAGGATGAAAAAAATAGATTATCTTCAGTTAATATTTTACAAAAATGACTAATTGTTATATAATGTTTTGGGAAACGATGAAATATAATTTTCATGTGGGCACTTGGATTATATGGAGTTAGTAGTGCAACCGACCTGATTTAAAAAATATTTTTTGATTAGGGGTGTTATTAATATGAAAAAATCAAAACAATTTAAGGCCTTAACTTCAGTAATCTTAGGTACATCAATAATGTTTGGTGGAACAGTTTCACCAGTTTTGGCTGCTAACAATGGTGCAGTAAATGATAATGTTACTATTCGCGCTTGGGATGGACAAGATGATTTAATTCAGAAAGATAAAATAATTTATGAAAAAGGGGATATTGTTATATATAATTGTAAATTGTATAAATGCAAGAGATTCCATTATGCTCAACCAGGTTGGAATCCTTGTGATGCGCCAATGTTTTGGAAACCCATGAATACAATACCAAATTGGAGTGTAGATGATAAATTAACTCAAGAGAATAAAGCACCTTATGAAAAAGGTGATTTAGTTATATATGATTCTAAATTGTATAAATGCAAGAGATTTCACTATGCTCAGTCAGGCTGGAATCCTTGTGATGCGCCAATGTTTTGGAAATTAGTTAAGTAACATAACTAAAATTCAAATGTGTGATAGCTCCCTCAGACTTATAGTATGAGGGAGCTATTATAGATAGTGTGTAAGGGTCAAAAATTAAGTACATAGAAAACACATCCTCCTATTGATAAAGCACTATTTGTTTTTTAACCAAGCAGAAAAGTTTAGTGATTCAAAGGTGGAAGAACCTACTTTAGAGGAAATTACATATAAAAGATAGCGGAAGTCTAGAGAACATCATGACTTGGTCTGATAAGATCCCTGAAAATATAAAACCAAAAGTGCAAGAAAAAAGCTTGAAAGAATGGTTAAAATCATGTATTATCAAATGGTTGGAGGATAAAAGTAACGAAGAAAATCAAGAGTTTCTTTTAAATTGTACAGAAACACATATAATTAAAAGTTAGTGATATCAATGCTTTAAAGCCCTCGATATATTTATCTACACTCGAGGGCTTTTGTATGTGGGAATATATAAATAGAACAAGGTGTTGTAGGTGATATATTCCAAAAGAAACGCGTAGAGTATATTTGTTTTTTAGAAGAAGAATATGTTAAAAAGCACAGTAAGAAGATTAATTAAAGGAGGATACATTATGAAAATTTCAAAGAAAGATGCGTTGAAGTGGTTTGAGTTTTTTGCCATATTACCAGAAGATGAGGAAGTTATGATAAAGCAACAAGAAATCATTTATGCTACCTTTGCACAAATTGAAGAAGCGATTGATCATAGAAATAATACGTTAATGTCGGAAATTAAAGGCTTGAAAACTTTGGAGAATAGAACTTTTTTTGTAGGAAATGAAAACAAATTTGCAAAAGGGTGTCGTTCTTGCCTGTTGGGAACTGGTTTAAGTGCAATTAGGAAAACAAACAAATGTAATATAGAGTGTAAGTTCTGTTATAACTATGGAGAACTAGATGATATTCCTCCAATTGGAGAAGGTATGTGGGAAATTGGAGGTACAAAATTTTATGAGAAGGATATAGATCTACTTCTTTCTATCCACAAGAAACCTACTGGTATTTCCTATGTTTATTTAGAGCCTTTTATGGAAATTGAAAAATACTATTCTATTATAAAGAAATTTAGAGATGCCAAAATTCATCAACATTTATATACAAATGGTATTTTAGCTACAGAAGAGACATTGAAAGCATTAGGTGAAGCCGGTCTTGATGAAATACGTTTTAACCTAGGTGCTTCTAATTGTTCAGACAAAGTTATTGAAAATATTGGGATAGCTAAAAAATACATTAAAAATGTAGGTATTGAAACTCCAATGACTCCTGAGTTTTTTGAAGCATTTTTTAAGAAAAAGCAAGTAATCTTAGATACAAAGCTTGATTTTATAAATTGTGCAGAATTACATTTAAATGAGAATAACATAGATAATTATTATGGGGAAAACATGTATATTTCTAGACATGGCTATATTTCTCCAATTTGGAGCAGGGAATTAACTCTGAAATTCATGAAAATAGCCCATGAAGAAAACTGGGATTTAGCAGTTCATGATTGCTCAAATCATACAAAGTTTGCTAGAGACTTGAATTTGAGTAGCAAAGAGGGTAAGTGGTTTGGAGCAAGTAATTATGCCTGTGAGTTTACTAGAATACCATATGAAGCATTCTTACCAATACTACGTGATGATAATTTTAAATTTTTAACTGAAGAAGAATTGCCAAAAGGCTATAAACCAGGAGAGTTGATTTTCTAGAAAGTTTTTAATATTAAATATTCAATTTAAAAGAGTCAATTGAAGTGAGGTTAAATTATTTTGATTGGCTCTTTTTGTTGCAAATAATTGTAAGCGTCAAAGTTTTAGCACCTTTAATAATTCCAAGAATAGTATTAAAATATCCTAGTAAGGCAAGAATATGCTTTACTAGGATTAATTTATTTTTTATCTTTAATTTTCATATTTTCAGGAATCTTATCATTCCAAGGCATAAGATTCTCTAAGCTTTCGCTATCGTATATATCTATCTTTGATAGATTATCAAATAGATAGACTAAGTACCTTTCTACAACTAAATTATTAGCCTTGGCAGTTTCAACAATACTATAAATATTGCTACTTGCAGTTGCACCCTTAGCAGTGTTAGCAAATAAGAAATTTTTTCTTCCTATAACGAAAGGCTTAATTGCTCTTTCCGCAGCATTATTATCAACTTCTAGAGAACCATCTAATAATACATTTTTTAATCCTGGTAAATGCTTTTTAGCATACTCAAGTGCCTTACCTAACGGACTTCTTGGAAGAGCATCTTTTATTTCTCTTTCAACATAATCAATAAAGTTATCTATAATTGGAGCTAGTTTCTCAGTTCTTATTTTAAATCTAATATCATAATAATTTTCATCATTTGAATAAGATTCTCTAAGTTCTTTTTCAAGTTTATAAATTTGCTCACAATAATTAAACCCTATTATTGCTCTAGAATTTTTTAGGGCTTCTTCATCTAAATCTACTATTATATTATGAAAATATCTTCTTATGTGAGCCAAGCAATATACTCTTGTAGCTCCGCTAACGGAATTGTATCCATTATATCCATCCGTTTGGAGAAAACCTTTAAAATCTCCTAAGAAATTTTTAGGGCAAGAGCTTGATCTAGTGCTTTGGTAATCATATAAGATCACAGGCTTAGAGTTAGTATTACTCATATATAACCACATGTACTTTTTAGATTTAGAATCTTTGCCATTATCATTAATTACTTTAAGAGTAGTTTCATCAGCATGAATGTAATTACGGCTAAGCAATTCTTTTTTCATATGGTTATATATCGGCTCTAAAGCATCTGCTGCAGACATAGTCCAATTGCATAGAGTTTGCCTTGAAAGAGTAGCTCCCATCATATCAAAGTAAGTTTCTTGCCTATATAGTGGCATTGCATGTTGATATTTAAGTATTAGAGTATGTGCAATTAACTCATTTGAGGCCATGCTATTATAAAAAATTGTTTTAGGGGCTTCTGGTGAAATTATTTTACTTTCACCAGTGGCTCTTTCGCATGTTTTACAAGCGTAGCTATAAATAACATGATCCTCAATTATTAATTTAGCAGGAATGTATTTAACAATCTCTTTTCTAGATTTAACTCCGATAGGAGTAAGCTTTTTACCACATTCTCTGCAGTTAAGATCCTCACCTTCTAATTTATGTTCAACAACAACTCTTTCCAAATTAGCTAAATTATCTTTCTTTCCAGTATAATTGCTTTTCTTAGCTCTTTTATATGTAATTTCCTCTAAAGTAGGTTCTTCTACCTTTGAATCACTATGTTTTTCAGCCTCGTTAAAAAAAGATAATTGATTAACATCTACTTGTTCACTGGATGCTCCAAATATCTTTCTATTTCTATTAGATATAACACCTTTTAAGAATTCTAATTCATTTTTAAGTTTTCTTATTTCTTCATCTTTTGAGCTTAATTCTTTATCTTTTTCATTAATTTCATTTTCCATTTTTTCAATTAATGCTTTTGTATTTTCATCAAGCTCATTAGTTAAAAATTCGTGACTCATAGTTACCCCTTTAGCTTTATTTGATATTTCTATTATACCACAAAACCCTTGAAATTACTATACTTCAAGGGTTCAAAGTTGATATTTTTTTAATAATAGTTACTTGCTTTTACAGGTTTAAATTTAGATTTTGTTCTTACTTCATAGCCTTTTAAAAGCCAACGTAATTCATCAATATTAATCTTTAATGCATCGGCAGCTGTCGCTGGCCATTTGAAGCGATTAGCTTCTAAACGGTGATAATATAGCCAAAAACCTTCGTCAAAGTGAAGAATTTTTAATTTATCCATTTTCTTGTTGCAAAAAACAAATAGTGCTTTATCAAAAGGATCTAACTTAAATTGGTTTTGCACTATCATAACTAAACCATCAATACTTTTTCTTAAATCCGTATAACCGCAGGCAAGATAGACTTTTTCTACCTTATCTATATTTAACATTTTAGAATTAACTCCTTAATTATTGCTGTTATTAAAGTAGCTTCGCTAACAGGAATAAGGATATTAGCATTGCCTACATTAATTTTTACTTCTTTTAATGTAGATTTATTTTCTTTAGTATTATCAACTTTACTATTCAAAGAAATAGGCTGAAAAACAGGTTCTTTACTTTCAATTGCCTTTTCTACTCTTTTTTTATGGTAATAAAATTGACTCTTATTAAGGTTATTCTCAGCACAGAAATCTTTCACTGTTATTGTATCTTTAACAGAGTTAAATTTATTTAAATATTCCTCCCAAGCATCATTATCTAATTTTTTATACATAAGTAAACCTCCCATTGATAATCTTTTACTTAAGTTTATCAATGAGAGGGTATGTTTTCTAGATACTTAATTTTTGACGCTTACAAATAATTGCATATATAGCAATATTAGATTAAATATAGCTAATAATAAGTATAATTTTTTTGTTCCTTTAATATTGAAGTACTATTGGTTGTACTATGTAAGGACGATAATAATATTATTTGTTAATTGATTTTTCTATTTTTTGGGGGAGGAGGTAATACGTTTATTGGAAATCTATTATATTTTAATAGGTTCAGAAAATCAATTTTCATATAATTTAACAGAATTGAAATAATTTTTAGGAGGAACAATTATGAAAAAAAGTTTTTTGAAAGCTTTATGTTGTTTAGCTATAGTCTGTAGTACAGTTATTAATACTTCAGCGGCAGTGTTAGCCAAGGATAATGGTAATACTAATATTAAGTTAGAAAGAACAGTAAATAGCAAATATACTTTAGGACAATTAAGTAAATTGTCTTATGATGATCTTGTAGATACATTGTCAAGTATAAGATGGAATGATATAACAGATCTTATGCAATATAATGAGGGATCAAAAGAGTTTTATTCTGATAATGATAGAATTCAAACATTAATTGATGCTTTAATTGAAAGAGGAAGAGAATATACATCTAATGATGATAAAGGAATACCAACAATAATTGAGGTGTTAAGAGGAGGATATTATTTATCATTTTATAATAAAGAATTAAAGCAATTAAATGAAATAGAGTATAAGGAAAAGTGTATTCCTGCTATACTTTCAATAGAAAATAATCCAAACTTTTCATTAGGGTCCTATGCTCAAAACCAGATTATAAAAGAATTAGGGTTATTAATAGGTAATACAACTTCAAATGATGTTATAGTTAACAAGTTAATTCCTATTCTAAAAAAATATAATGATAACATTGAGGAGAGTTTAAAAAGTAATTCAGAAGGACAAGCTGTATATAATATTTTAAGTGGAGTTAATTATTCTATTGAGTCCTATTTATTTAAATCTAAAAAGGATGTTAAAAGTACATCTTGGTTTGGTAATATAGATGGATTTATAAATGAAGTTGAAAGATTAGCTTTATTAGGCAATGTTAATTCACAAAATGCTTGGATTATAAATAATGGAATTTACTATACAGGAAAATTGGCTAAGCTTCATAGTGATAAAAAAATTCCTCAAGGTGTTATTGAAAAGACATTAAAATTATATCCATACCTTGGAGAACAATATTTTAAAGCAATTGAAAGTATTAAATATGATTTTAATGGTACATATTTAAATGGAAATAAAGTTGATATAAAAGAGTTAAGAGAACAAGGTAAAAATCATTATCTTAAAAAAACATACACTTTTGATAATGGAAAAATGATAATAAGAACTGGCGATAAGGTTTCACAAGAAAAGGTAAAAAGACTTTATTGGGCATCAAAAGAAGTAAAAGCACAATTTCATAGGGTTATTGGAAATGATGAGCCCTTAGAAAAAGGAAATGCTGATGATGTGTTAAATATAGTAATTTATAATAATCCTGAAGAATATAAATTGAATTCTACATTATATGGATATAGTACAGATAATGGTGGAATATATATTGAAAAAATAGGTACATTTTTTACCTATGAGAGAACTCAAAGAGAAAGTATTTTTAGTTTAGAAGAATTATTTAGACATGAATTTACGCATTACTTACAGGGTAGATATTTAGTTCCTGGAATATGGGGAAAATCAGATTTTTATAGGGGTAATAATTGTAGATTAACATGGTTTGAAGAAGGTTCAGCAGAGTTTTTTGCAGGTTCAACACGTGAAAATAATATATTACCAAGAAAATCTGAAGTAAGAGGAATTTCAAGTGATGTTTCACGAAGATTTTCCTTAAATAAATTATTACATTCAAAATATGATTCTTTTGAGTTTTACAATTATGGTTTTGCTTTTTCAGACTATATTTATAACAACAACATAGATGTTTTGAACAATATAACTAATTATGTAAAAAATAATGATGTAAAAGGATATGAGAATTATATAGAAATTTTAAGTGGTAATAATAATATGAATGATAAATATCAGTATCATATGCAAAAGTTATTGGATAACTATGGTACGTTAACAACACCACTTGTATCTGATGATTATATAAAAGAGCATCCACGTAAAAGTGCTAAAGATATTTATTCTGATATAGAAAAAGTTACAGGATTAAAGAATATAAAAACTGTAGAAGAAAAAGGACAATTTTTCAATACATTTACACTAAAAGGAACATATATAGGTGATATAAGTAAAGGTAGATTAGAAGATTGGAAAAATATGAATTCAAAATCTAATGAATTCTTAAAAGTATTAGATCAATATAATTGGTCTGGATATAAAACATTAACATGCTATTTTGTAAATTATAGAGTAAATAAGCAAGGACAAGTAGAATATGATGTTGTATTTCATGGGATATTAAATGATGATGTACATGAAGATGTGAAAAAGGATATTGAAATAAATAACAAAGATTCAAAAGTTGAAGATAGTAAGGAAGTTATACTAGATAAGAAAAAAGATAGTGCTAATAAAGATTCTTTTGAAAATGCGTATGGACCATTAATTTCAGATAATAAAATTAATGGAGAATTTAAAGATAATGATAAGGATATATATTATTTTAATGTAAAGACACCAGGAAATATAGAAATATCAATAGAGAATAAAGATAATATGAAAATTTCGTGGCAAGTGGTTTCAGAGGAAGATAATAATAAGTGTATAGCATATCCAGTTACTAGAGGAGAATTTCTAAATGGAACACTTAATGCTACAAAGCCTGGAAAGTATTATGTTATAGTATACAGATATTCTAAAGAAAAAGGAAAATATAGTTTAAATATTAAGGGGAATTTAGAAGAAATACAAACTAGAGAAATAGAAGATAACAATTCATTTGAAAAAGCTAATAAAATTAGTTTAAACTCTGATATATTTGGTGAAACTAGTAAAAATGATTATGCAGATATGTATACTTTTAATGTTTCAGAGGAAAGGGAAGTAAATATTGAATTAACAAAACTAGATAATGGAAAATTAAATTGGATAGTTTATAATGAGGATAATTTAAAACAATATATAGCATATGCTAAAGAACATAAAGATACTATGAGTAATAAATTTATAGCTAAACCAGGAAAATATTATTTATATGTTTATAGAATTAATGAAAATGGCGGTAAATATAAAGTAAGTATAAAATTATTTAAATGACTATAACAAATAAAAATAAGATTTAAGGGGTCTAGTCCCCTTAAATCGCTAGGATTAAACTAATATTATTTATATTTTCTTCTATTGAAATTAACTACAAACATTAATCCCATAAACAAAAGTAAGCAACATATAGCTATAATAATTAAGGTTTGTTTTTTTATACTGTTTTGTTCAAATCCATTCCTTGGTTTCCTATTAGGTATAATGTTTTCAGGTTTAGATTCTTTTTCCATTGTTTCAGGGTTAAGCATATTTTTATTGTTAGTTAATTGATCTTTCATGGGGGATTTATTCTCAGAATGTATATTTTCTTTATCTTGTGGTCCTTTACCTCCTTGACCACCCATGGTTCCAAGAAGGGATAGATTCACATTTGTTTCAATAGTTCCATAGCTGGTAGAGGGCTGCTCTCCATTGAGTTGGGCAATAATACTTTTAGCCCTATCTTTTCCAAACTGTGTAAGTATTGGTAATGAGTTTTTGTATTCTTCGTAGGTATAAAAGGCAGTAGGATCATTTTTTACATACTGAGCTATTAGGTTATGGATTCTATTTATATCAGCTTCATATTTACCAGATTCTATATATTTAGTTACTATAGTATTGAGATATTTATGATATATTTCCTTGTATTCTTCAACTTCTAATAGTTTAGATATTAAAGGACTATTTTCCATAGTATCGCTTACAGGTCTATCTATTGGGAAGTTAATGGCAGATTGTCCAGACCTTATTTCATATCCTCCAAATGATAGATTAAGATCCCAAGGCAATATTTGAAATATACCATTTTGTTCATATAGATAGTAATTGTGCTTTAGATTACCAGCATAACTATCAAGATTTACAAGAAAGGTATTTACAGCAAAGTATCTTAATATCTCGTCTACATCTAGATATTCTTCAAGATTAGTACCTTCATTAAGATTTTTTATCATCTCTACAACCTTTTGATTATCTTTTTTGTTTGTAGTATTAAACGTTGCGTTATCGAAGATCCCATAGTAGTTAGATAAATCGTCCCCATTATATACTAAATTTGTACCACCTTTTCCACTATTAGGTTTTGGTTTATTATCTATATTATTTTCTTGAGGGTTTTTATTCATCTGATTTTTTATTTCATCTTTGTTTTTAGTCATAGGTTGAGGATTTCCACCAGCTTCTGTACTCTCTGGTTTGTATAGATTTCCTGAGACACTACCGAAATATCTTTCTACAAAGCTTTCTTCCATTACTTCTACAGCTAAATATAATCCCCATTCTTGACCATTTATCTTTATGTGAGCATAAGAACAAGCTGGTGTTGCTATATTCATTTCTTTAAACATTTTATAGGATAAGTATTCTTTCATATAGGTAGCATCAGATATACAGTTGTTAAGAGCCAATTTTTCAAGGCCATAATAAGTTTGATTTTTAATATATTCATGGAAGTCGATTTTAAGACTATAGCGGTCAGTGGTGTCGTCGCTTGCTACCATTTTTAAACTGGAATTGCCTTTTGCTCTAATACCAACACTAGAGAACTTTTCTCCATTTATTTTTATATCACCCATTATATAATCCTCATCCATAGCGTTTTTAAGAAGATTTTCCCAATCCTTTTCATTGACGATAATATCTATTTCGTTTACCTCATCCTTAGTAAATAACTTATCTATATATTTTGGTTGAGATATATCCAATGCATTTTTTTCATTTGATGGATTGAATAATAGACAACCTGCTATTATACATACGCATAGCACTATGGAAATAATGGATATATGAGTTATATATTTTTCTTTTATCATTTTTCAGCACCACTCTTCCTAGGAATCGTATTATCCCATATAATTGCCATTATAGCTTACCATTACCACATTGGAGACTCCCTTTACTTTATATAGATCGTTTATAAAATTAGTTTTCATTTCTTTAAGCCTTATTTCAACAGTAAGTTCAACACCATTTTCCATTGAAGCGGTTTTGGATTTAATTATATATTTTTCTACTTTGCCAGATATTATTGATAAAACACCATTTTCACATTCATCGTCATCACAATTGATTACTACAATATAAGGGGTTTCATTTGACTTTCTGTTTACAAATAGTATCATGGTTATACCAATAAATAAAGAACCTAAAATTGCTATTGGTATCAAACCAGCGCCTAAAATTACTCCTATGGAAATGGCCCAGAACAAAAATGCTGTATCTATGGGCTCTTTTATAGCCGTTCTAAAACGTATTACTGATAGTGCTCCTACCATTTTTAAAGATAATATAATTTTGGATGTTGTAGCTAAAATAATAAGTGTTGATATCAAAGTTAAGACCATAAGGGCTACTCCAAAACTTTCAGAGTACATAACACCTTTAAAATTTTTTTTATATATAGTTTTAATAAAAAGGCCTAAAACAAAAGCAAAGCTCAAAGCTATTATCATATCTAAAATAGATACTTGATTTATATTGTCAAATAGATTTAATTGAAAAATATCGTTTAAGCTGTTCACAATTTCATCTCCTTATACTTATTTTTATCCAAAAGTTCTACTAAGAGCATATTTTGATACGGATTTAGCTTGTCTTTCTCCAGTTTGGATAATATCAGCTATTATATCTGGAATAAATTCATCAAATTTCACTTCTAAAATTAATGTATTTGGATCTAGTACCTCTACAGTAGGTAGATTTTCATTAAATATATGTGTTGAAAATAAACCACTTCGTATGGAACTATCAAAAGTGATTCGTACATTACCTACAGAGTATGTATAGGCTTCGCGCATATAGTCAACTATAGTTTTAGGTCTATAAAGTCTATTTTTCATCTTAACATATAGTTCATTTAATAAGATTTCATCTCTACAATTTAACCAATCTATATTTCCTCTTAGTATTTGGATGCATTCATTTTTAGTTAAAATTGTGTTTTGTTTTGCAGTAAGTCCATTATCCTTAGTCTTCTTTTCTAAAAGTATAAAAGATGAATCTCCATTATAAAACCTGATTCTAAACTTTTCCCTATGGTTTATTCCAGATATTTTCTCAAATAATGCAGTATCATTTAGATTGTCAAAGTATACACTCCTTATGGTGTATTTACCATTTTCTTTTGCATGCTTATCTAATTTCATTATTTGTTTTACTCTATTACGGATTATGTAATAATCTCCTATATTGATATGAATTTTATATTCATGTCTATATTTAATTGTCCTCACCTCCTAGCTTTATTTTATAGTCTAATACTACTATCCTTTTGTGATAGTTTCATGATATCTATTGGAAGGATAGGTGAAAAAAAGGAGCTGTTGCAATAAGAAATTTACATACAATATATTGTAGTATTTATTCTTAATGCAATAGCTCCATTAATTATATTTTTTAGTATTAAGTTGAAACCAAAACCTACTTCCTATACCGAGAGTACTTTCTATACCATATTTCACATTGTGAGCATCTAATATGCTTTTTACTATAGAAAGGCCAAGACCAGTGCCAACTGTAGAGCGACTGTGGGTTTTTCCTAATTTATAATATCTGTCCCATACATGTTCTATTTCTTCTTTAGGTATACCGTTACCTGTATCAACTACTTCAAATTGGATATATTCTCCTAAATTTTTTATATTAATAGATACAAGCTTATCTTCACCAGTATAATATATGGCGTTGCTTATTAAATTAAATATTACCTGCTCCATCTTCTTTTCATCGCCTACTACTAATGCATCTTCATTATAGTTAAAATTAAAAATATAACCATCTGTTTCTATAAGAATTTCAAATTTTTTTAGTATATTTTCAGTGGTTTTTCTTATATCAAAGGTACTAAAATCTATAAGGGTTATACCGGATTGAAGTTTAGATAAATTTAGTATATCATTTACTAAATCTGCCAATCTATCTGATTCATCTATAATAACTTTTATGTGGGAGTTTCGTTTTTCAGGTATATTACCAGAAATATCACGTATTAATTCTGCATAGGATTTTATTAAGGTCAATGGAGTTTTTAAATCATGGGAAACATTTGCAATAAAGTCTCTTCGCAATTCTTCTGTTTTTGAAAGTTCTTTAGTAGCGTAGTTTAATGTATCTGCCAATTGATTTATTTCGGTATAATCGCCACTTTCAAATACAATATTATAATCACCTTTAGCAAGGTCTGAGGCAGCATTTGTTATTTTGCTTATAGGTTTTGATACTTTTGAGGCTATGATAAAGGATACAACAATGGCTAATAAAAAAGATAATATTGTAACTATGATAAGTTGGTTTTTTAAAACGGAGGTTGTAGAATCTATAGGATCTAGGAGTCCATTTATATACAGATATAGATTTTTATTATGTTCTCTACCTAATATAGCACCGTATACTACAGTAGGGGATCTGAGCCTTGGATTATCAACAGTATATAAAACTTTACCATTCTCACTATCTTGTATTTTTTGTATAAACATAACAACTTCCATAGGGTCTACCTTAGGGGGTTTAGGGTCTTGAAATCCCAATGATGGTAGTATTAGTTGACCCTTGTCATCTATAATTTGAATGATTATTCCTCTCTTAAAGGAAGTGCTGTATATTATATCTTCAAAATTGTCATTCCCATATTTTGAAACTAGGGTATTTCCAATTTTATTAATTTCATTGGTTTTCATAGATTTATAATAGGTTTTTAGAAATACTATTTGTAAAAGCCATAATATGCCCATTATTATTGCTGTAAATACTATAAAGTAAATCCAAAGCTTAAATTTTAGGCTTTTAGTATCCAATGATTTTTTCATTTTATTCACCACTCTTAAGGTTATTTATTATATTCAAATTTGTATCCAAATCCTCGTAAAGTTACAATAAAATTTCTATAGATTCCAATACTATTTCTAATCATTTTTATATGGGTATCTACAGTTCTATCATCACCAAAAAAGTCAAAACCCCATACCGAATTTAAAATTTTATTTCTTGAAAGGGCAATGTTTTTATTTTTTACCAGATAAAATAAAAGATCATATTCTTTAGGAGTCATCTCAATCTTTGTTCCATCTACATATACACTTCTACCTACAATATCAATTTCTAGACCATCAAATTTTAGTTTTTCATTATCTTTTTTGTTAGCCTTAGTGTTTCTGCTAACTATTACATTTAGTCTAGCCATGACTTCTTTAGGAGAAAAGGGTTTAACCACGTAATCATCGATTCCTATTTCAAATCCAAAGAGCTTATCATATTCTTCACCGCGAGCAGAAAGCATAAGTACTGGTATATCCTTGATCTTGCGTATTTCCTTATAAGCAGAAAAACCGTCCAGTTTTGGCATCATAATATCCATTATGATTACATCAAAATCTTCTTCTTTGCATATGTTTATTGCTTCTATACCATTATTTGCTTCAATTACAATATGTCCTTGAAATTCAGCATATTCTCTAATGACTTCACGAATTTTTTCTTCATCATCTACAACTAAAATTTTAAACATAAAACTTTCCTCCTTATCTAACAACTATGATTATATCATAGTTGAACTATGTGTTAGTTATGTGTTAAAGATGATGGAATGTTTTCAAACAATTTATCATGTGCTATAATTTGAATACATATTAAGCATTAGGGAGGTGGCAAATTGGCGCAGCATTATACCAGAAAAATGATTCGAGAAGTATTCATAAATCTGCTAAATGAGCGTCCACTTAATAAAATTACAGTTAAGGATATTGCTACGGTATGTGAGATCAACAGAAATACTTTTTATTATCACTATACAGATATATATGCACTTTTGTCAGAGATCTTCCAAATAGAACTTCAGACAGTTATTGATGAATATAATGATACACTTTCCTGGGAAGAGAGCTTTATTGTAGCTACTAAATTTGCTTTAGAAAATAAAACAGCCATTTATCATGTATATAATTCTATGCAGAGAGAAGAATTAGTGAACTATATATACAATGTATCAGGAAATATTATGACTCGATATATTGAAAAAATAAGCAATGGTATTTCAGCTTCTTCAGGAGATAAAAAACTCATTGCCTCTTTTTATCAGTGTGCTCTTACTGAAATGGTATTACGTTGGATTTCTTCTGGAATGAAGGAAGAGCCAGAGACTATTATCAGACGAATTGGGAAGCTCTTTAATGGAAATATTGAATTATCTCTTAAGAGAAGTGCTAATTTAGATGATGCCTAGTAAAAACTATACAAACAAACTGCGGTGTTCGAATTTTGAACACCGCAGTTTGTTTGTATAATGTAAAAAGCATAAAAAAGTTATATTATAGATTTAAACAAATCTTACAGATAAGAAATATTCACAAAGTTAAAGAAAAAATTATTGTATACTATGCTCCAAAATAGGGAATATTAATATAACGAACATAAACGAACTAAAAATATATAATAGTAGGATTTGAAAGGCTATTAAAAGTTAAGAAAGAAGGGAATAGAATGAAATTAAAAACACACGATGATAGACTTATGCTTACAAATGGAACTTATCATTCTTTAGTAAATGCAAGAAAACCTAAGGGAATTGATGACAAAAAAGCTTACCTAATCGGTACAGGAATTGGAGCATTGGCAGCTGGTTGTTTTTTGATTCGTGATGCTCACATGGATGGTAGCAAAATTACTTTTTTGGAGCAACTAGATATTCCTGGTGGGTCTTTGGATGCTGAAATTCGTCAAAATGCGGGTTATGTAGCACGTGGAGGACGTGAAATGGGGCATCATTTTGAGGTCTTATGGAATTTGTTTAGTTCATTACCATCTACAGAAGATCCTAATATGACTGTGTTAGATCACTTTTACTATACAAACTATGATGATCCGAATTTTAGTAATTGTCGTGTTACTGAAAATAGAGGTCAGCGCTATGACAATGGAAAATTTAATTTGGGCCAAGATCTGGCTAAAGAATTAGCTGCTTTTGTAAGTATACCAGATACAGAACTTCAAAATAAATCTATAGAAGATATTTTTTCTGATGAGCTTTTAAATTCTGATTTTTGGACTTATTGGAGAACTATGTTTGCATTTGAGAACTGGCATAGTGCTTTAGAGATGAAATTATATATGAATCGTTTTATTCATCACGTTGGAGGACTACCAGATCTTTCAGCTTTACAATTTTCACGACATGATCAATATACTTCATTTGTAAAACCTATGATTAAATATTTGGAGGATCATGGTGCTAAATTTCAATATGGAGTTACTGTTGATAATGTTGAGTTTTCAATTTCAGATGATAAAAAGGTTGCAAAAAGAATAGTTGCAACAGATAAAAGTGGAAATGATATTTCAATTGATTTAACAGAAAATGACTTAGTATTTATAACTAATGGCTCCATGACCGAAGGTTCAGGATATGGTGATGACAATACTCCTGCTTCATTTAATAAAGAACCAAAAGGATGCTGGAAGTTATGGAGAAATATAGCATCACAATGTGATGAATTTGGAAATCCAGATAAATTCTGTACAGATCCAGAAAAGTCTAATTGGGAATCTTGTACAGTAACTTGTCATGATGAACGAGTTCCTAAATATATTGAAAAGATTACAAAGCGTTCTCCATATGGTGGGCGTACTGTAACAGGTGGTATAGTTACAGCTATTGATTCTTCATGGTTAATGAGTTGGACAATAAATCGCCAGGAGCAATACTATGGGCAGCCTGAAAAAGATGTCGTTGTTTGGGTATATGGTTTATTTTCTGATGTTCCTGGAGACTATATTAAAAAACCTATGAGAGATTGTACTGGTAAGGAGATAACAAAAGAATGGCTATATCATATAGGTGTTCCTACAGATGAAATTGAGGAACTAGCAAAATCATGTACTGCAGTTCCTGTTATGATGCCATTTATTACATCTCAATTTATGCCACGTGAATTTGGAGACCGTCCTTATGTTGTACCAAAGAATGCAGTAAATTTTGCTTTTCTTGGACAATTTGCTGAAACATTGGATGTGCCAGGCCGTGACACTGTATTTACCATCGAATATTCAGGACGTACAGCTATGGAAGCAGTGTATGTATTAACTGGGGTTGAAAAAGGAGTTCCTGAGGTATTTGCTTCAAGATACGATATTCGATATTTATTAAATGCAGGTATAAGTTTATTAGATGGAGAGAAACCAAAGCTTGATTTACCACCATTAATTAGGCGTAAAATTTTAAAACAAATAGCAGGAACAGAAATTGAAGAGTTATTGAAAGAATATGGAATTATTTAACCATATCTAGCATTAGATAATTTAATTAAAATCCCGAATTTCAAAAAAATCGGGATTTTAATTTATGTGTATTTATCATTTAAAGGAGGAAACTTTCGTGAAAGAACAATTAAAACAAGATTATATTCCTACTATAGAAGAAATGCAAAGTTGGTATGAAGATGATTTGCGCAAGGAAGCTTTAAAATCATTAGAATACGAGAACGATAAAAACATAGAAGAAGGATTATTTTTTAAAACTTTTAGAAGATTTGAAGAAAGAGATGATACAATACTTATTGATTCAAAAGAGAATAATGCTTATTATGAAAAATATAAAGCTTATATAGAGGAAGAAACAGCAAATAAGGGTAAAAAGATAGAGGAAATTGAAAATTTAATTGAGTATGAAAAGTTTTTTCTTCGTTGGGAAAGAAGGGTGAGCAGTAAATATAATAATTATGGTCATTACGGCAGCAATTCAGCTACAAGATATCGGGTTGATTGTATAGAAAAATTACAAAAAGAGTTAGAGAAAATTTTGACAAACTCTCCAGAAGCATGGGTATTTTATTACAAACGTCAATTAATAAGTGATATAGAAGCCCAACAGCAACAGCGTTTGATAACTGTTCCTTATGTAGTTAAGGCAAAACAAAGAATAATAGATTCGTTGAATTTAGGTGTTCCTGTATATATTGTAGGGCATTTAGGAAGCGGAAAAACACAATTAGCAACTGAAGCTGCTTTAGATTTTACTATTCAGAATAAAATACAAAGTGAATTAGAAGAAAAAATGGAGGAGTGGTTTTCTACAAATCCACATGCTACAGAAAAAGATGCTATTGAAAAGTTTAAAGAATTTAATGAAGAAAGAATGTTCTATTACAAAAATATATTAACTAATGGAAGTAAAGAAGAGATAGAATGTTTACAGCCGTTATTTATATCTGGTTCTCATAATTTAACTTATGAAGATATGTTTGTAGAGAAAACCTTGTCTCTTGGACAGAGTTTCTCCAAGGGTTCTTTTGCAGAGTATTTAAATATGATTATAGGAGATTTTTATGAATGGATGGATGAGCACAAAGTAAGGTTAGAGCAGATGACTGATGAAGAGCAGTTGCAACTTAAGATTCAAATATGGAAAAGTCTTTCAGATTTATTGGTTGCAAGTAATAGTGCTTTTGGAACCGAAATAAAAAAAATAGAAAGAGAAGTTTTAATTGCAGTAAAAGAAGGTCGTCCTGTAATTGTAGACGAATTAAACACAATTGCTATGCAAAATTTAATCGCATTGAATGATATTTTACAGCGTCACGCAGGACAAACAGCCTATATTACTGGTGTTGGACCTGTTTTAATTAAGCATGGATTTGGATTTATTGGCACAGGGAACCTATCAACACAAATGGTCAACTATGAAGGAACAAATGAACTAAACCCAGCCTTTAAATCACGTTTTGTAACCATTGAATACAATTATGTACCTCAAAGGGTAACAGGTTCGTTAGAAGATCAAGATTTTCCAGAAGAAAACCAACTTTTTAGAATAATAATAACAAGATTAACTGATAAAAATGGAAACATGCATATTCCTAATCCTAGAAGGACATTAGAAGAATTATTTCGCTTTTCTCAGTTGTGTAGTGTTACTCAGAATGTTTTTATGGGGAAATGGAAAGAAAATGGTGTTCAAGAGGATTTTCAAAGGGATGAACTAGAGCTCAGAGAATCTGTATTATCAATTCGTAATATTTTACATGTTTTAGATAATTGGAATCAGGGTGAAGAAAAAGACTTAAGCAAAGCTTTATGGGACGGTTTTATTAGTTCAATCACTTATCCTGATGATCAGAGTTATATTCTTTCTCAAGCTGTGCGTTTTGGTTTTTTTTCTGTAGGAGAAGGATGGAAGATTGAGACAAAGGGCATTGGAGAAGCAACTACAACATATGACGAAATTCGTACTCGTCCATATCAATATTCACCACCATCGGTAGAAACTTTAAGCTACTTAGATGTAATTCATTTGATATTTGGAAAAGGAATTTGCAGAAAGACTTTGCCCAAAGAACTAAAAGAGATTTTTCAAACTGGTATTACTAATTTATCTCGAATTGATGTAAAAAAGTATCAAAAGCTAGATCAACAATTATCTCATCTAGAGCATTCAAAAGCTCTGCTTGAATACCTAGAGGATAATGGAGGCGAGAAATGAAACTGGATTTGTCAGTAGATGGAAAATATTTTAAAAAACAAATTAAAGACTTAAGAAAAAAGTTGAATGAATGTTTGACAAAAGGAATTTTAGATAAAGATTTCGAAGAACAATTAAACAAACTATTACAAATGGAAGAAGAGTTATTGTATGAATTAATTCCATATTATCGGGTTTATGGAAATAATATCAAAAAGACTTCAATGCAAATAAATCCAATAAGAGAATTAGGAGCTTTTAGCTTTGATAGTTTTTTACAAACTATAATGAGGATTAATGATAAGCTTTTTATTACAAGTAGTATAGATGGAAAAGTTCAATTTTTTCATATAGATATTGCAGATAATTTTTCTGACTACAATCAAATTGAAGTAGAGTGGAGTCCTCCTATTAAAGAGATAAAAGAAAGAATTTCGTATATATATAAATTAAATAATAAAGAAATTTTGCTTTTTGGAGTTAGAGGTGGATGTTATCTCATTTCAAGTGATAATTTTGATGAAATATCTAATGGTAAGGAGCAGATTGAAGTTAAAAGAATTCAAATAGATGGCAATCTTAATGGCTTTGGAAGGTGTTTATCAATTAATGATGATTTATTTGTAGTAGAAGGTGGAGATGAAAAGTTAAACTTATTTAAAATAATAAAAGAAAAAGATAAATATCGATTAGTTTTTTATAGAGATATATATTGTACTATTCCAAATTGGACTGCATTAAAAAAAATAAGCGAAGATTATTTTGCAGTTGGAACAAAGTCGGGGAATTTGTATTTTGTCAAATATGAGAAGGAACAACTTACTATTACGGATAAAATTGATTGTTTAAGTGAGGAAGTAAGGGAAATTAGATGTCTAGAAAATGGAGATGACAATAAGGATTCACTTATAGTAATAGGAAATAAAGGGCAGCTTAGGATATTTTCTTTATGTAAAGATACAAAAACTATAAAAATAGAGATAAATGATTTAGATGGAAATTTGTTTGATGTTCAATCTAAAAAAGGTACAGCTGTAGTTTTAAGTGAAGATGGGGTTATATATTTATTTGAAGAGAATTTTGGAAAGTGGTATTTAAATGAGGAGGCCACCATCAAAGATGTGTTTTTTACAAATGTAGTGAAATTAGATATTTCAAAATACTTAATTATGGATATAGAAGGTAAGTTAAATTTTTTATACATTGATCGGATTGATACACCAAAAGATTTGTGGGATTTGCCACTATATCGTTAGGAGGAACAAGTATGTTTATTTATGATGAAGAAACTCTAATTGAACAATCTAAAAAACATTGTGAAGAATTTTTGGAAAAAGAACAACGCTCGTTAGCTACATTTACAGGAGATTCCAGTTTGATTTATATTCCTGATCCAAAATTAAAAAGATTTCAACTAAATTATTCCAAGGGAGTTTTGTATTTACCCTTAGAAAGCTTTTTGGATAGGAAATTAGATGATAATCAAATTATGTGGCATATTTATTATGAGTTAGCTCTGTATCCTGACTGGAAAAAGCAAACTAAAAAATATCTATATAGAGAAAAAGATTGGAAGAAAGAAATTGAGCGTATGACAAGATATATTCTAGCTAGAATAAAAAAAGAAGGAATGGAAGAAGATCAAGCCTATCAACCAAGAAATATTTATAATTATGCAAGAAAAGAAATTTTTAATTTTCTACATCTATTGGATAAACAAACAGCATTTCTAAGAGTTTTGCAGTTGTGCCCCATATATAGAGATGAAGAAAATTTTAGTAATATTACGCTATATATGAAACAAATAGGTAAGAATATTGAGTCTATTTATCAAATGCCTAAACATAGAGCATTTGCACATAGTTTTTTAATTATTGAATTATATAAAGTAATCCCTAAAATAGAAGGATGCATTGAAGATCCATTTAATAGAAAAATTTTCAATCAGCCTTTTTTTAATTTTATCCATAATCAGTTAGTTAGACAGATAAATAATGACCAAGGAATCATAGAAAGAGATCCATTCATTCGTTCCTTTATCTTTCCAATTTTTGAAAAACTGTGGAAGGAAGAAATTGATGAAATTGTATTCTATAAATCAAAAGGACAGAAAGTACAGAAGGATGGAGAAAGTGAAAATCCTTTTGAACAATCTAATGAAGAAGAACTATCAGATTTATTAGAATCTACTCAAGAAGAAGTAGAAAAAGTTCTAGAAGAAATGGAGGAACAACAAGATTCAATAATTGAAAGTGTACAAAATACAATGCTAGGTATAAAAATCTAGAGAAATATGACATTAGCCAAGCAGAACAACAATTATTTGAATTTTATTCAAATAAAATGAAATTAGAAAGAGAACAAATGCGACAATTTTGGAAAAGGTTGATAGGAGATGCAAAAAGAGAAGTAAGTGTAAAAAGGGGTGAACAAATAAAGGGAAAATTAGATGTGGATAGTTTTATTAATTCTTATCCAGATTTTATAGAAGCTGAAAAAAAAGGAAACTATAAAAATATCAGAATCTTTAATAAATATTTACTAGAGACTCAAACAGATGTATTGCCTAAAAGAATAGAAATTTCCTTTGTCATAGACAATTCAGGATCAATGAACGCATCAAAAATTGAAGCAGCAAGAAAAGCTTTGGCAGTGACCTTGTTATCAATTGATGATTTTAATAGATATTTGAAAAGCAACCTAGAACAATTAAATCAAAAAGTTGAAGTTTTAAGTGAAACTTGGTTTTTTGGAAATAAGTATTATAATGTTAAAGAATTTAACGATAAAGATGTAAAAGAAAAAGAAAAAAGCGATATAATTCGTTCAATTGTAAAGCTAGATGCAACAGATGGAGCAACTGACGATGCAAGTTGTCTTAGGGAAATATCCAATAGAATTACGTCCATACAGGAAAGAGAACTTAAAAAAGGAGAACTAGTAAAGATAGTTTTTGAAATTACAGACGGTGCATCTAGTTTTCCAGGATCAGCAAAAGAAGCTGTACAAGAATTATTATCTAAACATGTTGAAATATATGCATTTCAAATAGGAAAAAATAGAAAAACAAATGAAAAAATTTTTAATTTCGTATGGAATGAAGGATATAAGCAACCACACGGAGTAATAATTGGTGAACAAGTAGAAAAATTGCCAAAAGAATTGCTAAAAGCAGTAGGAAAAAATATGCAGTCTATTTTTAATAATTAGTTTTTAATAATTTTTTAATAAGAACATAAGGAGATGGATGGGAAATGGGGAATAAAATAAGTATATTAGACTTTGACAACACATATAGTATCCAAACATTTTATCAGCATACTGATTATGAATGGGTTAATCTTTTAGATATTAAAAGTGCAAGCAGGTATTGTGAAAAAAAGTCATTAATTAATATTAATAGAAGATTAAAAAAAAGAAAAAATAGAGGAATAACGTTTATCGGAAATGGTAACTATCATTATGTAACATATCTACTTATGAGAGAGATAAAATCTCCATTTACATTAGTATTATTTGATAACCATACAGATATGTTAAAAACATTTTTTGATACATTAATAAGTTGTGGTTCTTGGGTATTAAAGGGTTTAGATGAATTACCTATGTTAAAAAAAGTTGTGATTTTGGGGGCACGGCAGGATTTAGTTAATGTCATTCCTACTTGTTATAATAATATTGTTTCAGCCTTTTCAAAAGAGAAAATAGGACAAGGTATTGAATTTAATAAATATATAAAATCAGAAATTTTAACTGAAAATGTTTATATAAGTATAGACAAAGATGTCCTTAGTGAATCTGAAGCAGTAACAAATTGGGATCAAGGGAATATGAAACTTTCACAATTATATAATTTCATAAAATGTATTTTTATTAATAAAAATATTTGTGGTATAGATGCTTGTGGAGAATATCATTATAGTCCAACAGAAAGTTTTTGTCGTGAAAGTGTAAAAGCAATGGAAAAAAACAATAAGGCTAATTTAGCAATTTTAAATATGATAAGCAAGTTTAATATTTCTATATTGTAAAATGCATCTCTGGTTGAAAACCTTTGGTATAAGAAATTTAAATCTTCAATCAAATTTCGAATGATTTCGCTGCTTATTATAATTTTTTGAATATATTTTTGTTCTCCCTCTTTTAATGTAGGACTTTTAAAGAATAAAAAAATATTTATTGAGAAAAATAGAATTATAGGTATAGCTGTAGTTAAAGTATATGTACTTATAAATAGTCAAATAATACAGTCATGTGCATAAAAATAATTATTTGAAAAATAAAAAGTATTATATAAAACAGAGAAGGGGAGAGAAATTTTAATGGAAAATTCTATGTTTTGTTATCAATGCGAACAAACAATAGGAGGAAAAGGTTGTACAAAGGCAGGAAATTGTGGAAAGAGTAGTGAAGTTGCAGCATTACAAGATTTACTCATATACGAATTAAAGGGAATAGGATTTTATGGAGAAAAATTATTAGAAAAAGGCATTAAAATAGATGATGAAACTGATAAATTTGTTATGGATGCTACATTTGCAACTCTTACAAATGTAAACTTTGATCCTGATAGATTTGTTGATTATTTAAAAAAGGCACAGGAAATAAAGGATTGCTTTAAAAAACAGTTAGGTGATTGTAAATGCGAGGTGCCAGAAATAGTTAAATATAAGATTCCAAGCACCAAGGATGAGATGCTTAAAGATGCAGAAAAAGCAGGTATAATGTATGATGAAACTTTAGATGCAGATATTCGTTCATTAAGAGAAATGCTTATATATGGAATGAAAGGTATGGGGGCCTATGCTCATCATGCTCATGTTTTAGGATATAAAGATGAAGTTGTAAGTAAATTTTTTTATAAAGGCTTTGCAGCAGTAGTAGATGATAATTTATCTGTAGAAGATTTATTTAATTTAAATATGGAATTTGGTCAAGTAAATTTAAAATGTATGGAACTTCTCGATAAGGCAAACACGGAATCTTATGGAAACCCAGTACCTACGGAAGTATGTATAACAAATAAAAAAGGACCATTTATAATTGTTTCAGGACATGATTTAAAGGATTTAAAAGAACTCCTTGAACAAACAGAAGGTAAAGGGATAAATATATATACTCATGGTGAAATGCTTCCTGCTCATGGTTATCCAGAATTAAAAAAGTATTCTCATTTAGTAGGTAACTTTGGTGGAGCATGGCAAGACCAGCAAAAAGAATTTGACGGCATACCAGGCTGTATACTTATGACTACAAATTGTTTACAAAAACCAAGAGATTCTTATAAAGATAGAATATTTACTACAAGTATAGTTGGATGGCCAGATATTTCTCATATTAGAGAAGTAAATGGTAAAAAAGATTTTAGTTTAATAATAAATAAGGCTTTACAACTTGGGGGATTTAAAGAAGATGAACCTGAAAAGAAAATAACAGTAGGATTTGGTCATAATGCAGTATTAAGTAATGCTGATAAAATTATAGAAGCAGTAAAGAATGGAGATATAAAGCATTTCTTTTTAATTGGAGGATGCGATGGTGCAAGGCCAGGTAGAAATTACTATACTGAAATTGCAGAAAGAACTCCAAAAGATACAATAATACTTACACTTGCATGTGGTAAGTACAGATTTAATAAACTAGAATTAGGTAATATAGGAGATTTTCCAAGGGTTCTTGATGTAGGGCAGTGTAATGACTCATATAGTGCAATAAAAATTGCTCTTGCCCTTGCAGATGCTTTTAAATGTGAAGTTAATGATTTGCCACTTTCAATGATTTTATCATGGTATGAGCAAAAGGCTGTATGTATTCTTATTACATTGTTATCACTTGGAATAAAGGATATTCGTCTTGGGCCAACACTACCAGCATTCATAACACCAAATATTTTACAAGTATTAATTGATAAGTTTGGTATTAAACCAATATCAACTCCAGATGAAGATTTAAAGATAATACTGGGAGAATAAAAAAATAAGAAACTCAACTAGAATGTGCCGGGTAGGGTGAAAATCATAACATAATAGATAAAAAATTTATGGTTTATCTTATGCACATATACATCAATTCAGGTTAAAATGTAAAAACTATAGCACCCAAGGGGAAGCCCTAAAGGGTGCTATAGTTTTATAATAGTATATTATTTTTTATCTATATCCAAGATGGTTTGTAGTAATACATTAGCGCCTTTTAAGCAGTTCTCAAGAGGTGTTTTTTCTATTTCACAATGACTATGTCCTCCAATACTTGGAACAAATATCATAGTTGTAGGTAATATATCAGCTGCAAACTGAGCATCATGTCCAGGACCGCTATATATTCTCATATTAGAGTATCCATAGCTGTTAGCATTTTTTTCAACTAAGTTAACTAATTCATCATTGAAGCTAACAGTCTTACGAGACCATAATTCTTTATAATTAACTTTACACTTTGCCAGTTCTTTAGGGATATTTTTTATAACTTCAACAACCTGTTGTACTACTGCCGGATCTTGATGTCTTGCATCTAAAGTAAATTTAACATTATCCGGTATAATTGTATGTACATTAGGTGAACAAATAATTCTACCAGTAGTGTACACCAATTTACTATCAAGTTTATCAAGTTCTCTATGAAGATATTGAATAGCTTCGGAAGCTGCTAAAAGAGCATCTTGTCTCATTTTTTGAGGAACTGTTCCGGCATGACCAGCTTGACCTATAAATTCAAATTCGTAATTAACCATTCCAACAACGCCTTCTACAACGCCTATATCCATTTTTTTAGATTCTAATACTGGACCTTGTTCAATGTGAAGTTCTACAAGAGCCATATAATCTTTAGGATTAAGTCTATTTTTTTCATCACCTTTGTATCCACTTGCATCTAGAGCTTCACCAAATGTTACTCCTTTATTATCCTTGGAAGCTAACATTTTGGATTTATTAAATTTACCAGTAATAACGCCTGATGACATCATAGCAGGGTCGAAACGAGCTCCTTCTTCATTAGTCCAAATCATAACTGTAATTGGATGACGATGTGGAATTTTTTCTGTAACAATGGTTTCAGCTGCTTCCATGGCAGTAAGTACACCTAAAATACCATCATAATTTCCACCTTGTACTACTGAATCACAATGTGATCCCATTGCAATATGAGGAAGATTTTCTGTTCCCTCAATAGTTGCATATATATTTCCCATATCATCTGTTACAATAGTTGCACCTAGTGCCTCCATTCTTTTACAGAATTCTTTTCTTGCTTGGAGAGCTGGTTCTGATAAGGATAATCTTGTTATTCCACCATTCCCAGTAGCACCAAATTTGCTGAAAGTAAGAATCTTATTTTCTAATCTTTCCTTATTACAGCTTAACATATATCTACACTTCCTTTACAAATAATAGTTTTTTATTCTCAATTTTATCTTATGCAAATATACCATATTTTAGTACTAATGTTATTAATTTAATTTTATTTTATATTATCTAAGAAATTTGTTCCTATAACACCACCAACTATAAGTATAGAGCCTATAATGTGATAGTAGAATATTTCTTCTTTAAGAAATATGACACCTGCTACAATAGATATAACAGTTCCTAAATTAGAAAATACACTCATTTTTGATGCTTCTATTTTAGATAAAATGTAGTTTGTAAGTAGTGATGTAACTAAAGATGACAATACTCCTAAATATATTATTGCTATAACAAATTTAAAATTGAATATAGGTGTTATAAAGGTGTGTAGAGTTCCATTAATTAAATGTTTAGATATAGCTATGGTGTTAAAACATATAAAACTAATTATTATCATCATAAAACTAAGTTCTGTACTAGTAAAGTCTTTAGTTAAAATTTTTGCCATAACGCTGTATCCAGAAAAAGATAATGCTGACAAAATAAGAAGAATTATTCCTTTTATATTATTAAATTCAAAAGAAGAACTCTTCATCAATGTAATATAGATTACTCCTAATACGGATATTATTATGGATATTTTTTGTAATAGATTTGTTTTTTCATTTAGAAAAAATCTAGCTAAAATTAAAGTAAATACTGGTGAAGAAGCTAATAATATACCTGCTTCTGAAGAAGAGGCATATTGTAATCCAAAAGTTTGAAAAGCAAAAAACATTAAAGGGTAAAGTAAAGCTAATGGAATAATCTTTTTAATTCTTTCCATGTTATAATTTATTTTAACTAATTTAAACAGTATTAGTATTAATACTACTATAAATGATGATGTAAAACGATGTGCTAATATATCAAAAGGATTGGAAATTGATAATGCTATTTTAGTGAATAAAAAAGAAAGACCAGTAATTAAAGCATAGGATATAGCTGCTATATAAACCAATTTATTATTTTTTTTCATAGTCACTCCTCCAGTTATTTAATAATATAGAATATAATGTATATTAATTCAAGTATATATTTTTTATAGTGTATAATCAAGTAATAAAAATTTAGAGTTTAATAATAATAATATATGCTATTTTAATTTAGTTGACTAAATATTTACAGGATTATATAATTTAATTATATATCAATATATGGAAAATGGGCAGAGACAGGAGAGCCGTGATTTTTAATCCAATATCTATTGGATTAAAAATCACGGTTATTTTAGTATGAGGGGGAATGGAGTTGTTAGGAAGAAAGATATTAAATACTAAAAAGAAAACATATAATACTCAAGAGAAAAAATACAACGAGGATATTAATGGAAGGTTATTCGAATTAACAGAAACTATGGGGTTTGATATTCAACAATTAATATGGATTTCCCAAAATAATATCAGTATGTTTAATAAATTAGTTGAAGTATTTAATGATATAGAAAAGAATAGTCAAATGAATTTAGCTAGTGTAGAGGAGATAACTGCAACTATAGATGGATTTACATCTAATTCTGAAAAATTAAATAATAATATTTATGATATTAAAAGTGATTCAGAGCAATCAATTGCAATGTTAAATCAAAATATAGATACAATGAATAATGTATCTATATATATGATTGAATTATCTAAATTGATTTTTCAAGCTTTTGGAAATAATACTAGGTTAAAAGATTCGTCAGGTGAAATTGATAAAATAATAGATTATATAAAAAATATTTCTAAACAAACTAAGTTATTATCACTTAATGCTTCAATAGAAGCTGCAAGAGCTGGAGAAGCTGGAAAAGGTTTTTCAGTTGTTGCAAAAGAAATTAGAAAATTGTCCCAAGAAACGGATAAATCAATATTAGGAATAGAACAAATTATAAATAATGTAACACAAAATATAGATAATTCAAATACATCTATAAGTACCTGTATTGAAAAAATAAAGGATATAGAAAATGTTGCAAAAGAATCTAATGATGTAGTAGAAGAAATTCAAGAGATAATAAAAGGTATAACTAATTCTATAAATAAATTACAGAGAATTTCAAATGAAGAAGTAACAGCTTCCAAGGAAATAGAAAAGGCAACACATTCTGTTTCTATGGCTGTTGAAAATACCTATGAAATGACTATTAACCTTATGAAATCAGTGGAAGTACAACAATACAAAAATGATGAAATAATAGAATCAGGTAAGAAATTAACAGAAATATCAGAAGAGTTGCAAAAAATAGCTGTAAAACTTAAAAACGAAAAAGAACTTATTTTTGGAGTGAACCCCTTTACTTCACCTGAAAAAATAAAAAATATTTATATACCAATAATTAATGAAGTATGCAAAAAAATAGGATATAAGGCAAGAAGTATAATAGTAAAAGATTATGATGCTTTAAGTAGAGCTATTAAGGATAAAATAATTGATATTGGTTGGTTTTCACCCTTTGCATATGTAAATGCAAAAAGCCAAAGTAACATAAAACCTATAGTAACACCCATAGTTAATGGAAAGGATTCCTACAATGGATATATTATAACAAGGAAAAATTCAGGAATACAAAGTATTAAAGACTTAAGATTTAAACATTTTGGTTATGTAGATATTAATAGTGCATCAGGTTATCTATATGCAAATCATATACTAAAATCCAAAGGAATAAATCCAGATAACTATTTTGAAAAAATATCCTTTATGGGAAATCATAATAATGTTATTAAATCTGTTTTATCAGGAGAAATAGATGCAGGAGCAACATATAATGAGGCATTAGATGCTGTAAAGCAGTCTGGTGTAGATATTAGTGAGTTAATAATATTAGAAAAAACTGAAGACATTCCTAAAGATGCATTGGCGGCAAATGAAAATGTATCAGATGAATTGATAATTAAACTAAAACAAGAATTTATAAACTATAAAGGAATTGAAGGAATAGAAAGCCCAGTGGAAGGTTTTGTTGAAAGTAATGATGAAAAATATAATGTGATTAGGAAAGTTTGGAATTGATGTTATTTGTGTTTAAATATTAGAATTGTAGTATTTATTCTTAATGTGGCAGCTCCATTTGTTTAATTATGTAAAAAAATTATAGCTAATATAAATTATAATAGAAATATTACATATTTTTATATAATATAGTATAATGAGGTACGATGTTATATAAAAACAAGATGGATTTAGAATAAAAATATATTTGTTTAATATTTATAATATTGATAAAATATTAGTAGAGATATAAAATTATGTTAAATATAATAGTAAAAAGAAGGAAGGATAAGTATGGAGAAAAATTTAACTAAAAAAGTGCCTCAAATAAAAGGTACTCTAAGAAGTCATATAATAGAATTACCAGATGCAATAAGAGACGCTTCTGGTATTAGAATATTTGGTAAAAGATTAAAATCTTTTGTATTTACAACTGATGTAGCAATTATAAGAAATACAAATGCGGATGCAGTCATTGCAGTATATCCATTTACACCTCAACCTATAATAACGGAAGCATTAGTATTAGCTTCAGATGTACCAGTATTTTGTGGTGTTGGAGGTGGAATAACTACTGGAAAAAGGGTAATAAATTTAGCTTTAGATGCTGAATTTAAAGGAGCTATGGGAGTAGTGGTAAATAATCCAATACCTAATGAAGTGATAAAAGATATGAGAGAAACCATAGATATTCCAATAATAGTTACAGTAGTTTCAGAGTTCGAGGATATTGAAGCTAGAATAAAGGCAGGAGCTACTATATTAAATGTATCAGGAGCTAAAAGAACAGCTTGTATAGTTAGAAAAATAAGAGAAAAATATCCTGATTTTCCTATAATAGCCACAGGAGGGCCTAATGAAGATACAATAAGAGAAACAATAAAAGCTGGTGCCAATGCTATTACTTATACACCTCCAATAATAGGAGATATATTAAATGAAATTATGCTTGGATATAGGAAAAAGTATAAAATAGAAAATGAAGAAGAATAGAAATATAACTTTCAAATTATAAAATGCAGAAGAGGAGGGAAGCTTATCAAAACTATTATAATTGAATTTTAAATATTAATAATAGTTTTGAAGGCGATGGCATTATGAGTAAATTTGATATAAAGAATAATAAAATAATTAGTGGATTTTTATTAAGTACTATAATGTTAGCTAATATCACATTGAATAGTTTTGCAGGTAGAGTAAAGGCAGCAGAAACTATTAGAATTCAGGAACTAAAAGTAACTGGCAGTAATATTTATGTAGTAGTAAATCATAGTGAAGGTAAAAAAATAGACATTTCCATAGTAGATAAGAATGAAGAGCTTATGGAAGTAAAAAGAAGAGGAAATAGATTTGACATAGCATTAGATGGAAATGCATGGGATAAATTAGAAAAAGGTGACAATAAATTAGAGATTAGACTAAATAGAGATGGTAAATATGCTAGTGAAGAATTTAATGTGCATAAAGGAGAAAAAATTCCTAGATTAGGTAGAGTAGATTCCTACAATTCATATTCAAATAAAGAAATTGAGGCTAGAGATGTTGAGTATGATATAGCCAATGCAATAAAGGGAAAAAGAGATAAATTTACTACTATAATATTGGCAAGTGATAAATATTATGCGGATTCTTTATCTGCAACCCCATTAGCAGGAAGATTATCAGCACCTTTATTATATATTAGTGATGATGAAGATAAGACAATAAAAACATTAGATTATATAAAAGATAATTTAAAAAAAGATGGGAAAATTATTATAATAGGCGGAAATGGAGTCATACCAGAAGATATAGAAGACAGATTAAGAAATATAGATGTTAATAATATAGAAAGAATATATGGGGAAGATAGATATAAAACTAATGAAGCTATATTAAATAAAATGGAAATAGATTATAATACAACACCATTTATTGTGTCAGGGGATGATTTTGCAGATGCATCAACAGCAGCACCACAAGCAATAAGGGAAGGTGGAGTTATAATATTAAGTAAAAAGGATAAAATAGAGGATTCATTATTAGATATAATAAAAGTATGTGAGAAAGATGCTAATATAATAGGTGGAAAAGGTGTAATAGATGAGGCTGTAGAGAAACAGCTAAATAAGATAGTATATACAAAAAGATTTGAAGGACAAACTAGATATGAAACAGCGATAGCAGTAGCAGAAAATAATAGAAATAATCAATTTATTATAACAACAGGAAAAACTTTTCAAGAACCTATTGTAGCAAGTATATTAGCAGGGTTGGATGGAAGTAATTTATTATATATGGATGATGAAAATGGTGAAGCAAAAGACTACATTGAAAAGGTAAATGGAAAGTATATTAAAATATGCAAAGAGAAAGAAAACTAAAATTTAAATTTTGCACTAATGATTTAAAATAGATCCCTATTGAGTAGATACAACTAAAGATATGTTGTATCTACTCAATAGGGTGGTTTTATTTTATGTAAATAAAGGAGGAAATTCATATGAAAAAAATATTGCTATTATCAACAGGGGGAACTATTGCTTGTTCTCAAGGAGATAATGGACTTGCCCCTTCACTTACTCCAGAAAGTCTTTTAAATTATGCTAAGGAAATACAAGACATATGCCATATTGATACTATGCAAATATTAAATATTGATAGTACTAATATGCATCCAGAGTATTGGATACATATTACTGAGTACATTGAATCAAACTATCATAATTATGATGGATTTGTTATAACTCATGGTACAGACACCATGGCATATACCGCCGCAGCTCTTTTTTATATGGTGCAAAATTCTTCTAAGCCAATAGTTATTACTGGTGCTCAAAGACCAATTACATTTAAGGAAACAGATGCAAAGAGAAACTTGGTAGATTCCATTATGTTTGCTTGTAATGGAATAGGTGGGGTTTTTATTGTATTTGATGGTAAAGTAATTTGTGGATCCCGTGCGGAAAAATTAAGAACAAGAAGTTATAATGCCTTTGAAAGTATTAATTTTCCTCATTTAGCTAACATTGAAGGAAATCAAATTAAATACAATAATGAAATTTCAATTTGTAAAAAGAAGAAAGAACTTGTTTTTTATAAATCTTTATGCACTAATATTTTTTTATTAAAACTTACTCCAGCAACAGATCCAGATATACTTAATTATTTAAGTGATAAATACTTAGGTATAATTATAGAAAGTTATGGTAGTGGAGGAATTCCATTTAAAGATAAAAAAGATTTTTTATCAAAATTAAAAATGTTAGATGAAAAAGGAAGAATTGTAGTTATAAAAAGCCAAGTTTTACTTGAGGGAACTGACTTAAGTAAATACGAAGTTGGACAAAAAGCTCTAAAATATCCAATAATACCTGCATATGACATGTCAACAGAAGCAATAGTTACAAAGCTAATGTGGGTACTTGGACAAACATCTGACAAAGAAAAAGCAAGAAAAATGTTTTTAACTCCTGTAAAGAATGATTTAATTATTGAAAATATTCAACAAGAAATAGCTAAATAATGGGGACGGTTAATTCATTTTTAGATGATTTACTAGATAATAGATGAAAAGAAGATGTTATGAAATAGATTACTGTGATTTTACTTTTAAAAACCAAAATTATCTTGACATTTAATTTAAAAAGATGTATCATATAAAAAACGAAATTCTTAACAAATTCTGTGAAGAGAAAAAGTAAAGTATATTATTGTTCTAAAGAGAGTTGGTGTTTTGCTGAAAGCCAATGTTCAAAATATATTTGAAAATCATCTCTGAGAAGTAAAACCGAATTTTTTAGTAAGTTTTACCGGAAGTTTTCGCCGTTAAAAGAAAAGCGTATTATTTAGTACGTAACTGAGAGCTATGAAAATATAGTTTATATTTCTTATATATTTTTATAGAATTAGGGTGGTAACGCGATTAAACCTCGTCCCTTTTATTGGGATTGAGGTTTTTTTATATATTTTTTAAAAGAAAATAAGTATTAAGGGGGTTTTTAAATGGATATTGAAGGAGACATTGACATTAAACCAAAAGATTAAAAAATAATAGGGGGCTTTAAAATGAATAATTTATCAAAAAAAGACTTATTACTTATAGGATTAATGCTATTTTCATTATTTTTTGGGGCAGGTAATTTAATATTTCCACCTTTTTTAGGTCAAGCAGCTGGAGGCAATACTTGGATAGCCATGGGGGGCTTTTTTGTTACAGCAGTTGGATTTCCTATACTTGGAGTAATATCAGTATCAAAATCAGGTGGACTTCATGAATTGTCAAAAAAAGTAAATAGAACTTTTGCAATGGTATTTACTGTTTTAATTTATCTTTCAATAGGACCATGTCTTGGAATACCAAGAGCAGGAAGTTTACCTTTTGAAATGGCAGTGGCACCATTTTTACCAAAAGGATTTGTATCAAATACCTTGGCATTATTTTTATATACACTTTTATTTTTCACGGTAGCATATTGGTTATGTTTAACACCATCAAAACTTGTAAATCGTATGGGGAAAGTTTTGACACCGACATTATTAACATTAATAGCAGGTATATTTTTAGCAAGTTTGTTAAAACCATTAGGAGGATATGGAGAAGTGACAGCAGAGTATTCATCTTCACCTCTTGTTAAAGGATTTTTAGATGGATATTTAACAATGGATACAATAGCGGCTTTAAATTTTGGAATAGTAATATCGTTAGCTATAAAGGCAAAAGGAGTTGAAGGTAAAAAGGCTATAGTTTCAAATTCTATAAAGGCAGGATTTATAGCTGGAACTTTATTAGTAGTTATTTATTCCATGCTTGCACATCTAGGGGCAACAAGTGGTGGAAGATTTGGACAAACAGAAAATGGTGCACAAACTTTAGCTAACATAATGTTATATATATTTGGAAGGCCAGGAGTAATATTATTAGCAGTAACATTTACTCTTGCATGTCTAACAACTTGTGTAGGACTTATAACTTCTTGTAGTCAATATTTTACAACTATAATGCCAAAAGTTAAATATATAACTTTTGTAAGAGGACTTACACTTTCAAGTATGCTTCTTGCAAATATGGGACTTACTAAAATACTTACAATATCTGTACCAGTATTAAATGCAATTTATCCAATAGCTATAGTTCTTATACTACTTTCCATGGTGGAAACATTTTTTCATGAAAATTCAATTGTATATATTTCTACAATAGCATTTACAGGTGTTATAAGTATATTACATGCATTAAGTGGAGCTGGAGTAAAATTAGGTTTTATAGAACAACTATTAAGTAATTTACCTCTTTATTCACAAGGGCTGGGTTGGGTTACACCTTCAGCTATAGGATTTCTCTTAGGAATAGTTTTAAAATTAGTTAAAGATAATACTCATAGCAAAGCAGTAGAAGCTAATTAAGGTAAGGGGACGGTTAAGCAGAATTAGTTAAATTAAACTAACAGAAAATTGAATAGAAACCTCATTTCATGTTAATAATTAAAATACAAAATATGAAATGAGGTGTTTTTATTGCCAAGAACAAGAAGACAAAAATCAGAGGATGCTATATATCATGTAATGATAAGAAGTATAACGGAGGTACCCCTATTTGAGAAACATGAAGATAAAATTAGATATTTAAATAAAATGAGAGAATATCAAAAACAATATGGTTTTAAAGTTTATGCATATTGCTTAATGACAAATCATGGACATTTTATAATAGATTCTAATGGTGCAGATATATCAAAAATAATGCATGGACTAAATTTTAGTTATGCAATAAATTTTAATAAAATTAATAAAAGAAGGGGACCTTTATTTCAAGACAGATTCAAAAGTAAAATAGTGGATACACAAAGATATCTTATTACATTGTCTGCCTACATTCATAACAATGTGTTAGACATAACAGGATATGAAAAATGTCCAGAAAAGTATAAATACTCAAGTTTGAAAGTATATTTAGGACTTGAAAAAGATGCTACAGGTCTTTTAGACGAAGCATTTATAATGCAGTATTTTAGTAATAATGTAAAAGAAGCCAGAGAAAACTATGCTAAATTAGTTTACATATGTGATGATGAAAAAATAAAAAATGAACTAGAATTTCAAGATGAGGAAACGGAATACAGGAGTGATAGAACGATAATAGTAAGAGATTTTGAGCCTGATGAAATACTAAAATTTATTGAAAAAGAAACAGGAATAGACAAAATAATGTGTCATGTAAAAAACAATAAAAATTCAAAAATTGTAAAAGCGCTAGCTTCGCTATTAATGAGAAGTCTTTGCAATTATAGATGTAAGGATATATGTAAAGTCTTAGGAAACATTGCTCAATCAACAGTATCAAGACTTTGTTCTATTGGAGTTGAACTTATATCGACAGAAGAGAAATATAAAAACATAATAAATAAGTTTATTTCGGAACATAGACATTCAAAAGCACTAGCTTGTATATAATATTTTCACAATTTAACTAAACTTGAGTTAAAAACTTAAAAAATAATTTATATATATTTAAGCCTTTTATTTTATCTACAATATAAGGTTTTATTAGTATGTTTATGATTAATATGGACAAGCTTGCTCGAAGTTAAAGTGCACCTTGAAAATGATAAAAAGGCTACTTTATAATCTATATCTAAATAAAATGTGATGATAAATAAAAGTTAAACGTCCCCAATTATATAGAGCTTTTTTTAGAATCTAATATTTTACCCTTATATATGGTTTTCAAATTAATTTCTATTTTAAAATCTTTTTCATATTTTTTTATTAATGATAAATCTTTATCTGTAACTATAGAAATTGCAGTGCCAGCTTCTCCTGTTCTACTAGTTCTTCCGACTCTGTGAAGATATTCTTTAGTATCAGATGGTAAATCTAAATTAAATATATGTGAAACATTTTTAATATCTAATCCTCTAGCGGCAATATCAGAAGCCACTAAAAGTTGAAGTTTACCACTTCTAAATCCTTCTAGAGCCTTTTGTCTATCCTCTTTTGAAGAACTTCCATGTATTCCTTCAGCTTTAATTTTATGATATTTAAGTTTAGATGTAATGATTTCAGTTTCATCACTTTTATTTATAAATACTATAGCTTTTTCTGGGTTTATAGATGCAACTAATTTTCTTAAAATTTCAATTTTATCTCTTTGCTCTGATATGAAGTACATATGAGTAATATTTGGATTTACTGCATTTTCAGATTTAGCTTTTATAAACTCAGCATCCTTCATTAAACTTTTGGCTATACTTAACGTTTTTTCATTTATAGTTGCAGAAAAAATCATTAATTGTCTATCTTTCATAGTGGTTTTAATGACATCTTTTACACTAGATAAATTACTGTGATCAAGCAATTTATCACCTTCATCTACTACAATGGTTTTAATGGTGTGTGCACTTATTTTTTTCTTTTTTATAAGTTCTAAAATTCTCCCACTAGATCCTACAATTATATGAGGTTTTTCTTTAAGTTTTTCAATTTGTCTTTTTATATTTGCATTCCCTATTATAGGTGTAGAAGTCACAGGAACTTTGGAGTTTTCAGATAAAAGTTTTATTTCTCTATTTATTTGCATAGCAAGCTCATGAGTTGGTGCTAATATTATTGCCTGCATCTCACGTTTTGAAGTATCTATTTTTTGAAATATAGGAAGTAAATATGCAAGTGTCTTTCCACTTCCAGTTGGTGATTGACCTATTATGTCTTTATTTTCAAGAGATAAAGGTATTGCCTTTATTTGAATATCTGTTGGTTTATTTATTCCTTCTTGTTTAAGTCCTTCTATTAGGTTTTGATTTAATCCTAACTTATCAAATGATTCTATCATTTTCTATCTCCTTATTATGAAAATTATTGAATAAAACTACATTTTTTAGCACTTTACTAAACTTATATAAGTTTATAATGTAGTATAGTATTTTGTCAAACAAATTATGTATATAAAATTAATTTACAAAGGATGTGCAATATGAAATAGAAATTGTAATATATAATAAATAAATATGATATAATAAAATTATTGTCATTAAATAATGTCTAAATAAAAAGCAAAGTGAGAGTATTAAATGAGAAATGAAAAATTAGAAAAATTAATAAAAAAAATGGATAGAGATATTGCAGCTATGAACATTGCTAAAAAATACTTATCCAATGTAAATGAAATTAATGATGTAAGAGATGATTTAAATAATAAAAGACAATTGTTGGCTGATGAATTGTACTCAGAGGATCATTTTTCTTATAGAGAATGTCGTGAAATTATGGAAGGAATGATAGACGAGAAATTAGAAAAGAAAGAACAAATAAAGTTACTTGAAACCATAAAAGATAAATTTGGAAGACAATCTCCAAACCCAAGTAAGAATAGCAGTGGTCTTAATGCTTGGTTAAAGGAGCTTAAGATCGAATATAATTGGATTAACAATGAAGAAAGTGACTGGGATACATTAGTCATAACTGGTTTTGGACTATATGAATAAATAGAATCTTTTTGAATTTAAAAAATAAACTGTAAACACCTTTGTTTACAGTTTATTTTTACTATTAATATTGAACATCCTTTAAGCATAATCCCCTTGCTGGAAGGATTAGACTAGCATTTGCTCTTTTCTTTTCATTTAACATTTTCTCAATATCTATTGGTTTGATGTTTCCCTTACCTACTTCTAAAAGAGCCCCTGCAATAATTCTTACCATATTTAACAAAAAACCATTTCCGTTAATTTCTATATCTATCATACCTTGATTTTCTGTTATATTTATGTATTTAATAGTTCTAATAGTTGATTTAGAGTTAGATTTTAATCGAGTAAAGCTTTGAAAGTCATGAGTTCCAATTAAAAATTCTGTAGCTTCTTTCATTGTACTTACATTAAGTTTTTCATTATTGTGGTAAGAATACTTTTTATTAAATACACTTCTAAATTTATTATTATTTATTCTATAAACATAGGTTTTTGATTTTACATTATATCTTGCATGGAATCTTTCACTGGTATCCTTCATAGTTTTTACTACTATATCTTCAGGTAAAAATTCATATAGATAATCTAACATATAATCCACAGTGAAATCACAATTAGTATGGAAGTTTGCTACATAATTTTCGGCATGAACACCTGAGTCAGTTCTTCCGCAACCTATTACTTGAATATCTTCTCCAGTCATTTTAGACAATACAGTTTCTATTTTATCTTGTATGGTTAAAACATCTTTCTTTTGTTTTTGCCATCCTTTATATCTAGTTCCATCGTATTCTAATATCATTTTTAAATTTCTCATTTAGACCCACCTTTAATGTTTTTTAATGATTCTTTAATTATATACTATAAAGTCTATTATTTATAGATATTTTATTTATATAAAATCCAATGTAAATTCAGAAAATCTTTTCAATTGTGCTATTTTATACTACTAATTAAAGATTAAACAATATTTAACGAAAATATGTAAGTGGAATAATATACAATAGAATATTATTTTAATATTAAAAAGGAAAGGAAGATTTTATGAAATCAATAAAAACAAGGTTGATTGCTATATTCACAGGAGTGGTATTAGTGATTACATTGGGATTAGGAGTTTTATCTACTAATATTGCTAATAAAAAGTTACTAAATAAAGCTAATAAGGATTTGGAAATAATGGCTATGGCAGAGGCTAAATACATAAAATCTATATGTGATGCTGAAACTTCTTATATTGACGCCATTGCTCAAAGCAATATACTATTTGATGAAAAAGTGACTTTGGATGAAAAAGTAAATTATTTTCAAAAAGAAGCTAAAAGAACAGGATACATAGAATTTGCTCTTGCTGACAAAAATGGTAATGTAATTAGCTTCAATAAACAAAAATCAGTTTTAAATATTAAAGATAGAGATTATTATAAAAAAGCAATATCAGGTAAGAGAGCTGTATCTGATGTAATTATAAGCAAAACTGATGGACAACCTGTAATTATGTTTGCAGCACCTGTTATGAGAAATGGTAAAATTGAAGGAGTTTTTTATGGCTTAAAAGCAGGAATATTTTTAAGCACTATTGCAAGTAACTTTAAATATGGGGAAACAGGATATGCATATATTATTAATAATAAAGGGGTATCAGTAGGTGATAAAAACAAAGATCTAGTTTTAAAACGATATAATTTTATAGAAGCTGCAAAAGAAAATCCAGATATCAAACAATTATCAGATGTTATAGAAAATAAAATGATAAAAAGAGAAGTAGGTATTGGAGAATACTCTTATGAAGGTAAGGGTATAATGGTGGGATTTTCACCAATAGAAGATAGTAATTGGATTATATCAGTAGGTATGGAAACTAAAGAAGTTTTAAAAGATGTATACCAATTAAGGAATATATTAATTATATTTTCATTAATAGCTATTGTAATAGGTATAGTTATTATTTATATGGTAAGTGCAAGTATAGCAAAACCAATAAAATTGTTAACTGGAAATATTGAAAGAATTGCTAATTATGATTTAACTTTTACAAAAGATGAAACAGAAAAATATCTAAATAGAAAAGATGAAATTGGGAAAATTGGAAATGCTATTTTAGCTATGCAAGAAAATTTTAAATCTCTTATAAAAGATGTAGAAGATGCATCAAATCAGGTATCTGCATCCTCTGAAGAATTTTTAGCAACTAGTGAGCAATCGGCTACTACTTCTGAAGAAGTAGCAAATACAATAGAAGAAATAGCAAGAGGTGCATCAAATCAAGCACAAGATGCAGAAAAAGGAGCTCATTCTATGGAAGAGCTAGGATATCTTTTAGAAGTAGAACAAAAATATTTAGAAGAATTAAATATTTTTGCAGATAAAGTTGTAGATCTTAAAAATGAAGGAATCAGTACAGTAAAATATTTAGTGCAAAATTCAAAAGAAAATAATGAAATAGCAAATGAAGTTAATGAAGTAATTATAAGTAGTAATGAAAGTGCAAAGCATATACAAGAAGCTAGTGAAATGATTCAATCTATAGCAGAGCAGACTAATTTATTAGCTTTAAATGCAGCTATAGAGTCAGCTAGAGCAGGAGAAGCAGGAAAGGGATTTGCAGTAGTGGCAGACGAAATCAGAAAGCTTGCTGAGGATTCTAATAAATTTACAGCAGAAATTAAAGAAATTGTAACTGTTCTTACATCTAAAACTGAAAATGCCGTTCTAAATATGAAAAAAGCAGAAGAAATTGTAAATAACCAGGATAAATTAGTAGAAAAAACTGAGGGACAATTTAATGGTATAGCAGATTCAATAGAAAAAGCAAAAGAAACAATAGAAAACTTAAATGTATTCAGTAAAAAAATGGAGGATAAGAAAAATCAAATGTTAGAACTAGTTCAAAACTTATCAGCTATAGCAGAAGAAAATGCAGCGGGTACTGAACAAGCATCTGCATCAGTACAAGAGCAAGCAGCATCTGTAGAAGAAATAGCTGGTTCAAGTCAAAACTTAGCAGAACTAGCTCAGAAATTAAATGAATTGATAATGAAATTTCAAATATAGAAATTAAAAAATGGAGATGTTGCATTAAGAATAAACCAATATGTTATGCTAACTTATGAATGCGACATCTCCTTTTCTAAAATAATATAAAAATAGTATAATAAAAATTTATTTTATTTATTGTATTTATTACCTTCGTTCCAACACTTACCAATTATGTTTCCAGGTTCTAGGTACGATTTTGTAGGCATTTCAAATAATAGTGGTTTAACCTTTGAATAATCTATAGTACCATTAGCATTTAATACATTATCATCTACATAAGTATTAATCACTTTTAATATAAAGTTATCTTCTTCTTCAGTTTCATAAATGTCTACAAGTTCACATTCCATAGATATAACAGCACTTTTAATTAGTGGAGCAGCCTTTAATTTTCCATAGAAGTATTCAAATACTTTTGATTTATCTACTTTATGACCAGAAACCATTCCAACATAGTCAGCTTCAATAATCATGTCTTTAGTAACTAAATTTACAGAGGCAGTTTTATTTTCCCTTATGCCTTGATTAGAATAGTGAGATTTATGCATACTTAACATTATCTTATCCATTCCAACTACGCCTAGGTGAGCTATATTAATCCAATTTACTTTACCATTTACTTCAGTTCCTATTATTCCAATAGGTGTTGGATATAAAGCAAATACGCCACCAATATTCTTTTTTTTAATGTCTTTTTCCATACTAAAACACCCTCCTGCTTATTTTATATATTTAATTTACAATTATATTGTTTTTATTTATACTTTAATTATATATTATATAATTTTTTTTATAAGTACGGACTTTAAAGTAATATACTAACTAAATAGAAAGAAAGGTGAAAATATGATAATAGAAAATGATACTAATAAAAAGTATAGATGTCCTGTAGAATACACATTAGAAATTATAGGAGGAAAATGGAAACCTCTTATATTGTGGAGTTTAGCCTGTGATAAGGTAAAAAGATATGGAGAAATAAAAAAAACTATTAATGGAATAACTCATAAAATGTTAAGCCAACAACTTAAGGATTTAGAAGAAAATGGATTGGTTCATAGGAAACAATATAATCAAGTTCCACCTAAAGTTGAGTACTCTTTAACCAAAAAAGGAATGACTATTATACCTATTTTAGATGCTATGTGTCATTGGGGAGAAAATAATATGAGAGACCAAGGAAAACATGTAAAATAATAATTGGTTGTATGATATAATTATTTTAATGTATTGAGTAATTTTATGGGGGTGTTTATGTGAAGAAAATCGCTCTTAATATTATAAAATTAATGATAGGATTTTTTCTATTTGCTGTTGGAATTGTTATGACTATAAATTCTGATCTAGGATTATCTCCTTGGGATGCTTTTCATAATGGTTTATCTAAGTCTATTAATATTACTATGGGACAAGCAAGTATAGGAGTTGGAATAATTGTTGTAACAGTTAATAGTATATTCGGAGAAAAAGTTGGTTGGGGAACACTATTAAATGTACTAACAATTGGAGCATTTATGGATGTTATAATGTTTAACAATATAATACCTTCATTTCAAGGAATATATTTAAGAATTATAATGATGATAATAGGGCTATTTATAATAGGAATTGCAACCTATCTTTATCTTAGCGTGGGATGGGGAGCGGGTCCTAGAGATGGATTAATGGTTGCACTCTCAAAGAAAATTAAAAAGCCAGTAGGATTAATAAGAAGTTCTATAGAATTAATGGCATTAATTCTAGGATATATATTAGGTGGTAGTGTGGGAATAGGCACATTTATTACAGTTTTGTGTATAGGACCAATTGTACAAATTGTTTTTAAGATTTTTAAATTTGACGTAAATAAAGTAGAACACAAGTTTATAGGTCAGCATCTTTAATTTATAAAATAAACAAGGAGAAAATATGTTAAAGGAAGAAAATTTATTACAAATGTTTAACGAAAGTACTAGTGGTAACAATCATTTAAAAGGTCAAAGGATTCTTAAAAATGATTTGATATCCTCTTTAAATATTAATGCTGAAGATGATTTTATTTATATAGAATCCAATGTGATTTCAGAAAGTCTTTTTAATGAATACAATACAAAAATAGAGATTGATACAAGGCAAAAAAGTATTTCTTCTACATTTTGTACTTGTCCGGATTACGAGAGAAATGAGTTTAACAAAAGAAATTATTGTTGTAAACATTTAGTTGCAACTTTTTATAAAGCATTAAAAGATTTAGAAAATCATCCCCTTTTAAATGAAGAAAAATTAGTGCAGAAAAGCATATTTAAAAACAAAAATAAAAATAATATTTTATCTATGCTTTTAGGTGATGAAAAAGATAAGGAAGAAATAAAAATAGAGGTTTATATAAATAAAAATGAATGGAAACAAAACATTACAGCAGAATTTAAAATAGGATTAAAGGATATTAGCACAAGTAAGCTTTATATTTTAAAGGATATTAATGAATTTTTATCAGCCTATTACAATGAATTCCCTATAAAATACAGTAAATACTTTACTTTTAATATAAAAAATCAAAGATTAAGTACTAAAGATAAAAAACTTATTGAATTTATAGAGATGATAAAAAATATAGAAGGAAATTATAAATATATTACTAAAAATGCAGAAAGAAATATACAAGGCAAGTATATAAATATTCCTAAATATTTAGTAAGAGATTTTTTTGAGGTTATAAAAGATCATAAAGTATATTTAAATGAAGGATTTTTTTACAGAACTGTAGAAACAGAAATTTTAGATAAAGCTCCAGATATAGATTTTGATTTAAAAAAAGTAAAGGAAAATTATATTCTTAAAGTGCAAGATGGAATGCCAATAACTTTAGATTCTAATAATAGTGTTTTTTTATATGGTACAACTATATATATTCCCAATTATGAGTTTTGCTATAAAATAGATCCCTATTTTAAAGTATTTAATGAAACAAGAATTGTTACTATAGGAGAAGATGAAGAAGAAACTATATTAAGGAGACTCATTCCAGATCTTAATTTTTTATCTAATAATGTTAGTTTATCTAGAAATATAAAAAATAAAATAGTAATGGATAAATGTGGATTTAGTTTTTATTTTGACCAAGAAGGTAAGAAAATTGTATTAACAGTAAACGTAAAATATGGAGCCTTTGAATTCAATATCTTTCAGGATTGTAAAGAAAAAATTGTGTATAGAGACTATAAAAAAGAAGGAGAAGTTATAGCCCAATTAAAGGTGTTAGGATTTGAAGAAATAAAAGAGAACTTTTACTTAAGTGGAGAAGATGACTATAAATTTACATTTTTCAAAAGTGAAATAAGTAAACTTCAAAAAATAGGAGAGGTATATTATTCTGAAAACTTTAAAGGGATAAAATCTATTAATTCTAAGAGTATTTCTGGAGATATTAAAGTAGGGAAATATGATTATTTTGAAATAGACTTTAAAATAGGAGATATATCACCACAGGAAACTAGTAATATATTGAGGGCATTTAGAGATAACTTGAAATATTATAAATTGAAAAATGGTGAGTATATTGACTTAGAAGAATTAGAGCTAAAAAAATTCTTAAAACTTTTAGATGCAATATCTCCTAAAAAAATATCTGATAATCATATCGAAGTAGATAAAAATAAAGGTCTTTATATTGATAGTTATTTAGAAGAAAATAAAATTAAATATATAAAAGGCAAAAAAGAATTAAAAGAAATAAAAGATAGGTTTAAAAATATAGATAAAATAAAATTTCAAGAACCTAAGGATTTAAATGGAAATTTAAGATTATATCAAAAAGTTGGATACAATTGGTTTAAAACCTTAGATTACCTAGGTTTTGGTGGTATTTTAGGAGATGAAATGGGGCTTGGTAAAACTATTCAAGCAATTTCCTTTATATTATCTAATAAAAATAGCAAATCTTTGATTGTTGCACCTACATCTTTAGTATATAACTGGATTGATGAATTTGAAAAGTTTGCTCCTAGTTTAAAGGTAATTGCGGCTAATGGAACAAAAAAAGAAAGAAAAGATATAATTAAGAACATATCAAACTATGATGTAGTTATAACAACTTATAATTTATTAAAAAGAGATTTAGAAGACTATAAGGCTATAAACTTTGATTATTGTATATTAGATGAAGCCCAATATATCAAGAATTCAAAATCACAAAATGCTAAAGCCGTAAAAAAAGTAAAAGCAAAAAGAAGGTTTGCGTTAACAGGTACCCCTATAGAAAATTCTCTTATGGAACTGTGGTCTATATTTGACTTTATAATGCCTGGGTATTTATATGAAGAAAAAAGATTTAGTGCAAAGTATAGTAAAAGGTTTCAGGAAAATCCAGAAGTTTTAGAGGAATTAAATAAACTTATAAAACCCTTTATTCTTAGAAGAAAAAAGAAGGAAGTTTTAAAAGAATTGCCTGATAAAATAGAAAAAATTATGATGGTAACATTAGAGGATGAACAAAAGAAAGTATATAAAGCCTACGCAAACTATGCAATAGAACTTATACAAAAGAAGGTAAAGGATAATGAATTTAAAAAAAGCAAAATAGCAATACTCTCATATATAACAAAATTAAGACAAATTTGCTTAGATCCAACTGTAATAATGAAAGATTATAACGGTGGCAATGGAAAAATGGAGACTTTAGTAGAACTTCTTACTCAGAGTATAGAACAAGGTCATAGAATACTTGTTTTTTCACAATTTACATCTGTACTTAAAAATATTGGTAAAAGGATTAGCAAAGAAGGTATAGATTTTAGCTATTTAGATGGTTCTATAGCTTCAGAAAAAAGAATAAATATGGTGAAGGATTTTAATGAAGGAAAAAATTCAGTATTTTTAATAAGTTTAAAAGCTGGTGGCACAGGATTAAATTTAACATCAGCGGATGTAGTAATTCATTTTGATCCTTGGTGGAATCCAGCAGTAGAAGAACAGGCTACAGATAGAGCACATAGAATAGGGCAAGAAAATGTGGTAGAAGTTATAAAAATTATAGCTAAAGGAACTATTGAAGAAAAGATTATTTTACTTCAAGAGGAGAAGAAAAAACTTATATCAGAATTAATGGGAGATGAATTATCTAATGGTGAAAGTTTTGCATCTTTAACTGAAGAAGAAATACTTCAATTGTTTCAAATGTAATTAAAAACACCATTAAGTTATTACTTATTGGTGTTTTTAATTAAAGATCTTTCTCTGTTACGATAATTTGTTGGTGAAATTTCCATATAATTTTTAAAAGCTCTACTGAAATAATGTTGACTACTATACCCTACCATATGGGAGATATCATTAATGGTATAATCATTATTACTATCAGTAAGAAGTTTTTTTGCCATATTTATTCTCAATTTATTAAGATAATCTGTAAAACTAACACCTGTTTTTTGCTTAATAACTCTAGTAAGATAGGATTGACTTACATAAAAATGTTGAGCTACAGAATTTAGAGATAGCTCATTGTTTGAAAAGTTTTCTTTAATATAAGAAATTGCAAGATTGCCTATATCTTTAGAATTTTCTATTTCTTCCTTTCCTTCTTTTATTTTAGAAATTTCCCACATCCTTTTAGAATAAGAATCCATTGCTTTAATAAGTATATCCTTAAAATTACGATAATTGATAGGTTTTAGAATATAGTTAAAAACCCCCAATTCCAAAGCTTTTTGAGCATATTCAAATTGGCTGTAGCCAGAAATTATAATTATCTTAACATCTTTATCTTTTTCACGAATATTTTTTATAACTTCTAATCCATTCATAAATGGCATATTAATATCCATTAGAATGATTTCAGGATGATATTTATTAATAGCATTTATTGCTTCAGTACCGTCTTTAGCTGTGGCAATCACTGATAAATTTAGCTTATAGGATTCTATTAATTTTTTTAAACCATTGCGAATGGTTTCCTCATCATCGGCAATTACTATTCTAAACATTCAAATCCCTCACTTATCAATGGTATTTTTAATAATACTTCAGTTCCTATTTTAAATTTACTTTTTATTTCAATACTATATTTTTCACCAAAAGCAAGTTTTAAACGTTCATTGATGTTATATAGTCCATAGTGATCTGTTTCAATAGATTCAGACAGATTTTTACGAAGAGCGATAAGTTTTTCATTATTCATGCCTAAACCATTATCTAGCACTTTAATAAAAAGAAATCCATGTTCTGAAAAAACAGATACATTTATCATACCCTTTTGCTTTTGAAGTTTAAGTCCATGATATATGGAGTTTTCTACTAAAGGTTGTACAATAAGTTTTGGAACAAGATATTGTTCAACAGAATTACATACATTAATAGAATAACTGATTTTATCTTTGTAGCGTATTTTTTGAATTTCTAGATAATTTTTTACATGTTCTAATTCATCAGATATAGTAATAAATTCTTTTCCATCACTTAGGGAAATTCTAAAAAAACCTGATAAATAATTAATCATATCTGCAACCTCAAAGGCATCATATTCTAAAGCTTTCCATTGTATTGTGTCTAATGTATTATATAAAAAATGTGGATTTATTTGAGATTGAAGAACTCTTAACTCAGCACTTCGTTTTTGCTTTTCAACTTGATAAACTCTATCTATAAGCCTTTTAATATCAGTAAGCATTTTATTAAAAACTTGACCTAATATGGAAATTTCATCATTGTTTTTTATTTCATAGTAGGATTCAAGATTACCATCAGATACTTCTAACATATTATTTTTTAATCTATGTATAGGTTTTACAATGGAGCCTGAAATAATGATGGCTAAAAGTGTAGCAGCTAAAAGTAGAATTATTCCAACCCAAATAATAAGATTTATAATCTTATTGGTTTGTTCATGAATTTGACTATTTTCTAACATAATACACAAAAGCCAATCTTCTGTATAGGGAACAGAGGAAAAAAATACTGTAGAATTTTTATTATGAATATTTTTTATTGCAACTGAACCTGAATTATTTGTTTTAGATTCTTTAACAATTTTGTTTAGCTCATTTAAAGATATATATTCACTATTTAATTTTTCTTTATTAGTGGAATATATATCAGTATTTTTATTCATAATCCACGCAAATCCATTATGTATATCAATATTATGTACAATTTCAGAGATTTTATCTAGATTTACAGATCCATTGATAAATCCTACTTTTTCTTCATTATCATTTAAAATTGGATAGCATATTAGAAAAATAGGTTTACTATCAGATTTTGAAACAACAGGTTTACTAATTACATATTCCATGTTTTCTGTCATTGCTTTTTTAAAATATTTACGTTCAGACACATCAATAGTTGCATCGGTGCTTAACCAGCCTATTCCATCAAGTCCTCCAAGGGCAAAGGTTCCATATTGATCTCCAAATACAAGATTTAATTGTGCTAAATATGGTTTTAATTGAGAAAAATCCATTTCTTTACAGGCGGGATGTTCGTGAATAATTCTAATTTCTCCAATACGATGATTAAGCCAAGCACCTATTTCATTGCTTTTAGAGTTAAGTAATTGCAAGGTCTCATGTTCTAATTGTTTCATGTTGAAATCTTTTACTTTGGTTTGCATTATATATAGTAGAGGAGAAAAAGTAAGAACTATACATAACATAAAAGATATGAGAATTTTTAAACGTAGGGACATAGTTTTCCTCCTTAATTTTAAAAGTTGAATTAATACTACTAATTATATTAATATTCACTATTTATTATATATGATTCTCACATTTTATCAAATATTGTAGTTTAAAGTACAAAAACTAGCAAATAAATGTAAATACTTTATTAACATTTTGTGCTACTATTAATATTGGAATAGTTAATAATTTAACATTTATAAATGGGAGGTAAGAATATTGAAAAAGTTTTTGACAATTTTACTGACAGTATTTATGACAATTGGTTTAATTGCTTGTGGAAATTCTAAAACAGCGATCCCTGATGGAAAATATAAGGGAGAAGGTAATGGAAAAGGTGGAAAAATTGTTGTTGAAGTAACAATTAAAGATGATGCCATTACCGATATTAAAGTTTTGGAGAAAAATGAAACTCCAGGATATGATAATGCCATGGAAACATTAACAAAGGATATCATTGCAACTAATAGTCTTGATGTTGACGTAGTTTCAGGATGTACATTAACATCCAATGGTTTTATTGAAGCTGTTAAAGCGGCATTAAAATCAGCAGGAGCAACTCCTGATATGCTAAAAAAACTTGATGAAAAGAATAAAGATAAAGAGAAAAAAGAAGTTAGCGAAACCCATGATGTAATCGTTGTTGGTGCAGGTGGAGCAGGACTTTGTGCAGCTATAGAAGCAAAAGAAGCAGGTGCAGATGTAATTGTTTTAGAAAAAATGCCTATGGCTGGTGGTAATACATTAATTTCTGGTGCTGAATATGCAGCTCCAAATAACTGGATACAAGAAAAAGAAGGGATTAAAGATAGCGTAGAACAATTTACACAAGATATGATAAAAGGTGGAGACGCTAAAAACAACCCTGAATTAGTAAAAGTTGTTGCAGAAAATGCTCTTGATGGCGCAAAATGGTTAAGAGATGAAGTTGGCGTTAGATGGGAAGACAACCTTATGTTCTTTGGCGGACACTCTGTTAAAAGAAGTTTAGTTCCAGTTGGTGCAAGTGGTAAAGAAATGATAAATAAGCAATTAGCAAAGGTTAAGAGCTTAAAAATACCTGTATTATATGAAACACCAGCAACTGAACTTATTACAGATGAAAAAGGAAAGGTTGTAGGTGTAAAAGCTGAAAGCGAAGATAAAAAATATACTTTTAAAACAAATAAAGCAGTAGTTTTAACAACAGGTGGATTTGGATCAAACCTTGAAATGAGAATGAAATACAATCCAGAAATAGATGAAAAAGTTCTTTCTACAAATACAGTAGGAAGTACAGGTGATGGTATTATAATGGCTGAAAAAGTTGGTGCAGCATTAGATGGAATGCAATATATTCAAACTTATCCAATATGTGACCCATTAACAGGTACACTACTTTATTTTGGAGATGCAAGAATGTATGGACATACTATCATGGTAAATAAAGAAGGAAAGCGTTTTGTTGAAGAACTTGACAGACGTGACGTAATATCCATGGCTATTAAAAAGCAAACAGGAAGCGTATGCTATCAATTATTAGACCAAAAGGGATTAGATGATAGTAACTTAGTAGAACCTCATGCAGCAGAAATTGAATACTTATATAAAAACAAATTACTTGTAAAAGCAGATACAATAGAAGAAGCAGCAAAATTCTTTGATATTGATGCAAAAGAATTAAAGGCAACTGTTGAAAGATATAATGGCTATGTTAAAGCAGGTAAGGACGAAGAATTTAATAAACGTAGCATGCCATTTCCTATAGAAAAAGGTCCTTTCTATATCTTAAAAGCAGCTCCGGCTGTTCACCATACAATGGGTGGAGTTAAGATTAACACTAATGCTCAAGTACTTAATAAAGAAGGTAAAGTAATAGAAGGACTATATGCAGCTGGAGAAGTTACTGGAGGAATCCATGGTACAAATAGATTAGGAAGTAATGCTCTTGCTGATATAACAGTATTTGGTAGAATAGCTGGTAAAAACGCAGCAAAATAAGTTTTAAAAAGGAACTCTTTTAAGGGTTCCTTTTTAATGTTTTATAGTTTCTCAATTTTAAATACATTTATAACTTCGGGATCAGGACAACAAAATATACATTGATTTTCATTTTTCCCTCCAGGTACACTTCCACCATATCTTAAAATATCAATGTATGGAAATGCCACATGAAGTGCCATTGGACATAATTTTCCCCTTTCTGTATCAAAATCAAAAGAATCTCCTATCTTATGAGCGTAATGACAGCCACCTTTTTCTTTTTTATTAATTACTGTTATTTTAATTTTAGGTCTTTTTGACATAAATATATCTCCTTTAAATTAAATTATTTATTTTAAATATAACATTAAATAATAATTAGATAAAGTGTATGAATACAAGGTAACAAATATTGTATTTGTTATGAAAATGTAACACTATTTTATATATTTTGTAACTTATAAATGTAGTATAAGAAGTATATTATAATCAAGAATAAAGAATATTGGAGGTAATATTTATGGGGAATTTATTATGTATGGCATTAGCAGCTTCGTTAGTTGGCAATACACCCCCAGCTTTTGCAATTAATTCAACCAATGCTGCAAATATTCATCCTACAGCTATTTACTCTTCACAAAATTTAAATAAGGAAAGTTGTAACATAAGTAGTAAAAAGATTGAATATAAAGATGATACTATAGAAATGGATATGAGGATTCCATTGATAAGTGGATTAAAGGATAAAGAAACAGAATTTAAGATAAACAAGATAATAGAAAATAGAGCTATGGATTTTAAAAAGGATATTGAAAATAGCGCCAAAGAAGCTAAAAAAGAAAATATTCTTACTAACAGTTATCAAGCTATTTTGAAGTTTAAAATATCATTTAATAAAGGGAATATATTAAGTTTAACTATGTGTTTTTATGAGTACACAGGTGGTGCTCATGGCTTAGGCTATAATGAGAGCTTGAATATTGATTTAAATACAGGAGAAGAAATTTATTTAAAGAATTTGTTTGATACTAAGGAGGATTATAAAAATATAATTGATGATTTTATAAGAGATGATATGACTAAAAATTCAAATAAATATTACGAAAATGCATCTGCGGATTTCTATGGTATAATTCAAGAACAGCCTTATTATATAGAAGATAATAATATAGTTATCTATTTTAATCCTTATGAAATTGCTCCTTATAGTGAGGGAATAAAGGAGTTTAGAATACCTTTAAAAAATTTTAAATATGGTTTGAAAAAGAATTTATCATTTCTAATTCATAACTTCAAGATAATTTGAATATAAAATAATATTAGAAATTATTTTGGAGGAATATTTAGTGTCAAAAATAGACTATGAAATGCACAAAAGAGCTGGGTATGCAGATCCTTCTCCATATCCAGAAATAAAAGTGCTTAAACCTAATCTTTATTATGCTAATCTTTTAATTGATGATTATGCGGGCGTAATAAGTGAATTTACAGCTATTAGCCAATATCTTTATCATTATTTCTTTTTTAAAGATATTGATAAAGAGCTAGGAGAATTATTAGAGAATGTATCCATTACAGAAATGCTTCATATGGAGATACTTGCAAGTACCATTAAAAAATTAGGAGGAAATCCTTTAATAAGAGGATCATATAGTACTTGTAATAATTTTTGGAATGGAAGTTTTATATACTATGGAAAACATCTCTGTGAAAGATTAAAAGCAGACATTGATTCAGAATATAAGGCTATTGATGAGTATCAAAAGCATATATGTATGATTAATGACCCATATGTTCAAAAAATTTTGCGAAGAATTATATTAGATGAAAAAGTTCATATAAAATTGTTTAACAAGGCACTTTTAAAATTTTGTGGTTGTACCTATAAACCACTTATTAATGAATAACTAACAATGAATATTAAGGAGGATTTTCTTTTGCTTTGCTACAGAAAGTTCTCCTTAATTATTCATTAGAAGTTAATTTGCAAACTCCTTAAATTAATATTAGAATAATTAAAGAAGATAAAGCTTTAAGGAGTGTTAAATTTGGCAAAGGTCATTATTGCGGAGAAACCATCTGTAGCTAAAAATATTGCAGATGCTTTAAATATAAAGACTAGAAGAGATGGTTATTTTGAAGGAAAAGAATATTTAATTACTTGGGCCTTTGGTCATTTACTTCAACTGTATGATGCTAAAGATTATGATGAAAAAATGAAAGGATGGAAGCTTGAAAAGTTTCCTTTTATTCCTTTGAATTTTAAATATAAAATAAAGAACCAAGCTAACAATAAAAATATTATAGATAAAGGTGCCCAAAAACAAATTAATATAATAAAGAATTTAATTGAAAGTGAAAATGTAGATGGTGTAATATCTGCTACAGACTTTGATAGAGAAGGTCAAATTATTGGAGATGAAATCTTTTCATATTTAGAAATTAAAAAGCCAATTTACAGATTATTATTAAATGAATGGACACCAGATGAAGTTAAAAAAGGTATGAAAAATTTAAAATCCAATGAAGATATGGAATTTTTACGTGACGCAGGCATAAGTAGGCAGTGGAGCGATTGGATTATTGGCATAAATCTAACTTCTGTAGCTACTTTAAAGTACAATATAAATGGTAGTAAAATTTTAAATATTGGAAGAGTATTATTACCTACTCTTAAAATAATTTATGACAGAGATAAAGAAATTGAAAATTTTAAAGCCACTACTTATTATAAATTATTAGCTAATTTTAAAACGGAAAAAGTTGAAGAATTTGAAGGTACTTATTATGAAAAAAACTCAGAAAAATTTGAGGATAAGAATTATCTAAAAAGAGTTGGAGATTTGTTAAAGGATAAAACCGGCAATATAGTAGATAAAAAAATAGAAAAGAAAAAGGAGTATGCTCCTTACCTATTTAATTTATCTAATTTACAGGGACATATCACTAGCAAATACAAAGGTTGGACTTCTGATAAGGTATTAAAAGTAGCCCAATCCTTATATGAAAAAAAGTTTATAACATATCCTAGAACTTCTAGTAGTGTTTTAGATGAAAGTTTAGAAGGTAGAACCAAAAAGGTTTTGGAGACTTTAAAGAGGGGTCTTTCTTATGAAAATCAAATAAAATTTAATAAATCTAAAAGAATATTTGATAGTTCTAAGGTAGAAAGTCATAGTGCTATAACACCTACATATATTAAACCTTCTAAATTAACAAGAGATGAAGAAATAGTATATACAGCTATAAAAAACAGATTTATAATGCAGTTTATGCCTATAGCTGAATTTGAAGAAACTAAAATCACAATTAAAATAAATGATGAAAATATTAAAGGAGAATTTATATCTAAAGGTAAAGTTCAGACTGTAGAAGGTTGGAGAATAGTAGAAAAAATAGATACTAAAGATACAATTCTTCCATTAGTAGAAATTAAACAAAAAGTAGATGTTGTAAGTGATAAGATAAAATCTGTTACTAAAAAACCACCAAAGCATCACACAGAAAAAACTCTATTAAGAGTTATGGAGACCTGTGGAAAGAGTTTTAAAGATGAGGAAAATTCTGAGGAAATGATGAATGCTATTTTAAGTGGATTTAGTATAGGAACTGCAGCAACTAGAGCGGATACTATTAAAAAATTAAAGGATATAGGTTACATAGAAATTAAAGGAAAGAGTCTTATATGTACTAAACTTGGAAGAACTTTAGTAGAAATATTTCCTGTAAAAGAACTTTTAGATCTTGAGTACACAGGAAAGCTTGAGAAAACCCTATCAGATATAGAAAAAGGTAAGTTTGAAAAAAATGAATTTATGGACTTAATATATGAATTTACAAATAAATCCGTTGAACTTATAAAAAATGATAATTCTATGTTAAATAAAATAAAAATAAATTTACCTAAGGGAGTAGAAAGTTTAGGTAAATGTCCCCAATGTGGAAATCCTGTAATAGAAGGAAATAAGGGATATGGCTGTAGTAACTGGAGAAGTGGATGTAGGTTCATAATTTGGAAAAACGATAAATATATACAGTCCTTTGGTAAAAAGGTAACTAAAGACATGGTTAAAATTCTTTTAGAAAAAGGAAGAGTAGGTTTTAGAAATCTTAAAAGTAAAAAAGGAAATGTATTTACAGCATGCTTTACATATGAAAAGAATAAGGAAAAAGGATACTATAGTTGGAAAATGCATTTTTTGAATAATAAGGAGTTTAAAAATGAAAATAATTGACTTAACACATACCTTTGAAGATGATATATCATTATTTCCTGGAGATGAAAAACCTACTGTAGAGGAAGTTTCAAATGTAAAAGATCATGGGTGTAAAATTACAAAAATAAATATGACAACACATTTAGGAACTCATTTAGATTGTAAATCTCATGTGTTTGAAGATGGATTTACTACCTCAGATTGGGATTTAAATAAATTTTTAGGACAGGGAATTGTGATAGATTGTTCTATGGTTAAAAAAGGTGGAAAAATAGATGCTAACATATTAAAAGAATATGATTTGTCATGTAAAGATTTTATTTTAATATATACTGGTTGGGATAAGTTTTGGAAAAAACAAGAGTATATTAAAGATTATCCAGTATTATCAGAACAAGGGGCTAAATATTTAACTTCTTTTAATATTAAAGGTATAGGTGTTGATACTATTTCTATAGATAGTATAAATAATGAAGAATTAACTAATCATAAAATATTATTAGGAAAAGATATCATAATTGTAGAAAATCTTAAAAACCTACATAAATTATTAAAGAAAAAATTTCAGTTTTCAGCTTTACCACTAAAAATTAAAAATGGAGATGGATCTCCTGTAAGAGCTATAGCTAAAATATAAAAAATGGTTTTAAGGTAAATTTATCTTAGAACCATTTTTTTATAAGAAAACATGAATGATTGATAAAGTATTGACAATTAATTATATTATATATATAATGTAATTAACTTATATTACAGAATTTAGCATAATTATATGAAGATATATGTAATTTAATTATAAGTTTACAGATAAACATATATTTTCATATTAAATTGCTATATATAATTGTTAATAAAATAACATGATTATTTGACATTAAATTAATACTATAAGGGAATTATATATTAATAGAGCTGAATAAAAATTGTTTTTATAAACTAAAATTTAGGAGGAGTTTATTTATGAAGGGATTTGCTATGTTAGGAATTGGAAAGGTAGGTTGGATTGAAAAAGAAAAACCTGTTGCAGGACTTTATGATGCAATTGTAAAACCATTAGCGTTGGCACCATGTACATCAGATATTCATACAGTTTATGAAGGTGCCTTAGGAGAAAGAGAAAACTTAATATTAGGTCATGAAGCAGTAGGTGAAATAGTAGAGGTTGGAAAAGAAGTAAAGGATTTTAAACCTGGAGATAGGGTAGTAGTACCTGCTATTACTCCAGATTGGAGAAGTAGGGAAGCTCAAGATTATAATTTAGCTCAGCACTCTGGTGGAATGCTAGCAGGTTGGAAATTTTCTAATATAAAAGACGGGGTTTTTGCAGAGCTTTTCCATGTTAATGATGCGGATATGAATTTAGCTCATTTACCAGAAACTATACCTTTAGAAGCTGCAGTAATGTTACCAGATATGGTGACTACAGGATTTCATGGTTCAGAATTAGCAGGTGTAAATTTTGGAGATACTGTGGCAGTAATAGGAATTGGACCTGTTGGGTTAATGGGAATTGCAGGTGCTAAACTTAGAGGTGCAGGTAGAATTATAGGTGCAGGTAGTAGAGATGCTTTAATAGAAGCAGCTAAATTTTATGGCGCAACGGATATAGTAAACTATAGAAAAGGTCCTATAGTAGAACAAATAATGGAACTTACAAAAAATAATGGAGTAGATAGAGTAATAGTAGCAGGTGGAAATTCAGATATATTAGTAGATGCAGTAAAAATTTTAAAACCAGGAGGAGCTATAGGAAATATTAACTATTTTGGAGAAGGTGAGTTCATAAAAATTCCAAGAGTGGACTGGGGAAATGGTATGGGACATAAAAATATAAATGGAGGTTTAACACCTGGTGGAAGAGCTAGAATGGAGAGACTAATAGAACTAGTAAAATATAATAGATTGGATCCAAGCAAATTAGTTACTCATGTTTATAAAGGTTTTGATAAAGTAGAAGAAGCATTGAATCTTATGAAAGATAAACCAAAAGATTTAATAAAACCAGTAGTAATATTAGAATAAAAATAGAACTATATAAATTGATTAAATTATACTAAACATTAAATTATTTTCAATCACATAATTTCACATAATTACATGAAATTTAAACCACACTTATTTTCTATAATAAAAACACAGTAAACAATAAATAATAAAATTAATAAGGAATGGTTTTTATGATGAAAAGAAAAATGATAATATCAGGTTTGATTGTATCAATATTATCAGTGCCAGTGCTAGTTAGTGCACAAAGTGTAAATTCAAATACTAATGGAAATAAAACCTTTGGACAGAGTCAAGGAAGAGGATTAGGTAAAGGAAGAAATGGTGGGCAAGGAAAAGGTCAAGGTAGAAGAGTTGAAAGATTAAATTCCTACAACAAATAAATACTAGAATAAGTTTATTACAGAAAAAAGTAGATATACTTAATAAATACGTTAAATAGTTATAAATAGGCGGGAATAAAATTTTATTCCTGCCTATTTTTATATATGGTAAAATTATAAATAAAATAATTTAAGGGGAATAATATGCAAAACAAATACAAAGTCTATTTAGTAGAGGATGATGAGAATTTAAACAGTGTACTTTATAGCTATTTAATAAATGAAGGATATGAGGTTAAAAGCTTTCTAAAGGGTATGGAAGCATTAAATCACATAGATGATAACCCTCATCTATGGATTTTAGATATTATGCTTCCGGATATAGATGGTTTTCAAATTATAAAAGATATAAAAAATAAAAATGAAAATACTCCAGTTATATTTATATCTGCTCGCGATGCAGACATAGATAAAATTGTAGGACTAGAAATGGGAAGTGATGATTACTTAGCTAAACCATTTTTACCAAGAGAACTTATTATTAGAATAAAAAAACTTTTAAAAAGAAGCTATAAAGAATATAACTCAAATATTATAAAAATTAATGGATACAATTTAGACCTAGAAAAAAGAGTAGTAACTTTAAATAATGAAATTATAGAATTAACATCTTCAGTAAATAATATAATATATCCCTATAAAGGTATTGGAATGCTTAGGAAATTAAATGATTTAGATAGTAGTGGTGAATTTTTAATTAATGTTGAAAATGAAATGAAAAACCAAAAGGATATATCCAAAAGATATGAATATAAACTATCAGATTCTAAATTATACTATGTTATAAAAAAAATATCCTATGATGGTGAAGAGGCCTATTTAATATCCTTTATGTTTGATACTTATAGAAATAAGCTTTCGCAATCCTTATTAAATAAATTATTTATAATGGCAGCAATTGCTGTATTAATAAGTTTAATTGTATCTTTATGGTTTTCTAAGTATTTAACAGAACCCTTAAAAATATTAGAAGATAGGGTAGGAAAAATAGCAAAGCAAGATTGTTATGAACCTTTAAATTTAGATAGACAAGATGAAGTTGGAAGCTTAGCCAAAAGTATAGAGGATATGAGAATACAACTTGTACAAAGGGATAAAGAACAACAGAATATGCTACAGCAAGTTTCCCATGAATTAAAAACTCCTATAATGGTTATAAGGTCTTATGCTCAAGCGGTTTATGATGGTATTTATCCTAAGGGAAATTTAAAGGGAAGTATACAGGTTATAGATGAAGAAGCTGAAAGGTTAGAAAATAAAGTTAAGGATTTATTATATTTAAGTAAACTTCAATACATTAGAAAAAAGAAAATAGCTGTGGAAGAATTTAACATATATAAATTAATATTAGAGATTGTGGATAAATTTAAAGTAAATAATTCTCATATTCAGTGGGAAATAAAAGGTAAGGATATTTTTATAAATGGTGATAGAGAACAGTGGAGGGTGGTATTTGAGAACATATTAGATAATGCTACAAGATATGCAAAAAGCACAATAAAATTAGAAATGAAAATAGAAGAGAATTTGAAATTGAAAATATATAATGATGGAGAAAAAATAAATAAAGAAGAAATGAATAATTTATTTAAGCCATTTAATAAAGGGAATAATGGAAAGTATGGATTAGGACTCTCCATAGTTAAAGAAATTGTAGAAATTCATAAAGGAGAGATTTTTGTCAATAATAAAGAAGAGGGAGTAGAATTTTGTATAAATAAGAGGGAGTAGAATTTTGTATAAATATTAGTAATTAAACAATAATATATTGTTTTCAATATGATAGTATGCTAATATTTAGTATAACAATTAAAATATGTATAGAAGGGTGGAGGTTGAAGTGAAAAAATCATTAGCGATTTTTTTATCAACAATTTTAACAGCAGGAATGTTGGTTGGATGTTCTTCTAAAGGTACACCATCAAAAGATGAAGGAACTAAGGAAGCTCCAACAAAGGAAACATCAATATCAAAAATAGGACTTGGACACATTACATCAATTGGAAAATCTAAAGAATTAGGAACAGATGCAAATGGAAAAGAAGTGCTTCCTATGGCACAAGTTGACGAAACTATAGTTGCAGCAGCTTTTGATAAAGATGGAAAGGTTACCAAAGTAACTATAGATGTTGCTCAAACTAAAGTGGACTTTGATAAGGAACTTAAACTTACATCCAATAAAGATGAAAAAGTTAAAACCAAGCTTGAACTTGGTGAAGAATATGGAATGAAGAAAGCTTCTAAGATAAAAAAAGAATGGAACGAACAAATTGGTGAACTAGAAAAATGGATGGTAGGAAAAACTGTAGATGAAATTAAATCAATGAAAGTTAAAAAACGTGACGAAGCTCATCCAGCAGTACCAGATGAAGAAGAACTTACATCACTTGTTACTATTAGTGTAGAAGATTATATTGCAGGCATTGAAAAGGCATACAAAAATGCTGTTGAAGTTAAAGAAGGAGCTGTAAAATTAGGATTAGGTACGGAGGTTTCAATTGGTAAGTCAAAAGGTCTAGGCGTAGATGCAAATGGAAAAGAAATACTTCCAATGGCACAAGTTGATACTACAATGGCAGTTACAGCATTTGATAAAGATGGTAAAGTTGTAGATACTATAATAGATACTGCACAAACTCAAGTTAAATTTGATAAACAAGGAAAAATAACTACTGATAAAAATGGAGAATTTAAAACTAAAATGGAACTTGGTGAAGAATATGGAATGAAGAAAGCTTCTAAGATAAAAAAAGAATGGAACGAACAAATTAGTGAGCTAGAAAAATGGATGGTAGGTAAAACACCAGATGAAATTAAATCAATGAAAGTTAAAAAACGTGACGAAGCTCATCCAGCAGTACCAGATGAAGAAGAACTTACATCACTTGTTACTATTAGTGTTGAGAACTATATTTCAGCAGTAGTAGAGTCAAGTCAAAATGCAAAATAATATTTTAAATAAAACTCCCTCACAAAAAGTGTGGGAGTTTTATAATAATTATAAATTAAGGGGTATAATATGAAAAAAACGATAAAAATATTAAGTATATGTTTTTTAACTATATTAATTTTTATAGGATGTAATAGCTTTGTATCAAACTCATATGAAAAATATAGCAATAGTTTTTTCGATACTTTTGATACTATGACAGTAGTAGTAGGATATACTAAAAGTGAAGAAGAATTTAACTATTATATGGATAAAATTCATTGTCGTTTTAAAGAACTTCATAAATTGTATGATATATATAATAATTATGAGGGTATTAATAATATAAAGACAATAAATGATAACGCTGGTATAAAACCAGTGAAAGTAAATAAGGATTTAATAGATTTAATAGTTTTTTCAAAGGATTGGTGTAAACGTACAGAAGGCAAAGCCAATATTGCTATGGGATCAGTTTTAAGTATATGGCATGACTATCGTGAACAGGGAATAGATGATCCTGAAAATGCAAAATTGCCATCTATGGAAGAGCTTTTAGAGGCTAACAAATATACAGATATAGATAAGGTTATAGTAGATACTAAAAATAGCACAGTATATCTTGAAGATAAAAAAATGAAACTTGATGTAGGATCTATAGCAAAAGGATATGCAACGGAACTGGTAGCAAAGGAAATTATGGAGGAAGGATTTAAATCAGGAATTATAAGTTCTGGTGGAAATATAAGAGTATTAGATAAACCTCTTGACGGGGTTCGCAAACGTTGGGGAATAGGTATACAAAATCCTAACAAATCTATAGTTGCGGATGAAGATAAGAACATTGATACAATTTTTATTAATAATGCATCTGTAGTTAGTAGTGGAGATTATCAAAGATACTATATAGTGAACGATAAAAGAATTCATCATATTATAGATCCTAAAACGCTAATGCCAGGAGAATATTATCGTGCTGTAACTATTGTAACTAAAAATTCAGCATTGGCTGACCTTCTATCTACTGCTATATATTTAATGCCTTATATCCAAAGTCGTGATTTTGTAGAAAGACTAGAAGGTGTTGAGGCTATATGGGTCATGCCTAATGGAAAAATAGAAGCAACAAAAGGTATGGAAAAGATAATGAAAAGTAAAGGGGCATCAGGTGTCAAATCTAGCTTGTAGGTATATTTACTTACAAGCTTTTTTTATTTTATCTTATATACTAGAGTTGAATAGAGTGAAATATGAATGAAATAATTCTAAATAAATTAGATTTTCCATATATATTATACTATAATATATATGGAAAATATTAAAAATAAAGTTAAGCCAGCATTTATGACTCCATGGCAAGATAATGATAGGGAAGAAGAATTTAAAGATATAGTTACAGAAACACTACACAATATTAATTTGTTAAAGGGCAGTAAAGAAGATAAAAAATGTTTCCTAGGAAAATCTACTTGTTGCATTGGAAATGAAAATGATATAAACAAAGTAAAAAATGCAGTAGAAGTTCCAGAAAACACAACTTCCATAAATCAAGTTATGAAAGAAGTTATTCCTTATTTTAATGGAATGTTTAATTTAGCTCATCCTAAAGCTATGTTTAACGTGGTACCACCTGCAGCTATTCCATCCATAATGGGTAATTTGCTTGGATCTATGTTTAATCCTAATTTAGTAGAACAAGAATATTCAGGAAATATAGCAGCCTTAGAAATTGAGGTTACATCTATGATTTCAAAGCTAATAGGATATGATCCTATAAATGCTACAGGACATTTTACATTTGGAGGTACAGGAGCATATCTTTTTGCTACTAAATTAGCCTTAACTAAATGTCTTGGAAAAGAAAGTAGATTTCAAGGTATTAGAAAAGATGCACAAATATTAGTTTCTAAAGTTGGTCATTATGCTGCGAAAAATTGCACTGATTGGACAGGCATAGGAATGAATAATATAAAAACTATAAATCTTAATGATGATAATTCTATGGATCTTAAACATTTAGAACAAGTTATGGAAGAATGTCATAAAGAAGGGAAACCTATAGCTATGATTGTAGCAACTGCTGGAACCACAGATGCCTTTGGAGTTGATAACATTCAATGGTTTGTGTAAATCCTAAGGATCATGGATTTGTTACTTTAGAGTTTATCCAAAGAATTTAGAGAAAAGGTTTGATATTAAAAATTTTGCAAAAGATCAGTATAAAAGAGAATTTGAAGATGTTGAATATAAGGACGATTTAAAGAAATATAATGATTATCAATTTAAGGTATCAGAGGAACTTCAAAGAATGATGTTTCAAGAAAATGGACCGGCATTAAGTTTTACCAGTGAATTTAGATTAAGTTCTTATGGTGAACCAATAGCAGCTATAAAGGCTTACCCTATGTCACCTTATATGGCGTGTTGCAAAGATGAGCTTAAGCAGGATATAATAAACTATGTTTTAAGAGCAGCAAAAAATGTAGATAATCAATAAAATATCAATGGAGCTAACCAAAATGTAATATTTTAGTTAGCTCCATTAACTATAGAAATTTAATTATAATTGGTATTAGAAATGAAGTTATAAGGCCTGAAATACCTATAGCAAGTCCACTCATTGCACCCTGAGTTTCGCCCATTTCTATAGCTTTTGTAGTGCCTATAGCATGGGAAGCTGTACCAATAGATATACCTACAGCTACGTCATCTTTAATATTAAAGATTTTACAGACTATAGGAGATATAATAGCTCCAATTATTCCTGTTATTATAATAGCGGAAACTGTAATTGAAGGAATACCACCAATTAATTTTGAAACTTCTATACCTATGGGAGTAGTTATAGATTTAGGGAGAAGAGAGTAAGTTAATTCTTTTGTAAGTCCAAATAATCTACAAAGATAGTAAACACTTAATATAGATGTAATACATCCTATTGTTACTCCCAGTAAAATTGGTATAAAGTATTTCTTAACTAAATCTATTTTATTATATAAGGGAACTGCTAATACCACTGTAGCAGGTGCTAAAAAGAAAGATATTAGTTCCCCACCTTTATTAAAATCTTCAAGACTTATATTTAGAAAAGATATTATTAATATAATTAATGGAACACATATTAAAAGTGGATTTAAAAGTGAAATTTTTGTTTTCTTATGTATATATAACCCAATTTCAAAACATGCTATTGATATAATTATACTTATCATTGGAGAATTTATAAGCGATCTCATTTTCCATCAACCTTTCTTATGTAGGTTTGTATAGTCCAACCAGTTACCCATATTACAATTATGGTAGATATAATACATATTAATAAAAAGACTATCCATTTTCCCTTAAGAAAAGGCATACAGGATAAAATTCCAACTCCCGCTGGTACAAAGAAAAAAGCAAGGTGGTCTAAAAGAAACTTACTTATTTGAGATATCATATTTACTTTAATTACTCCTATGTATAGAAGTATAAAAAGAATTATCATACCTATAACGTTTCCTGGGATGGAAAGTTTAAAAATTGAATGAATAATTTCTCCTAAAACGCATATTGATAGAACGATTCCTAGTTCTCTTAAAATCTTCAAAGCTGCACCTCTTTCGTTATAGTATAAGTATTAACAATACTTATTTTAGTATTTTTTTATCGAAAATACTATAGCTACAAGAAAGTTATAATCTTCAAAAAATATTTATTATTTTTAATATACAGCTTTAATTATTTATGGTTACCAGCGAATCATTTCTTTCATCATAACGTATTGGAATCTATATAGTTCATCATTAGGGCTTAATTCATAAGCTTTCTTAGCAAATGAGAAAGCTTCACTAAAATTTTTCATATTTTCGTAAATTAAAGATTTCTCAAAATAAGCTTCACTTTTAGATGAATCTAAGCTAATAGCTTTAGAGCAAGAATCTAAGGCTTCTTTATAATTTTCTAAAGAATTTAAAAGACTTCCTTTAAGGCAAAGGGCTTTATAAAAATAAGGATTTAATTTTAAACAGTTATTGCAATAGTATAGGGCTTCTTCTTCATTACCTAGCATATTCAATATGTCTGCTTTTTTAAAATGTAGTTTATAATTTTTACTCTCCATATTTAAAAGTTTGTCGCAGTAATAAAGAGCCTTTTCAAAATAACCTCTTTCGTCATTAATTTTTATTAAGTTTAAATATGCTCTTTTATCATCTGGGAAAAAAGTTAAATATTTATACATACATTCTTCAGCTTTATCCATTTCATACATTTCTATATGAGCTTCACCTTTTACAAGATAGGTTTTAGGATAATTACTATTCAAATTAAGGGCAGCATCAAATTTTTTAAAAGCTTTTTTAATTTTATTATTTTGTAGAAGTTCTTCTCCTTCTTCAAGTAAAAAATCTATTTGCTCTTGTAAGCTATTAATTTTAATATTACTTTCCATAAAATATCTCCTCCAGTAAGTAAATTTTAAAATTTATCTTAATTATTGACATAAATTACAAATAGTATACTAAAAATAAAAAATTAAAATTTGAAAATTTAAAACATAGTGGTATAATGATGTACTTAGGAGGCTTGATATATGTGGTTATTCGAGGTGCAAAACCTGAGGATGCAGAAAAAGCTGCAGAATTAATTTCAATGGCATGGGATGAACTTGCCTGTATATTTGCGGGATCAAAGGATAAAGAAGAGGTGAATAAAGTAATTAGTACTTTTTGCAAGGAAAAAAATAATAGGTTTAGCTATGAATACATTGATGTAGCTGAGAAAGATGGGAAAATTGCAGGATTAGTATTGGCATTTCCAGCAGAAAAGGAAATGAAGTTAAATATACCTATTATAAAAAAGTTACCATACATGTATAAAAGGAAAATTTCAAATTATAAAGAAGAAGTTGTACCTATGCTAAGTTCAGAAGAGGCAAAACCAGGAGAGTACTATATAGACTCTATTGCAGTACATCCTAATTATAGAAAAAATGGTTTAGGGAAAAAACTTTTAATGGTTGCAAGAAAAAGAGCACTTAAAAAAGGATTTAAAAAGGTTTCTCTTATAGTAAAGCCTAAAAATAAAGGTGCTATAAAACTATATAAATCTTCTGGATATAATATGGATGGAACAGTAGATATGCCTAGTACTGACTATTATAGAATGGTAAAAAAATATACTGTAGAAGTTTAATGATAAAAAATACTTCTTTTGAATAACATTTATAAATGGTAATGTTATTTGAGAGGAGTATTTTTAATGAATATATTAATGCCTATATATGCTAATAGAGAAATTATACTAGATTTATATTCTATAATTATAGATGGTTATTTAGAAAGTGTTTCCATAAAGCGTGTAGAAGACAAATCAGATAATTTCAGAGTACAAAATGGTAGAAAAAATGTAAAAAGCAATGATTTAAAAAAATCATATACAAGTAAGGATAAAATAAGTATTGCTGAAAATGAATGTATAGATAAATATAGAGATTTTAGTGGTACTATAGACGATAGAAACAGTGTTAGAGATGAAATAAGCGTAAAAAGAATATACACTAATTTTCATATTTTAAATAAATTAAAAAATGTTATGGTAGCAGAAAATATGATTAAGTATATGAAAAAAGGGAAGATTAGTTCTGAAAATATAGTTCGTGGAGAATATATAGAAGTGGAGGGATGTATTTCTCCAATATCACTAATAACTGAAATAAATACCATGATAGATATTATAGAAACTTATGATGATAAAGAGTTAAATAAATTATTAAAAAATCAGCAAGATAGAGAAGTATTTATGGATTATTCTATTATATTAAAACATTTAAAAAATTTGAATAAGCAATTAAGTAGTCATAATACCACTAATATGATAATAGACTGTGGATATTATAAGGTAGTTTTGAATATAAATACAAATAATTTTTCTGATAAAAATGTATATATGTATGATAATGTACATTGCAATTGCAAAGTTTTATGTAAAGTCATAAAAGTTGTAGATGAAAATAAACATATAGATTTACTATGTAAAACTTGTATGAGTAGTTATTATAATGAACTACTAAAAAGTATTAGTATTCATTTAGATATATTAAGAGAAAATAATATTATACTTCCAAATAATATTATAACTGAAATAAAAGGACCTGCTATTCAGGCAATACCAATTGCTATATATGTATGAATCTCAATGAAATTATAGCTTCGAAAGATATTAAATATATTTTTAGAAAGTAGTAAGGATAAAGTTATATTAAAATATAAGAAAAATTAATTACTTAAAATATAAAGTAAAAAGTATAGGGGGATAACTATACTTTTTTACTTTAAGATATATCTATTTCTTTAAATACTTCTCCATCTAAAGTCTTTATTTTAAACGTATTATCTTCCAAAATACCATAACAATTAGGTGTATTTTCTTTTGGAAAAGTAATAGAACCAGGATTTATTATAAACATATTATTTATTTTTTCAGTTAAGGGAACATGGGTATGACCATATATTAAAACATCACCAGTGCTTATATTAGGTAAGTTATTTTTATTATATATATGCCCATGGGTTAAAAATAATCTTCTATTATTATATAAAATTATAGAATAATCACTCATAATTGGGTAATTTAAAACCATTTGATCTACTTCACTATCACAATTTCCTCTTACTGCTATTATTTCATTTTTATATGTATTTAAAATTTCAGCAACCTTTTTAGGATTATATTCTTTTGGTAGAGGATTTCTTGCACCGTGATAGAGTTCATCTCCTAATATAACTAAATAATCAGCATTTTCCTTTTCATATATATTAATAACTTTTTCTAAATAGTAGGATGAACCATGTATGTCAGATATAAAAAACAATTTCATAATATTTCTCCTTTCTTATAGTAGATTAAAAACTTTGTATTTATATATTATACTAAAAAAGGCACGTCCATGCCAAACTTATGGTAATAAAGATTAAAAGAGGAGAACATATAGAGAAATTATTTCATATTATAAATGTATATTATTAATAAAATGGGGATGGTACTTTAATATGTATTCTGGATTTTATAATACTAGAGTTTCTATGTGTAATAAAGGAAGAATAAGGGTAATGGGCGTTGGAAATTTGAAGGTCCAGCCAGATATGGCAGTTATAAGTTTGGGAATAATAACGGAAGATAAAAATTTAGAAAAGGCTCAAAAGGAAAATGCTCAAATAAGTAGTAGAGTTATAAGAGGGCTTCAAAATATGGGGATTGATATAAAAGATATAAGCACTGCTAATTATAATATAGAAGCACAATATGATTATGTTGATAATAAACAGGTATTTAGAGCGTATAGAGTAACAAATATTTTAAGTGTAAATATAAGAGATGTAAGAAAAGTAGGAGAAATAATTGATGCATCAGTAAAAAATGGAGTAAACAATGTGGCAAGTGTAAGATTTACTGTATCTGATTTAAAACAATACAATAACAGAGTATTAAAACTAGCGGTACAGGATTCAGTAGAAAAAGCTATAGTTATAGGTAATACTTTAAAAGTACAGGTAAATACAACACCATGCAGTGTAAAAGAAGAAAGAAACATAGAACCCTTAAGAGAAAATGTAGTTATGCTTAAGGATGTATCAACTCCTATAATTCCAGGACAGTTAGAGCTAATGGCAGTAGTAGAAGCAGTATTTGTATATTAGTCTAAAAAATATAATAACTTTTTATTTTAAGGAGGATTTTTATACTTAAATGTAGAATTTAATAGGGTAATGGATAGAAAGGATGTGTTCTTATGGAAAAAATGAAAGTTTTAATTCCACTGGATGGTACAGACAGAAGTATGCACTCCTTAGATTTACTAAAGGACATGTTTCCTAAAGATAAAGTTGAAGTTACATTAATGAATGTTAAAGAAATAGTAATAGTAAATGGTATGGTAGCATCAGAAGAGATTGCAAGAGCTCAAGAATTAAGCCAATTTATATTAGATACAGCTGAGAGACAACTAAAGGGATATGATATTGAAAAATGTATTACCTTTGGATATGCTGCAGATGAAATATTGAGAAAATCTAAAGATGAAAATTTTGATATTATAATAATGACTAAATCTACTAAAAAGGGTCTAACTAGAATGATAGGTTCAGTAACTGCTAAGGTTGTAAAGAATACTAAAAGTATAGTAATTATTGTGCCTGAATAAAAGTAAAGTGTGTTACTGCTAAAAGAGGCTACCTCAAAATATTTTTTGAGGTAGCCTCTTTTTAAATTAATTAGCAGTAACTTTATTTTTAAATGTATTATTTGAATTATCAGATTCGTTTTTTAAAACTTCTTTTTTAGAAGATTTTTCAGTAGATGCTTCTAATTTTGATTTTTTACCATCTGTTTGAACTAATATTATGGAGCCCATAATCATAAACATTCCTATTAATTGAGGAATTTCAAATATTTCTCCAAATATTATAAAGGCTAATATGGAAGCTACAACAGGTTCTACACTTGCTATAATACTTGCTTTGCTTGATTCTATAAATTCAAGAGACTTAACAATTGCTATAGTTGGAATGAGGGTAGATACTATACCTAATGCTAAAACGTTCAAAATTGTAGAATTAGTTCCAGTATTTTTAATTAAAGACACTAAAGTCCAAGGTGGTTCAAAGAACCATAAAAATATTGCACCAAATAAGAGAGAGTAAGTTAAATGAGTTTTTTGAGGATATTTTTCTGTTCCTATTCTTCCTAAAATATTTTGAAGTGCCATTGCAAAACTAGATATTATTCCCCAAAATACTCCAATAAGATTTACTTTAAAAGCAGCAGGATCATAGGCTTTTACTACTAGACAACATCCAACTAAGGTTAACACTAAAGCTATAATCTTATTTACAGTAAATTTTTCTTTAAATAAAAAGTAGGATAAGATCATTACAATAACGGGATTTACAAATAATAATACAGAAGCTGTTGCTACCCCTGTATATTTTACAGCATAGCTAGAACCTATAAACATTCCATCTAAGGCGAAAATACCATAGATAGCAAATAAAAGAAGCCCTTTTAAATCTGTTTTAAAACATTGGGGATCTTTAATTAAATTTATAATTATATAGGGTAGTATAGCAATAGTAGGTCTAAGAGAAGATATGGCCATAGGACTAAAGCCAAGTTGTTCTAAGTTTTTAACAAAAATACCCATAGCACCCCAAGAAGCACCGGCTAATAAGGCTAAAAGAATACCTTTTTTACTTTCATTTGAATTAGTCATAAAATATCTCCTTTCAAAAATAATTTCATTAAAAATAAAAAAAAGAGAACAAATCCCAAAGTTTGCTCTCCATCTGTTAAAAAATAAAGAGAGAACAAACCCAAAGTTTGCTCTCTCTCTGTTTCTTTTCCAGAGTCTATCCAAGTATAATTCCTTTGCCTGAGAATTTCTCTATGCTTTATTGGGATAAACATAGATTGTCCCTTCGGCGTCCTATAAATAGGAGCTCTCTTATACTCTTCAACTAGAATAATTATCTAATTATACATTATTTTATAATTAAATTTTACAATAGAAATTTAGTGATGTCAATAAATTATCAGAAAAATCCATCTATCTTTCATTATAATTCTAAATCATAAACTTTTGATAATGTATTTATTACTGAAAAAATTACCACTGCAGCTAAGTTTGCAGTAATATGACCTTGATCAAATCTTGGCGAAACTTCTGCAATATCAAAACTTATTACTTTATTAGATCTTATTATATATTTGATAAGTCTTACTACTACTTCAGGATCTAGTCCAAGAGATTGTGTTGCACTAACTCCTGGAGCAAAAGCTGAAGAAAATACATCAGAGCATACAGTTATATATATATGATCTTGATTTTTCATAAAGTCATCTAAAGATTCAAATATTGTCCAATCGTCTACATGGGTTATATTTTTAGCGAAAACATAATTAGCCCCTAAATTATCAGCTGTTTTAAATAAATCTAGAGTATTACTATGTTTTTGAACTCCCATACAAAGATAAGAATATTTTAAATTCTCTCTTTTGCATATATCAGATATTTGTCTAAACATAGTTCCTGAGTTTCCCATGCCTTCAGTATATGGTCTAATATCTAGATGAGCATCAAAATTTATAATGCCTATATTAGGTTTAGATTTAATAGTTTTTAAATGATTTAATACACCTAAATAATTACCAAAGGCAACTTCATGTCCACCGCCTAGGACTATAGGAAATAGATTTAAGTTTAAAATTTTATCCACAGCTTTAGATAGCAGAGCTTGACCTTCCTCTAAACTTATATTTTCAACAAAAATATTTCCAGCATCAAAAAGTTTTACTTCTTTTGTAAAACAACAGGGAAGATTAGCCATTTCCTCTCTTATAGTTTCAGGTCCCTTAGCAGCACCAGTTCTACCCTTATTTCGTCTTATACCTTCATCACAGCAAAAACCAATAAATGCAAAACCTAATTTCCCTTCAAAAGATTTCAAATCATCTTTGTTTAAATCAATAGGTTCTACCCATTGATGCCATCTAAAGGCTAAAAAATTATCTTCACTATCAGTACGACCTTGCCAAAAGTCTTTGCTGCAAGGTTTATAGTTTATTCCAAGCACTATACCAACTCCTCATTTGTAACTTTTAAATACCTTACCATTATATAATTATAGATTTATTACTTATATTTATCAATATATGAGAAAAAATGATATAATGTTATAATGTCATCATAAATATTTTAGAAAGGAGATTTTTAAATGAACACATTAAAAAGATTTATAGATTATTATAAGCCTTATAAATCTATGTTTTTCATGGATATGTTTTGTGCCCTTACCTTATCTATGATAGATCTGATATTTCCTCTTATAGTGAGATACTTATTAAATGATATATATGTAAATAAAAGTAGTAGTGAAATAATACATTTTATTGTATTAATAGGAATCGGTTTATTAATTATGTATATAATTAGATATTTTTGTCAGTATTACATAAGTTCATGGGGACATATTATGGGAGCTAGAATGGAAGCAGATATGAGAGAAGATATATTTTTACATCTTCAAAAGCAATCTTTTTCATACTATGACAATACAAACACTGGTCAATTGATGTCTAGAATAGTAAATGATTTATTTGACATTTCGGAGCTTGCTCATCATGGGCCAGAGGATGTATTTATTTCTCTTTTAAAAATATTTGGTTCCTTCATAATACTTATGAAAATAAATGTTAAAATTACTAGCGTACTATTTTTTATAACTTTATTTATGATATATTTTTCTTATTTTTATAATAAAAAAATGAAATATATATTTAAAAAGAATAGAGTTAAAATAGCCTCAGTAAATTCTCAAATACAAGATAGTTTAGCGGGAATTAGAGTTGTTAAATCTTTTTCTAATGAAGACTTAGAGGTAGAAAAATTCAAAAATGGAAATAATGAATATTTACAAACTAAGGAAAAAGGTTATTTTATTATGGGAAAATTTTTTAGTGGAAATGGATTTTTTCAAGGAATGCTATATCTTTCAGTAATTCTAGTAGGAGGAATACTTATAGGAACTGGTGAAGCTCAAGCATCTGATTTAGTTGTATATATTCTATATATAAATATATTTTTAAATCCAATAGAAAAGCTTGTAAACTTTACTGAGCAATTCCAAAAGGGTATAACTGGATTTGAAAGATTTTTAGAGATTTTAAATACCAAACCAGAAATAGAAGATGTACCTGGTTCTATAGATTTAAAGAATCCAAAAGGGGAAATAGAATTTAAAGACGTAACTTTTAGTTATGATGCAGAATCCACTGTATTAGAAGGGATAAACATAAAAATAGAAAAGGGAAAAACTGTAGCTTTGGTTGGTTCTTCTGGAAGTGGAAAAACTACATTATGTAATCTTATACCAAGATTTTATGAGGTAGATAGTGGAGTTATCAAAATAGATGGTAAAAACATAAGAAATATCAAACTTAAATCCCTAAGAGATTCAATAGGCGTAGTTCAACAGGATGTTTATATGTTTGCAGGAACAATAAAAGAAAATATAGCTTACGGTAAACCTAATGCTACAGATGAAGAAATATATATGGCTGCAAAAATGGCTAATGCTCACGAATTTATAATGAATTTAGAAAAGGGTTATGATACTTTTGTAGGAGAAAGAGGAGCCAAGCTTTCGGGAGGACAAAAACAAAGAATATCTATAGCAAGAGTTTTTCTTAAAAATCCACCTATTTTAATATTAGATGAAGCTACTTCAGCATTAGACAATGTAAGTGAAAAATATATACAGCAATCTTTAGATGAATTATCTAAAAACAGAACAACATTAGTTATTGCTCATAGATTGAGTACAATAAAAAATGCAGATGAAATACTTGTTTTAACGGAAAGTGGAATACAAGAAAAGGGCACCCATGAAGAGCTTATAGAGAAAAAAGGAATATATGAATGCCTATATAATATGCAGTTTAAAGAAGTTTCATAATTTAATTATATTTTTAAAGGCTATGATTTTTAAAGTCATAGCCTTTTGGGTATTTTACATAACTCTTGAAGGTAAAAAAGCATCTATTATTCCAACTACTAATGCTGCTAGTATAGCACCTAACCAAGAAACATTCATATTAGGTACAAAAAATTGAGTTGCGTATATTATTATAGCTGCAATGACGAATCCTTTAAATCCTTTGCCAAAGGGTGAAGCATCTACTTTAAAAAAGCTTTCCACAAGGGCATCTATTATGGTTATTACAACAGCCGCTAAAAGCATTGACCAAAGTCCAACTATTGAAAAACCAGGGGTTAAAAAGGAAGTTACAGCTAACACTAGAGCGGTTAATAAAAGCCTTATAACATAATGGCCTATACTAGATCTATTTTCTTCTGTTCCTCTATCCATATATTAAACCTCCTTTTTAAATTACTTTTGAAGCAGACTTAATTTGATTAAGTTCTTCATTGTTTTCTACAAGTTCTAAAGCTTCATCACCATTTATAAAACTAAATTTATATACTTCTACTTGAGATGTATCTACTTCAGGTGACATTAGTATATATTCATTTTCATTGAGGGAAAGATACTCTTTTACTACGTATTTTACCAGATTTCCCTGTTCGTCTCTAAAAGAATAAGTTCTACTAGCCATAAAAACACTCCTTTATAAAAGTTCTTAATAGTATATTGTGTAAAATAAAAGTTTTAATACTATTTTTTAAAAATTAAATTTGTTATAATTAATATGTAGATAATAGATATTTAAAGATAAAAATTATTATTGAAACTTGGGAGGAAATAATATGTATGATGTAATTATAATAGGAGCAGGTGTAGTTGGAACTAATATTGCAAGAGAACTTTCTAAATATAAACTTAATATATGTTTATTAGAAAAGCAGGATGATGTAAGTTGTGGATGCTCTAAAGCAAATAGCGGTATTGTACATGGCGGATACGATGACAAACCAGGTACACAAAAAGCTAAATTTTGTGTAGCAGGAAATAGAATGTATGAACAGTTAGAAAAAGAATTAAATTTTGGGTATAGAAAAACTGGATCTTTAGTACTTGCCTTTTCAGATGAAGAAAAGAAAGCTTTAGAAGAACTTTATGAAAGAGGAATAAAAAATGGAGTAGAAGATTTAGAGATAATAGATGGTGAAAAGGTAAGACAATTAGAACCTTATGTTAGTAGTGATGTAAAATGGGCTCTTTATTGCAAACATTCCGGAGTGTGCTCTCCTTATGAATTTACTATAGCGCTTGCAGAAAATGCAATAGAAAATGGTGTAGAATTAAAACTTCTTCATGAGGTAATAGGAATAGAAAAAGAAGATGATATATTTAATGTAAAAACTAACAAAGGAGATTTTAAAGGTAAATATGTAATAAATGCAGCTGGAGTTTATAGTGACAAAATTTCAAAGATGATTGGAGTAGATGACTTTTATATAATACCTAGAAAAGGAGAGTATATACTATTAAATAAAGACCAATCCTATTTAGTAAATAGAGTTATTTTTCAAGCACCTACTGAAAAAGGAAAAGGCATTTTGGTAACTACTACTTATCATGGGAATCTTATGATTGGACCAGATGCTCAACAGGTAGATGATAAAGATGATGTATCAACTACAGAAGAGGGGTTGAAATATATAATAGAAACTGCTAGAAAATCCGTAAAAGACTTTGATATTAAAAAGACTTTAACTTCTTTTGCAGGAATAAGACCTACAAATAATACAAAGGATTTTATAATAAAAGAAACAAAAGTAAAAGGATTTATAAATGTAGCAGGTATAGATTCACCAGGCTTAACTTCTTCACCAGCTATAGCTAAAGAGGTTTTACAAATATTAAAAAATTCTGGACTTCAATTAGAATCCAAAGATAATTTTAAAGTCTACAGAAAAGCTATAATAGTGAAAAAGGACAGTAGTTTTCAGGGAGATATAAATTCACAAGATCCTGAAAAACATATAATATGTAGATGCGAAAGAGTTACAGAAGCTGAAATTATAGATGCATTAAATAGAAAAATAGAAGTAAAATCTTTAGATGGTATAAAAAGAAGAACAAGAGCAGGAATGGGAACTTGCCAAGGAAACTTCTGTGGATCTAGAGTTAGAGCTTTAATCGCTAGAGAATTAAATATAAATGAAGAAGAGGTTACCAAAAGAGGACCAGGATCTTCTGATATTCATAATAGAGTAAAAAGAATAGATATAATGAAAATGAAATAGATTTTATAACTGGTGATTATATGATAAAAGATTTAGAAATAAATAAAAAAGAAGTATTAAGATATCTATGTTGTAATGAAGAATTTGAAGATAAAAAACTAGAAGAATTGATTGATTGTACCATAGATGAAGTTAAAAAACTTATAAAACCTAAGTATGTATACAATAAATTTAAAATAGAAAATACTAAAGAAGGAGTAAATTTTTTAGGAACTAATTTAAGGTTAGAAGGAGAAGATATAAAAAAACACCTTTACTTATCTAAAAATTGTGTTCTTATGGCAGCCACTTTGGGTCATGAGTTGGATAGAAAAATTAGTTTATATGAAAAAATTAATATGACCAAGGCAATAATTATGGATGCTTGTGGTACAGTAGCCATAGAAGAATTATGTGATAACATAGAGAACTACGTAAAAAACCAAGGAAAAATAAATAATTTAAATATAACTTATAGATATAGTCCAGGGTATGGAGATTTAGATTTAAAAGTACAAAGTAAAATTTTAAGTATTATGCAATTTGAAAAAAATATAGGAATAACCCTATCGCATAGTAATATAATGGCACCAAGAAAATCAGTTACCGCTATTATAGGATTTGTTCCACAAAATAGTATAATTAAAAAGAAAAGCTGTAGTCAATGTAATAAATATAATGAATGTATTTACAGAAAGTTAGGTGGAACTTGTGGAAATTAAAGACAAATTAGGCAAAGAAATATTAATATTTGATGGAGCCATGGGTACTATGCTTCAAAAATATGGATTAGTAATTGGAGAAGCTCCTGAGATATTAAATATAAAGGAAAGAGAAAAAATAATACAAATACATAAAAAATATATAGAAGCTGGGGCAAATATAATAACTACTAATACTTTTGGAGCCAATAATAAAAAATTATTTAACAGTGGGTATATTGTAGAAGACATAATTGAAGCAGCTGTTGAGAATGCAAAGCTAGCATCTAAGGATAAAAATATAGCGATAGCACTAGATATAGGTCCCATAGGGGAATTAATAGAGCCTATGGGAACTTTAAGCTTTGAAGAAGCCTATAATATATTTCAAAAACAAGTGTTACAAGGGGTAAAAACAGGGGTAGATTTAATTTTAATAGAAACCATGTCAGATCTTTATGAAACAAAAGCAGCTATTCTTGCAGCAAAAGAAAATTGTAATTTGCCTATATTTTGCACTATGACCTTTGAAGAAGATGGAAGAACCTTTACAGGTTGCAGTATTCCATCAATGGTTTTAGTACTTCAGAACTTAGGTGTAGATGCATTGGGAGTAAATTGCTCTTTAGGACCTTTAGAATTAGAAAAAATAGTAGAAGAAATTTTAAAATATTCTCAAATACCAGTAATGGTACAGCCTAATGCAGGGCTTCCTATAATGATAGAGGGAAAAACCTTATATAAGATTACTCCAGAAGAATTTTTAAAATCTCAAAAAAGAATGGTAGATAAGGGAGTAGCTATAGTTGGAGGATGCTGTGGAACTGATGATAGATTTATAAAGTTAATGGCAGAAGAGTTTAAGAATAAGAAAGTAATAGATAAAAAGATAGAAAAGAATACTATAATATGTACACCTTCAAAGGCATTGATTATAGATGAAATAAAAATAGTAGGAGAAAGAATTAACCCCACAGGAAAAAAACTTTTAAAAGAAGCTTTAAAAAATAAAGATATGAACTATGTTTTAAAAGAAGCAATAGATCAGATGGAAGAAGGAGCAGATATACTAGATATAAATGTAGGACTTCCAGATATAGATGAAGGGGATATGATTGCAAAGGTTATTAAAGAAATACAAAGTGTATTAGATATACCTCTTCAAATAGATTCAAATGATCCAGAAGTAATAGAAAAGGCTTTAAGAGTGTACAATGGAAAAGCTATAGTAAATTCTGTAAATGGAGAAGAAAAAAGTTTAAATAAAATACTTCCTATAATAAAAAAATATGGAGCAGCAGTAATCGGACTTACCTTCGATGAAAAAGGAATTCCTCTTAAGGCGGAAGAAAGATTTAATATAGCAAAAAAAATAGTGGATAGGGCTATGGAATATGGTATAAAAAGAGAGGATATAATAATAGACTGTTTAACCCTTACAGCATCAGCACAACAAAAGGAAGTTTTAGAAACTTTAAAAGCATTAAAATTAGTAAAAGAAAATTTAGGAGTAAAGACTCTATTAGGTATTTCAAATGTGTCCTTTGGTCTTCCAAATAGAGAACTCTTAAATAGAACCTTTTTAAACATGGCTCTTTTTGCCGGCCTTGACTTGCCTATAATAAATACAAAAGATAGAGAAATGATAGATACTATAAGGGCTTTTAAGGTTTTAAGTAATGTAGATATTGGTGGACAAAATTTTATAAAAGAATATGCAAGTATAACAAAGAGTGAAAAAAAAGTAGATACAGTAAAAGATGAAGATTTAAAAGAAATAATTATAAAAGGGCTAAAAGAAAGAGCTAGTTTGGCAACAAAAGAACTTTTAAAGAAAAAAAATGAAATTCAAATAGTAGAAGAAGATTTAATTCCTGCACTTGATATAGTTGGAGATAAGTATGAAAGAGGAGAAGTGTTTTTGCCACAACTAATTCAATCAGCAGAGACAGTGCAAAAATCCTTTGAAATAGTAAAGGAAACTTTAAAAGTAAAAGATAAAAAGAATATAAGTAAAGGGAAAATAATTTTAGCTACTGTAAAGGGAGATGTTCACGATATCGGAAAGAATATAGTAAAGACTTTATTAGAAAACTATGGTTTTACTATAATAGATTTAGGAAAAGATGTACCTAAAGAAAAAATATTAAAGGAAGTAATAGAAAATGAAGTTAAACTTGTAGGCTTAAGTGCATTAATGACTACCACTGTTAAAAGTATGGAAGAAACTATTAAAATGCTTAAAGAAAGTGCAGCAGATTGTAGGATCATGGTAGGAGGAGCTGTTCTAAATCATGAGTATGCTAACATGATAAAGGCGGATTATTATGCAAAAGATGCAAAAGATGCAGTGGAAATTGCAAAAAAGGTATTGTAAAATATTAAAATAAAATTAATAGATAAATTATTAACATAGAGTACAGGTATTGTAATATCTAAACTCTATGTTTTTTTATTATAAAAATTCATTACTATAAAAACACGAATGATTTTAAATTTGAATGGTTTTTTATAATTAAGAAATAAAAATATAATGCAAAAAAATGAAACAATTATTTCATAAAGATTCTAAAATAGATGGGGGATAATATCAGTAAAATCAATGCGCTGCAAAAAACAGTTTAATTATAGAACTTTAATAAAATACGTTGACCTTTTTTATCTATTGTGCTAAAGTGTCAATAATACTTTTCAAGATCACGAAATTTAATTCACATTTAAATATATTCATACGTATTATACATAAATAGTATTAATAATTATGATGGAGATAAAGATATCTTTAATTTAGTTAAAGAGAGTGGAGTAAGGTGAAAGTCCACACTAAATGGATATGTAATGATCACTCCTGAATTGTTTGGCTGAAAAACATTTAAAAGTAAGCTATAACCGAAGGGCATGCGTTAAATGCTAGGTTTAATTTTAAACCTTCTTGAGGTTACTGTTTTATTGTTACAGTAATAAAGTAGAGTGGTACAGCGTTAAAACGCCTCTATGTGTATTTAAATACATGTAGAGGTTTTTTTATATATAAATTTTGAAAAATAAAGGGGGCGATTTAGTTGGGGCTTATGTTGAAAGCGGATGAAGAAGATATTATAGGCGTCATAACTAAACATTACAAAGAATTAAATAGGAGGAAGGAGAAATATTATGAACAAGAAATTATCATTTTTTATGGCAATGTTGATGACAGCAACTTTATTCGCTGGGTGCGGTAAAGGAGGAGAAGGAAAATCCTCAGGGGATACTATAAAAATAGGACTTAACTATGAACTTTCAAATGAAGTTGCAACTTATGGACAAGGTTTGGTAGAAGGTATTGAATTTGCTTTTAAAGAAATAAATGAAAAGGGTGGCGTTTTAGATAAAAAAATAGAAACAATTAAAGGGGATAACAAATCTGATACAGCGGAATCAGCTAATATAGCATCAAAACTTGCTACTAGAGATAAAGTTGTTGCAATATTGGGGCCTGCAACTTCTGGAAGCGTAAAAGCAGCAATACCACAAGCTACACAAAATAAAGTACCTTTAATTTCTGCTTCAGCAACGGCAGATGATGTAACAATAGACAGTAACGGAAAAGTTAGAGATTATATTTTTAAAACTTGCTTTAGCGATTCTTTTCAGGGAGTAATTCTTGCAAACTTTGCTTCTAAAGACTTAAAACTTAAAAATGCAGCTGTATTAATGGATACTACTAGTGATTATAGCAAAGGACTTACCAAAAGTTTTAAAGAAACCTATGAAAAATTAGGTGGAAAAGTTGTAACTGAACAAGCCTATCAAGCTAAGGATAAAGATTTTAAAGCGGTTTTAACTAATATAAAAGATTCAAATCCAGAACTACTTTATATACCTGGATACTATGAAGAAGTAGGACTTATTTTAAAACAAGCAAGGGAATTAGGATTAAGTATTCCAATACTAGGGGGAGACGGATATGATTCACCAAAACTTCTTGAACTTGCTGGAAAGGATAATCTAAACAAAGTTTATTATACTAATCATTATTCTTCAAAAGATACTAGTAAAGAGGTAGCAACTTTTAGAGAAGCCTTTAAAAAAGAATACAACAAAGAGCCAGATGCTTTTAATGCTCTAGGTTATGATTTAGCTTATTTTATTACAGATGCATTAAAAAGGGCGGGAGAAGCAGATCGTGAAAAATTAAAAGAAGCTATTGCATCTACAAAGAATTTCAAAGGTGTAACAGGTGAACTTTCTATAGATAAAAATCACAATCCAGTAAAATCTATAACAATTCTAGAAATAAAAGACGGAGTCCCAACATTCCTTAAAAAACAACAACCATAATAAAGGGGAGAATTTCTCCCCTAATGAATTAAAACAAAAGGGATGTGATTAAATGGATAAATTTTTACAGCAACTTATAAATGGGATTTCACTTGGAAGTATCTATGCTCTTATTGCTCTTGGTTATACTATGGTTTATGGAATTATAAATTTAATAAATTTTGCTCATGGTGAAGTTTATATGTTAGGAGCCTTTATAGGATTTTTCTTAATAACTAAATTGAAATTAGGATTTTTACCAGCACTTATTTTAGCCATGATAGCTTGTTCTATTATTGGAATTGTTATAGAAAAAGTTGCTTATAAACCTATAAGAAATTCTACTAGAATAGCAGCTCTTATTACGGCTATAAGTGTATCTTTATTTTTACAGTACGGAACTATGTATATTGTATCAGCAGAAACAAAAACTTTTCCTGATGTGTTAAAGGGACAGCAAATAAGTATTTTGGGAGGAAGAGTTTTTCTTAATATAAAAGATTTATATATTGTAATAATTACAGTATTATTAATGATACTTTTACAATATATTATCCATAAAACTAAGGTTGGTAAAGCTATGAGAGCTGTATCCCAGGATAGGGAAGCAGCAGAACTTATGGGGATAAGTGTAAACAACACTATATCCTATACATTTGCAATAGGATCAGCATTGGCTGGAGCTGCTGGTGTATTAGTTGGAGTTTATTATAACTCTATAGATCCACTTATGGGAATGTTACCAGGACTAAAAGCTTTTATTGCAGCAGTAATAGGAGGAATAGGTATAATACCTGGAGCTATGTTTGGAGGATTATTTTTAGGATTAACAGAAACTATGGTTTCATCCTATGGAAATTCACTATATAAAGATGCAGTAGCTTTTGCCATACTAATTATAATACTTATTATAAAGCCAAGTGGATTCTTTGGAAAAAATGTAAGGGAAAAAGTATAGGAGGGATACTATGAATTGGATAAGTAAAAAAAATATTATAACATTAGTTCTAATTATTCTTGTATATGCTTTATCCCAAATTCTAATAAGTATAGGCATTATAGATTCCTATGTAGTTTTAAACTTGGTTTTAATAGGTATAAATATAATACTTGCAGTTAGTTTAAATTTAATAACGGGATTTACAGGACAGTTTTCACTAGGACATGCAGCTTTTATGAGTGTAGGGGCATATACATCTGCAATAATGACAGCAAAATTGGGATATTCTTTCATTCCAAGTTTATTGGCATCAGCAATAATTGCGTCTTTAGTAGGGCTCTTAATAGGAATACCAACTCTTAGATTAAAAGGAGATTATTTAGCTATTGCAACTCTAGGATTTAGTGAGATTATAAGAATAATATTTTTAAATATAGAATATCTAGGAGGGGCTAGTGGACTTAATGATATACCCCAATACACTACTTGGACATGGGTTTATGTAATGGTAATAATAACTGTGATTGCTATAAAAAACTTTGTAAATTCTTACGCAGGAAGAGCTTGTATAGCTATAAGAGAAGATGAAATAGCAGCAGAGGCTATGGGCATAAATACAACTTTTTACAAAGTATTAGCCTTTATAATAGGAGCTTTCTTTGCAGGCATTGCAGGAGCTTTATATGCAAATTACTTTTATTTCATAAAACCAAATAATTTTGGATTTATGAAATCTGTAGATATATTAGTTATAGTAGTATTTGGTGGTATGGGAAGTATAGCAGGTTCTATTTTAGGAGCTATAGTACTTTCGATAATATCCTTATCGCTTCAAAGTATACCTGAACTTAGAATGGTTATATATGCTATAATACTTTTCTTAATAATGGTATACAGGCCAGAAGGGCTTTTAGGGAAATATGAAAATAAAAAATTTAAGAATATGAATTGGTTTAAGAAAGGAGGAAACTTAAATGGCGGTACTAACAATAGATAATCTTTGTAAAAGTTTTGGAGGTATAAAAGCCGTAACAAATATAAATATGGAAATAAATAAAGGGGAAATTGCAGGTCTTATAGGACCAAATGGAGCGGGAAAGACTACATTTTTTAATTTATTAACAGGTATGTATTCTCCTACTAGTGGAGTAATAGCTTTTCAAGATTTAAATCTAAACAAGTTAAAACCATATAAAATAACAGATTATGGTATAGCTAGAACTTTTCAAAATATAAGGTTATTTAAAAATATGACAGTTATAGAAAATGTAAGTTTAGGCTTTCATAAAAACATTAAATATGGTATTTTTTCAAGCTTTTTAAGGACACCTTCTTATTATAAAGAAGAAAAAAGAGTATATAATGAAGCCTTAGAACTTTTAAAGAAATTTGATTTAGATAAAAAGAAAGATGAGCTTGCAAAAAATTTACCCTATGGAGAGCAAAGAAGACTAGAAATAGTTAGAGCACTTGCTTCAAAACCTAGCCTACTGCTTTTAGATGAGCCAGCAGCTGGAATGAATCCTAATGAAACAAAGGAACTTAAAGAACTTATAAAATGGATAAAAGAAAACTATGATATAACAATTATTCTAATAGAGCATGATATGTCCCTAGTAATGACTATATGTAGTAAGGTTTTTGTTTTGGATTATGGAAATTTAATAGCCGAAGGAGAACCTGAGGATGTAAAAAATAACTCAAGAGTTATTGAAGCATATCTTGGGAAGGAAGCAGTATGTTAGAAGTTAATAATCTTAATGTATACTATGGGGCAATACATGCAATACAGGATTTATCAATAAAGGTTAATGAAGGAGAGATAGTTACTTTAGTAGGAGCTAATGGAGCGGGAAAAACTTCAATGTTAAAAACTATTTCAGGAGTTGTAAAAGGTAAAAGTGGAAAAATAAAATATTTAAATGTAGATATAAGTAATTTTTCTCCATCACAAATAGTAAAATTGGGTATGGCTCATGTCCCAGAGGGAAGAAGAATTTTTGCCAATATGTCTGTTATGGAAAACCTTGAAATGGGGGCTTATACTAGGAAAAACAAAAATGAAATAAAAGAAGACTATGAAAAGATATTTGAAAGATTTCCAAGACTTAAAGAAAGAAGAAATCAAATGGCAGGTACATTAAGTGGAGGAGAACAACAAATGCTTGCTATGGGTAGAGCATTAATGTTAAGACCTAAACTTATTTTACTAGACGAACCTTCCATGGGGCTTGCACCTATATTAGTAGATGAAATATTTTCTATAATAAAAGATATAAATAAAAGTGGAACTACAGTACTTTTAGTTGAACAAAATGCTAATATGGCGCTTTCCATAGCTAATAGAGCCTATGTAATTCAAACGGGAAAAATAGTATTAGAAGGTAAAGCATCTGACCTTCTTAAAGATGAAACAGTTAAAAATAAATATTTAGGTGGATAAAAAAGTAGGCTTTTGCCTACTTTTTTATTTAATGTCTATTATTCATTTACTAAATAACTATTTTGTAATTTCTTAGGATGTGAAAATCTCTTTTTAAATACTAAGTATATGGCTATACCTTGGAAAGCCCATTGAGCTGCTGTAATCCACCAATTATAGTGTACAGATGCTTTTAAGTGCCCTATAAAATAAAGCATGAATGGAACTCTAATTGCCCAAGCAGCTATAAAAGAAATATAAAAAGGGGTTTTTGTATCCCCAGCTCCCTTTAATGCTCCTCCAAAAACTAAATAAAGAGCCATAAAAGGCTGTTCTGCAGCGGCTACCATAATACATAGAATCCCCAATCTTATAACTTCAACTTCACTTTTATTAATAAATAGTGAAACTATAAATTTAGGAAATATTAAAAAAGCAGCTGAGCAAAAACTCATAAATATAAGACTTAAAAAAGCACAGGTTTTAGCATATTCATTGGCTTCCTTTAAATTTCCTTCTCCTATTTTATGTCCAACTAATGCGGTACAAGCTACTCCAAATCCAGTTCCAGGCATGTAGGATATAGATTCAACAGTTGTAGCTATTTGATTAGCTGCAAAAGAAGCTTCACCTAACCTCATCATTACAAAAATACCCCAAATTCTTGCTATGCTATAAGCGGCTTCTTGCAAAGAAGATGGAATAGAAAGTTTAATAAGATTTTTTAATTTTGATAGAGAAATATTTTTTATATGTATAAGTCTAGGTTTTAGAGGAGAATATTTAAATGTATATATGACAATAAATAAAAATCCAGTAAAATGACCAAGAGATGTAGCTATAGCAGCCCCTCTTACACCTAGTTCTGGAAAACCAACCTTTCCAAATATCAAAGCCCAATCTAAAAATATATTTACTATGTTTACAATGGCAGAAGCCAGCAAAGGAGTTTTAGTATTTTTTGTTCCCCTTAATATAGAGTTTAAAACATTCATAAGCATATTAAAAAATAATCCTATGGAAGTTATTCTTAAATATATTATACCTAACTTTAATACATCATTTTTAGCTCCTGCAAAATACAAAAATTTAGGAGCAAATATATATGCTGATGTAGAAATTAAAAAGGCTAATATAAAGCCTATGAAAAAGGAAAGAGATGTGTATTCCTCTGCTAATTTTAAATCATGTCCTCCTAAACTTCTAGAGATTAAGGATATAGAGCCTACACATATACCAAGTATTATAAAAATATTGATAATACCTGCCATAAGTTCAGAGCATAATCCTACAGTACTTACGGCAACTTGTCCACCATATTTTCCTACCATGGCAGTGTCAAAAAACCAAATCATAACGTAAAGAAACATTTCTCCAACAGCAGGTAAAGCTATGGAGAGTACTTCCTTAATAGTTTTTTTGTTCAAATAGCAATCACCCTTTACTAATAAAATAATATATAAATTCTTGCAACAAACCTATGATAACATAGAATGTATAAAAATTGCATGTTTTTAGAGGAAAATGAATAAAAAAATGCAAATTAATATACAGATGTTAGGATAGAATAAATGTATTTGTGTGTTTACTTTATTATGTAAAACGTGATAAAATTTTTACAGAGGACAGTTTTTAATGAACAACTAACAATGAATAATGAACAATTTAGGAGGATTTTCTTCCTTACGTCAGAAAATCTTCCTTCATTGTCCTATGTCAATTGTCCTCTGTCCTCTGTTAAATAAATGCGTCGCATTTATTTTAAAATATGAATATAAGGATAAAGATTAATGACGAATAATCACATTGAAGACAAAGAACATACTCATAAAAATGAACCACATATACATGGTGGGAAATATATAGGAGAAAAGAAAGATGGAAGTAAATATGTAGGACAATGGAAAGATGACAAAATGCACGGACAAGGAGTTCATACATGGGCTTGTGGTGAAAAATACATAGGACAATGGGAAAATGACGATAAACATGGATATGGTATATACACTTGGCCAGATGGTGAAAGCTATGTAGGACAATGGAAAAATGGAGTAAAATATGGAGATGGAATATATACATTTTCAAATGGAGAAAAGTATATAGGTGAGTGGAAAGATGACAAAATCCATGGAGAAGGAATATATATTTGTGAAGATGGAGAAAAGTACATTGGAACTTGGGAAGACGATGAAGCAGTATCCTATAAGAAAATATAATTATAATTAATATTAGATGTGAAAAGGTGAGGAGTTTTTTAAGTGAGATTCCTTACCTTTTTTATTTTTGAAACTTTTTGTGCTATTAGAACATCTAACTTATGTATAATGAAATGATGAATCATTGGAAAGGGGTGCAGGATGAATACAGAAATACTAGTTAAAAAAAGTAAAAAGGGAGATATTTCTGCATTTATGGAGCTTTTAAGGGAAAAACAAGAACATTTTGGTGGAGGACTTAGTATTGATTATTTAGATGATAATAGTATTATAGCAGTTTGTCTTCCAGGAGCTAATATAAAAATAGACAAAGTTATGTTTAGTCCTATAAATACATCTATATTATTAAATGGAAATTATACTAATAAAAATAAAGTTAGAGAAGATGAAATGGGGATATTTCCTTATTCGGATTGGTTTGTTTTTGATGATAAGGGTATTGAAATAGCATGGAAGGGATCAAGTGGAGGAACGAAAGGAGCACTGGCCAATAAATTTAACTATAAATATGATTTTGAAGTATTAAAAAATATTCCTAAATATTTAAAGGTAGTTCCTTATAAATTTAATGGAAATGGAAAAAAAGAAATACAATATGTAACAAAACCTTTAGATTCGAAATATCCAATAGAACTTAATCAAGGTAAAATAGGTAAACTTATAATAAAAGAAGTAAAGAATGAAGGAGATAAGACAATAATAAAATATAGAGCAGAAGGTAAAGTACCATATTTTCAAGTCCAAAGGCTTAGTGTAAAGGATGAATTAGGAGAATGGATTGAACCCTATGAAGGTTATTATACGCAAAGAGATAAAAATGATCCAAACGAATTTACTTTAGTAGTAAATAAACTTAAGGCTAATAAAAAGTATTTTTTAAGTACTAGTATATTAGATGATTATGAACTAAAAGAGGAGTATTCATTTAAAATACAATTACAAAAATAGAATAATATGGTATATATTAAAAAACTGTACACTGAAAAAGTGTACAGTTTTTTGCATAAAATTATCTAATCGTGTATTAATATAAAAAAATGTGCTAAAATTATGTTAAGTGAAAAGGAAAACTTGCATGAAATGTGGTGAGCAAAATGAAAAATAGAATTAATTATTATAAAGAAGAATACAGTGAAAATTATATAGATCCTTTAAAAGAATCCATAAAAATTTCTCTTATATATTTTATAGTAGGTATAATTTGGCTATTTCTTTCTGATATTTTTGTTCGGAAGTATAACGTGAATAATTATGAGAAAATACATATATACAAGGATATAGTATATATAATTATAACAACTATATTATTTTTTATATTAAATTATAAAAAAAATAGTGAAAACAAAAATGCTGTAGAAAAAATTAATTCTAATTATAAAGAACTTGAAATTATGCAGGAGGATTTGATATTTAAAGAAAAACAATTGAAAGATCAAATAGAAATATTTAAAGCTATGGAAAGAAATATATATGATTTAGCCTACTACGATTCACTAACTAATCTTTATAATAGAAGTAAAATAACAAAAGAAATAGAAAAATTAATAAAAGAAAAAGATAATTTAAAATTCGCGTTATTATATATAGGTGTAGATGATTTTAAATATATAAACGATAGTCTAGGACATCACAATGGAGACATATTATTGATGGATTTATCAGAATTATTAAAAGATATTTTTTCATCATCAAAAATTATAGGTAGAGTAAATGGAGATGAATTTGTAGTTGTATCAGAATATAAAAATAATGAAAATTATATAATAAGTGAAATAAATAAATTTTTACAAGAACTCAAAGTTCCTTGGAAAGTTAAAGATAAAGAAATACAAGTTACTGTTAGCATAGGAATAGCATTATATCCACATAATGGTAATGATTTCACAACACTATTTAAAAATGCATATACATCTATGATTTATAAAAAGAAGACTGGAAAGAATGGATATGAATTTTATTCTTATGAAATAGATGAAAAAAATCTAAACTATATAAATTCAATTAATGAGCTACGACAAGCAATAAAGAAAAAAGAATTTACATTAATGTATCAGCCACAGGTAGATTTAATAAATGGAGGAATTATAGGAACAGAAGCTTTAATTAGATGGAAACATCCTAAAAAGGGAATTGTTTCTCCAATGAGTTTTATACCATTAGCAGAAGAAATAGGATATATACAGGGTATAAGTGAATGGGTTATAGAAACAGCTTTTGCACAAAAAAGACAATGGGAGGAAAAAGGGCTTGGCAACTTAAAAATATCTATTAATATTTCTAATAATTGTTTAAAAGAAAAAGACTTTCTAAAACAGTTTAAAAAAATGTTAAACAAATATAACGTTGATAAAAAAGGAATAATTATAGAGATAACAGAAACTTCTATAATGCAAAATTTAAAAGAAGGTATGATAATATTAAGTAAGTTAAGGGAAAGTGGAATAAAAATAGCATTAGATGATTTTGGTACAGGGTATTCTTCTTTAAACTATCTAAGAAAATTGCCTATAGATATTTTAAAAATAGATAAAGACTTTATAAAAGATATAGAATATGAAATGAAAAATGAGGTAATACTTAAATATATAATTGAAGTAGGACATGCATTGGGCCTAAAAATAGTAGCTGAAGGCATAGAAACTATACAACAGCTATCTTTATTAAAAACATATGGCTGCGATATTGGTCAAGGATATTTATTTAGTAAGCCTTTAGAAGCTGAAATGCTAGAAGAATTTTCAAAAAGAATTTAGTTCCTATTGGAATAAATTACATATTATAGGAGTATAAATTAAGTGTAGATATTAATATCTACACTTAATTTTTGTTTTAGGAGGTAAATTTAATGCAAAATTTTGATACTATAATTAAAAATGGAACTATAGTAACAGCTTCAGACACTTATAGAGGAGATATAGGTATAAAGGATGGAAGGATAACTCAAATAGGTTTAAAATTAGACAGTTCATGTGAAAACATAATAGATGCGGATGGAAAATATATATTTCCAGGAGGAATAGATCCACATACTCATATGGATATGCCTTTTGGTGGAACTTTTTCAAGTGATGATTTCTTAACAGGCACTAAGGCTGCAGCTTGTGGGGGTACTACTACTATAGTGGATTTTGCAGTACAACCTAAAGGTAAAACATTAAAGGAAACTACAAAAATATGGAGAGAAAAAGCAGACAATAAAGCTTGTATAGACTATGGTATTCATATATCAATTACAGATATGAATGATGAAATTTTAGAAGAAATGGAATCAATAATAAAAGAGGGATATTCTAGTTTTAAATTATTTATGACTTATGAAGGTATGAAAGTTGAAGATGATACTTTAATGAAAGCTCTTATAAGAGCTAGGGACAAAGGTGGAATTATATGTGTACATGCTGAAAATCATTATGTAATAGATTATTTAGTTAAAAAACTTTTAAGTGAAGGTAAGATAGAACCTAAATATCATGCATTATCTAGACCAGAATTATGTGAAGGGGAGGCAGCAGGAAGAGCTATAAAATTAGCGGAAATTTGTGGAGCACCTTTGTATATAGTACACAATACTTGTAATGCTTCAGTATCAGAAATTGAAAGAGCTAGAAATTTAGGATATCCAATAATGGGAGAGACTTGTCCTCAATATTTATTATTATCCTATGAAAACTACGAAGAAGAAGATTTTAATGGAGCAAAATATGTAATGTCACCTCCTTTAAGAGATAAAAGCAATTGGGAACATATTTGGAAAGCATTGCAGAAAGGAACATTGCAAGTAGTAGCTACAGATCATTGTCCTTTCTTTATGGAGCAAAAGAGAATGGGTATAAATTCCTTTGATAAAATTCCTAATGGGGCTCCAGGTGTAGAATTGAGAATGGCTCTTATGTATACTTATGGTGTTTTACAAAATAAAATATCTCTTCAAAAATTTGTAGAAGTAACATCTACTAATGCAGCTAAAATATTCGGAATGTACCCACAAAAGGGTTCTATAGCAGTTGGCAGTGACGCAGATTTAGTAATATTTGATCCAGAAAAAGAAATAGAAGTAAAAGAAGAAAATTTAAATGAAAATGTGGATTATACACCATATGAAGGTTTTAAATTAAAAGGATATCCAGTAATGACTTTACTAAGGGGAGAAATTATTGCAAAGGATGGAAAATTTGTAGGCAAAAAAGGAATAGGAAAATTTATAAAGAGAGGTAGAGGAGAGATATTATAAAATGAGCTCTTTAATAGCATTATCTATTACTACGGCAATACTTTGTGCAATATGGACATATTTAAGTGGCGTAATAGGTATACTGGGCTGGATTGGGTTTGCTGGATGTACTAGTTTTTTTGCAGCAGGGGGTAAAAAAGAAGGGTTTAAAGCTTCTATAGTTGCAAATATAACTGGAGTATTTTGGGCAATGGTAACCATAAAGCTTTCAGGCGTTTTAAGCTTTAGTTTAGGACCAGCTATAGCTACAGGATTAATAACTTTTATAATGTGTGCTCAAGCTAAAAACAAATATTTAGTATTTATACCAGGGACATTTGTAGGAAGTTTCTCAACCTTTGCAGCATCAGGAGATTGGAAGTCTGTATTAATAGGATTAATATTAGGAGCAATCTTAGGATATGCTTGTGAATGGACTGGTAATAAGCTCTATGAAAAGGTAAAAAAAGAGTAATTTAACTTAGGGAATTTTTACTTAATGTAAGGTTCCCTAAGTTTTAGACTTTTCTTCTAAATTTCCCGATTATAAATATTGCAACTGGTATTATAAGACCAAATAAAATATTGCCAATAGATGTTATTTTACTAGAAATTACTTCTAACTCAAATTTACTATTACAGAATAAAAGAGTGAAAAAATATAGAAAAATAGCATATATATTAATAAAAGGTTTTGTAGTTTTAAGATTTAAAAAAGATTTAATCATTTTTAATAGTATATATATAAAAGTTGAAATAAGAATAAAATCTGAAGTTACCCATAATACAACTAGAATGGAGTGTACTCTTCCAAGGGTTTCAAAAACAGTTATTATTTTCGAAACGGATAAAAAAGGTAATGGGGCACGTTCCACAACAGAATAGCCTAAAGCTCCAACACAGGTTGCTATTAATATAGATGTAGCTATAGATAAAAAAACTGCAGTTTTTAAACCTAATTTTTTTATTTTTTCTTTATTTTTTATTTCATCACCTATAAAAAATATATAAATTAAATAGGACCATATAGGTATAATAGAAATACTTCCTTTTAGTATAGGTATAATATCCATATAACTTATAGGGGTTAAATTTGATATTTCAATTTTGGGTATTGCTAAAACTACAATAGATAAAAAAGAAACAAATATAATTATAGATATTATTTCATTCATTCTAGCAATTACAACTATTCCTGAAGGAAGTATATATACAATTAATAAAAGTAATAAAATTAGGAATAGTTCTGTACTCACATTAGGGAAAATACTTGTTAAAATTCTTTCAACGTAATATCTTAAAAATAATGCAATTGGAATTTGAAACCATATTATATAAATAAAAAGCAGTATTTTACATATAGTTTTACCTGTAATGCTATACATAATATTTATAAAAGATGTAGAATATTTTTTATATATATTATGTAACATAAGTATGAATAAAACTAGAATAATTAAAGAAGGTAATGGAGTAAGCCATGCTGCTTGTTTTGCTTTTTGTGAAGTAATACTTGGTATAAATCTTATGGAAGAGCTGAATAGTATATTTAAAAATAAAAGTAACGCTTGCCTTAAAGATATTTGATTTTTATTAGCCAACACAATTACCCTCCTAATACTCAATACCAAAAAAAGTTAAAATAATATTTGAAATACTCCTTCTATATGGATTAGATATATAATAATATCCTAAAGTTAGAGTTAATAAAGTTAAAAATATAAATACGGTTAATTCTTTTTTAAGACCATTTTTAAGCATTTTTTTAATTTCAAAAATGCTTAAAATAAAAATGAAAATTGTAAATAAGATCATTTTAAAGCTCCTTTTTGCGGTTATCATTTGTAGGTCTTTTTATTTCATAAGATCTATTAATTAATGAAGTTACTTGTATTTGAATATCTACTTCTGGAAAAATTTCATCCCAATTATTTTGCAACTTCTTCCATTTAATAGGATGCTTGCGGAATATAAATCCATTTATATCAAATATGTCTGCATTATTTTTACGAGAAAAAGCTAAGGCTTTTTCTACTTCAGATTTTATGATATTAGATTGTTGTTTTTCTAAATAGGAAAAGTAATCTTTAGTAAAAATATCTTCTTTTCCTGTAATTTCTCCCACATTACTAGAAGTCCGTATTTTTATTAAAACTGAAAGTTTTTCTTTTGAAAATTGTGGTATGATTTTTGAACTAGCTTCTGATATTTCTAAAGATATATTTTCTTCATTAAGATCTTTTACTATAATTACCCCAGATTTAATCTTTTCAATAATCCAATTTAAACCTCGAGCTTCATTACCAATAAGATAACCTATTAGTTTTGAATTTTTGAAAATAGCATATCCATCTAAATATATGGAAAACTGATTTATATTTACGCCATTTTTGCTTCCTAGTGATATGCATGGAATATAAGGACATAGAAATTTATTATCAAATTTATGTATTAGAGTGGCTAGTTCTACTTCTGATGAAATTGAATTACTATCTATATTGGATAATAAGCTTTTTAAGTAATCAGATAAAATTATATTGGAATTACTAGCTTGCTCTAATATTTCTCTAGCACTACAACCCCTAGAAACAAAAACTTTCATATTTAATCTAAACTCATGATCTCTTGAAAAATAATCTAAGTATTTAATTATATCTTTTTTTGCCACTTCTTCTCCAATAATAATATGTTCTACGTTACCTAAAAATGGTTTAGCATCTGAAGAAGTAAAAATATTTCTAATGGCTTCAAATATAGTATCTCCTTCAGAATTTATTATATAGGATTTATTTTCAATATTAGAACTATCATTAGAAGGAGTTACAACTTTAGGACATATGGTTACAATAACTTTATTCTCAGGAGATATATCAATACCTACTACGCTTATAAGCATGGTTTTATCAATGCTTTTTCTTTCTATTTTATAATTTTTACAGGAGCAAAAATTTAGAGAAAAAACTAATAAAACAAATATATAAATTCTTTTCATAAATTATCACTTCCGTTTTAACCTATTCTTTTTTTATTTGAAGGATTTAAAGTTAATGGACGGTTTTTTAAAAAATATACAGGTAATCTAAACAAAGTATCTCCAAAGTCCTCATTTTCTCCGGAAACAAGAGGAGAAAGATAAGGTACTCCGAAACATTCTATGCTGCATAGGTGATAAAGAAGAATTAATCCTCCTATACTTAATCCCATTAACCCTAATATACTACTTAAAATAGCTATAATGAATCTCCATAATCTTAGAGCATTTGAAAGATCTTGGTTTGGCACTGTATAGTTTGACATAGCTGTAACAGCAATAGTTATAACAACAGCAGGAGAAACTAGTTTTGCATCAACAGCTGCCTGCCCAACTACTATGGCACCCACTATGGAAACCGCTTGACCTATTGATTTAGGTAGTCTAAGGCCAGCTTCCATAAGAACTTCAAAGGCTATAAGTAATAAAATAACTTCAAGAAAAGGCGGAAACGGCACACCTTTATCAGAGGCACTAATAGATAGTGCAAGTTCAATTGGTATCATTTCATGATGAAAAGAAATAATAGATATATAAAATCCAGGTAGAAGTAGAGTCGTAAATATTAATATTATACGCATAAATCTCAATATTGAACTTATAATATAATTTTGAGAATAATCTTCGGTAGCTTGAATAAATTGAATAAAAGTTGCTGGTATTATAATGGATATAGGAATACCATCTATAATTAATCCAACCCTTCCTTCTACTACCTTCATTGTCCTCTGTCCTCTGTCAATTGTCCTCTATAAAAATTTTATGACGCAAAATTTTTACTTTGTGTGTTATAATTAAGAAAACTAATTTCACTATTAGAAAGGACTGATAACATTGAAAGATTACAGAAGAGAAATAAAACATTTTGATTTAATAATATCTGTAATATTAATTTATATAATTATAAAATTAATAAACAACTATAAAACTTGGTTTAATATATTTGGAAATATTATGAATATAATTTCTCCTTTTATATTTGCAATTATTATTGCGTATATATTAAATCCACTTATGAAATTTATAGAAAGAAAGTTTTCTCTAAGTAGAAAGTTAAGTATATTGTTTACCTATGTGTTTATAATATTTTTTATAAGCATATTTACTATATATTTATTACCTAAAATTACGTACAATATTATAGACATAGTAAAGAGCATTCCTGAATTTGCAAATGAAGCACAACATTTTTTAAATAAAATTATTACAGAACATAATTTAAAAGAAGTTATAAATTCTAGTGGAATGAATAATTTAAAACCAGATTTTATAATAGGAAAAACCAGTGAGTTTGTAGTGCAAATTTTAGATAAACTTTTATCAAAAACTTGGTCCTTTACTAATTCCTTTATAAAATGGGTATTTGGTTTTATAATTTCAATATATGTTCTATATGATAAAGAAAAATTTATGAATGTAGGTAAAAAAATTATGTTCATAACCTTTAATGAAAAAAATGCACTTAAAATAATAGAATTTTTAAAAAATTTACATTATATGATAGGACTTTATATAGGAACTAAAGCTTTAGATTCAACTATAATAGGAGGTATAGCATTTATTGGGCTTACAATATTAAAATCTCCTTATCCTCTTTTAATTGCACTAATTGTAGGTGTAACAAATATGATACCTTATTTTGGACCTTTTATAGGAATGATAGTGGCATTTACTATAAATATATTTTTTAGTTTATTTAAAGCTATTGGAGTTTTAGTATTTTTATTTTTCTTACAACAATTTGATGCTTGGTATTTAGACCCTAAATTAATAGGAGGCAAGGTTGGACTAACACCGTTTTTGGTTATATTTGCTGTAACCTTAGGAGGAGGATTATATGGACCTATAGGTATGATATTAGCAGTTCCAATAATGGCTGTTATAAAATTATATGTAGATAAAATAATAAGAAAATATGATAATAAAAGAATTAAACAGCAAAAGAATACAAATGAGGAGTGATAAATTTGGAACAAAACTTAGATAGTAATATGTTAGATAAATTGACCAAAATTTGTATTTGCAAAGCTATAAGTAGAAGCAAGATAAAAGATGCTATAAGAAATGGAGCAAAAACCGTTGAAGAAGTAAATCAAATTACTGGTGCTGGTTCTGGTGGATGCAACGGAACTAGATGCAGGGGGAAAATAGAAGAACTTTTAAAATCCTATAAAGAAGGCCTGTGGAAATAAGTAATAACGCACAATGAACAATGAATAATTATGGTTATCTTTTCTCCTCTATCGTTACGAAAAAATTTTAATTGTATCATTTATATAATTAAGCAGTTTTTCATTAAAACAAGCGATTTTCAGCTTGCTGAACGAGCCTACAAAATAAAATTAAAGATTTTCTGTAGTGAAACGGAAGAAAATCCACATTAATTGTTCATTATTCACTGTTAGTTGTTCACTAATTAAAGGCTGTATTACAGCTTTTTTATTTTTACAATTTTATTTCCCGGGTTATATATATCTTTATAAATAAGTTCTTTAGAAATTTTTTTACCATCTTTATAAGAGACTAAAAATACATTTGCTGTACAGCCGAAACTTCCAGATTGAAGAACTTTTTGTGAATTCAATGGTAAGCTGGGGTCTTCTTCGTATACTGTTTTAAAAGGAATTTTATTGTGAATTTCACTAACTAAATCATATTTTATTTTATTTAATGAAGAATTAGAATATATATTAAAAGTTATTTTTTCATTATTAGCTATACCTTCTATGTAAATAGGATAGGATAAGGTGTTTTTAAATTTATAATCTATACTTCCGTAACTTACAGTGGCATCTAATCCAGGTTCTACATAAGAAGGGATTATAGAGTGATTTTTTCGCTCTACAGATTTTATATTAATTCTTATTATAGAATTATATAAAGTTGTAGATACTTGACAAAGTCCCCCGCCAATACCTTCTTCCACTTTATTATTGACTATAATATTAGATTTTTTATATCCTCTTTCTATAGTAGGATTACCTACAATTTTATTAAAACTAAAAGTATCTCCAGGTAGTAGCAAAGTTCCATTTATAGAACTTGTGGCCAATCTAATATTACTTTTTCTTTCTTCAGATGAATTTTTATATGTTGTGGAAAAAGAAGAAACCAAAGAGTTTATTTTTTTTAGAGTTTCGTCATTGATTTTAGGATCATAATTATCAACCTTTACTTTAATTTCTATTATAGAATTTGGATCTTGTAAATTTTTAAATTTATTATTAATCTCCTTTAAAAGTTCTTCCTTGTTTAATTTACGTCCTTGAGTGCCAGGGGTAAAAGATAATATACCATTTGTAATTCCGTTAATTTTAGCATTTACAGGATTTTTATTTATTTCTTTTTCTATAGAATTAATAGAACTATCAAGTTTGTTTTTATCGTATAGTACCTTAGAATACATTTTTACAGGTTTTGAATTCATTAAAATAGAAAATTTTTTTAATGAAGAAAAATTTTTGCCATAAGATAATGCTTCTTCTACTGTAGAATTTAAATCATATTTTAAATTTAAATCTTTAAAAGAAATTACATAGGTTTTATTAGAATCTTTTAACTTAAAAGCTCCTTTCAAATTATTGCTTAAATCTTTTTTTATTATGTCAATAGCTTCTTTTTTTGTTTTTCCTGATAAATCTATATTATTAATAGATACACCTGGATATATTTTATCTTGTAAATTTTTAGTTGTATAAATTAGAAATATATAAAAACCTAAAGAAAAAAATATTAATATAAAAATTAATTTATTCCATATAGAAACTTTTTTCATTATATATTCACCTCCAGTGTATATATTTTTTACTAAATACACAAAATTTATTTATAAATTATTTTTATATGATATAATTAAATAAATACCAACCAAATTAGTGGAGGACTTAAAATGATAGAGGATAAAATGAGAAATTTAGTAAGTTTATTAAATGGAGATAACGTATATGAAATAAAAGAAGATCTAATTAAGTGCCTAGACATACTGACTCTTTCATTAGATGAGAAAGATCAAAAGCTTTCCAAAGAAAAAATAAATAGAATATACAGTATTATGCAAAGAAGAAAAAATTTTAGAAGTGAAAACAAAATAGGTACAAATCTGATTTTGTTCAAAGACTTTATAAAAAAATTTTATTCTCTATTAGACGATGTAAAAGACAAAGGGTATTTACAAGATTCTGTGGAAATAGCCTCAGATTGTTTAAAGGGCATAGGAGGAATTAACAGAGAATTTAAATTATTAGTTGTAAATGAAAAAAGTGAGGAATATGTGTATTCAAAAGATCATTTAAATGATTTAAAAAAAGAAGTGGAAAGTCTTTTATATGAAAAAGTATATGAGAGTATATATGAAGAAATATACACTATAGTGGGATTAACCCACTCTATAAGATTTGATCTAGAGGAAAAATGTAAAGAATATGGTAGAATAGTATTATCCCTTTTAGAATTAGAAGATGAAATATCTAAAGAAGAATTAAAAAAAGTATTACACAATGAATATGCATTAGAACTTCAAAGAAGAGTATATTATTGGGATAATGTAACAATTGGACTTAGAAATCATTATTATATAGAAAAACTATATGAAAATACAGAAAATGATTAAATAAAATGTAAATAGGCGTGTTACTGAGTAAGATCAGGCATGAGTTATATGAAAGTATTCAACAATACTCTTATAACCATGCCTTTTTTGTTACTTCAATAAAATAATTATTTGATAATAAAAGGAGGAATTAACTTTGTTAAAAGGAATTAGTGCTTCAAATGGAATAGCAATTGGAAAGGCTTTTATACTAAAAAGTGGGGATTTAAAAATAGTAAAGGAAATAGTAAAAAATGGAGAAGAAGAAAACAAAAGATTTACAAATGCTTTAGAAAAGGCAAAATCAGATCTTTCTAAAATCATGGAGGACACCAAAAAAAACTTAGGGGAAGAAAAAGCTAAAATATTCGAAGCTCATTTATTTATGTTAGATGATCCAGAGTTTACAGGACAGGTATCAGAAAAAATACTTAGTGAGAAAATAAATGCAGAGTATGCTCTAAAAAGTATTTCAGAACAATTAGTGGCTATATTTGAACAAATAGAAGATGATTATATGAGAGAAAGGGCAGCTGATATTAAAGATGTAACTAATAGAATTTTGAAAATATTAACTGGTAATGAAAGTATATCTATAAGTGAAATAGAAGAAGAATGTATATTAATAGGATATGACTTAACTCCTTCAGATACAGCTCAAATAAATAAAGAAAAAATACTAGGATTTGCTACAGAAATAGGTGGAGTAACATCTCATTCTGCTATTATTGCTCGCTCTATAGGAATACCTTCAGTTTTAGGAGTAGGAAGTGAAATAAATAAAATAAAAAATGGGGAACTTATTATATTAGATGGAAACAAGGGAATTATAATAACTAATCCTGATAAAGAAAAAATAGAATCTTATAAAAATAAAATAGAAGAAGAAAGGAAATTACAAAAGGTGCTAGAAAAATATAAAGATACTGAAGTGGTTACAGTAGATGGCAGAAAGGTAGAGGTAGCTTCCAATATAGGTTCTATAGAAGATACAGAAAATGCCCTAAAAAATGGCGCACAGGGAATAGGTTTATTTAGAACAGAGTTTTTATACATGTCAAGTGATAAGTTGCCAGAAGAGGACTTTCAGTATAATGCCTACAGAGAAGTTTTAGAAAAAATGGGTGAAAAACCAGTTATAATTAGAACTTTAGATATAGGTGGAGATAAGAAACTTCCATATTTACCAATAGATGAGGAAATGAATCCTTTCTTAGGTTATAGAGCTATAAGATTATGTTTACATAGAAAGGATATTTTTAAAACTCAATTAAGAGCACTATTAAGAGCTTCTAATCATGGTAATTTAAAAATTATGTTTCCTATGATTGCAAATTTACAAGAGTTAAGGGAAGCAAAAGCTGTTTTAGATGAATGTAGGGAAGAACTTAGAAAAGAAGGCATAGCTTTTGATGAAAATATACAAGTGGGAATAATGGTTGAAATTCCATCAGCAGCTATTATGTCAGATGTATTAGCTAAAGAAGTAGATTTTTTTAGCATAGGTACTAATGATTTGATACAATATACTGTAGCAGTAGATAGAATGAATGAAAAAGTTTCATATTTATATGACTTCTTTAATCCAGCAGTATTAAGACTTATAAATAAGGTTATTGTGAATGGACATAAAGAAGGAAAATTTGTAGGAATGTGTGGAGAAATGGCAGGAAAGGAAGAATTAATTCCACTACTGCTTGGAATGGGATTAGATGAATTTAGTATGAGTGCATCTTCTGTACTAAAAGCAAAAAAATTAATAACAGAATTAAATTATGAAAAGTGTAAAAACATGGTTCAAAAAGTTATGGAAATGGGAACAGCGTGGGAAATTAAAGTTTTTTTAGAAAACTTTAATTTCAGTGAATAACTAACAGTGAATAATGAATAACTAAGGATATTTTTCTTCGCTACACTCAGAAAAATTTTAATTTTATTTTGTAGGCTCGTTTAGCAAGCTAAACATCGCTGAATTTGTTGATCTATTTATTTAGCGATCTAAATATTGCTATTTTAGTTGATCTATGAAATAGTTCGTCAGCAAAGCTGAACATCAGAATTTTATATAATTAAAATTTTTCGTAATGCTAATGGAGAGAAATATCCTTAGTTGTTAGTTGTTAGTTGTTCACTATTAGATATTCACTAACATAAGTTTTTCGTAATGTTAATAAAGAAAAATATCTGTAATTATTCATTGCATATCTGTTGCGGTAAACTGAAAGAATGGGAGGTAGTTTATGGAAGGTGATTATAAGTTAAGTAATTATAAAAATATTGCTGAAGCTTGTAGAAATAGAGGAAATTATATAAAGGCTTTACATATGTATAATAAGGCCTATGAATTAGATGAGGGTAAAAAAGATATAGAACTAATTTTAAATATGGCATTGCTATATGATGAATTGGGAAATGGAGAGTTGGCAAAGGAGAAATATAAAGAAGTTCTAAAAATCGACAAAGAAGAAAGAGCTTATTACGGATTAGCTATAATTTATGAAGATGAAGGAAATTATGAAAAAGCTTTAGAAAATTATAAGAAAGCTATAGGGTTAAATCCTTATTATCATAAAGCATATTTTTTTTAAAAAAATTGGGGCTATATGATGAAGCCATTAAATATTATAAAAAATCCATAATGTTCAATAAAAACTATGGATATAGCTTTTTAAATTTAGGAGAACTATATAAAGAGCAGGGTAAATATAAAGAGGCCATAAATATTTTGACAGAAGGAATATTGCATAATAAATATGAAAACTATCTATATTATAATAGGGCCTGTTACTATGTACATGAAAATTATATAGATAAAGCTATTAATGATATACAAACAGCATTAAAACTTAATCCACAAATTGAAGTTTATGTAAAAAAAGATAAAGATTTAGAAAGAGTATTACCTTTTATTAAATTTTAAATTAATAAAACATTAAGGAATCATAACTTTATATTAAAAAATAATGATTTTTCTTGTTATCTAAGTAAAATATGATAAAATTCTAATTAGGCAAAGTAATGTGATTTGGAGAGGAATTTTATGAAAAAAAATATTTTAATAAAGTTAATAGCTTTGGTATCGTTAATATTAGTATGTTTTTTTATTACAAAAAAACTGGGAATAGATCTATTAAATATAAATGTTGATAATTTGAGCATTTCTATAAAAAAGTGTGGCAAATATGCTTTTATTTGTTTTTTAATTATATTTACATTAAAGCCTCTTATGATGATTTTACCTGCTGCAGTATTTTCAGTAGTAGGAGGAACTATATTTGGAGCTGTAAAAGGTTTTACTCTTAATATGATTGGATTTTTTTTATCAGGTACTATTGCTTTTTTAATAGCAAGAAATTTAGGAAAAGAAACTGTAGACAAACTTCTTAGAGGAAAGTGTGTAGAATTAAATAATAATTTAGGTAAAAATGGATTTAAGATTTTATTTTTATTAAGGCTTCCACCAGTTTTACCTTATGATCCATTAAGTTATGCCTGTGGACTTACAAAAATTAAATACAAAGACTTTATATATGCATCACTTTTAGGAGTAGTTCCAGAAACGCTATGTTATTCTGTTATGGGACAAAATATATTTAAACCCAACTCACTTAAATTTATAATACCCCTTATTATAGTTGGAATTTCAACTCTTTTATCTGGTATATTTTTTAAAAAAGCTAATTTATAATGAAAGTAAAGCTATTCTGACGAAAGGAAGAATAGCTTCTTTAATTGTTTATTAAAAAGTGTATAACACTTTTTAAAGGGGAACGTTTGTTTTTATAACTAAGTTCTGATATAATTTTAATTCATGAATAACTTTTAGAGGAGGACTAACATGGAAAATAAAGATTATAAAGATTTTAACTATGATGTAAGCACTCTTACCTCCCTTGAAAAATTAGAACCTGTAAGAGTACGACCAGGAATGTATATAGGTTCTACAGGTTCAAAAGGTCTTCATCATTGTGTATGGGAGATTTTAGACAATTCGATAGATGAAATTTCTAATGGTTATGGAGATACTGCTACCATAATATTAAATAAAGATAAAAGCATTACAATAATGGATAATGGAAGAGGAATACCTACAGGAATACATCCTATAAAGAAAAAATCAGGTATAGAAATGGTATTTACAGAACTTCATACGGGAAGCAAATTTAATAATTCTGTTTATAAAACCTCAGGAGGACTTCATGGTGTAGGAGCTTCTGTGGTTAATGCTCTGTCTAAATGGTTAGAAGTTGAAGTTAGTCAAAATGGCAATATATATAAACAAAGATTTGAATATGGATATGATAAAAAACTTAAAAAAAATATGCCTGGAATGCCAGTAGGAAAGCTTGAAATAATAGGAAAATCTAAAGAAACAGGTACTAAGATAAGTTTTTTACCAGATGAGGATGTTTTTTCAACCATAGATTTTAAATTTGAAATTATAGATGAAAGGCTTCAGGAATTGGCATTTCAAAATCAAGGTATAACTTTGAAACTAGTAGATAATAGAGGAGAAGAAACTGTAGAAAAAGTATATCATTCTAAAAGGGGACTTTTAGATTTCATAGATTATTTAAATGAGAGTAAAACCGTAATACATAATCCACCTATATTATTTGAAGGAGAAAGAGAAATAAAAGGTATAAGAATTCATGGAGAAGTGTGTATACAATTTACGGACTCTACTACAGAAAATATAGCAGGATATGTAAATAACATACCTACAACAGAGTCTGGAACCCATGAAACAGGATTTAAAATGGGAATGACTAGAGCATTTAAAGAATGGGCTAAAAAATTAAATTTAATAAAAGATAAGGATAAAGACTTTGAAGGCGATGACCTAAGAGAAGGTATGACTGCAATTGTAAAGGTTAAGATAAATAATCCTATATTTGAAGGTCAAACTAAAACAAAGTTGGGAAATAATGAAGCCTACACTTTAATGAATGAATTAACTTACACTAAACTTTGTGAATGGATTGAAGATAACAAAGATACAGCTACTTTAATTATGAACAATGCATTAGAAGTAGCTTCAAGAAGAGAAAAAATCAGAAAAATAAATGAAGCAGAAAGAAAAAAGGTAGGAAAAGGTACAGCGCCCCTAGCAGGTAAAGTAGCTGTATGTACCCTAAGAAATCCTAAAGTATGTGAATTCATAGTAGTAGAAGGGGACTCCGCTGGAGGATCTGCAAAACAAGCAAGGGATAGAAAGTTTCAAACCATAATGCCTTCTAAGGGAAAAATTATGAATACAGAAAAACAAAAAATAGAAAACGTTATAGGAAGTGAAGAATTAAAAATATTTAACACTGCTATAGGAACAGGAGTTTTAGATAACTATAAAGAAGAAGATTTAAAATATCATAAAATAATAATAATGTCCGATGCAGATGTAGATGGTTTTCACATTAGAACTTTATGGATGACATACATATATAGATATATGAAACCATTGATAACTAATGGTCATTTGTATGTAGCTATGCCACCTTTATATAGAGTATATAAAAAAGTAAAAGGTGAAGAAATATCAAAATATGCCTACAATGATAATGACTTAGAAAAAATAAAAAAACAATTAGGAAAAGGTGCAAATATACAAAGGTATAAGGGACTTGGAGAAATGAACCCAGATCAACTTTGGGAAACCACTCTTAATCCAGAAAGTAGAATCCTACATAAAATTACCATAGAAGACGGGGCAAAGGCAGAGAAAATGGTATCACTGCTAATGGGTGATGTAGTAGAACCTAGAAAGAAATATATATACAAATATTGCAAATTTTAAAGGAGTGTTTTCATGACTAAAAGAAAGCTTGAAATACCAAAAGACAATAATATAATAGAAATGCCTTTAGAAGAGGCTATGCCAGAAAATTATCTTCCTTATGCAGCAGAGGTTGCAAAAGATAGAGCATTACCTGATGTAAGAGATGGATTAAAACCAGTACATAGAAGAATATTATATGGTGCTTATAAATTAGCTGCCTTCCCAGATAAACCATACTATAAATCAGCAAGGATTGTAGGGGATATATTAGGTAAATATCATCCTCATGGAGACACATCAGTATACGATGCCATGGTAATTTTAGCACAGGACTTTACAACCAGAATGCCTCTTATAGATGGCCATGGAAACTGGGGAAGTATAGATGGAGATAGTGCTGCAGCTATGCGTTATACAGAAGCTAGACTAAATCCAATAGCTTTAGAACTTTTAAGAGATATTGATAAAGATGTAGTAAATATGGTAGATAATTATTCATCCACAGAAAAAGAACCAGAAGTATTGCCAAGTAGATATCCTAATTTGCTTGTTAATGGTGCCTTTGGTATAGCAGTAGGATTAGCTACAAATATACCACCTCATAATTTAGTAGAAGTAATAGATGGAACTTTAGCATACATAGATAATAATGAAATGGATACTAAAGAACTTATGAAATATATAAAGGGTCCAGATTTGCCTACGGGAGGAATACTTATAGGAAAAAACTCTTTACTTAAAGCCTATGAAACTGGAATAGGAAAAGTATCTCTAAGAGCAAAAACTCAAATAGAAGAAATTGAAAGAGGCAAATTTGGAATTGTAATTACGGAATTTCCTTATAGAAAAAATAAAAGTAAGCTTTTACAAAGCATATCCGAAATGACTGGAGAAAAAAGACATAGCAAAGCCTTAGAATATATAAGTGATATAAGAGATGAATCTGATAGAAATGGTATAAGAGCTGTTATTGAATTTAAAAGATCTGCAGATAGAGAAATAGTAGAAAAAACCTTAAAATATTTATATAAAAATACAGATATGCAAATAAATCTTTCTTTTAATATGGTAGCTCTTGCTAATGGAAGGCCCGAAGTTATGGGATTAAAAACCATGATATATTATTATGTACAGCATCAAAAAGAAGTTGTTAGGAGAAGAAGTGAAAGAGAACTAGAAATTGCAAAAAATAGATTTCATATAGTAGAAGGATTTATAAAAGCCATTGATATTATGGATGAAATAATAAAAACCATAAGAAGCTCTAAATCCAAAAAAGAGGCTGAAAATAATTTAATAAATAATTTTAAATTTACTAAAATACAATCAGAAGCTATACTAGAACTTATGTTATATAGATTAACAGGACTTGAAATAACTGCATTTAAAAAAGAACATAGACAGCTTGAAAAGAAAATAAAAGCACTGGAAAAAATAATTAAAGACGAAAAAGAACTTTTAAAAGTTATTAAATTTGAGCTAGAAGAAATAAAAGAAAAGTATGGAGATGAAAGAAAAACTCTAATTATAAAGGACGATGAAAAGGCTAAAATAGATATAGAGGAATTAATAATAGATGAAGAATGTATTATTACTATATCTAAAGAAGGATTTTCTAAAAGAGTGGCTACAAAATCCTATAATAGGTCTAATTCCCATGTAGAAGATATTGAATATAGAGAAGGGGATTACAATAAATTTTTATTAGAAGCTTCAACTAAAGATAATATATTAATTTTTACAAATAAAGGTAATGTGTATAGTACTAGAGTTGTAAACATTCCTGAAAAGCGATGGAAAGATAGAGGAATAAGACTAGATGAAACAATTAAAACTATGAATTTAAATGAAGAGGAAATAGTTAGTATATATGTAATTTCAAATTTTAACACACAAAATGATTTTATTTTTATAACTTCTGCTGGCGGAATTAAAAAGACTTCCTTAGATAAATTTGAAACAAATTATTCAAAACTTATGGCCTTAAAATTAAGAGAACATGAAGAAGTAGTAAATGTAAGATTAGTAAATAGAGATAGAGAAGAGAAATTTTTGAAATTATCTACTAAAATTGGACTTAATTTTACAATAGAAGAACCTACTATAGAGGAAGAAGATAGAAATATACTATCAAATATATTTTGCAACTTAGGTTATAATGATGAAATAATAGAAGTCGATTTTGAAGATAATTGTGAGCTATCAATATTTTCTTTAAATATAAATAAAAATGGTAATATTATAAAAGGCAATAGAAAAAATAAAAGTTCAATAAATGTAGAAGTGGATAGCAATAAAAAACTTCTTATGTTTTTGAAAAATGGAGAAGTAATCAAAATAAACTGTAATATGCTTCAAAATTTAGATGGTAAACCAGTAAATATATTTGATTTATTGGAGAAACAGGAAGAAAAATATGAAATAATAAATGTACTGGCTTTTGATTTCAATGATGAGAATTGGGAAGTTTATTATTTAACAAAGTTTGGATTGGTTAAAAAGACTTTGTTAAAAGAATTTCAAGGAGATTATTTCATAACTACAGCATATAAATTTAGAGATAAAGAAGATGAAATAATAGCAGTAGACTTTGCAAAAGAGGAAGAAGAATTAGATATAATATTGATTAGCGAAACAGGTATGTGTATAAGATTTCCTAAAAATTCCATTAATTCAATGGGAAAAATAGCTTCAGGAGTTATGGGAATAAGTCTTAAAAAAGATGATAAAGTAATTAATGGATTTATAAATAAGGAGAATTTTCAACACATAGTTATAAACTTTAAAGAAGGTAGAAATAAAAAAATAAAAATAAAAGATATTGTTTCTCAAAATAGAGCAGGCAAAGGAAATAGTATATTAAGTGTAAATAAAGAAGTACATGGTATAAAAAGTATTTATATGGAATAAATCAATAAAAACCTATGATATTTTCATAGGTTTTTATTGATTTTTATTATACAAGTATATAGAATTAAAAAGAGAGAAAAGTTTGTAGAAACATAAGATTTAAAATCTAAGGAGTAGTAAAATATGTGTATAAAAGTTGTGCTAATTGCAATTTTAATTGCAATTATAGTTTTTTTACTTTTCTTTTTTTATATCAGAGAACTAAAAGAGCTAAAGAAAAAAAGTGATAAATTAATAAAAAATATAGAGATATATCCTCAAATATACCAGCAATTATAATTAGATTTAAAGTGGGAGAATATGGAGAAGTAAAAATTGAATATATAAGCTCTTCTTGTAAAAAAATATTAGGTATTTCTCCAGAAGATATTAGCAAAAAACCATATTCTATATTTAAAAAAATTAATTTTAATGAATTTGCAAACTATGATATGTTTATTAGTAAATTAGTAAATAGTGAAACGGATTTTCAAACAATTAAAAAAGTTATATTGAAAAATAAAACTAAATGGTTTCAATTTGACTTAACCTTAAAAAAAATCGGTAAGGAAAAAATATGGGATGGAATTATAATAGACGTAACAAATCAAAAAAAATCTGAAGAAGAAATACGAGAATTAAATGAGGAATTAAGGGAACTTAGCATGAAACTACATAGAATGTCCTATTTAGATTCATTAACTGGTATGTATAATAGAAGAAAAATCATGCAAGTTGGAAATAGTTTGATTTTAAGATCTAGAATCTATATGACTCCATATTTTGTGGCAATGATGGATATTGATGATTTTAAAAGTATAAATGATACATATGGACATGCAATAGGGGATAAAGTGCTATCAAATATAGCTGAAACTTGTATGAAAATTTTAAAAGGTATGGGTAAATTTGGACGGCTAGGAGGAGAAGAGTTTATATTTATTATAACGGAAAAGGATAGAGAAGAAGTTATAATGACCATGAACAAATTAAGAGAAGCTATAAGTATGCAGTCAATAAAAACAAATAAGGGAGATATAAAAATAACTGTGAGCATAGGAGTATCTAATTTAAAAACACAAAAAGAAACCTTAGAAGAAATTGTGGAAAGATCAGATCAGGCTTTGTATTTAGCAAAAAAAAGTGGAAAAAATAAAGTTGTTAGCATTTAAATTAAAAGCTAACAACTTTTTTAGTTATAAAATTTTATTTTATATACTTAAAACACCAGTCCAATAGTTCAATACATAAATCAGATGTACTATCATCCTTATCTAATTTAGGATTTAACTCAACAAAGTCCATAGACTTAATTAGTTTGCTTTCACCTAAGTGTTTTAACAATGTTTTTGCTTCTCCTGTGGAAAGTCCATCTTTTACAGGAGTACCTGTACCGGGAACAAAGTCTGAATCTATACAATCTATATCAAAACTTAAATGTACAGCATCAATTCCCTGAGCATCCAGTTTAGAAAGAATATCCTCCATGATATTGAATATTCCTTTGTATTTAATATCCTCAGTAGAATACACATTTAATTTTTTCTCTTCTATTAGCTCACATTCACCCTCATCTAAATCCCTAGCACCTATTATAAATACATTCTCAGGTTTAACTTTAGTACCGTGAAAATAAAGATTTGTTAAGTCTTCATATCCAACACCCATAGCAGCTGCAAGAGGCATGCCATGCACATTGCCAGTAAGAGTAGTTAAATAGGAGTTTATATCTCCATGAGCATCTACCCATATTACCGCAAAATTTTTATAGTATTTACTAACACCAGAAATACTTCCAAGAGCTAATGAATGATCTCCACCTAATATAAGAGGGAAACTTTTAGAACTCAGAGAAGAATACACCTCTTGAGCCAAATTGGTATTTACCTGAATTATAGGTTTTAAATATTTCATCTTTGGATGATAAGAATATTTGTTCACCGAATTTTCTTCAGGAACATATAAATCACCAAAGTCATATACCTTATGGTATTTACTTAAAACCTCCACTACATTTTTTTCTCTTAATTTTTTAGGACCAAATTCTACTCCTTCTATATCAGAACCGTAGAATAGTGGAACACCAATTAAATTAATATTCATATAAGTACCCCCTCTCGCCATGTTAACAAGGTTTTTTATAAAATTATTTTTTTAGTACGATAAAAGATTATATAACATATTAAGAAAATATATAAGGTGTTTTTTAATATACGTATAATTAAAAATATTCTAACATTAATAAGTATTTGCAAATATATATAATATTTATTAAAGTATACAACAATTCTAGTTAATAGTTAATTTATAAAAAAAAAAGAAGTTGTTAATTATATAACAATTTGGAATATTGAGAAGAATAAAATTATTTTAGTAATATACTATTCTAAAACCATATAATATGTTATATAATAAACTTAAAGGAAAACAGGATACACTAAAGAAAGGGGATTGATTAAATATGAAAAAACTTATAAATAACGTGGATTACGTTGTAGAGGATATGTTAGATGGAATGGTAAAAGCTTATTCAAATAAGATCAGGAAATTAGATGTTGGAAATATAGTTGTAAGAAAAGAATCACCAATAAAAAATAAAGTAGCAATTGTAAGCGGTGGAGGAAGTGGCCATGAACCTGCTCATGGTGGATATGTAGGAAAAGGAATGTTAGATGCAGCTGTAGCAGGGGCTGTATTTACATCACCAACACCTGATCAAGTTTTTGAAGCTATAAAAGCAGTAGATGGGGGCAGTGGTGTATTATTAGTTATAAAAAACTATAGTGGAGATGTAATGAATTTTGAAATGGCAAAAGACATGGCAGAAATGGAAGGGATACAAGTAGAATCCGTTATAGTAAATGATGATGTGGCTGTAGAGGATAGTACTTATACTACTGGAAGAAGGGGAATTGCAGGAACTGTATTTATACACAAGATAGCAGGTGCTAAAGCAGAAACTGGAGCTTCTTTAGAAGAAGTAAAGGCTGTAGCAGAAAAAGTTATTTCAAATGTAAAAAGTATGGGAATGGCTCTTACACCTTGTATTGTACCTGCAGCAGGAAAGCCTAGTTTTACTTTAGCTGAAAATGAAATGGAAATAGGAATAGGTATTCATGGAGAACCAGGAACTCACAGAGAGGAATTAAAATCTGCGGATGATGTTACAGAACATTTAGTTAATAAAATCCTAGATGATATAACAATAGAGAAGGGTGAAGAAGTAGCAGTTATGGTAAATGGATTAGGATCCACACCATTAATGGAACTATTTATTGTAAATAAAAAGGTTCATGAAATATTAGAGAACAGAGGTATAAAAGTATATGAAACTTTTGTAGGAGAATATATGACTTCTCTTGAAATGGCAGGATGTTCAGTAACCTTATTAAAATTAGATGAAGAACTAAAAGAACTATTAGATGCTACAGCGGATACTCCAGCTATGAAAGTGTTATAATACAAATAAAGTTAAACTTATATATAGGAGGGCGTATAATGTCGCTAAAATTAAAAGATGTAGAAGAATTAGTTAAAAATATAGGAAAAATTATGGAAGAAAATAAGGAGTTCTTAACAGAATTAGATTTAGCCATTGGAGATGGTGACCATGGAATAAATATGAATAAAGGATTTAAGGCTGTAACTGATAAATTAGAAAATACATCTATAAATACCATACAGGACATATTTAAAAACACAGCAATGGCGCTAATATCTAATGTAGGTGGAGCTTCTGGCCCATTATATGGTACTATATTTATGAAAGCAAGTAGCGTAGTAGGAGGAAAAGAGGAACTCAATATAGAGGATTTTGAAAAAATATTAGAAGCTTCTCTTGAAGGGGTTAAAGCTAGAGGAAAAGCTCAAAAGGGAGATAAAACTATGATAGATGCAATTGAGCCTTCCTTAGAAGCTTTAAAAACTGGAATAAAAGAAGGATTGAATACAAAAAAAATATTGGAAAACATGAAAAATGAAGCCTTAAACGGTGTAAACTACACTAAAGATATAATAGCAAGAAAAGGAAGAGCTAGCTATTTAGGAGAAAGAAGCATAGGTCATCAAGATCCCGGTGCTACATCAAGTTATTTAATTTTAAATGAAATATACAAATATATATGTGAAAAATAAATTTGACAAACAATAGGAGGGATTTGCATGGTAGGAATGGTAATAGTATCCCATAGTAACAAAGTAGCAGAAGGAGTTAAAGAATTGTCCTTACAAATGGCTCCAGATGTGCCTATAGCCTCAGCAGGTGGAACAAAAGATGGAAGAATAGGAACAGATATAGATTTAATACTAAGGGCTATCGATAAGGTTTATTCAGATGAAGGGGTCATTATACTATTTGATCTAGGAAGTGCCCTTATGAATGCTGAAATGGCTTTAGAATTTTTACCAGAAGATAGAAGGGAAAAAGTAGAGATTGTAGATACTGCCTTAGTAGAGGGTGCTATAACTGCAGCAGTAGAAATTAGTATGGAAAAAAATATGAAAGATATAATAAAAGAAATTGAGGTAATGAAATTAGGAAAAAAAGCTTAAGGAGTAGTTTATGGAAAGTATAGAGAAAATGCTTATAGAGAATCCTATAATAGCAGCTATAAGAAATGATGAGGATTTAGAAGCTGCCATATTAAGTGAAGCTAAAATAGTTTTTGTATTATACGGAAATATTATGAATATAGGATATATATGTGATAAAATTAGAAAAAAAAATAAAATTGTATTTGTACATGTAGATTTAATAGAAGGATTAAAAGGAGATAATCGAGGTTTAGAATATATAAAAGAAATAGCAAAGCCAGAAGGTATAATTACTACTAAAATAAGTTGCATAAAACATGGTAAACATTTAGGACTTTATACTATACAAAGAGTTTTTGTAGTGGATTCTTTATTCTTAAAAACTGGTGTAAAAAATATACATGAAATATCACCGCATGCTATAGAAGTTATGCCAGGAATTTCAATTAAAGCTATAGGTAAAAAAGAAAATATTGAAGGGGAAATAAAAATGCCCATAATATCAGGAGGATTGATTAAAACAAAAAAAGATGTTATGGATTGTTTATCCTCAGGAGCCATTGCAGTATCTACAAGTACAATGGAACTGTGGAATTTATAGAAAATATTGATAATTTCTATAAATTATAATATAATATATTTATATAGTAAAAATAATAAAAAGGCGGAGTATAAGAGAGCCATATTTTAAGAACACTCGTAAAGGGTTTCTTATTTATGGCTTTTTTTATATAGATAATGTAAACCTTTAATTTTAAGCTTTGAAAGTTAAAGCGAAAATTAGAGTTCACTAAAATAAAAATGGGGGGAATTGTACTATGGCAAAGTATGTAATGGCTTTAGACCAAGGAACAACTAGTTCAAGGTGTATAATATTCAATGAGAGAGGACTTATTGTAAGTGTAGCTCAAAGAGAATTCAAACAAATATATCCAAAGGCTGGTTGGGTAGAACATGATCCAATGGAAATATGGGCAACTCAATTTAGTGTAGCTACAGAAGCAATGGCAAAGGCTAATATAGATGCTACTGATATAGCTGGGATAGGAATTACAAATCAAAGGGAAACTACCATAGTATGGGACAAGAGGACAGGACTACCTGTATACAATGCTATAGTTTGGCAATGTAGAAGAACAGCTCCAATATGTGATACATTAAAGGAAAAAGGTTTAACAGAAAAAATTAGAGAGAAAACAGGACTTGTATTAGATGCTTATTTCTCAGGAACAAAAATAAAATGGATACTTGACAATGTTCAAGGAGCAAGAGAAGAAGCGGAAAAAGGAAACTTATTGTTTGGTACAGTAGATACTTGGTTAATATGGAATCTTACAAAGGGAAGAGTTCATGTAACTGATTATTCAAATGCATCAAGAACTATGATATATAATATACATGAATTAAAATGGGATGATGAACTATTAGAAATATTGGATATTCCGAAATCAATGCTTCCAGAGGTTAAGCCATCAAGTTATGTTTATGGGGAAACTAATTCTACTCTATTTGGAACATCTATTCCTATAGCAGGAGTTGCAGGAGACCAACAAGCGGCCCTATTTGGACAAATTTGTCATCAAGAGGGAACAGCTAAAAATACTTATGGAACAGGATGTTTCTTGCTTATGAATACAGGAGAAAAAGCTGTTAAGTCAGAAAATGGACTATTAACAACTATAGCTTTTGGTATTGATGGCAAAGTTGAATATGCCCTAGAAGGTAGTATATTCATAGGAGGAGCTGCTATACAATGGTTAAGAGATGAACTTAGAATGCTTAAAGACTCTCCAGAATCAGAAAAATATGCTACAGCAGTAGAAGATACAAATGGAGTATATATGGTACCAGCATTTGTAGGTCTTGGAGCACCTTATTGGGACCCATATGCAAGAGGAGCCATAGTAGGACTTACTAGAGGAGCTACAAAAGAGCACTTTATAAGAGCGACACTTGAATCCTTAGCATATCAAACCTATGATGTTTTAAATGCAATGAGAGAAGATTCAGGAATAGATTTGAAAGCTCTTAGAGTAGATGGTGGAGCTAGCGCAAATGACTTCTTAATGCAATTCCAAGCAGATATATTAGGAGTGCCTGTTCAAAGACCAGAAGTAATTGAAACTACTGCATTAGGAGCTGCATACCTTGCAGGACTTGCAGTAGGATATTGGAAAGATAAAAAAGATGTAGCTCAAAACTGGGCAATTTCTAAGACTTTTGAACCAGATATGACTGAAGAAAGAAGAAAAGAACTACTAGATGGATGGCACGAAGCTGTTAAGAGATCTATGAATTGGGCAAAAAATGAATAATAAATAATAATAAAAGAAGGGTTACAATTGCTTGTACCCCTTCTTTATTTAAATTACATTCCTAATCTATTAATTTCTTCTTCTGATAATATTTTCATCATAGTTACAGATTTAGATTGATTTTTAACATGATTATTGTTTACTATTCTCAAAATACCATAAGATACTGCAAGAAAACCTAATCCTGTAAAAGCAGCAGTTGTTTCACTTTTAGTAGTTATGTAGGCTATAGCTACACCTAAAAGCATAAGCATAAGAGGAAGGGCATAAGCAAAGAAAGTAAATTTAAAGAAAGTATTATCCTCCATATTTACAGCAACAGCATCTCCGGGCTCAGCCATTAAAGTATTATCTATATCCAATACCAATGGAGGTACTTCACATCCACCAGAACAGTTAGCACATTTATCACCACAACTAGACATTCTCTTAAAAATAATATGGGCTTTTTCACCCTCAATTTTTGTAACATAACCAACTTGATTCATAAAATCACCTCTTTTTAAATTCGATTTATCTTTTTATATTATAACACAAAATAAAAATTTTGCGTCACAAAATTTTTATAGAGGACAATTGACAGAGGACAGAGGACAGTTCAATTGACAATTGACAGAGGACAGTTCATTTGACAATTGACAGAGGACAGAGGACAGTTCAATTGACAATTGACAGAGGACATAGGACAGTTCAATTGACAATTGACAGAGGACATAGGACAATGAAGGATGATTTTATAATGTAATTAAAAATTGAAAGTTGAAAATTGAAAATGATAGATATTTTTTCTTCATTGTCATTACAAAAAAATTTTAATTTTATAGAATCTGCCCAGGTTTAAAATAAATTAACTTTTATATAATAATTTATTTTAATTACTTGCTATTAATCTAGCGACTGTGTCGCAAGCCGATAGGCCGCCGTTAATCAATGAATAATGAACAGGGAACAATGAATAATTATTGAGGATTTTTTTACTTCGTTGCAAAAAATATTTCATTATATAAATTTTTGTATTTAGCTAAAACTAAAGATTTTAAGGCGATAACCTGACTTAATTTTAATGTTCTTAAAAACTAAAGCGATGTTTAGCTTCGCTAAACCAGCCATCAATAAAAATGTCAATGTAGATATAATTGAAAATGGAAAGTCGAGAATGAAGAATTAAGGATAGTTTAGATTTGTCTAATATAAAAAAGGTTTATCTTTAGCTAAACCTAAAGATCTTATAAAATTAAAAACTTTTCGTAATGTTAATGGAGAAAAGTTGTCAATCATTTTCCACTTTCCATTCTCCATTTTCAATTCTAACTAATAAGATTAAAGATTTTCTGACGTAAGGAAGAAAATCATCCTTCATTGTCCTCTGTCCTCTGTCAATTGTCAAATGAACTGTCCTCTGTTAAAAAAATTACATCGTAATTTTTTTATTTTACGTGTTGTTTCTAATTAATTATACTATATATAATACTTAAAAATACAAAATGATGTGGAGGTAATAAATGTGAAAAAAATAGTTGTAATGTTAGCAAAGGGTTTTGAGGAAATCGAAGCATTAACAGTAGTGGATGTTTTAAGAAGAGTTGGAGTTGATTGTAAAACTTGTTCTATAAGTGAGGAAAAAATGGTAAAAGGAACTCATAATGTATATGTAAAGGCTGATATACTTTTAAAAGACTTTAAGGAGTATGATTTTTCAGGCATAGTGCTACCAGGTGGTATGCCAGGAGCTGCTAATTTAAGAGATAATAAACAGGTTATAGAAATAATAAAACAATTTAACAAAGAAAATAAATTAATAGCAGCTATTTGTGCAGCACCTATAATATTAAAAGAAGCAGATATTATAGAAAATAAGAACATAACTTCCTATCCAGGGTTTGAAGAAGAATTAAAAGGAGCTAATTATAAAGAAGATAGAGTGGTTCAACATGATAATATAATAACCAGTAGGGGACCTTCTACAGCTTTAGATTTTGCTTTTAAAATATTAGAAAATATAATAGATACAAAAGAATTACAGGAATTAAAAGAATCTATGTTGTATGAATAAAGTTCAATAGAAGGAACACAGGTAACTTTAGATGATATGCTAGAGTATGGAGCTGATGAAAACAAAAAAACAGATGATATTCAGGAAGTATTAAATTATTCTGAGGCACTAAGAATTGGCGAGAATTTAATAGGAAGAATACCTATATCAACAAGATTAATTAAAGAAATGCATAAAATATTATTATCTGGAGAAGTAAGAGGAAAAAATAGAAATCCAGGAGAGTTTAAAGGAAATCAAAATATAAAAGAAATAAAAAATATTATTTCTATGACTTAATAAATATTTTAAGACAATAATAGCAATATAATAATTAGGCAACTTTTTTAAATATATATAATTTATTTATAAGAAAGCTTCCTATTCCAGTAATAATAGAAGCTGTTAAAGCACATATATTTGACCATAGTAAATCAGATATACCTAAGATATTATAAATAGACATTATAGATAAAATAATTGAATTTATTATAGCCGCTATACCTAAAACAGAGGCAAATTTTAAAAAAGAGCCCTCTGTTTTAAAGGTATATTTTTTATTCCAATAGTATCCATTTAATGAATAAAAAATAAAGGATATAAATTTAAATAGAATATTAGCCGCACCTTTATAGATACCCGTTACCATCCAAAGCATATTTAGAATACAAAAGTCTATAACAACATTAGAGCTGCCTATTAGAGCATATAAAATAAATTGTTTTATATTATCCTTTAAATTCATATTATCACCCTAAGTTAATTATATAATATAATATATTTTATGTGAGATGTTTTACAGAAATTAAAAAATATTTAATGTAGGTGATAAAAATGCAAGATATAATATTGAAAAATGGAACTAAGCTTATATATAAAAAAATAAGTGGTCATATAACTTCCTTTTGCATAGGATTTGATGCAGGAGCAATAAGGGAAGAAGGCTTTCCTTATGGAACAGCTCATGTAGTGGAACATATGGTATTTAAAGAAACAAAAAATAGAAAAGAGCAAGAAATAAATTTATTATGTGATGAAATATTTGGTTTTCAAAATGCTATGACAAATTACCCTTATGTAATATATTATGGAACCACTTTATCAGAAGAATTTCATAAGGGAATAGAAGTATTTTTAGACATAGTATTAAATGCAACTTTAAAAGAAAAAGGATTTAGGGAAGAAATGGATATAATTAAACAGGAATTAAAGGACTGGAAAGATGATAATGACCAATATTGTGAAGATGAACTTTTTTATAATGCCTTTGAAAATAGAAGAATAAAAGAGCTTATTATAGGAAATGAAAACAGTTTAAACTCCATAACTTTAAATCAGATAAAAGCTTTTTATAATAAATTTTATAAATTAAACAATATGACAATATCTGTGGTTTCTTCTTTAGAATTTGAGAAGGTAAAGAAAATTATAGAAAAATATTTAATAAAGGAAGAAGAAAAAACTAATATAGAAAAAGTTAATGAAAATTATCTATATGAGCTAAATAATCCAGGAATATTTGTAAAAATAAAACAAGGTATAGAAGGTGCAAAAATACAATATGCTTACCCTATACACATGTTAAAAAGTAAAGAAATAAAGGCAATGGATATATTTAATTTTTATTTTGGAGAAGGTACGAGTAGTATTTTATACCATACAATAAGAACAGAAAATTCCCTAGCTTATGATATTGGAAGTTTTATAAAAAATGAAAAGGGAATAAAGCTATTTTGTATACAATTATCTGTACATAAAGACAATGTAAATAAAGCAATAGCCCTTATAAATAAGGCAATAGAAGAAGTTAAAGATGATAAAAATTATTTTAAACAGGATAAAATAAAAAAAGCAATTAAAGGAATTAAACTAAAACAGGAATTAAGATGGGAAAGATCTGTACAGCTGGCAAAGGATTTAACTTGTCATGAAATAATGTATAATGATTATAAAGGAGTATTTCCAAATAAAGAGGACTACAAAGATATAGATGGATACTACATAAATAACATCATAAAAAGGATTTTAAATAATCCTAGTATACAAATAATTCAGTAGTCACACTTGACTGTTAAAAAATGCTGTAGTATCATTTAGGTAACAATAGAATAAAATTTCAGGGGAGCTGGATAATGCCAGCTGAGAGTAAGAACTGGATTCTTAGACCCTTTACCTGATCTGGATAATGCCAGCGTAGGGAGAATGGTTTACTATATATTTTATATTTATATAGTTCTACTATTTGAATGCAAAAGTGCAGACTTACGTTGTCTGTGCTTTTATTTTTTATAAAAATATGGAGGAGTATAATATGAATACTAAAAAATTAACATTTTCAGCGTTACTAGTAGCTTTAGGAGCTTTCTTAGGAAATTTAATATTTATACCTATAGGAGCAGCTAAATGTTTTCCAGTACAACATGCAATAAATGTCATATCTGCAGTAATATTAGGGCCTTTTTATAGTGTATCTATAGCATTTTGTATATCTTTTTTAAGAAATATAGTTGGAACAGGTTCTTTATTAGCTTTTCCTGGAAGCATGATAGGGGCAGCTATTGCAGGTGTTTTGTATAAAAAAACAGGAAAAGAATTTTTAGCAGTTTTAGGAGAAATCATTGGAACAGGTTTAATAGGAGGATTACTAGCTTTCCCTATGGCAAAATTCATAATGGGAAAAGAAGTTGCAGGTTTATTTTTTATAGTGCCTTTTTCCATAAGTAGTGTAGGGGGAAGTATTATAGGATATACTATAATAAAATTAATTGGAGAAAAAATACTTAATAAGAATGAAGTTTTATGGAGGGGATAATTTTGAAAAAAGCATTAACCATTGCAGGTTCAGATAGTTCAGGAGGAGCTGGTATTCAAGCAGATATAAAGACTATGTCAGCTCATAAAGTATTTGGAATGAGTGTAATAACAGCAGTAACAGCACAAAACACCCAAGGAGTTTTTGCAGTACAGGATATAGACAAAGATATCATAGCAAAACAAATAGATGCCATATTTACAGATATAGAAGTAGATGCGGTTAAAATTGGAATGGTATCCAAAATAGAAACCATAGAAATAATAGCAGAAAAATTAAAAGAGTATAAGGCTAAAAATGTAGTAGTAGACCCTGTTATGATATCCAAAAGTGGATACGATTTATTAGCACCAGAATCTAAAAAAACTCTTATAGAAAAATTATTACCTTTAGCGGATGTAATAACTCCTAATTTACCAGAAGCAGAGGAAATAATAAAAACCTATGAAGAAGAAGGTAAAATTGAAGAGGATATAAAAAAAATAATACCTATTGATAGCAAAGAAAAAATGGAAAAAGCCGCTGAAATAATAATGAAAATGGGACCTAAAAGTGTACTTATGAAAGGTGGACACCTAGAAGGAGAAGCTATAGACATTTTATACAGTAAAGAAAAAGTCAGCTATTTCTCTTCAAAGCGTATAAATACTAAAAATACCCATGGAACAGGATGTACACTATCTTCAGCCATAGCCTCAAACTTAGCACTAGGCTACAACTTAGAAGAAAGTGTAAAAAAAGCTAAAGACTATATACAAATAGCCATAGAACATTCATTAGATATAGGAAAAGGAGTAGGACCTACAAACCACTTTTATGAACTTTATTTAGAGGACAAAGGACAGAGGACAGAGGACAATTGACAGTTTTTCTTCCTGGCGTCAGAAGAGCTTTAATCTTATTAGATATAATTGAAAATGGAAAGTGGAGAATTGAGAATGAAGGACGCTTTTCTTCGTTACACTCAGAAAAGTTTTAATTTTATTTGATTTGTTAAAGATAGTTGTATTATGGAAAACTCGTTTAGCAAGCTAAACATCGAAGGCGTTTTAGATTTAGTCAATTTATAAAAGTTTAGCTTTAGCTAAACTTTTGTAAGGTTTTATACAATTTAAAATTTTTCGTAATGTTAATGAAGAAAAATTAACCTTCATTGTCCTCTGTCCTCTGTCAATTGTCAAATGTAACAAAGCGGAGAAAAAATATCCATAATTATTCATTATTAACTGTTAGTTGTTCATTAAAAAAAGGGGGGGTTATCGTGGAAATTTATGAAAAAATATATAATAGCTTATTAAAAATAAAAGAAAAAAATCCTTTGATTCATCATATAACAAATTATGTAACGGTAAATGATTGCGCAAATATAGTATTGGCTATAGGAGCGTCGCCAGTGATGGCAGATGATATAAATGAAGTTGAGGATATGGTGTCTATAGCTTCGGCTTTGGTTATAAATATAGGAACTTTGAATCAAAAGACAGTTAAGTCCATGCTTTTGGCAGGGAAAAAATCAAATGAATTAAATATACCTGTTATTTTAGATCCAGTAGGAGTTGGAGCTACCAAATATAGAACTCATATAGCTTTGGAACTTTTAAGGGAAATAAAATTTTCAGTAATAAGAGGGAACATATCAGAGGTAAAGGTTTTATCTGGTATGGATGCATCAACAAAAGGAGTAGATGCAGAAAGTTGCGATGAAGATAATTCTATTGAAGAAAGAATTAAACTAGTTAAAAATCTTTCGGAAAAATACAATGCAGTAATTGCAATAACTGGAGAAAAGGATGTAATAGGATTTAAAAAAGATATTTACATTGTAGAAAATGGAAGTAGCATCATGTCTAAAATTACAGGAACAGGTTGTATGTGCACCTCTGTAATAGCATCTTATTGTGGAGCAGAAAAAGATTATTTACAAGCTACATTATCAGGAGTTACATCCATGGGTATCGCAGGAGAAATTGCCTATGAAAAAACTAAAAATTTAGGGCCAAGTTCCTTTAGAACAGCTTTAATAGATAGCATATATAATCTTAATGAAAATTCATTTAAAGAAAGGGGAAAGATTTATAATGGGTAATAAAAATTTAGATTGTACTCTTTATTTAGTAACAGATAGAGATGTATTAAAGGGAAGAGATTTAAAAAAGGCAGTGGAAGATGCCATATTAGGTGGAGTTACTTTAGTGCAATTAAGAGAAAAAGATATTTCATCAAAAGAATTTTATGAAATAGCAAAGGAAATAAAAAATATAACAGACAAATACAATGTACCACTAATAATAAATGACAGGGTGGATATAGCTCTAGCAGTAGATGCAGAAGGAGTGCATATAGGTCAGAAGGATTTACCGGCAGATGTTGTAAGAAAGATAATAGGAGAAGATAAAATTTTAGGGTTATCTGCAAATACTATAGAAGATGCTCTAAAAGCTCAAATGGATGGAGCAGATTATTTAGGAGTAGGAGCAATGTTTCCTACAAATAGCAAAAAAGATGCAGAAAGTACATCTATAGAAACTCTTAAAGAAATAAAAAAAACTGTGAATATTCCCGTAGTGGCAATAGGAGGAGTAAACGAAACCAATGTACAAAAACTTAAGGGAACTAATATAGATGGAATTGCAGTTATATCCGGCATACTAGGAAAAGAAGACGTTAAAAAAGCATGCGAAGAGCTTATTTTAATGAATAACTTTGGTTATAATTGAAAATGGAGAGTGGAGAATTGAGAACACTTTTTCAGAGGACATAGGACAATTGACAGAGGACAGTGAAGGACACTTTTCTTCGTTACACTCAGAAAAGTTTTAATTTTATTTTATTTGTTAAAGATAGTTGTAGCATAAAAAACTCGTTTAGCAAAGCTGAACATTGAAGGTATCTTAGATTTAATTAAGTTTAGCTTTAGCTAAACTTAAAGATCTTATAAATTTAAAATTTTTCGTAATGTTAATGAAGAAAAATTAACCTTCATTGTCCTCTGTCCTCTGTCCTCTGTCCTCGTTCATTATTCGTTATTCATTAACTATAAAGCCTTGTAGTATTCTTTAAGCAAAAGAGCGTCTTTTTCTAAAATAGGACTTTCACATATAATGCAACCTTTAATATCAAAGCTTTTGAAAGCTTTCATGCAATCTTTATAATTAAAGTCGCTTTCTAGGAAGGGAAGATGATTTCTTTCACCTTTTTCTCCATAGTTTATTCCAGATATATGTATATGCATGTCTTCTAAGGCTTCATATCCTAAATGTTTGTGCATATAATCTAAAATATTTGCAAAGTCATCATAATTTTTTAATGCACCGTTACCTCTTGCGTGCAAATGAGAGAAATCTATGCAGGGCTTGCAGTGTTTAATATCCTTGCAAAGTGCTACAATTTCCTCTAAAGAACCAAATTGAGTAGGTTTTCCTGTGGTTTCTAATCTGTAGTCCACTCCAAAGTAAGGTAGCTTTTCAAGATTTTCTTTTATAGTATTAAAAGTCTTTTCTTTTGTATCTTTTAGATAAAATCCAGGATGAAAAATTAAGCTTCTACCTTTTACCTTTTGTAATCCCTCAGCTCCTTTTATAATTCTTTCCATAGACTTTTCTTGCTTTTCTAATTCCACAGCATTTAAGTTTATAAAATAAGAACCATGAGCAGAAAGATAAATATCATTTTCTATTTTAGCATTTAAAACCTCTTCTTTATTCTTATCTGTAATATTAACAGATCTAACAAAGGGAAGTTCCATGGCATCTAAACCTATGGAATTTAAATATTCTATACCAGTTTTATAATTAAATTTTGAATTTCCATCTCCTATAGGAAGACCAGAAATTCCAAAAATCAATTTATCCAAAACAATAACAACTCCTTTTAAATAATTATTATTAACATAATGATTTTACCTTTAAAGAACATATGCTGTCAACCCCTTGAAAAACAGAGTTTTTAATGAACAACCTTAGTTAATGATTTTAGAGGACAGAGCAGAGGACAGAGCAGAGGACAGAGGACAATTGACAGAGGACAGTGAAAGACACTTTTCTTCGTTGCACTCAGAAAAGTTTTAATTTTATTTGATTTGTTAAAGATAGTTGTACTATGGAAAACTCGTTTAGCAAGCTAAACTTTTATAAGGTTTTATACAATTTAAAATTTTTCGTAATGTTAATGAAGAAAAATTAACCTTCATTGTCCTCTGTCCTCTGTCAATTGTCAAATGTAACAAAGTGGAGAAAAAATGTCCACAATTGTTCACTATTCATTATTAGTTGTTCATTAATTTAAGGTTTTGATATGCAAAATTTTAATTTAGTATATAATGTTATAGAGGTGAAATCTATGAAAAAAAGATGGATGATTAAATGCAGTAACGTAAATATAAAGAGATTATCTAAAGTAACTGGCATAAATGAAGCTATAGTTAAAGTATTAGTAAATAGGGGGATAAAAACTGCCTATGATATAAATAGGTTTATAAATGCATCCCTAGAAGATTTATATGATCCTTTTTTAATGAAAGATATGGATAAAGGTATTGAGTTAATAAAAAATGCTATAGAGAAAAATAAAAAAATAGCAATATATGGAGATTATGATGCTGATGGGGTTACCAGTACCGTTATTTTATATAAAGGATTAAAAAGATGTGGAGCAAATTTTATATATCATATTCCAGATAGAGAAAATGAAGGGTATGGTATGAATAAAGATAGAATAGAAAAGCTGAAAAATGAAGGTGTAGAGGTAATACTGAGTTGTGACAATGGTATAAGTGCCATAGATGAAATAGAATTTGCAAAGGAACTTGGTATAGAGGTGGTTATAACTGATCACCATGAACTAGGTTTTGTTGAGAAAGATGAAAAAAGAGAGTATATACTGCCAAAATCAGATGCCACAATAAATCCAAAAAGACAAGACTGTACCTATCCTTTTAAATTATTGTGTGGAGCAGGTATAGCCTTTAAATTTATTCAAGCTCTTTATTCAGTTATGGGAATAAGCTCTAAAGAACTTTATGAATTACTACAATATGCAGCCATAGGTACAGTTTGTGATGTAGTGGATTTAATAGATGAAAATAGAATATTAGTTAAAAATGGTATAGAACTTTTAAGAGATACAAATAATATAGGACTAAAATATTTAATAAAGGAAACAGGAATAAATGAAAAAAATTTAAACTCTTATCATATAGGTTTTGTTATTGGTCCTTGCATAAATGCTACAGGAAGATTGGAAACAGCAAAATTATCTGTGGAACTTTTATTAGCAGAGCAGGATAGTAAAGCATTAGAATTAGCTAAAACACTTCATGAATTAAATCAAGAAAGACAAAAATTAACCAGTGAAGGTGTAGAAAGTGTAAGAGAAATAATAGAAAATAGTTCTATAAAAAATGATAAAATAATTGTAGTATATAATAAAAATATACATGAAAGTATTGCAGGAATTGTGGCGGGCAAAATAAGAGAAGAATACAATTTGCCTACTATAATTCTTACTAAAGGCAAGGAAAAAGCAAAGGGGTCAGGAAGGTCTATAGAAGAATATAATATGTTTGAAGAATTAATAAAATGTAAAGATATTTTAGAAAGCTTTGGAGGACATCCTATGGCAGCAGGGCTTTCTATAAAAGAAGAAAATATAGATAAATTTAGAGAAAAATTAAATAATCAGTGTAATTTAACAGAAGAAGATATAATTCCTAAAATAACTATTGATGAAAAATTAAGTCCTAACAATGTTTCTATAGATTTTATAAATAAGCTCAGTATATTAGAACCCTTTGGCAAGGGAAATTCATCACCGATTTTTGCAGAAAAAAAATTAGAAATAGATAAAATACTTTTGCTAGGTAAAGATAGAAATACTTTGAAATTTATTATAAAGATTGATAATATAAGAAAAATGGAAGGTATATGTTTTGGAAGAGGAAATGAATTTGAGGAAATGCTAAAGAAAAATTATGGAGAGAATTATAGATTTGTAATGAATAATCCTAAAGATATAAGAATGGATTTTATATTTTGCCCTACTATAAATGAATACAATGGATATGTAAATCCTCAAATGAGAATAATAGATTATAGATTTAGTAGTTAAAAAAAGTATAATACCACAGAAGTGGTATTATACCATTATATTTATATATATTTATATTTTATTTAGAAGATAAATCTCTTTGATATTTTTCAACCATTTTCTTAACCATATGTCCTCCTACGGAACCATTTTCCCTAGAAGTAAGGTTTCCATTGTAACCTTCTGTTAAGTTTACTCCTAATTCTCTTGCAGCTTCCATTTTAAATTGATTTAATCCTTGCCTAGCTTCAGGAACTAAAATTCTATTACTTCTTGCCATTTATATTACCTCCTTTTTCTGTTGTATTATTATATTGCCCGGAAAGTAAATTAATATATTAGTCTTTCAGAGGCAGATCAGTTAATTAAAACATAAAATAATAGAAAATGGATTTTTTAATTTTATAATAAAGGGTGGTTGGTAAACTTGAAAAAAAAGATTATATTAACAGGTGGAGGAACGGCAGGTCACGTTACTCCAAATATATCATTGATTCCAAAATTAAAAAAATTAGGATATGAAATAGGATATATAGGAACAAAAGATGGAATAGAAAAAAGTTTAATAGAAAAAGAAGGAATAAAATATTACGGAATCTCTAGCGGAAAACTAAGAAGATATTTTGATTTAAAAAATTTCACAGATCCATTTAAAGTTTTAAAGGGAATAATGGAAGCTAGAAAAATAATAAAAAAAGAAAAACCTAATGTAGTTTTTTCAAAGGGAGGATTTGTGGCAGTACCTGTGGTTATTGGAGCATATTTAAATAGAGTGCCTGTCATATCCCACGAATCTGATATGACACCAGGGCTTGCTAATAAAATATCAACACCCTATTGTAACAAAGTATGTGTTACTTTCCCAGAAACACTAAAACATATAAAAGGAGATAAAGGTGTTTTAACTGGAACACCCATAAGAGAAGAACTTTTTTTAGGTGACAAAGAAAAAGGGAAAAAAATTTGCGGCTTTAAAGATAATAAGCCCATAGTACTACTAATAGGAGGAAGCTTAGGTTCTAAAGTTTTAAATAATTTAATAAGAGAAAACATAGAAGAATTATTAAAAAAATTTAACATAATCCATATTTGCGGAAAAGGCAATATAGAAAAAACATTGAAAAATAAAGAAGGATATTCTCAATTTGAATATGTAAAAGAAGAATTGCCACATTTAATGAAGGCTTCAAGCATAGTAATATCAAGAGCAGGAGCCAATGCTATTTTTGAGCTCTTGGCACTAGCAAAACCCAATTTATTAATTCCATTATCAAAAAAGGCAAGTAGAGGGGACCAAATATTAAATGCCAGATCCTTTGAGAAAAATGGATACAGCTTAGTTTTAGAAGAAGAAGAAATAACCAATGAGATTTTTTTAAAAAAACTAAACTATCTTTATGAAAACAGAGAAAAATATATAAATAATATGAAAAAAAGCTCCTTTAAAAATGGCATAGATAATATAGTAGAGTTGATAGAAAAACATTGTATAGTGAATAACTAATAGCGAACAGTGAACAACTAAGGAGGTTCTTCCTCGTAGCGTCAGAAGAACTTTGATTTTATTTAGAGGACAGAGGACAATTGACATAGGACAATGAAGGAAGATTTTCCTCCGCTTTGCTACAGAAAATCTTTAATTTTATAAAATCTGATGAGATTTAAAATAAATTAACTTTTATATAATAATTTATTTTAATTATTTGCTATTAATCTAGCGACTGTGTCGCAAGCCGATAGGCCGCCGTTGATTAATGTGAATAATGAACAGGGAACAATGAATAATTATTGAGGATTTTTTCACTTTGTTGCAAAAAATCCTTAATTATATGAATTTTTATAAAAACTAAAACTAAACTATTCAATAGAATTTTATAGCTTAAAAGATTTTAACACTATAGCCTGACTTAATTTTAATGCTCTTAAAAACTAAAGCGATGTTTAGCTTCGCTAAACCAGCCATCAATAAAAATGTCAATGTAGATATAATTGAAAATGGAAAGTGGAGAATGGAGAATTAAGGATAGTTTAGATTTATCTAATATAAAGGTTTAGCTTTAGCTAAACCCAAAGATCTTATAAAATTAAAAACTTTTCGTAACAACAGTGGAGAAAAGATGTCAATCATTGTCCTCTGTCCTCTGTCCTCTGTCCTCTGTCCTCTGTCAATTGTCAAATGAACTGTCCTCTGTCAATTGTCAAATGTAACAAATTGGAGAAAAGCTATCCAGAATTATTCACTATTAACTGTTAGTTATTCACTAAATAAGGTTATTCACTAATATTTGTTCACTAATAAAGGTTATTGTGTTAATATAAATGTATAAGTAATTTAAATTAATAGGTTTAACAAAGGAGATGGTATTATGAAAAAGGTTTCAATTATATACTGGAGTGCTGGGGGAAATGTAGAGGTACTAGCAGATAATATATCTAAAGGAGCAAAATCTGCAGGTGCAGAAGTAGATATAAAACAGGTGCAATACGCAAAACCAGAAGATGTGTTAAAAGCAGATGCAGTGGCTTTTGGAAGTCCATCTATGGATAATAATCAAGTAGATCAAACAGAAATGGCACCATTTTTAAAGAATTTTAAAGAGCTAAACCTAGAAAATAAACCAGTTGTTTTATTCGGATCTTATGGATGGGACAATGGGGAATTTATCGAAAAATGGGAAACTCAAATGAAAGAATATGGATTTAATGTTATAGGAAAGCTAGCAGTGCAAGAAGCACCTAATGAAAAACAATTAGAAGAAGCTAAAAAATTAGGACAGTTACTTGCTAAATAAATAATATATAAAAAAATTAAACCCTGTACTTTACATGTATAGGGTTTAATATTACAATTAATTTGTAAAGTATGTAATAGATAATTTTGTATTAAAATTAAAAAAAATATACAATAATAAAATATTTGTGATATAATATCTTTGGAAATGTTTTAGCAATAATAAAGGCTTTTACAAATAAGGATATACTTTGAGAAAAATTTAATAATGCATTTTACATATTTTAAATTTTGTTGTATATTATAAAGTGTACTAGTTTTTTAAAAAAAAGTGTATTAAAATATTCAACAAGTGGACAAGTAAAATGTAAAGTTAAATCCTTTACAAAAAGCTTATATAATGCTTATATAATTTTGTAGTTTTCTGCAAAATTTTAATTAAAATTATATATTATTAAAAATATATAGAAAGAAGGGAATTTACTAATGAGCAGAAGAATGAAAACTATGGATGGTAATACTGCTGCTGGATATATATCCTATGCGTTTACAGACGTAGCAGCAATCTATCCTATAACACCATCATCCCCAATGGCTGAACACGTTGATGAATGGGCAGCACAAGGAAAGAAAAATATATTTGGTCAAACTGTAAAATTAATTGAAATGCAATCAGAAGCAGGAGCAGCAGGTGCAGTTCACGGATCATTACAAGCAGGAGCCTTAACAACTACATATACAGCTTCTCAAGGATTACTTTTAATGATTCCTAACATGTACAAAATAGCAGGAGAACTTTTACCAGGAGTATTCCATGTAAGTGCTAGATCAGTTGCAACTCATGCATTAAACATATTTGGAGATCACTCCGACGTTATGGCAGCAAGACAAACAGGATTTGCATTACTTGCAGAAAGTAGTGTTCAAGAAGTTATGGACTTAGCAGCTGTAGCACACTTATCAGCAATAAAAGCTAAAGTACCATTTTTAAGTTTCTTTGATGGATTTAGAACATCACACGAAATCCAAAAAATTGAAGTATTGGAATATGATGAATTAGCTAAATTAGTTGATATGGATGCAGTTAACGAATTTAGACAAAAAGCTTTAAATCCAAATAACCCTGTAACAAGAGGAACAGCTCAAAACCCTGATATCTTCTTCCAAGGAAGAGAAGCATGTAATAAGTTCTACAACGAAGTACCAGGCATCGTTGAAAATTACATGAACGAAATAAATAAATTAACAGGAAGAGATTATAAACTATTCAACTACTATGGAGCAGAAGATGCTGATAGAGTAATAGTTGCAATGGGATCAATCTGTGACTGTATAGAAGAAACAATAGATTACTTAATGGCAAAGGGAGAAAAAGTTGGTTTAGTTAAAGTTCATCTTTACAGACCATTCTCATTAGAGCACTTCTTCAAAGCTATGCCAAAAACTGTTAAGAAGATTTCTGTTCTTGATAGAACTAAAGAACCAGGTTCAATTGGAGAACCATTATACTTAGATGTTAAATCAGCATTCTATAACTGTGAAGATATGAAACCAGTAATAGTTGGTGGAAGATATGGATTAGGTTCAAAAGACACTCTTCCAGGACATATAATCTCAGTATTTGATAACTTAAAAGAAGAATGTCCAAAAGATAACTTTACAGTAGCAATAGTTGATGACGTAACTAATACATCATTACCAGAAGGAGAAAACATTGATACAACACCAGAAGGAACTACAGCATGTAAGTTCTGGGGTCTTGGATCAGATGGTACTGTTGGAGCAAACAAGAGTGCTATAAAGATCATAGGAGACCACACAGACATGTATGCACAAGGATACTTTGCATATGACTCTAAAAAATCCGGTGGTATCACAGTATCTCACTTAAGATTTGGTAAAGAACCAATTAAGAGCCCATATTTAATAAATAACGCAGATTTCATAGCTTGTCATAACCAAGCATATGTTCATAAATATGATGTAGTTAAAGGATTAAAGAAAGGCGGTAAGTTCTTACTTAACTGTATTTGGTCAGATGAAGAATTAGAACAACAATTACCAGCTTCCTTAAAGAATTACATTGCAGAAAATGATATAGAATTCTACACAATAAATGCTGTTAAGATCGCTCAAGAAGTTGGTCTTGGCGGAAGAATAAACATGATAATGCAATCAGCATTCTTCAAGATTGCAAACATAATACCAGTAGAAGATGCAGTTAAATATCTTAAAGATGCAGTTGTTACTTCCTATGGTAAAAAGGGAGAAAAAGTTGTTAATATGAACAACGCTGCAATAGACAAAGGTGTAGAAGCTGCACACAGAGTAGAAGTTCCAGCATCATGGAAAACTACTACTGAAGGATTTGTAGAAAAAGCTGAAGAAAAACCAGCATTCATAAAGAATATTGTAGATGTTATGAACAGACAAGAAGGAGATAGCCTTCCAGTTTCAGCATTTAACGGATATGAAGATGGTACATTCCCACAAGGAACAGCTGCATATGAAAAGAGAGGAATTGCAGTTAACGTTCCAGAATGGCAACAAGATAACTGTATCCAATGTAACCAATGTTCATTCGTATGTCCTCACGCAGTAATAAGACCATTCTTATTAACTGAAGAAGAAGCTAAGAATGCACCAGAAGGATACAAAATAGTTGAAGCTAAGGGTGGACCTGCATTTAAGGACTTCAAGTACACAATGTCAATTTCACCACTTGACTGTACTGGATGTGGAAACTGTGCAGAAGTTTGTCCAGCACCAAATAAAGCTCTTATTATGAAACCAGCTGGAACTCAATTAAAAGAACAAGACAACTTTGCTTATTCATTAAAATTATCCAAAAAAGATAATCCAATGAATAAGATGAGCATAAAAGGTAGCCAATTCGAACAACCATTATTAGAGTTCAACGGAGCTTGTGCAGGTTGTGGAGAAGCTTCCTATGCAAGATTATTAACTCAATTATATGGAGATAGAATGATGATTGCTAATGCAACAGGTTGTACATCAATCTGGGGAGGATCAGCTCCATCAACTCCATACACAACTAACGAAAAAGGACAAGGACCTGCTTGGGCTAACTCCTTATTCGAAGACAACGCTGAATTCGGATTAGGAATGGCTATAGGAGCAAAACAAATAAGAGAAAGATTAGCAGATAAAGCTCACGAAGCATTAAATGCTGATGTAAAAGAAGAAGTTAAGAAAGCTCTTCAAAATTGGTTAGATAACTACAATGAAGGAGAAGCTTCTAAGAAAGCAGCTGCTGAACTTATAGCAGTACTTGAAGCAGAAAAAGACAGTCACGAAGCATTAAAAGAAATCTATAGAGATAGAAACTATCTTGTAAAACAATCTCAATGGATATTCGGTGGAGACGGTTGGGCTTATGATATCGGATACGGCGGTGTTGACCATGTTCTAGCAAGTGGAGAAGATATAAACATCTTCGTATATGATACAGAAGTTTACTCAAATACTGGAGGACAAGCTTCAAAATCTACACCAACTGCTGCAATAGCTAAATTTGCTGCATCAGGTAAGAAGACTAGAAAGAAAGACCTTGGAATGATGGCAATGAGCTACGGATACGTATATGTTGCTCAAATAGCTATGGGTGCTGACAAGAACCAAACTATAAAAGCAATGCAAGAAGCAGAAGCATATGATGGACCATCATTAATCATAGCTTATGCTCCATGTATCAACCAAGGATTAAAGATAGGTATGTCTGCTAGCCAAGTAGAACAAAAGAGAGCTGTTGAATGTGGATACTGGCAATTATACAGATTCAATCCAGCACTTAAAGAAGAAGGAAAGAATCCATTCTCATTAGATTCTAAAGAACCAGATTGGAGCAAATTCCAAGACTTCTTAATGGGAGAAGTAAGATATGCTTCCTTAAAGAAAGCATTCCCAGAAGTAGCAGATAAACTATATGCAAAAACTGAACAAGATGCAAAAGATAGATACGAAAGCTACAGAAAATTACAAGGCTAATATATAAAATAGGAGGAGACTTAAGTCTCCTCCTATTTTTTAAAGGAATTTTCAAAAAAGCCTTTTAAAATGTGCAAATTAAGGGTAAAATTATAACATAACCGAAAGGAGGTGAAAGTCTGGGAATATTTCCAGACGATGCCGTGGATAAAGATAAAATAAATAATTGTTGTTGTGGTAATGATGAACACAATCATGATTGCGGATGTGGTTGTGAAGGTGAACATGAACATGAACATGAAGCTTTACTAGTGGACTTAGAAGATGAAGAAGGAAACGTTGTAACTTGTGAAATAGTAGATGCTTTTAATTACAAAGAAAATGACTATGTTTTAGCAGAAGACCCTGAAAGTGAATCAATATATCTATTTAAAGCAGTTAGAGATTCAGAAGAGGGCGAACTTGAAAATTTAAGTGATGAAGAATTTGAAGAAGTAAGAGCTTATTATGAAAGTCTTCAAGAAGATTAATTTACAAAAAGAACCGCTATAATATATATCGGTTCTTTTTATTTTAAAATATAAAAAGTATTTTAAAGGGGATGAAAAAATGGATAATGGAAAAGTTAAATTAGCCATATTTGATGTAGATTTTACTCTAACCAGTAGAGAAACTCTAATAGAATTTTATTATTTTTTAGTAAAAAAGAAGCCAAGTTTATTAAAAAATCTAGCTAAAAGTATAAAAGGTGGATTTTTATATCTTATTAGAGTTTATGATGCGGGGAAAGCCAAAGAGGAGTTCATATCTTTTATAAAAGGTATTACAGAAGAGGAAATGAAAGAAATTGCGAAAGAATTTTACGAAAAGAGACTTAAAAGTATATTATACAGTGATGCTATAGCTACTATAAAAAATTTTAAAAAAGAAGGGTATAAAATATATTTAATTTCTGCTTCTGCTGAATTTTATCTAAAAGAATTATATAATATAAATGAGGTAGATAAAATAATAGGAACAAGATTCGAAGTAAGAAATGGAAAGTACACTGGAAAAATTTATGGAGAAAACTGCAAAGGTGTAGAAAAGGTAATAAGACTTAAGCAGTATTTAAAAGAAGAGGGTATAGATGTGGACTTTGAAAAATCCTACATGTTCTCAGACTCTCTAGCAGATTTACCTCTATTTAGAACAGTAGGCAATCCGTATTTAATAAATTTTAAAAAAGAACACGAAAATATAAAGAGATTAAAATGGAAGTAGGAAAAAGTGTTAACGTTTCTTAGAGGACATAGGACAATTGACAGAGGACAGTGAAAGTTTTAATTTAATTTTATTTGTTAAAGATAGTTGTAGCATAAAAAACTCGTTCAGCAAAGCTGAACATCGAAGATATCTTAGATTTATCTAATATATAAAGGTTTAGTTTTAACTAAACCCAAAGATCTTATAAAATTAAAAACTTTTCGTAACAATAGTGGAGAAAAGTTATCAATCATTGTCCTCTGTCCTCTGTCAATTGTAAAATCTAGCAAAGTGGAGAAAAGCTATCCAAAATTATTCACTATTCATTGTTAGTTGTTCATTAAAAAAGGTTATTCATTAACCAAAGGGGGAGGTTTTTTATAATTATGTTTGGAAAATACTATATTCTTAATAATAATATCAAGAATTTAAGAGAATTTGACGATAATATAATAAAAGGACGCAATACCATTTATGAGGTGTTGAAAGTTGAAAGAGGGGTGCCTTTATTATTAGAAGATCATATAAAAAGACTTAAGAGCACTTCTAAACTGACTAATTTAGAAATATGGTTAGAGGAAAGTTTTATAGAAGAATCTATAAAAAAATTAATAGAAAAAAATCAAGTAGAACAGGGAAGTTTAAAATTTCTTTTAAATTTTGAAAATAAGGATTTTATATGTTATTTTGAAGGAATAACATTTCCATCTGAAGAAGATTTTAAAGAGGGAGTATCCACTGCGTTATACAATAAAGAAAGAGAAAATCCTAATGCAAAGGTTTTAAATCAGGAATTTAGAAAGGATTTAGATAAATTTATAAAAGATAAAGGTATATTTGAAGCTATATTAGTAGATAGAAATGGATTCATAACAGAAGGAAGCAAATCCAATGTATTTATGGTAAAGGGAGATAAACTTATAACAACTCCATCTAAAGCTGTATTACCTGGAATAACTAGAAAACAGGTTTTGGATATATGTAATGAGTTAAATATATCTGTAGTAGAAAAGTATGTAAACTATAAAGAATTAAAAGAAGTAGATGGAATATTTATATCCAGTACTCCTTTTGATGTTTTACCAGTAAAAAATGTAGACAAAATAAACTTCAAATCGTCACAAAATTCTTTTATTGTAGCTATTATGAATAAATATAATGAAAGAATAGATAATTATATAAATACTAAAAAATAATGATTTCTTATATTGATGTCATGGGGGGATTTTATGAAAACTAAAACTAAATTTGTAGGTTCATCTTTAGAAAAATGTATAGGAGATGCATGTAAATTATTTAATGTAAAAGAAGAGGAATTAGATTATGAAATAGTAGAAAAGAAAAATGGATTATTTATAAAAAAAGTAGCTATAGAAGCTTTTCCAGCAAAGGAAAAAGACCTAAAAGAGAAAGAAATTATAAAAGAAAAAGAAGTAGAAAATGTAGAAGAGTATGAAACAAATGAAGGTGTAAAAAATGAAAATGACGGCACAATTAAAATTCAAGATGGAAAGATAATTGTAAAAAACCCTAAAAATAATGGAAAACCTGCAACTATTATTATAGGGGATGATACAGACTATATATCTGTAAAAGTAGATGGAAATGAAATTGTAAAAAGAGCAGACGTATATGAAGAATCTGACATAGAAGTTTCTTTGTATGATCAAGTTGCTTCAAGAAAAATAGATATATCCACTAGTAAAGACAATATAGAAGCATATATATCCATTACCTATAAGCCAGAAAGAATTTATGAATTAAAGGAATCAAAAGAGGGAAATCAATTAAAACTAGAAAAAGTATTAAAGTATTCTAAAATGCCACCTAAGTATACACCTGAGGAAATAAAAGAGCAATTGTCCAAAGCTGGAATAATATGTGGTATAATAGAAGAAAATGTGCAAAAAGCCATAGAAAAAAGTTGTACTAATATGTTAATTGCAAAAGGAGCAAGGCCTATAAATGAAAAAGATGATGTAATAGAGTACAAGTTTAATGTGGATGGAAGAGAAAAAAAACCAGAGCAGGATGCTATGGGAAACATAGACTTTAAGAGCATAGGTACAGTGGAAGCAGTAAAAAAAGGAGATGTACTTGCTATAAGGCATACATCAAAAACAGGAAGAGATGGCATAGATGTAAGGGGAAAAATTTTAAAACACAAACTTGGTAAAAAAATTAGAATAAGAGCAGGAAGCGGTTGTGAACTAAAGGGAGAAAAAATTATTGCAACTATTGAAGGAAAACCTTACGAGAAAAACAATGCCTTTTATGTGTACAGAATGTACGAAGTAAGATCTGATGTGGATTTGACTACAGGTAATATTGAATTTATTGGAGATGTTTTAGTACATGGAAATGTAAAAGAAGGTATGGAAGTTAATGCAGGAAATTCCATAACCATAAATAAAAATGTAGAAAGAGCTAAAATAGATGGAAAAGGCAATATAACCATTAAAGGAAGTATATTATCTTCAGACATATTAGGTGGGGGACAAGATGTTACTAAAATAAAAGCCATTGACAATTCAAATTCCCTTATAGATATTTTAAAAGAAATTATAGAATCTGTAAAAGAAGTAAAAAGATTAGACTTATACGGAAGAGACAAAAAAGATGGTGAAATAATAAGAATATTAATGGAACGCAAATATAAAGCTTTGCCTAGAATTTGTTTGACAATTATAAGAGATATAACTGTTTGTGGAAAAGATAAAGCGGAATCAGCAATAATATCAGCAATAAAGAATAAACTAATAGGACTAGCTCCTCTTAATATAAAAAATTATAGAGAATTAAAGGATATAATAAAACTTTTAGAGGACAGAGTAGATAAGCTTGAAAAGGAATTAGCTATACCAGTAGAGGTAGTTATAGATTATTGCCAAGATTCAAACATATCTAGCTCAGGAAATGTCTATATAACGGGAAAGGGAGAATATATATCTAGAATAATAGCAAATAACTCAGTTTATTTTACTAAGGAGAGGGCATTAGCTAGGGGAGGACAAATAGAAGCCAAAAAAGAAATAAAATGTAGAGTTGTAGGAAGCATTAGTGGAGTAACCACAAATCTTATTGTAGGAGAAAAAGGAGAAATTTGGGCAGATGAGGCTTATCAAAATACAATTTTTAAAGTAGGCACTAAAGAATATTTATTAGAAACTCCAAGTAGAGATATACATGCGTATCTTGATAAACACGGAGATATAGTAGTAGATAAATTATTATTATAGGAGGAACACTGATGGCAAATAGGGAAAAAAAGATATTAATATTTGGCATAAATAATGAATTTTATGCTACAGACATAATGGAAATAGAAAGAATATTAGGTTTTGAAGAACCAACGAGAGTACCAGATTCTCCAGATTTTGTAGAAGGTGTTATAAACTATGAAGGAAATATACTTCCAATAATTTGTTTGTCAAAAAAGTTTAATATACCAAAAACTCAAATTTATAATGACAGTGATAGAAAAATAATAGTTGCAAAAGAAAAGACAGGTAAAATAGGTATATTAGTGGATATAGTATCAGAAGTAAAAGATATAAATATAGACAATATTGAAGCACCACCAGAAATAGTTGCCGGTATTTCTAAAAGGTATATAAAGGGATTAATAAAAGAAGAAGACAAAATTATAATATTTTTAAATTTAGGTACTATATTAACAGAAGAAGAAAAAGAAATTATCAATAAAGAATAAAAATATATTTGTGAAAGGTGCATACTATGGAAGTTAAAGAATATAGGGTGGGGATTGCAGACCTAAATGTGGCAAAGTCCCCAGATAAGATAATTACAGTAGGACTTGGCTCCTGTATAGGTATAGCATTATATGATAAAATTAATGGCATAGGAGGACTTTTACACATAATGCTTCCAGATAGTACTCAATTTAAAAATGTAACTAATCCATTAAAATTTGCTGATTTAGGAATACCTATATTAATAGATAAAATGAAAGAAAAAGGAGCCAATGTTAGAAATCTAAAGGCTAAAATTTCTGGTGGAGCTTCTATGTTTAACTTCTCAGACAAAAGTATGATAATGGACATTGGAAGAAGGAATATAGAATCTGTAAAAAAGAAACTAAATGAATTATCTATACCAATATTAGCAGAAGAAGTTGGTGGAAACAAAGGAAGAACCATGATACTGGATACATCAAATGGTGTTGTCCAAATAAAAACTGTAGGAGTGGGTATAAAAGAAATATAATGGAGTTGATATACGGTGAAAAAAATAAAAGTGTTAGTAGTAGATGATTCAGCTTTAATGAGAAAAATAATATCAGATATGATAAATTCACAAAGTAATATGGAAGTAATAGCAACAGCAAGAAATGGCAAGGATTTAATAGATAAAGTAGATGCACTAACACCAGATGTAATAACATTGGATGTGGAAATGCCTGTTATGGATGGTATGGAAGCATTAAAGGAGTTGCAGAATAAAAAAAATAATATACCAGTAATAGTACTTAGCAGTTTTTCTAAAAAATCCTCAGAATTAACTATGGAGTGCCTTGGAAATGGAGCTTTTGACTTTTTACCTAAGCCTTCTGGTGCAATATCATTGGATATTGATAAAGTAAAGGATGATTTAATAACTAAAATAAATTTAGCCTATAAAAAATGTGAATTTGGATGTTCACAAGAGGACATTAAAAATCATAGCAAAAAACTTATGGAAGCTAGAAAAGAGAATAAAAAAGAAGATAAACAAACAGTATTTAAAAATAATATAAGAAATAAAAAAATAGAAGCTGTAGCTATAGGTGCATCAACAGGAGGCCCAAAGGCACTTTATGAAGTAATAACAAAACTTCCCAAGGACTTGGGGGTGCCTGTATTTGTAGTACAGCATATGCCTGCAACCTTTACAAAAGCTTTTGCAGAGAGGTTAGATCGTAATAGTAATTTAAAGGTAGTAGAAGCAACTGAAGGAGAAATAATAAGAGAAAATGTAGTATATATTGCCCCAGGAGGATTTCACATGGAGGTAAATGGAAACAGAATATCTCTAAACAAAGAAGATCCTATATGGGGAGTAAGACCTGCAGTAGACAAGCTTTTCTTTTCCGTTGCAAAAGTTTATAAGGACAAATTATTAAGCATAGTACTAACAGGCATGGGACGAGATGGCGCAGAAGGTACAGTAGAAGTAAAGAAAAATGGAGGAATAACCATATCTGAAGATGAAGCTACCTGTACAATATATGGAATGCCTAAAGCAACATTTGAAACAGGCAAGGTAGATATTGTATTGCCAATACAGGAAATTTCAGATGCCATAATAAAAATAGTAAAGGGAAGTGGAGAAGGATATGGATTTAGAAAGATTTAAGGATTGGGTGTATAAAGAATTTAGAATAAATCTTCATGCGTACAAAGAAAATCAGTTACATAGAAGACTTCTAAGTCTTATGTCTAGAGTAGGTGCAAAAAGTGTAGATGAATATATAGATATATTAAAAAAAGATAAAGAACAAAGACAAAAGTTTTTAGATTTTATTACTATAAATGTAACGGAATTTTTTAGAAATCCTGAAATGTTTGAAGACTTAAAAGGAAAAATTAAAACTGAGCTACTTCCTGAAAACAAAAATTTAAAGATATGGAGTGCAGCCTGCTCTATTGGAGCAGAACCCTATTCACTAGGAATATTACTGGATGAATTAGCACCTTCAGGTAGACATACAATTCTTGCTACAGATCTAGATGAAAAAATATTGGAAAGAGCAAAGCAGGGCTTCTATACAGAAAATGATATAAAAAATGTAAAAAAAGATAGATTAGATAAATATTTTAAAAAGCATGGAGAATTTTATTTTATTGACGATAAAATAAAGGGAATGGTAAACTTTAAAAAACATGATTTAATTTTGGACAACTATGAAAAAAATTTTGATTTAATAGTATGTAGAAATGTAGTTATATACTTTAATCAAGATATAAAGGACAAAATATATGAAAAGTTTAATGAGTCCTTAAAAAAAGGTGGATTGCTTTTTGTAGGTGCTACTGAAAGTATTTACAATTATAAAAATTTCGGTTTTGATAAAGCCTCCACTTTTATATATAAGAAAGCATAAGGAGGTAAGCTTATGGATACGTCTCAATATATGTCAATGTTTTTAGAAGAGGCTATGGAAAACCTTCAAACTTTAAATGACTCCTTACTTGAATTAGAGCAGGATCCTGAGGATTCAGATAAATTAAATGAAATCTTTAGAATTGCTCACACCCTAAAGGGAATGTCAGCTACTATGGGATTTAATGAGATAGCTGAATTAACTCATAAAATGGAAGATGTATTATCAGAGTTTAGAGATGGTGAGCTAAAAGTAACAGAAAATGTTGTAACAGTTCTGTTTAAATGCTTAGATACTCTAGAACAAATGGTAAATAACATTGAAGATGATGTAGATGAGGAAATTTCCATAGAAGGTATAATATCTGAACTACAAGATATAAAAAATAGTAGTGGAAAAGAAGATATAAAAGAAAAAAATATAGAAGAAACTAAAAAACAGGAGCCAAAAGGAGAAATAGCATCAAATTCAGATTTTAAATTAAATGAATATGATAAAGATGTAATAAAACAGGCAAAAAGTAAGGGATATAATGCCTATACTATAAAAGTTATGCTAAGTGAAAATACTTTATTAAAATCTGCTAGAGCCTTTCTAATATTTAAAAATTTAGAAGATGTAGGGGAAATAGTTAAATCTGACCCTAGTACAGAGGATATAGAAAGTGAGAACTTTGAATTTGAAATCAATTTAGTGTATATTTCTAAAAAACAAGAACAAGAAGTTCTTAAGATTTTATCAGGTATTTCTGAAGTTGAACAAGTTGTAATTCATAAATTAGAAGAAAGCGAAGAAGAAAGCAGTGAGAGTTCTCAATTAGATTTAGACTTAAATGAATATGACATAAATGTAATAAAACAAGCACAGGATAGAGGCTTTGACTCCTATGCAATAAAAGTTATATTAAGTGAAAATACTTTATTAAAATCTGCTAGAGCCTTTTTAATATTTAAAAACTTAGAAGATGCAGGAGAAATAATAAAATCTACACCTAGTGTAGAGGATATAGAAAGTGAGAACTTTGAATTTGAAATCAATTTAATATATATTTCTAATAGAACTAAAGAAGAAATTTATGAAATTTTATCAAATATCTCTGAAGTTGAACACATTATGGTCGATAATGTAAATGTAAAGGAAGAAAGAGAAAAAATAATCAAAGCAGAAGAAAAGGCTATAGAAGTAAAAGAAAAGGTTAAAAAAGAGAAAAAAGAAAAAACAAAAGAAGAAGTAAAAAATGCGCCAAAAACTAAGGCTAAAGGCAAAAAAGAGCATCAATTTAAAAAACAGCATCAATCTGTAAGGGTAGACTTAGAAAGATTAGATAAATTTATGAATATGGTATCTGAACTAGTTATTCACAGAACTAGATTAGAACAAATAAGTCAAAACTACAAATCAATAGAGCTAAACGAAACATTAGAACAGGTAGCAAGAACCACTTCAGACTTACAAGATTTAGTTATGAAGATAAGAATGTTGCCACTAGATATTGTATTTAATAGATTCCCAAGACTTATAAGGGACCTTTCTGTGGAACTAAATAAAGAAATGGAACTTATAATAAAGGGACAGGATACAGAACTAGATAGAACAGTTATAGATGAAATAGGGGAACCATTAATTCACTTAATAAGAAATGCAGCAGACCACGGAATAGAACCAACAGAAGAAAGAATAAAAAAAGGAAAAGATCCCGTTGGTAAAATAAAACTTCTTGCGTACCAAGAAGGTACAAAAGCTGTTATAAAAGTTGAAGATGATGGTGGAGGTATAGATGTTGAAAAAATAAAAGCTAAAGCAGAAAGATTGAATATAAGTACAGAAGGTATGACAGATAATGACATAAGAAATCTTATATTTATGCAAGGTTTTAGCACTAATGAACAGGTAACAGATATTTCTGGTAGAGGGGTTGGAATGGATGTTGTAAAAACAAAAATAGCCTCTCTTGGTGGAAGTGTAGAAGTAATTAGCGAACATGATAAAGGATCTTCTTTTATAATTAGACTTCCATTAACACTACAAATAATACAAGCTCTTCTTGTAAAAGTAGGAGAAGAAACTATGGCTATATCCTTAGGATATATAGATAGAGTTATAGATTTTAAAGAAGACCTAGTAAAGAAAACAAATAATAAAGAAGTTATAATATATAACGAAAATGTAATACCTCTTATAAGACTTAATAAGAGACTAAACCTAGAAGAATCTAATAGCCAAAAGAAATATATTGTAATAGTTAAAATAGGTGAAAAGAATGTGGGACTACTTGTAGATTCACTATTAGGACAACAAGAAATAGTAATAAAACCACTAGGAAAAACATTACAAGGATTAAAAGAATACATAGGTGCTACCATATTGGGAGATGGCCTAGTAACTCTTATACTAGATGTTGGCTCTTTAGTTTAAGGAGGAATGTATATGACTGCATATTCAAATCTTACACCATTACAAATTGATGCATTAAAAGAAGTAGGAAATATAGGTACAGGCAATGCGGCAACAGCCCTATCTCAACTATTAAACAGAAAAATAGATATGTCTGTTCCAAATATAAATATAGTTTCTTTTGATGAAATATTTCATGGTATAGGAGAAGAAGAAATAGTTTATGGAGTACTTGTAAGAGTACTTGGAGATACTCCAGGAAATATATTGTTTGTATTTGAAAAAGATACAGCAAATAATATAATAGAAATATTAACAGGTACTAGAGAAACTGAATTATCAGAGTTGGGGAAATCTGTAATAGAGGAACTTGGAAATATAGTTTCTGCATCCTATATGAATGCAATAGCAAGATTTACAAATTTAACTATAATTCCATCAGTTCCAGCAGTAGCCTATGACATGCTAGGTGCAATTTTGTCCACAACATTTATAGAATCAGGACAATTTGATGACTATGTATTGGATATAGAAACTGTATTTTTAGAAGATGATTCAGAAATAAAAGGGCATTTTTACTATATACCAATGCCTGGTTCACTAGAAAAAATATTAAATTCATTAGGAGTAATGTAATTTGGAGGGAAAGAAATGGCTAAAGTATTAATTGTTGATGACGCTGCTTTTATGAGAATGATGATAAAAGATATATTAGAAAAAAATGGCTTCGAAGTAGTAGGTGAAGCAAATAACGGGATAAAAGCTGTAGAACTTTATAAAAAAGAAAAACCAGATGTAGTAACAATGGATATAACCATGCCTGATATGGATGGAATAGAGGCAGTAAAAGAAATAAAATCTATAGACCCAGATGCAAAAGTAATAATGTGTTCAGCTATGGGACAACAAACCATGGTAATGGATGCTATAAAAGCTGGGGCTAAAGACTTTATAGTAAAGCCTTTTCAACCAGACAGGGTATTAGAAGCAATAAAAAAAGTAGTAGGATAAAATTAAAGTAGAGATGGATTTTAAAGCTCTATCTCTACTATTAATTAAAAAAGGCTGGAGGTGAAAAAATGCAGATTGTAATTTTCAAATTAAAAGACGAACAATTTGCAGTAGAAACTGAAAAAATTGAAAGCATTAATGATACTATGGAAATAACAAAAGTGCCTAATGCACCAGCTTATATAAAAGGACTTATAAATCTTAGAGGTAATATAATATCATTATTAGACATCAATCTACTATTAGAAGCTGAAAATCATGAAAGTGAACAAGAAAATATAATAATACTAAAACTAGAAGAAGAATTAGTAGGAATTACTGTAGACAATGTAGATGAAGTAATAGATATAAAAGCTGATATGGTAGAAAAAGTAGATGAGGAAGGTAAAAAAGATTACATAAAAGGAGTTATAAACTTTAAGGATAGAATTGTAACATTAATAGATATAGATAAACTTCTTTTAAATCAGTAGGAAATGAGGGAAATATATGGGAGAAGTTCTATCTCAAAGTGAAATAGATGCCCTATTGGCAGCGGTTTCCTCAGGAGAGTTATCACCAGATGAAATGCCGAAGGAAGAAGAAAAACAAAAAGTTAAAGTATATGATTTTAGAAGTCCTCAAAAATTCTCTAAGGATCATGTAAGAACACTAGAACTAATTCATGATAATTATGCTAGAATAATGTCCAATTATTTAACAGCACATATGAGGAAAAATGTAAAAGCTAAAATAGAATCAGTACAACAAATAACTTATGAAGAATTTATACATTCGATTCCTAATCCAACAGTATTAACTGTGTTTAAAGCACCCCCTTTAAATGGATCGGTTTTATTTGAAACCAATCCTCAATTCATTTTTGAGGTTATGGATGTGCTTTTAGGAGGAAATGCAGATGGGCGTAAATATAAGCTTAGAGAATTTACTGATATAGATAAAAATATAATAAAGCAGATAAACGAAGGACTAATAGATGGAATAAAGCTTGCATGGGAGGATATAATGGAAGTATATCCTGAAATAGAAAGTATAGAAACAAACCCAGCTTTAAGCCAAACTTTAGCACCAAATGAACCCGTAGCCTTGATTACTTTTTCTGTGGATATGGGAGATAATAGTACCTTTGTAAATATCTGCATACCATATTTAAGTATAGAAAAAATATTAGATAGATTGGTTGTACAATATTGGTTCCAAGAAAACAATGAAGAAATCAGAGAAGAATCAAATAAAAAATTAAGAGATAGATTGAATATAGTAGAAACAGAACTTGTAGCAGTACTTGGAAATGCAAAAATAACAGTAGAAGAATTCTTAAAACTATCTCTAGGAGACGTTTTAATACTGGATAATGAAATAGATAAACCAATTAAAATAAATGTAGAAGATCAATTATACGCTTATGGGAAACCAGGAGTAGTTGGCAAAAATATGGGAATTGAAATACTAGATATATTAGATAAGGATGTGGAAAATTATGAATGATGGTTTTCTTTCACAAGATGAAATAGACTCTCTATTAAATGGAGCAAGTTCAGAGAGTGAAGAGTCTATTGAAGAAAATGAAGAAAGTATAGATAGTGCAGTGGAAGATGCAGATAATGGTGAACAACAAGACTTATCAGATTTAGAAAAAGACCTCTTAGGAGAAATAGGAAATATATCTATGGGATCTGCCTCTACAGCTCTTTCTAATATAATAAATCAACAGGTTAACATTACCACTCCTGTAGTTTCCGTAACTACTTTAAATAAGTTAAAAAACACCTTTGAAGTTCCCAACATTGCCCTAGAAGTAAAATATACCAGTGGAATATTAGGTGAAAACTTATTAGTTATGAAAATAACGGATGCTGCAGTAATTGCTAACCTTATGATGGGTGGAGATGGATTAGTCCAAGATGTAAGTTCCCTTTCTGAAATAGAAGTAAGTGCAGTTTCAGAAGCTATGAATCAAATGATAGGTTCTGCAGCCACTTCTATGGCTACTATGTTTGGCAGAGAAGTTAATATATCGCCTCCTGTATCAAATATATGGGACGACTTAACATCACCGCTATCACAAGGACTAGATGAAAATGAAGCCTTAGTTAAAGTATCCTTTAAACTTACCATAGGAACTTTAGTAGATAGCCAAATAATGCAGTTGTTGCCAATGGAAATGGCAAAGAAAATAGTGAAAATTATGATGGGAGAAGATGTACAAGAGGAGGTGGCACAAGAAACACCTCAAGCTGAAAAGCCACAGCAAGTACCAGACACTATTGGAGGTGATAAAGTGCCAAAGACACAAGAAAGACCACAAATAGAACAACAACCAACTTATACCGAGCCAAGCCCTAGCTATGCGGCTCCAAAAGAAACACCAGTGGTACATGAAAAGCCTATAGAAGTACAAGAGGCAGTATTTCAACCTCTACAACAAACTACAAAAAGACAAGAGTTACCAAATAATATAGACTTAATAATGGATGTACCATTAGACATATCTGTAGTACTTGGAAGAACTAAGCTTAATATAAAAGAAATATTAAATTTAGGTACAGGCTCTCTAATAGAACTTGATAAATTAGCAGAAGAACCTGTAGAAATACTAGTAAACGGCAAACCAGTAGCCTTTGGAGAAGTTGTAGTTATAGACGAAAACTTTGGTGTAAGAATAACAGATATAGTAAATAGTGTGGACAGGATTAAGTCATTAGGAAAGTAGGAAAAAAAGTAACGGAAAACCGTTACTTTTTTTAATGAACAATTATTTCAGAGGACATAGGACAATTGACAGAGGACATAGGACAATTGACAGAGGACATAGGACAATTGACAGAGGACATAGGACAATTGACAGAGGACATAGGACAATTGACAGAGGACATAGGACAATTGACAGAGGACAATGAAAGAGGATTTTCTTCCACTACGTTACAGAAAATCTTATATTGTAGATATAATTGAAAATGGAAAGTGGAGAATGGAGAATTAAGGATATTTTTCTTTGTTGCACTCAGAAAAATTTTAATTTTATTTGATTTGTTAAAGATAGTTTGTTCTATGGAAAACTCGTTCAGCAAAGCTGAACATCGAAGATATCTTAGATTTAGTTAATATAAAAATTAGTTAATATAAAAAAGGTTTAGTTTTAACTAAACCCAGAGATCTTATAAAATTAAAAACTTTTCGTAACGACAGTGGAGAAAAGATGTCAATCATCTTCCACTTTCCATTCTCAATTTTCAATTTTAAAGAAGTGGAGAAAAAATATCAATAATTATTCATTGTTCATTGTTAGTTGTTCATTATTAGTTGTTCATTATTAGCTGTCGGCTTGCGACACAATCGCTAATTTAACAATATATAATTAAAAACTTTTCGTAATGTTAATGGAGAAAAGATATCAATCATTGTCCTCTGTCCTCTGTCAATTGTCAAATGAATTTGAGGTTTTTTTATTTTAATTCTTAATTTTTTATAATACATGCCGATAATAAGGTTAAGTATGAAATAAGTATAAAATGTTTGAGAAACAAGGAGTGTAATGAGTATGAAAATAGGTGGAGTAGGTTCTAATAGTGCAATAAATAGCTATGACAGAAACAAAAACACCCTTGATAATAAAAAAGTTAGTAATAACAAGAAACAGGATTCTATAGAAATATCTTCTTTAGGTAAGAGCTTGAGTAAGTATTCTATAGAAGAGGGTAAGATAAACTCAAAGGAAAGAGTGGAAACTATAAGACAGGAGATATCTAAGGGCACTTACAATATAAATTCAAGATATATAGCTCAAGGGTTAATTGATGCAATGAAAGGTAGAATTTAATGTTGTGGAGGTGAAAGTTTGGTTTCGGAATTAAACAGTGTAATTTTAGAAGAAATAAAGGCCTTTGAAGAATTACTAGAAGCACTAGATAAACAACATGAATACATTGTGAAAAATGATGTTTTTAAAATGGAGAGCATAGTAGATGAAATAGAAGAAAAGAGTAAAAACATAGCTAAGTGGGAAATGGATAGAAGGAAAATCACAAAGGGACGTGCTATGTCAGAGATAATAAGAGAATGTAAAGATGAAGAACTAGAAAATAACTACAGAAAAGCTAGAAAATTAGTAGAAGAATTAAACTTACAAAAGGATACTAATGAAACACTATTAAAACAGGGAATAGTATATGCAAATAAAATGCTTCAAATAATAAATCCAAATAGGGAAGCTAAAACCTATAGTGCCTATGGAAAAATGAAGTAAAAATCACGCAAAGTTTGGAGGTAAAAAACAATGTCAGGTTTATTTGGAACCCTACATGTAGGAAAAAGTGGAATTTTTGCAAATCAAAGATCCATTGATGTAACTTCTCACAATATAGCTAATGCAAATACAGAAGGATATTCAAGACAGAGAGCAGAATTGCAAACAGAAAGACCATTTTGTACTCCTTCTATGAATAACGCAGCAGGAGCAGGACAATTAGGTAGAGGAGTAAATGTTGCAGATATAAACAGAATAAGGGATACTTTCCTAGACTACCAAGTAAGAATAGAGCTAGGAGTTCAAGGTAAGTACGCTGGAAGACATAAATTTTTAAATGAAATAGAAAATATATTTAACGAACCTAGTGAAACAGGTATATCGACCCTTTTAGGAAATTTCTTTGATGGATGGCAAGAATTATCAAAGCAACCTCATAGTTCTAATGCAAGAACCGTAGTAGCAGAACAATCAAAGGCTTTAACAGATGAATTAAACCATTTATATGGACAACTACATAAATTAAAAGATAATGCTAAAACATCTATAAGACAGGATCTAAATGATGTAAACTCAATTTTAGACCAAATGGAAAGATTAAACGAAGAAATAATCCAAGTAACAGCAGCAGGACAAAAGCCTAACGACTTATTAGACAGAAGAGACCTTTTACTAGATAAGTTAAGCTCTAAATTTGGTATTAACATAGAGAAAAAAGGTTTAAATGGAATAGATGTTAACACCAAAGGGGATGCAGGAGCAGAACCACCAGATGGGCTAAATCTTATACAAATGGTAAAGCCTGAGGAGGCGTTAAGGTTTGCTTATATAAGTAGCATAAGTCCTGCTAAAGCACCAGAATTAGGGAAAACAAAAACTTATACCATAACTTATTACAAAAATGCAGATATGACCAATGATGATAATAAAGTTACTTTTAAAATAGAACTTGGAAAAGATGAATATGATGCATTGGATAAGTCTAGAACTTTATGGACCAATAAGGATGGAGAAGCGATATTGGTTGATGATAATAATAAAGTGATAGGAAAAGTTGATAAGGATGGAAATCTTGTAGGTGAAAAAGGTATAGCGACTCCTACAGATCCTAAAATTCCTAGATTCCAACCTAGCACGGGTAATCTAAATGGATATATGTCTGTTCAAGATGATATAGACAATCAAATAGAGCAATTAGATAAATTAGCAAGAACTTTAGCATATGCAGTAAATGCTGTGCATAGCCAAAGTCAAGATAACTTAAAGGATGAACTTCTATTCTTTGTAAATAAAGATAAAACAGGAGAAGAAGGAGAAAAAGAAATAACAGCTAGAAACATAACTGTTAATGAAGAAATTTTAAAAGATGTTATGAAAATAAAAGTAGGTAGAGGAGATAAACCAGGAGAAACAGATGGAACTAGAGCTTTAGCTATTGCAAATATAATGGATAAACTTATAGCAATACAAAACTTGGATTTATCAAAGGGCAGACAAGAGGCTTTAAATGCTATAGGTGGAGATTGGACACAAGATGAGGCAGAGATATGGACTATAAAAGGAAATACTGATGGTATGACTTTTGGAGGTTACTTTAAGGACATGGTAGACAGACTTGGAGTTCAAACTCAAGAAGCTAAGAGAATGGTTAAGAACCAACACAGTGTGCTTGCAAGTTTCCAACAGTCAAGAGATGCAGTATCAGGTGTATCCCTAGATGAAGAAATGACAAATTTAATACAGTTTCAACATGCTTATCAGGCAAATGCTAAACTTATATCCACAGTGGATGAACTACTAGATGTAGTAGTAAACGGATTGAAAAGATAGGAGGAAAAATAGATGAGAGTAACTAATAGAATGCTTGCAAATAATTTCTTAACAGACATGACTACTAACTTAAATAATTTGCAAACATTGCAACAACAACTTACTTCTGGAAAAGAAATAAGAAGACCCTCAGATGACCCACTAAAGGTAGCAAGAGCAATGCAATTGCATTCAGAAATAGGTGCAAATAAACAATATAACGAAAACATAAAGGACACCCTTAGCTGGTTAGAACAAACAGACACAGCTCTAGGACAATTGGGAGATCAAACTCATAGAATAAGAGAGCTTTTAGTATCTGCAGGAAATGTAGCCTATGGAACAGATGAAAGAAAGAAAATAAATGATGAAGTTAAAGAAATAATAGGACAAATGTCTCAAACCCTAAATGCAAGCTTTGATGGAAGATTTATATTTGGAGGAACTAGAGGAACAGCTAAGCCGGTGAATGTAATTAATAATAAATTAGTTTATGCAGATAGATTTGGGAATGAAATGACTGATGTAGTAGAAGTAACTAAAGTAGGTGACTGGAACAATGGAAAAGTAAAATTTGAAGATATTGACAGTGGAAGTAAATTTGAAATAACATTAGGCACTATTGACACTACAAAGGGTATAGATGATTTAGTTAAAAATATAAATGATAAAATAGATGGAGATGCAGATAAACCAGGAGAATTGAAGGGCAAATTAAAAGCTGAAGTAGTAGAAGTTAACGGTAAAAGTTATATAGAGTTTACATCATTAGGAAAGGATACTAATATAAAGATAGAGAGTACTACTGTTTCAGATATGAAAAGCATAGAAGGTAAGAAGGTGCCATCTGATAGATCACTTGATGAAAAAAAACAAAATATAAGAGAAACACAGATGATGGGAGAAAAACTAGTAACAGAAATTTCTCAAGGAGTTAGAATAGAATATAATACAACTGCAGTAGATGTTATAGAATTTAAAGATAACAAAGGAAAGGATAGAGATTTAAGAGAAATATTAGAAGATATAGTAGCTCATTTAGACTCACCTGATTCTGATGCAGATGCTGTAAAGAAAATAACTAATGAAGATTTAGCAGCTCTAGATGCAGTTATGGATAATATTTTAAAATTAAGATCCCAAGTAGGGGCAAAGGGAAACAGAATGGAAAGTGCTCTAGAAAAGAATAAAGAAGAGAACTTTAACTTAACAGAAATACTATCTAAAACAGAAGACATAGACCTTACAGAAAAAACCATGGAATATGCAGTAGCCATATCAGTTTACATGGCATCACTACAAACTAGTGCAAGAGTTCTTCAACCAACTCTTATGGACTACGTGAGATAGAGCAGTGAATAACTTTAACTAATGAACTTTTTCAGAGGACAGAGGACAGAGGACAATTGACAGAGGACATAGGACAGTGAAGGGGGATTTTCTTCCACTACGTTACAGAAAATCTTAAATTTTATTTGATTTGTTAAAGATAGTTGTTCTATGGAAAACTCGTTCAGCGAAGCAGAACATTGAAGATATCTTAGATTTAGTTAATATAAAAATTAGTTAATATAAAAAAGGTTTAGTTTTAACTAAACCCAGAAATCTTATAAAATTAAAAACTTTTCGTAACGACAGTGGAGAAAAGTTATCATTCATTGTCCTCTGTCCTCTGTCAATTGTCAAATGTAACAAAGTGGAGAAAAGTTATCAATCATTGTCCTCTGTCCTCTGTCCTCTGTCAAATGAACCGAAGGTGGTGCGCTTATGAAATTAGATACAAAACATCATGGAATTATAGATTATGAAGAAAAAGACATAATAAGTTTTAAAAAAGGATTGCCGGGATTTGAGCATTTAAAAAAATTTATAGTGTATTCTGTAGAGGAAAATAATATATTTAGTATACTTCAATCTATAGAAGAATGTGGTATAGGTATACCTGTTTTATCTCCTTTTACTGTATGTAAAGATTATGAAGTTAAATTAACAGATGATCAAATAAGTAGTTTGAAGATAAAGTCAGAAAAGGATGTATGGATATTAAATACTGTTACTATAAGTTCAGACTATAAAGAAATAACTACTAATTTAAGAGCTCCTATAGTTATAAATATAAAAGAAGGAATTGGGGAACAAATAATATTAAAAAATGAAGATTATAAAATAAAACACCCAATCTTTCAGGAGGAGAATAGATGCTAGTAATTGGAAGAAAAAAAGGTCAATCTGTAATTATAGGTGATGATATAGAAGTAACGGTAGTAAAAGTGGAAGATGGAGCTGTAAAGCTTGCAATTAATGCTCCAAAGGAAGTAACCATACTGAGAAAAGAGCTTGTAGAAGAAATACAACAAGAAAATAAAAAGGCAGCTAGTGTAGACTTTACCATTTTAAATAAATTAAAATAATTTAATAAATAAGAGAGGTGTTAGCATGGAAGTTAATATAGTGAGTCAAGGAAGACACACAGCTACTCTTAATGGTAATGGAGTGGATAGTTTAGAGGTTGTAGTACCACAATCTTCTGTATCAGAGGTGAATATTCCAAAAGGAGAAAGTAGAGAAGGCTTAACAAAAGATAAAGACTATACATTAGATGAAGTAAAAAAGGCGGCAGATAAATTAAATAAATTGTTTGAAGATAAATCTACTTATGTAGAGTATGAAGTATATGGAAAATCCAAAAGTATAACTATAAAAATATTGGATCATAAAACAAAGGAAGTTGTAAAGGAAATCCCCCCAAAAAAGCTTATAGATATGGTGGACAAACTTTGTGAACTAGCAGGTGTATTTTTGGATAAAAAGGCCTAAAATCATAGAGGTGATGTTATGGAATTTAAATTGAACAAAATAGACACAGAGTTAAGACAACAGGTTCAAGATTCCACAAAAGAAGGGCTTATACACAGAAAAAAAGAAATAATTATAAATAAGGATTTACAAGAAGAAAATAAACAAAAATTTCAGCAAAGTTTAAAAAAGCATTCTAAAAAAGATGCTAAAAGGCTTTCTGTAGAGGCAGAAAAAGTAGAAGAAGTAACAGTAGAAGCTTTTATGGATAAGGATTCAAAAAAAGAAACTTCCAGGGGAAGATTTTTAGACATTAAAAGGTAGGTGTAAATAAGAATGTATGCAAATAATGCGTATAATGCATATAAAACAAATAGTGTAAACTATGCTTCTAAAGAACAGCTTTTATTAATGGTAGTAGATGGAGCAGTTAAATTTTCTAAAATAGCAAAACAGGGAATAGAAGAAAAGGATATAAAAAAAGCTCATGAAAATATAATAAAAACTCAAAATATTTTCTACGAACTAATGGCAACACTAGATGTAGAAAAAGGTGGAGAATGGGCAGAAAACTTAATGAAAATATATGATTTCATAATTCAAAGATTAGTACAAGCAAATATAAAAAAAGATGTAAAAATAATGGACGAGATTATACCAATAATAGAAGACATAAGAGACACTTGGCATGAGGCATATAAGATTTCTAAAAATGCTAAGTAACAACTTGGTACAGAGGACAATTGACATAGGACAATTGACATAGGACAATGAAGGAAGATTTTCTTCCACTACGTTACAGAAAATCTTAAATTTTATTTGATTTGTTAAAGATAGTTGTTCTATGGAAAACTCGTTCAGCGAAGCAGAACATCGAAGATATATTAGATTTATCTAATATAAAAAAGGTTTAGTTTTAACTAAACCCAAAGATCTTATAAAATTAAAAACTTTTCGTAACGACAGTGGAGAAAAGTTATCATTCATTGTCCTCTGTCCTCTGTCCTCTGTCCTCTGTCCTCTGTCCTCTGTCCTCTGTCCTCTGTCCTCTGTCAAATGTCAAATGTAACAAAGTGGAGAAAAGTTGTCAATCATTTTCAATTTTCAACTCTCCATTCTCAATTTTAAAAAAAGGAGTGATAATATGGTTAATGGAGTAGGCGGATATGGTGGACTTAAAATGGGTGGTCTTGCTACAGGCCTTGAAACAGACGATATAATTAAAAAAATGCTAGCAGGGCAACAGGCAAAAATAGATAAGGCAAAACAAGAAAGACAACAAATACAATGGAAACAAGAAATGTATAGAGATATAATAAAGGACGTAAAAGATTTACAAAATACTTATTTTGATATAATGAGTAAGGACAATTTAGCTTCAGAAAAGGCTTTTTATGATTATGAAGTTAAAAGTTCTAATGAAAGCATAATTACTGCATCAGCAGGACAAGGAGCTATAGAGGGAAACTATAAAGTAAGTGTAAAAAGGTTAGCAAGAGGAGCTAGGACTTTTAAAAATTTGGGAACAGATGCTACTAATACTAGTAAGTTATCAGATTTAGGTATACATAAATCTGACTTTGGTGTAACTGTTAACGGAAAAGAATTTCAAGTGAAAATAGGAGATTCTTCAACTGTATCAGATTTAATAAATGCTATAAAAAATGCTACTACAGCAGATGGTAAAGGAAAACTTTCGGATTATGTAGATGTATCCTTTAGTGAAATATCCAAGAATTTAGTTGTAGAAACTAAGGAAACTGGGGAAGCACAAAAAATGTCTATAAATGGCGCGAGTGTTTTTGGAACTGATTTTTCAGTAGAAGGACAAGATGCTAAAATAAGTGTAGTTACTCCTAAATTAGAAAAAAATGAAGATGGAACATATAAATCATATGAAATAACTAATGCAAAAAATAATTTCACTTTAGATGGGATTACTTTTAATTTAAAGGGAATATCTAAAGAAGGAGAGACCACTAATTTAAACGTAACAAAAGATGCAGACAAAACCTTTGATAGATTTAAAGAATTTATAGATAAGTACAATAGTCTAGTTGGAAATATAAAGGGTAAATTAACAGAGAAAAAATCATATAGCTATAAACCACTAACAGAAGAACAAAAGAAGGAAATGAAAGAAGATGACATAAAGAAGTGGGAAGAAAAAGCTAAACAAGGTATACTTAGAAATGACCCAAATCTTGAAAAGATGCTAAGAGAATTAAGAGGAACTTTCTTTGCATCAGTAGATGGGGCAGGAGAATCCTTTGGAAGACATATAGGATTAGATACTACTAATGATTATAAGACAGCAGGACAAATTAGATTTACAGAAGGTGGAGAAGAAAAGTTTAAAAAGGCACTTTTAGAAAGACCAGAGGATATAATGAATTTATTTACTAAAAAGCCAGACAAAAATTTCTTAAAAGAAATAGAAAATGATAAAAGTTTATCTCAAGCTCAAAAGGATAAGAAGATATACGATAACTCAGGTATATTTACAAGAATGGACAACATCCTTAGAAACTATGTTGGAGCTCCAGGTACCACATTAAATAACTCTATACTTACAAAGTATGTCAATAAACAAGAAGATCACAGTATAAGTGGAAATATAGGAGCTAATAATTTGCCAGATCAAATCTATAGAAAAGATATTTTAATAAAAAAATTAGATGAAAATCTAAGGGAAAGAGAAGAGAAACTATATAAACAATTTGCAACCTTAGAAAAGGCAATGACAAAATATAATGCACAAGCAGGATGGCTATCACAACAATTTGGTGGTGGAATGTAAAACTTAGGAGAGATGTTACATGGATTTAAGAACTTATTTAGAAAAATTTACAGATGTAACTATAGATGTAATAGATGCCTTTAAAAAAGAAGACTATGAATTAGGAAATGATCTTTTAGACAAAAGAAGAGAAGTTATAGGAGAAATAGAACAAATAGAATATACCATAGAAGAATTTAGAGCTTTAGATGAAGAATTTAAACTTTTAGATTTAAATAAAGAACTAGAAGAAACCATAGAAAAAGAAAGAATAAAAATAAGAAAACAATTAGACGAAATAAATATAAGAAGAAATGCTAATAATGGATATAATACACAGAATAAAAGTGTAATATTTAGTAGAAAAATCTAAGCAACGAATAACTTAGAGTTTTAATTAAAGATGGAAAACATTTTTTCAGAGGACAGAGGACATAGGACATAGGACAATTGACAGAGGACAATGAAGGAGGATTTTCTTCCACTACGTTACAGAAAATCATTAGAGCAATGAATAATGAAGAATTAAGGATATTTTTCTTTGTTGCACTCAGAAAAATTTTAATTTTATTTGATTTGTTAAAGATAATTCTTCTATGGAAAACTCGTTCAGCAAAGCTGAACATTGAAGATATTTTAGATTTAGTTAATATAAAAAAAGGTTTAGCTTTAGCTAAACCCAAAGATTTTATAAAATTAAAAACTTTTCGTAACAACAGTGGAGAAAAGTTATCATTCATTGTCCTCTGTGCTCTGTCCTCTGTCAAATGACAAAGGCTCTTCTTGTCAGGTATTATAAAAATTTTGTATAAAAAGTTAAAAAAACATTGAATTTTTTTAAAATATGTTATATAATATAAATACACAGAAATATATTATAATTAAATTAAAATTGATCCCACAAGTTCTAAAGGCAAATTGTCTTTAGAACTCCCCAAAAAAGGCCGCAAGGCCTTATTTTTTTATTCCAATTTATTTTATTGTTTTAATTTGCCAAACCAAAAGAAAATCAACCATCATTCTCCACTTTCCATTTTCAATTATCCATTTAAAAAAATTATTAAATAATTTTTGAAAAGTCCTAAAGTAATATAAAAACTAACCGAATATCATATTAACCAATAAGAAAATAAAAAATAATTTAAAAAATTCTAAAGTAAACTAAAACAATAACGATAAAGTAAGTATAGTTAAATTGAAAATTGATAGTTGAGAATTGAAAATGATGGAAGAAATTCCCTAAGGAATTTCCATTAAAACCATTAACAAATCAATAATAATTATTAATTGACAAAAACTATTGTAATACAAGAAAAATATGGTATAATAACTCTATAATTGAAAAACCATAAAACCAACTGAATAAATTCATCAAAAAAAGTCTAAAATTCTAGATAACATATAGATGAATTTAGGAGGTTGAAAAATTGAAACAAAACTTAACTTATGAAAAAGCATTTGCTTTTTCCAAGGGAATTGTTAATTTATATAAATACTTAAGTGATAAGAAAAATGAATATGTACTTTCAAAACAAATTCTTCGTTCAGGTACAAGTATAGGAGCAAATATAAAAGAAGGACTAGAGGCACAGAGTAAGAGAGATTTTTTAAATAAAATGAATATTGCTCTCAAAGAAGCCTCTGAAACAGAATATTGGTTAGAACTTTTAATTGCCACAAAGTATATTGATGCTACCGCATCGAGAACAATACTTGTTGAATGTAAAGAATTAAACAAAATATTAAATACAATTGTTAAAACAACTAAGAAAAACTTAAGAATATTGGATAATTGATAAAGGACGCAGCCTACCGGCTTGCGACACAGTCGCTAAATTAAGGGGAATAATTAAAGATTTTCTGTAGCATAGCGGAAGAAAATCAACCATCATTGTCCTCTGTCCTCTGTCCTCTGTCAATTGTCCTCTGAAAAAGCTAGATAAGACATAAAGTCTTAACTATAAATAAAAAAAGTTGAACAAGGAAGTTCACTATTCAAAAATCAAGGAGGAATGTAAAAATGATTATTAATCACAACTTAAACGCAATGAATGCGCACAGACAAATGGGAATCAACTTAGGAAACACAGGAAAGGCTACTGAAAAATTAAGCTCAGGTTTAAGAATAAACAGAGCAGGAGATGACGCAGCAGGACTTGCAATTTCCGAAAAAATGAGAGCACAAGTAAGAGGACTTAACCAAGCTTCAAGAAATGCTCAAGATGGTATTTCTTTAATACAAACAGCAGAAGGTGCTTTAACAGAATCACATTCAATTTTACAAAGAATGAGAGAACTTGCAGTTCAATCTGCTAATGACACAAATGTAATAGTAGATAGAGGAGAAATACAAAAAGAAATTGACCAATTATCACAAGAACTTACAAGAATTGCTGATACTACAGAATTTAACACACAAAACCTTTTAGGTGGAAAATTTGAAGCTAAATTTCATATAGGAGCAAATTCAGGGCAAAATATTACATTAGAAATTACAGGTATGGGCGCTAAATCACTAGGTGTTCAAGGTGCATCAGCAGGGGTAGGTATTGATGTATCAAAGCAAAGTGTAGCATCAAAAGCTATTTCAACAATTAATTCAGCAATAGAAAAAGTATCTGCTGAAAGATCTAAGCTTGGTGCATACCAAAATAGATTAGAGCATACTATAGCTAACTTAGATAACTCTTCAGAAAACTTACAAGCAGCAGAATCAAGAGTTAGAGACGTAGATATGGCAAAAGAAATGATGAACTTTAGTAAGAATAATATCTTACAACAAGCTGCTCAAGCTATGTTGGCTCAAGCAAATAATGCACCACAAGGAGTTTTACAACTACTTAGATAAGGTGATATTATTTAAGGGTCCCTTAAAGGGTAACTTTTATTGAAAATCGGGTGAATTGCTGGAACTTCCTAAGAGCCTTGTACCCTACAACATAATGTGAAAACATAGGTGTGAAAGGTTAAAAAGTATAAGGATTGGATAATCAGCAGCCTAGCTCCTGTACCGAAAGGTTGGAGAAGGTTCAACGACTAAGACGAACGGGCTAAGTAGTTAACAATTAAAAATAAATGAAGAAATTCCCTAAGGAATTTCAACCTAAATTATTCATTGTTCGTTATTAATTGTTAATTATAGGCTTATGAGGTCTGTAGGGGCAGAGGTGCCCTCGAAGTACCCGACAACCGATTTTAAAATTGGTTGAAGATATAGTCTGGCAAGTAGTGAAAACTATTTGATAGTCCGCAAGCTAACCAAGCACCTCAAGGAGTTCTACAATTATTAAGATAAGTGACACTCTAAATCTATGATTTAGGTAGTGGAACTTACTCGGCGACCAAAGGATCCGAGTTTCCTTAAAAAATAAATAAGTCTATTTAAAAGAGACAGGGGATTTTCCTCTGTTTCTTTTTTAATATTATTTAAAAATGTATTCATAATTTTCATATGTTAAGTACTCTCAAAGAAAATTCCTGTATAAATTAAAGTTATTTTGTAAAATAACGATATACAATAAGAAAAGAGTAATTAACTAGAGGTGAATTATGGATAAGTTTACAGAAAGAACTTTAGAAGTTTTAAAAGAATTTAAAGATATAAATGAAGGATATTCCTTAGAAAAAAGCAAAGATGATAAATATATAATGAGAATAAATAGAAAGGGAAAAAAAATATACCTAGGAAGTAAATACAATGTTCAAAGGGATATAGATAAATTTTTAGAAGAATTAGAGGATATAAATACTTCAAATATAATTGTGGTTTTTGGATTAGCTTCTGGAGAACATATAAAGGAACTTATGAATAAATTAGAAGAAAACAATAAAGTTTTAATTATAGAGCCAGATATAAATGTATTAAATAAATTTTTAGAACTAGAATATGCAAAAGATATAATAAATGATGATAGAATATCTTTATGTTTATGTAAAAAAGGAGAAGTAGAAAAATTTTTTAATAGTAATATAGATAACATAAATATTAAAAGTAATATAAAATTAAAAGTATTTTCTAATTATGAAAAGATTTATAAGAATGAAATTTTAGAAGCTTTATATGCTTTAAAAAATGTCGTGGAAAATTCATTAGCCGATAACATTACAATTAAATACTTTTCAGAAACTTTTGCAAAGGCATTTATAAATAACTTAAAGCACATAATAAAAGCTTCTCCTATAAATTATTTTAAAAATAAATTTGAAGGCAAATCTGCCATAGTGGTTTCAGCAGGACCCTCCTTAGAAAAAAATGTCCATGAATTAAAAGAAGTCCAAGATAACTTTATAATAATAACAGGGGCTAGAAGTTTAGGCACATTAATTAAAAATAATATAATTCCTGATTTTATATGTATGGTGGATCCAGGAGATATAAATTGTAAATTTATAGAGAAATATTTAGATTACAAAATACCACTAGTGTTTTTTGAAAATACTAGTTATAAGGCAATGAATTTGTATAAGGGTTCAAAGGTGTTATTTTCAGGCAATCCTGTAACCTCTATTATATTAGAGCAAAATATAGATAGCTTGTTAGCAGGAGGATCTGTAGCACATACTTGTACATCTTTTGCTTCATATATAGGATGTAATCCTATTACTTTTATAGGGCAAGATTTTGCTTATACAGGAGAAAAGCTTCATTCAGATTCTTCTGCTTTTAAAGAAGAGAATAAAATTAATAGTAAAATAGATTTTATAAAAGTTAAAGATATTTTTGGCAATTTAGTTAAAACGGATAGAAATTTAAATCTTTATAGAATGAATATGGAAGAAATAATAAAAAAGTATAGTGATAAAACATTTATAAACAGTACTGAAGGTGGAGCTAATATGAAAGGGACTATAGTTCAACCTTTAAGTAAAACTATAGAGGAATATGGAAAAGAAAAAATAGCAAAAGAAAAAATACAAGATATACTAAATCATCCTCCTATTGTAGGAAAAGAAAAAATAATAAAGTATTTAGAAGAAAGCGAAAGGGTATTGAAAGAAATACATAAAAAGTCACAAATTGCATTAAGTCATTCTAATGATATTTATTTATCTTATACACAAGGGAAAAACATTAATATGAATAATATAAATAAAAAGCTGGATAAAATAGATGATTATATAAAAGAAAATAGAGAAGAAATGATTCTTATAAATTCATTATTATTTGAAGTTATAGAAAATGTACTATGTAATCCAGAATACATGTTAACTTCTAAGGATAGTGAAAGAGAAAAGGGAATAAAAATAGCAGAAAAAAGTAGAACATTATATAAGGGAATAAAGGATAAAATAAAAGAATTTATGCCTATTTTAAAAGATGGAATAAAAAGTCTAAGGGAGGAAGAAATATAATGAATCAAAAATTAGAAGCTTTAGAAACAGCAACAAACTATATAAATAATTTAAAACAAGCTATTGATAAAATATATAATTATATATCAGAAGGTAAAGAAAATAATGCAATAGCATTAATACCTGCCTTTACAGAAGGAGTAGAGTGGTTATCTCAAGTTTTAGTTTTAACTAAAGATGTGCATAAAAAAGATTTAAATATAGATGGATTAAATGATATATTAGGTCAAATAGTGGAAGCTATGGGAAATGAAGATTACATATTAGTAGGAGATTTATTTAAATATGAAATATATGAGGCATTAGATGAGATACAACAGAACATTTGATAGGGTAGGTGATAAATTTATGCTTAATAATAAATCGATATTAATAACAGGTGGTACTGGCTCCTTTGGTAAGAAGTTTACCCAAATTATATTGGAAAAGTATGATGTTAAAAAAATAATAATATATTCAAGAGATGAATTTAAACAGGATTTAATGAAAAAAGAATTTTCATTAAAATGCCCAGATAAAATAGACAAACTTAGATTTTTTATTGGAGATGTAAGAGATAAAGATAGACTATATAGAGCTTTTAACGGAGTGGACTATGTTGTACATGCTGCAGCTATGAAACAAGTTCCAGCATGTGAATACAATCCTTTTGAAGCTATAAAAACAAATATTCATGGAGCTCAAAATATAATAGATGCAGCACTAGATAGAGGAGTTAAAAAGGTAGTAGCACTTTCTACAGATAAAGCAGTTAATCCTATAAACTTATACGGAGGAACAAAATTAGTTTCTGATAAACTTTTTATTGCAGCAAATGCTTATTCAGGAGAAGATGGAACTATATTTTCAGTAGTTAGATATGGCAACGTAGCGGGCAGTAGAGGTTCTGTAATTCCATTTTTTAAATCCTTAATAGAAAGTGGATGTAAGGAACTTCCTATAACAGATTTTAGAATGACTAGATTTTGGATTACTCTAGAACAAGGAGTAGAATTGGTACTTAAAGCATTAAAAGAATCCAGAGGAGGAGAAACCTATATATCTAAAATACCTTCTTTTAAAATAACTGATTTGGCAAAAGCAATGCTTCCAGATTGCAAACTAAAGGAAGTAGGTATAAGAGAAGGCGAAAAACTTCACGAGGTAATGGTTACAAAGGATGATTCAAGATATACCTATGAATATCCAAAACACTATATAGTATATCCTCATTTTGATTGGTGGAGTTCACAGAGATATTTTACACCTGGTGGTAAATTAATAGAAGAAGGATTTGAATATGATTCAGGAACTAATAGTGAGTGGTTAGGAGTAAATGAGTTACAAGAAGAATTAGTTAAACTAGGATTTTTAAATTCCAACCATTATGAAATGATAAAGGAAGCTGCGGTTAGTAAGGAAGTGAATTAAAATGAAAGTAGTTTGTATAGTACAAGCAAGAGTTGGATCTACAAGACTTCCAGGGAAAGTATTAAAAAAGATTTGTGGAAAAACTGTTTTAGAACATGATATAGATAGATTAAGAAGAATTAAAAATATAGATGAAATAATAATAGCTACAACAACTTTGGAAAGAGATAATGCTATTGTAAAAGAATGTGAAAGATTAGGAGTAAAATGCTTTAGAGGATCAGAAGAAGATGTATTGTCTAGATATTATTATGCTGCAAAAGAAAATAATGCAGATGTAGTTGTGAGAGTTACGTCAGATTGCCCTTTAATAGATCCTGAAGTAAGTGAAAAAATAATACAATATTATTTAGACAATAAAGACAAATATGACTATGTAAGTAATACTATTGAAAGAACTTATCCTAGAGGGTTGGATACAGAAGTATTTAGTTTTAGTGCATTAGAAAAGGCTTTTAATGAAGCAATAAGTAAAAGAGATAAAGAACATGTAACACCTTATATATGGGATAATGCTAATGTTTTTAGATTAGCACAATACAAAAATATTAAGGATTATTCTAATTTAAGATGGACATTAGATACAGAAGAAGATTACAGGTTAATATCTTCAATATATGAAAAATTTCGAAATAAAAAATATTTTAGCATGCATGAAATACTAAAGTTTTTAGAAGGAAATCCTAAGATAAAAGAGATTAATAAAAATGTTGAGCAGAAAAAAATTGATGATAACTTATGTTTAATACTAGCAAATGAGTCACATTGTGATTTAATATATGAATGGGTGAATGATGATGAAGTAAGAAAAAATTCATTTAATAATAATAAAATTACATATGAAGAACATGTGAAATGGTATTTCAATAAATTAAAAGATTTTAATTGTTATATGTATTTATTAACCAAGTCAGACAAAAATATAGGAATAGTTAGGATAGAGAAAAAAGAAAATGAAAATTTAATAAGCTATAGTATCGCAAAAGAGTATAGAGGAAAAGGTTATGGATATAAACTTTTATCAAGAGTTGAAAAAGAACTGATGAAAAAATATAAGGATATTGTATTAACTTCTTATGTAAAAAAGGAAAATATATCTTCTATAAATATATTTAAAAAATTAAACTATAAAATAGTTAAAAATGATTATGATAAAATAGTTTTTGAGAAAAGAATAAATAGGTGATAGCTATGAAAATTGCTATAAGAGCAGATGGTGGTTCTAAAATTGGTATGGGACATATTATGAGAACATTAGTTTTAGCTAAAGAATTAGCTAAAACCAATGATGTTTTTTATGTATGTAGAACAGATAACCCTTTGTCTAATAAGTATAAACCTGGAATGGATAAAATTAAGTTTTATGGCTTTAATGTGATAACTATAAGTGAGGATAATTTTATTGAAGAGTTGTGTAAAATTAAAGCGGATATGTTAATTACAGATAGCTATAATATAAATGAAGAATATTTTAATATTACTAAAAAGTTTTTTAAAGTTACTGGATATATAGATGACATGAATCTACATTATTTCGATGTAGATTTTATAATAAATCAAAATATTGGAGCGGAAAAGTTAAAATATAGTGTAAATACTGATGCAAAATTATTTTTGGGAACTAATTATACAATGTTAAGAGAAGAATTTAGGAATCATAAATGCAAAGATATTAATGAAAAAATTTCGGATATTATGATAACTGTAGGTGGAGCGGATTCTAATGGAATCACTAACAAAGTAGTTAATTATTTAAAAGATTTAGAATATAAATTTCATATTATTATAGGACCATCTTTTAAAGAAGAAAATATTGAAAATTTATTAAAGTTACAAAATTTAAAAGAAAATATAAATTTATATTTTAATGCTAATATGATTGAAGTAATGAATAAATGTGATATAGCCATATCAGCCTGTGGAAGCACATTATATGAGCTTGCAGTTTGTGGTATTCCAACTATTGGATTAATAGTTGCAGATAATCAAGAGGAAATAGCAAATGAAATGCAGGAAAAAGGATTAATATATAATTTAGGCTGGTATAGGGAGTTATCAAAAGATAAACTTATAAATAACATTAAAAAAATATCTAAATTAAGTAATAGACAACTAATGATTAAAAACCAGAAAATTATAAATAAAAATGGAGTAGAGAAGTTAGTAAGAGAAATACTATATATTTAAACAGGAGGACATTATGGAACAAATTATTACTATAAATAATAAAAAAATAGGAGGAGAAAATCCTACTTTTATAATAGCAGAGATGTCAGCAAATCATCTTCAAGATTATGATAGAGCAGTAGAAATTATAAAAAAGGCTAAATGGGCTGGAGCAGATGCTATAAAACTTCAAACCTATACTCCAGATACCATAACCCTAGATTGCGACAATGAATATTTTCAAATTAAACAAGGAACTATTTGGGATGGTACTACTTTACACAAGCTTTATCAAGAGGCTTATACTCCTTGGGAATGGCAACCTAAACTTAAAAAAATAGCGGAAGATATAGGTCTTATATGTTTTTCATCACCTTTTGATAATACATCAGTGGACTTTTTAGAAGAAATAAATGTACCAGCTTATAAAATAGCCTCCTTTGAAATTACAGATATTCCTTTTATAGAATATATAGCATCTAAAGAAAAGCCTGTAATAATATCTACAGGAATTGCTACACTTTCAGATATAGAGGAAGCAGTTAATGCATGTAGAAGAATGGAGAATAATCAAATAGCTCTTTTAAAATGTACAAGTTCCTATCCAGCACCAGTGGAAGATGCAAATTTAAGAACCATTCCTAATATAGCTGAGACTTTTAATGTAGTAGCAGGGCTTTCAGATCATACTTTAGGAAGTGAGGTTGCAATAGCAGCGGTGGCATTAGGTGCAAAAATTATAGAAAAGCATTTTACTTTGAAAAGGTCAGATGGAGGACCAGATGCTAAGTTTTCAATGGAACCACATGAATTTAAACAAATGGTTGAGGATATAAGAAATGTAGAAAAAGCATTAGGTTCTGTTAATTATAATCTTACAGAAAAACAAATAAAAAGTAGAGAACATTCAAGATCTTTATTTGTAGTAAAAGATATTAAAAAGGGAGAAGTATTTACACAGGAAAATGTTAAAAGTATAAGACCAGGGTTTGGATTGCCTACTAAGTATATTAATGACATAATAGGAAGAACGTGTGAAGAAAACTTAAGAAAAGGTACACCTTTAAAATGGGAACATATAAAATAAGGTGATGACTATGAAAATTCCTATATGAGAATATGGTGGTTCTAAAATTGATATGGGACATATTATGAGAACATTAATTTTAGCTAAAGAATTGGCTAAAACCAATGATGTTTTTTATGTATGCAGAGTAGATAACCCTTTGTCTAATAAATATAAACCTGGAATGTATAAGATTAAGTTTTATGGGTTTTAATGTAGTAACTATGAATTTACATTATTTTGATGTAGATTTTATAATAAATCAAAACACTGGGGAGGAAAAGTTGAAATATAATGTAAATGATGATACGAAATTATTTTTAGGAACTAACTATACCATTTTAAGAGAAGAATTTAGGAACTACCAATATAAAAAGATATTAACAAAAAAATTTCAGATCTTATGATAACTATAGGTGACAGATTCCAATGGAGTCACCAATAAAATGAATTAGAGAAGTTAGTAAGAGAAATAGGAAAAATACAATTTTAAAAAGGAATAAAGAACCATGAGGGAGTGTTAATGGGTATGACAAAAGAACATACATTAAATATATATGCTCACAACAGTATATATACTCAGGATTACTTAAAAAATAATTATGGAAAAAGGAAATTAAAAATTCATTTTTGTGAACCTGACTTTGGAACAAATGGAGATACAGGTATTTTATTATTTATATCAGGATTTGGAGCTAATAGTAATTCTAATGTATATAAAAAAATGAGACAAACATTTGCTAACAAATATAATCTAGTTACTATTCAATGTGATTATTTTGGAAATGAATTTATGCAAAAAGCAAATAATGTACTTTTAAATATAAATAGAAATGAAATAGAAAAAATATTTACAAGCAATGAAATTGAATACATATTTGAAGAAGGTAATACGAATTTAAATAGACTGCTAGAGGTTGGTAAGAATTATAACATAACTATGCATGGTAGGGAAAATTTGTCAAATGAAAACCATATGAATTTTAATGATATGGGAATAATGCAGGCATTGGATAATATAACATCGGTAATATATGTAATGTCTATATTATATAATAATAATCATAAATTCAATTCAAAGAAGATAATTTTATATGGGCATTCTCACGGCGCTTATTTATCATATTTATGTAATGCACTAGCACCTCATTTATTTTCATTATTAATAGATAATTCTGCATGGTTATTTCCAGTATATCTTAAAGATAATAGAGTTGTATTTAATAAAATAGGTAAAATGAAATTAGCTATAGAATTCGATTATTTTGCTAAAAATATAAACTTTGATGAAGAATTATTGAATCTAAGCACTTTATATGGTAAATTAGGGAATAATTGTAACATTATTTCCTATCATGGAAATAATGATAATCTAATAAACAATAAGATAAAAGAAAATTTTTGTTCTAAATTAGATTATTGTATTTATAATGAAATATCTGAAGAAAATATAGACGGAGTTATATTTAAATCTAATGCTCATGGGTTGGGGGCAGACTTTTTAAATTTATTTGATTATACTATTAAAGATTTAGAGAAACTTAACTTTAAATTTGGAAAAGATAGTAGTTTTTATTTACCTAATTTAGAGATAAGTACAAATCAAAATAATTATATGATAAATTATGATAATTTATTTCCGGAATTTAGGATAATATGATTTAGAAAAAATGATATGAAATTTAAAGGGACGGTTAAGCAATTTAAATTAAAGTTATTATATGAATTTACGATTATATTATAAAGAAAATAGAGAAACAGCTATAAAAATAAAGGAATGAATTAAAAATGAATAATAACAAAAGAAAAATAGAAATTATTCAATCTAAAGATAATAACTATGCTTTAAAAATAGATAATAAATTTGTATATAGTAAATTTTATCCTATAAAAGATGCAGAAAAATTTATAGAAAGTAATAAAGAGTTAATTTTAAATAAAAAATATATTGTTATGTATGGATTGGGTTTTGGATATCATGCAAAGGAAATATTAAAAAGAGTACCTTTAGATTCTGAGATATTCTTATTTGATTTGGATATGGAAATATATGATATTGCAAATAAATATAATCTTTTAGAGGATATAAAAAAGGATAATAGAGTAAATTTTATATTGGGAAATAACAAGGATTTTTATAAGGAATTTACAAATAAAATTTCTTTAGTAGAAGATATTATAGTATATGAGCCATTATTAAGGGCTTTAGAATATAAATATAATGATTTTAAAGAAGCTATAAAAAGTTATAAAATAGCTAAAATCAACTTAAAAAGATTTGAACCTATTATGAAAGAAAATGAAAAAATAAATATAAAAAATAACTATAATACCATAGGAGAGTTTTTTAAAACCTCTAAATTAGAAAATAAACCAATAGTAATTGCATCAGCAGGGCCTTCTTTAGAAAAAGATTTAAATACTATGAAGGAAAAAAGAGATTATATCAAAATATTTGCAGTAGGAAGAGCTTTAGATATTTTAATGAAAAATGGAATAAAACCAGATATAATTACTATATTAGATGCAGGGGAAGTTGTTTATAATCAGATAAAAGGTTATGAAAATTTAGATATTCCTCTTTGTTTTTTATCTACAGGTTCTAGATGGGCAGTTGAAGCTTATAGGGGCCCTAAATATATGTTTTTTAATAAAGAATGTAGTTATAATAAAGAAAATATTATAGTGGAAACTGGTAAAACTGTAGCTATACCAACCATAGACTTAGCAATAAAAGCTGGAGGACATAAAATAATACTTTGTGGACAAGATATGGCTTTTATAGATAATAAATTTCATGCTGGAGATAATGAGAATATAAAAGAAAGCACTTTTTGTGAAAAAGTGTTAGGGGTAGATGGAACTTATTTAAACACTACATCTGGTATGCTAGAGTTTAAAAAGGGTATAGAAAGGCTTATAGAAAAAAATAAAGATATTGAATTTATTAATTCAAGTAAAGGAGCTAGAATAAAGGGAACCATAGAAAAGGATTTAAAGAACTTGATTTAATTAAAATTAAGGGGACGGTTAAGCAAAATAACCTATTAAATTAGTAGAGGAATAATAATGAAAACCAAAATAAATAAACAAAAAATTGCATTTGGACTAAGTGTTATATTTATAACATTATCCTTTGCAGTAAAATCTAACAATTTCTTAAATAGTATAAACACTATATTTTACAAAGATAATATTTCTATAACTAAAAATGAATCCGAAAGGCTTAAAGAAGAAGATATAAAAAATCGAATAGGAGAAATTTTAAACACTTTAAAAGAAGGAAATGTCTATATAGAAAAAGATATTAAAAATAAAAATGTATCAAAGGAAAGTGAAGAAATAATAGATGCATCTATAGAAGCCACAGAAAGCATAGAAAATTCCCTTAAAGGTTTACAATATTACACCAATAAAGAAAAAGATATTAAAAACAGCATAGTATTAAGAGCTTATTATAGAGATTTAAAAACATATTTAAAAAAGGGCGACTTTGAAAGTGCAGATAATATATTAAAAAATAAAATAAAAATTTTAGTTGATAAAATTTAAGGGGACGGTTAAGCAAAAGCTAAGCAAAATAACTGTTTTAGGGGAGCTGGAATTATCCAGCTCCTTTAATGTTTTTAATTATTATATGTTACATGATATAATATAGGTACCAATTAAATGGTAATAAGATGAATATACTATGATTTTAAGTAAAAAATAATTAAAAAAGCAGGTGATATTTTATATGAATAATAAAGAAATTAGATGGAGACAAAGATTTGAAAACTTATTGAGAGCTTATACTCAGTTTAAAAGTGCAGTAGATGCTTTTGATTCTTTGAGTATGTTAGAAAAAGAAGGATTAATTCAAAGATTTGAATATACACTTGAATTATCATGGAAAACTGTTAAGGATTATTTAGAATCTCAAGAGGTTATGGCAAGCTTTCCAAAAGAAGTTATAAAAGCTGCTTTTCATTATGAAATAATTGATGATGGGGATGTCTGGATGGAGATGTTACAAAGTAGAAATCTTATGGCACATACCTATGATGAAAAGAGATTTAACATTGCTATAAATAAAATCAAAGATGAATATTTTATTGCAATAAAGCAGTTGGTAGAATTTTTGGAGGAAAGAAAATGAAATTTGGTCTTACGGAAAAAACCTATGATTTGTTAATAAAAACATTAAGTAATTATAATGAAATTGAAAAGGTCTGTGTATTTGGAAGTAGAGCTATGGGTAATTATAAAAAAGGATCTGATGTAGATATTTGTATATATGGTAAATTAGTAACGGAAAAAACTATATCAAAACTTAATGTTGAATTAAATGAAGAACTTCCCATTCCTTATTATTTTGATATTGTTTATTATGATAATATTGAAAATAATAGCTTAAAGGAACATATAGATAGAGTGGGCAAAGTAATATTTTGCAGAAAATAGTTGTTTGGGTTTAAGGGACGGTTAAGCAAAATTACTACAGGAATAATTTTCTAGTTGCTATAATAAATAACCAATGATAGAATAAATTTATAAAAAGTGTCCGGAGAACTTTACTATTTATATGTAGAGAGAATTCGCAAATACAAATAATTAATGGTGGTGAAAAGCTTGGATAAAGAAATGTTAACCGTACTTAGTAGTTTATTAGATGAAAAATTAAATCCTATAAAAGAGGATATATCAACATTAAAAGAAGATGTATCAGGACTAAAGAAAGATGTATCAGGACTAAAAGAGGATGTATCAGGATTAAAGAAAGATGTATCAGGATTAAAGAAAGATGTATCAGTGCTAAAAGAAGATGTAAAGTTTATAAAAGTTCAACAAAAAGAACAGGGTAGAATTTTAAGAATACTTGAAGATAAAGCCATAACTAATAAAGCTGAACATGATAAAATATCAAATGAAATTGTACACCTTTCAGAAAAGGTTGAAAATATGAGAAAAGATTTAGCTACTGTGGAAGTGGTTACTGCTAGGAACATGGAAAATATAGCTAGGCTTAAAGTAATAAAGTAAGTAAAAGAAGGATTTCCCTTCTTTTTTTTTGAAGAAATAAAGGGACGGTTCTTGAATTTTAAAAAAGAGCTGGAATTATCCAGCTCCTTTTTGTCAATTATTTTCAGAATAAATATGTAAAATGAAAGATAGTTTTAAGTATATTATGTTATAATATACTTAAATTTAACATAATTGTATCAGTGTGGATTTTATAATGATTAAATAAAGGGTGAATAGAAATTGATATATAGCACAATCTCTCATTTTACATATGTAAGCGTCAAAAATTAAGTATCTAGAAAACATACCCTCTCATTGATAAACTTAAGTAAAAGATTATCAATGGGAGGTTTACTTATGTATAAAAAATTAGATGATGATGCTTGGGAGGAATATTTAAATAAATTTAACTCTGTTAAAGATACAATAACAGTGAAAGATTTCTGTGCTGAGAATAACCTTAATAAGAGTCAATTTTATTACCATAAAAAAAGAGTAGAAAAGGCAATTGAAAGTAAAGAACCTGTTTTTCAGCCTATTTCTTTGAATAGTAAAGTTGATAATACTAAAGAAAATAAATCTACATTAAAAGAAGTAAAAATTAATGTAGGCAATGCTAATATCCTTATTCCTGTTAGCGAAGCTACTTTAATAACAGCAATAATTAAGGAGTTAATTCTAAAATGTTAAATATAGATAAGGTAGAAAAAGTCTATCTTGCCTGCGGTTATACGGATTTAAGAAAAAGTATTGATGGTTTAGTTATGATAGTGCAAAACCAATTTAAGTTAGATCCTTTTGATAAAGCACTATTTGTTTTTTGCAACAAGAAAATGGATAAATTAAAAATTCTTCACTTTGACGAAGGTTTTTGGCTATATTATCACCGTTTAGAAGCTAATCGCTTCAAATGGCCAGCGACAGCTGCCGATGCATTAAAGATTAATATTGATGAATTACGTTGGCTTTTAAAAGGCTATGAAGTAAGAACAAAATCTAAATTTAAACCTGTAAAAGCAAGTAACTATTATTAAAAAAATATCAACTTTGAACCCTTGAAGTATAGTAATTTCAAGGGTTTTGTGGTATAATAGAAATATCAAATAAAGCTAAAGGGGTAACTATGAGTCACGAATTTTTAACTAATGAGCTTGATGAAAATACAAAAGCATTAATTGAAAAAATGGAAAATGAAATTAATGAAAAAGATAAAGAATTAAGCTCAAAAGATGAAGAAATAAGAAAACTTAAAAATGAATTAGAATTCTTAAAAGGTGTTATATCTAATAGAAATAGAAAGATATTTGGAGCATCCAGTGAACAAGTAGATGTTAATCAATTATCTTTTTTTAACGAGGCTGAAAAACATAGTGATTCAAAGGTAGAAGAACCTACTTTAGAGGAAATTACATATAAAAGAGCTAAGAAAAGCAATTATACTGGAAAGAAAGATAATTTAGCTAATTTGGAAAGAGTTGTTGTTGAACATAAATTAGAAGGTGAGGATCTTAACTGCAGAGAATGTGGTAAAAAGCTTACTCCTATCGGAGTTAAATCTAGAAAAGAGATTGTTAAATACATTCCTGCTAAATTAATAATTGAGGATCATGTTATTTATAGCTACGCTTGTAAAACATGCGAAAGAGCCACTGGTGAAAGTAAAATAATTTCACCAGAAGCCCCTAAAACAATTTTTTATAATAGCATGGCCTCAAATGAGTTAATTGCACATACTCTAATACTTAAATATCAACATGCAATGCCACTATATAGGCAAGAAACTTACTTTGATATGATGGGAGCTACTCTTTTAAGGCAAACTCTATGCAATTGGACTATGTCTGCAGCAGATGCTTTAGAGCCAATATATAACCATATGAAAAAAGAATTGCTTAGCCGTAATTACATTCATGCTGATGAAACTACTCTTAAAGTAATTAATGGAGATTTTAAAGGTTTTCTCCAAACGGATGGATATAATGGATACAATTCCGTTAGCGGAGCTACAAGAGTATATTGCTTGGCTCACATAAGAAGATATTTTCATAATATAATAGTAGATTTAGATGAAGAAGCCCTAAAAAATTCTAGAGCAATAATAGGGTTTAATTATTGTGAGCAAATTTATAAACTTGAAAAAGAACTTAGAGAATCTTATTCAAATGATGAAAATTATTATGATATTAGATTTAAAATAAGAACTGAGAAACTAGCTCCAATTATAGATAACTTTATTGATTATGTTGAAAGAGAAATAAAAGATGCTCTTCCAAGAAGTCCGTTAGGTAAGGCACTTGAGTATGCTAAAAAGCATTTACCAGGATTAAAAAATGTATTATTAGATGGTTCTCTAGAAGTTGATAATAATGCTGCGGAAAGAGCAATTAAGCCTTTCGTTATAGGAAGAAAAAATTTCTTATTTGCTAACACTGCTAAGGGTGCAACTGCAAGTAGCAATATTTATAGTATTGTTGAAACTGCCAAGGCTAATAATTTAGTTGTAGAAAGGTACTTAGTCTATCTATTTGATAATCTATCAAAGATAGATATATACGATAGCGAAAGCTTAGAGAATCTTATGCCTTGGAATGATAAGATTCCTGAAAATATGAAAATTAAAGATAAAAAATAAATTAATCCTAGTAAAGCATATTCTTGCCTTACTAGGATATTTTAATACTATTCTTGGAATTATTAAAGGTGCTAAAACTTTGACGCTTACTTACATATAACATATTAAAAAATAATAATGTCAAAAATAAATCCTCTGTAAAAAAATTAAGTTCGGGACTTAGAATTAATAATGCGGCAGATGATGCAGCGGGTCTTGCTATTTCGGAAAAAATGAGGGCACAAATTAGAGGATGATAGAAACAATATTCAAAAGGAAATAAATCAGTTAATAGCTGAGGTGGATAGAATAGGTAATACTACTGAGTTTAATACAATAAAACTTTTAAATTCAGGTTCAGAAAACTCATAGGTAAGAGAAAAAATTTTAAATGGACTTAAAACAGGATGGCTTGAGAAAGCTGGAGAAGTTATAAACAATGCCTATGGAATAGAGGGAACAGGAACTAAAAAACTTAAAGTAGTTTTAGATGAAGGAACTCCTTATGGGGAACTTGCACATGTAGGAGGAACTTTTGATGTTTTAGAGCTTCATATAGATATTTCTGACTTTAAAAAAGGTGATGGAGAAAGTGGAAATAATATTCATGGTAAACTGTATAATGACCGTATAATAGCCCATGAAATGACTCATGCAGTTATGAATGATGCTTTAGGAATTGATAAAATGAATGATTTACATAACAATAATAAAGTTTGGTTTATAGAAGGTACTGCAGAGGGTATAGCTGGAGCTGATGAAAGATTAAAAAGAGCAATAGGAAAAGCTGACCAAACTGGCATAGACACTACTAAACTTGATGCATTAGCTTCAAGAGCGAATGCTTTACTAAATGGAGCTAGTTGGAGTGGTGACGATTTGGATTATGACGCTGGTTATGTAATGGTTAAATACATAGATAAGGTAGCAAGATTTAAAAGCTGTAATGGGTGATATAAAAGCAAATGGAAATACAGGATTAGAGACGTCTACAGATATAACAAATCTTAAAACAGATTTTGAAACTAATATAAAGAACTATGTAGGTGATAATACTAAAGTTAAATTAAATTGGGGAACTGATGAAGATGATGTTGGTTCTATTTTAGGTTCAGATCATGGCGGTGCAGCTATAAAAGATGAGGATGTAATTAGTGGCACTACTGCTGTTACAGAACAACCCTTAGCGGGTAAGTTTGAAATCATATGGCCAGAGGAAGATACTTCCAATAGTGAGTTGACAATTCAGGTAGGAGCCAATGCAGCACAAACTTTAAATATTGGATTAAGAGATATGAGAGCCTCTGCTCTTGGATTAAGTGGCTTACAAATTACAGATAATAAAAAAGCTTCTGATGCCATAGGAAAATGTGATAGTGCCATATTAAGAGTTTCAACTTTTAGATCCTCACTAGGAGCTTGCCAAAATAGATTAGAACACACCATTGCCAACTTAAATAATACAGCTGAGAATTTATCAGCTTCAGAATCATGTATTAGAGATGTAGACATGGCAAAGGAAATGATGAACTTCTCTAAAAACAATATCCTAATGCAAGCAGCACAGTCAATGCTTGCCCAAGCCAATGGACAACCTCAAGGAATACTGCAGTTATTAAGATAGAATAGAAAATAGGGGACGGTTAAGCAAAATAACTGGTTTAAGGGAGCTGGAATTATCCAGCTCCTTTTGTAGTAAAAATAAAAAATGTAAAGTGGAAAGATTAGTTTACAAGTGTAAATTTAAATAACCAGATAATTCTGAAAAAGTGGTTTAATTATTTACAAATACAATATTAGTATACTTAATAATAAACTGTATACCCTTGTAGCTCTATGATTTGTAGCTATAATTATAATTTTAAAAAAGAGTTGGAATGGTTATTGCTATATATATTAGTAAACAAATATATAATTAGGGGGATATGTTTTATGAATATGAATAATGTTGGTTTTGGTACTAAAGCAATACATGGAGGACACAAAAAAGATGAGCAATATGGATCACTTGCTACACCTATATTTCAAACTTCAACATTTATATTTGATTCAGCAGAACAAGGAGGAAAAAGATTTGCAGGACAAGAAGAGGGATATATATACTCAAGATTAGGAAATCCAACAGTTGCAGAAGCAGAAGATAAAATAGCTTTATTAGAAGGCGGAGAAGCAGCAGTAGCAGCAGCTTCAGGAATGGGAGCTATATCATCAGCTTTATGGACAGCATTAAAGGCAGGAGACCATGTAGTTGCATCAGACACACTTTATGGCTGTACATTTGCACTATTAAATCATGGACTTCCAAAGTTTGGAGTAGAAGTGACTTTTGTAGATATTGCTAATTTAGAAGAAGTTAAAAAAGCTATGAAACCTAATACAAGAGTAGTTTATTTAGAAACACCAGCAAATCCAACTTTAAAGGTTACAGATATTGAAGCTGTAGCAAAGATAGCTCATGAAGTTAAGGATTGTATGGTTTTCGTAGATAATACATTTAATACTCCATATATACAAAGACCACTAGAGCACGGAGCAGATGTAGTTGTACATTCAGCAACTAAGTACTTAAATGGACATGGTGACGTTGTAGCTGGTTTTGCAATAGGAAGTAAAGAATTTATAGGGGATATTAAAGTATCAGGATTAAAGGATATGACCGGTGCAGTTCTAAGTCCAATTAATGCTTTCCTAATTATAAGAGGAATGAAAACGCTAGAGATTAGAATGAATAAACATTGTGAAAATGCAATGAAAGTAGCAGAATTTTTAGAAAGCCATCCAGCAGTTGAGAAAGTGTACTATCCAGGATTAAAGAGCTTTGAATATCATGAATTAGCTAAAAAACAAATGGATTTACCAGGAGCTATGATATCCTTTGAAGTAAAAGGTGGAGTAGAAGAAGGAAGAACTATAATGAACAATGTTAAATTAGCAAGCTTAGCAGTAAGCTTAGGAGATACAGAAACATTAATTCAACATCCTGCATCTATGACTCACTCACCATACACTAAAGAAGAAAGAGAAGCAGCTGGAATTAGTGACGGTTTAGTTAGATTATCCGTTGGACTTGAAACAGCTGAAGATATAATTGCAGACTTAAAACAAGCTTTAGACTTAATTGTTAAATAATACGATTATAATTTATATAAAGTAATAATTGAGTTGTTTTAGTATATATCATTATATAATGTCATTGTTCTTTTGATATTTTTTTAAAAGTGTAAAAAATTTCATATTAATAAACAGGGGGTATTATTATGAATAAAAAATGGAATATTATTATGGAAAAGTACTATGATGAAATTGTATTAACAGCTTCGCAGATGATTCAAATTAAAAGCGCTTCAGGAAAAGAGGAGGAATTGGCAAATTACACTGTTGAAAAGATGAAATCACTTGGATATGATGAAGTGAATGTTGATGAATTTGGTAATGTGATAGGAGTTTTTAAAGGTACTGGTGGAGGAAAATCTATTATGCTAAATTGCCATCTTGATGTTGTTTACGAAGGTGATCCTAAGATTTGGAAGTATCCACCTTACAGTGGAAAAATTGCGGAAGGAGCTATTTGGGGTAGAGGGGCATCTGATACAAAAGGTACTTTTGCAATTCAAGTATATACCCCATATATATTAAAAAAAGAAAACCTATTGCCTAAAGGGGATATATATGTAGTAGGTGTAGTTCATGAAGAAGATTCTGGTTATGGGTCAATGATGTTAGCTAAGAAAGGGTTTAAAACAGATTATGCAATAGTAGGAGAAGCTACGGAAAATGATATTGCAGTTTCTGCAAGAGGAAGGGTTGCTGTCAAAGTTAGTATTACAGGAAAGTCTTGTCATGCATCTATTCCACATGAAGGCATAAATCCATTTGATTTCTTAGGAAAATTTTTGGTTTCTTTAAAAGATTTCGATTTAGGGACAGATTCTGAATTAGGTATTTCAACTATGTCTCCAACACAAATTTATTCATCTGAAAAGGGAACAAACATTATTCCAAATAATATTACCTTAATTCTTGATTATAGAAGTGTTCCAGTTGATACTAATGAAGTTATTTTACAGAAAATTAGAAAAAAAGTTGAAGAGTCTTTATTTGAAGGGATTAATGTTGAAGTTGAATTAGTTACTATTCCAGTACACTGTTATACAGGTCATGTAGGTAAAGGTATTCAAGGAGAGCCACCTTATCGAATATATGAAGATAAATATATAGTGCAAAAATCTAAAAGTATTCTTGAAAAAGTATATGGACATGAAGTTAAATTAAAACATTGGCCTTTTGCGACGGATAGTGGCCATTTTAGTCAAATAGGTGTAGATGTTATTGGGTTTTCTCCAGCGCAAATAAAGATGTGCCATACAACAGAGGATAGAATCAATTTAAGTATGTTAAAAGAAGGTATTGTTGGATACTTAGCTTTAACTAATGAATTAGGAAATGTAGCAAAGGAAGTGAAATAATTGATAAATAAAGATAGAAGTAAAAAAGAGAAAAAAAATATAAATCCTTATGTACTTCTTTTTTGTGTTATAGCAATTTGTGGAATCGCATCTTATTTTGTAATACCTGGAGAATTTCAAAGGGAAATAATTAATGGCAGAACAGTTGTAATTCCCGGTACTTATAGAGGAGTAGAAAAAACCCCAATAGCATTATTTGATATTTTTAGAGCTGTACCAAATGGATTAATAGGTTCTGGACCAATAGTTTTTTTAATTTTAATAGTGGGAGGGACTATCGAAATATTTAATCAAACAGGCTCTATATCAATGGGAATTTCTAAATTTATTTCTAAAATGGGAGGAAAAGGAGATTCTTTGGTTTTAATTATACTTATGAGTTTATTCGCTATTATAGGAGGATTTTTAGGGTGGATAGAAGCTGCTATACCATTTGTACCTATAACAATTCCAATTGTGCTAGCTTTAGGATATGATTCACTAACTGCAGTGGCAGTTTGTATATTAGGACTTATGGTAGGATTTGCTATAGGACCTACAAACGTTTATACAGTAGGTATTGCTCATTCAATTGCAGAACTTCCAATGTTTTCAGGAATAGGATTAAGGTTGACTGCATATATTGTATTTGTAGCAATAGCAATAGTTTATACAATAAGATATGGAAATAAAACTAAAAAGGATTCATCAAAAAGTTTAGTGTCAGATATAGATATTTCTGATTTAACTTATGATTTTTCAAAAATTGAGAATCAGAAGATGAAAATATCTCAAAAATTATCATTAGTAATTTTAGCTATTACATTTGCTATAGTTGTATATGGAATGTTGAAGTTAGGTTGGAGTATAAATGATATGACTGCAGCATTTTTATTATGTGGTATTATAGCAGGATTTGTTTGTAAAATGACACCTGGGGATATTGCAAATACATTTATATTAGGTGCAAAGGGTTCTATAAATGGTGCTATGATTGTGGGGATTGCTAGAGGAGTACAATGGATTTTAGAAAGAGGAGGAATTATAGACCCTATAATAAATTCTTTATCTCAAAATTTATCAGGATTACCACCTGTAATTTCTGCAATAGGGATTATGGTGATAGTTACATTATTAAATGCTTTAGTTCCATCAGGCAGCGGAAAAGCTATGGCACTCATGCCTCTTTTAATGCCAATAGGTGATTTAATAGGTTTATCTAGGCAGACAACAACATTAGCATATCAATTTGGAGATGGAATTTCTAATATGTTTTGGTTTACTTATGGAACATTATTAATATTTTTAGCATACGGAAAAGTCCCAATACAAAGATGGTATAAATTTTTATGGCCCTTAATGCTTATTTTCTCTGTGGTATCAATAATTTTCTTGTCAATTGCAATTAAAATAGGATATGGTCCATTTTAAGCAAAAGAGATATAAAATAGAAATGGTTGTTAAATTATTACCTCAAAATAGCAAATCGTAAAATCAAAAGAGTCAGAATGAGTTTTTCTGGCTCTTTTTTAGTGAATAATAAATATGTAAAATGAAAGATAGTTTTAAGTATATTATGTTATAATATACTTAAATTTAACAGAATTGTAGTAGTGTGGATTTTATAATGATTAAATAAAGGGTGAATAGAAATTGATATATAGCACAATCTCTCATTTTACATATAACATATTAAAAAATAATAATATAAAAAATAAATCTTCTGTAAAAAAATTGAGTTCAGGACTTAGAATTAATAATGCGGCAGATGATGCAGCGGGTCTTGCTATTTCGGAAAAAATGAGGGCACAAATTAGAGGTCTTAACCAGGCTTCAAGAAATGTTCAAGACTTTATATCCATGATGCAGGTTGTTGATGGTGGATTAAATGATGTAACAGAAGCTATGCAAAGAATGAGGGAACTTTCTATTACCGCGTTAAATGGAACCTATACTAATGAAGATAGAGAAATGATACAAAATGAATATGGAAATTTAAAGGAATATATTAATAATGTAAGCTTTTTTACAGAATTTAATACAATTAATGTTTATGAAGAGCATAGAGATACTTATGAAAAATTCAAAGGAAATAAAGTTTTAGATGATGAGGTTACAGTTATAAAAGGTGTTACGGATTATCTGGGGGTAAAGGTGGATGGAGAGTTAAAAGAAATTTATTTAGATTCAGGAATTTATACCAGGGAAGCTTTTGTTGACATGTTGGACGATAAGCTATGGGATGTAGATAGAAATTTAATTCCTTCTTTGGATAAAAATAATGTACTTTCCCTGTCAGCAGAAAATTGTAAAAAAATAGATGGATTAGTAGGTGGGGCTTTAAGCTTTTTTTATGAATATCACATAAGTATGGGAGCTGGAACTGTATTTGGTAGCAGTGACTTATCCGGTAAATTAGACATTATAACAGGAAGTAATGATAAGTTTACTTTTACCATAGAGGATAAAAGATATAATGTTGAATTCCCACCCACACCTTATCCACCATATATGGGTACAGGATATACTGCTGATGAAATTGTAAATATTATGCAAGAACAATTAGATGCTCAAGGAGCAGATGTTAAAGTATATATGAATGGCAACCAAATTGCTTTAGATGCAGGCTATAGAATTATTGATGGATTTGCAGGTAATATGATAAAAATAGATGGCATTACCTCTATTTTATATGATAATGCAAAACATGGGAAAATACATAAAACTCAAGGATACGCAACAGGGAGAGTAAGTATAAATTCTCCTATAGAAATTAAAGAAGGAGAAAACGATACCATATCATTTTATCTTGATGATGACAATTCTTCTGAAAAAAACATTGTTTTGGAAGGGAAAACTTATAATACTATAGGGGAAATTGTTGATGAAGTAAATAAAAAATTAGAGGAACAAAATATAGAAGCTTTTGCTGAAGCTAGTGGAACAAATTTAAAAATCTCTAGTAAAAAATTAGATTATGGAAGTAAAATTAAGCTTTTAGATACAGCTAATGGGTATATACCTTTGTTTTGTGAAATTACAGAGGTAAGTCCTACCTATAATAATGGGGAAACTATTGCCAATCCACCACCGGAAGGTTCTACAACTCCAACATATGAATATAAATCAACTTATGTAATGAGTGGTAATTCCTTTAATGGCATTACTATAGATGGTTCTAATGATAAACTAAATTTTAATGTTAGCGGAACAAATGTAAGTGTAAATTTAACTCATGGTAGATTTAATTCTATAAATGAATTTAAAGATTCTTTTCAAAAGGATATAGATAATGCAGGAATTGAGAATGTTCAGGTTAAAATATACAATAGTAATAAGATTGGATTAGAGACAAAAGAAAAAGGAAAGGATCAATATTTTAGTGGATTAAGTGGAAGCGGAAACTTTGTTACAAGAAATTAATAATAAACTAAGTGGAATTAATTCAGAAGTAGTGGCATCTTATTATGAGTGAAGGTTAAAATTAGGGTATAAAGGTGTGGGATTTCATACCATTGATAATATTCGAGGTAATGCTAGGGATACATTATTTATGGAATTAAAGGGAAGAGATGAAGTAAAGAAAATAGGGGACGGTTAAGCAAAATAGTTGTTTTGTGGGAGCTGGAATTATCCAGATCCTTTAATGTTTTTAATTTCTTCATGTTACATGATATAATATAAATAATAATTAAATAATAAGAAGATCAATATACTATGATTTTAAGTAAAAAATAATTAAAAAATCAGGTGATTTTATATGAATAATAAAGAAATTAGATGGAGACAAAGATTTGAAAATTTATTGAGAGCCTATACTAAGTTTAAAAGTGCAGTAGATGCTTTTGATTCTTTGAGTATGTTGGAAAAAGAAGGATTAATTCAAAGATTTGAATATACACTTGAATTATCATGGAAAACTGTTAAGGATTATTTAGAATCTCAAGAGGTTATGGCAATCTTTCCAAAAGAAGTTATAAAAGCTGCTTTTCATTATGAAATAATTGAGGACGGGGATGTCTGGATGGAGATGTTATAAAGTAAAAATCTTATGGCACATACCTATGATGAAAAGAGGTTTAACATTGCTATAAATAAAATCAAAGATGAAAATCTTCCTGTTCCTTATTATTTTGATATTATCCGTTATAATAATATTGATATTATCCGTTATAATAATATGGAAAATGGTGGTTTAAAAGAGCATATAGATAAAGAAGGTAAGGGTCTTTATTATAGGCAATTAGGATCTGAGTAAAATTATAAATTACAGGGTACAGAGAGACGGTTAAGTTATTTAAATAATATAATTAAAGGTTGGGATAATTAATGTATTTAAATAAGGATACAATTAATAAAATAATAGACTATTCCTTAAAAATAATAAAGCCATATTTAGTTTACATCTTTGGATCTGCTGTTAATGGAAATTTCAATGAAGATAGTGATATAGATATAGCTTTTTTAAGTGATGAAGAGTTTACTGATTATGAAGTTTTTATTATGGCACAGGAGTTAGCTGATATTGTAAAAAGGGATGTGGATTTAATAAATCTAAAAAAAGCTTCTACAGTTTTTAAAGCTCAAGTAGTGGGAACAGGAGAAAAAATTTATTGTACAGATGAAACTAGAAGAATGTATTTTGAAATGCGAGCCTTTAAGGAATATGCTCTTTTAAATGAAGAAAGAGAAATAATAATGGAAAATATTAAAAAGAGAGGTTCTGTATATGGAAAATGATGTGATTTATAATAAAATTGCTATAATAGAAAGATGTATTAATAGAATAAATGAAGTCTATAATAATAATCCAGATAATCTTAAGGATTATACAAAACAGGATTCCATAATATTGAATATTCAAAGAGCCTGTGAAGCTGCCATTGATTTAGCTATGCATATAGTTTCTGAGAAGAAACTTGGTATTCCTCAAAATAGTAGAGACGCATTTGAAGTTTTAAATAGTAATAATATAATTGATAATAGACTTATGAAAAATTTAAAGTCCATGGTAGGATTTAGAAATATTGTAGTTCATAATTATCAAGCAGTAAATTTGGGTATAATACAAGAAATTATTGAGAAACACTTATCAGATTTTAGCAGGTTTATAGAAGTGATATTGAAAAGATTGTAGCAAGCTCAGTCCCTTGACAGGTCCTTTTATTTTAAGGGGACGGTTAAGCAAAATTCTTAAAGTTTATAAAAGTTCAACAAAAAGAACAGGGTAGAATTTTAAGAATACTTGAAGATAAAGCCATAACTAATAAAGCTGAACATGATAAAATATCAAATGAAATTGTACACCTTTCAGAAAAGGTTGAAAATATGAGAAAAGATTTAGCTACTGTGGAAGTGGTTACTGCTAGGAATATGGAAAATATAGCCAAACTTAAAGTGATAAAATAATCAAAAGAAGGAGTTGAATTCCTTCTTTTATTTTTTGGGTAACTGTTACTTGGGAAAATATGCTATAATGTTAAATAATAATATTTATTATTTGCTGCCTTTTGTCGAAGTAAGTAAAACAATAAAAGAAAAAATAAAGAATTTATTATATAGAAGATAGGAGGATTATTATGAAAACGTTGAAAACAAAATTAGTAACTACATTTACAGTTATTACATTTATTATAACAGGAATATTAGGTATTATATCCACAAATATAGTTAGTGAAAGATTAATAGAAGATGCCCATAATGATTTGAAAAATATGATTGAGGTTAATGCAGATTATATTGAAGCAAAACTTGATACAGATATTAGATATATAGAAACACTTTCTCGAGATACAATTCTACTGGATGATAAAATTCCTTTTGAAGAAAAAATTACGTTTTTACAAGATGAAGCAAAAAAAACAGGATATTTATCTTTTGCTTTTGCAGATAAAAATGGTAATAGCACTATTTTTAATTCTAAGAGAGAAAAGACTAATATTGCTCAAAGAGAATATTTTAAAAAAGCTATGAAAGGTGAAACAACCAAATCAGATTTACTTGTTAGCAGTGCTACAGGTGAACAAGTAATTATAATTGCAACTCCTATTTATAAAAATGGAGAGCACATAGGTGTGTTTTATGGTAGACGTGATGGTGGACTTCTAAGCGAATTTGTAAGCAATATAAAGTATAAAGAAACAGGATTTGCTTATATGATAAATAATGAGGGAATTTCTGTAGGAGATAGAAATAAGGATTTAGTCACAAATAAGGTAAACTTTTTAAAGCAAGCAGAAAAGGATAACGATCTTAAAGGATTAGCAGATATTATGACAAATAGTATGTTAAAAAGACAAATTGGTAGCGGAGAATATAAATATGAGGGAAAGGATCAAATTGTAGCCTTTGCACCTGTTAAAAATAGTAATTGGATTATAGCAATGGGCATAGAGAAAAAAGAAATATTAAAAGAGGCAAATTCTATTAGAAATATTTTTATAATATTGTCATTAGTTATAACAATTATCGGCGCATTAGCTATTTATATTGTAAGTGGAAGTATTACTAAACCTATTGTTGCTATAACAGAAAGACTTAATGAATTGGCTAATTTAGATTTTACTATAAAGGGTAATGAAAAGGCTGCTAAATATTTTAATAATAAAGATGAAATTGGTACTATGATAAGAGCTTTAAGAAAAATGCGAGATAACATTGGAGAATTTGTTATGAAAACATCTGAGGTATCACAGCAAGTAGCGGCTACATCACAGCAGTTAACAGCAACATCGGAACAAACTGCAACCGCAGGAGAGGAAGTTGCAAAAACTATAGAAAACATAGCGGTAGGAGCAGGTAGTCAAGCTAGGGATACAGAAACATCAGCTGAAAATGTAGAGAAAATGGGAGCTTTATTTGAACAAAATCAACAATTTGTAATAGAACTAAATAATTCATCAAAAGATATAGAAAAAGAAAAAGAAGAAGGCTTTATCATATTAAAAGATCTTGTACTAAAGACAGAGGAAAGCAACAATGCATCCAAGGAAATATATGAAATTATATTAAGCAATAATGAAAGCGCAGAAAAAATAGAAGAATCCAGTACTATGATTCAATCTATAGCGGAACAAACAAATCTTTTAGCCTTAAATGCAGCAATTGAAGCAGCACGTGCTGGAGAGGATGGAAAGGGTTTTGCCGTAGTAGCAGAAGAAATTAGAAAGCTTGCAGAGGAAACTAATAATTTCACAGGAGAAATTAAGAAAGTTATAGAAGAATTAAAAGAAAAATCCGAAAATGCAGTGGAGAAAATGGAACAAGTAAATAAAATATCAGCTGCTCAATCAGAAAGTGTAACTAGAACAGAAGAAAAGTTTGAAGGAATAGCAAACTCTCTAGAAGTAACTAAAAATGTAGTAAAAAAACTTAATGAATCGGTAAATGCTATGAATGAAAGCAAAGATCAACTAATAGATTTAATGCAAAATTTATCAGCTATAGCAGAAGAGAATGCAGCAGGAACCCAAGAGGCTTCAGCAGCTATGGAAGAACAATCCGCAAGCATACAAGAAATAGCCAACGCCAGCGAAGGGTTATCAAATATTGTACAAGACTTACAAACTATTATTAGATTAAGTGGGGACGGTTAAGCAATTTAGCTAAGAAGAAATAAGGGGACGGTTAAGCAATTTATACTTCATATTATATAAAAGGAGCTATCTAGCTAAGAATAAATACTACAACATATTGTATGCAAATTTTTAGTGTGACAGCTCCTTGTGATTTAATTAATTTGATGTTTTTTCTTTTTTAATTGCGATTGCTAGAGTACAAAATAGTCCTCCCCAAAGTACTGTTGCCCCTATAGTAAAAAATATTATTGCACTTGATGTCATCTAAACCGCCTCCTTTTGTTCATAGGTAATATCTTCTTTCCATGGCTTTTTACTAATTACTATTCCCAATGTAATACCTAATAGGATTATGCTCCATCCATATGTTAACAAGCTTGGTAGATCATATCCTCCATAGGGTGCACTTATTTCTGTAATAATGCTATTAACTAACATATAAGTTAAAATAGTTGGTGTAATATATTTTATGATTACATCCCACCATTTTCCTATTTTATAATAAGAAATTGAATTTGTATGATTACGGATTGTTTTTGCTTGAATTATCCATCCTACAAAGATAGCTTCCAGTAATCCTACAACTACTATTCCATAATTATTTATGAAATTATCCATAATATCTAATAAATAAAGTCCTGCATTTGTAGAAAATATTGAGCTTATACAAACTCCAATTAAAGACATAGTAGATACTACTTTTTTACGTTCCCACCCTGTTTTGTCAATTATAGATGAAGATATAGCTTCTACTAGGGATACAGCAGAGGTTAAGCCTGCAAATATAAGGCAAGAGAAGAACAAGACACCTAGAATATTTCCCCAAGATCCCATAACTGAGAATACTTTTGGAAAAACTATAAAGGCAAGTCCTATACCGCTGGATACAACTTCATCCACAGCTACTCCTTGAGCATTTGCCATAAATCCAATTATTGCAAATACTCCAATGGCAGATAAAAATTCAAAGCCACAATTTGCAAAAGCGGTCATAAAAGCGCTGTTATTTATATCTGTTTTTTTAGGTAAATAGCTTGCATAAGTCATCATTATTCCTGTAGCTATACTTAGTGAGAAAAATACTTGTCCATAGGCAGCAATCCAAACTTTAGGATCTTTTACTTTTGACCAGTCTGGTGTAAATAATTTGTTTAAGCCTACAGATGCTCCCTTTAATGTTATTCCTTTTATAACTATAATTATCATAATTATTAATAGCGTTGGTAATACTATTTTGCTTAATTTTTCTATTCCATTTTTTATTCCTTTGTAACATATTATCCAATTAATAGCCCAAACTAAAATTATACCTAATAATACGGGAGTTACTATGCCTCCAAAATCAAAGGGAGATGTTGATAATTTTAAGAAGTCTTTGAAAAAGTATTTATTGGTATCGGTGCCCCAACCTTTTGTAAAGCTTAATGTTAAATACCTTATAGCCCAACTTAAAATCATGGAATAATAGCATAAAATTATACTTGAACTAATTATTGGCCACCAACCAAGCCATTCCCATTTCTTATTTGCTCTCGCAATTGTAAGAGGGGTTGAGCCCCTAAATTTGTGACCCATTCCGTATTCAAGAATTAATAGAGGTATTCCTGCTGTGAATATGGCAAAGAAGTAAGGTATTAAAAAAGCTCCTCCTCCATTGGAATAAGCTACATACGGGAATCTCCATATATTCCCCAAGCCTACGGCAGAACCGATAGCGGCAAGTATAAATCCCATTTTAGTTCCCCATTGTTCTCTAGATTTTTGCATTTATTTCAGCCCCCTTAACATATTTTTATTAAATGTATTATTTTTATTAATTTATATAAAATAAAAAAGCCCCTTAGTTATATACTAAAGGACTTTCACTTTTGCCTAGGATATAAGAAAAAGCCCCTTAGTTTTATCTACGAGGCTTAATTTATTTCACCGCAAATATATTAGCCACCATAGATACAATACGCATCTTTTCGAGCGATTGCATCTATGATAGTATTTTTATCTATCTACATATACAATCGCTAAATTAAGTTAGCTAATAATAAGAGGCTATTATTTAATTTTGAAATTGTTATATTAATTTTGTTAATTTTGAAATTCATAATATTTCCTCCTATTTAAATTTTACCTTATCATATCATGTATTTTTTTTAGTGTCAAGTTGTTAGGGGACGGTTAATTTATTTTAATTAATTATGGGTAATTATGGGGGACGGTTAAGCAATTTAGATTAAAGTTATTATATAAATTTACGATGATATTATAAAGAAAATAGAAAAAACTAAGGGGACGGTTAAGCAATTTAGTTAATCAATTTAAGCTAATTTTAGGAGGTGATATAGTAAAGATGATAATAAATCATAATATAAATGCAATGGTTGCCTATAGAAATATGGCTTGGCATAATAATATGGTTGGAAGGGCTATGGAAAGGCTTTCTTCAGGTCTTAGAATAAATAGAGCTGCAGATGATGCGGCAGGGCTTGCTATATCAGAAAAAATGAGAGCTCAGATAAGAGGGTTGCAACAGGCATCCAGAAATACACAGGATGGAATATCTCTAATTCAAACAGCAGAGGGTGCTTTAAATGAGACACATTCAATTTTACAAAGGATGAGGGAATTAGCTGTTCAAGCTGCCAACGATACAAATGCTAAAGAAGATAGGGATGCACTTCAACAGGAATTTACTGAATTGATTAAAGAAATAAATAGAATAGGGAATGATACAGAATTTAATACTAAAAAACTATTAAATGGTGATTCGGGCAATTCATCTAAAGTAACTCTCCAAATTGGTGCCAATAAAGGTCAAAATTATTTAATTGATATAAAAGACATGAGGGCTGAGGCTTTAAATATTGATGAAAATTTAGATATTTCTAATCATGAAAATGCATCTTCTGCCATTAAAATATTAGATGGTGCCATAAATTCTGTGTCTTCTCAAAGGGCTAGTTTAGGAGCTAGTCAAAATGTATTAGAGCATAGAATAAACTATCTTGAGAACACTGCGGAAAATCTCATAGCATCAGAATCTAGAATAAGAGATGCAGATATGGCCAAAGAAATGATGAACCTAGCAAGGCACAGTATTCTTCAGCAAGTTGCTCAAGCGATGCTCATTCAAGCAAATCAACAGTCAAAATCAATAATTGAACTTTTGCGTAATGCATAGAATAGATTGAATTTAAAATAGTTGAAATTTTTAAAAAGTATTTATTTAAAAGGGGAGAGGTATATGTACACGGTATTGCATATTGAACAAAGTGAGTTTTTCTATAATATGGTGAGGATGATGTTAGAGGAACAGGGATATAACTACATAAATACAGATAGTTTTAACGAAGCTCATTATATATTGGAGAATAATGATGTAGATCTTATTATAACGTCACTTTTAGCTAAAGGAGGAAGTATAGAGGGTTTTATAAAAGATGTAAATTCAAGTGATAAAAGGGAAATTCCTATATTTGTGGTAACTGGGGATAATATAGATGAGAAAAAGAAAAATCTTTTTAACCTTGGAATAAGTGATTATATATTAAAAGAAGATTTGCAAGATGAAATATCTAAACATGTAGAAGCTGTATTAGAAGATGATGAACATATGAGGAATTTAAGGGAAGCAAAAATTGCTATAGTAGAAGATAGCTCTTTAGAGTATGTTATAGCTAAAGATATCTTAAAAAAATATGGAATAGAAAAGTTGGATTTTTATAAAACAGGTAGAGAGTTAATGGATAGTGGTAAAAAATATGATATTTATTTAGTGGATCTTGTATTGCAAAATGAATATGGTAAAAACGTTATAAGACAAATTAGAAGAAACAATATAAAAGCTACTATAATTGCTATTACTTCTTTAGATAATACTAAAACCCTATCTAGTATCTTAAATGCTGGAGCAGATGATTTTATTTTAAAACCACTAGATGAGGGATTGTTTATAGCAAAGTTAAAATCAAATATAAGAATATATACTTTAAATAAGAAGATAAATAAATATTTGAAAGAATAGGACAAAAAAGGGAAAGAAGGGGACGGTTAAGCAATATTTTAAACAAATATTGCTTAACCGTCCCCTTTAATTAAAATAACCTTATCAATTTTATATATAGGATATGATTTTCTTTATCATAGTTAACTATTGATTCATCTACCATCATGCCTACTAAATCTAATTCTGTATTAATTATATCATTACCGGATAAGTTCCAGTAATATTCCTCTATTTCATGAAGTCTTGGAGAAGATAAAAGATCTTCTATTTCTTTTAATTTTTTTTCAGTAATAGTAGCATTATATACCTTAAAGTCTATAACTGTTTTATCTTCTAGAGATTCTACGGTTATGTCAAATTTATTTGAGTTTAGTTTATAAGAAAAACCCATGAGTTCACTTGCTATTCTTATAATTCTTTCGTTGTATTTTTTCACTTTATACTTCCTTTCTAAATATATCTATGATTGGTAATAACAAGATTGCTACTAATCCTCCAGAAAATCCATTATTATATAAATTTATACCTCCATGTAAATATCCAATATTCATTACCAGAGATGCATGAAAGAATCCTGCTAAGATCCCATAAAATGGGCCATAAACACCACTTATGGGGGCTAGAGTAGTACTAAATAATGTAGCTAAGAGCATTCCGGGAGAATTAATAGGCCATATATTTATTATAGATGCAATTATGGTACCTAATGCTACAGGAATTGTATTCCTTAAATGTTTACCAAAGGCACCAAAACCAACTATAGTAAATATACCTGCTAAGGTAGGACCATTTAAGGCACCTTTTATAATTATAACATAAATTGTAAAGAACAAGCCTAAAAGACCCATGTTTATTAATGAAACACCTTCGCCAAATAAAATTTGATAATCAGACACCGCTTTACCAGGTTGTTCATATAGTTTCCCTAAATTAGTTAATTTATTACCATTTAAAAAGTAACCTAATACGATCATTGAAACAAATATGAAACATAAAAAAATAAGGATGGTATGAGTATATTTAGTAGACCATAGCGTTCTTTGTGGGAAATTAATTCCAAAAGATCTAAGTATAGACATATATAGCGTACCTAGTAGTCCTCCTGCAAAGCCTGCATTATATAGATTAAATCCATCATGTAGCTTTATACAATAAGCAGCTATTGAAGGAAGAACAAATCCTAATAATATACCAGAAAGTATACCTAAGAAAATTCCTTGCCATAAAATAAAATAGCCAGAAAATGAAATATAACTTACTGCTGGGGATAATGTGGTACCAAACAACGCCATTAATATGTAATTAAAAAAAGGTTCTTTTTGATGTTTAGAGTAAAGCCAAGTACCGAAAAAAATTGGCCATACATTTAAGAGATTTTTTCCAAAAAATGAGAAACCAGCTATGGTGAATAATGCAGCTGATATAGCACCAGTAGGTTTCAGTTTTAACTTTATAAGTATTGCTATAAAGATAAGAGTTAGTAGACCTGAGTTCACAAATGGAGCACCAATACCTGCTATTTCAAAATAATCAGTTATAAGCAGATCAGGTTGCACTATTATGTGATATAATCCTAAAAAAATATTTTTAGGACTGTCCATTAAAAGACCAAACAGGACAAAGGATGAAAAGTAAAATATCAATATTCTATAATTATGGATTAATTTTCTTGACATATCAAATAAGCCCTCCAATACAACATAAAATATATTCTATAATATTGTAATTTATAAATAATTAAATGTCTATAAAATTATGAAAAAAGGGGACGGTTAATTTAAATTATTCAATTTGATATAGCAAGATGGGACGGTTAAGTAAGGTTAATTAAACTAAATTATCTAATTTAAAGCCTAAAAAGGGACGGTTAAGCAAATTAGTTAAATTAAACTAACAGAAAATTGAATAAATACCTCATTTCATGTTAATAATTAAAATACAAAATATGAAATGAGGTGTTTTTATTGCCAAGAACAAGAAGACAAAAATCAGAAGATGCTATATATCATGTAATGATAAGAAGTATAACGGAGGTACCCCTATTTGAGAAACATGAAGATAAAATTAGATATTTAAATAAAATGAGAGAATATCAAAAACAATATGGTTTTAAAGTTTATGCATATTGCTTAATGACAAATCATGGACATTTTATAATAGATTCTAATGGTGCAGATATATCAAAAATAATGCATGGACTAAATTTTAGTTATGCAATAAATTTTAATAAAATTAATAAAAGAAGGGGACCTTTATTTCAAGACAGATTCAAAAGTAAAATAGTGGATACACAAAGATATCTTATTACATTGTCTGCCTACATTCATAACAATGTGTTAGACATAACAGGATATGAAAAATGCCCAGAAAAGTATAAATACTCAAGTTTGAAAGTATACTTAGGTCTTGAAAAAGATGCTACAGGTCTTTTAGATGAAGCATTTATAATGCAGTATTTTAGTAATAATGTAAAAGAAGCCAGAGAAAACTATGCTAAATTAGTTTACATATGTGATGATGAAAAAATAAAAAATGAACTAGAATTTCAAGATGAGGAAACGGAATACAGGAGTGATAGAACGATAATAGTAAGAGACTTTGAGCCTGATGAAATACTAAAATTTATTGAAAAAGAAACAGGAATAGACAAAATAATGTGTCATGTAAAAAACAATAAAAATTCAAAAATTGTAAAAGCGCTAGCTTCGCTGCTAATGAGAAGTCTTTGCAATTATAGATGCAAGGATATATGTAAAGTCTTAGGAAACATTGCTCAATCAACAGTATCAAGACTTTGTTCTATTGGAGTTGAACTTATATCGACAGAAGACAAATATAAAAACATAATAAATAAGTTTATTTCGGAACATAGAGACTCCAAAGCGCTAGCTTGTACATAATATTTTCACAATTTAACTAAAATTAGGTTAAAAAATAATTTATACATATTTAAGCCTTTTATTTTATCTAGAATATAAGGTTTTATTAGTATGTTTATGATTAATATGGACAAGCATCGAAAATATAATAATAAATACCATAAAAAGCATAAAATTAAATTATAAGGCTAATAAATTGAATAAAATAGAAATAAACAAAAAAATAGAAACTATATAAAAGATAAATTTTATATAGTTTCTATCAATATAAGGCTTAACCGTCCCTAAATACTAAATATTAAAACTCTCCTCATCATACAAAAAGTCCATAGAGCTTGCAAAAAACTTTTCTATATCTTGTTGTGAAAGATTCAAAGTTTTAAGGGCAAATTCTGAGAAGTTATAGGCAAGTCCATCAGTACCTAATCCTACCCCCATCATCATTGTTATAGCATCTGCTATGTGAACGATTGAAACTAGTTTACTATTATTAGCTTGACTTTTTTCTGGAGTGTGATGATATTGGATACTTTCTACTAATTCTTTTGGGAAGTTCCATTTTTCAGCTACTTTTGAGCCCACATCACCATGATTAAATCCTAAAATTTCTTCTTCAGCGTCTAAAAAGGAAACGCCTTCATTTTCTACTTTATTTAAAATGTTTTCATATTCTTTAGCCACATAATAATTTAAAATGGTTTTACCAATGTCTCTTAAAAGTCCTGCTATATATGCTTCATCAGGTTTTGGATACTTAATTTCTTTTGCTATGTGCCTTGATATTATTGCACAGGTTTGAGATTGATTCCAAAGGTCATACTTTTCCATACGATAGCCTCCTGGAAGTTCTGTTATAAGAAATTGACTTACAGCGGAAGCGAGGGTTATACTTTTAATAGCTTGAAATCCTAAGAGTACAGTGGCTTCTGACACAGTTGTTATTTTTCTGGCGTAGCCATAATAAGTAGAATTTGCTAGTCTTAGAACTTTGGTTGTTAAGCTTTGGTCTTTTAAAATTTCTAATTCTACATCTTGTACAGTAGAATCGGGGTCTTCTGTAAGTTGTAATATTTTATTTATCCTTGCTGGAAGGATTGGCATATCTTCTACACTATCGATAAGGGTTTCTAAACTTAATTTTTTCATAATCAAAACTCCTATTATCATAATTATTTTGTATCTATATATAGTATATCGTCTAATATATGTTTTTTTGTAGTGATTTTTAAAAAAGTTTAAAATTAAATTATAGGACAAGTTAAGAATAGCAAAATTAATACGATAAATATATAAGCATAGGGGGTGAAATCCATGGGCCACTATGAAGAAGAACACATAGAAATTATTAAGTACCTAGTTGATACTTCTAAAACTTTAATAAAGGCTGTAGATTATATAGAAAGAAATCTATATGGATTTAAGACCAGAGAGATTTTAGAAATCTTAGAAGAAGGAATAGAATCTATGAAAGCTTGTAAAAGATCTCTAAAAGTTTTACCCAAGGGAAAAGGAATAAAAAATCAGATGAATTCAACAGAAGCTATATTAAATTTATTTATAAAGTTAAGGCATAATTTTTATGATGGGGATGTGGAAAAATGTTCTGATATAGTAGAAAAGCATTTGGAACCAAAGGTCAATGGGTGGAAATCAAATTTAGAAAACAATTTTAAAAGTTATACAATAAATTAAATATAACCAAAATAATTTTTGAAAGTAGGTGAATTAAATGGATATAGGCGGAATTTCTATGGCATTAAGCCAAACCAATGTAAAAGAAAGTGCAGCTTTGGCTCTTATGAAAATGGGAATGAAACATGGGAAAGAAAATGCAGATAATATGATAGATATGCTAAAAACTTCAGTAGATCCTAATTTAGGAAGCAATATAGATATTAAAGCATAAATTAACTTAATTTTTTTAAAAAATATACGATAAATTTAAAGGAAGACGCATTTAAACTAGAAGATGGGAGGTGAAGAAGTGCTAATAAATAATATTTATACTTTTTCTTCATCTAATAAACTAAATAAATTTAGAGGAAACAGAGAAAAAACTGTGGAAAAAGTATCTACAGGTAAGAGAATTAATAGAGCAGCAGATGATGCAGCAGGCTTAACTATTAGTGAAAGTTTTAAAGCACAGGTAAGAGGGCTTTCTCAAGCAGAAAGAAATATACAAGATGGTATATCTCTTTTGCAAGTAGTAGATGGAGCATTGGATGATATAACTACTAACCTTCATAGAATTAGAGAAATATCTGTGTATTCAGCCAATGGAACTTTATCAGAAGAAGATAGACAAGCTCTTAATGAAGAATTAAAAGCAATAAAAGAATCCATAAATACCATAGTAGAAAATACAGAATTCAATCAAATAAAAGTTTTAAAAGATGACAGAAGTATAACAATACAAACTAAAGATAGACCATATACAACTATGGAATTAAAACTATACAATGTGGATATAAATAGTTTAGGCCTTGAAAATGCAGACTTATCAACTCAAGAAAGTTCAGGCAATACGATTTCTTATGCTAAAAATGCTTTGGAAAAGATAAATGAAATAAGAGTAGAAAATGGAGTAAATTACAACAATTTGAAACATGCTCTAATGAATACTTCAAACTCTAACTTAAACATCACATCGTCATTATCTGTCATAAGTGACATAAATATGGCAACTTCTTTAATGAACATAGTTAAAACTGATGTATTAACAAATTACACAGAATTCATGTACAACAACACCAAAGGAAATATAGAATCTATAAAAAATTTAATAGTTTAATATAGTTATAATGAAAAACTCTCTTTTTAAAAGGGGGTTTTTTTAGTTTAGAGGGACGGTTAAGCAAAATAGTTAAGTCCAATAGTTAAATTAAGCTAATTAAGAGGGGATAAGAGGGGACGGTTAAGCAAAAGTTAAGACAAATCTGAAAGTAAAAGTAAAGGGACGGTTAAGCAGTTAAGCAAAACTGTTAATCCAAGTAAAAAAAATAATAAATCTGTTAATTGTTAATATATTGTGGTAGAATAATGATATAGAATTTTCTTAATTATCAGATAAGAGGTGGTAAAATGAATTTACTTGTAACTGGTGGTTCTGGATTCATAGGAAGGTGGTTAGTAGAAAGACTATTAAGGGATGAACACAATGTAACGGTAGTGGACAACTTAATTAGTGGAAGTATATCTAATATAAAGGAGTTTTTAGGCAATGATAAATTTAAATTTATAAATGGAGATGCCAGAGATAGAGACCTTTTAAAGGGGATATTTGAAGAAGAAAAATTTGATATAGTATATCATTTAGCATCTCTTACTAGTCCAATTTATAGTATGGAAAGTCCAGAAACTATTTTTTATAATGAAACAGCAGGATTATTTAATATTTTGCAAAGAGCAAAGATTCAAATGGTTGGAGAGGATGCTGAACTAGATGGAGAGACTTGGGTAATAAAATCAAATGAAAATATCTATCCTTGTAAAATAGTTTATGTAAGCACTGCATCTGCATATAAAATATCAGAAGAACAAGGTATAGACGAACAGCATCCTACTAAGCCTTTGTCACCTTTTGTGGCAAGTAAATTAGCTGCTGAAAATATAGTTACTTCTTTTTATTATACTTACAAATTACCAGTCACAATCATAAGACCATTTAATGTATATGGTCCATATCAGGGCTTTAATAGTGAGGGAGCAGTAGTTACATCATTTATATATAATACATTAAAAGGTAAGGATATTAAAATATATGGAAATGGTAATCAAACTAGGGATTTTATATATGTAAAGGATTGTGTAGACCTTATAGCAAAAGCGGGTTATTCAAATGAAAGTAATGGTGAAATTATAAATGCTGGAACTGGTGTGGATATTTCCATAAAAGATTTAGCACAACTTATAAGTAAAGATAGAGTACCTATAAAATATGTAAAACATAATAGCCCCTTAACAGAAATTATGAGATCTAAATGCAACTATATAAAGGCAAAAGAATTACTGAATTGGGAACCAAAATATAATATAGAACAAGGACTAAAAGAAACAGAAGAATGGATGATAAAAAAGAAACTGTTAAAAGATAAGAGGGACGGTTAAGCCGGACTAAGCTAATTAAGAGGGGACGGTTAAGCAAAATAGACTAAGCTAATTAAGAGGGGACGGTTAAGCAAAATAGACTAAGCTAATTAAGAGGGGACGGTTAAGCAAAATAGTTAAGCAATAGTTAAACCAATTAGGCATGTTTTGTTGAAACAAAACATGCCATAAAAAATTATCCCATAAATTTTTATATTATGATATAATTTAAAGGTGATTCAAAGGGGATTTTACATATATAGATTTAGGAGGTAGTAATTTTGAAGATAGAAGAACTCATTGAAAGAATAAATTTTTTATATAAAAAAAGTAAAGAAGAAGGATTAACAGAAGAGGAGAAAGTAGAACAATCACAACTAAGAGAGAAGTACTTACAAAATATAAGAAATAATTTTAGAGCTCAATTAGAAAGCATAGGTGGAGTTTCTAAGAAAAAACCTAAGCAATAAATTAAAGAATTTAGTATAATTTCCGAAACTATAAAAGAGGGGAAATAATATTATAGAGGTGACTTAACATGGCGGATGATAAATTAATTGTAGACAAGAGTATTTTAAAGAAAATACAATCTAGGGCTATGGGGATTAAACTTATAGCTAAAGAAAGGCCTATTGCTAAAGATGCAGGAGAAATTGTAGAGCTCATTGATGGTATTTTCAAAGAAAATTCTTCAACTCTTGTTGAAAAAATAGAGCAAAAAATGAAAGAAGTAAAACATAGTGACCCTGAAATGAATGCAAGTTTATATATTTTATATAGAAAGCTAGTGGATGGAAAGATAAGTGAAAAAGATGCAGCGACTTTATTTGACATATATATTAAAACAGAACCCTTTGATAAAAAGATATACTGATATAATCTCTAAAATAATGGAATATAGAATAGATCACCGCTTGAAATTACTAAAGTGGAGATCTTTTTTTATGCTTTAATTATCTAAAGTTTTAATATACTGACAATTTTCGCAAAACTCAAAAAAATAGTTGTTATTCTGAATGGTTTTGTATTATAATGAAAATGATGAATTTGCTAGTTAGAGTAGGTGATTGCGCGTGAAGTGCTAGTTGGATGGGACGTTGCCACTAGACGAAAAAATCTGTTGGATTTTGCGATGCATCTACCGCTTCCGCTAACAATGTGGCCCACTTCTCTATTAGCAAATTTAAAATTTTGTAGAGGGGGTGGAGCTATGAGGAACATTCAAAAATTAGTAACTTTAAGTTTTTTAATTGCCCTACAAGTGTTACTTACAAGATTCTTAGGAATAGAAACACCGGTAATTAGAATAAGTTTTGGATTTATACCTCTAGCTTTATCAGGTGCATTATTTGGTCCTATAGCAGGTGGAATTGTTGGAGCTTTAGCAGATATTATAGGTATGATGGTGTTCCCTAAGGGAGCATATTTCCCAGGATTCACCATAAGCAATGCCTTATCAGGAATGATTTATGGATATTTTCTTTACAATAAACCTAAGAAAATAATTAATATATCCTTAGCTGTAATATCTGTTATGCTATTTGTAAACATTGGACTAAACACTATTTGGTTATCCATGTTAACCAAAAAAGGAGTATATGCTATAATCGGACCAAGAATAATTAAAAACCTGATAGAAGTACCTATAAAGGTTTCCTGTATTTATTTTGTATGGAAACTTGTAGGAGTTCATTTGAACAAAGATATTAAAAAAATAGCGGTTTAATAAATGATAGAAAAATCCTTGAGTTTTAATTAAAGCTTAAGGATTTTTCTATTGCATTAATAATGTATAGGTGATATACTTAGTTATATAACTAACCAACTAACAAAGGGGTGGATACAAAATATGACTGTATTAAAAGCAATTAATATACAAAAATTCAAAAATCAAATTAAAATATTTTCTAAAAGTCAAAGTAAAATTCTAAAAATGCTTATATTGTTTTTTGGAATGCTAGCTAGTGCAATAATTATAGATGTAGCTTCAGAAAGTACAACTTCCACAGTAAGTTTATGGTGGATAGGATTTATTATATATTTTATTGATATAACAGCTTTAATTGAAGATTTCAATAGAGAACTAAAATTTTTTATGGATTTAAAATATACAAGAAAAGAATTTTATACAAATAATTATATAATAATAGCTGTAATAGCACTTATATATTCGATTCTTCTATTTTATTTAAAAAGTATAGGGTTTATAAAGGGTACACATATTATTCCAATTCCAATAATACAGGGAAAAGCACATACTTATATAATTAATTTTTTAGGAATAATAACAATGAATATTTTTTTAATAACAATAATAACTTATTTCATAGTAAAAGAAAGACGTTATATTTATTTGATTATAGCTTTCCTTAATTTGGTACAATTCTTTTTTAAAAGATTGCATCGTTTTATATCAAATAACATTGCATATGGATTTTTTTTTCTTTGGAATAGTACAAAAAGGTTTTATATACTACTTATAATTTTAGCTATACTAAATATGCTTTTATATTATTCAATTTTAACAGCATATAAACAAAAGGATGTAAACTGAGAGGTGAAATTTATTGAAAATTAAATTAGATGATTCAAAACCCATATACTTGCAAATTGCAGAGGGCATAGAAGATGATATATTAAATGGATTTTTAGAAGAAGAAAGCCAGGTAATGTCCACCACTCAATTCTCTGAAATTTATGGTATAAATCCAGCAACTTCTAGAAAAGGAATGAACATTTTAGTAGAAGAAGGAATTTTATATAAAAAAAGAGGTATAGGCATGTTTGTAAAAAGTGGAGCTTTAGAATATATAAAAAACAAAAGAAGAAAGAGATTTTTTGAAGATTATATTTTAGAAACTTTAAAAGAAGGAAAAAAACTAGAACTTTCCAAAGAAGACATTATAAACATGATAAAGGATTATAAGGAGTGAGACTATGAAGTGGAAATTATTCAAACTGCACATTAAAGATAAAATAAGTGTATATTTTTTTATACTGATTATAACAGTTATTTCTATAATAAAAGGATTTATAAATTCAAATGATTTAGATCTTTATACAATGGACGGATTCATTAAATTTATTATGATTCTTACTAGTTTCTTTGCCCTGAATATAAATACCTTTGTTACGTATATACAATTTAGCAAAACTAGAAAAAGCTTTTTTTACGATAGATTAAAATATTCTACCATAATGACCGTATTTTTAGCAATTATATCAACTATTTTCACTCTATTTTTCAAAGAAAAAATTTTAAGGGAATATTTAATGGTAGATTACAAATTAATGATGATAATTTTTATAGCGAATTTTCTATTTTATTTAATGTGTTTTAGCTTGGAAATGTTCATCATTATATTAAGGAAAAGCAGTTATATAGCTTTAGAATTTGGAATGATATTTTTTTATATTATATTAGCTATAAGATTCGGCATTGTCACAGCTTCTTATTATAATCTTAATAATTTTAAATATTTTGTACTAGCTACTATGGCTATAATAATATTTAATTTAAAAATGTGTCATATAGCGTTAGAAACTGTAGAAATAAACTAAAGGAGTGAATATTATGGAATTGGCTGTAAAAATAGAAGGGTTAAATAAAATATTTAACAAAAAAAAGGTTTTAGATAATCTATCCTTAGAAATTGAAGAAGATAAGATATATGGATTAGTAGGAAAAAATGGTGCTGGAAAATCTACTCTCTTAAAAATAATATCCTGTTATTATGTAAAAAATTCAGGAAAAGTAGAAGTTTTTGGAGAAGAACCCTTTGAAAATGAAAAAATACTTTCTCAAATATGTTTCACATCATCAGATAGAGTACTTCCTTCCTATTTAAAAATAGGCGAAATTTTAAATATACTAAAAGAGTTTTATCCTAATTGGGATGAAAAATTTAGAAAGGAATTAATAAAAAAATTTGAATTAGATGAAAACAAAGTTTTTGATTCTCTTTCAAAAGGTATGAAAGCCATGGTTAATTTAATAATAGGACTTGCTAGCAGAGCGCCTTTAACCATATATGACGAACCTTATTCTGGACTAGATCCCGTTTATAGAGAGGTGTTTTATAAAATATTATTAGAAGATTATGAAAAGAATCCTAGAACTATAATATTTTCCACGCATTATTTAGATGAAGTAAGCAGATTATTTGAAAATTTAATTATAATGGATAGGGGACGGGTATTGTTAAATGAAGAAATGGATTGCCTAAGAGAAAAGTCCTTTTATATAAAGGGAGAAAAAGATGTTATAGAAGAAATCGAGGGGGATTTAAATGTAATAAATTCTGAAGTGTATGGAAATAGTAAAATCCTCTGGGTATTTCAACAAATTGCCGATAATTTAAAAGAGGAGCTTATAAATAAAAACCTATCAATAGAACCTCTAGGAGTTCAAAAGCTATTTGTAGGATTATCCTTAAAGGATATTGAAAACAGGTGATATTATGAAGAATATATGTAAAAGTGACTATGAAAAATTAAAAAGGCAATTTAATATAAAAATGGGTAATGAAACATTTCCACTTGCCATAGCATTTTGGGCTGTAATGGGCATTATGCTTGGAGCTTTTTTAATGATAATATCAACAGAAAAAGGATACACAATCAGTAATAAGATAATACCTATTTATTTTCCCATATTAGTAAGTTCTATAAGTTATAAAGGCATAAAACACGACTTAGAACTTTTTATGGGTTTAGGATATAAAAGAAAGAGATATTTCATAAATGAGAAAGTTATTCAAAATATTATGTTTTTAATGATAGCCTTTTTTATGTCTACATGGATAATAATAATGAAAAAGAATGGAAGTTTTTGGTATTTAGGATTTTTATTTAAAAGTGGATTTATAGATTTATTAAAATCCATTATTGTAAATTATTTATTTATAACTGTAATTAGTATAAGTTATTTGCTTATAAGTTTAATTATAAACACCCTGGGTGAGATTTTATTTAAAAAAAATAGTGAAAAAATAATTCCTATATTTTTAATATTTGTATTACCTGTATTGCTTACTACTTCTGAAGTATTTATAAGTAATTATAATATGAGAATTTTAACCTATATATCTCCAATTATTATTTTAATAGAAATGTATTTTGAATATAAAATAATAAAAAATATGGATGTTTAATAACAAAATTAAAGGAGCTATCGCGCCAAATGCGACAGCCCTTTTTTAAAATTAATACATTTTGAAAAGTTCCATATATGATTCAGCTGCTTTTTTATTATTTTCTATTTCGTCAATAGATAAATTTCTTACTACTTTTGCGGGACTTCCCAATAAAAGTACACCAGATGGGAAAGTTTTTCCTTGAGGAACTAATGTACCAGCTCCAACTATAGTGTTTTCTCCTATTTTAGCACCATTTAAAATAATACTTCCCATGCCAATTAAAGAATTATTTCCTATTTCACAACCATGTAATATGGCATTGTGGCCTATTGTAACACCTTCTCCTATATTTATTTCAAAATCATCATCCACATGCAAAGTGCAATTGTCTTGAACATTACTGTGCTTACCTATATAAATGCTATTATGATCTCCTCTTAAAACAGCATTAAACCATATACTAACATCTTCCTCTATGGTTACATCTCCTATTATGCAAGCAGTATCTTCTATAAAAGAACTTTCATGTATTCTTGGAACTTTATCGTTAAAATTTTTAATCAAATAAAAAACCTCCCCCTCTATTAATGAATAACTATAATTAATGAACAGTGAACAACCTATAGGCCCCCTAATTGAAATGGAAAGTTGAGAATTGAGAACTCTTTTTTAGAGGACAGAGGACAATTGACAGAGGACAGTGAAGCTGAACATCAAAGGCATTTCAAATTTAGTTATTTTACAAAAAGTTTAGCTTTAGCTAAACCTAAAGAAAGATCTTATAAAATTAAAAACTTTTTGGAATGTAATGGAGAAAAGTTATCAATCATTGTCCTCTGTCCTCTGTCCTCTGTCAAATGTAATGAGTTATCCATATCTAATACTTATTCATTGTTACTTGTTCGTTAATTAGCTAGTTTTATTATATCAAATTTTAATAAAATGACTATGAAGTGATTATAAAAATATAAAGTGGATAGAATGATAATAATTATATAATGATTAATTTGAGGTGAAAAGATGATGAATAAAGTTATGTTAATTGGAAGATTGGCAAGGGATTCTGAATTAAGGTATGTAGGAGAAGAAAATAAACCAGTTTTAAATTTAATCTTAGCTGTCCAAAGACCTTATTTAAATTCTAATGGAGAAAGAGAAGTGGATTTTATTCCAGTATCTTATTGGAGAAGATCGGCACAAACTCTGCACCCCTATTTAACAAAAGGAAAATTAATAAGTATATTAGGTAGAATAAATATAAGAGTATTAGAAAGAGAGGATGGAACTAAAAGATATATAACGCAAATAACATCAGAGGAAATTCAATTCTTAGATTATGGTAAGAAAAAAGAAGAGAGTAAAGAAGAAAATACAAAAATTAGTTAATTCTTTATAAATAAAAAATATGGAGAAATAAAATCTCCATATTTTTTATTTTTCTCTTTTTTTGCCTAAAAAACATAAAGCTAATGTATTAGGACCTGTATGAGAACCTATTACAGGCCCTATAGGTGCAATTAATATATTTTTAATATTATATTTTTCTAAAATTAGCTCTTTTAAATACTTAGCATCTTCTAAGCAATCACTGTGACTTATACCTATTGTTTCATCTTCAAAGTTTTCTCTGTTTTTTTCATACATTTCTAAAAGAGACTTTATAGCTTTTTTTCTTCCACGAATATTAGTTACATTTACAATAGCACCTTCATTGTTCAAAGTTAACATAGGTTTTATATTCATTAGAGACCCTATAGCAGAAGAAATTGTTGAAAGGCGTCCACCTCTTTTTAAATACATTAAATCATCTACAATAAACCAATGATTCATATGATATTTATAGGTTTCTATCCAAGATATAATGTCTTCTTTAGATGAACCGTTTTTAAGCATTTCCACAGCTTTACGTATTAAGAGTCCTTGGCCAATGGCAGCACTCTTAGTATTAATAATTGTTATATCTGCATTAGGATATTCTTCTAAAAGTTCATTTTTTGCAATTTCTGCGCTATTTATGCACCCACTTAATACAGAAGAAAATCCCAAATACAATATGGATTTATTTTCTTTTATAAGTTTTTCAAAACATTTCTTAAAAGAATAGGCATTTATTTGAGACGTAGTTGATAATTCACCATTTCTTAATTCATTATAGAATTTTTCATGACTCATGGTTTTACCAAAGTCATCTGGAAAACTTCCGTAACTTAAATTATAAGTTAAGCTTAAAAATTTTACGTGGTTTTCTTCTATATATTCTAAAGGCAAATCGCAACTAGAATCTGTTAAAAGTACAGTATTCATAGTTTTTCCTCCTTTTACACATAATGTCTATATTATGTATTATAGATTATAATCAATTTTTTATACACAAATTCATATTATCATAGGATAAAATGAAAATAAAGAAAAAGCGTAAAATAAAAAAATTACGAAGTAATTTTTTTAACAGAGGACAGAGGACAATTGACATAGGACAATGAAGGAAAATTTTCCTCCGCTTTGCTACAGAAAATCTTTAATTTTATAATATAATTGAAAATTGAAAATTGAAAGTTGAAAATTGAAAATGATAGACATTTTTTCTTCATTGTCATTACGAAAAAATTTTAATTTTATAAAATCTGATGAGATTTAAAATAAATTAATCTTTATATAATAATTTATTTTATTTATTTGTTAAATAAAAACTTTTGATTTTAATTTTTGTAGAAACTGAAGTTATGTTTAGCAAAGCTTTAACAAGCCATCAATAAAAATGTAAATGTAGATATAATTGAGAATGGAGAAAAGTTGTCAATCATTTTCCACTTTCCATTCTCCATTTTCAATTCTAACTAATAAGATTAAAGATTTTCTGACGTAAGGAAGAAAATCCTCCTTCATTGTCCTATGTCCTCTGTCAATTGTCAATTGAACTGTCCTATGTCCTCTGTCAATTGTCCTCTATAAAAATTTTGTGACGCAAAATTTTTATTCTGCGTAAGTAAAGTTCTAAACAACATATACGATAATAATTTTATAACAATTAAAATCGATGGAGTGTGGAATATTATGAGATTGAATCATAACTTAGCATCTTTGAATGTTTATAGAGGATATTTAAAAAATTTAAAGAGCAACAGTGTGGCAATGAAGAAAGTTTCCTCAGGAGTAAAGATACAGTCTGCTAAGGATGACCCTAATAATTTAGCTAAAAGCGAAAGAATGAGATTGAATATAAGAGGACTTCAAATGGCTAATAGAAATGTACAGGATGGAGTTAGTATGCTACAGTCAGCAGATGGCTCACTAAGCTCTATTAATGCTATATTAGGTAGAATTAGAGAACTAACTGTACAATATGGCAATGGAAGCAATTCAGAAGAAGACAAGGAAATTATAAAAAAAGAAATAGACCAAATGATAGAGGGTTGTGAAGATATTGTAAATAATTCTGAATTCAATGGGGTAAAATTATTTAAAGATGGGGGTAAAAAGCCCATGCAGTTAGGAACAGAGGTAGGAGATTCTATGGAAGTAGAATTTTTTAACTTAGAAAAAAAACTGGAAGACTTAAAGGACTTAAAGGACTTAAAGAGTACAAAGGGCCTTGATACTGATAAGGCATTAGGAAAAATAGATGGTGCTATAAATACTATAGTAGACGTTAGAAGTAAATATGGTGCCATTATGAATAAGTTTGAAGATACTATGAATAATTTAAGTTCCTTTGAATTAGCTACTCAGGAATCTGAAAGTAGAGTAAGAGATGCAGATATAGCAGAGGAAATGGTAGAAGTTGCTAGAACTAATATACTTTTAGAAGCAGGTAGAGCTATTATGGTACAGACTAATCAACTACCACAGGATATGCTTAGAATATTAGAAAATGTTAGAGCTAAATAATAATATAATAAAAAATGACTTTGAATAATTTTATTCAGAGTCATTTTTTTATTTAGTTGTAGAATATGAAATTATTATAAAACAAAAAAATTTAATATAAAGTAAAATACATTTAAAGAAAAATGAAAAATCATAAAATTTGGTAGAAATAATATACAGAATGTTATATAATGAACTTGGTAAAAAAATATGGAAATTTATAAAAAATTATGAGATACTGTATGTAATTAAAAATTAAATTTCTATTAATATTAAAAATATTGTTTAAAAATAAAGAAAAATAACTGTTTAAGTAAAATTAAAATGCATAGGAGGGGAGAATGTGAAAGATATTTCTTTAACAGCAAATAACGCCATAGATAGACAAAATTATCAACTAATTAAAAAGTCTTTAGATGTATCAAGTGCTAGAGGAAGAGTTATAAATAACAATATTTCTAATGCCAATGTAAAAGGATACAAGAGACATTATGTAGAATTTGAAGAAAATCTAAAGAAAAATAAAGAAGATTTAGATTTAAAATTCACAAAAAATAAACATATATCTACAGAATCAGAGTATGGAAAGATGGAAATTAAAAGAGATGATATCAGTAGTATGCGAGAAGATGGCAACAATGTAGATATAGATATAGAAAAAGTAAATCAAGCAGCAAATACCTTAATGTACAATGCACTTATATCACAACTTAATAATAGAATATCAACAAAAAGATACATAATTAGTAATAAATAAACCTGAGTTATTTACTAAAAAGAGGGAGTTGAGAGTATGAAAATATTTAATAACATGCGAATAAGCGCCAGTGGACTATCGGCAGAGAGATTGAGAATAGATACTATAGCTTCCAATATTGTTAATTCCAGAAGTACAAGGGGGAAAAATGGACAGCCCTATAGAAGAAAAGTCGCAATATTTCAAGAAAATCTAACAAAAGAAATTAATAAGCAAACTGGAAAAAGAGAAGAAACACTAAATGGTGTTAAGGCTATAGGAATAGAAGAAGATCAATCAGAATTTAGAAGAGTATATGAGCCAAGCCATCCAGATGCAGATGAAAATGGATATGTTTTAATGCCAAATGTGAATATATTAAATGAAATGGCAGATATGATAGCAGCTACAAGATCTTACGAAGCTAGTGTAGATGCTATAAACTCATCAAAAAGTATGTTTATGAAAGCATTAGAAATAGGAAGGTAGGGATACATAATTGAAAGTTAATGAATTTATACCAAGTAATATGATTTTTAAGAACCAATTCAACAACAATAAAGTAGAACATAAAAAAGAAGAAAATAATGATTTTGTTCATATGTTAAAAAATAAACTAGATCAAGTCAATGAAAAGCAAATAAAGGCAGAAGAAACTACTAGTAGTTTCCTTAGAGGAGAGGAAACAGATATACATACAGTTATGTTAGATTCGGAAGAGGCTAAATTATCCGTAGAACTAGCAGTTCAAGTTAGAAATAAATTAATAGAAGCATATCAGGAGTTGAATAGAATGCAGTTATAGTAAGGAGTGCTAATAAATGAACAAGCTGTCCCAATGGTTTAATACTTTAAAAGATAAGATTAAAAATTTAAGTAAAAAAAAGAAAATTGCCTATGGAGCCATTGCAGTGGGAATTATAGGAGCCTTAATAAGTGGAATTGTTTATATTTCTAAACCTAAATACGCAATATTATTCTCAAATATGGAACAAGAAGACATGGGAGCTGTATATAACAAACTAAAAGAAAATAAAGAAAATTTTAAAGTGGATGGAAATACCATACTTGTCCCCAAAGAAAAAGTAGACAGCCTCAGAATGGAGGTAATGTCGCAGGTACCTATAAAAAATGGAAGTAATGGATTTGAATTATTAGATAAAAACAAATTTGGAGCTACAGAAGAAGAAATGAAAATAAATTATCAAAGGGCGTTACAAGGAGAAATTGAAAGAACTATTAAAGGTTTTCCAGAAGTTGAAAATGTAAGAGTACATTTAGTAATGCCAGAAGATAGTGTATTTATAAAGGACGATACCCCAGCAAAGGCATCTATAACATTAAAATTAAAACCCTATAAAAAACTTACAGACGATCAAGTAAGGGCAATAGTTGCACTAGTATCAGGCAGTGTGAAAAATCTACCAAAGGAAAATGTAGAGATAAATGATACAAATCAAATACTTACAAAGAATTTATTTGATGAAGATGAATTTGATTCTTCAGAATCTGTACAAAAGCAACAGGGTATAAAAAAACAATATGAAAAAACCCTAGAGGATAAAGTTACATCAATGTTAGAAGCTGTTTATGGCAAGGAAAGAGCTAAAGTAAAAGTAAATGCAGATTTAAACTTTGATGCAATACAAGATGAATCAACTTTATATGATCCTAAAAATGTAGTGGTTAGTGAGAAGAATATTAAAGAAACTACACCAGGTGGAAATAATTTAGCAACAGGTGGAAGTCCAGTAGATGATAATATGAGAAATAGAGCTGGAGATAATGAAGATGATGCTTTAGTAACCCATGAGGAAAATGTAAAAAACTATGAAGTATCAGAAAGGAAAAATAAAACCATAAGAGCACCAGGAAGTGTAAGAAGGCTTACAGTTTCAGTGGTATTAGATGGTAATTTAGATAATGCTACAAGAAATGCTGTACAAAATACAGTACAATCAGCGGTAGGTTACAACGAACAAAGAGGAGACACTATAAGTGTAGAAGGTCTTCCATTTGATACTGCTTATAAAGAAAGAATACAAAAAGATAAAGAAGCTATGGAAGAAGAACTTGCAAGAGAGAAGAAGATGAAGTTATATAAGATATTAGCAGCACTAGGTGTAATAGCACTTATAATTATAATTGGAATTTTAGTTAAGAGAAGAAGAGATAAAGAAGATGAAGAATTACTAAATGAAGGATTAGATGTTGTAATTGATGATGAAATTAAAGAAGAAAAACCTAAATTTAAACCTATCCAGTTAGAAGAGGAAAGCGAAGGAGCTTATATAGAAAAAGAAATAAGAAAATATGCAACAGAAAAGCCAGACCAAGTTTCTGAAATTATAAAAGCTTGGTTAGCAGAAGATGAGAGGTGATAATATATGGCTAGAACTGAAGAAGTAAAAAATTTAACTGGAGTTCAGAAGGCTGCTATATTATTTATAACATTAGGACCTGAAGCTTCTGCAGGTATTATAAAAAAGTTGCCAGAAACTGAAATACAAAAGATAACCTATGAAATAGCTAATATTTCAACAGTAAAACCTGAACAAAAACAACAGATATTAGAAGAATTTATACAGATGAATAAAGCTAAAGACTATTTAGTAGAGGGCGGAATTGACTATGCTAAAAATTTATTAGCTAAAGCATTGGGAAGTCAAAGGGCTTTAGAAATACTAGAAAAGGTAACAGAAGCTACACAACAATTTAGACCCTTTGCCATTGCAAGAAAGGCAGATGCTCATCAACTTTTAAATATTATATCCAATGAGCATCCCCAAACTATAGCCCTTATACTTTGCCATCTTCAACCAGATAAGGCTGGTCAAATTTTAGGTGAGCTAGAAGAAGAATTACAATCAGATGTAGCTTTTAGAATAGCTACTATGAACAATACTTCACCTATGGTTATAAAAGAAATAGAAAAGGTATTAGATAGTAAATTATCATCAGTAGTAAGAGCTGATATGAAGTCAATAGGAGGAGTTCAAACTATAGTTGACATACTAAATCAAGTAGATAGAACTACTGAAAAACACATTACAGAAGCTATGGAAAGAGAAGATCCAGAACTTGCAGAAAAGATCAAAGAATCCATGTTTGTATTTGAAGATATTATTACATTAGACGATGTATCAATACAAAGAGTGTTAAGAGAAGTGGAAACAAAAGAACTTGCATTAGCACTAAAGGGTTGTTCAGAAGAAGTTGCAGAAGCTATATTTAGAAATCAATCTAAGAGAGCTGCAACCTCACTGAAAGAAGATATAGAATTCTTAGGACCTGTAAGACTTATGGATGTTGAAAAATCACAACAAAGAATTGTTAATATAATAAGAAGATTAGATGAGGCTGGAGAAATAGTTATTTCAAGAGGTGGCGAAGATGCTATCATTGTATAATGTGGTAAAAAACACTAACGTTATTAAAAAAGAGAAAAAGCAAATAATAACTAAATATGAACCTCCAGTGAAAAAGACTAAAGAGATTAAAGAAAATAAAGAAGATGAAAATGTTAAAAATGTAGAAACTAATTCAGAAGAATATGATAGTATAGCTACACTTATCTTTGAAAATTACAGAAAAAAAGGTGAAGAAATAATAAATGAAGCCTATAAAAAAGTAGTTTTAATAGAAGAAGAAGCCTATAAAAAAGCCTATGACAAAGGCTTGAAAGAAGGTATGGACAAAGGCTATAAAGATGCATATGAAAAAGCATATATAGAAAACATGGAAAAGGCAAGAGTAGAAGGCAATGCCATAATTGAAGAAGCCAAAGAAATTTCTAAAACCATGATAGATTCTTCTGAAAGTCAATGTAGACAATATATAGAAGGAAAAAGTCTAGAGCTAAAAAAATTAATAGAAAATATAGTGGAATCTGTATTTAAAAGGGAAATAAAAGATGAAGCTGCATTAAATCAAATGATTACTGAAGCTTTGGACAATGCTAAAAAATCTAAAAGTATCACCATAAAATGTAGAGAGTTATATAAAGATGAAATTAAAAAAAGTATAGATTTATGGAAAAGTCAAAACGTATTTAATGGGGATATTTTTATAATAGCAGACAATTCCTTAGAAGAGGGAGTAGCTTTATTAGAAAAGGACAATGGAGTTGTGAAAATAGACGTACCTAAGTCCTTAGATAAAATAAAAGAAATACTAAAAAGCGAAGAATATTGATAGAGTGAACTGGAGTGTTTCCATGGAATTGTTGGATTTTAATTATATAAATAAAAAAATAAAAGAAACAGATTTTTATTCCTACGAAGGAGTTGTAAAAAAAGTAATAGGATTAACCATAGAAGTGGAAGGAATTAAAGCTTTTATTGGAGAGGTTTGTACTATATATAACCAGCAAAATAATCCTATAGAATGTGAAGTAGTAGGGTTTGTAGAGGACAATGTAATACTTATGCCCCTTGGAGAATTAATTGGAATAGCACCAGGATGTAGGGTGGTTCCATCAAAAAATCCATTAAACGTAAAGTGCTCAGAAAAGCTTTTTGGCAAAGTATTAGATGGACTTGGAAGGCCTTTAAATGGGGAAAAAATAGAAGGTGGAGTTCCCTATCCATTGGATAGAGAACCACCCGATCCCTTAAAAAGGAGAAGAATAAAAGATGTTATACCTACAGGAATAAGAGCTATAGATGGATATTTAACCTGTGGAGAAGGACAGAGAATTGGCATATTTGCAGGTAGTGGTGTAGGTAAGAGTACAAGCCTTGGTATGATTGCTAAATATGCAGAAGCAGATGTAAATGTAATATGTTTAATAGGAGAAAGAGGTAGAGAAGTTCTAGATTTTGTAGAAAAGGACTTAGGAGAAGAAGGCATGAAAAAGAGTATAGTAGTTTGTGCTACCTCAGACAAGCCAGCTTTAGTTAGGATAAAGGGAGCTTTTACAGCCACAGCCATAGCAGAATACTTTAGGGATAAGGGAAAAAAAGTAATACTAATGATGGACTCTGTTACTAGATTTGCCATGGCTCAAAGGGAAGTAGGACTTGCCATTGGAGAGCCACCAGCTACAAAGGGATATACTCCTTCTGTATTTGCAATGCTTCCAAGGTTGATGGAAAGATCCGGAATGTCAGATAAAGGTTCTATAACAGCGTTTTACACTGTGTTAGTAGATGGTGATGACTTTAATGAACCTATAGCGGATGCAGTTAGAGGAATATTGGATGGACACATTGTATTATCCCGTGATTTAGCAGCTAAAAATCACTATCCAGCCATTGATGTTTTAAGCAGTATAAGTAGACTTATGAGCGAAATTGCACAAAAGGAACATAAAGAATCTGCATCTATAGGAAGGGATTTAATTGCAACTTATAAGGAAGCAGAGGATTTAATTAATATAGGAGCCTATGTTAAGGGAAGCAATGAAAAAATAGATACTGCCATTAAATATATAGATAGTATAAATGAATTTTTAAAACAAAAGGTAGATGAACACAACAATTTTGAAGAAAGTATACAATGGCTAAATAGTATATTTAAGAATTTAAAAAAATAACTAAAGAAAAATTGAGGTGACCTTTAATGAAAGGGTACAAATTTAATCTACAAAAACTTTTGGACATAAGAAAAGATAGGGAAGAACAGTGTAAAATACAATTTCAAAATGCTCAAAAATTAAAAATGGATGTGGAAAACAAACTTGTAAATCTAAAAGATAGTTATAGAAAATATAGTTGTGAAACAGTAGATGAATCAGTAATTGGTAGAAAAATAAGACATCAATATTTAATAAATTTAAGTCACAATATAGAGTGTACCACTGTAGAATTAAGGAAAAAAGAAGAGGAAGTAGAAAAGGTAAGAGTAGATTTAAAACAAAAGCAAATTGATAGAAAAACTGTAGAAACCCTGAAAGAAAAGGACAAAATTGCCTTTATAAAAGAACAAAATTTACTAGAACAAAAGGCAAATGATGAATTTGCATTATATGGATTCATAAGAAATCTTGAAAGGAGGTGAAAAACATGATAAAGAGTGTTAATGAAATAGCTTTTAATAAAGAAACCAATGTAAAACCTAGAGAAACTAAATCAAATAAAGGTTTTGATAAATTTATTAAAAAGTTTTCTCAAAACAAAAAAGGGGACGGTTATTTAAAATCTGCTAAAGAAAATACATCCCATGTAGAAGATAAAAGAGGGGACGGTTATTTAAAATCTACTAAAGAAAATACATCACAAGTAGAAAATAAAACCACTTTAGATGCAAAAGATATAGATATGGAAGTAAGCAAATTAGAGGATACAGATATAGAAAATTCTATAAAAAATACTAATGAACAATTATATTTATTAATACAAAATATTTTCTTTCAAAACATTCCAGAGGACATAGAAGGTCTTTTAAAAGAAGGAAATGAACTTTCTAAAACTATTGAAGAGCTAGTATTAAATATAGTAGAGGATATATCTAAAGAAGAAAATGTGGATTTAAAAGAAGCTTTAGATGGAATTAATATAAAAGACTTAGGACTAGAGGAAAAAGTAAATAAAGAAGAATTTAAAGCACTTTTTAAAAATCCTGAGATAGAAGAAGAAACATTAAAAGAAATAAAATCTCAAATTTCTTCCTTAATCAAAGAAGAAATATTGCCTAAAGAAGACGCAAATGTAAAAAAGGATTTTAATAATACCGTAGTTCCTAAGGAAAATTTAAATGTTAAAGTAGAAACAAAAAAAGAGAATTTAACTCAAAATTCTGCTGAAGAATCTTTTAGTAAAGAAGAAAATTCTGAAGAAGCCGTACTTAAAAATATTTTAGGTGATAAAGAAGATAATAAGTTTTCAAAGGCTGTAAATTTTATGAATCAATTTAATAAAGTAGCCAATGTGGAAAATTTAGAAGTTGAGAATGTAGAAAACATAGTAGCTACTAAGGAAACTTTAAAAACTGATGTTATAAAAGCTGTAAAATACATGGAACTTAACAATATAAAAAATTTAACAGTAAAAATTAACCCAAAAGAATTAGGAGAATTAGTTATAAGAATAACCATGGAAAGTGGAAAAATGAAGGCAAATATTACAGCTAACAACAAAGAAGCCTTTAATTTATTAAATGCTAATTTACAAGACATTACAGACAAACTTCAAAGGGGTGCTGTAAAAATAGAAAATTTCTCATTAAATCTTTATGAAGATACTACTTTCTTTAGCAATGATAAGGAAAAAGGTAAAGAAGGATTTAAAGGAAATAAGAAAAATTCTACAAAGGTAAATGCAATTGAAAATGACATAATAGAAAATGAAAATTCAAAAGAGGATTTAAGTAATATAAGTATATTAGCCTAGGAGGTGTAAACATGAGTGATGCAGTAGATGCCCTACTATCTAAAAAGGCTGTAACAGGAAATTATACAGATAGGGGAACTAAAATAATAAGACCCGGTGAAGAATTAGATAAAAATGCTTTTTTACAAATACTTGCAGCAGAACTAGCTAATCAAGACCCTTTAAATGCAAAGGATGGTACAGAATATGTAACTCAAATGGCTCAATTTGCAAGTATAGAACAAATGTCTAATTTAAATAGTAATATGAAATTTACTGGAGCCACAGCCCTTATTGGGAAATATGCCATGGTAAATAGTGCAGATATATATGGCAATTTATATCATGGTGTAATTACAGGGGTTTCTAGAAATAAGGCAAATATAAAAGTAAATATGATAGTAGGGGAAGAAAAAGGCGAAGACGGAAAGCCAAGACCAAAGGTAGAACAATTTAATCTAGAAGATATAATTGAACTTATAGAGCTACCAGAGCCTTCTGAAGATGAAAAGGAACCACCAAAGGATGGAGGAGAAGGTGAAAAACCTGTAGAACCTGCAAATCCAGAGGAAGAAAATAAGGTTGTGTAATCCATGGGATACAGAGTAATAAACGGTAAAATTCATTTTATAGAGGATTTTAAAGGATATTGTAATACGCAACTTAACAAACTAAATGAAAATACTAAAAAAACTACTTTTGATGAAGTATTTAAAAAACAAGTAAATAAAGAAGATAGTTTTGTACTGTCCAATCATGCCCATGAAAGACTAAGGCAGAGAAATATAGTTTTAAATCCTCAGGATATGAAGAAGGTAAATGAAGGTATAAACATGGGAGAAAAAAAGGGTTGCAAAGAAATTGTAATTCTCTATAAAGACATAGCACTAGTTACCAATATAAAAAACAGAACAGTAATCACCGCCATGGCAAAGGATGAAAGCCAGGGAAATGTGTTTACAAACATTGACGGAATGGTAATTTTATAGGCAGGACTTTTTAAAAGATGCCTAAGCTTTGTGGAATGAAGGAAGCAAAGCAATAGATAAAAAACTAAATAATTATGAGAAAATAATGGAGGTTTTTATATGTTAAGATCAATGTACTCAGGTATTAGTGGTTTAAAAGTAAACCAAACTAAACTGGACGTAATAGGAAACAATATAGCCAACGTAGGTACCACAGCTTTTAAAAATCAAAGAATAAGATTCCAAGACGTTCTAAGCCAAAACTTAAAATTTGGTACAGGAGCTTCAGCTAACATAGGAGGAACTAACCCAAGTCAAGTAGGTCTAGGTGTAGAAGTAGCAGGAATTGACACCATGGTAAGCCAAGGTAACATGCAGCCAACAGGAAGAAACCTAGATTTCGCAGTAGATGGAGACGGATACTTTGTAGTAGCAAGAGGTAAAGCAGATGGAACCCTTAAAGTTAAAGCGGATGGAACTGTTGAAACCAAAAATGATGATTTAACAGTTAATTATACAAGAGATGGTTCCTTTACATTAGATGACCAAGGTCAACTTTTAACTTCTGATGGATATAGGGTGTTAGGATATTTACCTGAAGATGCAACAGCAGATTATAAAACAGGGAAGGATGCATCTACTTTAACAGTACCAAAAAACACCACAACAGTAAAAGCAGAATTACAACCATTACTAATTCCAGATGAAGTAACATATGGAAAAAATGGTCCTAAAATGAAGATCAAAAACTTCTCTGTAGATAAAAACGGAACAATAAATGCAGTACTTGCAAGTAATGAGGTAGTACCTATAGGACAAATTGCCATGGCAAGCTTTAAAAATCCAGCAGGGCTTACAAAGGAAGGTAAAAACATGTATTCAACTTCAGCAAGTTCAGGGGAAGCTTTATATAGAAATGGTGCTGGAGTTAAGGATAGCAACGAGAAAGCTTATGGAGACATAATCCAAGGTAGACTAGAAATGTCCAACGTAGACCTAGCAGAACAATTTACAGAAATGATAGTTGCTAGCAGAGCTTTCCAAGCTAATGGTAAGATAATAACTACTGGAGACGAGATTTTGCAAGACCTAGTTAACTTGAAGAGATAAAGTTAATGACCTCCGGGGGTCAAGAGGACAATTGACAATTGACAGAGGACAATGAAGGAGGATTTTCTTCCGTTTCACTACAGAAAATCTTTAATTTTATTAGATGAATTAGATAGTTAATTTATGAATTAATTCGCTAAGCTTTGATTAACATCAAAGGCATATTGGATTTAGTCAATCTATAACAATTTAGCTTTAGCTAAGTGTAAAGATTTTATATAATTAAAATTTTTTCGTAACGAAGAGGAGAAAAAATATCCATCATTGTCCTCTGTCCTCTGTCAAATGTAAGTTATTCACTATTCATTATTAATTAAAAGTGGGGTGTTTCCATGATATATCTAACGGGTCTTGATAATAAAGCTTTTGTTTTAAATGCTGATCATATAGAAAAATTACAGTCGGTTCCTGAGACGGTTATAACCCTGACCAATGGGAAAAAATATCTTGTAAAGGAAGATATTGATGATATAATTAATAGGGTTTTAAAGTATAAAAGATCAATTTACACTTTACATAATGAAATATGATACGGGAGGCAGCTAAAAAATGAAAAGAAGAGACGTGTTGACAGCTATAGGAATTGTAGTAGGATTTCTTATGATGATTTGGGCCATGGCTATGGTAACTATAACTGAATACAATATAGGACAGCTAAAACTTTTTTGGGATATATCATCTATTATAATAACTATAGGTGGATCCTTCTGTGCTATGCTTGTTAATTATCCTATTCATCAATTTAGGAAATTAACAAAGATAATAATACAAGCTTTTAAAGAAAACGAGAAATCAGGAATAGACATAATAAATCAATTTATTGATTTATCTAGAAAAGCAAGACGTGAAGGACTTCTTTCTTTAGAGGATGAAATAAATAATATAAGTGATGATTTCTTAAAAAAAGGACTTCAAATGGTGGTTGATGGTATAGAGCCTGAAACTATACAGGATATAATGGATCTTGAAATAGGAGAAATGGAAAGAAGACATGGAGAAGGCGTAGACATGCTAAAGGCATGGGGAGCATATGCACCAGCTTTTGGTATGGCAGGTACACTAATTGGACTTATTCAAATGCTTGGTAACTTAAATGACTCTAGCCAAATAGCCTCTGGTATGGCTAAAGCCTTAATTACTACATTATACGGTTCATTAATGGCAAATATAATTTTTAATCCTATGGCTGCAAATTTAGCTCTTAAAAGTCAACAAGAAGTTGCAGTAAGGGAAATGATGTTAGAGGGTATACTTGCTATACAATCAGGAGTAAATCCAAGAATCGTAGAAGAAAAACTAATATCCTATCTATCACCAGAAGAAAGAAAGAGATATGCACAAGGAGTATCAACTGGCGAAGGGGTGTCAGAGAATGTCTAGAAGGAAAAAGAGAAAAAGTGGAGGAGATAGTGGAGCGGATTGGCTACAAACCTATGCAGACACCGTTACTTTGCTTTTAACGTTTTTCGTACTCTTATACTCTTTTTCTAGTGTGGATGCACAAAAGTTTAAACAAATTGCTACGGCGTTTCAAAGTGTATTATCAGGTCAAAGTGGAGAGACAGTTTTTGACTTTAATATGAAAAATGGTGATATTCCTTTAGTTGGAGAAACTGTAGAAATGGGTACAGCCACTGGAGGAAGGGAAAATGAATTATATGATAAAGTAAGAGATGCAGTTCAAAAAAATAATTTGCAAGAATCAGTAAAAATAAAAAGTGATGCTAGAGGAGTTTTGTTAGAACTAAATGATAGTATTTTATTTGAAACAGCTCAGGCAGATATCAAACAAGATAGTTTACCTATACTAGAAAAGATAAATAAAATTATATCAACTTTACCTAATAATGTTATGGTAGAAGGACATACAGACAATGTTCCCATAAAAAACTATAAGTATCCATCAAACTGGGAGCTTTCTACACAAAGGGCAGTAAATGTATTAAAATATTTTGTAGAAACTAAAAAACAAAACCCACAAAGATTTACCGCAGCAGGGTATGGGGAATTTAAACCAATTTACCCTAATGATACTCTAGAAAATAAAGCTAAAAACAGAAGGGTTACAATTGTTATTGTTTCTATAGACCGGGAGGGATTAAAAAAATGAGTGAAAACAATGTAGAAAAGAAAAGTAAAATAAAAATAGTAATTATGGTAGTTACATTATTAATACTTGTAGGTGGGGGAGCCTTTGCAGGATATTATTTCTCACAAAAGGGTAAACAAGCTAATAATACACCGCAATCTAATAACCAACAAATGGCTAGTAGTGTAAGTGTTAATCAAAATAGTGGTTATGTAAGAAGTATTGTGCCTTCTAATACTTTTGAAGCAGGAGAATTTCTTGTTAATTTATCCGATGAAGAATCTAGAAGATTTGTAAAAACTAAGGTTTATTTAGGATATGAAAATAAAAGATTAACTAAAGAATTAGAACAAAAAAAACCTATAATACTAGATGCTATAAACAGTGTTTTAAGAAGTAAAAAGTCTACTGACTTTAATGAAAAAGGTGTAGAGAAAATAAAACTAGAAATATTAGAAAAAGTAAATATTGCTTTCCAAAATGGTAGATGCGAAACTGTGTACTTTACTGAGCTAATTATTCAATAGTGTATTGAGAGATGAAGGTTTTATTATGGCAGTATTAGGATTTGAATTACAGTATATATATAGCATATTAAAAATATTAATATTTTTACCAGTTATTTTATGCCTAATATATGTGTTTGCAAAATATGGAGGAAGTAGTCTACAAAATATTCAAAAGGGAAGATACATGTCTGTATTGGATAGATTGCCCTTATCGAAAGATAATGCTTTGTTAATTGTTAAAATAGGAGAAAAGCTATACCTTATATCTTCTTCTCAAGGGAATGTAGAAGTTATAGAAGAGCTTAATTCTGAGGAAGCAGAAAAAATCCAAAAAAGTAGAGAAATAAAGGAATATGCTTCTATAAAAGAATTTTATTCAAAATTAATAAACAAAAAGGAAGATTAGAGCATGGAGAATAAAAATAGTAGTAAAAGAAAAATATTCTTAGCTATAGGCATAGTTTTTTTATTAACTTTACTATGTTTTCAACAAAAGGCTTTAGCGGCACCAGGAGAAATACCTATACCTAAGATAAACATATCACCAGGAGATACAACAGATCCTAAAGGCTATGTAGATAATTTGAAATTATTTTTAATGATTACTGTTTTATCTATATTACCATCTTTCATAGTAATGATGACAAGTTTTGTAAGAATATCAGTGGTTTTTGGATTCTTGCGAAATGCCATGGGAACACAACAATCTCCACCTAATCAGGTTTTAATAGGACTTGCTTTATTTTTAACTATATTTATTATGAATCCAGTTTATCAAGTTATAAATAAAGAAGCTATACAACCCTTTATAAAGAACGAAATAAATCAGGAACAGGCCTTTGAAACAGGAACAAAACCTTTAAGAGAGTTTATGTTAAAACAGACCAGAGAAAAGGATTTAAAATTATTTGTAGAGATTTCAAATATAGACAAGAATGTTACAAAAGAAAATATACCTCTTTATGTAGTAATTCCTTCTTTTATTATAAGTGAATTAAAAACAGCTTTCCAAATAGGGTTTTTATTGTACATACCATTTTTAGTTATAGATTTAGTAGTAGCTAGTGTTTTAATGTCTATGGGCATGTTTATGTTACCACCGGTAATGGTATCCTTACCCTTTAAACTATTATTATTTGTAATGGTAGATGGATGGCATTTGCTTATAAAGTCATTAATAATGAGTTTTAAATGAGGTGGGTAATAAATGAGTGAAAATATGATTATGGGAGTAATGAAAGATGCTATAAGTACAGGACTTTTAGTTGCAGCACCAATACTTATATCTGCAATAGTTGTAGGACTTTTAATTAGTATTTTGCAAGCTACTACGCAAATTCAGGAACAAACCTTAACCTTTGTTCCAAAGCTCATTACTGTGGCTATAGTAGGACTTTTTACAGGAAACTGGATGTTACATAATCTAATGGGATTAACTAATAGAATCTTTGAACTTATTGCAAACATTGTGAAATAGATAAAAAGTAGGTGTTATATATGATGGATGTAGCTTTTTTCACAGCAATAATTATGGTTTTTTTAAGACTTATTGGATTTTTTACAGTAACACCTGTATTTTTTCCTAAGGGAACCCCTGCTATTTTAAGAGTAGCATTTACCTTAATTCTCTCTTACGTGATAATACCAGGAATTGATTATTCTCAAATTGCAACTATAAATAATACTATGGCTTTTATAACTAATTGCTCTAGTGAAATCATAACGGGACTAGCCTTAGGCTTTATGACAAATCTTTGTTTTATGGCCCTTAGGCTAGGAGGAAACTACATGGATATTCAAATAGGATTTTCTATGATATCTATGTTAGATCCAAATACTAATAGCAATTCAACTCTAATAGAAAGATTGCTTTATTGGACAGGAATCATATTATTTTTTATGGTAGATGGGCACCATATGCTCATAACACAATTAATAGATAGCTTTAATGTAGTTAGTATTGGCAGATTTATTTTAAATCAACAAACTGCCAGTATGATTATAGAAGTTTTTATAGAATTTTTTACTATGGGTTTGAAAATAGCAATACCTATTGTATTGATAATTATAATTGCAGAATTAACCCTAGGACTTGTAGGAAGAGCTGTACCACAGCTAAACGTAATGATTTTAGGACTTCCTTTAAAAATAATTATAGGGCTTGCAACACTAATATTGGCCATGCCAATAATATTTAAATTAATAGCTGAGGGATTTTCAAACATTCCTGAGGCTTTTAGGGGATTTTTTAAAGGAATACCGCCAATATTGTTTATTTTTGCCTCAGAGGATAAAACAGAAGAGGCAACTCCACATAAATTACAGGAAGCTAGAAAAAAGGGACAAGTAGCAAAAAGTAAAGAAGTAGGATTAGCACTTACTTTACTTATGAGCACTTTGATATTAAGCTTTTTAGGACAATATGCTATGGACAATTTACAAAATTTCATGACTGCTTTTTTAAAGGATTTTTTAGGCATGGAGTTAAATTACAAAAATTTATTTTACATAGCAGTAACTATTTTAATAAAATCAGCTCTAATTATATTGCCTTTAATTATACCTATAATGATTATGGGAATATTGGCAAACTTTTTACAAACAGGTTTTATTTTTACAAAGGAAACTTTAAAGCCAGATATTAAAAAATTAAATCCTATAAATGGATTTAAAAGGATATTTTCCACAAGAACTCTAGTAGAGCTTGTAAAAGATTTAGCTCTCGTAACGGTAGTGGGTTATGTAGGATATAGATTTTTAAAGAAAAATTATTTGGATATTTTAAATTTAGGTAGTTTAAGATTTCCAATTATGTTAGATGCCTTTAGGGGTATAGCAGTTAAAGTATTTTTTAATATAACTCTTGTTATGATTTTTATAGCTGTAGGGGATTTTATATTCCAAAAGAGAAAATATAAAAAGGATATGAAAATGAGTAAACAGGAGGTTAAAGAAGAATTTAAACAACAAGAGGGAGATCCTCAAATTAAAGGAAAAATAAGACAAAAACAAAGAGAAATGGCAATGAGAAGAATGATGCAAAGCATACCAGATGCTACAGTAGTAATAACAAATCCTACTCATATAGCGGTGGCACTAAAATATGAAGAGGGAAAAGGGCAAGCTCCAATGCTTGTAGCTAAAGGAGCAGATTATGTAGCATATAAAATAAAGGAAAAGGCTCGTGAAAATAAGGTACCTATTATTGAAAATAGGCCTTTAGCCAGAATGATATACGAAAAGGTTGAATTAGAGGAAGAGATACCTGTGGAAATGTATGAAGCAGTAGCAGAAATTTTAGCTTTTGTATTCAAATTCAATAAGTAAAAGTGTTTAACTTTAAGGATGGTGTTTTTATTGGAAGATACAAGGAACAAATTAAAATTAAAAAATAATTTAGATGTGATTGTTTCCCTAGGTATTATAGGAATCATAATGATGATAATAATTCCTATATCTACTCGTGCATTGGATATATTATTAGCTGTGAACATAACCATATCTGTAGTAATTATTTTAATGACCATGTTTACTACAGATGTACTACAGTTTTCATCCTTTCCTACAATACTTTTAATAACTACTTTATTTAGATTATCATTAAATGTATCTTCCACAAGACTTATACTAGGTCAAGCAGATGCAGGAGGCATAATAGAAGCCTTTGGAGATTTTGTTGTGGGAGGAAATTATGTAGTAGGTATTATAATATTTTTAATTATTGTAATAATTCAATTTATAGTTATAACTAATGGTGCTTCTAGAGTAGCAGAAGTTTCTGCAAGATTTACATTAGATGCAATGCCAGGAAAACAAATGAGTATAGATGCAGATTTAAACTCAGGACTTATAGATGAAAATGGTGCAAGGGATAGAAGAAAAAAGCTTCAAGATGAAGCTAACTTTTATGGGGCTATGGATGGTGCCTCTAAATTCGTAAAAGGTGATGCTGTAGCTGGACTTATAATAACTTTTATAAATATTATAGGTGGAATAATTATAGGTGTTATGATGCATGGCCTATCAGCCTCAGAAGCTGCTCAGCTTTTTACAAGACTTACAGTGGGAGATGGACTTGTAAGCCAAATCCCAGCACTTTTGGTATCTACAGCTTCTGGTATATTGGTTACCCGTTCAGGTAGCGATGAAAACCTAGGTTCTGTAGTAAGTACACAGCTTACAACTTTTCCAAAAGTTATAGCTATGGCTTCTGCTATATTGTTCTTTTTATTTTTAGTTCCAGGACTTCCATCTCTACCTTTTTTTATACTATCAATGGCTAGTGGAGTAGCAGCTTATTTTTTATATAAAGATGAAAAGGAAAAGATTATAGAGCAAATAGAATATGAGCAGCAAGAAATAACAGAAATAGAAAGCAGAGAACCAGAAAATGTAATGAATTTAATAAATGTAGAACCTATGGAAATAGAAATAGGATATGGACTTATTCCGCTAGCAGATGAGGGTTCTGGAGGAGACTTACTTCAAAGAATAACTTCTGTAAGAAGACAATGTGCTATAGAAATGGGAATAGTAGTACAACCTATTAGAATAAGGGATAATCTACAATTAAAAACTAATGAATATGTTATAAAGATAAGAAGTACTGTAGTGGCTAAGGGAGAACTTATGGCAAATATGCTACTTTGTATGGATCCTAGCAATGGAGAATATGGAATAGAGGGTATTAGAACTATAGAGCCTACTTTTGGACTTCCAGCAGTTTGGATAAATAACGATCAAAGAGAAGATGCAGAAATAAAAGGACTTACAGTAGTAGACCCAACTACTGTATTAATAACTCATTTAACTGAAACTATAAAGAATCATTCTCATGAATTAGTAGGAAGACAAGAAGTAAAACTTATAATAGATTCACTTAAGGAAAAATATAGTGCTGTAGTGGAAGAATTAATACCAGATTTAATGACTGTAGGAGAAATACAAAAGGTATTACAAAACTTATTAAAAGAGAGAGTTTCTATAAAAGATATGGTTACAATACTAGAATCCTTAGCAGATAATTCAAGGACTACAAAGGATTTAGAACTTCTTACAGAGTATGTTAGATTTGCTTTAAGTAGAAATATATGTGAACCTTTAATAGATGAACAAGGTGCAATAACTGTAATGACATTAGCTCCTGAAGTAGAGGAACTTATAGGAAATAATATTCAAAAATCTATGCAAGGCTCTTTCCCTGCAATAGATCCAGATACTACTGGAAAAATATTATCTTCATTAAAGGAAAATATGGATAAAATATTCTTTTATGAGGGACAACCAGCTATATTGGTTTCTCCAAATATAAGACCAGCCTTTAGAAAATTAACGGAAATGGTTTTTCCTAATTTAGCTGTTTTATCTATAAATGAAATTCCAAATGATGTGGATATTAAGGCAGAAGGAGTTGTAAGTATATAAAATGATTATAAAAAAATATGTGGTAAATAATATGAATGAAGCCATGACTAGAATAAGATATGAAATGGGACAAGATGCTGTAATAATAAGTCAGCGGAAGGTTAAAAGACCAGGAATTAGTGGCTTTTTTAGAAAGAAAGTTCTTGAAGTTACCGCAGCTGCTGAAAGCTCTAATAGTAAAAGAGAATCAGAAAACTATAATGCAGTAAAACAGTTATTAGAAAATAGTATAGATAGGAAAAAAGAAGAACCGGCAGAAAACAATTTAGATAATAGTAATGGAAATAAAGAAATATTAAAAGAAATAGAAGAAATGAAAAATGTGGTTACATCTTTTATAGATAATGCCTACAAAGGAAATGTAGAAGAGGAGAAAGAAGAAATAAAAGAGATAAAAAGTCTATTAAAAGACAATGATGTATCAGAAGATATTGTAGAAAAAATATTAAAAGTATTAAATGGATTAGAAAATAAAGAACAATTGATGGAAAAGACAAAGGAATTTATTGAAAATACAGTTAAGGTATCCTCAGAGGATTTAAAAGGTGCTGTGGTTTTAGTAGGACCTACTGGAGTAGGAAAAACCACAACCATTGCAAAACTTGCAGGAAGACTTTCCTTAGTAGAGAAAAAGAAAGTAGGATTAATTACTGTAGATACCTATAGAATAGGAGCAGTAGATCAGTTAAAGACCTATGCGGATATTATGGGAATACCCTTTAAAGTAGTATTTTCCATAAATGATATGGAAGAAGCTATAGAAAATATGAAAAATTGTGAAGTGGTTTTAGTGGATACCACAGGAAGAAGTTCTAAAAATGTAATGCAGATTTCAGAGCTTAGAGCTTTTATAGAAAAAGTAAATAGTGATAATATACATTTAGTTATAAGTTCTACTACAAAAAATAGGGATATAGACAATATAGTAGAAGGATATAAAACCTTAGGATACAACAATGTTATTATCACCAAGTTGGATGAAACTACAACCTATGGATCTATATTAAATATAGTAAATAGCACAAAAAAACCCATAAGCTTTATAACTACTGGGCAAAATGTACCAGATGATATAAGAGCTATAACTCCAAAGGAAATAAGTAGCTTAATACTAGGAGAGGATAACATATGTTAGATCAAGCTGCATCCTTAAGAAAATTAGTAGCAGAAAAGTCATATAATTCGCAGGAAATAAAGTATGGAAAAATGCCCAAAATACTTACTGTAACTTCTGGAAAAGGTGGAGTTGGTAAAAGCAATTTTGTTGTGAATTTAGCCATTACTCTTCAAAAATCAGGTAAAAAGGTGCTTATATTGGATACGGATATAGGAATGGCTAATGACGATATATTAATGGGTTTTTTCCCTAAATACGATATTGGTCATATTTTGTTTAATAATATGCCTTTAGAACAGGTAATAATAGAAGGACCTTTTGGAGTTAAACTTTTACCAGGTGGTTCTGGCATGACTAAATTAAATGAAATTACAGATGAAATAAGGGAAAATTTTATTAGAAAAATAAGTAATTTAAGGGATTTAGACTTCATAATTATAGATACAGGTGCAGGAGCCGATTATAAAGTTTTAAGATTTATATCCTGTAGTGAGGAGTTAATACTTCTTACAACTCCTGAACCTACAGCTTTAACAGATGCTTATAGCTTATTAAAATTAGTAAGTCATTTTGATATAAAAAGTAATGCTAAGGTAGTTGTAAATAAGGCTTTAAATTCTAAAGAAGCGTTAAATACTTTTAATAAATTTAATAATACTTCTAAGAAATTTTTAGGTATTGATTTGGATTATTTAGGGTTTATAATGGAAGATAGGAAGGTTATAGAAGCGGTGAGAAAACAAAGGCCTTTTGTATTGAGTTTTCCAAATTCTTATGCTACAAAGAATATAGAAAGTATAGCAAATTCTTTAATAAAGAATAGAGGTTATATAAAAGAAAAATCTAAGGATTCCAGCATACAAGGCTTTTTTAAGAGAATGTTTAATGCTTTTAAGGCTTAATTATTTATTATACAATGGGGTGGGATAATTATGAAGTCAATAAAGGAATTTGATATTAATGATTTTAATGTTAATGGAAGAATAGAAATATTAATGGATGATGGAATTTATAAAAGCAATATACAGGATATCGATAAAGATTATATAGCCATAAGTATACCAGTAAAAGATGGAGAATATCTTCCACTGAGAAGGGGAGACCGAGTAGAGGCTGTATATTACGAAAAAAATAAATTATACAAATTTTATACAGTGGTGTCAGGTAGAAAAGTAGATAGAGTTATGATGATACTTTTAAAGCATCCAGATAAAATATTTAAAGTACAGAGAAGAAATTTTGTAAGGGTACCTTTTGTTACAGAAGTATTATGTGCAGTTTTAGAGAAAAATCAAGGTATAATAGACAGATTAGATAATCAATTTGAACTTTTTCATGGACATACACTAGATATTAGTGGTGGAGGTATAAAACTGTCTACAGAAAAGGAGTTAGAAAGAGGAGAGCTTTTAATGCTTACCATACCTATAAAAGATGAAAATATATCTGTAAAGGGAAAAATAATAAGAAAAGAAAAGTTAAATGAGTTTGTATATGGAGTAAGCTTTCATGATGTGGATAATAAAACTGTAGAAAAAATAGTGTCCTTATTATTTCAGATAATGAGGGAGCAGAGAAAAACTGGGGCAAAGGAGGAATGAGATATGTCCATAGCTGAGACATGTGATGTTAAGGAAGAACTAGTAAAAAAATATATTCCCCTTGTAAAATATATAGCATCTAGAGTTATTATAGGAAAAACCAAGTATATAGATTATGATGATCTAGTAGGATATGGAATGCTTGGACTTATGGATGCTATGAAAAAATTTGATCCATCTAAGGGAATGAAATTTTCTACTTATGCATCTATAAGAATAAGAGGATCAATGATAGATGAGTTAAGAAGAATAAGTCCTATACCAAAAAGTGCCATGGACAAGCTTAATAAATACAATGAGGCAGTAGAAAAGCTGCAAATGAAAAACTTTAAAGAACCTAAGCTAGAAGAAGTGGCAAAGGAATTAGATATGTCTTTAAAAGAAGTATCTCAAATAGAAAATTATATAAATTATATATCTGTAGTATCCTTAGAGGATTTTATATTTTCTGATGACGAGGATATATCTCTAATGTCCACTGTGGTAGATAAAGATAGTCCGAGCCCCGAGAAAACTTTAGAAGAAAAAGAATTAATTGAGTATTTAGAAAAGGCTATAAATAAATTAAAAGAAAGAGATAGAATAGTATTATCATTGTATTATTATGAAAGACTTACTTTAAAGGAAATAGGTAAGGTTTTAGAGGTTTCGGAATCTAGAGTATGTCAATTACATAGTAGAGCTATTGTCCATTTAAGAAATGAGCTAAAAAAACTAAAAATTATAAATTATTAAGGAGCAATTTTAATGCATTTTATTTTATTAATCATAGGAATAGCACTTATAGTTTTAAATATAGGAATTATAAAAGAGGAAAAAACATATAAAAAAGAGAATTTTAATGAAAACCTAAATATAGCTCATGATAATATGGATAAAAATGAAGCAGAAATTATGAAAATGAGAAAAGAAATGGGAGAAACATTCTATAGTCTTCAAGAAGAAATTCAAGATTTAAAAACATATATAGAAAAATTGGAAGATAAAATTGAAAAAGAGTGTTATGAAAAACCTGTTGAAACTGTTATACAAAATATAGACACCTTAGATGAAGAAAAAGTAGATGAACCTGAAAAAGTAAAGGTTTCAAATTACAACAATGTAAAAATAGAAGAAATAAAAAAATTAATAGATGAGGGAAAAAATATAGAGGAAATATGCGAAACTTTAAATATGGGCAAGGGGGAGGTATTATTAATAAAGGACTTATACCTAGAATAAAAGAGTTTATTTCATTTTTAAGTGATAGAAAACTATTATTAGGAATTGGCATAGGTATAGTTATGGGTATAACTTCTATGATAGGAGTTAAAATAAATTATAATCTAAGTGATTATGAAATAGAAAAAAGAGCCCGTTCCATGGGAATGAAATATCCAGAAGAAGTAAAAGTTATTATAGATAAGGATGTGAAGAAAAAATGATAAGAGGATTATATACTGCTGTATCTGGTATGATTACTGAAGAGGCAAAACAAAATGTTATAACTAATAATTTAGCTAATGTAACTACACCAGGTTTTAAATCTGACAATTTATCCGTTAAACAATTTGATGAGGTGCTTTTATACAATTATGATAAAAAAAGGGGCAATAAAAATGTAAGACAGGACCTTGGCGGGCTTTCTATGGGAAGTAAAATAGATGAGGTAAATACATATTTTCAACAGGGTATGATAGAAAAAACTGAAAGAAATACAGATTTTGCAATACAAGGAAGAGGTTTTTTTGTAATAGAAAGACAAGGACAAGGTGGGAATGAAAGACTATATACAAGAAATGGGCATTTCTATGTAAATAACAGAGGATTTTTGGTAAATGATAGTGGAGATAATGTAATTGGAAGAAATAATGCTACAGGAGCCATAGAACCTATTAGATTAAATACAGAAAATTTTACTTTAACAAAAGAGGGAAATATATTAGTTAATGGAAATACTGCTTATACAGTGCAAGTAGCAGATTTTCAAAATTATGGTGATTTAAGAAAAGTAGGACAAGATGCCTATACAGGAAATAATCCTATAGATTCCACAGATTATATTGTAAAACAAGGTAATTTAGAAAAATCCAATGTAAATACAGTAAGAGAAATGATCGAAATGATGACAGTTATGAGAACTTTTGAAACCAGTCAAAAGGTTATACAATCTATAGATGAAACCTTAGGAAAAGCTGTAAATGAATTAGGAAGCGTAAGATAATTTAACACACAAGGAAAGGGGATTATATAATGCTTAGAGTGCTTTGGTCTGGAAGAAGTGCCATGTATGCCCAACAGGAAAAATTAGATGCCATATCTAATAATATAGCTAATGTAAATACAGAAGGATACAAAAGACAAGATGTTTCCTTTCAAGATTTAATGTATGAAACACTTGATAGAAGAGGATATCCTGTAGATGAACAGGGAAATAAAAATCAAATAAACGGAACAGGTGTAAAAACTGGTCCATGGATAAGAGATAACAGCCAGGGAGTTCTTAATAATACAGGTTCTAGTACAGACTTTGCCATAGATGGTAATGGATATTTTAAAGTGTTTAGAGATAATAAGGAATACTACATAAGAGCAGGAAGTTTTAACATAGATAACAGAGGAAACTTAGTAGATAAGAATGGAAATATATTAGAAATAGATACAAATATAGAGAATTTCATAGATGAAGACGAAGAATATGATTTTGATGATTATTATGATGATGACTACGATTATGAAGATGATTTTGACGAATACGATGAATTTGATGAAGGCCAAAGAAGAACTCCATTAACTAAAGATAATTTTTATGTAGAAAAAGATGGACGTGTTTATTTAAAAAATAATGATAAAAAACCTAGATTAATAGGTAAAATAAATGTTTATGATGCAGTAGGAGAAAATGCCTTTATTTCTGTAGCAGATAATTTATATACTCCAGTAGAAGGAGTAAATCCACAAGCCGTAAATTCAGACATACTACAAGGATATGTAGAAAGATCCAATGTAAAAATGGAAAAAGAAATGGCAGATATGATAGTATCTCAAAGAGCTTTTGAATTTAGCTCAAGAGCTGTTAGAACAGCAGATGAGATGTGGGGAATGATAAATAATTTAAGATCAAGATAAAACTTTAGTTAATGAACGACGAATAATTAATAATGAATAATTAAGGTAGATTTTAGAGGACAGAGGACAATTGACATAGGACATAGGACAATGAAGGAAGATTTTCCTCCGCTTTGCTACAGAAAATCTTAAGTTTTATAATATAATTGAAAATTGAAAGTGGAGAATGGAGAATGGAGGACATTTTTCTTCGTTGCGCTCAGAAAAATTTTAATTTTATTTAATTTGTTAAAGTAGTTGCACTATGGAAAACTCGTTCAGCGAAGCTGAACATTGAAGATATCTTAGATTTAGTTAATATAAAAAAGGTTTAGTTTTAACTAAACCCAAAGATCTTATAAAATTAAAAACTTTTCGTAACGATAGTAGAGAAAAGATGTCAATCATTTTCCACTTTCCATTCTCCATTTTCAATTCTAACTAATAAGATTAAAGATTTTCTGTAGTGAAACGGAAGAAAATCCACCTAAATTGTTCATTATTCATTATTAATTTTTCATTGATTAAAAAGCTCTTCACTGTTAGTTAAGGAAAACTAACAGTGAAGAGTTTTTTAATCTACCAGTTCGTCTAAACTTACTCTTTTAAATTTTATGTTAAAAGCTCCATTTCCTACGGGATTAAAGGGATTTTCATAAGTAATGTCAGAATTATAATCATTAAAGTTATTGTAGTTATAGTTTAATCCCATATCCATATTCATATTTGAATAGGGTGATCCCATCATAGGGCAAATAAATGATGGATTAAATATACAGTGATTATTGTACATATTATTCCTCCTAAAAATAAATCATTTGCAAATTAATCACTATTAGTATATGAAGTTAGAAGGAATAAGTTTACTAAATTATAATTTAATTTTTATATATCAGAAGCTGCAGTAGATAAAGGTGGAATAACTTGTTTTTTTCTAGACATAACATTAGGTAAATACACAGCATTATCCTTTAATTCTTTTCCGAAAGCTTTAGTTACTAAATGCTTTTCTTTTCCTGCAGCTATAAGTTGAGAACCATCCTTTAATAAATCTGTAACCATTAAAATAAGCAAATCAAATTTTTCGTCAGAGGCTTTATTTTCCATGTAAGATAACATATCATCTTTTAAGGAATTAAAACCTTCTGTGTCCATGGTATTTATTTGCCCAACTCCTACAGTTAGAGAGTTTATGTTAAAGGTTTTAAAATCTTGGTTAAATATCTCTTCTATGCTTTTATCTTTTAGGGAAGTTCCCTCTTTAAACATTTCTTCTGCAAAGCTTTCTACATCTAAATCTGCAATTTCTGAAAGTCTTTTTAACATATATTTATCTGTGTTTGTAGATGTAGGTGATTTAAGTAAAAGAGTATCTGATATTATAGCAGCACATAATAATCCTGCCATTTGTTTTGATGGTCTTATACCATTTTCAAAGTAAATAGATGCTATTATAGTAGCAGTACAACCTACAGGTTCATTTCTAAAGTAGATAGGAGAACCTGTTTGTATATCTGCAATTCTATGGTGATCTATTATTTCTATTAATTGAGCATCTTGAAGTCCTGGTACAGATTGACTTCTTTCATTATGATCTACTAAAATAACTTTCTTTTTATTTTTAGATATTAAATGATATCTTGATATACTTCCTAAAACCTTTTTATTATTATCTACTACAGGATAACTCCTATATCTTGTTTCAAGCATTATATCTCTAATTTCATCTACCAAATCATCGTGATGAAATACTACTAAATTATCCTTTGTCATTACATAATCTACGGGAACACTTTGAGGAAGTAGTCTAGAGGCTGTAAAGGTATCATAAGGTGTAGTTATTATGGCACAATTAACTTTCTTAGCCTTATCTATTATTTTTTTAGATACTTCATGTTTTCCTGTTATTATCATTAAAGATGCCTTTAAATCCAATATTAAATCCTGAGTATCTTCTCTATCTCCACATATTACAATGTCCCCTTCTTCTATTAAGTCACAAGCACTTTCAGGTTGCATAGCTGCTACTACTATTTTACCCGTAAAATTATTTGATGTAATATCTCCATAAATGCATTTAGCTGAAAGGGTTTCTATTATATTATTTAATGTAGTATTGCTTTTAGATAAAATATTGTTATTCCATATATCCATATATGTAGAGGTAATGTTAGAAAGAGAAGCAAGTCCTATTAATTTATCATTGTTTCCTACAACAGGTAGGGTTTTTAGATTGTTTTTCTTCATAATAGACCAGGCCATTTTAAGTGAAATATCTGGTGATATAGGTGCTACCTTGTCTATGTTTAAATCCTGTATTTGAGCCTTTATAGTTTCTATAAATTCAGGTTCCTCTACATTAAAATAATCCAATACAAATTTTGTTTCTCTATTTATCTGACCAAGTCTTATAGGAATAGCAGGAGTTCCTCCTGTTTTATTTTTAAATTCTGCATAGGCTATGGCAGAACATATAGAATCCGTATCTGGGTTTCTGTGACCAGAAATATAAATTATATCCTTCAAAATAAATCCTCCTTGAAAAATTAAAGTATTTGAAAATATTTCTTACGTTTATTAATAATAGCAAAAAAAACAGAAAAACTCCAGCCCCCCCTTTTTTAGTGAACTTTTTCATAGGACAATTGACAGAGGACAGAGGATAGAGGATAGAGGACATAGGACAATTGACAGTGGACATAGGATTTTCCTCCGCTTTGCTACAGAAAATCTTTAATTTTATAATATAATTGAAAATTGAAAGTGGAGAATGGAGGAGATTTTTCTTTGTTGCACTCAGAAAAATTTTAATTTTATTTGATTTGTTAAAGATAGTTGTACTATGGAAAATTCGTTCAGCGAAGCTGAACATTGAAGATATCTTAGATTTAGTTAATATAAAAAAAGGTTTAGCTTTAGCTAAACCCAAAGATCTTATAAAATTAAAAACTTTTCGTAACGACAGTAGAGAAAAGATGTCAATCATCTTCAACTTTCCATTCTCCATTTTCAATTCTAACTAATAAGATTAAAGATTTTCTGACGTAAGGAGGAAAATCATCCCTCATTGTCCTCTGTCAAATGTCAAATGTCAAATGAACTGTCCTCTGAAAAAGTTGTTCATTATTTAAAGGTTTCTGCATATATTTTAACAGGGAACATAGTTTGGAGGTGCTATTTTGGTTAGTAAAAAAGAAGTATTACAATTAGGATTAAGTACAAGGGAGGCTGAGATTCGTCTTAAAAAATATGGACTAAATACTTTAAAGGAGAAGGAAAAAATATCTCCTGTTAAAATTTTTTTGGAACAATTTAATGATGTTATAATTTGGGTTTTAATAGTGGCAACTGTATTATCAGGACTTATGGGGGAAAAGGCAGATGCTATAACTATTTTTGTCATAATAGTTATAAATGGAACTTTAGGATTTATACAAGAATATAAAACAGAAAAGTCTTTAGAATCCCTAAAAAATATGGCTGCACCTACAGCTAAGGTGATGAGAGATGGAAAAATAAAGGTTATAAATGCTATGGAGTTGGTTATTGGAGATGTAATTTTAATAGAAAGTGGAGATAGAGTTCCTGCAGATTCTATTATATTAGATAATTACTCCCTTATGTTAGATGAATCATTGTTAACTGGTGAATCTGTAGGAGTTAATAAAAGTGGCAATGGAAAAAATAAAGATATTTATATGGGAACCATAGTTTTAAAGGGTAAAGCTATGGCAAAAATTATAGCAACTGGTATGAACACTGAAATGGGTAAAATAGCAGGTATGCTTGATAATATAGAAAAAGATAAATCTCCTCTTAAAGAAAAATTAAATTCACTTGGTAAGGTATTGGTTGTAATATGTTTAATTATTTGTATAGTGGTAACTGTTGTTGGTATAATGAGGGGAAATAATAAATATGAGATGTTACTTTTAGGAGTAAGTTTAGCGGTGGCAGCTATTCCAGAAGGATTACCTGCTATTGTAACGGTTTCTTTAGCATTAGGAGTTTTTAGAATGTTAAAGAAAAATGCACTGGTTAGAAGGTTACCAGCTGTAGAAACTTTAGGATGCACATCTATAATATGTAGTGATAAAACTGGAACATTAACAGAAAATAAAATGAAGGTAAAAGAAGTTTTTTATAACAATGTTTTAAAAGCTTTAGGAGAAGAAAAAATCATTAAAGATGAAATTTTTAGAAAAATTATTACATATTGTAATGATTGTAATCTGGATTTTAGTCAGAAGGATATAAATAAGGGAGTATTTGGAGATCCTACAGAAGTTGCTTTAATAAGAGCTTGTTTTAAGAACACAAAAGAATTAAAGTCCATATTAGATAAAGGTAAGAAAATATATGAAGAGCCCTTTGATTCTAATAGAAAGATTATGTCTGTAGTGGTAAAGGAAGGTGGAAAAAATACATTATATATAAAAGGAGCACCAGAGAGAATAATAGAAAGATGTAAATACATTAATATTTCGGGAAAAATAGAACCTTTAAAAGAAAGCCATAAAAAAGATATATTAAAAGCAGTTGAAAGTATGTCATTAAAAGCTTTAAGATGTATAGCAGTAGGTTACAAACCTATTGAAGGGGCTAATTTTAGGGGAAATAATTTAGAAAAGGATATTATTTTTGTAGGAATTGCAGGTATGATAGATCCACCTAGAAAGGAAGTAGAGGATGCAGTTTATAAATGTAGAATGGCTGGAATAATGCCTGTTATGATAACTGGAGACCATAAGAATACAGCCTATGCTATAGGAAAAGAATTAGGTATAGCAAACTCCTATGAACAAGTAATAACAGGAGAAGAACTAGATAAACTTAGTGATAGAAAGCTTGAAAAACTAATTGAGCATATAAAAATATTTGCAAGAGTTAGTCCAAATCATAAGTTAAGAATAGTTAAAACTTTTAAAAAAGGAAATAGAGTAGTGGCAATGACTGGAGATGGAGTAAATGATGCGCCAGCAGTTAAAGAAGCGGATATTGGTATATCTATGGGTATGACTGGGACAGATGTTACAAAGGAAGCATCTTCTATGATACTTTTAGATGATAATTTTAAAACTATTGTAGATGCAGTAGAAGAGGGAAGAGTTATATATGATAATATAAGAAAATTTATAAGGTATTTGCTTTCTTGTAATTTAGGTGAGGTTTTAACTGTATTTTTAGCCTCTATAATGAATCTTCCAACACCATTACTTCCTATACAAATTTTATTTGTAAATTTGGCTACAGATGGATTACCTGCTATGGCCTTAGGAGTAGATCCAGCGGATATAGATATTATGGAACAAAAGCCTAGAGGAAGAGATGAGAGTATATTTTCTAGAGGACTAAAGGAAAAGATATTAATAAGGGGAAGTTTAATAGGTATATGTACAGTTCTTTCTTTTTATATGTCTTATGCTTATAATATGGACTTAAGAACTTGTAGAACCATTGCACTAAGCACCTTAATACTATCTCAATTAATACACGTATTTGAATGCAGATCAGAAAGGCATTCTATATTTGAAATAAAATATTCAACCAATATTTATTTAATATTAGCAGTAGCTGTATCTATAGTAATGCTATTTTGTGTTATATACATTCCATTTTTCCAAAAAACTTTTCACACATCAAGCATAACTATAAGTCAGTGGTTTATAGTACTATTTTTCTCTGGCATAATATCCTTTATAAATAGTATATATCTTTTAATTAAGAACAAAAAAAGATAGAATAAAAAGTGCGTACATTTTTTATTGATGTACGCACTTTTTTTAATGAACAACTACTTGTATCTAGTTTTAACCCTTTGAACCTTTGGTTCCTCATCAAGAGGAATTAAATCTCTTCTAGTTGTAAGATTTCTTATGTTCATTATTTCTATTTCTTCTCGATGTTCTTTTCCTTTTTTGCCTTTAAGTCCTTGAACTAAAACAAAATTTCCTTGAGATAATTGAATGAAATCGATTTTTTTGAACCATCTTCTCTTTTTGTACACGCACCTTACAATATTTCTGCTTCTTTCTGGTTTAACCAATAAAACTGCTGTTATTTTATGAAAAATCCAGAGAATAGTTTTTTCTTCAACTTTTACAGAAACTATGTTTCCCTGTACCTGAGCTAATCTATCTCCATATTTTTTAATGTAATTTTCAGCATAGTATTTATTTAACTTATCAGTAAATCCCATATAAATAACTCCTTTGCAATATATTTATTTATGATTCCACGTTTAATAAAAATTATTACATAAATTAATACATATTAATACTATGGTAATATATAGTCATATTATATCATAGTATCTTTAATTTTAAAATAACTGTATAAATAATTAATTCCTTTTCCCGACTTTGTTACATTTGACAATTGACAGAGGACAGTTCATTTGACATTTGACATTTGACAGAGGACAATGAGGGATGATTTTCCTCCTTATGTCAGAAAATCTTTAATCTTATTAGTTAGAATTGAAAATGGAGAATGATTGACAACTTTTCTCCATTAACATTACGAAAAGTTTTTAATTTTATAAGATCTTTAGGGTTAGCTAAAGCTAAACCTTTTTTATATTAGACAAATCTAAAATATCCTTAATTCTCCATTCTCCACTTTCAATTTTCAATTATATCTACATTGACATTTTTATTGATGGCTGGTTTAGCGAAGTTAAACATCGCTTTAGTTTTTAAGAACATTAAAATTAAGTCAGGCTATAGTGTTAAAATCTTTTAAGCTATAAAATTCTATTGAATAGTTTAGTTTTAGTTTTTATAAAAATTCATATAATCAAAGATTTTTTGTAACAAAGTGAAAAAATCCTCAATAATTATTCATTGTTCCTTGTTCATTATTCATTAATTAACGGCGGCCTATCGGCTTGCGACACAGTCGCTAGATTAATAGCAAATAATTAAAATAAATTATTATATAAAAGTTAATTTATTTTAAATCTCATCAGATTTTATAAAATTAAAGATTTTCTGTAGCAAAGCGGAGGAAAATCTTCCTTCATTGTCCTATGTCAATTGTCCTATGTCCTCTGTCCTCTGTCAATTGTCCTATGAAAAAGTTCATTAAAATACTTGTTCCTAAATACATATAAATAGAATATTAATATATTAATAGATGAAATAACAGTGAATAGTTATGTATAGAGGAGGGGTTAAGGTGGAGAGATTTAAATTAGATAAAATTAAATATGAAATAGATTTTAATGATATAGATTTCAAGGAAGAGGATTCCATAGCTGAATACTATGAAACATATAATCAAATTAAAAAGTCCTTATCCATAGATAAAGAAGGATATAATTTATATTTAATAGATGATTTTTCTAAGGAAAAGTTAAAAAATATTATAAAATTTATAAAGAAAGAATTTAAAAATGTAGATCTACAGGATATTTGCTATGTTATAAAAGAAGATATAAAAAATCCTGTGCCTATAGCATTATCTAGAGGAAAAGGAAATATTTTTGAAGAAATTCTAGAAGATATTAAAGATGAATATTGGAGTTTAGCTAGTGAATTTTATAATTCATCTAAAAATAATAAAAAAGAACAGCTTTTACAAGAAATAGATGATATGAAAAGTGATTTGCTAAGTAAAATTATTGAAACATCTAAGGAAAAAGGATTTAATATAAAGCTTGCAAAATCAGGAATTGTATTTGAACCTTTAAAGGAAAATGAAGAGCCAATGACAGAAAAAGAATTTGAACTTTTATCTAAAGAAAAGAGAGAGGAAATATTAGTCAATATATCTATATTAAAAAAAGAAGCAGAATTCTTATTGGAAACTTTAAATAATAAAGCAGAAGAACTTTTAGAAAGTATAAAAAATATATTTAAAGAACATTTAAAAGAAAATATGAAAGATACAAAAATTTACTATAATAAATTATTAAATGAAGAAGTACAGGCTATCCAATATTTAAACTATGTTTGTAAAAATATAGAGGAGGATTTAGTAGAAAATTATTCTGAGGATTATGATTTTGATGAAGAGAATACAGCAGAAATTATATATAAATACGGAGCAAATATAATATTAGATAATAAAGATACTGAAGATATGCCATGTATTTATGAAGAAGATCCTAATTTAGAAAATCTTTTAGGAAATATTGAATATGAAAGCAAAAATGGAAGTTATGTAACAGATATAAATATGATTAAAGCAGGATCTATGGTAAAAGCTAATGGAGGATGCCTTATATTACGAGCAAATAAACTGCTATCTAATGCAGCTTGCTATTATCATTTTAAAAAGGCTATTATGACTGGCAAGGTGGATATGAATTATAGTAAGGGGTACTTAGAAGTATTAGCTTTAAGTGGTATGAAACCAGAACCAGTAGAAATTAAAGAAAAGGTAATTTTAATAGGTGATTTTCAAACCTACGATATACTTTATAATTATGATGAGGATTTTAGAAAAATATTTAAAATAAGAGGAGAATATGATCCTATTGTAAATATTAATAAAAGAACTAAATCTTCTTTAATAAGGAATATAGATAATATTTGTAAAGTAAATAATTTAAAGCCTGTAAAAGAAGGTGGTATTTTTGAAATAGCTAAAGCTCTTTCTAGAAAGGCTGAAGATAGGAGAAGATTTTATTTTAAGTTAGAGGAATTAGAGAGAATTTTAGTAATGGCAAATAATAGAGCTTTAGGAGAAAATAAAGACTTTATAGACGGAGAAGAGGTTATCTCAGAATTTTATAGGGAGGATACATTAGAAAATAAAATAATTGAAGAATTTAGAGATGGCAAAATCTATATAAATTTAAAAGGAAATGCCATAGGAGAAATAAATGGTCTTACAGTTTTAGATTCAGGATATTTAAGTTTTGGAAAGCCTGTTAAAATAACTTGTAATTGTTATAATGGCAACGGCAATATTATAGATGTACAAAAGGATAGTCATTTAAGCGGAAAAATTCATAGCAAAGCTATTAATATACTAAAAGGATATATTAATGAAGTTTTTGGAAAGTATTCAGGATTACCTGTGGATTTTCATATAAGCTTTGAACAGGTTTACGGGGAAATAGATGGAGATAGTGCTTCTGTAGCAGAGGTAATATCTATAATATCTGCTTTAAGTAAATTTGGCATAAAAAGAAACATTGCAGTAACAGGTTCTATAAATCAAAAAGGCGAAGTTCAACCTATAGGTGGAGTAAATGAAAAAATAGAAGGCTTTTTTAATATTTGTAAGAACTTAGGAGATGTAAAAGGTAAAGGAGTAGTGATTCCATATTCTAATAGAGATAATTTAGTATTAAATAGAGAAGTAGAAAAAGAAGTGGAAAAAGGCAATTTTAATATATATCTTATGAAAACAGTAGAAGATGCAATTGAAATTTTAATGTGTAATGAGAAAACTTCTCCTAAAGATGTATTTCAAGAAGCTTTTAGGGAATTAAAAAAATACGAATTGTTAGGAAATAACAGAAAACCATATAAAGATTAGTTCTATAAGGAATAAATATTTTAATTTATTAAATATAAAAAATATTAAAATTATTGTTGAAATTAAGAAGGATTTTTCTTTTAATTGTAGAACATTATATATACTAAAGTTTCTTCCACTTAATAAATTTATTGGTGTAAAGGGGGAGATTGTTTTCAGAAAATACTTTGGTAGTTGGTTTATATTTATAGGATTAGTGAGTTTAGTAAGTATATATTTCTTAGAACTAGGTAAAAATATAAAAATAAATAGCACAAGAATAGAGGCTGCTACATTAAGTGTAACAGTCTCTTTGATTTTATTAAAGTCATAGGGTGAAATCATAATTTGTAAGTTGTTTATTGTTCATTGAAAAAAAATTAGGAGTAGAGTATAATTTTAGAAGGAATTAACTAAAGTTGATGAAAGGATTGTGTACATATATGAAACTAGGAATTGTTGGACTACCTAATGTAGGTAAAAGTACTTTATTTAATGCAATTACAAGTGCAGGGGCAGAAGCCGCAAATTATCCATTTTGCACTATAGAACCTAATGTAGGTGTGGTTACTGTACCGGATAAAAGATTAGATGTTTTAGAAAAGATGTATGATTCAAAGAAAAAAATTTATGCAACCATAGAATTTTATGATATAGCAGGCCTTGTAAAGGGAGCTAGTAAAGGTGAAGGTCTAGGAAATAAATTTCTATCTCATATAAGAGAAGTTGAAGCTATAGTTCATGTAGTAAGATGTTTTGATGATGGAAATGTAGTTCATGTTGAGGGAAATGTAGATCCTGTTAGGGATATAGAAACCATAAATCTTGAACTTATATTATCTGATCTTGAAGTTTTACAAAGGAGAATGGAAAGAACTACTAAATCCTTTAGAGCTGGAGAAAAAAATGCTAAATTAGAAATGGAATTAATGGAAAAACTAAAGGCACATTTGGAGGCAGAAAAGCCAGTTAGAACTTTTGAAGCTACAGAAGAAGAAAAAGAAATTATAAAAGGACTTTTCCTTATTACTTCTAAACCAGTTTTATATGTTTGTAACTTATCAGAAGATGATTTAGTTTCTGGTAATTTAGAAAATGAATATGTAAAAAAGGTAAAGGAATATGCAAAGGGAGAGCAAGCAGAAGTAGTATCTATAAGTGCAAAAATTGAAGAAGAATTATCTACTTTAGAAGAAGAAGAAAAACTTGAAATGCTTAAAGAATATGGAATAGAAGAACCAGGACTTCATAAATTAATACAAGCAAGTTATAGATTATTAGGATTAATAAGTTATTTAACAGCAGGAGTTCAAGAAGTAAGAGCATGGACTATAAAACAAGGTACTAAAGCACCACAAGCAGCAGGAAAAATCCACACAGACTTTGAAAGAGGATTTATAAGAGCAGAAGTAGTTTCTTATGATGAATTAATAGAATGTGGTTCAGAAGCTGCAGCAAAGGAAAAAGGATGTTATAGATTAGAAGGAAAAGATTATGTGGTAAAAGACGGAGACGTTATATTGTTTAGATTCAACGTTTAGAATAAAAGTGCTCTGCACTTTTATTCAGTGAATAACTAACAGTGAATAGTGAATAACTAAGGAGGTTCTTCCTCCTAACGTCAGAAGAACTTTAATTTTATTAGATAAGATAGATAGTTGTTCATTGTTTACTATTAGTTGTTCATTAATTAAAGTTTGTTTATTTGGTATATAATATAATAAAAAGTATTATGTATCGGAGGGAATATTATGAATAATGCAAATGGAGAGAATAACCTATATGAACAATTCTTAAAATATTCATATCATGATTTAAAAGAACTATTTAAAAAAGCAAAAACCAAAGAAGAACAGGATTTTTACATGACTTTATCTAATCTAGTATTACAAAAATCACAGAAAAAAGTCATAGGTGAGGAATAATGGCTACGTATACTATATTTGGAGGAGTTAATGGTGCTGGAAAAACTTCTATATATAAATCCATTTATTATAAAAGAAATAAAAATGAAAAAAGAATAAATACTGATGAGATGGTGGCAAGGATAGGTTCTTGGAAAGATAATAATATTCAAATTAAATGTGCAAGAGAAGCAGTAAAACTTATAAATAACTATATAAAAAATGACATATCTTTTAATCAAGAAACCACACTTTCTGGTAAAAGTATTGTTAGAAATATAAAGAAGGCAAAAGAAAAAGGTTTTTATGTAGTTATGAATTATATAGGTGTAGATAATCCTGATATAGCTAAAGAAAGAGTTAAGATTAGAGTTTTAAGAGGTGGGCATGGGATTCCAGAAGAAGCTATAGAAAGAAGATATTATGAATCATTAGATAATTTAAAAGAATTGTTAACTACATGTGATGAAATAAATATATATGATAATACAAAGAATATTGAACAAATAGCCTATTTAGTTAATGGAAATGTTAAGTGGAAAAGTGAAAACATACCCAAATGGAGTAATTGTATTTTTGAATATATATAAATAAAAGTTAATTATTTTATCTAAGTCTTGTTCAGCAAAGCTGAACATTATTTTTTTATAAAAAAGGTTTAGCTTTAGCTAAATGTAAAGATTTTCTGCCTCAAGGAAGAAAATCAACCATAATTGTTCACTATTCACTATTAGTTATTCACTAAACCCTATTGCCCCTTCCCTTACGTCATGGTATATAATTGAAATAGAGGTGGAAAATATGGAAAAGGAAAAAGACTTTTTTACCACAGGACAATTTGCAAAGAAGGCGGGAGTTACTCTTAGAACCTTAAGATATTACGACAAGATAGGTCTTTTAAAACCTACGTCTTATAATGAATTGGGACATAGACTTTATACAAAGGAGGACTTTGGAAATTTACAAAAGATACTTACTTTAAAGTTTATTGGTTTATCCTTAGAGGAAATTGGGGATATTATGAAATATGACCTAATTTCTAAAGGATTTAAAAAGTCTTTAGAAATCCAAAAAGAAATAATAGAAGAAAAAGCTAGACAAATGCAAAATATAGTAAAGGCTATAGATGAAACATTAAATATGATGGAAGATGATGACAAGGTTAATTGGGATAAATTTATAAATATTATAAGCTTGATAAATGAAGATAAAAAATGGATTAAGCAATATAAAAATGCGTCCAATTTAAGAGCTAGAATAAATTTACATCAAAAGTTTAGCACTAATAAAGAAGGATGGATGCCTTGGTTTTTTAAAAATTTACCATTAAATAAAAAATGTAAGGTTTTAGAGCTTGGTTGTGGTGACGGAAGTCTTTGGAAGATAAATTATAAGTATATACCTGAAAACTGGGATATTTATCTTACAGATTTTTCAAAGGGAATGTTAGAGGATGCTAAAAAAAATTTATCTAAGCAAAAAGAAAGATTTAAATTTGAAATTGTGGACATAGAAAAAATTCCTTATGAAGATGAAAGCTTTGATGTGGTAATTGCAAATCATATGTTGTATCACGTAGAAAATATAGATAGAGCTATGATAGAAGTAAACAGAGTCCTTAAAAAACAGGGTATATTTTACGCCTCTACAGTAGGCAAAGAACATATGAAAGAAATGAGAGAATTTATTTCTAAGGTAGATAAAAGTATACTTCATTTGGAAAGCTTTACTTTAACTAAAAAATTTCAATTAGAAAATGGAAAAAAAATATTAAGTAAGTATTTTCCCTATGTGGATACAAAAAGATATGAAGATAGTTTGGCAATAAAAGAAGAAGAGGCTCTTTTAGATTATATATTTTCCATGCCAGGAGATATAAGAGAAAAATTTGATGAAGAAAAATTAAAAAAAATTCAAAATATGTTACAAAAAGAAAAGTATGAAAAAGGATATATTTATATAACAAAAGATACAGGGTTTTTTAAAAGTAAAAAATATAAAGGAGTGTTATAAAAATGAGTAAAAAGATACCATTTTCACCACCAGATGTAACTAGAGAGGAAATAGATGAGGTAGTTAAGGTTTTAGAATCAGGGTGGATTACTTCAGGACCAAAGGTTGCAGAATTTGAAAGTGCTATGGCAAATTACTGCAATACAAACCATGCTTTAGCAGTTGCTAGTGCTACTTCAGGTATGGAGCTTATATTAAAAGTTTTTGATATAAAAAAAGGAGATGAAATAATAACAACTCCATATACTTATACATCTACATCCAATATAATTTTACACAGGGGGATTAAACCTACTTTTGTAGATGTTAAAAAAGATAGTTTTTTAATTGATATAGATAAAATAGAAAAGGCAATTACTCCTAAAACTAAGGCTATAATAACTGTAGACTTTGCAGGAGTTCCTGTAGATTATGATAAAGTTCGTGAAGTTTTGAAAAAATTAGGAAGAGAGGATATAATATTAATATCCGATTCAGCTCATTCTTATGGAGCATCTTATAAAGGAAAAAAAGTAGGAGGTCAATTTGATTTCCATGTGTTCTCTTTCCATGCTGTTAAAAACCTAACTACAGCAGAAGGGGGAGGAGTAACCTATAATGATAACAATTTTAAGGGTAAGGAAGATTTAATAAAAGAATTTAAATATACTTCTCTTAACGGTCAATCCAAGGATGCTCTTTCTAAAATGAAAGCAGGGGCTTGGAGATATGATGTGTTAACAGATGGATTTAAGTGCAACATGACAGATATGCAAGCAGCTCTTGGAGTAGTTCAAATGAAAAGATATGAAAGTCTTTTAGAAAAGAGAAGAGCTATATTTAATGTATATTCTAGCAAATTAAAAAATAAGGATTGGGCTATAATTCCTTTTGATAAAAATGAAGAAATGGAAACTTCTTATCATCTATATCCTTTAAGAATAAAGGGCTTTGAGGAAGAAGATAGAACTTCCGTTATTGAAGAGTTAGCTAACAAAGACATAGCAACTAATGTTCACTTTATACCTTTACCTATGTTTACAGTTTATAAAAACTTAGGGTATAAAATAGAGGATTATCCTAATGCTTATAATCAATATAAAAATGAAATAAGTGTACCAGTATATTCTACTTTAACCCTAGAAGATGCAGAATATGTTATAGATGAACTTATTAAAGCAGTGGAGAAAAGATTATAAAATATTATCTTTTAAAAGGAGAGATTAAAATGAAAGTTGGATTTTATACATCACAAAGAGAATATAATGAAAAGAAAGAAGAGTTTCAACAGGCTATAAAAAATGTTATAGAAAATGGTATTAGTACCCTAGGCCCAGAAGTTAAAAAGTTTGAAGAAGAAGTGGCAAATTATACAGGAGCAAAACATGCTATAGGAGTGGCTTCTGGAACAGACGCTTTAGTTATAGGTTCAGATATATTAGGGTATAAAAAAGGAAAAGAAATTATAACCTCACCATTTACTTTTCTTGCTTCAACTTCTTGCATAGCTAAACATGAAGGAATACCAGTGTTTGTAGATATTGATGAAGAAACTTTTAATATAGATACCACTAAAATAGAAGAAAAAGTAACTAAGAATACAGCAGGAATACTTCCTATACATTTATTTTGCCAAATGGTAAATATGGATGATGTAATGGATATAGCTAAAAGACACAACCTAACAGTATTTGAAGATGCTGCAGAAGCATTTGGCATGAGATGGAAAGGTAGAGGAGATACCTATAGACATGCTGGAACCATAGGGGATATGGGAATATTCTCATTCTTCCCAACCAAAACATTAGGTGGCTATGGAGATGGAGGAATGGTTATTACTAATGATGATAAACTAGCTGAGCTTATGAGAATTTATAGAGTTCATGGTGCTAGTGTAAAGTATCATTATGATTATTTAGGATATAATTCAAGATTGGATACTATACAAGCAGCTATTTTATCAGTAAAATTAAAATATATAGATGAAGCTATAGCTAAAAGAGAAACAATAAATTCTTGGTATAGAGAAAGATTAAAGGATGTTGAACAAATTAAATTTACAAAGATAAAAGGTGAGCAAAAACCTGTATACTATGTATTTAATATTCTTTGTGAAAAGAGAGATGAATTAAATAAATACTTAAGAGAAAATGGAATAGGAACTAGTATATATTATCCAATTCCACTGCATCTACAAAAATGTTTTAGTTATTTAGGATATAAAGAGGGAGACTTCCCAGTGGCAGAAAGGGTTAGTAAAAAGATATTAGCTCTTCCAATTTATCCAGAATTAACCGAAGATGAAGTAGATTATGTATGTGAAAAAATAAAAGAGTTTTACAGAAAATAATAAAAAAAGAGTGTATTTTGCAAAAAATACACTCTTTTTTTATTATTTTTAATATGGCATTTAATAAAATTTTAATAGAGTGCTAAAATTTAAATTTATCTAAACAAAAAAAAGGAAATTACATATTTATATAGAATTGTATCTGTAGTGGATTGAAGTGGATTAAAGTGGAGCAAAATAGATTTTAGAGGTGGAAAAATGTTTATTGGGGAGTATAACCACGGAGTAGATAGTAAAAATAGAATAATAATCCCTTCAAAATTTAGAGAAGAACTAGGAGAAAGTTTCATACTCACTAAAGGATTAGATAATTGTTTATATATATATCCTATGGAAGAATGGAAAATACTAGAGGAAAAATTAAGAAAACTCCCATTAACCAATAAAGATGCTAGAGCCTTTGTAAGGTTTTTTTTCTCAGGGGCCAATGAAATTTCCATAGATAAACAAGGAAGAGCTTTGATACCTCAAAATTTAATAAAATATGCAAACATAAATAAGGAAATAGTAAGCATAGGAGTGGCTACCAGAATAGAGATTTGGAGCAAGGAAAAATGGGAAGAATATAATGATGCTAATATAGATTATGAACAGATAGCAGAAAAAATGAGCGAACTAGGAATCTAAATAAATAAAATAATGAAGTAAAGGAATGATAAAATATGGATTTTAAACATATATCTGTTCTTTTAGATGAATGTATAGAAGGACTTAATATTAAAGAAAATGGAATATATGTAGATTGTACACTAGGTGGAGCAGGTCACTCAAAAGAAATACTAAAAAGATTATCTAAAGAAGGAAAACTTGTAGGAATAGATCAAGATGAAGAAGCATTAGGTGCTGCTTCTGAAAAGTTGAAGGAATACGAAAATGTACTATACAAACATAGTAATTTTTATTATATAAAAGACGTTTTAGAAGAACTTCAAGTGGGAAAAGTAGATGGAATTTTAATGGATTTAGGAGTATCCTCTTATCAATTAGACGAGAAAAGCAGAGGCTTTAGCTATATGCAAGATGCTCCACTGGATATGAGAATGAATAAAAAAAGTTCACTAGATGCTTATGAAGTAGTAAATTTTTATAATGAAAATAAATTAGCAAAGATTATAAAAGAATATGGTGAGGAAAGATTTGCTAAGAGAATAGCAAATTTTATAGTGGAAAATAGAAAAAATAAAAAAATAGAAACTACGGGAGAACTAGTGGATATAATAAAAAGAGCCATACCAGCTAAATTTAGAAGAGAAGGACCTCATCCAGCTAAGAGAACTTTTCAAGCTATTAGAATAGAAGTAAATGGAGAACTTGAAATATTAAATAAAGCCATTGAAGATTCTGTAAAGGGTTTAAAAAGTGGTGGAAGAATAGCTATAATTACCTTCCATTCATTAGAAGATAGAATAGTAAAAAACAAATTTAAAGAATTAGAAGATCCTTGTATATGTCCTAGGGATTTCCCAATTTGTACTTGTGGAAGGCAGCCTCTAGTTAAAATAATAACTAGAAAACCTATAGAACCTTCTAAGGAAGAAGTGGAGAGAAATCCAAGAAGTAGAAGTGCAAAACTTAGAATAGCTGAAAGACTTTAGGCTTGTTCTAAAAATAAAGGGGAGTGAATAAAATTGATAGTAACAGATAAAAAAAATTATTATGTTGACGGCAGTACTGTTATGGCTCCTGAAGTACATATAGAAGAAAAAAGCCAAAAGAAAAAAGAAAAAAAAGTTTTCAGAAAGAAGATACCTAATAATTCTAGAAAAAAATTAAGCATAATTGGGAAAATACTTACGGTATTTATAGTTGGAACTATTATAATAGGAAGATATAGCAAAATATATAATATGCAAAAACAACTTAATAATATAAATAATAGTATTGTTAAGTTAAACAAAGAAAACGAAAATTTAAAAGTGGAATTATTAAAATTAAATAATATAAAATCTGTTGAGGATATTGCTATTGGCAAGCTTAAAATGTCAGTACCTACCAAAGAAAATATGATTTATTGTGATATGAGTAAAGAAATATTTAAGCTTAATAAAAATGCAAATGAAGAAAAAAACAAAAATAAAGGAATAATAGCAAATTTTTTAAGTAAGTTATATTAGCGGAGGTATTTAGTTTGAGCAAAAAAAATTATAGGGATAAAGTACTATCAAAGAAAAGAATGTTTTTAGTACTTATGATATTGGCTGTGCTATTTACTGGTTTAATGGGAAGGCTTATATTTGTTATGGTTTATAAGTCACCAGATTATAAAAAAGCAGCTATAGATCAATGGACTAGTGAAGTGGAAATATCAGCCAAAAGGGGAAGAATTTTAGATAGGAATGGAAATGAACTAGCAATAAGTGCAAATGTTTATAGAATAGACTTAGATTTAAATGCTTTAAGATCTACTATGAAAACTAAGAAGCTTACTACTGAAGATGTAGCATCTAAGCTTGCAGAAGCTTTAGAAATGGAAAAAGAAGATGTAGTAAAAGTTATAGAAAAAAAATTACCTAATGGATTGCCCTATGGGTCTGCTACTTTAAAAAGAAGAATAGAAAAGTCTATGGCAGATAAAGTAAAGGAATTGGATTTATGGGGAGTTATAGTATCTGCAGATACAAAAAGATACTATCCAAATGAAAATTATTTAGCCCATGTTTTAGGACATACTAATTCAGATGGAGATGGACTTGCAGGAATAGAAATGCAATACAATAGTGTATTATCAGGAAAACCGGGCAAAAGAATAGCAGAATTAGATAATACAAGGTCAAGACAATTACCTTATGTTATATCAGAATTTACTAAACCAGAAGATGGAAAAGATGTGGTTTTGACCATAGATGAAATGATACAACATTTTTGTGAAAAAGCAGCTACTCAAGCATTAAGCGATAATAAAGCAAAGGCTGTAAGTATTATGGCTATGAATCCTAATAATGGAGAAATACTAGCTTTAGTAAATAAACCAGATTATAATCCAAATAATCCTTGGGTAGAAGGAAAAACTTCAGAAGAACTACAAAAAATGTGGAGGAATAGAGCTATTAGTGATACTTTTGAACCTGGATCTATTTTTAAAGTTATAACTTCCACTGCAGCTTTGGAAGAAAATTTAGTATCGGAAGAAGACAGATTTTATTGTAAAGGTTCTACTGTAATAGGTAAAAGAACTGTAAGGTGTTGGAAATCTGGTGGACATGGTAGTCAAACCTTTGTGGAAATATTAAAAAATTCTTGTAACGTAGGATTTACAGAGTTAGGTAAAAAAATTGGAAAAGAAAATTTATATAAATATATAAGGAAATTTGGATTTGGAGAAAAGACAGGAGTAGATGTTCCAGGAGAGGCATTGGGAATTATTAAAAATCCTGCAAATATTTCTGAATTGGATTTAGCTACTATATCTTTTGGACAAACAAATACAGTTTCTATAGTACAGTATTTAAGTGCTTTTAATGCTGTTGCTAATGGAGGGAAACTTATAAAACCTCATTTTCTAAAAGAAATTCAAAGCTACGATGAAGAAACAGGTGTTAAAAAAACAGAGAAAAAATTTGAAGACTATAATGAAAAAAAGATATTAAGTGAAGAAAAAACTGCTCAACTTAGGGGATATCTTGAAAAGGTAATTTCTGAAGGAGGAGGAAAAAAAGCTTTTATAGAAGGATATACTATTGGAGGTAAAACTGGAACAGCTCAAAAGGTTATAGATGGTAAATATGGACCTCAAAAATATATATCTTCCTTTGCAGGAATGGCTCCAGCGGAGAAACCTCAAATAACACTATTTGTGTCTATAGATGAGCCAGATCCATCTAATTATTATGCAGGACAAATTGCAGCTCCAGTAGCACAACAAGTATTTAATGATATATTTAATTACCTTTCTATAAAGGGAAATGCATCTGACTCAGAAATTGCTGAAAGTTTAAAGAAAGATATAGTAATACCTGAAATTAGGGGACTTAAAAAAGCAGAAGCGTTAAAAATATTAAAAGAACAAAAATTAGATTATAATATAGATGAAAAGGGAGACTATATAACAGATATGAATCCAAAGCCTGGATATACTGTTAAAGAAGGAAGCAAAATAGTACTTTACACTGGAAAAACATCCAATTATAATAGAGTAGTGGCAGTTCCAGATATAAGAGGATATACTATAGAGAATGCGTCTAAATTACTTAATAGTCTTGGTTTAAAAATAACCTATAGTGGAAGTGGACTAATTTATGAACAAAGTGTTAAAGAGGACGAGGAAGTTCCAAAGGGAACTACAATACATGTTAAATTAGAAGAAGTTATAGATTAATTTTTATACAGTGAACGGCTATGCCGTTCACTGTTATACTGTAAAAATAGACTTAATCTAAAGGAGTGTAGAGGTTATGAAATTGAAAGAAGTGCTAAAAAAAATAGACTATAATGTTTTAAATGGAAATATAGATGTGGATATAGAAAATATTCAATATGATTCCAGAAATGTTAAAAAAGGTGATGTTTTTTTTGCTATACAAGGGTATAGTACAGATGGACATAAGTTTATAGAATCTTCTATAGAAAAAGGTGCTAAAGTCATAGTTTTTGATAAGGAATTCAAAAATCAAAATGATTATAAAGATATTACTTTTATAAAAGTTGAAAATAGTAGAAAAGCATTAGCATTAGCTGCTTCAAATTATTATGGTAATCCTAAGAATAAATTAAAAATAATAGGAATTACAGGTACTAATGGCAAAACAACAAGTACTTTTATGATAAAGTCAATATTAGAAGAAGCAGGGTTTAAAGTTGGACTTATGGGTACCATATCTAATTACATAGGAGATAAAAAAATTCATGCTAAGAGGACTACACCAGAATCTTTAGAAATACATAAACTTTTTAAAGATATGGTGGAAGAAGGAGTAGATTACTGTGTAATGGAAGTATCTTCTCATTCACTGTATTTAGATAGAGTATATGGAATAGAATTTAATGAGGCCATATTTACAAATTTAACTCAAGACCATTTAGATTTCCATAAAACCTTTGAGAATTATTATAATTCAAAATTGATACTTTTTAAAAACAGTATTAATTCTATAATAAATATAGATGATAATTATGGAGAAAGAATTTTAAAAGATATAGGAGAAAAAACTTTTACCTATTCTATAAAAAAACATTCTGATTTAAAGGCGGAAAATGTAAGATTGCATTCTAGAGGAGTAGAATTTACTGTAGATTTTAAAGGAAATAAAAAGGAATTTAATATACACATACCAGGAGAATATAATGTATTAAATGCATTAGGAAGTATTTTGGCTTGTATAAATGAAAAAATCAGCTTAGATACCATAAAAACAGGTTTAGAAAAACTTTCAGGGGTACCAGGCAGATGTGAAATAGTTACAAGAGAATATAATTTAGGATATGATGTTATTGTAGACTATGCACATACACCAGATGGATTAGATAATGTACTGAGAACTGCTAGAGACTTTACAAAGGGCAGACTTATAAGTGTTTATGGATGTGGTGGAGATAGAGATAGAACTAAAAGACCTATAATGGGTAAAATAGGAACAGAACTTAGTGATTTAGCTATACTAACCTCTGACAATCCAAGGACAGAAAATCCTTTTAGTATAATAGATGATATAGTGAAGGGTATAGAAAAAGATAACTATATTGTGGTGGAAAATAGAAGGGAAGCTATTAAAAAAGCTATGACTGTAGCTCAAAAAGATGATGTTATAGTGGTAGCAGGAAAAGGACATGAAGATTATCAAATTTTAAAGGACAAAACCATACATTTTGACGAAAGAGAAGTAATAAAAGAGATAATTGAAGAACTTTATTAGGAGGAATTTTTATGGAGTATTTATCACTAGAAGATATTGTAAAAGCTGTATCAGGAGAGGTTTTAATAAAGGGAAATAAATTTGATTGGCAATATGTATCAACAGATACTAGAAAAATAGAAGAAAAAGCTATATTCATAGCACTTAAAGGAGAAAGATTTAATGGTAATGAATATGTGGCTACAGCTAGCCAAAAGGGAGCCTATATTTGTATAGTAGATGAAGAGCATTTTAAAAAGGAAGAAATAAAAGATTATACAACTATTATAAAAGTTGAAAATACAGGTAAAGCCTTATTGGATTTGGCTAAATATTATAAAAGTAAACTCAAGATTAAAGTAGTTGCAATAACTGGTTCCACTGGAAAGACTTCTACTAAAGATTTAACAGCAGCAGTTTTAAGTTCCAAATATAAAGTCTTTAAAACTCAAGGAAATTTTAACAATGAAATAGGGCTTCCACTTATGATATTCAAATTAGATAAAAGTTATGACATAGCAGTACTAGAAATGGGCATGAGTGATTTTGGAGAAATACATAGGATGGCAGAAACTGCCCTGCCAGATGTAGCTATAATAACTAATATAGGTATATCTCATATAGAAAATTTAAAGAGTAGAGAAAATATTTTAAAAGCTAAATTAGAGATTACAGATTTTTTTGGTGATAATAATATACTCATAGTAAATGGTGAAGATGAACTGTTGGGAAATTTACAAGAAGAAAATTATAAATTAATAAAAACAGGCCTTGAAAAAAATCATAATATATATGCATATGACATAAATTTAAATGAAAAGAAAGTATCTTTTGAAGTTTTAGAAAGTGAAAGTAATAAAAAAGTTTATATAAATGTGCCGGTACCAGGAAAACATAATGTATTAAACTCACTTTTAGCCATTGCATGTGGAAGGGTTTTGGGAATAGAATTTGAAGATATAAAAAAAGGAATTTTAAACTTAGAAACCACTTCCATGAGATTGGATATAGTAAAGGGTAAGAAATTTAATATAGTAGATGATAGCTATAATGCAAGTCCTGATTCTATGAGGGCAGCAATAGATGTTTTATGTAATATTAAAGGTAAAAAAAGATATGCGGTACTTGGCACTATGAAAGAATTAGGAGAAGAATCACATAGGGCTCATAGGGAAATAGGTAAATATGCTGGAGAAAAATCTATAAATTTAATAGTACTAGGTGATTTTTCAAAATCTTATATAGAAGGATATTTAGAAGGAAGTGAGAATAACAGTAATAGAGGATATATTTTAGAGGCAAAAGATAAAGACGAAGTAATAACCTATTTAAATGATCATTTAGATAGTGAAGATGTAGTATTATTTAAAGCATCTAGATCAGAACACTTTGAAGAAATGGTTGAAAGCTTTAAATAACTAGACTTTAGGAGGCGAAATATAAATAATATGAATAGCAAGATAATTTATTCTGTACTTGTAGCATTTTTTATATCAATAATTACAGGACCAATTTTAATACCATTGCTACATAATTTAAAGTTTGGACAAAATATTAGAGAAGAAGGTCCTAAAAGTCATCAAAAAAAGGCAGGAACACCTACTATGGGAGGTATTATATTTATAATATCAATTATAATATCTATGCTCATACTAGTTAAAAATCCAAGTGATGAGGCTATGTTTGCTATGTATGCCTTTATAGCTTTTGGAGTTATTGGATTTATAGATGATTACTTAAAGATTGCTAGAAAAAATAATTTAGGACTGACAGCAAAACAAAAGATGATTTTGTTATTAATAGTTTCATTTGCTTTTGCCTATTACGGAGCTAATAATCCGGATATAGGAACTTCCATAATATTACCATTTTATGAAAAAAGTTTAGATTTAGGAAAACTTTATATTCCTTTTATAATAATATATTTTGCGGGAACTACTAATGCAGTAAATTTAACAGATGGACTAGATGGATTAGCCACATCTATTACCATATTGGTTATGACTTTTTTCGTCATAGTAAGCTTTAATATGGGACATTATACTCTATCTGTATTTTGCGCAATAACTGCAGGATCACTTTTAGGATTTTTAAAGTATAATGCTTTCCCAGCTCAAATATTTATGGGGGATACAGGATCCCTTGCTCTAGGAGGGGCTGTAGCAGCAGTAGCTATGATATTAAAGCTTCCTCTTGTACTCATAATAGTAGGGGGAATATATGTATTAGAAACTCTTTCTGTTATAATACAGGTGATTTCTTTTAAATTAACAGGAAAAAGGGTGTTTAAAATGAGTCCATTACACCATCATTTTGAGTTAAGTGGATGGCATGAAACAAAAGTAGTTTCTGTATTTTCTATAATTACTGTAATACTATGCATGATAGCATTTTTATCCTTTAAATAAGTTGATTAAGGAGGTTTATATGAGAAAACTCCAAAATAATAAAATGGGAAAAATTGACTTTCTTATGTTTTGTGTAATTATGTTGTTGGTTGCTATTGGGGTTGTAATGGTGTATAGTGCTAGTTCCTATTTTGCTTTTTATAAATATGAAGATAGCATGTATTTTTTAAAAAGACAGGGACTATGGGCTATTTTAGGTATAATTGCCATGTTTGCTACTATAAATATTGATTATCATAAGTACAAAAGATATACAAAAATACTTATGTTAGTAACTACCATATTATTACTAGTTGTATTTGCCTTTCCTGAAGTAAATGGAGCTAGAAGATGGATACAATTAGGTCCTGCAAGCTTTCAACCTTCGGAAATAGCCAAATACATGGTGGTTATTTATCTTGCAAAAAGTATTGAAAATAAAGGATATAGAATTAGGACTTTTATCTACGGAGTTGTACCTTATTTATTAGTTGCAGGATTTTATGCGGGACTTGTATTTGCAGAAAAAAACTTGAGTATTGCCACAGTAATTATGATGGTTACTTTTATTATGTTATTTGTAGCAGGAGCAAAATTTTTGCATCTAGTAGCGGTAGTTATTCCAGTTATTTTAGCAGGAGTAGCAGCTATTTTACTAGAACCCTTTAGATTAGGAAGGCTTCTTACTTTTAGGAATCCCTGGATAGATCCTAAGGGAAAAGGATATCAATTAATACAATCTTTTTTAGCCTTAGGATCAGGAGGAATTTGGGGTGTTGGATTAGGACAGTCAAGACAAAAGTGTTATTATATTCCTGAACCACATAATGATTTCATATTTGCAGTTATAGGTGAGGAATTAGGACTTATAGGATGTACTTTTATAATATTGCTTTTTGTAATTTTTGTATGGAGAGGTATAGTTACAGCGGTAAAGGCAAAGGATACCTTTGGAACATTAGTTGCTGCAGGAATAACTTCTGTTATAGGTGTGCAGGCTTTGATTAATATTGCTGTTGTAACAGGTTCCATACCAGTAACAGGAGTGCCATTACCTTTTATAAGTTATGGAGGCTCCTCTTTGGTTTTAAATATGATGGCTATGGGAGTACTTCTCAATATATCAAGGCAAAAAAGCACTATATAGACTATAGCATTGTGTGTTACCACAATGCTATAATTTATATAATTATACATTTAAGGATGGAGTTAAAAATGATAAGCAATGTTAATAAATCTGATAAAACTAACGAATATATAATAAGAAGACATAAAAAAAAGAGAAGAAAAAAATTAATTGCTTTTGGTATTCTACTTATTTCTATACTTACAACTCTTTGCTTTAAACATCCTTTCTTTAATGTTAAAATAGTAGATGTTAATGGTAATAAAAATATAAAAAAAGAGTTGATAATTAAATCATCGGAAATAAGAAGTGATAACAATATTTTTTATTTGAATTTAAATAATGTAAAAAATAACATAATGAGCAATCCCTATATTTTAAATGCTGAGGTTAAAAGGAAATTGCCCAATAAAATTTTAATAAATATAGAGGAAAGAAAGGCATTATATTATATAGAAAAGGATAAGAAATTTTATATTATAGATAATAATGGATATGTATTAGAAGAAAGAAATAATATAAAAAATATGAAATTAGTTAAATTAGATGGTGTTAAAAAAAAGGATTATAAAATAGGAGAGCCTATACTTGAACAGGGAAATATAAGAATAAAGTTCATAAAAAATTTAGCCAGTTTAATTGATAAAAAAGACAATAATTATGAAATATCCATAGTAAATATAGAAAACATGAATAATATTAAGCTTAAATACAGAAATATACAAATAATATTAGGCGATGATGAAGAAATAGACACAAAATTAAATAAAGCTTTTAATATATTACTACAAAAAGAAGAAATAAGGGGTGCTAAAGAAGGGTATATAAATGTAAGTTTTAAAGGGAATCCTGTGGTGTTTATAAAATAGTATTGTAATGTTAAATTTGTGAATAGGAGAAGGTAGGAGGAAAATCTATATGAGGAAAATTAATTCTCAATTAAGTGTGGCAATTGTTTGTGCTATTCTAGGATTTATGTTAGCTTATCAATTCAAAATTATATTTAAACAGGAAAGCTTACCGGTTAATCCATACAATAGTTCTGATATAGTAAAAGAAATTGAACAGTACAAAAAAGAAAAAGAAAGACTAAATAATAAAATAAATGATTTACAAGGAAAAGTTACAGAATATGAGGAAGCAGCAGCAAACATAGATGATACTAATAAAAGCTTATTAAAAGAATTAGAAAAAACTCGTTTACTTACAGGAACTACGGATGTGGAAGGGCCAGGTATAACAATATATTTAGTGCCTAATTCGGGTATATTTGGGAATGTGGATATGAAGATAACAGATAGGCAATTAGTTTATTTAGTAAATGAATTAAAATTTGCAGGAGCAGAGGCCATATCTATAAATGACATAAGAATAACTGGAAGAACAGGTATTAGAATATCTGGAGATATGATATCTATAAATGGTGAAGATAGAGTATCACCTTCTAAAAGAATAACTATAAAAGCTATAGGAAATAAAACTAATTTAGAGGCTATTTTTAGTTTTCCAGAGGTTCTAGTAGATTTTAAAGGAGTATGTGATATTAAATATGAAGTTTCTGACAATATAAAAATTGAAAAATATAATAAAAGTTATAAATTTGAATATGCAAAACCAGTTAAAGAAAAACAAGAGTAGTTTTGGGAGGGATCTTAATTGATAGCATTTTTAGGACTAATAATAGGTATTATAATTGGTGCAGTTTGGAATGTGAATATTCCTGAAAAATTTTCTCCATATATGTCAGTAGCAATACTTGCTTGTTTAGATTCAGTATTTGGAGCTGTAAGGGCTACTATGTCAAAAAAATTTCAAGCAGATATATTTATATCAGGTTTTTTTGGTAATGCGGTATTAGCAGCAGCACTAGCTTATCTTGGAGATAAATTAGGAGTACCAATATACATTGCTGCGGTTATTGTTTTTGGAGGAAGAATATTTGATAACTTTGCTATTATAAGACGTTTATTAATAGAAAAAGCCAGAGAACGATAATGAGGTGAATATAAATGAGATATAATGAAGCTAATATATTTGTCTTCATAGCCTCTATAATAATAGGTGTATTGGTAGCATTAAATATTAGTTTTTCTAGGGAAGAAAAAAATATATTTTTAAATAGTAGAGATTATCAAAATGCATATATCTATCGAAATCAATTAATAAACGATATCAGTAATTTAAATGAAATTAAGGCAAATTATAATAGAAAGCTTTCAAAATATAATGCTAGTGAAGAAGATAAGAAAAAAATTATAGAAGAGGTAAAAAATGAACTACAAGAAAATAAAGTTAATGTAGGCCTTGTAGATATGGAGGGCCCTGGATTAAAAATAATTATGGAAGATGCCAGTAGAGAATTTAATGAAAATGATGATAACTACTTAGAGAGGCGTTTAAAAATAATACATAATACAGATATGATACAGGTGGTGAATGATCTCTTAAATGCGGGAGCAGAAGCTATATCTATAAATGGCCATAGAGTAATAAGCAGTAGTAGTATATTTTGTAATGGACTTTTTTTAAGAATAAATGGAGTTCAAATAGGAACACCTTTTTATATAAAAGTCATAGGCAATAAAGAAGCTATGAAAAATTATATTCTTTCAGATGAGAGCTATGTAAAATCTTTAATGCTTAGAGGAATAGAATTTGAAATAGAAGAAGAAGATAATTTAATAGTACCGGCCTTTTATGGTAAAACAGAAAATAAATATATAAAAACTATAAAAGATTAAAGTTTTGAAGGAATTTTAAGATTTATGAAGAATATTTAACTTAAGTGGAATTATAATTAAGAGGTGACCAAAATGTCGATTTCTGAAAATTTACATGATATTAGAAAAAAGTTAGGTAATAATGTAAATTTAGTAGCTGTATCAAAAACAAAACCCATAGAAGATATAGAAGAAGCTTACAATTTAGGAGTGAGGGACTTTGGAGAAAATAAAGTTCAGGAATTAGTAGAAAAAATAGAGAAATTTCCAAAAGAAGATGTGAAATGGCATCTTATAGGACATCTCCAAAGAAATAAAGTTAAATATATAGTAGGTAAAGTTTATTTAATACATTCTTTAGATAGCATTAGGCTGCTTAAGGAAATAGAGAAAAAATACAAAGAAGAAGATAAAGTAGCTAAGGTGCTTATACAAATAAACATAGGTGAAGATAAAAATAAATATGGAATAAGAGTAGAAGAAATAGAGAACATGATAAAAGCTTGTGAAGAATGTAGTAATGTAAAAGTTCAAGGTTTAATGACTATTTTGCCTATGGAAGATGATGAAAGTTGTAGAAGATATTTTAAACAAATGAAACAAATTTTTGATGATTTAAAAAGTAGAAGTTTTAAAAATATCGAAATGAAATATCTTTCTATGGGTATGTCCGGTGACTATGAAATAGCAGTAGAGGAAGGATCTAATATGGTAAGAATAGGTCAGGGCATATTTGGAAAAAGAGATTATAATAACTTATAAGGAGGAAAAATACTATGGCAGGAAAAGTTTTGAACAAAGTAATGGGATTTTTAGGGCTAGAAGATGAATATGAATACGAAGAATATTATGATGATGAAAATGAAGTTGAGGATTCTGATGAAGCTACAGAATTTGAACCAATAGTTCATTCTACAAAAAAACAGGGAAAAGTTGTAAGTATACATTCAACATCCACACCAAAGGTTTCAATTGTAAAACCTAAAACCTATGACGAGGTAGTAGACATTTGCGATGATTTAAAGGAAGGTAAAATTGTCATAGTAAATTCTATAGAATTAGATTGTAAGGTAGGTCAAAGATTAGTTGATTTCATAAGTGGAGCTACATATTCATTAAATGGAACCCTAGAAGAAATAGAAAAGGGAATATATATAGTATCACCTTCTAATGTAGAGGTGGATAGCGAATTAAAAAGTCAGTTATCAAATAAAGGAATGTTTAGTTGGAACAGATAGATAAAGGTTGGATGATGAAATGAGATTTACATTAATTAAAATATTTAGTATGCTTTTTAATATTATGGAAGCAGCAATTTTAATAGATATTGTGCTATCTTTTATTGGGAGGGGAATGCGTAATTCCTTTACAGAACTTATAAAAACTATAACAGAACCACTATTAGCTCCAGGTAGAAGAATACAGGAAATGATAATGCCTGGACTTATGATTGATTTTTCTCCAATTTTAGCCTTTTTCATAATATCAATTATGAGAAAAATAGTATATACATTATTGATATGGTAATAAATAAAAAGGAATTTATAGATAGGGTGGAATTTGAGGATAAAAATTTAATATCTAATGTATACGATAAAATAATGCTATGTAAGAAAATAAATAATGTAGTGTATACAGAGGAATTTTATCCTCCAAATGTATGGAATCCTATAGAAAATTTAGCTTCTCATCTACCAGTAAATATCTATAGTAGTGGAGTGTTTGAAGAGGCAGAGAGGCGAATGTTAGCATTTGCTCCAGATGAAGTTTGGTATTATCCTATAGATTTACTTAAGATAGAAAATGGATCAAAGTTTTTACCATTGCGTCACAAGGATTATATGGGTGGAATTATGAGTCTTGGAATTAAAAGACATAAACTAGGTGATTTTATACTAAAAGATGATGTTTGCTATGTAGCTGTATGTGATAGCTTAAGTGACTATATTATAAACAATTTAACATCTATTGGAAGAAATCCATGTACAGTAAGTAAATTAGATTTATTTACAGAAAAATTACCTGATTATGATTTTCAAGATATGAATGTAATAATTACTTCTTTAAGAATAGATTCTGTGGTGGCAGCACTTGCTAATTTGTCTAGAAGCAAGGGAGAAGAATTAATACAAAGTGGAAAGGTACTTTTGGATTATCTAATTGTAAAAGATAAAGCAAAAGTTGTAAAACCTAATAGCGTTATAACTATAAGAGGAATTGGAAAATTTAAATTTATATGTCATGTAGGTGAAACTAATAGAGGAAGAATAAAAGCAATATTTAAGAAATTTAGCTAATTGTGAGGTGATACCTATGAAAATAACAGCTATGGACATAACATCTAAAGAATTTAAAAAAGGCTTTAGAGGATATGATATAGATGAAGTAGATGAATTTCTAGATGAAATTGCAGAGGATTATGAAAATATATACAAAGAAAACTCCATATTGAAAGAAAAGATACATAATATGGAAGATAATTTGAATCACTACAGTAAAATGGAAGAAACTATTCAAAATACTCTTATATTAGCACAAAATGCAGCAGAACAATCTAAAAAGGCAGCTGAGAAAGAGGCAGAAATGATAATAAGAAATGCCAATGAAACAGCTAAGAGAATTTTAGATAAAGCACATAATGATGTTGTTAAGGTAAATGATGATTTTGAAAAAACTAAACAGGAATTTGTAATGTTTAGAAATAAGTTTAAAAATTTTATGCAATCTCAATTAGAAATGTTTGAAGACATGGAAAAGGACTTTATTAAAAATTATAATATTGGAAATACTATAAATGAAATAAAATTAGAGGAAATAAATATAGAGGCTAAAGATATTGAAAATGAAAATATAAAAGAGGGTCTTGAGGATTCTAATTTGGAAAAAGAAAAGGAAAATGAAATAGAAGAAGTAAAAAATTTCTTTGTAAAATAAAAATCTCGCTCACTTTTGAGTGAGATTTTTTTATAATATAATTAGAATAGATAGGAGGGGTATAATGAGGGAAATTGAAGTTGAAGGCCACAATGGATATAAAATATATATAGATACAAATTTAGATAAATTATATAAGGCTTTAGAAGATCATAAAATAAAATCTAATAGTGAAATGTTTTTAATTACTGATGATAAAGTTTATTCAATATATAAAGATAAAATAGAAATGCTAAAAAATATTTATAATATAAAAGAATTTTATTTTAAAAATGGTGAAAAAAATAAAACTTTTGAAACCCTTCAACAAATATATTCTTTCTTATTGAAAAATGATGCTAAAAGGAATAGTATTATAATTTCATTAGGTGGAGGAGTTGTAGGAGATTTAGTAGGTTTTGTAGCAGCTACTTATATGAGAGGAGTAAGGTATATAAATATTCCCACCACTCTTTTATCGCAAATAGACAGCTGTGTAGGTGGAAAAGTAGGGTATAATTATAATGGTATAAAAAATTTAATAGGAAGTTTTTATAATCCCGAATTTGTATTTATTGGTACCAATTTTTTAAAAACACTAGAACCTGAACAATTTAAGGATGGACTAGGAGAAGTTATTAAATATGGATTAATATTAGATGGAGAAATAATAAATTTTATGGAGGAAAATTATAAGGGGATTTTAGAAAAAGAAAGTGATAAACTACTTTATATAAGTAGAACTTGTTTAAAATTAAAAAAACAAGTTATAGAGTCAGATTACAAAGATTTAGGCTTTAGAAATGTCCTAAATTTTGGTCATACCATAGGTCATGCCATCGAAATGACTTCGAAAAATAAAATAACTCATGGTGAAGCCGTAGCTCTTGGAATACTTGTAGCATTAAAACTTTCAGAGTACAATTATAATCTAGATAAATCATTGTATTATAGGATAGAAAAATTGTATAATAAGTTAGGATTACCTACTAAGTATAAAGTTGACAATTATAATTTATTTATGTATGCTATTAATCATGATAAAAAAAATAAGAAGAATATCAGATTTGTTTTGTTAAAAGATTTAGAAAAACCTGAAGTGAAAATAGAGGTAAATAAAGAAACTATATTAAAGGCTATAGAAGAAAGCATTGATTAAAGGGAGGATATTATATGAAGATAGGAATTATTGGAGCCATGGATGAGGAAGTGGCACCTTTATTAGAGGAAATAAAGTTAAAGAAGAAATTAGTAAAGGCTCAAATGGAATTTAATGAGGGAATATTATGGGGAAAAGATGTAGTTGTAGTTAGAAGTGGAATAGGCAAGGTAAATGCAGCAGTTTGTGCTCAAATACTAGTAGATGATTTTGAAGTGGATGCCATTATTAATGTAGGAGTAGCAGGTGGTGTTGGAGAAGATGTATATCCTGGAGATGTGGTAATAGCAGATAGCTTAGTACAACATGACTGTGACTCTTCTATATTTGGAGAAAAACTAGGTCAAATTCCTAGAATGGATGTGTTTGACTTTAAATGTGATGAAACTTTAGTTAAAAAGGCAAAGAATGCTTGCAATAAAATGAATGAATGTAAATCATTTGTGGGAAGAATAGTTACAGGAGATCAATTTGTAGCAGATCCTGAAAAGATAAGATGGTTAAGCGAAGAATTTTCTGCCCTTGCATGTGAAATGGAGGGAGGAAGTATTGCTCAGGTGTGTCATTTAAACAGTATACCTTTTGTAGTTATAAGATCTGCATCTGATAATGCAAATAATGGTGCTCATATAGAATATGAAAAGTTTAAGCCTATTGCTGTTAAAAACTCTGTAAATATACTAAAGAATATGGTAGAAACTATGTAGGTGATAAAATAATGGAAAATCTATTAGTAGATTTAAAAACAGGAGATAAAATAAAAGTAAAAGTAGGAAATCTAGTTTTTGGAGAAGATGAAAAGATAATTATATCTGGTCCTTGTTCTGTAGAAGAGTTTGAAACCATGAGAAACATTGCTAAAATCTTAAAGGAAAAAGGGGTACATATGTTAAGAGGAGGGGCTTTTAAACCAAGAACCTCTCCTTATGATTTTCAAGGTTTAGGCTTTGAAGGCTTTAAAATATTAAAAGATATAAGAGAAGAATTTAATACGCCTGTAGTGTCTGAAGTATTGGATACTAGACATGTGGAAAAAGCCTTAGATTATATTGATATGATACAAATAGGTTCTAGAAATATGTACAATTATAGTTTATTAAAAGAAGTTGGAAAGACAAATAAACCAATTCTTTTAAAAAGAGGAATGAGTGCCACTTTAAAAGAATGGTTAAATGCAGCAGAATATATAATGGCAGAAGGAAATAACAATGTGGTACTTTGTGAAAGAGGCATTAGAACCTTTGAAAATTATACCCGAAATACTTTAGATTTAAACAGTGTTGCCATAATAAAGGAAAAATATAGATTACCTGTTATAGTAGATCCCAGCCATGGAACAGGTATTAGAAGTATAGTTCCTATTATGAGTATGGCAGCTATTGCAGCAGGAGCAGATGGTATTATGATAGAGAGTCATATTAATCCAGAAGAATCCATATCTGATTCAGATGAAACGGTATCCTTAGAGACTGTTGGAAATATAGTAGATAATATAAAAAAAGGAAGATTATTTTAATGCATAAGGAAGATAATTTTAACCAATGGGCCTTAATTATTTATGGACATAAATCAAAGGTTAAAAAAGGACCTATGAACTTCCAGGTGATAAATCTGTAGGTCATAGGTCCCTTTTAATTTTAGAATAAATTAAACCCTTAAAGACATAATAATTATAAAAGTCTTAAAAGAGAGGGGATAATTATGGATAAAGATAGGCTACAATATTTTAAAAATAGACTGTTAAAAGAGAAAAAAGAGATTATAGAAACAATGGATTTAATGAAAAAAGCAGATACTATAAATTCTAATGAAGAGTTTTCTCAAGAATTATCTTTCTATGATAACCATCCTTCTGATACGGCGTCAGAGCTATTTGATAAAGAGAGAGGATTAGCCTTTAAAGGAAATGAAATTAATATATTAAATAAAATAGAAACATCATTAGAAAGTATTAATGAAGGCAAATATGGAATTTGTAAAAACTGTGGTAAAAAAATAAATGAAGATAGGCTAGAATTTATTCCATATGCTGAAAATTGCATAGAATGTCAAAAGGAACTTAATTCTGCAGTAAATTTTAATAAAGATAAAAGAGGATTTCATCCTAAAAACAGATCAATAGAAGAGGAAGCATTACTTTCAAATTGGAGAAAATATGGAAATGATAGATACTCTTTTGATAGAGAGGAAGCTTATGAAAGTGTAAGCCGAGTGAACAAAAGAGATTATATGCAAGATGATCTTTTATTGGATGGAGATGAAGATGAAGAAGAGGGATTTGTAGAAAAAATAGAAAAAATAAGTAATCAACAATATAAAAATAGTATAGAGTAATTAATTAACATAGGGGGGTTTTTATGAATATTGTTATAATTGTATTAGGTATAATTTTGGATAGAGTAACCAAATTGTGGGCCATAAAAAGACTTTCTAAAGGAAGGGATATAGTAGTTATAAAAGATTTTTTTAGTTTTTCTTATTTAGAAAATAGAGGGGCAGCTTTTGGTATTTTTAAAGACAAACAGTTTTTTTTAATATCCATAACGGCAGTAGCTATTTTACTTATGATGTTTTATCTTTTTAGTAACAAGACTCATCCCAAAATATTAAAAATAAGTCTTTCTTTAATAATAAGTGGAGCCATTGGAAATTTAATAGATAGAATTAAATACAGATATGTAGTAGATTTTATATTTTTTCATTATAAAGATAAATATCATTTCCCTATTTTTAACATAGCAGATGTATTAGTAAGTTTAGGTACAATATTATTAATTATTTTCATTATAAAGGAAGATGGATATGAAGATAGCAGAATTTTTAGTTGAGGAAGAATTTGAAAATGTTAGATTAGATTTATTTATTGTAGAAAATTTAAAAGATAAATCTAGATCCTTTGTAAAAAAACTATCAGATGACAAAGGTTTATTGGTAAACGGTGAAGCAAAAAAAGTAAATTATAAGGTTAAATGTGGTGACAAGGTAAAGGTATTATTGCCAAAAGAAGAAGAATTTCATTTAGAAAAACAACATATGGATTTGGATATATTATATGAAGATAAAGATATAATAGTTGTAAATAAACCTCAGGGAATGGTTGTTCATCCTGCAGTTGGCAATACAAAAGGCACTTTGGTAAATGGGTTATTGGCCCATTGTGAGAGTTTATCAAATATAAATGGAGAAGAAAGACCAGGCATAGTACATAGAATAGATAAGGATACTTCAGGAATTTTAGTTGTAGCTAAAACAAATATAGCACATGAGCATTTAGCAAAACAGCTAAAAGATCATTCAATGCTTAGGGTATATATGGCATTAACAGAAGGTGTAATTAAAGAGGATTTAGGTACTATAAATAAAGCTTTGGGAAGAAATCCATCAGATAGAATAAAGTTTGCTGTAGTAGAGAATGGGAAAAGAGCTGTAACACATTATAATGTATTAAAAAGATATAATAATAATTCCCTAATTGAATGTAGGCTTGAAACGGGAAGAACTCATCAAATAAGGGTACATATGAGCTATATTGGACATCCTATTGTAGGAGATCCAGTATATGGATATAAGAGGCAAAAATTTAAATTACAAGGGCAAATGCTCCATGCTAAAAAATTAGGCTTTATTCATCCAATTAAGGGAGAATATATGGAATTTGACAGCGATCTACCAGAGTATTTTAAAAAAATACTAGAAATTTTAGAAAAACAGTTGAAATAATTGTAATAAAGTGATATTATAATGAAAAGTAAATCCTTTAAAGTGATCCAGAGAGGTCAGAAGGCGTTTTAAAAGAAAGCTATTATATTTATTTGCAGATAAAAGCGTCTTCCATAGGTAAGATGCTTTTTTTATGTTAATTTTATTCTTGGAGGTGAATCAATTGAAATTAAAAGCTTCTATATTAGATGATAAATCTATGAAAAGGGCTTTAGTTCGTATAGCACATGAAATAATAGAAAAAAATAAAGATGTAGAGGATTTAGTTATAGTAGGAATAAAAAGAAGAGGATACCCTCTTGCTAAAAGAATAGCTGAAAACATTCAAAAGATTGAAGGAAAATCCATACCAGTAGGCAGTGTAGATATAACCCTATATAGAGATGATTTAAGTAAAAAATATGATCAACCTAAAATTCAAGATGAAAATATAGCTGTGGATGTGGAAAATAAGAAAGTTATAATAGTTGATGATGTTATATATACAGGGAGAACAGTAAGAGCAGCTATAGATGCTATATTCCACAATGGAAGACCTAAAATGATACAATTAGCGGTAGTTGTGGATAGAGGACATAGGGAACTGCCAATAAGGGCAGATTATGTTGGCAAAAATATACCTACATCTAAAAATGAATTGGTTTCTGTAGAAGTAGAAGAACTTGACGGAGTAGATGCAGTTAAGATATTTGAGTAAACTTTTGTAACTCAATAAAGAGTTACTTTAGATATACTTTTAAATTAGTCCAGTGAGACTAAAAAAGGAGGAATTATTAATGAAAAATTATGTAGATATTGATGAAAAATTACCTATTTATAAGACCATACCTTTGAGTTTGCAACATTTATTTGCCATGGTAGGAGCTACTATTTTAGTGCCTATGTTAACAGGCATGAGTCCATCTATAGCATTGTTTTGTAGTGGTGTAGGAACTCTTTTATACATACTATGTACAAAGGCTAAATTACCAGCATATATAGGATCATCCTTTGCATTTATAGGACCTATGACTGTAGCATCTTCAGCTTATGGTACAAGTGCTATGTTATCTGGAGTAATTGCAGCGGGAGTTGTTTATGCACTAGTAGCATTAATAATAAGTTTTACAGGCACAGATTGGTTAAATAAATTGCTTCCACCAATAGTAGTAGGCTCTGTTGTAATAGTTATTGGATTAGGTCTAGCAGGTGTTGCAATAAACTGGGCAGGATTAAACACTGCATTTACAGTAGATTCTATGAGCCACGTTTCAAGGACAGCTTGGATAGCGGTATCCATGATAACTTTAGGAACTGGAGTTTTAGGAACTATGTATTTTAAAGGTTTCTTAGGAGTAATACCTATATTAATTGCCATGATTACAGGTTATGTATCTGCTTTAGTTTTAGGAGTAATACCACAAGAGGTTTTAAATAGAATAACACAGGCAACTTTCTTTCAACTACCAACTTTCACAAAACCAAGTTTTAATATAAATTCAGTAATACTTATGGCTCCAGTAGCTTTTGTAACTTTAGCTGAACATATAGGACATGTTTATGTAACTAATAATGTAGTTGGAAGAGATTTTACTAAAGATCCAGGCCTTCATAGATCAATACTTGGAGATGGTGTAGCTACAATATTTGCAGGCCTTGTAGGAGGACCTCCAAATACAACTTATGGTGAAAATGTAGGTGTTATGGCTATAACAAAGGTATATAGTGTATGGGTAATAGGAGGAGCTGCAATAATTGCTATAATGTTATCTTTCATAGGACCTGTGGCCACAATAATTGAAACTATGCCAATGCCAGTAATGGGAGGAGTAAGCATACTTCTATTTGGAATAATAGCTTCATCAGGATTTAGGGTTTTTGTAGAAGATAAAGTTGATTTTAGTAAAAAAAGAAATTTAGTTATAGCTTCAGTTATAATAGTTTTGGGAATAGGTGGAGCTTGTATAAAATTAAATCTAAATGGTTCAGAAATAGAAATTGCAGGAGTTGCACTAGCAACTTTAGCAGGAATAATACTAAACCTTATACTACCAGCTAAGAGTAGAACGGAAGAAGAGGAAATAGATCAGACAAAAGATAAAAAAAGTTTAGAAAAAGCTATTTAAAAAATCAGCCTTTAGGGGCTGATTTTTTTAGTGAATAACGAATAATGAATAATGAACAATTTAGGAGGATTTTCTTCCACTACATTACAGAAAATCTTATATTTTGTTTGTGAGCTCGTTTAGCTGAGCTAAACATCGCTTGTTTCAGAGGACATAGGACAATTGACATAGGACAGTGAAGGACACTTTTCTTCGTTACACTCAGAAAAGTTTTAATTTAATTTTATTTGTTAAAGATAGTTGTAGCATAAAAAACTCGTTCAGCAAAGCTGAACATCGAAGATATCTTAGATTTATCTAATATATAAAGGTTTAGTTTTAACTAAACCCAAAGATCTTATAAAATTAAAAACTTTTCGTAATGTTAATGGAGAAAAGATGTCCATAATTGTTCATTATTCACTGTTAGTTATTCATTAATTAAAGGTCAGGTAACTAATGTTACATAAATGTATACAGAAATAGTATATAATATGATTGTAAATAAGAAAAATAGGAGGAATAAAAAATGAGCTTGTTTTTAGGAAAAATACATTATTGGCTATTTGATAAAATTAAATGGTTTGAGAATTTAGAAGAGGTAATAATAAATTGGGCAGAGGAAAAAGATGATTTAAATTTGAAACAGTGGAGCAAGGAGATATATACAAAATATGATTATCCATTAGAAGAGAAACCTTTAGAGGAATTAATAGATACATCTAATATACATGGTTGGCTTCAAGATAGAATATCTAAAGCAGAGGGAAGACAGGCAGCTTGGGTAACAAAAATACTAGAAGTTAATCCAGAATATATAGAAGATTTAAAGGAAGTATTTAAAAAAGAAGGATGGAAAATGGCAGAGGAGTGCAGAAAGAGCATTAAGGTAGATACTCCTAATGAAATGTTTAATACTTTAAATAATTTTATACTAGAAGGTATGCCTTGTGACAGAGTAAATGAGGAAGTAGAAAACACTGAAACAAATTATGTATGGAGAAGTAGAATTTGTTTGCATACACCTTATTGGCAAGAGGAAAATGGAGATGTAGAGAATTTTTATACTTTAAGAAATCAATGGGTTAAAGCTTTTGTAGAAAAATTAAATAATGGATTTAAATATGATAGTTTCATAGTGGAGGGAAAAAGAAATTATAAAATAGAGGTGATATAAATGGAAGCTATAGAATTAATGATGGAAGAACATAAAAATATAAAAAGAATGCTAAAAGTTGTTAGGGCATATTCTTACAAAGTGTTAAAAGGCGAAGAAGTGGATTATAATGATTTTTATAAAATGATAGATTTTATTAGAAATTATGCAGATAAACATCATCATTGTAAAGAAGAAGATGTTTTATTTGAGATAATTGATAGACAATTTAATATGAAAAATGGTCCTATAATGGGAATGTTAATAGAACATGATCAAGGAAGACTTTTTATACGCAACCTAGAAAATGCACTAAAAGAATTAGAAAGTGGGAATGAAGAAAGTAAACTAGATATAATAGCTAACGCTGTAAGTTATGCAGATTTGTTAAATAGGCATATAGACAAAGAAGACAGTACTATATACATGTTTGCTAATAGATCCTTATCTAAAGAAAATAAAGAGGAATTAAATAAGATATCCTTTGAATTAGAAGAGAAATCAAAAGAAAGTGGAATCCAGAATAAATATTTAAATATATTAGAAGAATTAGAAAAAAACATATAAAAAACAGACTATTAATGATATGATACTTCCAAAGTAGACAGTCTAATTAATTAAAATTAGATTATCTACTTGGAGGTATTTTTTATGTGTTAAATTAATTATGAAAGCTTTTCTAAAGAAGGTTTTTCTGGGGTTATAAATATGGTTTTGTTTTTTTCATATATAACCATACCAGGTTTTGCTCCATTTGGTTTATGAACATTTTTAACTTCTGTATAATCTACAGGAACTTTAGAGGAGTCCCTTCCTTTACTATAGTAGGCTGCTAAATTAGCAGCTTCATTTAAGGTCTTTTCTGTAAAATCTCCTAGGGTTTTTAAGATTACATGAGAACCTGGAATATCCTTAGTATGAAACCATAAATCCCTTTTATCAGCAAATTTTAAAGTCAAATAGTCATTTTCAATGTTGTTTTTGCCTACATATATATGAATTCCTTCTGAAGATATAAAATGCATTGGTTTGCTTTTAGTTTCTTTTTTTCTCACATTTTTTTTGAATTTTAAATAGTGGGCATCCATTAATTCTTTTTTTATTTCTTCAATACTAGCATAATCTTCTGTATTCTTTATATTAGTTAAAACAGAATTTAAATATAGTATTTCATCTTCTGTAATTTTAATTTGCTCTAGGGAATATTCCTTAGATTTTTTTAATTTTGAATACCTTTTAAAGTAATTTTGAATATTAGCAGAAGGTGTTTTTGTTGGATCTAATTTTATATTTATAATTTCAGAATCCTCGCTATAATAATTTACAACGTCTATTGATTCATCCCCTTGTTTTATGTTATATATATTAGCAGTAAGGAGTTCACCATAAATTCTGTATTTATATGCTTTTTTACATTTTTCAAGATTATCTTTAAGCAGTTCCATTTTTTTATGGCAACGTTCTAAATTGTTATTTACAAGTTTTAGAAGGCTAGAACTTTTATTATTTAATCTATCACTTTTATCTTTTTCACTATAATAATATTCTAAAGTTTTAGAAGGAGAGGAAAAATATTTTTTGTTATCTTCCTCTAAACTAGGTAAATTTATAGGAAAAAAGTCTTTTAAATTATTATCTTCTAAAGTAATAAAAAAGAAAAATCTTTATTATTTACCTTATTAAAAAACAATTCTATTTCTTTGTATATGTTTTTTAAATTTTCTAAGGATAGTTCAGTATTGAGAGAATTAATTATTTCTTTAGAAAGTTGATTGCTTACACCCATAAAAACTTTAGATATAAAAGTATTATTTAATTTTATATTATTTTCTAAAATAAACTTTTCAAAATTTTCATAAGTATAATTTAAAGGGTTTAATTTATTAGATTCAGGAGGAAGAATAAATTTAAGTCCTGGAAGTAAGGTCCTTATACTATTTATTTCAGGGGTTATGTGTTTTATGCTATCTAAAATAATATAGTTATTTTTTTCTACAAGAGATATATTGCTATGTCGTCCCATTATTTCTATAATAAGAGTGTAGGTTTTTTCAAAACCTAATTCATCTTTACCTTGGAAATCTATAAAAACCACTCTATCTAATTGGAGCTGATATATTGATGTTATTTTAGAATTACTTAAATATTTTCTTAGAACCATACAAAACATAGGAGGTTTCATTGGATTTTTTTTGTTTATGTCTGTAAGATGTATTCTAGGATAAACTGAACTTGCACTTATAAGTAATTTATATGAATCTTTATCTTTTTTTAAAGAAAAAATAATTTCATCTTTTTCAGGTTGATTGATCTTGGAAATTTTACTATTTAATATTGTATTTTTTAATTCTTCTAAGGTAGTGTATAAAAAAATTCCATCTAAAGCCAAAAGTATCATCCTTTCAAAATAATATATATTATTTAGTATATCATAGAAACTTACTTAGTGAAAAACTTTAAGTTAATGAACAACTAATAATGAACAATGAATAATTTAGGTGGATTTTCTTCCTTAAGTCAGAAAATCTTTAATTTTATTTGTAGGAGGAAAAATATGATTCACATAGAAAAAGTAATATTTTATGTATTAATAATAATAATAAATTTAAATTTAATAGGTTGCAATAGAAATAATACTGAGGAAAAGGCTTTAGATAAGAACTATTCTGAGGTTATTATATTAGAGAAAAAAGAAGATAATAACATATCCATTTATAATGCAGAAAAAGATATGTTAAAAGAAGTGGACAAAATTCCATTGACTTCAGAAATTGTTTATAATAACGCAGAAAAAAAATATGTTTATCTTCATCATGATAAGGATGATATAAAGAAAAATTATATAGATATTTTAAGCAATAAAGGACATAAAAAAGTAGACAATTTTTATTTTGCTAAAGATTTAAAAATGTCTCCAAAAGGCAGTAAATTAGCATATAGAAGTTTCGAACATGCATCTATAGATACTGCAAGGGGTATGAAAATTATAAATACAGATAATGGTAAAGAAATAAAATTTAAAAGTTCTACTATAGTGTCAGGAAATTTATATAATTGGGTAGAAGATGATATTATATTATATTATGGAATACTAGAAAAAGAAGATAGTAGGGAATTAGGTATATTTAAATATGATTTTAAAGAGGAAAAAGAAGAACTTTATATAAAAGATATAGAGGGATTCTGTACTTATTTTTATCCCATAGAAGATAAATTACTTATATTGTCAACATTAGGTGATAAAACTAATTTATATTTAAAAGGAAGACAAGGGGAAGAATTTATAAGTGATAATCTTGAAAATATATATAGATCTATTTATGATAAGGAAAACAAGAAAATCTATTTAATTGCTTCAGAAAAATATATTAATATACCTTCAATATATGAAATAGATTTAGAAGATAATTCTTTAGAAAAGATAAACTATGATTTTCCAAAGGAAGTAGATGTGTATGGAGGGTTAAAATTAGATTCTAATGGGTTACTTTATTATTGTGGAATAAGTGAAGAATATGGAAAAAATGACGTGTATGTTTTTAATACTAAAGATAGGTCAAATTCTATAGTAACTATTTATTCATCAGAGTATAATATATCAGGAAAATAAAAGTGCCTTAAAAAATAATCCAAAAATTATTTTTTAAGGCACTTTTTTAGTGATTATAAAAAATATATTTGGATATAATCATTAAAAATATATTTTGAAAGGTAATAGAGTATATGAGTGAAATAAAATATAATTTTATTGTAAATCAAGAAGCTGTTGATAAAATACCACTTAATATTTCAGAAAAGTACTTTATTTTTCCATATGATATAGACAATGAATTTATTTATATCATGTGTAGTAAAAAACTTTTAACCTATGAAGAGGAAGAAATAAAATTCATATCTGGAAGGGAATTAAAAACATATATAGAGGATTCAAATTATATAAAACATTGTATAAATAAGTTTTATTATAAAAAAGAAGCAATGTATATAACCAAGATATTAAAGGAGAACAAAAATGAATATATTCAAAACGCTGATAAATCGTTGAAAGATGAAGATTCCCCAGGAGTTAAAATGTTAAATTATTTTCTAAAAGAAGCCATATCTAAGAGAGCTAGTGATATACACATAGAACCCTTTGAAGACAAAGCTGTAGTTAGATTTAGAATAGATGGGGCGTTGCATGAATTTTGGAACTTATCACAACAATTATATAGGCAAATAAAAGGAAGGGTTAAAATACTTTCTAATATGGACATAGCAGAGAAAAAATATCCTCAAGATGGGAAATTTAAATTTAATTTTTATAAAAAAGATATAGATATAAGGGTATCTACTATGCCCACATTATATGATGAAAAACTAGTGTTAAGAATACTATATAAATCTCAGGAATTAATAAAATTAAAGGATTTAGGGTTTTATGGAGAAGCTTTTTATGAAATTAAGAAAATATCTAAGTACTCTAGCGGCATGATTTTGGTTACAGGACCTACAGGAAGTGGTAAAACCACTACATTGTACTCCATAATAAATGAGATGGATAAGAAACACAGAAATATTATAACCATAGAAGAACCTGTTGAGTACAGTATGTATGGAGTAAATCAAATTAATATAAGAGAAAAAATAGGTATGACTTTTAGCAATGTACTAAAATATGTCCTAAGGCAGGATCCCGATGTAATAATGATTGGAGAAATAAGAGATAAGGATACGGCTCAAATGGCCATAAGAGCCTCTTTAACAGGCCATTTAGTATTGGCATCTTTACATACAAAAGATCCATTGTCTTCCATTATAAGGCTAATGGATATGGAAGTGCCAGATTATCTTCTAATGGAGTCGCTAAATGCAATAATATCTCAAAGACTTGTAAGAAAATTATGTCCTTTTTGTAGGGAAAAGTTTTTCTATAAGGCTATGAGTAGTGAAATTTACAAAAAGGTTGGATGTGAAAAATGCAATTATACAGGATATTTAGGAAGAGTATTAATTTATGAAAGAGTTATTTTAGATAAATACATAAAGGAAATGATTCTAAAAGGTTGTAGTATGGATAGGATTAGAAAATATACCTTAGAAAAGAATAAAACTAATTTGGAAGAAAGTGCTTTGGATTTAGTAAGAAAAGGGAAAACTTCTATAGAAGAATTAGAAAAGCTTAACTTCTAAGGGAGATGATTTAAATGTTTTTTTATAAAGCCAAAAATTTAAAGGGAAAATATATTAATGGAATATACAGAGGAAAAGAACTTAAAAAATTAAGAAAAGAATTAAGAGAAAAAAACTTTTATTTAATATATAAAAAAGATATACACGTATTAGAGCCTCTGGAAAATAACAGATTAAATCTAAAAGAAAGATGGTTATTTTGCAAGCAGTTGAAATTACTTATAGCATCAGGTATAAAAGTAACAGAAGCACTGGGAATAACTAAAGATTTCTTTAAGAGAAAAAGCATAAAAAACAGCATAGAAGAAATAAGGAAAAAAGTTTATTTAGGAGAAAGTATAAGTGAAGCTATGATGGAATTTAAAGATATATATCCAAACTTCCTTATAAATATGATAAAGATTGGAGAAGATAATGGAAATTTAACAGAAGTTTTAGACAAATTAGAGCTATATTATGAAAATCAATGGGATATAAGTAATAAAATAAAAGAAATAATTATTTATCCAATGTTTTTAGTTGTATTTTCTATAATTATGTGTATGTTTTTATCTGGATTTATATTGCCGCAATTTGAGAGTATATTAAGAGAATTTAATGAGACAGTACCAGCTTTTACTAAATTTATTTTTAACTTATTTACATTTTTAAAAGGAAATAAAATTATAATATTATTTTGTTTAACTACTAGTGCAACCATATTTTTACATAAGGTAAAGAAGAATTCTGTAAATATAAAATATGGCATACTAAGAAGAACTCCATTTTTGAAAGACATATATTACAAATTACAAATGTATAAAATTTTAATGTGCTTATGGATGAGCTTAAAGTGCGGATTAAATATAGATAAGGCTCTAGAAGAAACTTGTTTAATCGTAGAAGACAATAAAATTGTAAAAGATTTAAATAAAATTAAATTTAAAATAACACAAGGAACATCTATTTTTGAAGCTTTCCAGCAATGTTTAAGTAATTTAATGAGCCAGGACATAATTATTTTGATAAAAACCGGAGAGGAAAGTGGAAATTTAGAAAATATATTAAAAGACATATGTAATATGACAAAAAGAGAAATTATTATAAAGATAAATTCTATGGTGAAATTAATAGAGCCTGTAATTATTATCTTAATTTCTATACATATAGGTATTGTAATAATAGCATTATTTTTACCTATATTAGGAATTATGGATGGAATAACAAATATATGATTAAAAAGGAGATGAACTATATGAAGAGTTTGTTTAGAGAAAAAAATAAGGGATTTACATTAGTAGAATTATTGGTAGTTATGACTATAATTCTTATATTAATTGGATTTATGGTTCCTAAAATAGGAGGATATAGAACAAAGGCTAATAAATTAAAAGCTGAAAACTGTGCTAAACAAATTTATACTGCAGCTATGTGTAGTTATGGAGAAACTAATGGTAAGTTTAATGGGGATAATTTAAAAGAAACTATAAAGTTACTGTTAGGAGAAAATACAGAAGAGAATATAATAGTGGGAAATGTAAGTGATGATGAAGCTATAGTAACTTTTACAATAGATGATAAAGAGTACTCTATGAATATTAATAAAGATGATTATATATTAGGAGATAAATAATCATATATGTTGTTCAATAAAAGAAAATCAGGATTTACTTTGATAGAGCTTATTGTTGTTATGGGTATTATTAGTATAGTTGTTATTAATACAAACAGAAAAGAATTTTCCAGCTTAATAAACAACATAGATTATAAAATGTGCAACAATGAAATAACAAATTTTATAAATATTTCAAAACAGCATTCTAGGGAAGGTATGAGTTTGGGAAATATATATTTTAGCAAAAGCAATAATAGCTTAATTTTATATTCAAATTCTAAAATTATAAGACAGTATAATTTACCAAAGGGATTCAAAATAAGGAATATAAATGCACAAAACAATAGAATATACATAAATTCTAAGGGGCTTATTCAAGATGCATGTACATTTAGTTATGAAGATAGGAAAGGAAAAACACATGAAATTAGTATATGTGTAGGTACTGGTCATGTTCAGGTCAAGTAAAAAAGGTTTTAGTCTAATAGATGTTTTATGTGCTATTACTGTATTTTTAATACTTACTACTTTAGCATTAAGCATATTTAGTAAAAGTATAAAGGTGAAAAAATATAACAATTATTATAAAGAATCTATATATTTTATAGAAGCAATTAAAAATACATTGATTTACTATAGTACCTTAGAGGAAATAAATAAAATTAAAGAGAGAGCTCCTATAGTTATAGCTAGAAAGGATATGAATATGGATAATGTGAAGAATAAGAGTTTTTTAAAAACTAGTGGGAATTCTAATTTAAATTATCCTTATGTGGTTTTAAACATTGAAGAAAAGGAAGATAGCTTTTTAATAAGTATAAAAAATTACTTTAATAATAACAAAGAAATAAGTATGACCTTTTATAGGGGAAAAGAAAGATGAAAAAAGGCTTTACTTTAATAGAAACTATTATAGCGGTGTCTCTAAGTTTTTTAATTTTGCTATGGGGAATAAAAGCTTTAGGTATTTATACAAGAATTTATAAAAATACTGGTTATAGATATTTACAAGAATTTTATACAAATGAAGCCTTTATCTTTATAGAGGAAAAGATAAAAGAGGCAGAACAATCTGAAATTTATATAGACAATAAAGGTGAAAAAAGTATTAAATTAACATTTCACGGAGAGAACAATTATATAAGAAAAAAGGAAGATAAACTTGTAATATCCTATTATAAAATCAATTCACCATATAATAATAACATAACATTAGATTTAGAAGAATTTAAATTAGAACAAGTTGATAATTTAGTTTATGTGACTATAAAAAATAAAGGAGGAAAGGGCTATACTAGATGTTTTTATTTAAAAGAAAAAAAGGCTATATAGTTTTGTATGCTTTAATATTCGGACTTATACTTGTTACTATTTCAACATATTTATTTTCATTAGAAGCTATGAGATTATCAAACAATAATTATGAGATGAAAATTTTAATAAAAAGTGAAAGGAGTGATTAAATGTTTAAAAAGCATAATTTTGTAGAGATAAATGATGAGGAAATACTAGTAACTACTTTTTCTAAAATTGATACTTTAAAAAAAGTAATAAATTTTAAAAGTTCTATTAAAGATCAAGATATTTATAAAGCTTTTAAGGACAAAAAATTATGTGTAGATTTAAAAAATAAGAATATACACTTTTTAATAAAGGGTAAAAAAGTATTTATAAAAATGCTAACGATACCTAAGGTACATAAAAAATATTTAAATGAGATTATAAAGGGAGAATTAGATTTTTACTTTAAAAATATTGAAAATTTGGTATATTGCTATAATACTTTCAAGGAAGAAAAAGATACATTAGAAATAGTCGTTTTTTGTTCAAATTTAAAAGAAATGAATGTATTCAATAAAATAAAAGAAAAAAATAATATAGAGGGAATATGGTTTTTACAATTTTATTTTTTAGAATATTTTAATGAGAAAATAGATGAGAATGATTTTATTCTAGCATCTATATATGAAAAAGATCTTTATTTACTGGCTTGTAAAAATAAAAAGTTGGTTTATAACAATGTAGTAAATAATTATAAAAATAATTTTAAAGAAGAGCTAAATAAATTTCTATATAAATGTAAAGAGATAGAAAAAGAAGATTATAGAGTTTTATATTTAGTTAATTTTAATAATATGAAAGTTATAAGAGAAATGGAGAAGAATTTTAAAATTACAAATTTAGGATCTTTGGAAATACAGGATCTAATAAAAAAGTTTAGTTAAGGAAGATTGATATGAAAGAATTTAATTTTATTCCCCAGGAATATTTACATGAAAAGAATTCAAAAATAGATAAAGTACTAAGTAATATAATTAAAATTTTATTTGCTTTTATAATTTTAGCCATGTTTTTATTAAATAAAAATGGTGAAAAATTAAATCTTTTAAAAAGAGAAGAAATAAATTTAAAAAGCAAGATAACTTTTGAAAAATATGAATTAGAAGAAAATACATTTTATTTGTGGGATTACTATATAAATAGCTTAAAAAATCATATAGGTCTAGAAGAAGTTCAAATAAATAAAGATAATTTAATATTAAAAGGTATAGGAGATTTTAAAAGCTATGAAAATCTTTTAAAAGTATTGCAAGATAACAAAAATATAAGGTTATTAGAATTTAGATCCCCCAATGAAGAAAATAAATTTGAATATACTATAACAATAGAGGTAATAAAAAATGAAAAATAGAAAAGTTGTATTGTTAATTGTTACTTTAATAGGCATATTATTTGCAACAATATATTTAAATTTAAATATATTTAGAGAAAAAAAGGCTATGCAAAATAGCAATGCTCAATTAGAAAAAATTATAGAAAAGAAAAATGTCAATCATACATTAGACTATAATAAAATTATAGAAAAATTTAAAAGTAATGATTTTATTATAAAGAGTTTTGAAAAAAATAAAGAAGAAGAGATGATTTTTGATATAATATACAAAGGAAATAGCAAAAATTTAAGGGATACATTTGAAAATATAAGAAATAGCGGATACAAATATGAAATTATAAATATAAATATGAACTTAAAAGAAAATAAAGGAGAAAGCTTTATAAAATTTAAAATACATCCATAATTGTTCATTATTCATTATTAGCTGTTCATTAACTAAAGGGGGTGGTTAATATTCTTATATTTTTAATAGGAATGCCAGCAGCAGGAAAGTCTACCATAGGAAAAGAGCTTAGTAAAATAGTAAAATATGATTTTATAGACACAGACTGTGAAATAGAAAGAAAAGAGAAAAAATCTATTAAGAATATTTTTAAAGAAAAAGGAGAAGGTTACTTTAGAAAACTAGAGAAAGATTTATTAAAAGATATAATAAAATCTGATAAAAAAGTAGTTGCTACAGGAGGAGGACTTCCCATATATTCTAGCAATATGGATATATTAAATAAAGAGGGAATTACTATTTTTTTAGATGTACCCTTTGAAGAACTTTTAAGAAGAAATAAAAAAAATAATAAGAGACCTTTATTAGATAAAGAAAATAAATATGATAGATTAAAAGAAATATATAATTCTAGAATTCATATATATAATAAATGCAAAATTAAAGTAGAAAATTATAATATATCTGTCTATGAATTATGTATTAAGATATTAAAAGAAGTAAACAATTTTTAAACTTATTAGATGTAAAGTAAATTTGCAAATGGCCTTAGATTCTGATAAAATATCATTGTTAAGTAAATGGTTATTTGCCATATTTACTCCATGGGAAGTTAAGTTTTACTTGATTGGAGATGTATAGTAATTTTGAATAAATTAAGTATATTAGTAATAAATGGACCTAACTTAAATTTACTTGGAACTAGAGAAACAAATATATATGGGGCTATTACATTGGAAGATATGAACTCAATTATAACAGAAAATTTTGATGAGAACTTAGTTAAGATAGATTTTTATCAGAGCAATATAGAGGGAGAAATAGTTTCTAAAATAGGTAATTCTCCAAAAAAGTATAACGGAATAGTGATAAATCCTGCAGCGTATTCACATTACAGTATAGCTATATTAGATGCCATAAGGAGCATTGATATACCTGTAATAGAAGTACACATTTCTAATATCTATAAAAGAGAAGAATATAGAAAAAAAAGTGTTACAGGGGAAGGCTGTATCGGTGTCATTAGTGGATTTGGATACTATGGTTATATTATGGCTATTAACTACCTTTTAAAAAATATAAAGTAGGTGAATCTATCTATGTATTTAAATAGATTAAAAGAATTAAGAAAAAAAATGCAAGATAATTCAATGGATGGAGTTTTACTGGTAGGTGATAGTAATAGAAATTATATTACTGGATTTACAGGAGAGGAAAGTTTTGCATTAATTACAGGAGAAAAAGCTATATTTATTACGGATTCAAGATATGTATCTCAAGCTAAAGCCGAAGTTAAACATTTTGAGATTATGGAATACAGAATAGGCATACATGAATTTGTAGCAAATTTAGCTGAAAAGTTGTGCGTAAAAACACTTGGATTTGAAGAAAATATAATAACTTATGGAGATTATAAAAAATATAGTGAGAAATTCAAAGGCGAATTAAAGCCATTGAATGGAATGGTAGAGGAATTAAGAATTGTAAAAGATGAATTTGAGGTTAAATGCATTAAAAAAGCAGCAAGTATTGCTGATAAAGCCTTTGAAAAGATATTAGAAGTAGTTAAGCCTAATATTACAGAGAAGGATTTATCTTTAGAATTAGAATATCTTATGAAGAAAATGGGTGCTAGTGATTTATCTTTTGACACCATAGTAGCATCAGGAAAAAGATCTTCGTTGCCACATGGAAGAGCTAGTGCTAAGGTTATCGAAGAAGGAGATTTTATAACTTTTGATTTTGGATGTATTTACAATGGGTATTGTTCAGATATGACTAGAACAATAGCAGTTGGAAGTATTTCAGAAGAAATGAAAAAGGTATACGATGTAGTTTTAACTGCACAAAAAATGGCTATAGAAAAAATAAAGCCTGGTGTAGTAGCTTCAGATGTAGATAAATGTGCAAGAAATTATATAACTAAAATGGGATATGGAAGATATTTTGGTCATGGTCTTGGTCATGGTGTTGGAAGAGATATTCATGAAGAACCAAGATTAAGTCCAAAAGGAAATAAGATATTAAATCCTGGAATGATAGTAACAGATGAACCAGGCATATATATAGAAAATTCCTTTGGTGTAAGAATAGAGGATTTAATTCTTGTTACAGAAGATGGTTGTGAAATAATAAGTAAATCCCCTAAAGATTTAATTATTATTTAAAAAAATAAATGGTATTAACTTACCTATTTAGGTTATAATATATAATGAATTTTATAAGTTTTGGAGGGATACATAAAAATGATATCAGCAGGAGATTTAAGAAAAGGAAATACTTTTGAATTAGATGGACAAGTTTATACAGTTGTGGATTTTTTACATGTTAAACCTGGGAAAGGTGCAGCATTTGTAAGAACAAAACTAAGAAATGTTTTAAATGGTGGGGTTACAGAAACTACTTTTAACCCAACAGAAAAATTCCAAGAAGCTGTTATAGAAAGAAAAGAAATGCAATATCTATATACAGATGGTCAATTATATTACTTCATGGATCAAGAAACTTTTGAACAAATTCCATTGAACTTTGAACAAGTTGAAGGTGCAATAAAGTTTTTAAAAGAAAATATGTTTGCTATAATAAAATTCTATAAAGGAGAAGCTTTCTCTGTAGAAGCACCAAATTTTGTTGAATTACAAATTACTCATACAGAACCAGGTGCAAAAGGAAATACTGCTACAAATGTTATGAAACCAGCAACAGTAGAAACTGGAGCAGTAGTTCAAGTTCCTTTATTTATAAATGAAGGTGACTTTATAAGAATAGATACAAGAACAGGGGAATATATGGAAAGAGTTTAGGCAATAATATAAATAAACTTTAAAGTGATAAAGACATACATAAAGTAAATGTATGTCTTTATTATTAAATAAAAATAATGGAGGATGATCAAATGTGTTCTATTAAATCAAGGGTAGCTTATTTAAGCGGATTAATTGACGGACTAGAAATTGAAAAGGAAAGCAAAGAAGGAAAAATAATAAGAGAAATAGTCAATATTCTAGAAGACATAGGAGAAGAATTTGAGGATATTGAAGAGGCACATAGGGAAATTCAGGAATATGTAGATGCTTTGGATGAGGATTTATCTATGATAGAAGATGAAATATACGATGAAGATGATGATGACTTTGATGAAGATGATATAGAAAATTTTATAAATTTAAAATGCCCAAATTGTGATGAAACATTATACATAGATTCTGAAATAATTCATAATAAAGATAAAATAGTTTGCCCAAATTGTCGTAAGGATATTGATATTGATGTAGAGTGTAATTGCGATTGTTGTGAATAATTAAAATCCAAAAATAAAAAGAGAACTGATAAAAATGAGGGCACTGAAAAAGTGCCCTCGATAAAAATCAGTTCTCTTTTTATTTTTTAGTCATATTTTACCTATTTTATAAATAACTTTTATATAAGAAAGGAGGTATAGGATGATAGAGAAAAAAGAAATTTTAGAAATATTACCGAGAGAAATAAAAAACCAATTAAATGCATTTAACTTTAAGAATATTCAAGAAATAAGGATTAGAGCTGAAAAGCCAATAATAGTCAAAGAAGGTTCTAATGAGGTGATAACAAACTATATGGCCACATTAGAAGATATTTCTAGTATTGTTAAAAGGATGAGTAGCTATTCTATATATGCCTATGATGATGAAATTAAACAAGGATATATAACTATTAAAGGAGGGCATAGGGTAGGCATATGTGGTAAATGTGTGCTGGATGGTGAAAAAGTTAAAACTATTAAATATCCTGCATCATTAAATATAAGAATATGTAGAGAGGTAGAAGGATGTTCTAATAAAATACTACCATATGTTTTAAAAAGTTCTATGGTGGAAAATACTATAATAATTTCCCCTCCTAATTGTGGCAAGACTACACTTTTAAGGGATATTGCAAAAAATTTATCTAATGGAATAAAAAAACTTAATTTAAGAGGGATGAAGGTATGCGTAATAGATGAAAGAAGTGAAATAGCTTCTTGTGTTAATGGAGTACCTCAATTAAACATAGGACTTAGAACAGATGTATTAGATAGTTGTCCTAAAAGTCAAGGCATAATGATGGCTATAAGAAGTATGTCTCCAGAGGTAATTGTATGTGATGAAATAGGGAGTAGGGAAGATATAGAAAGTATAATAAAGGCTATGAATTCAGGGGTAAAGCTTATTACTACAGTACATGGATATGATGTTGAAGACATATATGAGAGAGAAGTTTTTAAAGAAGCAATAGAAAATAAAGTATTTCAAAAGGCTATAGTCTTAAGTGGTAGAAAAGGAGTTGGCACAGTTGAGTACATATATAGTTTTGAAGAGAAAAATATAATATATAAGGATTAAAATGTATTATAAATTACTAGGAGCTTTATTGACTATAGTTTCTTCTACAGCTATAGGTTTTTTGTACAGTAATAAGTTTAAAAAAAGAGTTCATCAGCTTAAAAATATAGAGAACTCTGTATATGAAATTAAAAATGAAATTCTATATACCTATACTCCATTACCAGAGATATTTTATAAGACATCACAAAAAAGTTCTTTTCCCATAAATGAATTATTTGAATCTATAAGTAATTCACTTAAAACCAATGAAGTAAATAGTGTTTATGAAGCTTTTATTAAGGGCTTTCAAGGAATTAAAGAGAAAATGGATTTAAAAAAGGAGGATATAGATATAATTTTGAACTTGGCTAAAACCTTTGGTGAGTCAGATGTACAAGGACATATAAATATAATTTCTTTAACATTAGAGGAATTAAAAAAACAAATTGATGAAGGGGAAGTAGCCATGAAAAAAATATTAAAATGTACAGGTACTTAGGGTTTACTATAGGCATGATGATAGTTATTACTCTGTTCTAAGGGGGAGAAAAATGTTAGATATAAATCTTATTTTTAAAATAGGTGCTGTAAGTATATTGATAATTATATTAGATAAAATATTAAAAACTAGTGGATACGATGATTATGCAGTTATCACAAATCTTGCAGGTATTGTAATTATACTTATGATGGTAATAAATTTGATAAATAAATTATTTAACGCTGTAAGAACAATGTTTTGGCTTTAGGAGGAAAACATGGACATTGTAAAGGTTGTGGCTTTTGCTTTTGGAGCACTATTTATTACTTTAGTAGCTAGAGAAAGTAAAAGAGAAGATTTAGCTGTACACATAAGTATATGTGCAGGAATACTTATTTTTCTATTTATGATGGACAAGATAACTGCCATAATAAATTTTTTACAAAAATTATCTCTAAAAGCCAATATAGACTTTGTATATTTAACTACGGTATTTAAAATATTAGGTATTGCATATTTAGCATCTTTTTGTAGTGAAATATGTAAAGATGCAGGGCAAGGAAGCATTGCTGCAAAAGTAGAGTTTGCAGGAAAAATACTTATATTATTACTTGCAATACCTATACTAATGGCGGTGTTACAGTCAATTTTTAAAATAATGTAAGGAGAGAAAGATGAGAAAATGGAAATTTATTATTTTAATTGTACTGCTCTTTACGATAATTTTTAATTCTAATGTAAAAGCCTCTATAGATGAAATTTCAGATATTAAAGAAAGTAAAGAAATAGAGGAACTTTATGATTATATAAGCAATATGAAAAGTGAATATGAAATATTAAATGATATGAATGTTAAAAAATATATAGAGAACTCAATGAAAACAGGTGAAGGGGACCTATCTATAAAGAAAATAGGAAAAACACTTATAGGATTTTTATTTAAAGAGCTGGCAACGTCTATAAAACTTATGTCGGTTATAGTAATAATAGCTATTATATGCAGTTTAATAACCAATTTAGAAATGGCTTTTAGCAATGAGAGTCTATCTAATATTGCATATTTTGCTTGTTATTCTCTTTTAATTGTAATAATGGCAAGAAGTTTTTATTTAGGGGTTGATTTAGCTAGGGTTACCATAGAAAGAATGTCTAATTTCATGTTAATTCTGGTGCCAGTTTTAGTTATGCTTTTATTTAGTGTAGGTGGAGTAGCAGAGGCTGCTGTAATGGATCCAGTTGTTATAATATCTATAAATTTAGCATCTAAAATATTTGCTAAAATATTAATACCTTTAATTTCAATGGTATTTGTATTGCAATTTGTAAATAATATTACAGAAGAATATAAAATAGATAAACTAACTAAATTATTAAATCAAATTGCTCTATGGGGACAAGGGATATTAATGACTGTATTTATAGGAATTATGACTATAAGGGGAATAACATCTAAAACTTTAGATCAAGTAGTTGCAAAAACTGCAAAATATGCTGTAGATAATTTTATACCTATAGTAGGTAAATGCCTATCTGATGCAGTATCTACAGTTGCAGGTTATTCTGTACTTTTAAAGGATGCTATAAGTGGATTAGGATTGGTTATGTTAATAGTAATGGTTAGTTTCCCGACTATAAAACTTTTGATAAATGCATTTGTATATAAACTAACGGCAGCTTTAATAGAACCTATTGGAGATAAAAGATTAGTGAATTCTATTAGCTCTGCAGGGGATTCTCTTGTTTTGATAAGTTCCTGTGTAATATGCGTATCCATAATGTTTTTTATAATGATATCTATTATAGCAGCAGCAGGCAAGATGGCCATAGGGGGATGATCATATGTTTCTAAAGGAGTTAAGGCATTGGATTATAAATATAGCTACAGTGGTTTTGTTCATAACAGCAGTGGAAATGCTATTGCCCAATAATAATTTAAAAAAATATTCAAAGTTTGTTATGGGACTAATTTTAATGGTAACTTTAATTAATCCTCTAATAAAATTAGTAGATAAAGATTTTAATATAAATAGATATTATAATGAATTTTCTAAAGGAATAAATAATGAAGAATCAAAGGAAAGTTTTTTTCAATATAAAAAAAAGAATATAGAAATGACTAAAGAAAATTTTAATAAAAATTTGCAGCAGCTAGTAGATGAGAAGTTGAAAAATAAGTTCCCAAAGGGAAAGTTTAAAGTGGACACGAAGATACAATTTGATGAAAAGGATAATAATTTTATTATAGAGAATATAAAAGTTGATTTTAAAGATAAAAGAGTAAGAAAGATAAAAAAAGTTCAAGTAAGTACAAAGGAAAATGAAAATGTGTCAGAAGAAGATGAACTGTCAAGGGATATAAAAAATTACTTAAGTGAAGAATTGGGACTATCAAAAGATATAATTTTAGTGAATAAAATGTGAGGAGGGGCAATATGAATTTAAAAAAACTATTAGAGAAAATAAAGAAAGATTTTGAAATGAGGGGATCTAAAAATATAAAAGCAAATCTACTTATAGTTTTTTTAATAGGGGTTTTAATACTTATTACTTCCAGTTTTTTTAAAAGTAGTAGTACTATGGTAAAAGAAAAATCAGAAGATAATGAAGAAATTCAAGAAGTTCAGGAAGGAACGTCTACAAAAGAGATTAATAGACATAAGGAAAAACAGTTAGAAGCAGAATTAAAACAAATACTAGAAAAAACTGAAGGCATAGGAAATGTGGACGTTATGCTATATTTTGCAGAAGGTGAGGAACAAGTGCCAGCCTTTAATATAAATGATTCTACTAATTTAACAGAAGAAACAGATAATGAAGGGGGCAGAAGAAAAACTACTCAAAAGAATAATGGAAACACAGTGGTTACAACTAATAAAGGGGATAGAACAGAACCTTTGATAATAAAAACTAAAAAACCTGAAATAACTGGTGTTTTAATAGTAGCAGAAGGAGCTGAAAATAAGCTAACAGAGTATAGAATAAAAAAGGCAGTTATAAATTTATTTAATATACCAGATAATAAGGTGAATGTATATCCTATGAAAAAATAGTATATATTTTAAATTAAAAGCATATAATTTTGTAGAAGAATAGATAGGGGGAATTTTTATGAATAAAAAGCAAGCTGTAATCATTACAACTTTATTGGCGCTTATAGTTTGTATGGGACTTTTGGCAACTTGGCTTAATAATCCACTTTATGTACAAGAAGGTGGAGATAAACCTGCAATAAGTTTTAAAAATGTTGGCAATAAGAAAAAAGAAGTAGAGACTGGTAATTATTTTGCAGAAGCTAAATTAGTAAGAGATAATAAGCACAATAGCACATTACAAAATTTCAAGAGTATAATGGAAGATAAGAACATATCCCAAGAACAAAGGGACAAAACCGCTGACAAATACGCTTCTTTAGCATTAGCGGTAAGTCAGGAAAATAAGGTTGAGTTAACACTGCAGGCTAAAGGCTATGAAGATGCAGTTTGTCTTATAGGAGATAATAAAGCTAATGTAGTGGTAAAGTCTAAAGATAAGTTAACAGACAAGCAATTAAAAGAAATTCAAAGTGTAGTTGTAAATGAATGTAAAATAAAAGATGTTGAAATTCATACAAAGGAATAGTTAGATTAATTGTAAAAGAAAATTGTATTTGATATAATGTAAGATATAGAAAAACCTTTTACTAGTGTAGAAGACGATGAACTAGGGGGTAGAAAATATGGATAAAAGTACAAAAAAAGATGTGGATATGGGTATAGTAAAAATATCAGATGAAGTGGTAGGTGTAATAGCAGGTCTTGCAACTACAGAAATTGAAGGAATTGCTGGTATGAGTGCAGGTCCTGTGGAAGGAATAACTCAAATTTTAACAGGAAAGAAAAACCTATCAAAGGGAGTTAAGGTAACAGTTGGAGAAAATAGTGCAACTATAGATTTATATTTAGTAGTAGAGTATGGTATAAATATTCCACAAGTTGCATTAAAAGTTCAAGAAAATGTTAAAAAAGCAGTAGAATCTATGACAGGTTTAAATGTATCAGGAATAAATATTCATGTTCAAAATGTAATTATTCCAAAATTACAACAAAATTCTATAGAAGAAGATGAAGAGTAAAAAACCACCCTCTGATTTTCAGGGGGTGTTTCCATTTTGTAAATAAATTAGTATAATGTTAAAGTGAAACTTAGTTTAGGAAGAAAAAATAGGAGGAAAGCTATGAAAAGAAAAAAATCTAGAGAAATGACAATGCAGTTATTATTTGAAATGATAATAAAAAAGGAAAATTATATGGAAATAATAAATACTCTAAAGGAAGCTTCAGAAGATGAAGAGGATATAAATGGTATTTTAGGAGAGAAAAAAGAAATAGATAAAGAAAGAATAGATTTAGATGAAGTAGACTTAGAATATTTAATACATACATTAAAAGGTGTGCAAGAAAATATTGAAGTCTTAGATGAGAATATAGAAAAATATTTAAAAAACTGGAGTTTAAATAGATTAGCTAAAGTTGATTTAGCTATATTAAGACTTTGTTCATATGAAATTCTATTTAGCAATGAAGTACCAAACAATGTAGCAATAAATGAGGCAGTAGAATTGGCTAAAAAATATGGAGATGATAAATCACCAGCATTTATAAATGCTATTTTAGATAAAATTGCTAAACAAATTTAATTTAATAGGAGGCATTAGTAATGGCAGTAGCTATAGATGGAAAAAGAGTTTCAGAACAATTGAGAAAAGAATTAAAAAAATTTGTTGAGAAAAGATTAGAAAAAGGTTTAAATTCACCTTGTGTGGCAAGTATATTAATAGGTAATGATAAGGGCTCTCTTTTTTATATAAAAAATCAAAAAAAAATATGCAAAGAAATAGGAATAGAGTTTAAAAATATAGTTTTAGATGAAAGTATAGAAGAAGATAAGATCATAGAGATAATAGAAAACTTAAATAAAGATGAGAATGTAAATGGAATTATACTTCAAATGCCACTTCCAGATACATTAGACGAAGAAAAAATAGTAAACAAGATATGTCCTTCTAAAGATATAGATGGATTAACAGACGTAAACGCAGGAAAGTTTTATAAAGGAGAGAAATGCTTTATACCTTGTACAGCCCAAGGGGTACTAGAGATAATAAAAAGTACAAAAGAGACTATAACAGGAAAAAAGGCAGTAGTTTTAGGTAGAAGCGTTATAGTAGGAAAACCTGTAGCACAACTTTTAGTAAATGAAGATGCTACAGTAACTATTTGTCATTCAAAAACAAAAGACATAAAATCTATATGTAAAGATGCTGATATAATCGTATCTGCTATGGGTATACCTAAATTTATTAAAGAGGACTTTATTAAAGAAGGAGCTATGTTAATAGATGTAGGATTTTCAGTATTAGAAGGTAAAATGGTAGGAGATATAGATTATGATAATGTGTTTGAAAAAGCTGGTTTTATAACGCCAGTTCCAGGAGGTGTAGGTTCTGTAACACCAACTATGCTTATAAAAAATTTATGTGAGGTTTTTAAATAATGTATATAAAAATTCTTTCTGTATCGGATATAAATAATTACATAAAAAACACCATGGATAATGATTTTATATTAAATAATGCGTCCATAAAAGGAGAAATATCTAACTTTAAGATTCACTCCTCTGGACATATTTATTTTTCTATGAAGGATCAGTGGAGTAAAATAAACTGTGTAATGTTTAGAAGTGCAGCAAAGGGGTTAAAATTCTTACCAGAGAATGGAATGAAGGTTATTGGTAAGGGCAGAATTTCTACATATGTAAAGGATGGAGCGTATCAACTTTATTGCGATAAATTAGAGTTAGAAGGTCTAGGGGAATTGTACATAGCTTTTGAAAAACTAAAAAGTAAATTGGAAAAAGAGGGACTTTTTAAAGAAGAGTATAAAAAGCCCTTACCTAAATATGCTAAAAAGATAGGAGTAATAACTTCTCAAACAGGAGCGGCTATAAGAGATATAATAAATGTAGCCACTAGAAGAAATAAAAATTGTGAGATACTAATTTATCCTTCATTGGTTCAAGGGACTAATGCCAGTGCTGACATAATTAAAGGAATTAAGGAATTAAATAAAATAAAGGATTTAGATGTTATAATTTTAGCTCGTGGAGGAGGCTCTATAGAAGAATTATGGGCCTTTAATGATGAAGAATTAGCAAGAGAAGTATTTAATTCTAAAATACCCATAATTACAGGGGTAGGGCATGAAACGGATTTTACTATAGTGGATTTTGTAAGTGACAAAAGAGCGCCCACTCCATCTGCTGCAGCAGAAATAGCTATAAAGGATTTACAGGAGTTAAATAGTAATTTGGAAAACTACAGAAACACATTAAATTACTATATTTTAAATAATTTAAAAGAAAAGTATAACAAATTAGATAGGCTTAAACTTTCGCTAGAGGGAAATAGCCCGGAGAGAATTATAATAAATGAATATAATAAAATTGACTTTATCATAAACAAACTAAATTCACATATAAAAACAGAGCTAGATAAAAGAAAAGAAGAATTATCCAAAATGTCAATTTTACTTTCATCTAATAATCCTTTGAATATATTAAACAAAGGCTATTCCGTTATTCAAGATGAAAAAGGAAAGGTTATAAGTAGTATTAAAGTGTTGGATAAAAAGAAAAAAGTCACCATTAACTTAAAAGACGGAAAGAAAGAATATAGAATTCAATGAATAAGTAACAATGAATAAGTAACAATAATTATTCATTGTTCATTATTAGTTATTCATTAAGAAAAGGGGGTGTCATAGTGGCTGTAAAGAAGGAGAATTATGAAAATTTAATGAAAGAATTAGAAGAAGTAGTTAGTCAAATGGAAAGTGGAGAGCTTTCTTTAGATAAATCTATGGAACTTTATGAAAAGGGAATAAAACTTAGTAATAAAGTTTACAAAATATTAAATGATGCAGAGGGAAAAATAAAGATACTTACAGAAGAAGGAGAAAAAGACTTCCTAGAAGATAAAGGAGAGCAATAGTTTATAACAGGAGGTGAGGTTTTGGATTTAAATTTATATAAAGAGGAAATAGATATATGGTTAGAGGAGTATTTTAAAGACAAGGGAACCTATAACAAAAGCTTATATGAAGCTATGGGTTATAGTGTAAATATAGGGGGAAAAAGAATAAGACCTATATTGGCCTTAATAACCTATAAAATATATAATAAAGAAGATTATAAAGATGCTCTTCCTATGGCTTGTGCAATAGAAATGATACATACTTATTCATTAATACACGATGACCTACCATGTATGGATGACGATGATTTAAGAAGGGGTAAGCCAACTAATCATAAGGTTTTTGGAGAAGGTTTAGCAGTTTTAGCAGGAGATGGACTATTAAATGAAGCTTTTAATATAGTATTAAAAGAAGGTTTAAAAAAAGGTGAAAGATGGATTAAAGCTGGATATGAAATAGGAAAAGCCTCTGGAGCCAATGGAATGATTGGAGGCCAGGTTGTAGATGTTTTAAACACAAATAAAAGTATAGACATTGAAGAACTTGATTATATCCATGAAAAAAAGACTGCGGCTTTAATAACAGCTTCTATAATGACAGGGGCAATTCTAGGTGAAGCTAGTGAAAAAGATATAACTGTTTTAAGGGAATTTGGTAATAAATTAGGCTTGGCTTTTCAAATAAAAGATGATATCTTAGATATTGAAAGTGATACAAAAAAATTAGGGAAAACTGTAGGAAAAGATAAAGAACAAAATAAAAATACCTTTGTTAAATTTTATGGATTAGAAAAATGCAAGAGTATGTGTAAAGATTTAACAAGTAGTTGCATAAAATTATTACAAAGTATTGATAAAGACACTAAAGAATTAGAAGAAATCACTTTATATTTATTAAATAGAGATTTTTAATTTAATACAAATTTTTTATTGATTGACTTTAATCTAAAAATAGGTTAAAATAATAAACCACTGACTTATTTAGTGAAAATTTATGATATTTTCTAATAGGAAAAGGTGGCACAGTATTCTAGTCAGGTAAGTATTTCTTGAAGGCGGGGCTAAAAATCCGCCAAAGGGCATATCGATGAAGCTTCTGGTGCTGGCTTATGACGCCCAGTTATGGGCTGGTGCTGGGAGTAAGAAGGCTGGGGCGGCCGCAATGGCATGCGCAACTGACCCTACCTTTGTGGAGACCATTAATTGTGTTTTAGGTTAGTCGCCTATTGTACGATAATGGATTAAACCTGCATTGTGGTTAAAAGCTATGTGCAGTGTAGCCTGCCTTGAGTGATATGGGGAGAGGTAATATCAACTTTAATCTTTGGCCAAAGATTAAAGCTCTTGGTTACTGAAACCCAGATTGCAAAAGAGGCTAGAGATTTACCTAACTGTCGAGGAAATCTCCTAGACTGTTCCATTTTATATGAAGTGAATTAAGGATTATAGTGCGGACTAAGTGGTAATCCAGTCCTACTTATTGGTAACATAGTAGATAGAGTATTAAAGGGAAACCGTCAAAATGGCGACATTTTGATTGCTCTATGGGAAATCCTACTGGACCTAAGCCGTAAGGTTTACTTAATTTACTGCCACTTTTTCCTAAAAATTATGGAGGATTTAATTGGATAAGATAGTTAAGTCGAATAATAAAAATAAGAAAAATGGTAAAGGAAATTCTAATAGTAAATGGATAATTACTATTATAGTTTGGACAATATTAATATCTGGAGGGGTAAGCCTTCTGTCTGATATGCTACTAAGAAATGTAAATATATTAGTAGCTTTTATTATATTAATTTTTATTATTTCAATAGGTGTAATTTTTGATATAATAGGAGTAGCGGTAACAGCTGCTGAAGAAAGACCTTTTCACGCAAGAGCTTCTAAAAAAGTTCCAGGGGCTAAAATAGCAGTTAAACTTATAAGAAATGCAGATAAGGTGTCAAATCTTTGCAATGATGTAGTAGGAGATGTTTGTGGAATAATAAGTGGTACTACAGGAGCTGTAATAGTTGCAAAGATTATGAAACAAACAAGCTTTTTAAATGTAACTTTGTTAACTGCCATTATTGGAGCTTTAATTGCAGCTTTAACTATAGGTGGTAAGGCCTGGGGAAAAAGTTTTGCAATAAAACAAAGTGAAATTATAATTGATAAGGTATCTAAAATAATTTATATTGTGAAAAAGGAACGATGATGATGATTAATACTCTTGATAGATACAAGGATGTTTATGATATAAAGAATATGTCTTTAGATGAATTAAATTTATTATCTAGAGAATTAAGAAATTTTATAATAGAAAGTGTTTCTGAAAATGGAGGGCATTTGGCTTCAAATTTAGGTGTAGTAGAATTAACATTAAGTTTATATAATGTATTTGATTTTTCTTATGATAAATTAATTTGGGATGTAGGACATCAATGTTACGTACATAAAATATTAACGGGGAGACGCAGTGGATTTAAAAATCTTAGAAAAATAAATGGATTAAGTGGATTTCCAAAGAAATGTGAAAGTGAATTTGACCATTTTGAAACAGGTCACAGTAGTACCTCTATTTCCAGTGCTTTAGGTATGGCAAGAGCTAGAGATTTAAAAGGAGAAGATTATAATGTAGTTGCTGTAATAGGAGATGGTGCTTTAACTGGAGGAATGGCTCTAGAAGCTTTAAATGATGTTGGGGATAATAAAACAAAATTGACAATAATTTTAAACGACAATCAAATGTCCATAGGCAAAAATGTAGGAGGACTATCTACATATTTAAGCAGTTTAAGAATAGATCCAAATTATAATAAGTTTAAAAAAGATATAGAAGGAGTTATTAAAAAAATTCCTAACATTGGAAAAGGCATGGCTAAAAATTTAGAAAAAGTTAAAGATGGAGTAAAACAAGTACTTGTACCTGGTATGCTTTTTGAAAACATGGGAATTAAATATTTTGGACCTATAGATGGTCATAATATAAAGCAATTAAGCAAAGTTATGGGAAAAGCAAAAAATATGGAAGAGCCTGTAATTATACATGTGGTGACTACTAAAGGGAAAGGATATAAATTCGCAGAACAAAATCCAGATAAATTTCATGGAATTGGGCCCTTTGATTATATGACAGGTTGCCCTAAAAAAAATAAAGGACTTACATATTCTAAAGCTTTTGGAAAAGCTATGATAGATATTGCTTCTAAAGATAAGAGAGTAGTAGCTATAACTGCTGCAATGAAAGATGGAACGGGATTAAATGAGTTTTTTAATAAGTTTAAAAATAGAACTTTTGATGTGGGAATTGCAGAACAACATGCTGTTACTATGGCAGCAGGTATGGCCACAGCTGGACTAAAACCGGTTTTTGCAGTATATTCTACATTTTTACAAAGGGCTTATGACCAAATATTACATGATGTGTGTATACAAAATTTACCCGTAGTATTTGCTATAGATAGAGCTGGGTTAGTTGGAGAAGATGGAGAAACTCATCAAGGAGTATTTGATCTTTCTTATTTATCTCATATGCCTAATATGACCATAATGGCCCCTAAATGTGTAGAAGAATTAGGTTTCATGTTAAATTGGGCATTAAAACAAGAATCCCCTATAGCTATAAGATATCCTAAGGGAGGAAGCAAGTTAAAATTAAATCCTATCAAAGACTTTGAAAAAGGCAAGTGGGAAGTTTTAAAAGGTAATGGAAATATTTTTATTATAGCTACAGGCAGAATGGTAGAGAAGGCATTTAATGTAAAAGAATCTTTAAAAGAAAAAAACATAGATATAGGTTTAATTAATGCAACATTTGTTAAACCTATTGATAAAGACATGTTAGATAAGTTGATAGATGAAGATAAAATTATAATAACTTTAGAAGATAACGTAATTTTAGGAGGATTTGGGAATCTAGTATTGAATTATGTAAAAAGTAGAGACTCAAATGTAAAAGTTGTTAATTTAGGTTTTAAAGATGAATTTGTACCTCATGGAAATGTAGAGGAATTATTTAAATTATATGGATTAGACGAAGAATCTATACTAAAAAAAGTTATGAATTTAATGTAGTTTATTTTAAAGGAGAATATTATGGCAGAAAAAAAACTTAGACTAGATTTATTGTTAGTTGAAAAAAATATTTTTACTTCTAGAGAAAGAGCTAAAGCTAGTATAATGGCAGGAGAAATATTTGTAGACGGAATTAGAAAAGATAAATGTGGAGAGAAAATTAATATAAATGCCAATATTGAATTTAAAGGAGATACTATGCCCTATGTAAGTAGAGGTGGATATAAATTAGAAAAGGCTATAAATGATTTCCATGTGAATTTAAAAGATAAAGTCTGTTTAGACATAGGAGCATCTACTGGTGGCTTTACAGATTGTATGTTACAGAATGGAGCTAAAAAAGTTTATTCCATAGATGTGGGATATGGTCAATTAGCATGGAAACTTAGAACAAATCCCAAAGTTGTATGTATGGAAAGGACAAATTTTAGACATATAAAATTTGAAGATATAGGAGAACATGCAGATTTTGCAAGTATTGATGTATCTTTTATTTCTCTAGAAAAAATAATTCCTGCTACAATTAACATATTAAATGATAAAGGAGAAATAGTGGCACTAATAAAACCACAATTTGAAGCAGGAAGAGAAAAAGTAGGAAAAAAAGGAGTAGTAAGAGAAAAATCTACTCATAAAGAAGTAATAGGGAAGATAGTAGATTTTGTTAAAATATTAGATTTAAAAATAAAGGGCATAAGTTATTCGCCTATTAAAGGACCAGAAGGAAATATTGAATATTTACTTTATATTACTAAGGACAGGGAGTACAGTGAAATATTTTCTAAGGAATTAATAGATGATATAGTAGATGTATCACATAAGGACTTAGACGAAAGGTAGATAATGCTATGAGATATATTGGGATAAATGTAAATACCAATAAAGATGTAAAAGGTGAGCTTTTAAATAAAATAGTAAATAAAATAAAAAATAGCTATAAAGATGTAGAAATTAGAGTTTATAAAGATTCTATAGGCCTTGAAAATGAGGAAACAAAGGATTTAGAAGTGGCAATTGTATTAGGTGGAGATGGAACAATTCTTAAAGCTGCTAAGCATTTAGTTAAATATAATGTACCTATCTTAGGAGTTAATATAGGGAACCTAGGATTTTTAACAGAAATTGAAAGCTCTAATTTTATTTTTGCTATTGAAAGTTATTTTGAAAATAAGTACTATATAGAGGAAAGAAACATGGTACAATGTACCATTGAATATAAAGGAGATAGAAAAGATTTTTATGGATTAAATGATGTAGTAGTTACAAAGGGGACTATAGGCAAAACTGGTAAATATGATTTGTATATAGATGGAAACTTTTATACTAAATTAAACTCCGATGGAGTTATAGTATCTACACCTACAGGATCTACAGCCTATTCTTTGTCTGCTGGTGGTCCTATAATTTATCCTACAATGGATGCATTGTGTTTGACTCCTGTATGTGGTCATTCTCTAAGAATTAGAAGTATTGTATTGAATCATAAAAGCATAATAAAAATAATTCCACAAAGTGAAAATGTAAATTTAACCGTAGATGGGGAAGAAATTAATTCTTTACAAAATACGAAAGAGTTTTTAATAACATCTTCTCCATATAAATGTAAATTAATAAAATTAAAAGGAGAACATAGAGATTATTATAGTATATTAAGAAATAAATTATACCTATAAAAATGAGAAGGTGATGCTATGAAAATAACTCGTCATGAAAAAATACTAGAATTAATTCAAAAAAAAGATATAGAAACTCAAGAAGAATTAGCAGAGGAACTTAGAAAAAGTGGTATAGAAATAACTCAAGCAACAGTTTCTAGAGATATAAAAGAACTAAAGCTAATAAAAGTGTTAGGAGAAAATGGAAGATATAAATATGCTGCTATAGCAAAAAATGAAAATGATTTATCGGATAAACTTGTAAATATATTTTCTCATTCTGTAATTAGCGTAGAAAGTGTAAATAATTTTGTTGTAGTAAAAACATTATCAGGTTCTGCTAATGCGGCGGCAGAAGCTATAGATTCTCTAAACTTTAAAGGGATTGCAGGTACATTAGCAGGAGATAATACTATATTTATCATGGCTAGAACTTCAGAACAAGCCTTTGAAATAGTTGAAAGGATGAAGAAGGTTATAAGAGAACAGGGGGTTTAAACTAGTGCTTCTACAACTAAATATAAAGAATTTTGCATTGATAGAGGAACTTAGTATTTCCTTTGAAAAGGGATTTAATGTACTTTCTGGTGAAACAGGAGCTGGAAAATCTATTATAATAGATGCTATTAACTATGTTTTAGGTGGAAAATTTAATAAGGAATTAATAAGAACAGGAGAAAATAAAACCTTTGTAGAAGCTATTTTTACTTTAGAAAATGAAATGTCTAAACAGGAACTTATAAATCAAGGTATAGATTATGAAGATTGGATAATAATAAGCCGAGAGAGTTTCCAATCAGGTAAGAGTATAACAAAAGTAAATGGAAGAAGTATATTAATTTCTCAATTAAAAAAAATAACAGAAACTTTATTGGATATACATGGACAACATGAGAATCAAAATCTATTGGATTCTTCTAATCATATAAATTATTTGGATTATTTTCAAGAAGAAGAAATAAAAAAAACATTAGAAGAGTATACTTTAATTTATGATAAAATTAAAGAAATAGAAAAAAAAATAAATGAACTCTCTGGTGAAAATAGCGATAGAGAAAAAATAGTGGACTTTTTAAAGTTTCAAATAGAAGAAATAAATAATGCAAAATTAAAAGAAGAGGAAGAAAAAGAATTAGAGGATAAATTTAAATTATTATCTAATTGTGAAAAGTTTACCAAAGTATTAAATTATAGCTATGAAATTTTAAAAAATGGAAGTGAAAGAAGTAATTCTGTAATAGATACTTTAGACTTAGTTATAAGAGAATTAGCTTCTATAGAGCAGGATATGAATGGTGTAGAAAAAATAAATAAATCTTTAGAGAATATATATTATATTTTAGAAGAAAATATAAATGAAATAAGAAATTTAAAAGATAATATATATTATGATGAAGAAGAACTTAATACAATAAATAGTAGACTTTATCAAATAGGAACATTGAAGAAAAAGTATGCACCAACTATTAGCGAAATATTACAATATAGAGATAAGTTAGAAAATCAATATGATGAACTTATACATAGTGAAAAAATAATTGAAGATTTAAATAAAAAAAGAGCAGTATTAATGAAGGATATTAAAAAGTAGCTTTAGAACTCCATAAAATTCGAGAACAAGGAGCTTTGGATTTAGAAGAAAAAGTAAAAAAGGAATTGGATTATATAGGTTTAGAAAAAAGCACTTTTAAAGTATCAGTAGAGTTAGTAGAAGAGCTTAAAGAAAAAGGTATGAATAGAGTTCTATTTTTAATATCAACAAATCCAGGTGAGCCTTTAAAACCTTTAGAAAGAATTGTTTCTGGAGGAGAACTATCTAGGATAATGTTGGCACTTAAAACCGTATTTGTTGATAAGGATAAAATTCCATCAGTTATATTTGATGAAATAGATACAGGAATAAGTGGAAGAGTAGCTCAAAGCGTAGCTGAAAAAATGTATTCCATATCTCAAAAACATCAAGTGTTTTGTGTAACCCATCTCCCACAAATATCTTGTTTTTCTGATACTCACTATTTAGTAAGTAAAAAAGTAGAAAAAAATAAAACCTATACTATTATAGAAAAGTTAGATAATATTGGGAAAAAACAAGAATTAGCTAAAATGATTGGAGGATCAGAAGTAACAGATTTAACTCTAAAACATGCTGAAGAGATGATATTTATGGCAAATAAAAAGAAACAAAGCTTAAAAATTTAAAAAAATAATGGAATAAAAATCTATAATATCTCTAAAGGTGGTATTATAGATTTTTAATTTACAAATAGTGTGATATGTATGCATAAATTTAGTTTATATAAGTAATTCTTGACGTGTTATGAAAACATTTTATAGCATAAGTAAGATAATATAAGGGCAACTTAAAATTAAATAAATAAAACAGGAGGTTAAAAAGCATGAAGAGAAATAAAGCTAAATTTGGATATTCTTTTTTATTATCCATCCTGTTAATAAGTTTAATTGCCCTTTCAATAAGGTTTTCTATGCCATCTACAGTTTTTGTAAGAGAAGGAGATATCTTTAATAATAAAATTTCAAAAATAGTAAATACTACTTATGAAGGTAGCAATAATGATTCTAAAAATAAAAATTTAAATGTAAATTTATTTGGAATATTAAAGATAAAATCTATTTCTGTAAATAAAGTACCAGCGGAATTGTCTGTATATCCTGGAGGACAGCCGATAGGAGTTAAACTTAATACTAAAGGTGTATTAGTTGTAGGATTAAGCGATTTAGAAGGGGAAAAAGGGAAAATTACAAGTCCTGCGGCTGTAGCAGGTATAGAATTAGGAGATAGTATATTAGAGATTAATGGAGAAAACATAGAAAGTGGAGAAAACATTTCATCTATAATAAGCAAAAGCAATGGAGAAGTATTAAAAGTAAAAGTAGAAAGAAAAGACAAAATAATAGAAAAAGAAGTAAAAGCTAAAAAAACTAAAGAAGGAAATTACAAAATAGGTCTTTGGGTGAGAGATTCAACTACAGGAGTGGGAACTTTAACTTTTTATGATGATAAAACTAAAACTTTTGCAGCATTAGGTCATCCTATTACTGATATAGATACAGGTGTTACATTAAAAGTAGATAAAGGAGAGATTGTACCTTCTTCTATAATATCTATTAAAAAAGGATTAAAAGGGAATCCTGGAGAATTAAAAGGTATATTTTTAGATGATAAGGATCCTATAGGAAATATAAAAAACAATACAGAATGTGGTATATTCGGTAATGTAAATAATAATATAATCTATGATTATAATAGAAAAATGAAAGTTGCTCTAAGAGATGAAATAAAAGAAGGCCCTGCGTATATTTTAACTACTATACAAGGAGAAAGACCTAAAAAGTATAGTATTAATATAGAAAAATTATTACCGCAAGGAGAAGCAGGTCCTAAAAGCATGCTCATAAAAGTAACAGATAAAGAATTATTAAATAAAACTGGTGGAATAGTTCAAGGCATGAGTGGAAGTCCTATTATACAAAATGATAAAATAGTAGGTGCAGTTACTCATGTATTAATAAACAAACCAGATACTGGATATGGTATATATATTGAGTGGATGTTAAGGGATTCTAATATAATTGACAGATAATAAAATAATTGAACAGTAAAAAGGACTTAAATAATAAAAAGTCCTTTTTACTATTTATAAATCCCTTTTATTCTATTAGTGTAAAAATTTTCTTAAATAAAAAGGATTTAACTTTGTTTTGTCGAAATAATTATTTGTTAGGATATGGAATAATTTTGCGGAGGGGAGTAGGATTTATGGAAAATTCAAAGATTAATATAGTTATTGCAGATGATAATAAGGAATTTTGCAATATATTAAAGGAATATCTCTCAAGCCAAGAAGATATTGAAGTAGTGGGTGTGGGAAAAGATGGAGTAGAAGCAATAAAATTAATAGAGGAAAAGAAACCAGATTTAGTAGTACTAGATATAATAATGCCTCATTTAGATGGACTGGGAGTTTTAGAAAAGTTAAGTTCAATGGCTTTAGATTATGTGCCAAGAGTTATAATACTTTCTGCTGTAGGACAAGATAAAATAACTCAAAGAGCAATAAATTTAGGAGCAGATTATTATGTGGTAAAACCTTTTGATATGGAAATTTTTGTGAAAAGAATAAGACAAATGTTTAATAATACTATATCAGGAGAATCTGTTAGAATAAATAATATGCCAGTATTACAAAGTACAAGCATTGAAATCAATAAAAAAGAAGAACCTTTTGATTTAGAAACAGAAATAACTAATGTAATACATGAAATTGGTGTTCCTGCACATATAAAAGGATATATGTACCTAAGAGAAGCTATCACTATGGTAGTAAAAGATATGGAATTATTATCAGCAGTTACAAAAGAATTATATCCTTCTATAGCTAAAAAATATAATACTACTGCTAGTAGAGTAGAAAGGGCAATAAGACATGCTATTGAGGTAGCTTGGTCTAGAGGACAAATAGATACCATTAATAAAATATTTGGATATACCATTCACAATGATAAAGGTAAACCAACAAATTCCGAGTTTATAGCTATGGTAGCTGATAAATTAAGACTTAAAAATAAGGTAAGCTAGGAAAATAATTCATATATGTATAGAACTTCTTTATTGATGGGGAAATAAAGAAGTTCTATTTTTATGGAATAATTTAAATAAAAGTTGAAAAATTTAAAAAGAGAGGATATAATGTTTAATTGTTAAAATAAATACTAAATATAGTCGCATTATGAACACAGAAATTATTTTAATAATTAACTTTCATATAAGGAGACGATATTATGAAAAACAGAACAATTAAAAAAACACTAATAATATTTATAATTTTATGCGTTGTGGCGCCTTTAACTGTTATTTCAGTAGTAAACTCTATGTATCAATTTCAAAACATTAGAGAAAATTTTAAAGAAACAGTAACACAGACTATGCATACATTATCAGGAGATATAACAGATTTTAAAAATACTAACAGTGAAGTTATTAACCAACTTTCTAGCGATTATAGTTCAAGAACATTAGTTAGTGATAAAAATAGTGAAAAATTACTTCAAAATAATTTAAACAACGTGGTTAAAAACCATAAGGATGTATGTGTTACATATTTAGGACAAGCCACTGGAAAACATCATACCACAGATAAAGTAGATGAAAATTACGATCCAAGAAAAAGACCTTGGTATACAAGTGCTATGAAGGATGTAGATAAGGTTATTATTACAGAACCCTATGAAGACGTAAATAAGAAGGGAAGTTTTGTTATAACTTTTGCAAAATCCGTTAAAGATTTATCAAATAAGCCTATAGGAGTAGCTGGTATAGATATAGAGCTTAAAGATTTATTTAATAAAGTAAAAAATATAAAAATAGGAGAAGGGGGATTTGCAGTACTTATAGATAATAATGGAAAAATATTAGTTGCTAAAGATAAAGAGGCAGTAGGGAAAAATATAGGAGATATTCAGTGGGCAGCTAATATTATAAAAGATGAAAAAAGTGTTTCAACTACGGATATAGATGGAGAAAAATATTATGCCTGTAAAACACAAAACAAAGATACTCTCTGGCATATAGTAACTCTTATTCCAGAAAAAGAACTAAAGGATAAATTATTCAAAGCTAAAATAACTAATATTACTTTAAGTTTAGTATTTTTAGGTATAAGTTTGTTAATTGCTTTTGCATTTTTAAAAAGGATTTCTAAACTTATAAAGGATACAACAAAGATTATGAACAATTTTGGACAAGGAGATTTTTCACAAAAAATAGAAGAAAAAGATAGAGATATTGTAGAAGTAAAAATTATAAAAAATTCTATAAATAAAATGATAGAAAATATATCATCTTTAATATATGAGATAAAAGATACTTCAGATAAATTAAAGACATCTGCAGAAGATCTAGCTGTTATAACGGATCAAGGAAGTTCTGCAGGAGAAGAGGTTGCGGAAGCTGTACAGCGTATTGCTGAAGGTGCCTTAGAACAATCTAAAACCTTAGAAGATAGTGTCAATTCCATAAACAAGTTAAAAGATGAAATAGAAATATCTCTTGAGAATGCAAATATTATGACTTCATCTTCAGAAAAAGTGTCTTTAGAAGTTGAAAAGGGTAATGAAGTAGTAAATAAATTAAAGAATAATTTTAATCATAATATAAAGTCAAATAATGCATTATATGAAGAAATTTTTAGTTTAGAAGAAGAAATTAAAAATATAATGTATATGGCAAATACCATACAAGATATTACAGAACAAACAAATCTTCTAGCTTTAAATGCATCTATTGAAGCTGCACGAGCAGGAGAAGCAGGAAAAGGTTTTGCAGTAGTAGCTAAAGAGGTAAGGAATCTGGCAGAACAATCCTCAAGTGCAACAGATACTATAAATAAAGTATTAAGTAAAATTGAAGCTAGAGTTAAATCTATAACTTCAAATATAGAACAAGAAAAGAAATTAGATGATGTAACTAAAGAAAGTGTACAGATTACAGAAGCATCTTTTAAAAATATTTCTGATTTAATAATTGGTTTAAATGAAAATATAGAAAAAACATTTAATTCATTAAATAATATAGATAATATAAAGGAAGAAGTTACTACTAAAATTGAGAGAATATCCTTTGTATCTGAAGAAACAGCAGCAAGTACACAACAAGTGAGTGCTTCAACAGAAGAACAATCTTCAGGTCTTCAGGAAATAGCATCTTCTGCTGAAATTCTCAAGAATTTATCAGACAATATAAAAGAATTAGTGGAAAATTTTAAAACTATATAAATAAAATAAAACTGTTGGTATTATTACTGACAGTTTTATTTATATAAGCTATTGATTTTTATACAATTAAATGATATAATAAATAATTGTGTAATTTTATAATTAAGAGGTGGTTTATTGAACTATATAATACTATTTATATTAAAACTATTGGATTGTACCATATCAACATTTAAAACATTCTTTATGATAAAAGAAAGATATTTAATATCATCATTGTGTAATGCTATATCTCAATTCTTTTATCTTACGCTATTGGTAAAGGTAGCGAAGAACAATTCTATTGCAGGAATAATTATAATTTGTATGGCAACCTTTTTAGGATCCTATTTTCCTATGAAAAAAACAAATAAGGATAAAATATGGATATATAATATAATTGCAAATTCACAGGAAGAAAGTAAAGAGTTAGCAGATATTTTAAGGGAATGTAATTTAGATGTATATACTAATAAAGGATATAACCTTGATATAGATAAGATATTAGATGTAAAAGTAATTTCTAATAGTAGAGATGATAGTAGAATAATAGAAAATCTGATACCGATAAATGTAACGTATCATGTATTAGAAAGTAAGAAAGTTAGTTTCTAAAAGTAGCCTTAAAGGGCTTTTTTATTTTAAATAATTACATTCTAAAAGGGGCTGTCTCAGAATAAAATTTTGAGACAGCCCTTATTTAATTATTTAGGCATTATTCTTCTAAAAATTTCTTCTATTTCAGTTCCAAATTCAGAAAGAGGTTTACCTTCTTTTATGCCAGTTACTATATTAGAGAGTCTATTAAAAATATCTGGATCAGCAGAAACTGCCACAGTTTTTATTTCTTTATCTGCTTTCTTGGCAGTGCTCTCTACTTTAGATTTAAGTTCATCTGTAATTTTACCTTCAGCAGTATTTTCTATGTCTACTCCAATTAAAGCTCTTTCATCTGAAATTACTACATTTGCACTTTTAATTCCATCTATTTTTACAACTTCATCTGCAATTTTAGTTGCCCTTTGGTATAGATCGCCATCATTAGTATCTTTGGTAATATTATTTTTAGTATTGTCATTTTCTTTCATGTCATTATTTTTTTCTACAGTATTATTAGAAGGAGGTGCAACATCTTTGTTCTTAGCAGTGTTATTATTAGGTGTACATCCTCCCACAGTAGTTAAAAAGAATACAGATAAAAGCAAACTAATTGATTTAGCTTTTATATTTCCTTTCATAATTATCACCTCAATAGTAGTATGCACAAAATAATTTAAAATATAAAATATTTCATATACCTAAGATTAAAATCATAAATATAAATGAAAGAATAAATAAAAATAAAAATAAACTACATAGCTTAGGAGGAAAAGTATGTTAAAAGATAAGATTTATAATAGCTTAGCTGATCATTTTCATGAAAATTTTTGGATATATGTTATAACGCTGCTTTTTATTTTTATAGGAGTGGTTTTGGGTATTTATAGTGTTAAATACATTAATTCCGTACATTCCAATGAGCTTTCAAGTTATTTTAATAATTTTATAAACTACATAGAAAATAATAATATAGAATATAAAACTGTGTTTTACCAGATATTAAAAAATAATATACCGACTATTTTTATTATATGGTTTTTAGGTATGACTTTAGTAGGACTTCCTGGTATTTTAATAATGGATATTTTAAAAGGATACACTTTGGGATTTACCATAAGTTTTTTAATAAATAGTAATGGCATAAAAGGCATTTGGATGGTACTTTTAGCTTTAGTACCTCAAAATATAATATATATATGTTGTATTTTAGTAGCCTCGGTGTTAGCTATGGATTTTTCTTTAAACTTTATAAAAGAGAGAGTAAATAAAGTATTTACTCAGAGTTTAGGAATAAGAATATTATATTATTCGTTATCCTTTGTATTTATAATAAGTGTTATGTTTGTGGGATTCTTTATGGAAACTTATATAACACCTAGCATAATGAAAATACTATTTTAAAATAAGGAAGGATTGGGATATTTTTAAATGAATTGTATTGAAAATAAAACGGAGTACATAAAATTTTTAGGATACTTGCTTAAATCATTTTTGATATTATTAATATTTGGAGAAGTTTTACCTAAATTATTGGATTATATATTATTTATTTACTTAAGACAAAAAAATATTCATAACGATAGTATCTTAGTACAAAATATATTATCAAAAAATGGTAATATATTAAAGAATTATATTTATATATTTCATGAATTTTTGAAAATATAGAGGTTTTTCCAAAATTTTGTTGAATTATATAATATAGATAGTAAATATATTTGAGGGGTATGATAAAGTGAATATAAGAACTAGAGATGAACTAATTAATAAATATATTAGCTACCTTATGAATAAAGGTTTAAGCAAAAATACTTTAGATGCTTATATTAGAGACATAAATAGGTTTTTAGAATTTTTAAAAGAAAGAAAAGAAAATATATTAGAGGTAGAAGAAGTTACAATAATGGCATTTGTTCAATTTTTACAAAAGAGTAGGAAGGCTAACTCCTCAATTGTGAGAAATATAGTTTCTATTAGAAATTTTTATAAGTTTTTATATAAAAAAGGTTATATAGATGAAGATCCAGTTATAAATTATGAAATACCAAAAGTTAAAAGAAATATACCTAAAGTACTAACTGTAGAAGAGGTAGATATTTTATTGAATGCACCAGATATTTCTAAAGAAAAAGGTATAAGAGATAAGGCAATGTTAGAAGTTATGTATGCTACAGGGGTTAAAGTTACTGAACTTTTAAATATGACGGTATTTGATGTGAATTTAAAACTTTCTTATATAAAATGTACAGGAAGTAAAGATAAAGAAAGAATTATTCCAATTGGTTCCTATGCAGTAAAATGTTTAGATGATTATTTAAGGATCAGACCTAATATTAATATATATAATTTGGATTATTTATTTTTAAATTTAAAAGGCACTCAAATGACAAGACAAGGTTTTTGGAAAATAGTTAAGAAATATGCTAAAATATCAGGTATAAAAAAGTCTATAGATTCATATACTTTAAGACATTCTTTTGCAGTACATCTTTTGCAAAATGGAGCAGATATAAAATCAGTACAAGAACTTTTAGGACATAGTGATTTAGCGGCTACTCAAATCTATTCAACTATATCTAAAAAAAGTAAAATTGCTGAGGTTTATAGAAAAGCTCATCCTAGGGCTTAAGTATATTGGTTACAACAAAGGAGGAAACAGTATGAATTTAGAAAAAATATTAGAAAGTGTTGAATTTGTAAAAAGCGAAATAAACATTACACCAGAAATAGGAGTAATATTAGGTTCTGGCTTAGGGGATTTAGCTGAAGAAATTGAAGACAAAGTAACTGTAAAATATGAAGATATACCTAATATGCCAAAATCAACAGTGACTGGTCATAAGGGTCAATATGTTTTTGGAAAATACAAAGGAAAAAATGTGGTAATGATGCAGGGAAGAATTCATTATTATGAAGGACATCCTATGGAAATATTATCTTTACCAATTCATATAATGAAATACTTGGGAGCAAAGACTTTATTGGTAACAAATGCAGCAGGTGGTGTAAATGAGAGCTTTAATCCAGGAGATCTTATGATTATAACAGATCATATAAATTTAGCTTTTAATAATCCATTAATAGGAGAAAATAATGAAAAGATAGGACCAAGATTTCCAGATATGAGCAATGTATATGATAAAAATTTAGTCAAATTAGCTGAAGATACTGCAAAGGATATAAATGTAGACATAAAAAAAGGAGTTTATTGCATGATGACAGGTCCTACTTATGAAACGCCAGCAGAAGTTAGAATGGTAAGAATATTAGGTGGAGATGCTGTAGGTATGTCTACAGTACCGGATGCAATAACAGCAAAGCACTGTGGTATGAAAGTTTTAGGAATATCCTGTATAACTAATATGGCAGCAGGAATTTTGGATCAGCCTTTAAATCATAAAGAAGTTATAGAAACTTCAAACAAAGTTAAAAATATATTTATAAATCTTGTAGGAAATATAATAGAAAGAGTTTGATTAATGAACAATTAACAATGAATAATGAACAATTAAGGAGATTTTTCTTCGCTTTGCTTTGAAAAATTTTAATTTTGTTTTGAGGGCTTGTTTGCTGCACTAAACATCGCTGTTAAAAAAACTGCGACACAGTTTTTTTATTCATTACCCAAATAGGTTATCTCATTTTTATGAGATAATCTATTTTTTTAGTTTAAATGGATAAATTTTAAAAGCTGGGGAAAAATATTTTTAGAAGAAAGGAGGAAAGGAACTTGAAAAAAAATAAAAAGATATTTATATTTACCATACTTTTAATTTTTATATTCCAGTGCACTGCGGTACCAGTAAGGGTAAGAGCAGAGGGAGAAGATAAAGGGGAAATACAAGTGGAGGCATCATCAGCTTTATTAATGGAACCTAATTCTGGTAAGATAATATACGAAAAAAATGCCAATGAAAAACTACCACCAGCTTCTGTAACAAAGATTATGACCATGTTACTTGCAATGGAAGCTGTAGATTCAGGTAAGATAAAATTAACAGATAAAATTACTGTAAGTGAAAATGCTAAGAAAAATGGTCAGGGTGGTAATAGCAGTATGCTATTAGATACGGGAGAAATAAGAACTGTAGAAGAAATATTAAAAGGCATAGCTATAGCATCAGGTAACGATGCTGCTACTGCCATGGCAGAGTACTTAGAGGGTAGCGAAGAGGCTTTTGTAAAAGCTATGAATGATAGAGCAAAAAAATTGGGAATGAAAAATACTAATTTTAAAAATTGTTCTGGTCTTCCAGAAGAAGGGCATGTAACAACGGCTTATGATATAGCATTAATGTCTCAAGAGCTTTTAAAGCATCCTCAAGTGTTAAAATATACGGGAACATATATGGAAACAATTTCGGAAGGAAGAAAAAGCCCTATAGGATTGGTTAACCACAATAAATTAGTTAGGTTTTTTAAAGGTTGCGATGGACTTAAAACAGGTTATACTAGTGAAGCGAAATACTGTATATCTGCTACTGCTGTAAGAGATGGAGTTAGAGTACTTGCGGTAATTATGGGTGCACCTAATTATAAAATAAGAAATAAAGAAGCTTCTAATCTTATGAACTATGGTTTTTCCAAATTTGAAAATAAAAAAATTATAAAAAAAGATAGTGAAGTAGAACAAGTAAAATTAGGTAAAAGAGAAGATAAATTTTTTATAGCTAAGGCGCTAGAAGATTTGGATATTGTAGTGGAGAGAGGTTCTAAAGAAAAAATTACTAAAAAACCTATAGTAAACCTAGATAAAAAATATTATAATAAAGGAGAAGTAGTAGGGCATTGTGAAGTGTATGTAGGGGACAAATTAGTAGGTAAAGTTAAATTATATTCTGATAGAGATATAAAAAAATCAGGTATATTAGATAATATGTTGCATAATTTCAGAAATATTTTTGATAATGCGGTTTAATAAAGATTATGATAGTCTATTAGTAGGCTATCATAATGTTTTTTAAAACTTAAAATAGAAAACTACAGGAGGATCATATGGAATTACAGATTAAAATACATAATTTTCAGGGACCTTTTGATTTATTACTTCATTTAATTAAGAAAAATCAATTAGATATATATAATATAAAGATATCAGAAATCACTGGACAATATATGGAGTATATTGAAAATTTAAAGGAAATGGATTTAGAAGTAACCTCTGAATTTATAGTTATAGCTTCAACTCTTCTTCAAATAAAGTCTAGAGAATTACTGCCTAAGATTCAAGAGGAAAAAGAAGATGATTTATCAGAAGAAAATCCAGAAAAAATATTATTGGACAAGCTAATAGAATACAAAAAGTTTAAAAATGCAGCTAGTTATTTGAAAGGCAGATTAGAAAAAGGTTTTACAGTATATTCTAAGAAACCAGAGATAATTGAAAAAAAAGAAGAAGAGGATAAAGATATTTTTATAAATATAACTATATTAGAATTATACAATTTATATAATGAACTAATAACTAACTATAAAGATAAAATAAATTTGAACAATACAATACCAGACAAAATAGAATTAGATGAATTTAAAATAGAAGATAAAATGGAATATTTGAAAAATAAAATAATAGAGAATAAAAATTTATCTTTTTCTCAAATTAGTAAAATGTGTAGCTGCAAAGGAGAAGTTATAGTTACCTTTTTAGCTTTATTAGAATTAATAAGAATAAAAATAGTTAAAGTAGTTCAAGAAGGTAATTTTAAAGAAATCTATTTAGAAAGGATAGAAGATAATGGAACAAATGAATTGTATTATTAATGAAGAGGATGAATTAAGATTTTTTTCAATAATAGAATCTCTTTTATTTGCCAGTGGAGAACCCTTAAGTTTAAAAGATGTAAGTGAAATAATAGAATTAAATGTTGTAGAAACTAAGGGGATTTTAGAAAAAATGATAAGAGAATATGATAATAAAAAAAGAGGCATAAAGCTAATAGAAATAGAAAAGAAATATCAATTAGTTACAAAAGAAGAAAATAGTTCTTTTATAGAACAACTTTTAAAAACTAATAATAGCCAATCTCTTTCTCAAGCAGCTTTAGAGACATTATCTATTGTGGCCTACAAACAACCTGTAACAAGGGTAGATATAGATGAAATTAGAGGAGTTAAAAGTGATAGAGCACTGCAAACCTTAATTCAAAAGAACTTAATTAAAGAAACAGGTAGATTAGAGGTGCCAGGAAGACCTATACTATATAGTACTACAGAAGAATTTTTAAAACATTTTGGTTTGGAAAGCATAAAAGAACTTCCAAGTTTAGAAGAGTTTTTAGAGGAGTTTGAAGAGGAAAAGCTTTGAAGAATGAACAATTAATAATGAACAATTAAGGATATTTTTCTTCGCTTTGCTCTGAAAAAATTTAACTTTATTTTCAAGGCTCGTTTGCTGCGCTAAATATCGCTTTTTATGATAAGAATCGTTAAGATAAAGTTTAATATCGTAGTTATTTACTATATAAAAAATATAGCCTTAGAAGGTGATTTCTAAAGCTATATTTTTTATATAAAGGGATTTATTCATTAATATCATCAATATTAATGGAGTCTTGGGAATCTTCCTGATTATTTGAGGAAGATTTATTTTTACACACATCTTTAAACATATCTACAAGTTGTGGTACCGTATCTATTATTTTATCGTAAGGATTTGTTTGGTTTACAGGTAATAGCCTTACAGAACCAGACTTAATAAATAAAAATGCTACAGGTTTTAGTGATACTCCTGCTCCAGAACCCCCACCAAAGGGATATTTTCCTAAATCTGAACTAACAGAAGAATTATATTCACTTCCACCGGAAGCAAATCCGAAGGAAACTTTAGAAATAGGTATAATGGAAGCCCCATCAGGAGTTAGAATTGTATTTCCCACAATGGTATTTACATCTACCATGTTTTTTATGTTTTCCATAGTGTTTTGCATTAAATTTTCTATTGGATGATTTTCCACTATGTATTACCTCCTTTTTAATTTATTACTTTATAAGTAAATAAACATATATATACATAATTTTAGCTATACTCATGAAAAATATACTCTTTATTTCAAAAGTAAATATTCTTTTGTTAAAATGAGGTTTTATGTTAAGGTTTTCTTTTTTTATAGTAAAATAAGGAGTCATTACTCCTAAAATAACGGGGTAAATGGAATAAAATATTCCATAAGAAACAGCAGTTACATATGCATCTTCGAAGCCATAGTCTAAATCTATTTCAAGTTTTAATTTTGGTTTTGAGGATGTGTTTTTTAAATATCCTAAAATACTTTTAAAAGAAAGTTTTTGTTTACTTTCTTTTTTTCTTATTTTTTCCGCAGAAAAATTTTTATTAATATCTTTTAATTTTAATCTATCTAAAGAAAATACTTTATTACCTATTTTTAAAGACAAGGTATTTTCCCAATATGTTATGTAAATTTTTATTGGAATAGGAATAAATAAAAGAATGATTAAAGATAATATTAGTATAAGAGCTATGTACATAAAATTCATCCTCCATATAATATTAGAAATTATATCCCAACGGAGAAAAAATATACAAAAATGTGGAATAATAAATTAATGATCAATAAAATTTATATAAAAACAATAATAAGAAGAGGTGTATTGTAGGTGAGGTTAAAAAAAATACTTTTATATTTTATATGCTTTATAGTTACTATAAATATAAATACTTATGGAGTTTTAGCAAATTCAGAATTAAATAAAGAAGAAAATAAATTAAATGTAAATGCTAGAGCCTATATAGCTTTGGATTCTGAATCTAAGGTAGTTTTAGCAGAAAGAAATTCAGAAATTATTATGCCCATGGCAAGTACTACTAAAATACTAACAGCCTTAGTAACTTTAAAATATGGAGAATTAGATAAAATGGTAGAAATATCTCCTAAAGCAGCATCTATAAGAGGATCTGTTGTGGGATATAAAAAAGGAGAGAAGATATCATTAAAGGAACTTTTATTTGGATTAATGCTTAGATCAGGAAATGATGCAGCAATAGCAATAGCAGAGGGAGTAGCTGGTAGCCAAGAAGAATTTGTTAAACTTATGAATGAATATGCAGCAAGTTTAGGTCTTATTGATAGCCATTTTTGTTCACCTCATGGATTAGATAGCGAGGAACACTACTCAACAGCATACGATTTAGCTATACTTACATCAGAAAGTAAAAAGCATCCTCTATTTCATGAAATAGTTAGCACAAAAGATATTAGCAAAGGAAAGTATGGTTTTTCAAGGGATTACCATAATATAAATAAAATACTTTGGCAGCTTCCAAATGCTACAGGAGTTAAAACAGGATACACTGGAGGGGCTGGTAAATGTCTTGTAAGTTCTGTAGATATTTCAGGAAGGGAAGTAATAATAGTGCTTTTTAATTGTCCAGGGAGATGGAAAGAGACTATAAAAATAAACAATTATGTTGAGAAAAATTATGAATATAAAAAATTGTATTCTAAAGGGGAAGTTTTAGCTAAAGCTCCTAAAGATAAAAAAGATATGGAAGTTATATGCAAAGAAGATATAATAATTCCGACAGAAAAAGGAGTTAAATATAATGTAAAAATTAATGTACCCAATGAAATAAACAATAATGTATACAAGGGAGATAAAATTGGAAGCATAAATGTATTTAAGGAAGATAAACTCATATTTACAGAAAATCTTGTAGCAAAGAATAATTATAAGGTACCTATCTTAAAAAAATCTTTTTTCTTAAAAGATTTTTTTAGATAACAATTGACAGTTAGTAAAGAGTTTAGAAAGTTATTTATTCTTAACTCTTTACTAACAAAGGTTTCCACCAATAATAAATATTTGATATAATAATTTTGTATGTATGTTTAAAAAGGAGTGGAAACTTATGAAAGAGTTATTAATTGACATTTGGAGAGGAGACATTTAAATTAAATGAAATCAAAATTAAGAGATAAAGTAACCTTAAAAATAAAAATTACTTTGTATGTATTTACTATATTGGTAACGGTTATTTCAATTATAGGTTATTTATCCTTTAAAGAAATGAAAAACCTTATAGAAAAAGAACGATCTAAAGAAGTTTTAAGATTAGCTCAAACTTTAGCTATGACTGATGAAATAAAAAGAAATTTAAATAAAAAAGATTCTCTAGCTCTTCAGTATTATGTTGAAAGAGTAAGATTAAAAACCAATGTAACTTTTATTGTAGTAATAGATATGGAGGGCATAAGATATTCTCATCCTATAGAAGAAAATATAGGAAAAATAATAAAGGGTGGAGATCATGTAGAAGTAATTAATTCGGGAGAATCTTATGTATCAGAGGCTGAGGGAACTTTGGGAGTATCTATTAGAGGATTTGCACCAGTTTACAAAGATGGAGAACAAATAGGGGCTGTATCTGTTGGAATATTAAAAGGAAATGTAAACTTAGAAGTTTACAATAATCTTTCAAAATTCATTCCCTTTATTTTACTAGGATTAATTACAGGAATATTAGGAGCTTATTTATTAGCTTATAGCATAAAAGATAGTATTTACGGATTGGAACCTAAAGAAATAGCACTATTATTAAGTTTAAAAGATGCTATATTAGAAAGTGTAGAAGATGGAATTATTGCTGTTGATAAAAGTGGTAATATTTTGAACTATAATAAAAGTGCAGAAAAACTCCTAGGTATAAATAATAAAGATTTAGGAAAAAGTGTGCTTAATTATATGTCAGACGAAAGTATATTAGAGGTTTTAAAAACTAAAGAGCCTTTAATGAATGTAGAAAATAAAATAAAAAATGGGACAACCCTTATGTGTAATTATAGTATATTGGAAGATAAAGAAGAAAATTTTATGGGATTAGTTATTACTTTTGAAGATTTAACAAGAATTAAAGAACTTGCAGAAGAATTAACAGGAGCAAAAAAAATACTTTGGTCCCTAAGAGCACAAAATCATGAATTTATGAATAAACTTCATACCATATCTGGTCTTATTCAAATAGAAGAATATGATATGGTGGTAGATTATATTTCTGAATTGGCATATAAAAGAGGAGAAATAAGTGAACTAATAAATGAAAATATAAAAATCGTACCATTACAGGGGCTTTTACTAGCAAAATACAATAAATGTGAAGAAGAAAAAATAAATTTTATTATAAAAGAAAGTAGTTCTTTAGAAAAACTTCCAATAAAAATGAATTCTGAAGAAATTTGTTCTATAGTAGGAAATTTAATAGACAATTCTATAGATGCAGTAAAAGTTGATGGCACTGGGAAAATAGAAATAGAAATTAGAAATGATGATAAAGAACTATTTTTAATGGTAAAAGATAATGGAGTGGGTATTTCAAAAGAAATTGATGATAAAATATATTTAAAGGATACTTCAACTAAGCCTGGTAGTAGAGGATTAGGTATGTATATAGTGAAAAATATAATAGAAGATAAGTTTGGAAATATACAATTTATTTCTAATAAATGTGGAACAACTTGGTTTATAAATATACCTATGAAAGGAAATAGTACATATGATAAATGTAATGATAATTGAAGATGATCCAATGGTTATGGAAATCAACTACAGATTTTTAAAAAAAATAGAGGGATTTAAAGTTTGTAAAAAAGCGAGTAACTTAAAGGAAGCTTATGAATATATAGTATCAGAAAATAACTTAGATTTAATTCTTTTAGATATATATCTTCCAAGAGAAAATGGACTGGAGTTTCTTAAAAAATTAAGAAAAGATGAAATAAAATTAGATGCTATAATAATAACAGCAGATAGAAGCAAGGATTCTTTAAAAGAAGCTTTAATGTATGGTGCTATTGATTATATCATAAAGCCTTTTACTTTTAATAGATTTGAAGAAACCTTTAAAAATTACAGAGATAAATATATAAAATTAGAAAATGTAGAAGAATTAGAACAAACAACAATAGATAAATTAATAAGCAATAAAAATTATGAGGAATATGAAAAAAAGGATATATTAAAAAAAGATGATCATTTAACTAAAGGGTTAAATAAATTTACCTATGAAAAGATTTGGAACTATATATGTAAAAGTCATAATTATTTTACTGCAGAAGATATTTCAAAAAAGCTTGGTATGGCTAGAATAACTATAAGAAAATACTTAGAGTATATGCAGAGAGAAGGTAAGTTAGATTTTAAGTTAGAGTACGGTAAAGTTGGAAGACCTAAGCATAAGTATAAAGTTAAATAAAGTTGAGAACAAAATGAACAAAAATAACAATATTTATTTAATATTGAAAAGTTATTAATTTAACAATAAACTGTAATTAAATGAAGAGATTTGACAAAATAAAGGGAGGATTGCCAAATGAATTTTAAAAAGCTTACAGCTATAGTAACTACAGCAATGCTTACTATGGGAATTATGGCAGGCTGTGGTGGAAATACTAAAACTACAAGTACAAGCGAAGGTAAAAATGAAAAAACTGATGTAGTAGTTATTGGTGCAGGAGGAGCAGGTCTTGCTGCTGCAGTAGAAGTAAAAAATGCAGGAGCAGATGTAATTGTCTTAGAAAAAATGCCAATGGTAGGAGGTAATACTCTAAGAGCTACTGGAGGAATAAATGCAGCCGGAACTAAGTTCCAAAAAGAAAAGAAAATCCAAGATAGCGTAGATACATTTTATAAAGATACTATGAAAGGTGGACATGATAAGGGAGAACCTGAATTAGTAAAACTTTTAACAGAAAAATCAGCAGAAGCTGTAGAGTGGTTAGCTGATTTAGGAGCAGATTTAACTGATGTAGGAAGACTTGGAGGAGCAAGTGAAAATAGAGCACACAGGCCAACAGGTGGTGGTGCAGTAGGATCAGAAATAGTTAAAACTTTAAAGAAAGCTGCAGAAGATAAGAAAATAGATGTAAGAACTATGAATAAAGCTACAGAAATACTTAAAGATGATAAGGGAAATATAACAGGAGTTAAAGCTGTAGATAAAGAAGAGAAAGAATATACAATAGAAGCTAAGGCTGTTATAATAGCTACAGGTGGATTTGGTGCCAGCGAAGAAATGTTTGTAAAATACAATGATAAGTTAAAAGGATTTGGAACTACAAACCATGCAGGTGCTACAGGTGATGGAATTTTAATGGCTGAAAAATTAGGAGCGCAATTAACTCAAATGGAAGAAATTCAAACACATCCTACAGTTGTACCAGAAAAGGGTATAATGATAACAGAAGCAGTTAGAGGTAATGGTGCTATACTTGTAAACAGAGAAGGAAAACGTTTTGTAAATGAAATGGAAACAAGAGATGTAGTATCAAAGGCTATTTTACAACAAGAAGGAAAAACTTCATATTTAGTATTTGATGAAAATGTTAGAAAAAGCTTAAAAGCTATAGAAAAATATATTGAAATGGAATTAACAACAGTTGGAAATTCACCAGAAGATTTAGCTGGAAAATTAAAAATAAATGCTGATGAACTAAAGAAAACAATTGATACATACAATGGATATGTAAAAGCTAAAAAGGATAATGATTTTAATAGAGCTGATATGCCTACTGAATTTGCAAAAGGAAATTTATATGCAATAGAAATAGAACCAGCTGTACACCATACTATGGGTGGAATAAAGATAAATACAAATGCAGAAGTTTTAAATAAGGATGGACAACCTATAAAAGGATTATATGCAGCAGGAGAAGCAACTGGTGGAATCCATGGTGGAAATAGATTAGGAGGAAATGCTTTAGCAGACCTAATAGTATTTGGAAGAATAGCAGGAGAAAATGCAGCAAAATTAGCAAAGTAAAAATTTATGTATTGGGAAGGAAGATCTAATATGAAGAAAAGATTAATAACAGGAATTTTAGCAGTGGCAACAGTTTTAACATTAACAGCTTGTGGAAGTAAAAGTGCATACAAGGATGGAGAATACAAAGCTACAACTAAAGGACACAATGGAGATCTAACAGTTTCAGTTAAAGTAGAAAAAGGTAAAATTACTGATGTAAAAGTAACAGATCATAAAGAAACTGATGGAATATTTGGCAGTGTAGAAGAAAAGGTACTTCCAGAAATAGTTAAGAATCAAGGAACAGAAAAAGTAGAAGCAGTAAGTGGAGCTACAGTATCTAGTAATGCTGTAAAAGAAGCAGTAAATAATGCTTTAAAGGAAGCAAAATAATATAAAATTAATATAATTAAAGGAGATAGACAAATAAATTGTTTATCTCCTTTAAGCATCTTTAGAATAAAAATTACTTATACTTTCACTTATATTTTCTATAGGCGTTTTTTCTTTAGTAGATATGAAGGATACTTCACCATCTTTTATAATTAAAACACCTGATACATATACATTTGAACCTAGATATAAACCTAAGTTTTTATTTTTTCTATCTTTATTTCTCATAAATTTTTTGATTTTATTACAGTTTTCAGATGTTCCATAGGTAAAGGAAATATTAATTAAAGGTATTAATATAATATTTTCTACTTTTATTTCATTCCCAATTATTATATTTTCATCAAAAGAATCTTGAAATTCTTTTATAAAAGCATCTATATTATTTAAATTCAATTAAAACAATCCTTTCTTTTAATTAATAGTGAATAAAACATTACATATTATAATTATCCCATAATTGTAATATATTATATCAATGAATTGTACTATTTATAAAATATTTGATATAATAAATTTAGCTTATTTAGAATATTAGAAAATTAACGGGGTGAGTTACTATGAATAAAATAAATGAAGATTTAACCATGGAGAATATGATGGAAGAAATAGACAAAACTATGAAAAAAATTAGAGAAAGGGACATTGTAAAAGGAAGAATAATATCTGTATCTGAAGATGAGGTACTAGTGAACATAGGATATGCGGCAGATGGAATTATAAAAAAAGAGGATTTAGAGGATATAGCTTTTAAAGAAGAATTAAAAAAAGATGAAGAGATTTATGTATATGTAGTTAAATTAAATGATGGAGAAGGAAATGTTATTTTATCTAAGAAAATAGCGGATAAAATAAGAACTTTAGATAAGATAGAAAAAGATTTCAAAGAAGGAAATGTATTTAAAATAAAAATAGAAGAAATTGTAAAGGGAGGAGCAATAACTCACATAAATGGAGTTAGAGCTTTTATACCAGCATCCCATATCTCTTCTAAGTTTGTAAAAGATTTAAATGAATTATTAGGAAAAGAAAAAGATGTAAAAATAATTGAATTTAATAAAAAAGAAAATAAATTAGTGCTATCAGCAAAAGAAGTAGAGCAGGAAAAACTATCCAAAAAGAGAGAAGAACTTTGGAAAACACTAAAAGAAGGGCAGAAAATAAGCGGTAAAGTAGTAAGACTTGTAAAATTTGGAGCATTTGTAGATATTGGAGGAATAGAAGGGTTAGTACACTTAAATGACCTTTCCTGGAAGAGAATTAATAATCCTTCAGAAGTTGTAAAAGAAGGAGATGAAGTTGAAGTCTTTGTATTAAATGTGGATAGGGACAGAGAAAGAGTAGGTTTAGCTCTTAAAGATATAAAAGAAGATCCTTGGAAAAAAGTATTAGACAATCATAAAATAGGAACTATAGAAGAAGGCAAAGTAGTAAAATTAGTTGAATTTGGAGCATTTATAGAGCTTGAAGATGGATTAGAAGGACTATTACACATATCAGAAATATGTGAAGAGAGAATACTAAAGCCTGAGGAAGTATTAAAAGTAGGAGATAGAATTAAAGTTAAAATTTTAGATATAAATAAAGAAAATAAAAAAATATCTTTAAGTAAGAAGGCAGTAGAAAATAAAAATTCTGTTGAAGTAGAAAAGTATAGTGACAAAGAAGAGGGAGTATCTTTAGGAGAAATTTTAGGTGATAAATTAAAAGATTTTAAATTCTAAAAGAAGTAACAAAGAAATTAAGCTTACATATACTATTAATGTAGTAAAAATTTAATTGAGGTGTGTAATGAAGGATTATATGTTTTGTAACTACATGAAAGATTGCTATATGGATAGTATGTGTGATGAGGATAGTATGAATAGACCGCTTTGCAATATGTGTGGTCTAACTCCACTATGTCCTCCAAATTACATTATGCCAATGGCAAAAGAAAGTAAAGAAGATATGGTATGTAAGGATATGAGCAGTGCAAGTCCTATGTACATGGGAGAAAATATTTGTGGTATGCAGGATAACATGTGGCCTGGTATGTATCAGGGAATGCATTATGGAATGTGTCCTATGATGTGTGGATGTGGTGGAATGTATCCTATGATGCCTGGAGGATGCTATGGAATGCACCCTATGATGGGACAATGTGGAGAAATGGAGCCTATGATGTACAACAGAGAAGTAGACTTTGAAGAATTTGACTTAGATGAAGAATAATTAAATTAAAGTAAATAAAAACTTGCAGTTATTAACTGCAAGTTTTTGTTATATTATAAACATAGCGAAAAAAGTTGTGACTATGAGACCTATGACTACAGGTTTGAAATTTCTCTTAGCTAATTCAAAAGGATCTACTTTACATATAGCAGCTACAGGCAACAATGCCCAAGGTATTAATGTTCCACCTCCAACCCAAATTGTAGAAATTTGTCCTAATGCCGTTAAGGTTTCTACACCCTTCCCTAAGGCTATTCCAAATATTTTTGCTACAGAACCGGCTAAAGCTAGACCTGAAAATCCGGAGCCATCTAATCCTGTGAGTACACCAACTCCTGTAACGGTAATACATGACATAAATGAATTAACTGGAACAGAATTTGCAAGAAATGATCCTATATCATTGACAATTCCCTTAGAACCATTAGGTAATATATTTCCAAACACTGTTATAAACCCAGAATCGCCTAAATAAAAAAAAGCAGCAATAGGAATAACGGGACCAAATACCTTAAATCCAAATAAAAAACCATCTACAATATAAGAGGTAACCAAGGAAGAAGCATTTTTTCCTTTAGTGTAAAGAGTTAAAATTATTAAAATAGTTATAGAAGTTCCTCCAATTAAGGCAGTGGCATCTCCACCTTGAAGATTTAATTTGTACATTAAAAATATATCTAAAGCAAACATTAATGTTATAAAAATAGAAAAACCTTTTTTAGCATTTTTAGATAATATATTTTCAAATTCACCAGTATGTGTACCATTCTCAACGGACATATTCTCATCTTTATTAAGATTTCCATTTTTTATATCCTTTTTCAACAAAATAAAAGCAACGATGGTAGTGACACTTCCCATAATTAAAACTAAAGGTAGAGAGGCAGATATTACTGAATTTACTGAGATAGAGGCTCCATCAGCTATTATCTTTGGAGCACCCTGAATAATAAAATCTCCAGATAAAGCAATACCATGTCCAAAAAGATTCATAGCCATAGCAGCACCAATGGCAGGAAGTCCAGCTTTTACAGCAGAAGGTACAAGTATTGCTCCAATAAGAGCCACTGCAGGAGAAGGCCAAAAAAATAGAGAAATAATCATCATTAAAATACCTATAGTCCAATATGCTAATGTTGGTGTTTTCATAAATTTTTTAAAGGGAGATGTTAAAGTTTGGTTAATACCAGTTTTATCTAAGATTACTCCCATGGCAGTTATAGTAGAAATAATTAAAATGGTACCTAGAAGTTCACTAATAGCTAATATGAAGCTGTTAAATACGCCAGAAATGGCAGAAGAAACTGAGTTGGTTGCTAGAAAGCCTAAAGTAAATACACCTAAAATACAAATTATGGATAAATCTTTTTTTAATATCATAAATAAAAAAATTAAAATTATAAATATTATATAAATATAATGTATTGATGTTAAAATAGAGTTCATTTTAGTCCTCCCAAAAAAATAGTAGTGATATTAAAAAATATGAAAGAATAGGAGGAAATGTTACAAAAATAAGTAAAAAAACTACTAGTGCATGAATTAAAATCCATACACTAGTAGCAGTATATAAAGAAATTATATTAAAGTTTTAATTTATCTTTGATTGTATCCACAATCATAGCTACGGCTTGGTCACCTGTAACGTTACAAGCAGTTCCAAAGCTATCTTGAGCTATGTAAAGTGCTATCATTAAAGATAACATAGGTTTATCAAAACCTAGTATTAATTCTAAAGCGCCAAGAGATGCCATAACAGCGCCACCAGGTATACCAGGTGCTGCCACTATTGAAACACCAAGCATTGCTACAAAAGCAAAGAAACTACTAAAAGTAATTGGCATTCCGTGAAGCATCATAACGGACATAGCACAGAGTGATAAAGTTATTGTACTACCAGACATATGAGTAGTTGCACAAAGTGGAATAACAAAATCTCTTATACCTTTGGATATACCCATATTTTCTGAACATTTTAGATTAACAGGTATGGTTGCAGCAGAGGATTGAGTACCTAAAGCTGTTAAGTATCCAGGAACCTGTAATTTTAAACATTCAAAGACATTTTTCTTAGAAATTATAGCACCTATTAAAAATTGGAAAAATATTATTACATAATGACATATAATTACTATTAGGAATACTTTCCAGAATACGGAAAATATTGTTGAAACTTGTCCACTAGCAGTCATATTTGCAAATATACCCATAATATGTATAGGTAATAGTGGGATGATAACACTTTCAATTGTTTTACTTATTATATTTTGGAATTCAAAAGCAATTTTTTTAAGGCCTTCACTCTTAGTAGCAGCTATACCTAAACCTAGTATAAAAGATAGCACAAGAGCTGAAGTAATGCCCATTATTGGAGGCATGTCTATAGTAAAAAAGTGTTCTAAGCTTTCACCACTAGTTGCTATATTCTTAGCTGCATCTGAAGTTATTATGCTTGGTAAAAGAGTAGAACCTACGCCATAGGCAAATACACCAGATATTAATGTAAAACCATAAGCAATTCCAACAGTTATTCCTAATAATTTACCAGCACCAGCTCCAAGTTCCGCAATTCCTGCAGTAACAAATCCTAGTATTAATAATGGAACTATGAATCCAAGGAAATTGCCAAATATAGAACTAAAAGTTACAAAGATTCTAACAAAGCCTTCTGGAAAAAACTTACCAATAAAAACTCCCAAAATGATACCAATAATTATTTTAGGAATAAGACCTAATTTCATTTTCTTACTCATAAATATACTCCCTTCAAAGTAAAGTATTAAAATTAATTGAACTTTGCGCAAAATCCAATTAAGAGTATATCATAATTATTAGAAATTTTCAATAAATTATTTGAAAAATGAAAGAATACTTTCAAATTCACATAATAAAAATAAATTTTACATAAATATAAGTCTTTTAATAGAGGGAATATAAAAAGATACTAAAAATATTATAGAAGATACAGGAAATATAGATGAAAAGCTAAAAAATTCTTCAGAGGTTATAAAAGATTCCTTATTATCCTTTGAAAATATAATTTTATCTATAGAAGAAGTAGTTCCAAAGATGGATTACTTAAGTAAGTCTGCAAATAATATAAATAATGAAAAGAATAGTATATTTGGAAATATAGAAGGAGCATCTTCTATTGCAGAAGAGGTATCAGCTTCTTCAGAAGAAATTTCAGCCTCCTCAGAAGAAATGAATTCTTCATCACAGGAAGTAGCAAAGACTGCTAATGATTTAAGTGAATTAACTAGTGAACTTCAGGAGGAAATTAGTAAATTTAAAGTTAAATAATAAAGGTAAAGGGCTATCTGAATTTTAGATAGCCCTGTTTTAATTTATATTCAAAATTGGTTCGAGATATAGGAAACTCCTACACATCTTTGGGGATGGTAGGAGTAAGCGACTCACGAAATTTTGAATTAACATTCAAAATTGGTTCGCTGCTTATAGTGGGGAGTTTTGAACTATGAATTTTAATATACCTTTGGATAGTGAGAGTATGTCTTCTTTGTTTAGATTTGAGAAATCATGTTCACTATTTTCGAGATTTACAAGCTCTACAAAAACACCATTGCTTTTACATTGATTGTATAGTTCAGTACAGTTTTTGTAAGGAACAAGGGAATCCGTTTTGCTGTAAACCATTAAGGTTTTTGGTGCATTTTTATGAACATAGTTTATTGGGCTATATTTAGAAGCTACTTCTTTTACGTCGGGGATTGAGTTTAAAATATTATTGATATCCCAACTAGCTTTTGAAAAATCTAAACTATTTAAATCCGTAGGTCCTAAAAGATCCACAATGTATTTAACTTTAGATGGATAATTAGCTAAATTAGGATCTCCCTTAAATTCATTATCATTACTATAACCAGCAAGTAAAGATAGGTGAGCTCCAGAGGAAATACCTAAAAGTCCAATTTCATCTGTATTAAAATTGTAAGCATCTTTATTTTTATAAACCCATCTTACAGCATCTTTAACATCTGAGGTAAGTTTATCAAATAAAATACCAGGTTTCATAAGCTCATAATCTACACTTATTATGGTAAATCCTTCATCGCGGAAAGTATCTAAAATAGGTGAAATTATATTTGGTATATTTTTATCCCCATAAACCCAAGCACCGCCATGAACATACAGAATTACAGGAGATCCTTTAGGAAGTTCTTTTTTAGCTTTATAGATATCTAATGTTAGGGGAACATTATTAGTATTTTTATAAACTAAGTTTTTCATATCCATACTGTCCATGCCCTTTAAATTATCCATATTAGAACTAGTAGAAAAGCTTTCCTGAAAACGCATGTATTTTTTCACAGCGCTTATATAAAATTTGATTTTGCCTCTGTTAATAAAAGCAAAAGATGATATAAAAATTATGGAAATAATCAATAATACTTTTATAAGTTTAAAAAATTTTTTCATTATAGTAACTCCTCTTAATATAAAGTTTATATATAGATTTTACACTTTTTATATGGTGAGTCAATAAGTTTAATTATATGGTATAATTTAAATAATATGAATATATTTTTGTAATTATGTAAGTAAGCTTATAAAAATGTAATATAGTGATAGTAGGTGATGAAATATGGAAAATGTCAATATGGAATATTCTGCTATATATTATTACTCTGAATTAGATATACAAAAAATAAATAATATAAAAAAGCTATTAAAAACAGGTATAATAGTAAATCTATTTTTAAATTATAGTTTTGAAGTGGAATTAGAACTTAACGAATATAATGAAATAGATTTTTTAAAATATGCTAAAAGTAATGGTTTTTTAAATATATTTGATGATTTAGGAGAATTAAATTATGATGAAGGTTTAGTTGCTTATGATGGAAATATATTAAATAAAAGCTTTTATGAAGATGTATGTTGTAGTAAAGAAAATAAATTTAATAATGAACAATATGAAATAATAAATGCTAACACAAATAAAAATATAATTGTAACTGCAAGTGCAGGCACTGGAAAAACCACAGCTATGATAAATAGATTAATGTTTTTAAGAAAAACCGTAAAAGATTTTATATTTAGCAATACTATACTTATAACTTTTACAAATGAAGCTAGTATAGAAATGAGAGAACGTTTAATAGAAATATTAGAAAAATATTATAGTTTTACTGAAGATGTAACATATTTAAACATGCTATCTGAAGTATCGGAAACTAACATAAGCACTATACACTCCTTTGCAAAATCCATTATAGATGAATTTTCTTTAAATAAGAGTATAAATGAAAAAATTAAAATTACAACCTTTGAGGATTATAAAAAATTATTTTTAGAAGAAGCTATAGATAAGTTTTCCAAGGAATATCCAGATATATATTTAAATGTAAAATATTTTCCTATGTATGATTTAGTAAATAAAATAAAGACGATATGGGGTAAATTAGATAATCATTCTATTGATTTGAATTCAGATAAAATAAAATTGGATTTTGGGCAAGATGAAAATAAAGTCTCTTTTCTTATAGAATATGTATTAAGATATGCCAATAAAAAACTCCATGACATTAAGGAAAATAAATTAGAAGTAAGTGATCTAATGAAGCGAATTACAAATATAGAATTAATACAAAGAATAAATCATAATTATAAACTCATTATGGTAGATGAATTTCAAGATATAGATAATATACAAATAAAATTTATAACAGATCTTTGTAAATATAAAAATTTGGATTTATTTTCAGTGGGAGATGAAAAACAAAGTATTTATAGATTTAGAGGAGCAGAGTATACAGCATTTAAAAAATTAAAGGAACATTTAAAATATAATCCAAAACAGTTATTAGAATTTACATTAGTCCAAAATTATAGAACAGAAGCTGAGTTGCTAAAAGATATTAACAATTTATTTATTGATATAGATAAAAGAATTTTTAAGTTTAAGTATAAAGAAAATGATTATATTTATTCAAAAATAAATACGAATAAACCTAATAATATAATATATAAATCATTAAAAGAAGATAAAAACAAAGTTGAACTTTTAGATAAACTTTTAGATAAAAAACAACCTGAAGAAACAATTGCTATACTAGTTAGAAGTAATGAAGATGCATTAGAAATAAAGAGTATGTGTGATATATATAACATACCTTGTCATGTGGAAACAAAGGGAGACTTTTATAGGCAAGGTGTAGTAAAGGATTTTTATCTAATGATTAAATCTTTAATATATCTAAAAGATAATAGAATTAACTATTCTTTAATAAATTCACCTTATATAAAAGACACTGTAAATAAAAAAGAGATAATAGAGAGATTTAATGAAGAAGATAAAAAATAGATGAATATTTAAATAATATACTATGCAAAAATAATTGGGACTATTATAGAAAAAAAATACATAATACTAATCCATTATCAGTAATAGATGAGATTATAAATACTACAAAACCTGAATTAAATTATTATAGAAAAAAATCTATGAATTTAAATAGCAAAAGCAGAAACATAAAACTTATGGCATTGGAATACAAAATAAATTTAGATTATTTAGTTTATTTATTAAAAGATAAATTTCTAACAGAATATGTATCCATAGAAAGAATAGAAAAGTTTTTAAGAGTGAAAATAGCTACAGATAAAAGTGTAGATGCGAGAAAACCATCTAAGAAAAATGAAAAAGAATATGTAAAGTGTATGACAGTTCACAGAGCAAAAGGACTTCAATTTGAGTATGTTATTTTGCCTAAAACCACCAATAAATTTTTAATAGATAGAAAAGTAGAAATTATTTTTAGAAATATTGAAAAAGAAGGTTATAAAATAGGGTACAAGCTTTCTTTTAAAGATAATAATGAAGATAAGGTCTTTAAAAATAATTATTTTAACCAATATATGAGAGACGAAAAAAGCGAGATAATAGCAGAAGAAACCAGACTTTTTTATGTTGCCACCACTCGATGTAAAAAAGAATTATATATAGATAAAAGAGAGGTTTCTGCAAATACATCTATAAATAGTTGGGAAAATTTAATATCTGGGGGAATAGAAAATGTTTAAGGTTGAAACCCATGACAATTCATTAGAATACTTTAAAAATTTATCTATAGAAAAAGATGCTATTTATGTAACAGCTAACTCTACTTTAACCTCTTTAATAAGAGAAGTTAATAGAGGAATTGTATTATCGAAGAATTTAGGTAAAAAAACAATAATAGATATAGAAAAATTTGAAGAAAAACTATATTCAAATTGGAAGGAACCGTTAAAAAGAACCAGATTAAAATCAGAATTAAGAGATGAAATTAACAAACTTAAAAATGTATATATTACTAAAAGAGAATGTGAAAAATTAAATTACTTTATAACAAATATAGATAATGTATTTGAAACATTATTGTTTTTAGCGGAATGTGAAATTAAAAATATAAATATTAATATAGAAGATAGTTTAGAAGATAAAATATTTAAAAGTATTTTTAAGAGTTACTTTAGAAACAAAGAATTTCAAATTATTTACAAAGAATTAATTAGAAAAAAGAAACTGGTTTATAAAGAAAGTGAAAATGAAAGTATTATAATTAATAAAATATATTTTTATAATATAAGTGAACTAAATCTAAAAAGAATAATGTTATTTTATAGACTTAAAAAATTTGGGTATGAAATAATATTTAGAATACCATATTTTAATGGATTAAGAGAAGTAAATAAGTATTGGGAAAATATCTATAGTAAGGATATGTTTGAATGGACTTATAATAAAAAAGACTTTAGTGAATATGTAAAAAAATCTAAATATATAGCTTTTATTGAGGGGGATAGAATTTGTGATACGAAAGAAGATGTGAGTACAAAAACATATTATGAAATAAGCAATTTTACAAAAGATATAGAAAATAAAAAGGTGATAACTTTTACAAAAGATAGTATAAAGCCATGTATAGATTATTCTAAGAAAAAATACAGACATTGTTATAGTACAAGACTTGGAAGATTTATAAAAAATATATATGAATGTAGTTTTAAAAAAGATGATATAAAGGTGGATTATAATATTTTTGTAGAATTAATAACATCGGGTTGGGTTGAATATATAGAAAAAACATATGTATACAATGGTAAAGATGCCTTAGAATTTTTTAAAGAAAATGAAGATTATTTTAAGGGAGTAGAAACCATAGATGAAATTTTAATAAGACTTAATAATTTAAGAGATTTTAAAGATATTAATGATATATTTGAAACAGGAAAAAATAAAGAAAGTATACCTAAGTTACTTATAAATCCTTTCAGGGCACTTAGCTATGTGAATTTTGAAAGGTATGATTTAACTTTAAATCAAATAATTAAATTAACACAAAAGTTAAAAAGAATAATATTAGTTTTATTAGAAAATAAAGAAGGATTAATTGAATATGAAAATCACGTAAAAATACTAAAAAAAATATACAATAGTAATTTATATATAAAAGAATTAAAAAAAGATGAAAACATATCTTGGGTTCATGAAAGGATAAAGATAGCCTTAAATTATAATTTTAATAAAAAATTAATTCACATAGATGAATTAAAGGAAGTATTTAATACGTTATTATCAATAAAAGATGGAAATATAAAAGAGGAACAAAGTGTTTCCATAGACCATTTAGAAGGATTTATTAACAGGACAGATATTTGTAAGGGCTATCTACATATAGCAGATTTATCTTATAAAGCATACAAACAATATATAGACAATAAAAGGAGATATTCTTTTATCATATCTAGAAAAACTTTAAAACAAATATTGTTTGATAATTTGGTAATTAAGAATAATGTAAAAAATTATATTGATAAAAAATTAGATTTAGAAAACAAATACAAATACAATGAAGAAAGCATAGATTATTTTTTAAAATTTCTAATTGCAAATGTGTTTATAAATTTTAAAGGTAAGATAATGTTTAGTTGGATAAAGGATTTAAGAGATAATGATAGTAAAAGTGTCATATTAAGGCATGTGGAAAATTTATATAAAAATGATAAAAGTGATGAGAATTTTATAGATATATTTGAAGGTGCAAAAGAGAATATAAATGTATTAGATTACCATGCTTTACATAGGGATGAAGTGAAAAAATATAAGTATAAACATATAAATATTCCAGAAGTAGCTTATAAAGATTTAGACTTTTGTGAGGAAAAATTTTTATATTCAAGTATACTAGATCCTTATCCAATATATAAAAGTGATTTCCATAATAGAGTCATATTATCTATTTTAGTATCCTTATTAAAAGATAATATACCAAACTATTACGATAATATAAAAAAATTTATTTTACCTTTATTTCCTCAATGGCAGGACGTGGTTAAAGAAAATATTATGCTAATAAATTACTCTAAGGGTTATCTTAAAAATTATAAAAACTTTAAAGGAATTAATTATCCTAAAAATGTAGATGGTTTATATACCTTAAGGAGTAAATACATAGTACAAGAAAGATATAAAATTAGAAATAGATACAATAAAGATAATTTAAATTCAGAAGAAATGTTTAAAGAGTTTTTAGAAAAGTATTTTTTAGAAAATTATATTCATAATCCTGGAAGACATTGTAGTATGTGTCCGCATATATATACTTGTAGAAAGGGGGTTTTTAGAATTGGCGCTAAATGAAGAAAGCATAGCTTTTTTTAATAAATTATCTAAGGTATGGCAAAATTTTAATGGATATGATTTTTTTAAGGAAATAAAGTTATCACCTGAACAAATAAGGATAATTGAACATGAAGATGAACAAATGTTTATAGGAGGATTTGCAGGCACTGGGAAAAGTATAACGCTTTTATATAAGTTTATTAATACCCTTATAAAAGAAGAGGAAGGCAAAAAAATATTGTATGTAACCTTTAATAATACATTAATTGAAGATACTAAAAAAAGATTAGATACTTGTAAAGAATACAATGAGAATAAGACAAAACATGATATCAAAATATGTACTTTCCACCAAATGGCATCAGAATTATTAAAAAAACTTAGAATTACAAATAGAAGTTTAGCTAAATTAACAGTCAATAGAATAGAATATTATAAAGGTACAGCCTATAGAAGAATAGAGGGGATTTTATACAAATATAAAGAAAAGTCTTCTCCAGAATATAAGCAGCTGTCAAAAAGTGAGAAATTATATAAAACCCATGATGGAAGTTTTATAAGAGATGAGATAATTTGGATGAAAGCCAATGGACTTATTAAAAAAGAGGATTATTTAAACACTGTAAGATCTGGAAGGAGTCAAAGTATAAGGCTTACGGTTGCTCAAAGAAATACTGTGTTTAAAATATTTCAAGAATATGAAAAACAGTTAAAAACTAAATTTCAAAATTATTTGGATTTGGAAGATTATGCTTTAGAAATAATAAAAAATTACTATATGATTGATGATAGCTGCAAATTTGATTATATATTTGTAGATGAGGTGCAGGACTTAGATCCAATGCAATTAAAGGCATTATGTCTTTTAACTAAGAAAAGTATAGTTGTTTCAGGTGATGCTAAACAAAAAATATACAAAAAAAGTCCTTTAACGTATGAAAAAATAGGGCTTAAGATACACGAAAAAGGTAGACATAAAATATTAAATAAGAATTATCGTTCTACAGCTCAAATTATAAAATTGGCAAATGAATTAAAACTTACGGATACTAGAGATAAATATAAAGAAAAATATTTTGTAAAAGAAGGGGACAGACCTAGTATTATATCTTTTGAAAATGAGACTGGGGCAGTAAATTATGTGGCAAAAGAAGTTAATAAAATTTTTAAAAAAGATGTTACCAAAACCATAGCAATTATACACAGAGATGACTTAAAGCCTAAAACAGGACATAAATCCAATAGGAGAATATTATTAGAACAAAAAATTTTAACTGGGTTTAGTGACATAGATAATTATAGTAAAAGGTTTAAGCACACAGGAGAAAAACAAATATTTTATACAAATCCATATGATGTTAAGGGACTAGAATTTGATGTAGTATTTATTCTAGACTTTAATCATAGATATTATCCTCACAGAGAGGAAATAAGAAAAATCAGAGAAGAAAATGAAGGAAAGGATCAATCTTTAATAAATAAGGATATTGAGGAATTTATAAATAGAGAAAAAAGATTATTTTATGTTGCAATGACTAGAGCTAAAAGCCAACTTTATATCATAGCTAATGGTTGTAGGCGAGAAAGTCAAATTTCAAATTTTATACTAGATTTTGACTATAAAGACTACACGAATAAAGGATTTACAAAGAAAAATATAGAAATGATAAGATGTCTTTATAGTAGTTAATTTTATATTTAAAGGTGGAATTTATATGAGTATAGAAGATAAAGTTTTAGAATTAATAAAATATGAAAAAATATCTAAATATATAAATGAAAAAGAAAGAAATAAAATATTAGAAGAAAGTCAAAAGTATAAAAAAATATATGATGAAAATAAAAATGATGAGAGGGTAGTTTGTATTATATTATACAATATAATATTACAATATGAGGACTTAAAGAATAAAAAATTGGAGAATGGAAATAAAAAAGTATTTACCATAAAAAATTTATCTTCAATGATAGGAATTTCAGATAGAACTTTTTCTACATTAAATAAAAAGATTTTTAAAAAAGATAATAAAACTAAGAAAGGTAAAAACAAAAGTGAATTTAATAGTGTAAATAAAATTATAAAAAAATACAAAAGGCATAGTAAACCATCAGATTTAACTAAGAAAAAAATAATAGGAATATTTAAATATAATTATGAATATCTAAAATTGTTGTATTCAGATAAGACTGCTATAAAAATAAAAGAATATATAGCTCATATTTATATGAGTTTATTTTTAGCGGGATATAATATTGAATATGAAAAAATAGAAGAATTATTTGGAAGGTATTGTAAATATTTAAATATTGTATTGACAGATGGTAGAGATAGTAAGGATTTTGTAAAAATAAAAGATATATATGATAACGAAGAGTTTAAAGTTTATATAGAATTTATGAGGTGATTATGTTATGGACAAAATCAATGCGGAGAAAATATTATATGCACTTAAAAATGGAGTAGTGCCAAATGTAAATTTAGATATATTATGTGTGGGAAGGGATAATGAATTAAAAGAATTTGATAGATGTATGGATTTTGTAGAAAATGGTAATGGAGTAATAAAGTTTATAACTGGAAACTATGGTTCAGGAAAATCTTTTCTATTAAATGTAATAAAACAAAATGCCTTAAATAGAAATTTTATAGTGGCGAAAATTCAAATAGATAAAAGTTTAAAATTTAATAAACTAGAACAGGTTTATTATAATATAATGAGTAATTTATCTATAACCAATAGTAAAACAGATGGTACAAGCTTTGAGGATATATTTAATATATGGACAAATAATCTTAAAAATATTTATGATAATAAAAAGGCAGGAGAAATAATAAATAATGTTATAGAAGAGGTAAGCAATTATAGTAGTTCTTTTGCTGTGGTTTTTAAAAATTTCATAAAAGCTAAAGTGAATAAAGATATGGATTTGAATTATGCCATATCAGCATGGATAAAGGGAGAAAAAAATATTCCTGCTTCTGTTAAATCAAAATTTGGGGTTAAATCTGATATAGATAAAGATAATGCACTACAAATATTAAGGGCGTTTACGAAACTTATAAAACTATTAGGATATGCTGGAATAATTATTTTAGTGGATGAAATGGAATTAATAGTAAATGAGAGAAAGGATATTAGAAGAAATTCCTATGAAAATATTAGAATGCTAATGGATATGAGTTCGGAAGGAGAACTAAGGAATATTATGTTTGTATTTGCAGGTACAAATGAATTATTTGAAAATGAAGAAAAGGGAATAAAAACCTATGCTGCTTTACACAATAGACTTAAAAATAGTCATGAAATGTTAAATAAAACCTATAGGGATTTAAGACAGCCCGTAATAAAAATAGGTGGACTATATATAGATGACATAAAAGAGTTAACAGAAAAGATAATAGGAATACATAGTTTTGTTTATAATTGGCAAATACCATCTAATAGGGAAACAATAGAGAAATATGTTAAACTATCCTGCTCAAAATTTGGAGATGATATAAGTCAAACTAATTCAAGGGAATATCTTAAAAAACTTGTAGATATTTTAGATATAATGGAACAAAATCCAGGCGTGGACTTATTATTAGAAGAAGTTAATTCTTTAATTAAGGTGAAAGAAAAAATAGATGAGGAAGAAGAGGCATATAACCTAGATATAGATGATTATGATATAGAAGATGAGATTATAGAGCTATAAGAATATTAATAACAACTTAATTCCCTAAACAGGATATAAAATAGGAGAACATAAAATGAATTTTGAAAAGCATAGTATACAATATGAAAACAAGACTATAAATTATACTCTTTACAGAAAAAAAGTAAAAAATATAAATTTAAGAATTAAAAGAGATGGTAGTGTTTTTGTTTCTGCAAATCATAAGGTTCCAATAGATTACATAAATAGTTTTTTAGAAAGTAAAGGAAATTGGATTCTAAAAAATATGGAGATTATTAAAAATAAAAATGAATTAGCTGAACAATGCAATTTTGAGGAAAATGATAAAATATTTTACCTTGGACATGAATATATTTTAAAAATTATACCTTTTCAACAAAATAAAATAATTTACGATTCAAGATATATATATTTATATACGAAATATGTAAAAGATAGTAATAAGAAAAAAGAAATATATGAAAAGTGGTTAAGAGAAAAATCAAAAGAAGTTTTTAGCAAGTCTCTAGATAAAATGTATTTACTTATAAAAGACTATGGAGTAGAAAAACCCACTTTTTCTATAAGAAAGATGAAAAGTAGATGGGGATCTTGTATGAAATATAAAAATAAGATCAATTTAAATTTGTATTTGATGAAAACAAAAGAAGATTGTATTGATTATGTTATTTTACATGAATTAGTTCATTTAGTACACTTTAACCATAGCAAGAATTTTTATAAATTATTAGATGATTTAATGCCAGATTGGAGACAGAGAAGAAAAACATTAAATTGTAAATAAAATTTATAATGTAATAATTTTGTAAACCCTTTGTAATTCCATCGTAAATCATAAAAACTAGTATATAAATATAATATAAATGTAAGTTAAAGTGATTTTTAAGATTAATTATAGCTAAAATTAGATAGAAAAAGAGGCAGATAAAATGATGAGAAGATCAAAAAGAAAATTTAAAAATGGAATAATAAATAAAAAATTAATATTATTATTGACAGTAACCTGTGTAACTTTAGGTATAGGATCAAAAATATACATAAATAAAAAGAATAATAATAAAAATTCCTTAGTTTACGCTGGTATAAAAGAAAAAGATAATAATTCAAGTTCATCAGGTACAAGCTCTGGTTTTACTCCTAAATTTAAAGATGAAAAATCCAAGGAGGATGAAGAAGAGAAAAAGTCCAATAAACATATTGATATAAATACAGATACTGATTCTAGTAAAAGTAGTGATAGAAAAAAAGTAGTTACTCCTTCTGAACCCAATAATCCTAGTGAACCAAATTCAAATAAAAGTGCTACTTCAGCAAAAGAGAATACAGAAGATCCTAAAACTAAAAATTATAAAGAATTTTTTAAAAATGATGTTTTTATGGGAGATTCTATAACTGAGGCTTTAATTTATTATGAGGTTTTAAATGAAAAAAATGTTTGTGCAAAGAAAGGTATAAACATTAACAATGCTAAAAACGAAGTAGAAAAAATTAATATACAAAATCCAAGAAATATATATGTATTGTATGGAGTTAACGATATGAATAATACTGTACCAAGTAAATGGTTTGTGGATCATTATAGGACACTAATTCATAAAGTTAAGGAGAAATTCCCTAAATCAAATATATATATTCAATCAGTAATGCCAGTTTTACCTATGGTTGAACAAAAAACACCTACTATGACTAATAGTTATATAAATGAGTGTAATTTAGGACTTATGAAAATGGCTAAAGAAGAAAATGTGAAATTTTTAAATGTAAATTCAATATTAAATGAAAGTAATAAAAATTTGTATGAAGACGATGGAATACATTTTAAGCCTAACTTTTATCCTGTATGGTTAAACTATATAAAAAATAGAGTTCAATAAAATATAAAACCAGATCTAAAAGATCTGGTTTTATTCATAAGTTTCTTTTTTTGATGAAAAATCAAATATTTTATTAATGGTTTTAAGTTGTATTTCTAAAATTATAACGGATATGATAATTAAAAACATGCCTATAATTTGTACTGCATCTAAGCTTTCATTAAATACAAAATAAGCTGTAATAGCAGCTACTGGAATCTCTAAAGTAGCTATTATGGAAGCTATGCCAACTTCTATATATTCTACAGATTTAAGATAGGCACCATTTGCTATAACCGTAGTGAAAACTCCTATAATAAATATATTTTTTATTATAATATATAAATTATTGGTATTACTTAGTATATTCCAAGTGTTTTTTACATTCATAAAAGGAAGCAAAAATAATGATGCAAATATAAAAGAATAGGCAAGTAATGTATTTTGATTATATTTTTTAGAGCTTATTTTAGCAAAAATAATTTGTAGGGCAAAGGTAATTCCAGAAATAAGTCCCAATATAACTCCTTGTAAATTTAAATTAAGATTTTTAGGATTGTAAACTTCACACATCATAAAACAACCAGTTAAAGTTAATAATATAGCTATGATTTTTCTAGCGGTAAATTTTTCTTTGAATATAAAATAAGAGAGAATTACAACCCAAATTTGGCTGGTAAACATAAACATAGTACCAATGGCTATGGAAGTATAGTTTACGGATACGTTATAACAAATAAAAGTAGTAGCAAAACCTATGGCACCATAAAGTATAAAAAACAAAAGTCCTTTTTTATCCACCTTTAAAAGCATATAATCCTTTTTAAAGCAATATAAAAAATAGAAAATACCTGCTATAGATGTTCTAAAAAAACAAACAGAGAAGGAATCAAAATTAAAATCATATAAATTTTTAGTAGGGACTCCTAAATATCCCCAAAATAATGCAGCTATAATAACTAAAATGAAACCTTTAGTTTTATTATTTTTAATCATGTAGTCTCAACTCCTTATAAAGTCAAAATGTTCATAGGAAAACTTAATAATTATTTGTAAACTTTTCTAACCATATATATATTTGCATATTCAATTATAATATAATATATAGGGCTAAGGAATATATAAGAACAATTAATTAAAAATAAAGGAGGACAAAATATGAGTTGTAAAAAAAGTATAAGTAAAGTATTAGTGTTATTTCTTACACTTTCTATAGTCTTAGGTTTTACAGAGAAAAAAGTTTATGCTGATGCTTATAAAGTTGTTACTATAGGAGCAGATTTAAATCAAAGCCAAAAGGAAGATATGCTAAAATATTTTAAGGTGAAAAAAGAAGAAGTGAATTTATTAGAAGTTACTAAAGAAGAAGAGGACAAATATTTAAGTGGTATAGCAACTCAAAAGGAAATAGGTACAAGGTCCATATCCTGTTCTTATGTAGAGCCTACAAATAAAGGTGGAATAAATGTAGAGACTCACAATATATATTGGGTTACTGAAAGTATGATAAAAAATGCACTAATAACTGCTGGTATAGAAAATGCTGAAGTTAAAGCAGCAGCTCCTTTTAATGTATCTGGTACAGCAGCTCTTACAGGAATATTAAAAGGATTTGAAAATAGCAAGGGCGGTAAAAAAATAGATGAAAATAAAAAGAAAGCTGCTAACGAAGAAATTATGCTTACAGGCAAGCTTGGAGATAAAATAGGGCAGGATGAAGCGGCAAGTTTAATAAATGAAATAAAAAAAGAAGTTGTTAAAGAAAGACCTGAAACTCAAAAGGAAATAGAAAATATAGTGGTAAACATAGTTAATAATTATAATCAAAGTTTAAGCAAGGAAGATATTGAAAAAATAACTGCATTAATGGATAAGATAAATTCATTGGACTTAGATTTTGACAAAATAAAAAGTCAATTAAATGATGTAACAAAACAATTACAAGGGGTTTTAACTAGCGAAGAAGCTAAAGGATTTTTTGCAAAACTTTTTGAAGCTATTAAAAATTTAATTACAAGTATTTTTGGTGGTTAAGAAGAAAAGCAAGAGGCTTTCAACATAATGAATACAAATTTAAAGGGTACTAAAATTAAACATATAGAATAATAAGGGTTGTCTCAAAATTTTATTTTGAGACAGTTCTTTTTTATTATATTTACAGTATAAGAAAAATAATGTAAACTAGAAAAGGTAAATAAGTTTTTACTAGACAAAGGGTTCTTGGAATCAGATATAGTTTAAAAACTATCTGATGCTAAGAACTTTATTTTTAGTGGATATTTTTTATAAAATAACTAAAAATATATATAAATCTTAAGATGAGAGGTTGAAATTAAATGGAAAACACAAGTTTTAAAAGCTTAGGAATAAGCGAAGATATACTAGAGGCTTTATTAAAATTAGGATATAAAAATCCTTCAGAGGTACAACAAAAGGTTATTCCAATAGCTATTAAGAATAAAGATATAATAGTAAAATCAAAAACTGGAAGCGGTAAGACAGCAGCTTTTGGAATACCTATATGTGAAAATATTGATTTAGAAGAGAAAAAACCACAAGCACTAATTCTTACACCTACTAGGGAACTTTGCGTTCAAGTAAAAGAAGATATAAAAAATATTGGAAGGTTTAAAAGGATAAAATGTTCTGCAATTTTTGGAAAACAACCTTTTAAAGCTCAAGCATTGGAGTTAAAACAAAGAACCCATGTGGTAGTTGGAACACCAGGAAGAACAATGGATCATATAGAAAGAGGAACAATAGATCTTGATAAAATTAAATATTTCATTGTAGATGAAGGTGATGAAATGTTTAATATGGGATTTATAGACCAAGTTGAAAGTATTATGAGAAAACTACCTAAAAAAAGAGTTAATATGCTTTTTTCTGCTACTATACCAGAGAAAATTGAAAAGTTATGTGAAAAGTATATGAAGTTTCCTGTTATGATAGAAGTTAATCCAGAGGAAATAACAGAAGAAAAAATAGAACATATATATTATGAAGTTGAAGAGAAAAATAAATTTGAACTTTTAAATAAAATATTAATTACTGAAAATCCTGATAGTGCAATTATATTTTGCAGAACTCAAGAAAATGTAAATAGTGTTGCCAAATTAATGAAAAATAAAAAATATCCTTGTAAAGCCCTTCATGGTGGAATGATGCAGGATAAAAGAATAGATATTATGAATAGATTTAAAAGGGGAGAATTTATGTTTTTGGTGGCAACGGATCTTGCGGCAAGAGGCATAGACGTAGAAAATGTAACTCATATAATAAACTATGATATCCCTATGGAAAAGGAAAATTATGTTCACAGAACTGGAAGAACAGGAAGAGCTGGAAGGCAAGGTCGTGCAATAAGTTTAGTTACACCTTATGAAGATAGGTTCTTTGAGCAAATTGAAGAGTATATAGGTTTTAAAATAAAATCAGGAGATGAGATTACAAAAGAAAGTGTGGAAAATGCAGAAGAAGCTTTTATAGAAAAAATTAAAGCTATGCCAAAGATTAAAAAGCAAAAGTCAGATGAATTAAATAAGGGCATAACAAAAATATACCTTAGTGCTGGTAAAAAGAAAAAAATAAGACCAGGAGATATAGTTGGGGGCATTACAAGCATTGCTGGTGTTAATCCAGAGGATGTAGGTATAATAGATATACAGGAAGTTTGTTCTTATGTTGATATATTAAATGGCAAAGGAAAACTTGTGTTAGAAGGATTAAAGTCTACTACTATAAAGGGTAAAAAGCTTAGAGCAGAAAGAGCGGTTAAATAAATGAATTTAGTTTTATGCTATATATAATAATGTATTAGTGGTATACTATAGGAAAGAGGTGATTATTTGGGACGTGGAACTAGAAAAAAGAATAAAGACAGGACGGATTTTAGTCATTTGATGATTAATTCCGATGAAGAAAACAATAATGATAATGAAATAAATACTGTTGATGAAAAGAAGGAAGATGAATAATCTTTCTTTTTTATTTAGATAAAGGAAATCCACTATTTAAACTGCAGTTAAGTTTTATATAGTGTATTTAATAATATGGGGGATAATATGAATTCTATGTTTGATAAAATGGATATTTTAGAAAAGCAAGAAAATAGTTTTTTTGATATAAATCATAAAGAAATAGAAAACAGCAGTTTTTTAATCAACAATAAATTAATAGTTAATTCGGAAAAAGGAAATTTATTAGATGAACTGAAAAGATGTTTAAGTGAATGTGAAAAATTTTATTTTAGTGTAGCTTTCATTAATTTTAGTGGACTTCAATTGCTGTTGGATAGCTTTAAAGAGCTTGAAGATAGAGGAGTTGAAGGAAAAATATTAACCTCAACATATCTTAATTTTACTGAACCAAAAGCATTGGAGAGAATAAAAAGGTTTAATAATATTGAGTTAAAGGTTTTTGTACCTACCAATGACATAGGTTTTCATACTAAAGCTTATATTTTTGAAAATAAACAAGAATATAAAATAATCATAGGATCTTCTAATATAACTCAAAGAGCTTTAAAAAGTAATGTAGAATGGAATATTAGAGTTATTTCTAAAAAAGATGATGAGTTTACTTGCGAAGTTTTAGAAGAATATTTAAGCTTATGGGAAACAACCTCTATTGTAGATGATAATTTCCTTGATGTATATGATAACTTTCTAAAAGAATTAAAAAAAGTTAAAGAAGAAAAAATATTAGAATTTAGCAATTACCAATTAATAAAACCCAATAATATGCAAAAAAAGGCTATAAATAATTTAAATAGACTAAGAGCTTTGGGAGAAAATAAAGCAATGGTTGTTGCAGCTACAGGTACAGGTAAAACTTATATGTCAGCTTTTGATGTTATAAATTATAATCCAAAGAGAATGCTTTTTTTAGTAAATAGAGAAGAAATTTTAAAAAGTGCTAAAAAGACCTTTGCACGACTAATTGATAATAAAAATAAAACCCTAGGCCTTTTAACAGGAACAAGTAAAATTCTAAATACAGATTATTTATTTTCAACAATACAGTCAATGAATAATCAACTTCATAAATTTAGTCCACAGGATTTTGAATATATAGTTGTAGATGAGGCTCATCATGCAGCTAGTCCAACATATAAAAAAATTATAGACTATTTTAAACCTAAATTTTTACTTGGTATGACTGCAACACCAGAAAGAAGTGATGGGGAAGATATATTTTCTATTTTTGATAACAACATAGCCTTAGAGGTAAGGCTTAGGGAAGCTTTAGAACTAGATTTAGTAATCCCATTCCATTATTTTGGTATAACAGACATTGATGGCATCGATTTAAGTGATATAAATTTACAACAAGTTGACCAAATAGCTAAAAGATTAAAAGTTAATAAAAGAGTGGATTTTATAATAGAGAAAATGAAATTTTATGGACATGACGGAGATAAACGTAAATGTATAGGATTTTGTGCTAATATAGATCATGCTGAATATATGACCAATGAATTTAACAAAAGAGGTATAAAAAGTGCATGCTTAACAGGTGAAAATTCCACTTATGAAAGAGAGATTTATATAAAGAAGTTAGAAGATAATGAAGATGATTTACAGGTTATATTCACTGTAGATATTTTTAATGAAGGTGTGGACATACCCTCTATTAATTTAGTTTTAATGCTTAGACCTACAACTTCACCTATAGTATTTATACAGCAACTTGGTAGAGGTCTTAGAAAACATAAGTCAAAGGAATTTTTAACGGTGTTAGATTTTATAGGAAATCATAAAAGGACATTTTTAATAGCCATAGCTTTAAATGGTTCAAGGTATTATGATAAAGATAGTTTAAAAGTGGCAGTGGCAACTCAATTTGCTAATATACCTGGATGTACTAATATACATATGGACAAAATTGCTCAAGAGAGAATATTAGAGCAGTTAAATAAAGAAAATTTTAATTCTATGAAGTATTTAAAAGAAGAATACTTAGAATTTAAGAAAATGAATGGGGGAAGGGTTCCGTATTTTTTTATGGATTATTTAAAATACGATGGAGCTTTAGATCCTTTAAAATTTTTAAATAAGGAAAAAACATATCTTAATTTTGTAGCTAAAGTAGAAAAAGATGATAAGTTAAAAAGGCTCTTAGAAAATGAAAACTTTTTTAAAGTACTAAAAGAACTTACAGATAAGTTGCCAATAAAAAGAGTATATGAATTTAGCATATTAAAATACCTTTTAAATCATGAACAAATAAGTTTAAAACAAGCAAAAAGTCAGATTTTAAAATATATTGAGTATGTAGATAAAGATAGTATTATGCATGCTTTTAACTGTTTAAATAGAAATTATTATGATTCAAATGAAATAAAAAACACTATTAAATGTTTTGAACTAAAAGATGAAATATTAAGTTGCACTTGGCAATATAAACAAATAATGTATGATAAAACATATAGAGCATATATAAAGGACATTATCAATTATGGTCTTATAAGATATGAAAAGGAGTTTGGAAGTGCTTATTATGGAGTACCATTTTTAAAACTTTATGAACAATATAAGATGGTAGATGCAGCACTGCTTTCAAATTATACTAAAATTCACAGTTCATTTAGAGGAAGTGGTCTTGTAACAAATGGAAAAGAATATTTCCTTTTTGTAGATTTACACAAAGAAGAGGGCATTAAAGAAAGTATTAACTATAAAGACAAATTTATAGACACTAAGTATTTTCAATGGCAAAGCCCCAATAATACATCTCAAAGTTCAGATAGAGGAAAGAATATTATATTTAATGAACAAAGAGGAGTTAATTTACATATCTTTGTAAGAAAATATAAGCAAATTGATGGAGTTAGTGAACCCTATATTTACATAGGAAAAGGAAACGTAGTAGAATATAGAGGAGAAAGACCTATAACAGTTAAAATTAAATTAGAAAATGAAATTCCCATGGGAATATATACAGAATTTATAAAAAAGGTATAGCAAAATTTTTGCTATACCTTTTCTAATAAAAGCTTATTTACAGCTGGAATATCTGCTGGAGCCCAGTTTAGAGAAAGTAAGTTTTCTCTATGTAACCATATTAATTTTGAATGTTCATTTGCTATAGGCATGCCGGATATTAATTTACATTTAATAGTAATTAGATTTACTATTAAATTATCATATTCATGAGTATTATCATTAAAAACATCTATAAACTTAACATCACAAGATAATTCTTCTTTTATTTCCCTTTCTATAGCTTGTTTTAAGGTTTCACCTTTTTCTATTTTACCTCCAGGAAACTCCCACATATTTGGAAGACACATTTGGGGAGAACGAAGTGCACATAGTATTTCATTATTTTCATTTTCAATAATAGCTCCAACAACTTTTACTAACTTTTTCATAATTAACACCCCCAAATAAGTTTAACATAAAAATTAAAGAATTTGGATAAAAACTAGGGGAAAATTAGGGGACGGTTAATGAAAACCTAGCATTTATACGATTGATTAAGTGAACAATATTTATTTAATGTATATCTGTAGAATATTGTTTCTTATGAATTTGAATAGTTAGGAACTTATAATGTAGTATTTATATTGTAATTATATTTACTGTATTTAGAAAAGAGGTATGATGTTGAAACAAATGAAAAAAATAGCGGAATGGTTTGTTATAATAACAGTTGTTGTTATTATAATAGGAGTTGTATTCCCAACTTGGACACCGCCAATTAATGGGACAAATAGTATTAGTGAATTATCACAAATCAAAATTAATGGTACTAATCACGAATTTATGATAAGAGGAAGTGATAAGAGTAATCCAATTATTATTTTTGTACATGGAGGACCAGCTTGTTCAGAAATTCCATATGTTACTAAATACCAGGATATATTAGAAAAGGACTTCACAGTTGTTCATTATGACCAGAGGGGAAGTGGAAAGTCGTATCATTTTTTTGAGGATTATTCTGAACTTTCCTCTAAAATACTAATTAACGACTTATTAGCTGTAACAGATTATATTTCTGAAAGATTTAATAAAGAAAAAGTATTATTGGTAGGACATTCATTTGGTACTTATATTGCATTGCAGGCTGCAGCAAAAGTTCCTGAAAAATTTAGTGCATATATTGGCATTGGACAGATGTCAGACCCTATAAAAAATGAATCAATTAATCTTAAATATTGTATTGAACAGGCAGATAAAGCTGGAAATAAAAATGATTTTATGGAACTTGAAAGTTTAGAAGATTCGATTCAAACAGGAAAAGCTACAACCCCACGCAAATATGTCAGAAAGTACGGTGGGGCAGGGAGACTTATTGATGATAATCGAGATTATTTAGATGGATTTCTGACTCATCCTGAATACAATCTGCTTGATGTAATTCGTTATTCCCGTGGGGTTTCTGTTACACAAGATAAGTTGCTAAAGGAATCTATGAATTATCCCTTACCTCAGCTTGTAACAAGCATAGAAATTCCGTGTTACTTTATAATGGGACAATATGATTATATGACAACTACTCAGTCAGCAAAGGAGTATTTTGATTCTATTAAGGCTAATAAAAAAGAATTTATAGTATACGAAAATTCTGCACACTATCCTCAATTCGAGGAAAAGAAAAAATTTTCAAAGTGGTTAGTAAACACTTTTTTGCAATAGAAATGTGGTTTGCTAAAACAAAGATTAAAGGAAAATATTATTGAGCAATAAAAATATGTTATAATAGGATGATATTGTATTGGGGGTATGACATTTGAAAAATAAAATTAAAACAATAGTCACATTTATTATAATAATAGCTTTAATTGGAACAGGAGCAATATTTTTTATTGATTATAAAGTAAAATCAGAAGGTAAAAAATACATTGTAAATCCTAAAGATGTACCAGAGGCGGAGGCAATTTTAGTTTTAGGAGCTTACGTTAAGCCCAACGGCAAACTTTGTGATATGCTAGAGGATAGAGTTAATGTTGGAATAGATTTATACAAAAATAACAAGGCAAAGAAACTTTTATTTAGCGGAGATCATGGACAAGTTGATTATGATGAAGTAAATGCAATGAAAAAAGTTGCTGAAAATGAAGGGGTTAAAAAGGAAGATATATTTTTAGATCATGCTGGATTTAGTACCTATGAAAGTATGTATAGAGCAAAAGAAGTTTTTAAAGCTAAGAAAATAATAATTGTAACTCAAGAATATCATCTTATGAGAGCAGTTTACATAGCAAGACAGCTTGGGCTAGATGCATATGGAGTAAATTCAGATCCAAGAAATTATTGGGGAATAACTAAATATAAAACTAGGGAAATTGCAGCAAGAGTAAAGGATTTTTTAAATATTAATATAATAAAACCAGAACCCAAATATTTAGGAGAGGCTATTCCTGTAAGCGGAAATGGAACAGTTACACATGATAAATAGAGGCCTAGCTATAGACGTGTAGAACTAGCTATAATTGTACAATATATCTTATGGGAACAATATTTGTATTTTAAAATATATGCATAAAGGTTATAATGTATATAAGCAGTAAAATAAATATGGTTGGAGGTGTTGTAATGGATGAAAAAAAATTGGAATTTACAATATTTTGTATTGAAAGCTTAGCAGAAAGCTTAAAAATGGATGCTAGAGATGTATATAAATTGATTAAAAATACAAATATTTTGAATGAATATATTATACCTTGTTATGAACCATTACACTCTCAAAGTAAACGCTATATAGTAGAAGATTTAATAGAGGTATTGGAAGAAAGGGGAGCATTTAATTGATAGTATACCATGGGTCTTATTGCATAGTAGATACTCCTCATATTTCTTTTTCAAGAGATGCTTTAGATTTTGGAAAGGGTTTTTATGTAACTAAAATTAAAGAACAAGCAATTAATTGGACAAATAAATTTAAAAGAAGAGGAAAAAATGGATATTTAAATATATATAAACAAATAAAAAACGGATGAATTGATGTTAGAATATGGGATTATCAATCATAAGGGTTATCCAAATGATTTAGTTCATTAATATGTAGATAAAATCAATCCTAGCAATGAGTATTGGGGAATAAGTAAATATAAAACTAGGGAAATTGCAGCAATTGTGGATATTTTTTCTCCATTGACATTACGAAAAAATTTTAATTATATAAAAACTTGATGTTTAGCTTTGTTAAACGAACTATTGCAGAAATCAGCCATCCGCTTTATCTAATAAAATTTAAGATTTCCATATAGAACATTATTTAGGGAGTATATATAGGTTTGGATGAATCAAATTTATGTATGCTCCTTTTGCAATAAAGCAAATAGTATATGTAACCTAATTATTAATTTATTTAACTATGAATTTTTAAACATGTATACAGCTTTTGATATATGTTATCATTAATGAAGTAATAATAAATTAGGAAGGAGATATAAAATAAATGGGACAACCATTATTAAAAAAAGATAAACTACAGAAATTAAAATATTTATTTAAGAATGATAAAAATAAATATGCCTTTATAACATCAAAAATTCTATTTTTAAAATACCCATCAAATTAAATCAATATTTCAGGAGAAACTTAAAATGAAAGTTTCTCCTTATTTATTTTGTAAAAATAATAAATATTAATTCTATATATTTATTTAAATTTATATTTTTTAAAATAAAACTAAATATTATTATAAAAATGACGAAAATAAGTATAAGAAGTAATATTTCATAGGAGGGATTTAATCATGGAAGTGATTTTTCAATATGAAGAAAATGATTATTTACCAATTAAAACTATATCTGTAATAGGAAAATTTAATAATTATAATCCTAATGAAGGGGTAATGATTAAGGAAAATAATAAATGGATATTTAAATGTGATTTGCCATCAGGAGAACACCCATATAAATTTTTTATCAATGATGAATTAAAACTTAATGATTCAACTGCCAATATATATTTTCCAGATGACAATGAAGAACTTTGGTCTATAGTTATGATTAATGAAAATAATCAAAGAATGTATAACAATACTCAATATACAACACATATAGAAAAATATAATATAAGTTCTGTAATAAGCGAGGAAGAAGATATTGTAAATAAGAAAAATTTCAATATGGCATTAGATAAGAAAATAGTAACAAGATTTCAATTTACTAATGTAACAGGATTACATGCTGTTACAACAGTATGGTATACACCTAAGGGTGAGTTATTTCAAATAACTGAAAATAATTTATTTACACCACCCAATAATGAAGAACCAATAAGTTTATGGTTTTGGATGGATTTAGAAGATAATACTCGCAATTATCCTTTAGGAACTTGGACAATGAAATTTTTTATAGATGGTGAATTTATACTAGAAGATAAATTTAGCCTAGTGCAAAATACAACTTACTCAGCAAAGGGAAAATACCGTTAATTTAAAGATATAAACACTTAAAAGTGATTATATAAATTTTTAAAAAAAGGATGTGAAAAATCATGAAAATAACTAGTAATGTTAATTTAAATGTAAATGTTATGAATAATGGAAATGACTACAAAGTTAAGGACAAAAATATTAATAGTAGCTCAAATGTACAAACTACTAATATGAAAGCTACAGAAACTGAATATAAAGCTTCAATGGTCAATTTAACAGAGGATTCTTCAAAAATTGTACCTAAAGAAAAAAATACAACTAAAAGTTCAGTAGGAGAATTTTTTAACTCAGTATCCGATAAATTTTCTGTTGCAGTGAGCAAAACTACAAAATTTGTTAAAACAGCAGTTTCTATAAGTAAAAGTGTTGTTAATACAGTAAGTACAATTTCAAAAACTGTTGTGGATACAGCAAAAGTTGTAGCTAAAACTATAAAGGATACATCAGAGTCAGTAAGTAAAAAAATAGTAGATACTGCCTCACGAATATCTAGCACCGTAAAACAAGTAACAACTACTGCCGCCAATTTAAAAAAGGCTTATGAAGATGTTAAAAGTTCAGCTACATCTTTAGTTGGAACAACAGTAAAAACAGCAGTTTCAGTAGGAGCAGATGTTACGAATATAGTCGCAAAAGTTGGAACAGCAGTAGTTGGAATTAAAGCAACATGGGATAATCCAGCTAGTGGAATTATAACTAAAGTAAGTAAAACAGCTGGAATTTTAAAGGTTGGAATAGATTCTATAAAAGAGCCTATAAAAAGAATACCAAACACAATTTCTACAGGATATAATGATATTAAAAAAGATTATAACGATATAAAAAATACTATTAAAAATTCAATGTCTGATATACAAGAAGTTAAAAATGCCATTGTATTGGTAAGTAAAGAGGTAGTAGATACAGTAAAATCAGTTGCAACTGAAGTTAAAAATGCAAGTAAAACTGTGGTTAATAGCGTAAGTAATGGTGTAACTAATATAAAAGATACGGCTATAAATGGACATAAGGAAATAAGTGACATTATTCAAAATAACTATGAAAATAACCCTATTAATAATTTAGAAGAATTTAATGAAATGACACCGAAATTAGCTTAATTATAAAATTTAAAATGTTATTTTTACAAAGAAAGAGCATTTACTTAGGTAGATGCTCTTTTAAACTTGGATTTTTGAAGATAAAAAAATAAGAGTTTAGAATTTCTTAAGAATTAGTTTAGGAAAACTATAGTTACTTGATTTAATATATTATTAGGGAAAGCTTTCCTGATAAAATTTAAAGAAATCCTAAAGGAGGAATATAAAGTGAAACTAAAAAAGAAAACCGCAATGATTACAAGTTTTGCTGTAGGTATGGTAATGCTTACAACAACTGTTTTTGCAGAAGTAGTATCAAAAAGTGGCTATGAACAAGCTAAAGATGCACTAAAATACACAGCAGAAAGTTTTTCAAGTGAACTTTCAAGCTATACTATAGACGCATCTATGGTGATAAAGGATAATGGTAAGATTATTGAATCTGAAAATGAATTAAGTAAATGTGATAGGAAGAAAAGTGCCCAAGAAAATGTTCATACATCTATTAAGGGAAACAATAAAGTTAAAAGTTATTATTACAGAGATAAAAATGTTATCATTAGTAATGACCCAATAGAAGATATATATTTTGAAACAAAACTCGAAAAATCAGATGAAGGATATAAATTCAATAATCCTTTTAAAGATGAAAATGCATCAGATGTTGAAAAAATAGCAGATGCACTAGTTGGTAATTTAAAAGATTATGTTTTAGTAAAAAATAATTCTGATGGAAGTAAAGAATTTTCTGGAACAGTTAGTGAAGCTCAAATACCTACTCTTATAAACGCAATAACTTCTTATATGTTAAAGAGTAGTACATCTTCAATGAACTCAAATCCTCATAATGAAAGTCTTATGCCTTTAATGTCTAAAGATGTATATATTAAAGAAGTTAAAGGTAAGGCTTTAGTGGATAAAAATGGATTAATACAAAACATTTTTGGAACAGGAGTATTTCATGGTAAAGATGACAAAGGTGTAGAACACAATTTAACTTTTGAATTGCTTTTTAAAATAACTAATGTTAATTCTACTGTTGTAAATAAACCAGATCTTTCAGGCAAGAAAGTAGAAAAGAGTGTACAAAATAATGAAGATGAATTTACAAATCCTGAAAAGTTTATAGGTGAATACAAAAATGATATTATAATAGAAAAGAATGGTAAGTTTGAAAAAATAGGAGAAAGAACATTAAAGATTACTAAATCAGATGATAAAGTTGTTGCTGGAAATTACGAGGAAAAATATCTAAAAGGCTATGAAAACTATGCAGGAAAATTATCAAAAGTAAATTTTGAAGCTAAATATGGTGAAGATAGGTATAGTGCAACATATAAGGTTGAAGGCTTCTCAAATACAGGCTATATTAGCCTTAACGGACATGAAGGAAGTGTATATTTTGATCTACCTCATCAAAGAGGAAATAAAGTAATGTATAATGGTTCCTTTAATAGAGTTTTTAAATAACAGAATGTAAATAAAGTTAGCTTCAGATAAAGTTTTAAAGCTTTATCTGAAGCTTATAAATGTTAATTATAATTTTTATAAGGGAGAGTTTTAGATTGGAAAAGGTTATTGAAATAACTAATTTAAACAAAGTGTATAAAAATGGTAGAGGCATAACAGATATAAATCTAGAAATAAATAGAGGAGATATATTTGGCTTTTTAGGTCCTAATGGAGCAGGAAAAACTACAACTATGAAAATTATGACAGGACTTATTAAAGCAGATAGTGGAGATGTTAAAATTTTAGGACATAGTGTTATAGAAGATTTTGAAAAAGCAATGAAAAAGGTAGGATGCATTATTGAAACAGCAGAATCCTATCAATATTTAACAGCCTATGAAAATCTTAAACAATTTTCAAGATACTATAAAAATGTTGATGATAAAAGAATAGAAGAAGTCTTAGATCTTACAGGTATATTAAAATATAAAAATGAAAAAACAGGTAAATTTTCTCTTGGAATGAAACAAAGATTGGGTATTGCAGCCGCTATATTATCTAGACCTGAAGTAGTTATATTAGACGAGCCTTTTAATGGACTAGATGTTGAGGGCATGATTGATATGAGAAATATTATAAAAAATATGGCAAAAGAAGAAGGAACTACGTTCTTTATATCAAGTCATCTTATTCATGATGTAGAACTTACTTGTACCAAAATAGGAGTTTTATATGGTGGGAAAATGCTTAATGTAGATACCACTAAAAATATATTAAATAATTATGCAACACTGGAGAATTACTTTGTAAGTGAGGTGGAACAAAATGGAAGGATTTAAGGCGGCTGTAATTAACGAAGTTGAAAAATTGTACAAAAAGAAAAAAATATTAGTGGCGGCTATAGTATCTTTAATTTTTATTGTAATAGGGCAATTTACTGTTATGGGGGTAAGGAGTGGATTTGGAATAAGAGGTACTTCTAGCATGGAGTTCCCAATATTGGTACTTTCTGTAGTATTAAAAAGTATTTTACCCTTATTTACAGCTCTTGTTACAATAGATAGTTTTTCTGGAGAGTTTTCTCAAAACACAATGAAAATTACAATTACTAGACCAATTTCAAGATTAAAGTTTTTTACTGCTAAAATAGTGGCAATAATGTTATTTGTAATAGCAAATCTTTTATTTGTTATGATTTTTTCAATTATTATAGGAATAATATTTAATTCAAATTCTTTTACCTTTATAGGTATATTGAGAATATTTTTATGCTACGTGGTTAGTATATTACCTATGATGATTTTAGCACTTATAATTATAGTTTTTTGTAATATTTTAAAAAGTGGAACAGGAGTATTCTTTTTATCTGTACTATTATTTATAGCTTTTAAAGCCATGGAGGTTATATTCTCAAGATATTCAGGAATATTCTTTACATCTATGCTTAATTGGTATAATTTATGGATAATAAGTAATTTACCATTTATAAAGATACTTCGTCAATTTATGATGATGTGTGGTTATGGAATAGTACTTTTTACATTAGGTTATTATTTATTTGATAAAAAAGAATTTTAAGGTGATAAAATGAATATAAAAAAGCGACTTATAATATCTAATAGCATAATTGTCATAGTACCAATTATAATAACAACTATAATTATGTCTAGTATATTATTTGTTTCCTTAAAAATTACTGGAAATAGAGTAGAATACGATGAATTTGAAAGACGTATGTTTATAGAATCAGAACTTATCACAATTACTGATGATATATTAGAACAAGAAAATAAAAATATTGAAGAAGATAAATTCCAAAGTGATTTATCTTCTAAACTTTCAAAAATAAATGGAAAATTTGTTATTATTAAATCTCATAAAATCATAGCAAAACCTGAAGATGTTAGTAAAATAGATGTTGAGAAATCTATGGAAATATCTAAAGGTAACAATATGGGAATGGGCAAGAAAATTAAAATAAATAATACTTCCCATATAATTAAAACTATAAAATTTAATTTAAAAGATAAATCTGAGGGAATTATAATATTATTAGTTCCTATAGAAGAAGAAAAAATAAATTTGTTAACTAAATTTATCATAGTTTCTACTGTTATTTTTATAATATCATTTGTAATAACTAATATGATCATGTCCTATTTTCTTTCAAAAAGCATAATAAAGCCTATTAAATCCTTAAAAAAAGCTACAACTGAAATTAGTAATGGAAATTTGGATTGTGCTATTTCCGAAGAAGGAGACGAAGAAATACGAGAACTTTGTAGAGGATTTGAAACCATGAGAGTACAGTTAAAAGACTCTATAATTATGAAAATGAAATATGATGATAACCGTAAAGGACTTATATCAAGTATTTCTCACGATTTAAGAACACCTATAACATCAATAAAAGGATATGTAGAAGGAATTTTAGATGGCATAGCAAACACAGCAGAAAAGAGAGAAAAATATCTAAAGACTATCTATTCTAAAGCAGAACATGTAGATCACATGATTGATGATTTACTTTTATATTCAAAGCTTGATTTAAACCAAATACCTTTTAATTTTGAAAAGGTAGATATTGTGGAATATTTTGATTACTGTATATATGAAAGTGAACCAGAGCTTCAAAAAGATAATATAAAAATATGGTTAAATAATGAATTGAAAACGTGTAAATTTGTTATGATGGATAGAGAAAGATTAAAAAGAGTTATATTAAATATTATAGGAAATTCCCAAAAATATATGGACAAAGAACAGGGAGAAATAGTTATAACTTTAAGAGAAACTACTTCAAGTATCATTATTGAAATAAGAGATAATGGTGCTGGAATTAATAATGAGGATGCAAATAAAATATTTGATAGATTTTATAGAACAGATGAGGCTAGAAGTGGGGCTAAAGGTAGCGGATTAGGACTTGCCATTGCAAAACAAATTGTAGAAGGACACAATGGACGAATATGGGCAATTAGTCATGGAAATGAAGGTACTAGCATTATGATATCTTTAAACAAGGTTTTTTAATGTTTCTAAGTTCAAAAAGGGTGGGAGGTTAAAAAGTTGAAAAAAATATTAATAGTTGAGGATGATTTAAGTATTGCAGAACTTCAAAAGGACTATCTAGAGATTTCTGGCTTCCAGGTAAAAATTTGTACAGATGGAGTATGTGGATTAAATGAAATAAAGGAAAATGAATATGACTTAATAATTTTGGATGTTATGCTTCCTAAAATGGATGGATTTGATATATTGAGAATTATTCAGGAAAATAAGGATGTGCCTGTTTTAATGGTTTCTGCTAAAAAAGAGGAAATTGATAAAATAAAAGGATTAAGTCTTGGGGCAGATGATTATATAACAAAACCCTTTAGTCCTGGAGAGTTAGTTGCTAGAGTTAAATCACATATTCAAAATTATGAAAGATTAAAAAATAAATTTAGTAATAAAGAAAAAAATAATAATGTAATTTCCATAAGAGGTCTTGAAATACATAAAGATTCTAGACAAGTATTTATAAATGGAAAAGAGGTTAGTTTAGCACAAAAGGAATTTGATTTACTATTGCATATGGCTCAGTGTCCAAACAGAGTATTTGGAAAAGATGAACTGTTTGAAAGCATTTGGGGGCTTGATTCCCTTGGAGATAGTGCTACCGTTACAGTGCATATTAGAAGAATAAGAGAAAAAATCGAATTTAATCCTTCAAAACCACAATATATTGAAACTGTGTGGGGAGTGGGGTATAGAATTAGGGTGTGAAAATTTTTAGGATTTTCACACCCTAATTCAATGAACAACTAACAATGAATAATGAATAATAAAGGAGATTTTTCTTCACTGTGTTCTGAAAAATTTTGATTTTGTTTTTGGGCTCGTTTAGCAAGCTAAACATCGCTTTGTTTTGTGAATAGCAAGCTAAATATCGCTTTGTTTGGTGAAGAGTTAAGCTTAAAACATTGCTTTGCTAAAAAAAGAAACTTTAGTAGTGAATATATTTACTATTAAAGTTTCTTTTTTATGTTATAAAACATAATATTTAAGTAGGGGGGTGTTTTTATGTCAATGAATTTAATGGATTATATTATGGAACAAGTACTTGTATTGGTACCGGCATTATATATTTTAGGGATGATGTTAAAAAATACAGAGAAAATTAAAGATTGGACAATTCCTTGGATACTTTTGACTTGTGGTATTGCATGTTGTATAGCAATTATGGGATTTAGTATACAAGCTATATTGCAGGGAATTATAATTACCGGCGTTGCAGTTTTTGGAAATCAGCTGGTGAAGCAAACTACGGAGAAGAGAGACTGAGTGTAATGAACAATGAATGATGAATAATGAACAATTAGTGAAACCAAGAAAAATATCAATAATTATTCATTATTCATTGTTAGTTGTTCATTAACTAAAAAGGTTTTTCCTACAAAAAAAATTATGTTATTATAAATAAGGGGGTGTTTTTATGAAAAAAACAATTGTAAAAGATTTCAAAGAAGAATATGTATTATTAGCAAGTTTGTTTAAATGGCTATTAATATCTGTATTTATTGGAGCCATAGTGGGGGGAGCTACCTCTTTTTTTATTAAATTAGTACATGTGAGTACTAATTTTTCCTATGGGTTCAAATATTATTATTTATTAATGCCGCTTGGATTTTTTCTAAGTAGTTTTATAGTTACTAAATTAGCACCAGATGCTAAGGGACATGGTACAGAGAAAGCGATAGAGTCAATTAATAGATATGATGGTAAAATGGATATAAAAGTTGTGCCAGTTAAATTATTAACTACAGTTATAACTTTAGCTTGTGGTGGTTCTGTAGGATTAGAGGGACCATCAACTCAAATAGGAGCGGGTATAGCTTCAAAGGTATCAGATATATTTAAATTAAAGGATTTAGACAGCAAAAGATTAGCAGTTTGCGGAGTGGCCTCAGGGTTTGTAGGAGTATTTGGATCTCCAGTGGGAGCAGCAATATTTGCTTCAGAAGTATTGTATATAGGGCAATTTTCATACATATCTTTATTCCCATCTTTAATAGCAGCTTTTACAAGCTTTTTTGTGGGGAAGTTTTTAAAAACAAAACCATTAATTACTTATTTTATTGATATGAAAAAATTTAGTGGAAGCAGAATGCTTATGAGAATGATATTATTTGGAATAATTATAGGAGTACTTTCTGTAATTTTCATAAGATTTGTTACTTTTGTAGAAAAATTATTTGAAAAAATAAAAGTATATCCACCAATTAAAGGAATAATAGGTGGTGTTCTTATAATTTTAATAATATTTATAACAGGAACTACAGATTATTTAGGTATAGGAGAGGAGATAATAAATAAAGCTGTTATGGGATACAGTGTAAGACCTACAGATTTTATATGGAAATCTATAGCTACAGCTATAACATTAGGCTCTGGTGGTAGTGGAGGAATTCTTACACCAATGCTTTTTGTAGGAGCAGTTATAGGAAATTTATGGGCTTCTGTAGTTAGTGGTAGTGTTACCTTTTATGCAGCTGTTGGCATGGTAGCTTTTATGGCAACTTGTGCTAATACTCCAATAGCAGGTATAGTTATGTGCATGGAACTATTTGGATCAGAAGTTGGCATATATGCTGCAGTAGTATGCGTTGTAGGTTATTTAATAGTAGGACATAAAAGTATTTATCCAACTCAAATACTAGCAAAAAGTAAAACTCCTTCATTGTATATTGATACGAACTCTGAAATATTTAAAGCTGAAAAAAATATTAAAGTAAAAAATAAATTTTTTAAAAAAGAAAATTAACCATAATTATTCATTATTTGCTGTTCGCTGAACAAAAGCTGACTTGACAAAATTATCTAAATTGGTAAAATAAAATTAGCACTCAATAAAGAAGAGTGCTAATAAAAAGCTTAAAAAGGCATGGGCCTTTCATATTTTAATAAATTATAATGAAAGGAAATGATAAAATGGCAGTAAAACAATTTAGAGCAGAGTCAAAAAGATTACTAGATTTAATGATTAACTCAATTTATACAAATAAAGAAATATTCTTAAGGGAACTTATATCCAATGCAAGTGATGCTATTGACAAAAGATATTATCGATCACTTACTGATGAGAATATAAGTTTTAATAAAGAAGATTTTTACATAAGAATTTTACCAAATAAAGAAGAAAGAACTCTTACAATTATAGACACAGGTATTGGTATGACTATGGAAGAGTTAGAAAATAATCTTGGAACTATTGCTAAAAGTGGATCCCTTGCATTTAAAAATGAAATGGAACAAAAAGAGGGAATAGATATTATAGGTCAATTTGGAGTTGGATTCTATTCTGCATTTATGGTAGCGGATAAAATTATTGTAAAAAGCCGTTCTATGGATTCTAATGAAGCATATAAATGGGAATCAAAAGGAGTAGAGGGCTACGAAATTGAAAAATGCGAAAAAGATGAAGTTGGTACTGAAATCATATTAAAAATAAAAGAAAATACTGATGATGAAAATTATGATAAATTTTTGGAAGAATATACTATAAAAAATCTAGTTAAAAAGTATTCAGATTTTATAAAATATCCAATTAAAATGCATATGAAGAAAAGCAAATTAAAAGAAGGAACTAAAGACGAATATGAAGATTATATTGAAGATGAAACTTTAAATAGCATGATTCCAATTTGGAAAAAGAATAAAAATGAAGTGAAAACTGAAGATTACGAAAGATTTTATATGGATAAACATTTTGGATATGATAAGCCATTAAAATCAATTAGATCAAAGGTTGAAGGGTTAGTGTCATATACATTACTACTTTTTATACCATCTACAACACCATATGATTTTTATACAAGAAATTTTGAAAAAGGACTTGAGCTTTATTCAAATGGTGTATTGATAATGGAAAAGTGTGGAGATCTATTGCCAGATTACTTTAGTTTTGTTCAAGGTTTAGTTGACTCAGAAGATCTTTCTTTAAATATTTCAAGAGAATTACTACAGCATGATAGACAACTTAAACTTATTGCAAAAAATATAAAGGAAAAAATAAAAAGTGAACTTTTATCCATGCTTAAAAATCATCGTGAAGACTATATTAAATTCTACAACAATTTTGGAAGGCAATTAAAATATGGTATATATTCAGATTTTGGAGCTAACAAAGATACATTACAAGATTTAATTATGTTTTATTCCTCTACTGAAAAGAAACTTGTAACATTAGATGAATATATTTCTCGTATGAAAGAAGATCAAAAATATATATACTATGCTCCAGGAGAAAATATAGATAAAATTGAAAAATTACCTCAAACAGAGATGGTTAGAGATAAGGGATATGAAATACTATATCTCACTGATGAAGTAGATGAATTTGCAATTAAAATGCTTATGAATTACAAAGAAAAAGAATTTAAATCAGTATATAGTAAGGATTTAGGATTTGAGGCTGAAGAAAAAGATGACCAAAAGGAAAATGATGAAAATAAAGAAATATTTGAATTTATGAAGGATGTTTTAAATGGAAAAGTAAAAGAAGTTAGAGCATCTAAAAGATTAAAGAGTCATCCAGTTTGTCTTGCTAATGCTTCAGATATATCAATTGAAATGGAAAAAGTACTTAGTATGATGCCTAATAATGAAAATATAAAGGCTGATAAAATATTAGAAATAAATACAAATCATGATATGTTTAATACAATTAAAAGTGCTTTTAAAGATGATAAAGACAAATTAAAAATGATTTCAAATTTACTATACAATCAAGCTTTACTTATTGAAGGACTTCCAATAGAAGATCCTGTACAATTTGCAAATGATGTATGTAAATTAATTAAATAATTTATTTAAGAGGTAGCTTTTAACTAGAACTACCTCTTTTTTTATTGTTATTATCTTTAGATAAACTTTCAAGGTTTTGTTTTTGAGCTGCCATAACCAACATAAGGCTACCAATTGCAACAATAAGATTTCCAAGAACATTTAATTCATCAGCACTTTTCCCAGCAGATAATTCCAGAGCTATTATATTAGCAATAAAGGATAATTCCTCAGGACTTGCACAGTTGAAACCTCCCATTATATACAACTCCTTTATAACATATACTATATTTAATGCCATGGAATGAAACTTTGTTAATAGAATATAGTTAATATTAAGAGAAGTTTGTAGTTATTATATTGGTTATATATAATATAATTAATAAAAATGGAGGAGTGAAATGGTTAAGTCAAGTAAAGAAAAGAATATAGGATTACTTTTATTAATTATTATATTTATACAGGGAGTTGGTTTTTTATCAGGACGATTAGGCATGTCTAATCAAAATACTTATAATGATTTTGTAAAACCATCTTTTTCTCCACCAGGTTGGATATTTCCTATAGTTTGGGGTATACTATATTTTTTAATGGCACTAGCTTTTTATAGAATAATAATAAAAGGAAAACAAGGGGAAAATATAAATAAATCAGTTATATATTTTATTATACAGCTAACCTTAAATTTTTTATGGGCAATTATATTTTTTAGATTTAAACTTTATGGATTTGCTTTTTTAGAATTATTAATATTACTTGTATTCATTTTATTATCTATATTTGAATTTTATAAATTGGATAAAATAGCAGCCTATTTAATGATACCTTATGCTATATGGGTAAGCTTTGCAGGAATATTAAATTGTGCTATATGGATATTAAATAGGTGATTAAATAAAAGGGATAATTCTTAAAGTGGAATTATCTCTTTTAATGTTAAATGTTACCAAAATAAATATAATATTGACAGAATATTAACAATTAGGTACAATAATCATGTAAGTCCAAATATAGGTAGTTTACTATATATTTGAAAACGACTACGTACTGTAAAGATAGGGGGAAAAACATGAAAAAATTAAAATCATTAAAAAAAATTCTTTGTTTGGTATTCTGCCTTACACTAGTGACATCATTAATTGGTTGTCAATCTAAGGATGATAAAAAGGGAATATCATTTAAACCAGGCACATATCAAGGAACCTCAAAGGGACATAATGGTGAGCTTAAATTAGAAGTTACAGTGGACAAAGAGTCCATAAAAGAAATTAAAATGCTTGAACATAAAGAAACTCCAGGTATTTCAGATCCAGCCATAGAAAGAATACCTAAGGCAATTATTAATGATCAAAGTTTAGCTGTAGATACAATATCAGGAGCAACAGTTACTAGTCATGCTATTATCTCAGCAGTTACTAATGCCTTAAAACAATCAGAAGTAGACATGGAGGCTTTAAAGGTTAAAAAAGAAAAGAAAGAAGTATCTAGAAAAGCTGTGGAACATAATACTGATGTAGTAGTAATTGGTGGAGGCGGTGCAGGACTTGCAGCAGCAGTATCTGCAAACCAAAAAGGTGCAAAGGTTATACTTGTTGAAAAAATGCCACGACTTGGTGGAAATACAATTCTTTCAGGAGGAGCATTTAATGCAGTAGACCCAAAAAGACAAAAGGCACAAGGAATTGAGGATTCTATAGATAAACACTATACTCAAACCTATGAAGGAGGAGACAAGCTAGGCAACCCTGAATTAATAAGAACTCTTGTGGAAAATGCTTATCCTGCTGTTGAATGGTTAGAAGGTTTAGGTATGAAATTTAATGATAAAGTATTTACTGTTTTAGGAGGAATGTGGCCAAGAGCTCATAAGCCATCATCTCCAGTAGGAACAGGATTTATAGATACTTATTCTAAATATATTGATAAAAATGATGGTATTAAAGTACTACTAGATACAGAAGCAACAGAAATTATAATGAAAGATGGTAAAGCTGTAGGAATTAAGGCAAAGGGATTAGAAGAAAATCTTACTATACATGCTAAAAATGGAGTAGTTATAGCAGCAGGTGGATTTGCTGGTAATAGCAAGATGGTAGATAAATATAATAAAACTTGGCCTTCACTTACTAAAGTTAAAAGTACAAATCATCCAGGAGCTACAGGAGACGGTATAGTTTTAGCAGAAGCTGTTGGGGCAAACCTTGTTGGTATGGAAAACCTTCAATTATTACCAATGGGTGATCCTAACACTGGAAGTTTAAGCGGAAATATTGAACAAGGTGTTGAAAATCGTATATTTGTAAATAAATCTGGAAAGCGTTTTGTAGACGAAGGTGCTCGTAGAGATGTTATGACAAAGGCACTTTTAGAACAAGAAGATGCTTATATGTGGGTAGTTCTTGATCATAAAAATTATCCAACACCTGAAACAACTAACAACTTTAATGAAACTATAGAAGAACTTATAGAACAAGGCAGAGCATTTAAAGCAGATACCTTAGAGGAGTTAGCTAAAAAGATTAAGGTTGATCCTGCAAATCTTGTAAAATCAGTAGAAGAATTTAATAAAGCAGTAGATAGTGGTAAAGATTCTTTTGGAAGAACTTTATTTGATAAAAAAATAGATACTGCACCATTTTATGCAGGACCTCGTATGCCTACAGTTCATCATACTATGGGAGGTATTGAAATCAATAAAAATGCTGAAGTGTTAGGTAAAGATGGAAAAGTAATTCCAGGATTATATGCTGCAGGTGAAGTAACAGGTGGCATACACGGCAGCAACCGTTTAGGAGGAAATGCCTTAGCTGATATAACAGTATTTGGTAAAATAGCTGGTGAAAATGCAGCAAAGGCTAAATAAAACAGTAGCAATTTAATATTAAAAAAGGAATCATCATTATTTTGATGGTTCCTTTTTTAATGTTAGCTTGTACACAACATTTTATGAAATTATTGATATCTTTGTACAAATACTTTTAGTTCATTAATGGTGTCGTTAATTTCTTCTGTACTAGATAATATTTCTTCTGTAGTAAGCGTCAAAAATTAAGTATCTAGAAAACATACCCTCTCATTGATAAACTTAAGTAAAAGATTATCAATGGGAGGTTTACTTATGTATAAAAAATTAGATAATGATGCTTGGGAGGAATATTTAAATAAATTTAACTCTGTTAAAGATACAATAACAGTGAAAGATTTCTGTGCTGAGAATAACCTTAATAAGAGTCAATTTTATTACCATAAAAAAAGAGTAGAAAAGGCAATTGAAAGTAAAGAACCTGTTTTTCAGCCTATTTCTTTGAATAGTAAAGTTGATAATACTAAAGAAAATAAATCTACATTAAAAGAAGTAAAAATTAATGTAGGCAATGCTAATATCCTTATTCCTGTTAGCGAAGCTACTTTAATAACAGCAATAATTAAGGAGTTAATTCTAAAATGTTAAATATAGATAAGGTAGAAAAAGTCTATCTTGCCTGCGGTTATACGGATTTAAGAAAAAGTATTGATGGTTTAGTTATGATAGTGCAAAACCAATTTAAGTTAGATCCTTTTGATAAAGCACTATTTGTTTTTTGCAACAAGAAAATGGATAAATTAAAAATTCTTCACTTTGACGAAGGTTTTTGGCTATATTATCACCGTTTAGAAGCTAATCGCTTCAAATGGCCAGCGACAGCTGCCGATGCATTAAAGATTAATATTGATGAATTACGTTGGCTTTTAAAAGGCTATGAAGTAAGAACAAAATCTAAATTTAAACCTGTAAAAGCAAGTAACTATTATTAAAAAAATATCAACTTTGAACCCTTGAAGTATAGTAATTTCAAGGGTTTTGTGGTATAATAGAAATATCAAATAAAGCTAAAGGGGTAACTATGAGTCACGAATTTTTAACTAATGAGCTTGATGAAAATACAAAAGCATTAATTGAAAAAATGGAAAATGAAATTAATGAAAAAGATAAAGAATTAAGCTCAAAAGATGAAGAAATAAGAAAACTTAAAAATGAATTAGAATTCTTAAAAGGTGTTATATCTAATAGAAATAGAAAGATATTTGGAGCATCCAGTGAACAAGTAGATGTTAATCAATTATCTTTTTTTAACGAGGCTGAAAAACATAGTGATTCAAAGGTAGAAGAACCTACTTTAGAGGAAATTACATATAAAAGAGCTAAGAAAAGCAATTATACTGGAAAGAAAGATAATTTAGCTAATTTGGAAAGAGTTGTTGTTGAACATAAATTAGAAGGTGAGGATCTTAACTGCAGAGAATGTGGTAAAAAGCTTACTCCTATCGGAGTTAAATCTAGAAAAGAGATTGTTAAATACATTCCTGCTAAATTAATAATTGAGGATCATGTTATTTATAGCTACGCTTGTAAAACATGCGAAAGAGCCACTGGTGAAAGTAAAATAATTTCACCAGAAGCCCCTAAAACAATTTTTTATAATAGCATGGCCTCAAATGAGTTAATTGCACATACTCTAATACTTAAATATCAACATGCAATGCCACTATATAGGCAAGAAACTTACTTTGATATGATGGGAGCTACTCTTTCAAGGCAAACTCTATGCAATTGGACTATGTCTGCAGCAGATGCTTTAGAGCCGATATATAACCATATGAAAAAAGAATTGCTTAGCCGTAATTACATTCATGCTGATGAAACTACTCTTAAAGTAATTAATGATAATGGCAAAGATTCTAAATCTAAAAAGTACATGTGGTTATATATGAGTAATACTAACTCTAAGCCTGTGATCTTATATGATTACCAAAGCACTAGATCAAGCTCTTGCCCTAAAAATTTCTTAGGAGATTTTAAAGGTTTTCTCCAAACGGATGGATATAATGGATACAATTCCGTTAGCGGAGCTACAAGAGTATATTGCTTGGCTCACATAAGAAGATATTTTCATAATATAATAGTAGATTTAGATGAAGAAGCCCTAAAAAATTCTAGAGGAGTAATAGGGTTTAATTATTGTGAGCAAATTTATAAACTTGAAAAAGAACTTAGAGAATCTTATTCAAATGATGAAAATTATTATGATATTAGATTTAAAATAAGAACTGAGAAACTAGCTCCAATTATAGATAACTTTATTGATTATGTTGAAAGAGAAATAAAAGATGCTCTTCCAAGAAGTCCGTTAGGTAAGGCACTTGAGTATGCTAAAAAGCATTTACCAGGATTAAAAAATGTATTATTAGATGGTTCTCTAGAAGTTGATAATAATGCTGCGGAAAGAGCAATTAAGCCTTTCGTTATAGGAAGAAAAAATTTCTTATTTGCTAACACTGCTAAGGGTGCAACTGCAAGTAGCAATATTTATAGTATTGTTGAAACTGCCAAGGCTAATAATTTAGTTGTAGAAAGGTACTTAGTCTATCTATTTGATAATCTATCAAAGATAGATATATACGATAGCGAAAGCTTAGAGAATCTTATGCCTTGGAATGATAAGATTCCTGAAAATATGAAAATTAAAGATAAAAAATAAATTAATCCTAGTAAAGCATATTCTTGCCTTACTAGGATATTTTAATACTATTCTTGGAATTATTAAAGGTGCTAAAACTTTGACGCTTACCTTCTGTAGCTGCTGCTTGTTCTTGGCTTATAGCACCTACATTTCCTATAGTATTATTAATATCATTTACACTATCAGTCATTTCTTTTAATATTGCTTCAATATTCTTTACGGATTCTTGAGACTGCTCTGATAATTTTCTAACTTCTGTTGCCACTACTGCAAATCCACGACCATTTTCCCCAGCTCTAGAAGCTTCTATAGCTGCATTTAATCCTAGTAAATTTGTTTGACTGGCAATATTTTTTATAATTTGTAAAATTTGGGCTGTATCTTTTTGCTTATTAGTTAATTCATTTACTTTTTCAATAGAGTCTTGTCCTGAATCTGCTAGGCTACCTGCCGATTGAGCAACTTGGTTAATACTTTCTGTAATTTGTTTTATAACTTCTGCTAAATTAGAAACAGATTCTACAAGTTTACTATTATTTTCAAAATCTATTCCTGAGCTAAGAGTTCCTATTACTTCATTATTCACACCATATATAGGGGTGAATAAGGTTTTTAGTGTTCTACCATAGACTTCTGGTGGAACACTATCTGATATATCTTTTTTGTTTTTTATACAATCTTCAATGGTTTTAATTCCTTTTATAGATTTACCCTCTGATAAATCTAATGTAAATTCATTTGCATTATGATACCCTATGTATTTTTCTAAATCTGTTAATACTATTGCCATATCATCAGGAGTTATACTATTGATATAGGGTAATACTATTTTAAAAGCTTCTAAAATTTCTTCATTTGTTTTAAAATTATCACTCTTTAACACATCTATTATCTCCTTTTTTATAATAAATTTAAAATATTTATTTAGTTTTATTTTTACCTATTATGATTAATATTATATCATAAAATTCATAATATTTACTGTAAAAGAAAAAAATTAAAAATAATAGTTGACAATGTTAGGAAAAGACTATATAATTAGTTTTAATAATTTAGTATTTCATAAATAAGGGTGCTAAATAGTAGTGTAGAATGGTAAAATAGTAGTATAGTAATAAAATAAAAAATAGTAGTATGGTAGAATTTGTAGGAGAAATATAGAATTACAATATAGGGTTATATTTTTAATAATATCACTCCTGTATTTGTTGTATAAAAATTTAGTTCTTCTTCAAGGAGAACTTTTTTATTTATAAAAAATTAATATTATGGAGGATGGTAGCATGGTAGCAAAGAAAAAAATTTCAATTCTTACAGCAGTTCTTTTAACATTATCAATTTTTGGAGGTTGTGGTAAACCACAGGACACCAAAGAAAAAGCTCTTGGTGATAAAGAGGTAATAAAAATAGGGATTACTCAAATAATAGAGCATCCAGCCCTTGATAAATCCAGAGAAGGCTTTATTGATGCATTAAAATCTAAAGGTTTTGAAGATGGTAAAAACATTAAAATAGATTATCAAAATGCACAAGGAGATATGCCTACAACTCAATCAATAGCCAAAGATTTTGTTTCTAAAAAGGAAGATATTATATTTGCAGTGGCAACACCTTCTGCTCAAGCGGCTTTTAACGCAACTAAAGAAATTCCAATTCTTATAACAGCGGTTACAGACCCAGTAGATGCAGGGCTTGTTAAATCAATAGAAAAACCAGGAACCAATGTTACAGGAACATCAGATATTGTTCCCATAGAAGCTCAACTAAAGTTATTAAAAAAAATAATGCCAAAGGCAAAAAAAGTTGGTATTTTATTTAATACAAGTGAAAATAATTCACAAATACAAGTTAAAAATATTAAAAATGCTGCTTCAAAATTTAATTTAGAAGTTATTGAGGCGTCAATAACAAATGTAAATGAAGTACCTCAAGCTTTAAATTCACTTTTAGAGAAAGTTGATGTTTTGTATACACCTACAGATAATACAGTGGCTTCAGCTATGACAATGATTTCTAATGAATGTTTTAAGAAAAATATACCAATAATAGGTGCAGAAAGAGCTCATGTAACGGGAGGAGCACTTGCAACTATAGGTATTGACTACTATAAATTAGGATTTCAAACAGGACTTTTAGCAGTAGACATTATTAATGGGAAAAAACCTAGTGAAATGCCTATAGAAACCTTAGAACAAATGCAACTAGTTATTAATGAAGATTCTGTTAAAAAACTTAATTTGAATATACCTAAAGAATTAATAGAAAAAGCAGAGATGGTTAAGAAAGGAGATAAATAAATGGATATTTTAATTAATGTATTAGAACAAGGACTTATATTTTCCATAGTTTCCCTTGGAGTATATATAAGTTATAAAATATTAGATTTCCCTGATTTATCAGCAGATGGAACATTTCCATTAGGAGCAGCAGTAACGGCTGCCCTAATAGTTAAAGGTGTAAATCCTTTTATAGCTTGCATAGTCTCATTTGCAGCTGGATGTATAGGAGGATTAACAACAGGAATACTCCATGTTAAATTTAAAATAACAAATCTTTTATCTGGTATTTTAGTTATGTTAGGCTTATATTCTATAAATTTAAGAATTATGAAAAAATCTAATGTGCCTTTATTCGGAGAAAAGACTATTTTTTCATCAAGTATAGCACCTTTAGTTATAATAGTTTTATTTGCAATTTTATCAAAAATATTATTGGATTTATTTTTAAAAACTAAATTAGGCTTTTTATTAAAAGCAGTGGGAGATAATGAGCAATTAGTTTCATCTCTTGGAGTAAATAAAGATGTAATTAAAGTTATAGGACTTATGATTTCCAATGGACTTGTAGCATTGGCAGGTTCAATTATGGCTCAACAAGGTGGATTTGCAGATGTTGGAATGGGCATGGGTACTGTAGTTATAGGACTTGCAGCAGTTATAATGGGAGAGTCTTTATTTGGTAAAATAAATTTTATAAAAGCAACAACTACTACTATTTTAGGTTCTATTTTGTATAAAGGAGCAATTGCCCTAGCTTTAAAATTTGGACTTCAATCAGCAGATTTAAAGCTTATAACAGCAGTTATTGTGGTTATGGCATTGTCTTTAAATGGCAAAAGTTTAAACTTTAAAAGAAAGAATAAAGCTATAGTTGGAGGTGATGGTGTTGTTAACAATAAAAAACCTATCCAAAGTATTTAATAAAGATACAATTAATGAAAATAGAGTTTTGGATAATTTTAATGTTGAAATAGAAGAAGGAGATTTTATTACAATAATAGGAAGTAATGGAGCAGGAAAGTCCACATTATTAAATTTAATATCAGGGACTTTAGAACAGGATAATGGAGTTATAAATTTAAATAATAAAGAAATTAGTAATATGCCAGAATATAAACGTACAAGATTTATAGGAAGGGTTTTTCAAGACCCTTCAAAGGGAGTTTCACCTAATATGACCATTTTAGAAAATATGTCCATGGCCTTTAATAAAGGCAAAAGATTTGGATTAACCATGGGAATTAATAAAAAGGACATAGAAAAATTTAAGGAAATGCTAACAGAATTAAATTTAGGATTAGAAGATAAATTAAATACTAAGGTAGGACTTTTATCAGGAGGACAAAGACAGGCTATGTCTTTAATTATGGCAGTAATGTGTAAACCTGAACTGTTGCTCTTAGATGAGCATACAGCAGCACTAGATCCTAAAACTTCAGAGAGAATAATAGAAATTACAGAAAAAATAATTAATGAAAATAAAATAACTACACTGATGGTTACTCACAATATGAATCATGCTATAAGTATGGGAAATAGACTTTTTATGATGCATAGCGGAGAAATAGTTTTAGATATAAAAAATGAAGAAAAGGATAAATTGAATATTGATAAGCTTTTAAAGTATTTTGAAAAAATTCAAGCAAAAGATGCACTAAGTGACAGAGTGTTGTTTTCCTAAGAAAATTCTTATGAGAGGGCGGTCTTATATAATGATTAAAAAATCATTGGATAAGACCGCTTTTTTATTGGAAATTAAATGGCAAGGATGAAGGCTTAGTAATAGAATATATTTAACAAATTATTAGATTATTTATAACTATAATATCCATAATATATTTAGGGTGCTATAATATAACTAAACATAAAAAATAAGGGGGAAGTAAAAATGAATACAATAGATTGGATAGATGGAGAGATGTGTCAACAAATGGATGTAGAAGTTTTGTCTACAATGTTTGGTGAAGATTTAGAATGGGATAAAATCGAAAATATAAAAAGCTATTCTTGTGGACAAAAGCTTGAAGTAAATTATAAAAATGGAGAAACTCATATATATACTAATTCTTTTGGCACATACAGTAGGGAAAAATAGTAATTGTAGTAGAGTATTTAAAGATGAATAGAAGCTGTGGTACCAAGGAATTTACATACAACGTAATGTTTATTCTTAATGCCACAGCTTCATTTTAATATTATATCTTATTTAAGGAACATAAACACTTTAACACAGTTAGAATTTAACTTGTTTTTTCCACCATCCAAAGGCTACATTATTATTAATTAATTCATTATTAGCGGATCTTAAGAATAATGAAAAATTTCCACCTGCAGGTATTATAAATTTCCCATCTTCTTCTGAAACTATAGTTGTGTTAGGTGGAACAATACGGTCATATATATTAACTCCACCACATGGGATTCCATGGGTAGACTGTACATATTCTAATAAAACCTTAGGCTTTGGTGGAGGACATAAAGCTGTATTAGCAGGTGATACAAAGGAAGAAATAGCTGGATTTCCAGGTGGTCTTGTATTTAACCAAATTTCAGCTTTAATTGTACTTGAAGAAAAATTAGAAATTGTAAATACATTAACAAATAAATCCTTACCAGAGTTTTTAGGATTTACTAAAGCAGCCCATGCATTACTACCATTACCAATAATGGAGTTTTTCCTATAAAGTATATGCCTTGCAGAGATTTATATAATGGATTTGGAATACTAACTACTTGTTGTAATGGTCTTACCAATGATTCATGTTGGCATAAATCATTTTTATCTAACATAGTAACACATCCTTTTAAATATAAACTATTTAAATTATTTAATAGATAAAAATTAAAATTTTATCTATTAGTATATTGTATTGATATAACTCAAAAAAGTTGTAATATTTTAACGAATATTAGTGAAGGATACAATATTATAGATAAAAGCTTTACCAGATGATTTAAAATAAAAGTATATTGTAGAACATTGATTTAAAAGGATTTGATTAGCTTTTTTAAAATATTTTTGCAAAAAATTAAATCGCCTGGTAAATTTTCAATGAAACATTGAATTATCAATGGCTTTATGCTATCCTTAATTTTAAGGAATGTGGATTTTACAGTGGTTGAACAATAACATAGGATGTATTTAAACAGCATAATATCTTTGAATTGTAAAGTAAAAAAATACCGTATATTCTATTTGGAATAATACGGTATTTTAATACTATTTTTAAATTGATTTTTCTTATGTTTTAAAGGAGCTAACCAACAAACTGATAATTATCACAGAGTTTTACTTTGCTTCATCAATCTTTTGGATGGTATCTTCACGAATAGCTTGTCTTAAAGATTTTAAATAATCGGAGAACGCAACCTTATCATCTGCGTAGGTTAGATTGAGTTCAAATTCTTTGGGAATCCAAGTAGACAAGTCTGACATATTGTGCTGAATCAATGCTTCAAGGCCATCAATGGCTTTATAAATTTGAGATTCAACTGTTTTGCGTTCTGCCATTTCTTCATAAAGTTCTCGCATTTCTACTGCATATTCCTCTGGCAAGGAATCAACCCAGTTATAAAGCAGATTTTCTTCCATCAGCTCGTGGTCTAGGTTCTTTTCAAAAGTAGGAATATCTCCAGTAAAACATTCTCCCAAGTCATGAATAATGCACATTCTGATAACCTTATCCATATCAGCTTCGGGGAATTCATCCCTTATAAAGAAAGCTATCAAGGTCATCATCCAACTATGTTCTGCAACACTCTCATGTCTGCCTTTGGAAGTATAGCAATGACGAGTTGTATCTTTAAGCTTTTCGGCCACCAATAATGCATCTAATAATTTTCTTGCTTCCATATTCACTCCCCCTACAAATTTTCAATTTATCAAGTAGTTTAATAAATAACTAACTCGCATAATAATACAATTATAACTTAACTAAAACATATTTTACAAATACCGTACTCTTAATTAGTTTGTAATAATTTTAAAAGGCAATATATTAAAATATGAGGATTTGACAGGAATTCATTAAAATAATGTAATCCTATTAAAGATATAGGAATAATATGAAATATACAAAATAATATTTTTATTATTAAAGGTAAACCTATATAAAGATATAAAAATAAGACCAGATGAGGAACACAAATATAACAGTCCATGGAATATAGCATCAGAATTTGATGTAGATATGAGCTTTTCAATAGATGAAATAAAAACTATGTTGGATGATTATGTGGAAAATAAGAAAGTTAATTTAGATAAAGAATACTTTGCAAAAAAGATTTATTTTTACACTTCAGGATATCCTTTTTTAGTAAGTAAACTTTGTAAAATAATAGATGAAAAGATAATGTTAGAAAATGAATTGGAATGGGAAAAAGAGTATTTAGAATTAGCTGTAAAAGAACTTTTAAAAGAGAGCAATACTAACTTTGATAGTTTAATTAAAAATATAGAAAATAATAAAGAATTACAAGAATTAGTTAGAAAAATAATTTTAGATGGATATGAAATTACTTATAATGAAGACAATCCACTAATAACCATGGGAGTAACATATGGAATATTTAAAAACTCCAATGGAAAAGTTAAAATCCACAATAGAATATATGAGCAAAGAATATATAATTATATGATTCCTTAATAGAAACTAAAATAAATCTAGGATTTTATAGTGAAAGAGAAAAATATTTTAGGAATAAATTGTATTCAAAAAGCTTTGATAAGTTTAAAGTTTAAAAGTGATGAGAAGCATCAAAAGATAGTGGTAAGCGGTAATTTGGATAATGTGTATTTTTATGTAGATGAACAGTGGACGATTGAAGCAATATTAAACATTATAAAAAATTGTATTGAACATACAAAAGAAGGAGGAGAAATAAAAGTACATATTTCTGAAACTCCTTTGTTTAGTAGAATTTTAATTGAGGACAATGGAGAAGGCATAGATAAAAAGGATTTACCACATATATTTGAAAGATTTTATAAAGGAAGCAATTCTGTTAATGCAGAAAGCGTAGGTATTGGACTTGCTTTAACCAAAGTGATTATAGAAAGGCAAGGAGGAACCATATTAGTAAACAGTAAAAAGGGAAAAGGAAGTAAGTTTACTATTACTTTTTTAAAAGGAATAATATAGAAAACTTACTATTTAGTAAGATAAAAATCACCTTCCTGTAAGTTTCAAATTTTATAATGATAATAGAAACACACAATAAATAAAAAATATGAAGTAATAGTACAAAATAGGGAGGAAGATTAATTAATATTTTAGGATTACAGCATAGAAGAAATCATTTTCCGTCAGAACTTTCAGGGGGACAGCAACAAAGGGTGTCTATAGGGAGAGCATTAGCTTATAAACCTTCAATAATATTAGCAGATGAACCTACAGGGAATTTAGATAGTAAAAATAGTAAGGAAATAATAGAACTACTTAGATTTTCAGTGCAAAAATATCATCAAACATTGATAATTATAACTCATGATTTAAATATTGCATCTCAGGCAGATAGAATAATAGGAGATACTGCTTCATCTAATATACCTTGATCTTCTAAATATAATTTCATAGCTTTCCAACTCTGTTCAAATGTAAATTCAAACCTTTGGATAATACCATCTATTATTATATCATCGCTAATATCTTTTTCCAAAGCTTCTTGTAATCTAGAGAGTGCATTTACAAAATCATTTATTCTTTCATCTAATCTTTTTGGCATGGTAAATAACAACTCCTTCATTTAATATATTTTTTATTAAATCTTCCTTATTTAATTCGTTAAATGCTAATATATCAAACATTAAGCAGGTATCTAAATCCTCTATATCAAAAGTGATTTTAGCCAATGTTAAATGGCTTAATTCTTCACCAAATATACATAAATCTATATCTGAATTATACTTATTATCACCTCTGGCACGTGAACCAAATAGTAATACCTTTTCAACTTGAGGATACTTTGAAAAAATTATTTCTAATTGAGTTTTTAATTTATTATCTAACAAAATTTTATCACCTACATCAATAGTTTTTATATCTTTAGTATAACAATTACTAACTTTTTATACAATGATACTTAGTGAATAACTGTTAATTGAATAAAAACATCAGAATATCATATAATAAATTAAATAGTTATAAAAATACATGTTTATTTTTACTGATTATTTGATATAATATAAGTAGGATATAAGAAATAAAAATAGGGTGTTGGTAGCACCCTATAGTATACAATTCTAGTTGCTTAGGCAACTGGCATCACTATTTAATATTAAATTAAAAATAGTAGCTATCCAATTGCGAGTGGGGCTACTATTTTTTTGACATTTTCTCTATAAGTAGCACTATAAATGTTAATAGTGCTACCAAGAATACTCCTGCCTGAAATAGTAACATTAAAACATCGTTACCCATAGGCATCACCTCCCTTCAAAAGGGATAAAGCGATACCAGTAGCCCACAATGAACTATATTGAATTGTACTAGAAAATTATAACATATAATGTCTGAAGATTCTATATTCAATGTTTAAATAGGAAAAATCATTATAAAAATCTGGTTGTATAACAAGCTATATTTTCCGCCATACTAAAAAAGAAATCAGAAAGAAAAGCGACATTATTCTAAAATGTGCATTAAAAAAGTTTAAAAAGGAGAGAGATATTATGAGAAATAAGCCAGATGATAGAAGGGATAATGTAGATAAAATACAATATTGATAAGACTATTGAAAATTGTCATCGTGCTAATGAAATGATTGCAAAAACAAACGATGAAAAAATGAAAGAAACACTAGAAGAAAAAAATGAAAGAAGAAGAGAAGCACTTAAGGGTATGAGAAGTGAAATTAGGGATGAGGCAATATATCAAAAAAATAGATATAGATAAGTTATAAATAATAACACTTTTAATAGTGCAACAAGTTGTTGCACTATTAATGTTTTATAAATTATGATTTTCGCCTCATAGCTTTAATAATTTTTTTTGTTTCTTTATCCACTTTTTATTAACTATTTATATTTTTTCAATTGTAAGTAAGTATTCTTTAATTTTTAGTCCACCACCATATCCTATTAACTTCCCATTTGCACCAATTACTCTATGACAGGGAATAAAAATCGGAAGAGGGTTTTTGTTGTTGGCCATACCAACTGCACGTGCAGCTTTAGGATTTCCAATATTTTTTGCAATTTCTCCATAACTTTTAGTTTCTCCAAAGGGAATTTCTCTTAATGCTTTCCAAACCTTTTGTTGAAAATCTGTACCTTCAGGTAAAAGGGGGAGATCAAAATCTTTTCTTTCACCTAAAAGATATTCATTTAATTGCTTATAAGCTTTTTTAATCAATTCAGTTTCTTTTTCTTCAAAATTATCTAATAGAGGACATTCATTAAAATATAGGTGGGTAATTGCAGTTCCATTTTCAACTATATAAATTTTACCTATTTCGGTTTGGTAGGAGTATATGCTATTCATAGTACTTACCTCCAATAATATATTAATTTGATGATATATATATAATACTATATTTATATATAAAAAAATTAACAACTTATTTTAATTTTATTATTTATTTTCCACTTATTTTGAATTTAAGTACACTGTAAGTGGTATCATAAATAAATATAGAAAATTGTGATATAATGAAAGACAGTTACTAAGGTTGGAGAGAAGAGATTAATACTTTTGGCTTTGATAGACAAGCAAGTATTTCTGTAAATAAGAAGAAATAAGTAAATTAATATAAAAAAGTTAGAAGGTGATATTTATGGGAAATAATAATTTAGATAAAATAAGCATAATAAAAGGAGATATAACCAAAGAGAATGTAGATGCCATTGTTAATGCAGCTAATAGCAGATTGCTTGGTGGCGGTGGGGTAGATGGAGCCATACATAGTGTAGGAGGTAGTGAAATTCTTAAAGAATGTAAGAAGATCATAAATAAAATAGGAAAATTAGAAACAGGAAAAGCAGTTATAACATCAGGAGGAAATTTAAAAGCAAAATACGTTATACACACAGTAGGTCCTATATGGAGAGGCGGAAACTATAATGAAGAAACTTTATTAGCAAATTGCTATATAAATAGTTTAAACCTAGCATTAGAAAAAGGTATTAAAACTATAGCTTTCCCCAATATAAGTACAGGTGTATATGGATTCCCACAGGATTTAGCAGTTGAAATAGTATTTAATACCATGAAAGAAAATATAGAAAAATACAAAGAGATAAAAGAAATTAAATTTGTTTGCTTTGATGATTGGAATTACAAATTGTATTTAAAAAAGTTTAGTTAATCAGGATAAAACCAGGGGACGGTTAATGAAAACTAAAGACAGAGATTGTATATACTAATATTTATAATACATGTAAATGATTATTATGGGGGGAGAATTATCAATATTTTATTTTGCAACATAGCTTGGATGAAGTATTATAATGGGGTTACAAAGGAGGACAAACCTATAAATGGTGGTTCTTATGTTGATGAAAATGGCTATGCTTATGAATGTTTTAATTTTCGGGATTACAATGGTAAATGTTATGGTTTTGTAGAAATGAAAGGAGATATGGCCTTAGAACTTCATTATAAAGATGTTAAAAAGCATCAATCTTTCATTAAAATGGAAATTGATGATATGGTAATTATGAGATTTAAATAGTGTTTTCATTTTGTTTCTAGGTGATGATTAAAGAAAAGTTGCAAAAATTAATTTTTATAATAATATTATTAAGGAAAGAGGTTTTATAAATGAGTTATGAAGATAAGAATTTATAAAAAAAGTTAAATGCCATTTATGGATAAGTATTGAAGATGTATTTTATATGAAAAATAAATAAAATATTAATATAAATTATTTTTTTAACAACCACTTTATTAGTAAAAGTGGTTGTTTTTTATGAAAGATAATCTAAATGTTATTACAATATGTTTTTTAATCATATTTTTTTTAATTTATGACAATAATCAAAAATAGAGGAGGAATATAAATTTATGGATAAAGGGTATAGATTAGAATATACAACTGTGTGGGATTTTGAAAATAGGGGAAGTTGGGCAAGTCATAAAGGAGATTATCCAGGTAATTGGAGTCCATATGTACCAAGAAATTTAATTTTAAAGTATTCAAAAGAGAAAGATTTAATATTGGATCAGTTTTGTGGTAGTGGTACAACTCTAATAGAAGCATCACTTCTAAATAGAAGAGCAATTGGATGTGATATTAATGAAAGAGCAATAAATACTTCTAATAATAGATTAAATAGCGTTAATAAGGAAAATATAATTTTATTAAATAGAGATGCTAGAAATTTATATGATATAAAAGATAACTCAATAGATTTAATATGTACTCATCCACCTTATGCAAATATAATAAAATATAGCAATAATATAAAAAATGATTTATCATTACTAAACATATTAGAATTTTATAAATCAATGGAAAAGGTTGCTAATGAATGTTATAGAGTATTAAAGGATAAAAAATATTGTGCTATACTAATGGGAGATACAAGAAAAAATGGATGTATTATTCCTTTAGGTTTTAACATAATGAATATATTTATGAATTCTGGGTTTAAAATAAAGGAAATAATAATAAAAAAACAGAACAATTGTAAATCAACAGAATATTGGAAGAAAATTTGTATTGAAAAAAATTTTTATTTAATTGCACATGAATATTTATTTGTATTTATTAAAAATTTATAGGCAGATTAAGATTCATTGTTAGTAAATTATTGTAATTAAAACTAAAAATAATATATAATATAATATGTATTAGTGTTTTTTGCTTAGATATGGAAGAAAACAAAGCTATGTTAAAGCAATAAAAGAGATAGATTTGGGAGGAAATACGTATGAAGAAAAGACGAAATAAATTCGTAGCACCAGTAGTAAAATGGGTAGGAGGCAAAAGACAGTTAATAACAGAGATAGAAAAATATTTTCCTGATAAATATTCTACTTATTATGAACCATTTTTAGGGGGGGGAGCTGTTCTTTTTCATTTTCAACCTCCAAAAGCTGTAGTTAATGATGTAAACAATGAATTAATAAATTTGTATATTGTTATTAAAGAAAATGTAGAAGAGTTAATATATGAATTAGAAAAGCATAAAAATGAAAAGGAATATTTTTATAAAATTAGAGCTTTGGATAGAAATAAGGAGTTTTATGAAAGTCTAACAAATGTTCAGAAAGCAGCAAGGATATTATATTTAAACAAAACTTGTTTTAATGGATTATTTAGAGTAAATAATTCTGGGGAGTTTAATACCCCTTTTGGAAAATATAAAAATCCAAATATAGTTGATAAAATTACCTTAACAGCTGTAAGTAATTATTTTAATCAAAATAATATAAAGTTTATGTGTGGCGATTTTGAAGAGGGAGTAAAGGGTATAAGAAAAGGGGCTTTTGTGTATTTAGACCCACCATATGATCCTGTTTCCGATAGTTCAAATTTTACTGGGTATTCTAAAGGAGGATTTGGAAGAGATGATCAGAAACGTCTTAAAAAATTATGTGATAAATTAAATAAAAGAGAGGTTAAATTTTTATTATCTAATTCAGCTACGGATTTTATAAAAGATTTATATAAAGATTATGAAATAGAAATTATTAAGGCAAAAAGAGCAATAAATTCAAAAGGAGATAAAAGGGGAGAAGTTGATGAGGTGCTTATCAGAAACTATTAGTAAAACTAAAAATGATGATGCATGGGAAAAGCTATTTGAAAAGTATCGCATTATAGAAAAAATAAATAAAGAAGGTAAGTTTGAAATAACATCTGCTCAGATTAATGAATTTAGAGAAGCAAGACTTATGACAAAATTTGATCATAAAAATAATCTACCTAAGTTATTTAGTAAAAATAAGTTTTCAATATTACCAATTACAAGAGGAAGGTATGTTATTTCTAGGTTTGAGGCATATAAGAATTTTGAAGATATTAATAGTAAAATAACAAAGATATCCTTTCCCAATTATATTGAAAGTATTGATTATAAAAATATAACTAGCGAGGCAATGGCAATAAATTGTGCTTATGTATCTGGAATAATTTCTGATTTTCTTGAAGATAAAAAAATAGTTCCAACTGTTACAGGAAGAATGAGTTCTTCATCATTTGAATTTTTAATTAATAATGTGGAATTTAATAAAAAGATACCTTTAAAAGTTATGAATTCTCAGGTGGAAATTGATGGAGGATTTGAAGGAAAGTATGCACTTGCATTATTAGAAGCTAAAAATTCCATATCAGAAGATTTTTTAATAAGACAATTATATTATCCTTTTAGACTGTGGAATAAAAAAGTATCCAAAGAAGTTAAACCTATATTTATGACTTATTCTAATGATGTATTTTCATTTTACGAATATAAATTTACTAATGAATTTGAATATAATTCTTTAAGGCTATTAAAACAGAAGAATTATATAATAAATAAAGAAGATATTTTACTTGAAGATATTTTAGAAATATTAAATTCAGTAGCTATTGTAAAAGAACCAAAAGTGCCGTTTCCACAAGCAGATAATTTTAAGAGAGTTATAAATTTATGTGAATTACTAACAAAAAATAATATGACCAAAGATCAAATTACACTCAATTATGATTTCGATCCTAGACAAGCTGACTATTATGTAAATGCAGGTATATATTTAGGACTAATTTGTAGAAAAAAAGAAAAGAATAAATCTATATATACTATATCAAACTTAGGAAAGAATATAATGAAGCAAAACTATAGGACAAGACAATTAAGTTTTGCAAAGTTAATTCTTGAGCATAAAGTATTTAATTATACATTAAAATTATATTTTAAAAAATGTGATTTTCCTAGTAAAACTGAAGTAGTAAATATAATGAAAGATTCCAATATGCTTAATATAAAATCTGAGGAAACATTTAGAAGAAGAGCATCATCTATAATAGGATGGATTAATTGGATATTAAATCTAAGTAAATAAGGAAAACTAAAAATCAGGGGAAAAATAAGGGGACGGTTAATGAAAATTTACCATATTTTTAAGGTGAATTTAATTAACCGTCCCCTGAAATTGCCCAAAAGAATGTTATAATATTAATAGATAGATTCAAAATAATTTGTGGAGATAATATAATAAATGAATAATAAAACTATTAAAGGAATATTGGTAATTACCTTTATATCCATATTGATAATGTATATTGTAGACTACATTGTTAATCCTGGTTATATTTATAAATCAGCAATAAAAATAGTAGTGTTTTTAATTTTACCAGTTGTATATACTTTGTATGATAAGAATATAAAGTTAAAATATATTTTTAAAATCAAATCTAGAAGAGATTTAATTTATTCGATAATTTTAGGTTTGGCAATATATTTTGGAATATTGACAGCTTATTTTTTGCTGAAAAATTTTATTGATTTGGATAACATTGTAGGGGTATTGGATAAAAATGTAAAAGTAAATAGAAGTAATTTTTTATGGATAGCTTTATATATTTCATTTATTAATTCACTATTAGAAGAATTTTTCTTTAGAGGTTTTATATTTTTAAATTTAAAAAAAATAAGTAAGAGAAAATTTGCTTATATAATAAGTGCCGTTGCTTTTTCTATATACCATGTAGCTATTATGGCAAATTGGTTTAATCCAGTTATTTTTCTCTTAGCAATGATAGGATTATTTATTGGAGGGGTTATATTTAATTATTTAAATGAAAAGAACGAAAATATATATAATTCTTGGGTTGTACATATGATGGCTAATTTTTCAATAAACACCATAGGATTTATAATGTTTAGGATGATTTAGTTTTGTAAAAATTTTTGGAATTAAAGGAGAGATAGTATGAACTACGTAGCTATAGGATTTATAGTTATTTTACTTATTTATTTTAATAATAATGATAATAGTAACAAAATACAGAGAGATCAAAAAAGAATAGAATCAAAGTTAGACAGGATTTTAGAACATCTTGGATTACCTGAATTATGTAATGAATATGTAAGTGATGAACTTAAAAGTGAATTAATAGAACTTATTAGAGAAAATAAAAAAATTAAGGCAATAAAAAAATTAAGAGAATCTACAGGAATGGGATTAAAGGAAGCAAAGGATTATGTTGATAGTTTATAAAATAAAAGTATCTTTCTAAAATTTAGGAAAGGTACTTTTTTTATTTTAGTTGCAAATTAACATTATTAGTGATATAGTTAATTATATAAGTAACTAACCAACTAACTAAAAGTTAAGGAGTGATATTTATGTATAAAGAAATTTGGAACAAGTATAAGAGGGGATTTAAATTTTTGTTGCCATTTATATTAGTACAGATAATTTTTCAAAGTTTTAATTTTAATTTACAATTTACTAATTATGATTTCATTGGAGAAGGGGGAAGTTTACTAGAAAATTTCTCGATTTTCAATGAAGCAATATCAAATAATATAGTAAAAATATCATTTGAATTATTTGTAGGCACATTATTTTTCTCAATTTTAATGGTAACTATAAAAACATTATTAAATAAAGGAACAGTAAATTATGGAGAAAGTTTTAAAGAAGGTATATCCTTATATCCAAGATATTTATTAATAAATGTAGTCCTTTTCCTTATATCATCAGTGTTAATATTTTTAGGATTCTGGTCTATATTCATACCATTTATGGTTATTCTGATGATTTATTTCAATATAATATTAACACCATGTAAAGCATATTTGGTATATTACAATACAAGTGCAGGGGATGCTTTGAAAAAAGGAATGGCAATGGGTAAAAAGTATTCTGGAGAAATAATATTACTAGGCTTGGGAGCAGGAATTGTATTCATTGTTATTGGAGGTATAATGTCTGCATTCAATATAAATCCAGAAACCAATTTAATTATTTATTCAGTTACAAGTTTTATAAATGTAAATATACAAATATATTTTGCCATGTTTGTTATGAATATTTGTAAGAGAGAAGAAAAAGTACAAAAGGAAATACTGGGATACTAAATTGCTAAACTAGCAGGAAATTAAATAAATTTAAAAGAACTTTAAATGAAATTTAAATGAAATTTAAAGGGGACGGTTAATGAATTTTTGCCATAGAAAGGATAACTTTTCATTAACCGTCCCCCAAATTTTATTAATTTTTATCCAAAAATTTTTAAGTTTGCATTAACAGTTTGCATTAACCGTCCCTCAAATTTTATTAATTTTTATCCAAAAATTTTTAACTTTTCATTAACCGTCCCCAAAAATTTTTAAATTTAGTCCCCTAAATTTAGTTTTGAGAATTAATAATCTTTAAGATTTCTTTTCTCATTTCTAAATATTCAGGTGAGTATCTTACATTTTCCCCATTATCCTGTGAAACTTTATAGGTGAAATTTGTATTGAATTCTTTAAGGATTTTTCCTGGTCTACTTGACATTACAATTATTCTGGTAGCAAGTGACAGAGCCTCGTCCACATCATGGGTAATAAGAAAAACTGTATTTTTAGTTTTAGTCCAAATTGTTCTTATTAGGGTTTGCATGTTTTCCCTGGTTAAAGCGTCTAATGCTCCAAAGGGTTCGTCCATTAAAATCATTCTAGGATTATTTACTAAAACCCTTGCAAGAGAAGCTCTTTGCTTCATACCACCAGAAAGTTCATAGGGTTTATGCTTTTCAAAACCATTTAAACCAACAAGTTCTAAATATTTACTTGTCAACTTTTCAGTGTGGTCTTTAGAAAACTTTCTCATTTTCAAACCAAAAGCCACATTGTCATGAATATTTAACCATGGATATAGGGTAGGACTTTGAAAAACAACACCTCTGTGCCAATCAGGTCCACCAATAGTCTCTCCATCCATTTTAGCAGTGCCTTCTGAGGGTTTTAAAAATCCTGCAATTATCTTTAATAATGTACTTTTACCACAGCCTGAAGGACCGAGTACGCATATAAATTCTCCTTCTTTAATATCTAAATTTATATGCTCAAGAGCAGTAACATCATCTTTTTCACCAGAATATTTTAAATTAACATCTTTTAATGATATAACATAATTTTTATGATTTTTATTATTTAACATTTCATCCATGTAAAATTCTCCATTTCTATTATACTGCTTTAAAAGGATCTAAGGGATTATTTTAAAGCATTTTCTATATATGATGGATTTACAGCCTTTTCAAAAGTAGATAATTCTGGTTTAGTCATAAGACTCTTTTGATCATATAAAAAATCAGCTATATCTTTTAGTGAATTTACTAAATCACCTTTTTTATCCTTTGTTCCAAAATAAGCAGCATCTAATTGTTCTTTAGCAGTTAACCAAACAGAACCTTGCATTTGTTTTAATGCCTCTTCTTCTGTAATATGTAGAGCATCAGCAACAGTTTTAACTGCTTCACCTTCATTTTCCTTATAAAGTTTAACAGCTTTATCTACAGCCTTAATATATTTAGATACAATATCTGGATATTTTTCAGCAAAATCTCTTCTAACAATTTCCACATTAGATGTAACAATACCTTTTTTAGCTAGCTCCTTACTAGAAACTAAAACTTTACCATCCTCTAAAAGACTTGAAAGTGTAGGTTCCCATGCATAAGCTGCGTCAATATCTCCTCTTTTCCATGCTGCATATATATCAGACATTTGCATATCGTATATGGTTACATCCTTTTGAGGAATATTATTTAACTCTAAAGCCTTTAATAAGCTATAATGTGCTGTGGTGGAAAAAGGAGTAGCAATTTTTTTACCTACAATATCCTTTATGGAATTAATATTAGAATTGTTTTTAGCTACTAATTTTTCCGCATCTCCAAGTACCTCATGTATCCAAATTACTTCGGCATCCATACCACTAGCAATTCCAAGGGTGGCAGAAGCAGAACCAAGTAGAGCAAAATCGATATTCTTTGAAATCATTGCATTTCTTATATCGCCTGCATTAAATTCCACAATATTAACCTTAACTCCAAGCTCCTCTTCAAAAAAACCTTTTGCTATAGCAATTTTTTCGTCATTAGGCATTTGCTGAGTACCTATATTTACAACCTCAGGTAAATTTGATGATCCTATATTTTTCCCTTTATCATCTTTAGATTTACCGCACCCAACAAATAATGTTAATGTTGCAATTATAATCATAAAACTTGATAATATTTTTTTGAACTTCATAATCATCCTCCTAATTTTATTATGTTTCACTTTATTAAATTTTTTATTCTTTACCTTTCCAAGGTACTACTTTCTTTTCAATAAATTGTATACTTCTGTCTAATAATATACCTGTTATACCCATTATGATAATACCCAAGAAGATAATATCACTTCTTAAATAACGGCTTGCATCTAATACCATCCAACCTATACCTGATTTAGCTGCAACCATTTCAGCGGATACCAAGGTAGTATAGGCAACACCTAAGGCTGTTCTTAGTCCTATAAATATATCAGGTAAACAAGCTGGAAATATTACATAAATAAATATTTGCCATTTATTAGCACCTACTGTATAAGCACTATTTATATAATCTTCTTTTATCTTTATAACTGCGGATACACAAGAAATATAAATAGGTGCAAAGCAGGCTAAAAATAAAAGTGCAATTTTAGATTCATTTTCAATTCCTAACCATATAACCAAAAGTGTATAATAAGCTAATGGCGGAAGTGGTCGATAAAACTCTATAATAGGTTCAAAAAGTGCTCTGATTTTTGAATTATAACCACTTGCAAGGCCTAAAGGAATGGCAATAATAGTAGCAGAGAAAAAAGCAATAACAAGCCTTTCCATACTTGCCCCTAAATGCTGTAGCAATGTGTAGTTTTTATATCCATTTTCCATAATATCAATTAAAGCATTCCATACAGATTTAGGAGTAGGTACTAATTTAGGGTCAACCCATCCAAAGTTTGATGCTATAAACCATATTATAAGAATAAAAAATATTGTACTGATTGTTAATATATTTTCAAGTTTAGTTTTTTTACTCAAAATCATACTTCCTTTCTAAATTTACAGATAAATAATATAATAAAGAAGTTAGATATTTTGGTTCTAACTTCTTTATTATAAAATTATATAAAAATTATAGTACTTGTCCTAATAAAAAATAAAGGATTTAAGCATTAACAAAACAAAGTTTTTAATAATTTTGTTAATTTTATGGCAATGTCCAAATTAATTATAATCTAATATTGTAGTTTTTCATATTAAGTATTTTTTATATTGCATAATAAATATTTATATACAGTTTTATATATTATTGACAACTTATACCGCAATAGCTAAAATATATACAAAGAAAAAATTTTATGAATAGTATGAATAATGAAAGAGGGTTTTTTTATGGGGCAATTTATTCCAAATAGAGAAGAAGCTTATGAATTATTAAAAGAGTACAATAAGGATGAAAGTTTAATAAAACATGCACTATCCGTAGAGGCAGTTATGTTACATTTTGCAGAGTTATTTAAAGAAGAAGATAAAGAAAAATGGAGAATTATAGGATTAGTCCATGATCTTGATTATGAATTGTATCCAGAAGAACATTGTAAAAAAACAAAGGAAATATTAGAAAATAGAAATTGGCCACAAGACTATATTAGAGCAATTCAAAGTCATGGTTGGAAACTTTGTACGGATGTTGAACCAATAGAAAAAATGGAAAAAGTTTTATATACCACAGACGAATTAACAGGATTAATTGCAGCTACAGCTCTTGTAAGACCAAGTAAAAGCATATTGGATATGAAAGTGAAATCGGTAAAAAAGAAATGGAATCAAAAAAGCTTTGCAGCAGGGGTAAACAGAGAAGTTATTGAAAATGGGGCAAATATGTTGGGCATGGAATTAACTAAAGTAATTGAAGAAACCATAAAGGCTATGCAAAAAGTAGCAGAGGACATTGGACTAAAAGGCAATTTATAAAGTAATGGAAAAAAATAAAGAAGTATCAGATAAATTACAAGAAATAGTTTCTCAAGTTAAATATTAAAATATTGTAAAAAGGCAGTGAAAAATCAATATATTTTCTACTGCCTTTTTAATTCTATTACTGTTTCTTTATTTTTTTATCAATTAATTCAGTACCATATCCCATAGGACACACTTGACACCAAGATCTAGGTTTAAAAATAACTCCTAGAATAACTCCTAAAATTAAAGAAGATGTCATAAATCTAAAAATAGCAAATCCTATTTTATTAATATCCGGTCCTGCATGTATTAATGAAATAGTGAACATAGTTATCATTAAGGTTAATAAAATACCTTTAAAAGTTTTACTTCTCATAGACTTTGGAAGAGGATTATTAAGACTTATATGCTTAAGAAAATTACCTAAGAAAGATCCTCTTGGACAATAATGAGAGCAGTGAATTTTACCCCTACCTCGTATAGCTTGATACATAGGCAATGACATACATATAAAACCAAGTAATCCAAATCTTATATCTAATATTGAAAGAGTTATAAATGATACCAGAAAAATCCATGACCATTTTTGATGGGATTTTTTTCTCTTCATAAAATTTCCTCCTAGTTATAAATTATAATATGATTATACCTATATGGGGTATAATTGTCAAGAAAATATATAAAAATAATTAGGGCAGAGTATATGAAGATTGAAATTAACCTTCGTATACTCTGCCCAGTTAAATTTCACCTTAATGGATGAAATTTAATTGAAGTAGATTTTATAGGTAGATAATGCTTATTAGATACTATAGGAAAATCATTACCTTTGTATAAAGTTTCTTGAATTAAATAGAATTGATCTTCATCTGAAATTTTATATTTCTTAGCAGCGAAGTTTCCTGAAGTAGAATATTTAATTTCTACTAGTATATTATTGCATATTTCATAAATGTTCTCTTCAAGAATTTTTAAAACCTCATCTTTATCATTTAAATCAATGTCTAAGCTAGAAACAGTATCGATGGGGATTAAAGTAAAAGTATAGGCTATGGCGTTACCTTCAAACTTATACCACCTATCAATTAAAGCTACAGCAGTAGTTTTACGTTTAAAGGTTTCATCAATGTAACTAGTAGAAGGTTCTATGCGAATTGATAGTTCTACCCTATCAATTTTTTGTTCTATACATTTATAAACAGGATGTCCTATTTTCTCTAATCCAATTATTTTATCGCTTTTAGATTTTTTTATAAAATTACCTTTTCCATGAATATTTTTTACTAATCCATCTTCTTGAAGCAAAGCTAATGCTTGTCGTAATGTGGTTCGACTAACACCTAGCGTTTTAGATAATTCAGGTTCTGATGGCAATCTACTTCCCTCTGCAAATGTCCCTTCATTTATCATTTTAAAAAGTTGATTATATACAGTAACATATTTTAATTCTTTTGGGTTGTCTATTGTATTAAACGTCTTCATAAAAAACACCTTTCTATAAACAAACATGTACATACAAGTTTGTCAATGAAATCCTTATATTCATTATAACTTGATTGCAATTTGATTTCAACAACACTATTTTAAAATTTAGAAAATTCTATTGACATCTAAATATCAGACATGATATTGTTTATATACAGACAAGAATACAAGTTATTAGACAAGTGCTACATAAAAAATACACCTGCAAGGTTAGCTTTTAAATCTATGATAGGCGGATTTGCAGTTAGTATTTTAAGTGCAATGATTGTAGGATTAACTACATTAATATAGAATATAGAAATATACATTTTAACATTAAAATTTTTATAATTAGAAAGGAGAAATTATGAAAAATTATAATAGAATTTTTACAATTGTAGTAGATTCACTTGGAATTGGAGAAACTGAGGATTCAAAAGAATATGGTGACATAGGAGTAGACACTCTTAGACATATATCAGAATCTGTAGAAAGTTTTAATATTCCTAATCTACAAAAATTAGGATTGGCTAATTTACATTCTATAAAGCATGTGAAGCCAGTAGAAAAACCTTTAGCTCATTTTATGAAAATGAAGGAAGCTAGCGTGGGAAAAGATACTATGACTGGTCATTGGGAAATGATGGGTCTTAAAATTGAAAAGCCATTTCAAACATTTACAGATACAGGCTTTCCAAAAGAATTATTAGATGAATTAACAAAAAGAACAGGTCGCAATATTGTAGGCAATAAAAGTGCTAGTGGTACTGTGATTTTAGATGAATTAGGTGAACATCAAATAAAAACAGGAGATATGATTGTATATACTTCAGCAGACTCTGTTTTACAAATTTGTGGTCATGAAGATGAAGAAATCTTTGGATTGGATGAACTCTACCGTTGTTGTGAAATTGCAAGGGAATTAACCCTTAGGGATGAATGGAAAGTTGGAAGAGTTATAGCAAGACCTTACATAGGAATGAAAAAAGGAGAATTTAAGCGTACAAGTAATAGACATGACTACGCTTTAAAACCATATGGACCTACTGTTCTTAATTCTTTAAAAGAAAATGGATTTGATGTAATATCCGTTGGAAAAATAAAAGACATATTTGATGGTGAAGGTATAACAGAGTCAAATGCATCAAAGAGCTCTGTACATGGAATGGAACAAACATTAGAAATAATGGATAAAGATTTTAAAGGATTATGCTTTGTTAACTTAGTAGACTTTGACGCCTTATGGGGACATAGAAGAAATCCAGTAGGTTATGCAGAAGAACTAGAAAAATTTGATGTTAACCTAGGAAAATTATTAAATAAATTAAAAGAAGATGATTTATTGATAATTACAGCAGATCATGGAAATGATCCAACCTATAAAGGCACTGATCATACTCGAGAATATGTTCCTTTTTTAGCATATTCACCGTCTATGACAGAAAGTGGATTAATGGAAACAAGCCATAGCTTTGCTACTATAGGAGCTACTATAGCGGACAATTTTGAAATAGATATGCCTAAAAATACAATTGGACAATCAGTATTAGAAAAACTTATTTAATACTTTATAAAATAACTATATGGAGGTTTTAAAATGAGTATTCACATTAATGCACCAGAAGGTGCCATTGCAGAAAGTATATTATTACCAGGAGATCCACTAAGAGCTAAATTTATTGCAGATACATTTTTAGAAAATGTAGTTTGCTACAATGAAGTAAGGGGTATGTATGGATTTACAGGAACCTATAAAGGTAAAAGGGTTTCAGTACAAGGGACAGGAATGGGTATACCATCAATGTCAATTTATGCTACTGAACTAATAGAAAGTTATGGAGTTAAAAATCTTATAAGAGTTGGTACCTGTGGAAGCTATGTAGAAAAAGTTAAGGTTAGAGATTTAATAATTGCCATGTCAGCTTGTACAGATTCAAACATTAATTTATTACCTTTTAAAGGAAGAACCTTTGCACCAACAGCAAGTTTTGACTTATTAAAACCAGCTTATGATATAGCAGTAGAAAAAGGTTTTGATCCTAAAGTTGGAAGCATATATAGTTCAGATATATTCTATGATGATGATAAAGAAGATTGGAAAACATGGGCTAAATATGGCTGTTTAGGAGTAGAAATGGAAACAGCCGCACTGTATACAATTGCAGCTAAACACGGAGTTAATGCACTAACATTACTAACAGTAAGTGATCACTTTATAACTCATGAAGTTACAACTGCAGAAGAAAGGCAAACTACATTCAAAGCAATGATGGAAGTTGCATTAGACACAATAGTGAATTTATAAAAAACAAGGAAATAAGGGGACGGTTAATGAATTCTTACTATTTTTATAGCAAAAATTCATTAACCGTCCCCTTAAAATTGGGAAAATTAACCTCAAATAGACTTGCATTGTATACTTTTAAGGTATATAATAAAAGTATACATTAAAGGTATAATTTAAAAAGATATTTGAAATATGGTAAACACCTATATATATATTTAAAGGAGGTAAGTACATGTTTTTTAAGACTAGGGTAGAACATGAAAATTTAAGAAGTAAAATTAGAGAGTTTGCAGAAGAGGAAGTTAAACCTATAGCATTTACATTAGATAAGGAAAATGAATTTCCAACAGAGGCTATTAAAAAACTAGCCAAAATGGGTATGATGGGAATTCCATATGCTAAAGAGTATGGTGGAGCTGGTTTAGATGTAATAAGCTATGCAATTGCTGTTGAAGAATTATCTAGAGTAGATGGTGGTACAGGAGTAATTCTTTCAGCTCATACATCTTTAGGTGCATATCCCATTGCTGCTTATGGAACAGAAGAACAAAAACAAAAATACTTAATTCCACTAGCAAAGGGAGAAAAACTTGGTGCATTTGGTCTAACAGAAGAAAATGCTGGTAGTGACGCTGGTGGTACAGAAACTACTGCTGTTTTAGAAGGAGACCATTATATATTAAACGGTAGTAAAATATTTATAACCAACGCAGGCAAAGCGGATATTTATATTATATTTGCAGTTACTACACCAAACATTGGTACTCGTGGAATTAGTGCTTTTATTGTGGAAAAAGGATGGGAAGGCTTTAGTTTTGGTCAACATTATGATAAATTAGGTATTCGTTCCTCTGCTACAGGAGAGCTAATTTTCAACAATGTTAAGGTGCCTAAAGAAAATTTATTAGGAAAAGAAGGAGAAGGCTTTAAAATTGCCATGGCTACCTTAGATGGTGGTCGTATTGGTATTGCAGCTCAAGCTTTAGGTATTGCTCAAGGAGCTTATGAACATGCATTAGAATATTCAAAGGAAAGAGTTCAATTTGGAAGACCTATATGTCAACAACAAGTTATTGCATTTAAATTAGCTGATATGGCAACAAAACTTAGAGCAGCTAGATTACTTGTTTACAGTGCTGCAGAATTAAAGGAAAATAATGAACCTTATGGTATGGAATCAGCTATGGCAAAACAATATACTTCAGATATTTGCCTTGAAGTTGTTAACGATGCCCTTCAAATATTTGGAGGAAATGGCTATCTAAAAGGTATGGAGGTTGAACGTGCCTATAGAGATGCTAAAATTTGTACAATATATGAAGGAACTAATGAAATTCAACGTATTGTCATTGCTTCTCATATTATTGGTAAAATGGCAAAACCTAATAAAGTAGCTACATCCTCCCAAGGTGGACCTGCTACAGGCTATCGTAAAAAAGTAATATTTAATGAAGGAACTGCTAAAGAACAAGTAGATGCACTTGTAGAAGCTCTTAAGGCAGATGGCTACGACTTTACAGTAGGAATACCTTTAGATACTCCTATTAATAAGGCTGAAAGAGTAGTCAGTGTAGGACTGGGTATAGGAGAAAAAGAAAATATGAAACTTATAGAAGACTTGGCAGTTCAGGCCGGCGCAGCTATAGGTTCATCTCGTCCAGTAGCTGAAACTTTAAAATATGTACCATTAAATCGTTATGTTGGTATGTCTGGTCAAAAATTCAACGGAAATCTTTACATTGCTTGTGGAATTTCAGGTGCAGGTCAACATTTAAAAGGCATAAAGAATGCTACTACAATTGTTGCTATAAATATAGATCCTAACGCTAAAATTTTCAAGAATGCTGACTACGGCATAGTAGGAGATTTAAAGGAAATTCTACCATTACTTACTGAGGCTTTAGACAATGGAGAACCTAAAAACGAAGCTCCACCAATGAAGAAAATGAAAAGAGCTGTTCCTAAAAAAGTTGTTCCAAATTGGAAACATTATGTTTGTAATGGATGCGGTTATGAATACGATCCAGGTGTAGGTGATCCAGAAGGAGAAATACTTCCTGGCACACTATTTGAAGACTTACCGGATGAGTGGACATGTCCCGCTTGTGGTGAAGAAAAAGATGAATTTATAGAAGCTTAAAGGAGGATTGAACTCATGTATTGTGTTAGAAAAATAACTGAAGATCTTTATTGGGTTGGTGGCAATGACCGTCGCCTTGCCCTTTTTGAAAATATTCATCCCATTCCAAAGGGAGTTTCCTATAATTCTTATCTACTTTTAGATGAAAAAACTGTACTCTTTGATACTGTAGACTGGTCAATTTGTCGCCAGTTCATTGAAAATGTTAAAGGAGTTTTAGGGGACAAACCTTTAGATTATATGGTAATTAACCACGTAGAGCCTGATCATGCAGCATGTGTTGAAGAAATTATTCTTCGTTACCCTGATGTAAAAATTATATGTACTGATAAAGCACTTATGTTTATGAATCAATTTGGTTTTAATATAGATGGAAAAGTAATAGAAGTTAAAGAAGGAGACACCATGTCCTTTGGAAAACACGAAGTAGTATTTGTATCTGCTCCAATGGTTCACTGGCCAGAAGCTATGGTAACATATGACACAACTGATGGCATACTATTTTCTGCTGATGCCTTTGGTTCCTTTGGTTCTTTAGATGGTAAATTATTTAATGACGAAGTAAATATAGAAAGAGACTGGATTGATGAGGCAAGAAGATATTATACAAACATTGTAGGAAAATACGGCCCACATGTTCAATCTCTATTAAAGAAAGCAGCGGATTTAGATATTAAAATTATTTGTCCTCTACATGGACCAGTATGGAGAAATAATTTAGCATATTTATTAGATAAATACAATAAGTGGAGCAGTTATAAGCCAGAAGAAAAGGGTGTAATGATTGTTTATGCATCAATGTATGGAAATACAGAAGCTGCAGCCAATGATTTAGCCACAAGACTAGTAGAAAAAGGAATGACAAATGTGGTTATGTATGATGTTTCAAAAACCCATGTATCCTATTTAATATCTGAAACATTTAAATATAGTCATGTAGTGCTTGCTTCTGTAACCTATAACTTAAATATTTATCCACCAATGCTTAATTACATTATGGATATGAAGGCATTAAATCTACAAAAGCGTACCTTTGCCCTTATTGAAAACGGATCTTGGGCTCCTCAATCAGGACAATTAATGCATAAGCTTTTGGATGATATGAAAGAAATGACTATTTTAGATGATGAAATGTCAATAACATCTACCATGAATAAAGAAGACCAAGATTCAATGGATATTCTTGCTGACAACATTATTAAGTCTATGAAATAAATTTGTAAAACCATAAAATTAGGACCAACTCATAGAAAAATTTATGAGTTGGTCCTTTTTTATTTAGCATTTGACAATAATGAAGAATAGCATTAACATAAAAATACAAAATATTTAAACAAATATTGGAGGGATAGCAACATGTATACTTGTTCTATGTGTAGTGAAAAAAATTGTAAAACAGGAAAACTTGAAAATTTGCCACTTAATTGTCCCTGTAATGAAAAAGAAGCACAGGAAAAAATAAAAAAATTATACCATGAAGAGGAAAATTATAAATTAGCATATAATTCTGCCCTAGTTGAAGCAGAAGGATATTGCCAAAAAACAAGACTAGAAGAAATAATGGATTTTGCAAACAAATGTAATTTTAAAAAGCTAGGATTGGCCTTTTGTGTAGGATTAAGCAAAGAAGCAAAAATACTTTGTTCAATATTAAAAAATAATGGCTTTCAAGTTAGTTCCATTGTATGTAAAAATGGAAGCATACCCAAAGAATTTTTAAACATTAAAGACAGTCAAAAGGTAAGACCAGGTACTTATGAAGCCATATGTAATCCAATAGGACAAGCTACCTTTTTAAATAATAGTAAAACAGATTTAAATATTATACTAGGATTGTGTAGGACATGATTCATTATTTATAAAATATTCTAATGCTCCTGTAACAGTTTTTGCAGTTAAAGATAGAGTTCTTGCTCATAATCCTATGGGAGCTCTATACCTTTCAGAAGGATATTATAAAAATAAATTATATAAGAATAAATAAATATTTTTGAAACAATATATTGTTAGAGACTTATATTAATAAATAGGAGGATAACATGAAAAAAAGATGGAGTAAAATTATCGTAGGTTTTCTTCTATTGTTTTGTCTATCCACTAGTTTTGCATATGCTTTTAATAAAGTATCAGAAACTGAAAATAATTCTGAGAAAAATAAAATAATATATCTAACTTTTGATGATGGACCTAGCTATAATACTAACAATATATTAGATACATTAAAGGAATATGATGTTAAGGCTACATTTTTTGTTATTGGCAATCAAATTAAAGGTAAAGAAGAAATACTAAAGAGAATAAAAGATGAGGGTCATAGCATAGGATTGCATACTTATACACATAACTTTAAAAAGATATACTCTGATAATAAAATATTTATAGATGAGATGTTAAAATGTCAAGAAGAAGTTTATAAAGTAACTGGCATAAAGTCTAATATAATTAGATTCCCAGGGGGAAGTGCAAAAAGATTAGATAAAGAATTTAAAGAAGAATTAAATAGTAGGGGATTTAAAATATATGATTGGAATATTGATTCAGGAGATGGAATAAATCCTAAAACCACCGTTAACAAGCTATTTAAACGAGCTACAGAAAGTAATATTAAATCTAAACCAAGAGTATTACTTATGCACTGTGACAATGTGCAAAAAAATACTTCTAAGGCTTTAGCTGATATAATTAAACTTTATAAAGACAAAGGGTATGAATTTAAAACCATTAACAATGAAACACCAGAATACCATTTTCCATTAAAAAAATAGATTGTTTTACAATGATATAATAGAAATATACAAAGTTATTTAGTATTAAAGGAGAAGTAAAATGAACTGTGTTAAAATTTTTCCTAAAAAGTTAAAAGGAAGTATAAACATTCCTCCTTCTAAAAGCTTGGCACATAGGGCAATAATAGCAGCAGGCCTTGCCGGGGGAGAAAGCATTATAGACAATATAGTATATTCTAAAGATATACTAGCTACTATTTATGGAATGAAAAACTTTGGAGTTTCTATTAATGAAATAGAAAAGAATAATAATAAATTATTAAATATAAAGGGTGTAAATAAAATTCAAATACAAAACAATATTATAGATTGTATAGAATCTGGATCCACTTTAAGATTTTTAATTCCCATAGCTCTTTTGCAAAATGAAAGAGAAGTAACATTTATAGGAAGTGGCAAATTACCACAACGTCCCTTAGATGAATATTATAATATTTTTAATAAAAAAAATATATTTTACCAAAATGAAAAGGGCAATTTGCCTTTAAGAGTAAAGGGTAAATTAAAACCAGGGGAATTTTATCTAAAAGGAGATATAAGTTCACAATTTATAACAGGATTAATGTTTGTTCTTCCTCTTCTTTGTGGAGATTCAAAAATAATTATTACATCAAAACTAGAATCAAAGGCCTATGTGGATTTAACTATGGATATATTAAATAAATTTGGGGTAAAAATTGAAAATAATAATTATAAAGAATTTTATATAAAGGGAAACCAAAGCTATGTACCTAGAAATTACAATGTAGAAGGTGACTTTTCCCAAGGAGCCTTTTGGCTTGTTGCAGGGGCAATTGGAGAAGAAATGAGTTGTAAAAATTTAAATATAAATTCATTACAGGGGGATAAAGAAATTATAAATATAATAAAATACATGGGAGGAATTATAAATATAAATAATGATTGCATAAAAGTAATTTCTAGTAAATTAAAAGGTATAACCATTGATGCATCTGAAATTCCAGATTTAGTTCCAATACTTGCAGTAGCAGGGACAGTAAGTAGCGGTGTTACAAAAATCATTAATGCCAAAAGAGTAAGAATAAAGGAATGTGACAGATTACATGCTATAGCTTGTGAATTAAATAAAATCGGTGGAGAAGTTGAAGAATTAGAGGATTCACTTATAATAAAGGGCAATAAAAAGTTAAAGGGTGGTATTGTAGATAGTTGGAATGACCACAGAATTGCTATGGCCATGGCTGTTGCGTCTACAGTCTGTGAAGAACCTTTAATAATAAATAATAGCAAAGCTGTAGAAAAGTCTTATCCAAATTTTTGGGAAGAATTTAGGAATGTAGGCGGTAATCTAATTGAGCAAAATTTTTGATATTAATAAAAATATATAAAACAACATTTATACACATTTATCGACAAATTTCATATTATGTTTATAGCGGATTAGGTTTTTAAATAAGAGAAAATGGAATATTAGTAACTGCACTGCACAACCATTGGCTATTTGAAAATCCAAGACTTATGTATATCCACTTTGAATCAATAGATAGACCATTAGATTTTGCCAGAAAAGTATCAGAAGCACTTGACACATTACGAAGGTGCTAGAATAACAATTTTAAATTATATTAAAGCATCTACTTAACTGTAGGTGCTTTTTTTATTAAAATTGAATAATCCAGTAATTAATATATAATAAAAATAAGACTATTTTATTGATTATGGAGATGAGTTTATATGTATGAATGGTTTACGGTTGAAAAAATAGATGAATGTACTTTTTCAATTAGTGAATATCAACATTGGGAGCATATAGGTGGACATAAAAGCTTTAATAATATTGCTGTACATGAAAAAGAAAAAGAATGGATTTCTAATAAATTTCCTATACCTAGGTAAAAAGGACATTTGTCCTTTTTTTATTTTTGCAGATTATTTATACTAAAAATATATTTCTTATAGAATGGTGGTGATAACTATGAAAAAAATTTCTGACAGAAATATAATTATGGAATATATACAAAAATACCAATTAGATAAAATATTTAAAGCGAATATTTTAGAGCATATGGAACTTAGCAGTTTTCAAAATGGAGAATTGATTTGTAGTAAAGATAATGAATTAAAGCATATGTTTTTTCTTGTTGAAGGAAAAATTAAAACTTATACATTGCATGAGGATGGGAAATCAATTTTATTAAGATTTTCTTATCCATTAAGTATATTGGGAGATGTTGAATTATTAACAAATTATAAGGTGCTGTGTAATGTTGAATCTATTAACGAATCAATATTTATAGCAATAGAAATGGAGAAATTAAGGAAATATGCTTGTGAGGATACAGTTTTTCTCAAATTTATTATAGATAATTTAAGTAGAAAATTATATAGTTCAACTAATGCAACATCCATAAACCTTTTATATTCTTTAGAAAGCAGACTAGCAAGCTATATATTGTCAATGAATGATTATGAAGATAATTTATCAGAACATATGGAAATAAAAATTCCTAAGTTAATAGAAATAGCACCACTACTTGGAACAAGTTATAGACATCTTAATAGAATATTGAATGAATTTATTAATAAAAATATAATACAGAAGAGAAAATCAACCATTATTATTAAAAATCTTGAAAAATTAAAGGAATTATCACAAGGAAATATTTATGAAAAGTAAAATATAAAGGATGGGATGCAATTATGTCAGGCATTATATTTTCATTTCTTGCAGGTGTTTTTATTACCCTTCAAAGCGTTTTCAATACTCGTGTCAGCGATAAAATCGGTTTAGTTGAAACAACCGTAATAGTACATGCAATAGGATTCATTGTTGCTGCCATTGCAATGATTATTTTGGGTAATGGAAATTTTAAAAGACTTCAAGAAGTTAATAAACTTTATTTATTGGGCGGAGCTTTTGGAGTAATCATAGTTTATAGTGTTATGAAAGGAATATCGCTACTAGGTGCTACTTTTTCAGTAGCAATACTACTTATTACCCAATTAATATTCGCTACAATTATTGATACCTTTGGACTATTTGGCAGTTCACAAATTAAATTTGATTTTACAAAACTACTAGGCATTTTAATAATGATAGTTGGTATTATTATATTTAAGTTAAAAGGTTAGAAGGACATTTTAGTAGGTAACTGTTACTTGGGAAAAATAGTAAACTAGGTATTGAAATAATTAATGCCTAGGTTTTTATTTTATAAAAGTAAAATAGGTACTATCAAAATAATAAATTGTGATTTAATGGTATAATATTTTTATTAATGAATAACTAACAATGAACAATGAATAATTAAGGTGGATTTTCTTCCACTTTGCTACAGAAAATATCCATAATTGTTCATTAAATAAAGGGGGATTGAATATCATGGTAGGAAAATATAAAGTAATAACTTTGTGTGGGAGTACGAAGTTTAAAGATGAGTTCTTGCAAGCACAAAAACAATTAACTTTAGAAGGCAATATAGTTATTTCAGTAGGGCTGTTTGGACATGCTGATGGTGAGTTTGGTAATGTCATCACTCCTGAAATTAAATTAATGCTTGATGATATACATAAAAGAAAAATTGATATGTCTGATGAAATTTACGTGATTAACAAAAACGGATACATAGGTGAAAGTACAAAAGATGAAATAGACTATGCCATAAAAACAGGAAAGAGGGTTAATTATTTGGAACATTATAATGCTTAGTTTGTTTCATATATTCTTATTTTAAACAAACAAGTATTTGTTCTATTAGAAGAAAAGAATAAAGCATATAGGTGTATTTATAAGCTTTATCTGTACATTCTAGCGTATTTTTTCTTTTAAATGATATAATATAAATAAATGAAATAATTGATAAAATTGAAAATACTTAAGATAATATTAATGCCCTATTATAATACAGTATATTTGTATTATAATAGGGATATTTTTTTATAAACAATATTAGAAAACCCACTGAAGCTGTAAACAAATTGAGAACAGGATTTATTTTCCTAATACTAGTTCATATCTGCTTCAATCTTTTTAATTTCTTCTTTTGATAACCCCGTTGCTTGCACTATAGCTAATAAATCCATTCCCATTTTCAATAGATTTCTAGCTACTTCTATTTTACCTTTTTCTATACCTTGCACCATACCTTTTTCCATACCCTTTTGAATTCCTCTTTCCTCTACTTTGGGATCATAAAAGCTTTTGACCATATTCCTTACCTCCTCATCTATATTCTCATACTTTCCATACATATCTAAAAAATAAGAATTTATATTTTCTATTATTGTTGTCATTTCATCATAATCTCTTATATTTATTTTACCATTTTCATAAGCTTTATCTATATATTCTAATGTATTTTTTATAATTATTTTTAATCTTTCATATATAATTTTCATTCTTTTTTTCTTATCTTCAAATGGTTTTGATAAGCTTTGTATTTCTTCCAATATTTTAAATATAGGTTTCCGTATAATGAAGATTTCGTTATAATTATTTGTAGATAAATAGTAAACTTGACGGACATCATCAACAAGGAAAAACTGAAGATTTTTTCGAGTCTTGGATGTTAGAAAATCACAAGTTATAAGGATTCCACCTATATTCGCATAATAAGGGATAGACCTTTTGATACTTTCCAAGTAGTATTTTAGTATCAAAAACAAAGGAGTGTTAAATATGAACCAATTATCTATAGGCAAATTTATTGCACAAAAGAGAAAAGAACACAATATGACACAGGAGCAACTTGCAGAAAAAATAGGCGTATCAAATAAGTCTGTTTCAAAATGGGAAACAGGAAAATGTATGCCTGATTACAGTGTGGTGCAAGAACTATGCAAAGAGCTTGAAATAACAGTTGCAGAACTAATGGACGGAGAAGAAATTGAAGAAAATAGTGTACGCATATACGATGAGAAACAGATTATGGACCTGTTAAAAAGGATGCAAGATTTAGAGCAACAAAAAAATACCATGTATGGGATTTTACTAATTGTAATGGGGATAGCTTCCTTGGCTGTTTCTCATAGTATTGGTGGTTCTGATGTAAAAGATTTTTTTGCTGGATTACTTTTGGGGTTATCTGTGGGAGAAATGCTGGTTGGTGTTTATTGTCTGGGAAGAAGTTTAAGCAAAAGATAAAATTTCAATTGGTAGAGATGTTTAGCTTTGCTAAACGAGTCCTTTTTTTAATGAATAATGAACAATTGTGGTTACCTTTTCTCCATTCTTAACTTTCCATTTTCAATTACAACTAAAATTGCGATGTTTAGCGAAGCAAACGAGCCCACAAAACAAAATCAAAGATTTTCTGTAGCAAAGCAGAAGAAAATCCACCTTCATTGTTCATTGTTCATTATTTCTTGTTCATTGGAAAAACCTCTGGAGCTGTAAACAAATTGATAACAGGATTTATTTTCCTAATATTAGTTCATGTCTGCTTCAATCTTTTTAATTTCTTCTTTTGATAACCCCGTTGCTTGCATTATAGCTAATAAATCCATTCCCATTTTCAATAGATTTCTAGCTACTTCTATCTTACCTTTTTCTATACCTTGCACCATACCTTTTTCCATACCCTTTTGAATTCCTCTTTCCTCTACTTTAGGATCATAAAAGCTTTTCACCATATTTCTTACCTCCTCATCTATATTCTCATACTTTCCATACATATCTAAAAAATAAGAATTTATATTTTCTATTATTGTTGTCATTTCATCATAATCTCTTATATTTATTTTACCATTTTTAATTCTTATGTACATATCTGCATAAAAATTTATAAACTTAATTTTTTCTTTATCTAAAGAAGTTATTTCTCTATTTCCATAAGTGATTTTAGCACTATAACTTATATTATCTTTATATACTGCATTTAAAAAATCTATAATTGGAACTTTATTTTGTAGAGAAAATAACCTTTTCATAATCTCATCCATCTGAATATAACTTTGTTTTTCTTCTTTGACGCAAAAATCTCTTGCATTTCTATTTCCGTAAACAACTTTTAGTTCTGCCATAGAATCATCTCCGATACCATATATTTCATTTATAGTATTAACATTCCACGGGAAACTATACAAACAAACGTTCACCATTTTATTTGTATTTCTTCTAATATTTTCAATATGGGTTTACGTGAGAAAGAAGATTTACTTAAGCTAAAAGGTATTAATAAAAGAGATACAGAAATGATAATTGCATATAGAGATAAAAATAAATATTTTAAAGATGTTAAAGAATTTGGAAAAATAGAAAGAATAAGAGAGGAGACTGTTGAAACATTAAAGAGCAGCAGTAGTGAAGAAAAATTTAAAAAAGTAACCCAAAAACTTGAAAATAGTTTGAGTAAAGGTAAGTTTCAAAAAAGCTTTTCTAATATATTTTATGCTAACTTTGAGCATTTAATTTTTAGGACATTGATATGGTTTATTATATTTTTCATAACTTATTATGTATTGATTGTTAAGAAACCATATAAAGAAAAAAAGTATTTATTAAAAGTTGTCATTAAGAATTTTTCAAAGTTTATATTTTATGTATTATTGGGTATTATTGCAATAATTATGTATTCACTTTATTAGGAGGTCGAAATTATGAGTAAGATGAGATTTACAAATGGATATAAAATATTGTTTTATTGTAGGTACAAGAAAAACAGCATATAAAACATCTATAATAGATGCTTTTCTTTATAAAAGTAAAATAAGGACTACTATAATAATAAACTGTGATTTAATGTTATAATATTTATATTATGTATGTTTCATAGGTGAAATATTACAAAATAAATGGGGAGAGAATATTATGGTAGGGAAATATAAGGTAATAACTTTGTGTGGGAGTACGAAGTTTAAAGATGAGTTCTTCCAAGCACAAAAACAATTAACTTTAGAAGGTAATATAGTTATTTCAGTAGAGCTGTTTGGACATGCTGATGGTGAGTTTGGTAATGTCATGACTCCTGAAATTAAAGTAATGCTTAGTTTGTTTCATATATTCTTATTTTAAACAAACAAGTATTTGTTCTATTAGAAGAAAAGAATAAAGCATATAGTAAGGGGGTATTTTTATTGAAGAAAAAAGTGATGATAGTTACAACTATATTATTGATATTTCTATTCCCAGTTGTTAGGAATACTTTTAATAAAATTATGACACCAGATAAGGTTCTGGTAGTAGGACATCAGATTAGTAATGATGCATTTGAGTTTACAAAAGAAATAAAAAATAAGGAAAAAATAGATGAGTTTGAAAATCTCTTTGACCAAATAAACTTCTCAACTGGTGAATGGCACGCAGAAACATATCCAGATATGATTGTACAAATAAATCATAAAGAAGGATATTTTACACATGCATTTCATATATGGAGCAATGGAGATGAAGGCATAGCATTAATGTGGACTTTAGAAGAAAAACAAATAGGTAAATTGTCAAATTCGCAAGTAGGTATCTTAAAAAGAATAATAAATTAAATAAAAGAGCGCTGGGGGATGATGAGATGGAAAAAGCACATAAGCATATAGGTGTATTTATAAGCTTTATCTGTACATTCTAGCGTATTTTTTCTTTAAAATGATATAATATAAATAAATGAAATAAAACTAGGAGTGTGAATAAAATTATGAAAAGAATACCCTATGGTATTTCCAATTTTCAAGTTTTAAGAAAAGAAAATTATCTTTATGTAGACAAAACATCATATATAGAAATTTTAGATAGATATGCTCCTTATCAGTTTTTTATAAGACCTAGAAGATTTGGAAAAAGTCTTTTTATATCAACCTTAGAAAATTACTATGATATAAATAAAAAGGATAAATTTGAAGAATTATTTGGAGATTTATATATAGGCAAAAATCCTACGGATAAGAGAAATAAATTTTTAGTTTGGAAAATAAGTTTTGCAGGAGTGGATGCAGTTCATGGAGAAGAAGAGTTAAGAAAGAGCTTTAATTTTAAAGTTGCATCATCAGCAAGGGAATTTTTGTATAAATATGGTGATATTTTAGGTGAAAATAAGTTGTCTATGGAAAATATGAGTGCAGAAATGATAGTAGCACATATAAGTATGCTTAGTAAAATTAATAGCAAGCAAGTATTTGTTTTAATAGATGAATATGATAATTTTGCCAATGAATTAATTACAGGAGGAAAACAAAGTACCTATGAAAGTATTCTCCATGGTGAAGGCTTTGTTAAAGTATTTTATAAAGCATTAAAAGATGCAACCATGGATAATTTTAATAGAATATTTATGACAGGAGTAAGTCCTATAATATTAGATGACTTAACTAGTGGATTTAATATAACTAGAAATTATACTCTAGATAGAGATCTTAATGCCATGATGGGTTTTACAAGAGAAGAGTTATCTTGGATTATGGATGAAGTTAATATAAAGGATACAGAACTTAGAAAAAAAATATGTGCTGATATGACTACTTATTATGATGGATATAAGTTTAATAAAAAAGCTGATAGTGTATTTAATCCAGATATGTCTATGTATTTTTTAGATAATTATCTGGCATATAATGAATATCCAGAAGAAATGATAGATAATAACGTAAAAACAGATTATGGAAAAGTTAATCAGCTAGCTTATAATTTTAATGACACAGAAGCCCTAGAGGAGATAATGACTAAGGGCGAAACTTCTACTATGTTAGTAGATAGATTTAATATTCATACCATGTACAGTGTAAAAGAAAATTTTAAATCCCTATTATTTTATCTTGGAATGCTTACAATAAAGGGGCAAGGGATTAGTGGTACAATACTTAGAGTACCAAACTATGTGATAAAAACAATTTATTGGGAACAATATTTTCAAAGAATGAATTTAGAATATAATTTACAAATAAAAGATGTTAGAGATGCAATAACGGAAATGAGAGCATATGGAAACATTGAACCTTTAGTTGAGATTATAGGTGAAATACTAGAAGGTTTATCCAATAGAGATTTAATGCAAATGGAGGAAAAACATATTAAAATGATGTTTTTAACTCTTTTAGGAATAGACAGCACCTATTTTATACAAAGTGAAGCAGAAAATAACAAAGGTTATGTGGATATAATGCTAAAAAGAAAAATTCAATATAAAGATATAACCAAATTTCAATGGATTATAGAATTAAAATATATAAAAGAAAGTGAAAGAAAAACCTTAGAAAAAGTAAAAGAAGAAGGATTAAATCAGCTTCAAGGTTATGCAGAAAGTAAAATAGTTAAAGAACAACTAGGAGAAGAAGGATTGAAAAAAGCTCTTATTATTGTAGTAGGTAAAAAGGATATCTATACTGAAGTAGAGTGATTTTTTTTAATGAATAATGAACAATGAAGAATGAATGATTATGGTTATTTTTCTCCATTGTCATTATGAAAAAAATTTAATTGTATGATTTATATATTAAGCAGTCCTTAACCAAATAAGCGATGTTTAGCGAAGCAAACGAGCCAACAAAACAAAATGTAAGGTTTTCTGTAGCAAAGCGGAAGAAAATCCACCTTCATTGTTCATTATTTCTTGTTCATTGGAAAACCCTCTGAAGCTGTAAACAAATTGATAACAGGATTTATTTTGCTAATACTAGTTCATGTCTGCTTCAATTTTTTTAATTTCTTCTTTTGATAACCCCGTTGCTTGCACTATAGCTAATAAATCCATTCCCATTTTTAATAGATTTCTGGCCACTTCTATTTTACCTTTTTCTATACCTTTCTCAATACCTCTTTCCTCTACTTTGGGATCATAAAAGCTTTTGACCATATTTCTTACCTCCTCATCTATATTCTCATATTTTCCATACATATCTAAAAAATAAGAATTTATATTTTCTATTATTGTTGTCATTTCATCATAATCTCTTATATTTATTTTACCATTTTCATAAGCTTTATCTATATATTTTAATGTATTTTTTATAATTATTTTTAATCTTTCATATATAATTTTCATTCTTTTTTTCTTATCTTCAAATGGTTTTGATAAACTACTTATATACTGCATTTCCTTTCTTAACTTAAATATTTGAAGTGGATATAAAAGATACATATTTTCTCTATAAAGCCTATCTAAATCATACTTCCAATATTTTAATACATTAGCTTTATACACAAACTCATTATCTTTTGGTATTATAATTTTTAGCTTTATTTCCTCTGGTGTTTTATTGTCTTCCTCTAGGACTATAAGATATGGTTCTGGTAAATTCATAGTTATAGTATCACCCATATTTTTAAAATCTGCCAATCTCACAGCTCTTTCAAAACCATACCTAAACATTCTTATAGCCATACTATTATCATAAACAGTTTGAAATTCTATTTCATATTCCAATACTCTTTCATCATCCTCAACTCTTATGTACATATCTGCATAAAAACTTATAAACTTAATTTTTTCTTTATCTAAAGAAGTTATTTCTCTATTTCCATAAGTGATTTTAGCACTATAACTTATATTATCTTTATATACTGCATTTAAAAAATCTATAATTGGAACTTTATTTTGTAGAGAAAATAATCTTTTCATAATCTCATCCATCTGAATATAACTCTGTTTTTCTTCTTTGACGCAAAAATCTCTTGCATTTGTATTTCCGTAAATAACTTTTAGTTCTGCCATAGAATCATCTCCAATACTATATATTTCATTTATAGTATTAACATTCCATGGGAAACTATGCAAACAAACGTTCGCCATTTTATTTGTTATTTCTTCTAATATTGCAATATGAGTTTCCATATAATGAAAATTTCGTTATAATTATTATGTAGATAAATAGTAATTCCTCGCAAAAATCACATAGCGTATTACAAGAAATAAAATAGAAGAGGAGAATTTAAATGAAAAGAAAAGATGAAGTATTTACTGAAGAAAAAATAAAAACATTACTTGAAGCTAGTAGTGAAGAAGCAAAATCAGTAATTAATGATGAGGATAAATTTGAGAGACTTGTTCAAAGAATTGAAAACAAATTAAAATTAATACCTTGTATTGGGAAATATGTAAGTGATATAGCTTGCATGGTTTCTTTAGTTAGAAGCTACATAAAAAAGGAATATACCGACATACCTATAGGCACTATAATCAGTATAATTTCAACATTGATTTATATAATATCTCCTATTGATTTAATTCCAGATTATATACCTGTGGTTGGCTACATCGATGATATAGCTATATTAAGTTGGGTATTAAAATCAATTAATTCTGATGTTGAAGAATACAAGAAGTGGAGAACTGACAATAACAAGCAAATTATTGATGAAATTTAATACATGCTTACAAATTCCAATTTATATTGTTGAGGTTAAAATTTTTAAAAAAAATTTGATATAATATGAATAAGAAATGAAGAAAATAAAAATAGGGTGCTACCAACACCCTATAGTATATAATTCTAGTTGAATAGATAACTGGCATCACTATAATTTAATATGATTAAAAAAATAGTAGCATCCAATTGTGAGTGGGGCTACTATTTTTTTGACATTTGTACAATTATACATA